>DASRRX010000010.1:0-381616 GCA_035695565.1 Puia sp. | reverse complement strand
GCTTTTCGCCTTGCGGCTAATCTTTTTTGTCGGAAGGGCAGTTATTAGGGGGCCGGCCGGTTCTACATCGCAGCCAACTGGACTTTTTGTTGGAGTTCCATGACGTTTTCGCGGAAAAGGCTGTCGGTGTCCATGAGATCTTTTACCGTCTGGCAAGAGTGGATCACGGTCGTATGGTCACGTCCGCCGAAGTGTTCGCCGATGGTCTTGAGGGAATTCTTGGTAAAGGCTTTGGCGAGGTACATAGTAATTTGCCGTGCTTGCACGATCTCGCGCTTGCGGGTTTTCTGCAGTAATTTATCATAGGATACATCGAAATATTCGCATACCATGCGCTGTATAGTTTCGATGGTGATCTCCTTACTGCTAGTTTTCACGAAATTACGGAGTACCTTTTTAGCCAATTCCAGGTCGATTTCCCTCTTATTCAGCGAAGATTGTGCCAAAAGAGAGATCAATGCACCCTCCAGTTCGCGTACATTACTATTGATATTATAGGCTAAATACTTGATCACTTCCTTTGGCATCTCAAGGCCATCATTCTTCATTTTGCGCTCGAGGATATCGATCCGCGTCTCATAGTCGGGCACCTGCAAGTCGGCGCTCAACCCCCAACGGAAACGGCTCAACAATCGCTCCTGCAAGCCATCGAGGTCCTTTGGCGGCTTATCGGATGACAGGATCAACTGCTTGCCGGACTGATGAAGATGATTGAAGATCGCAAAGAAGGCATCCTGGGATTTCTCGGCACGGCTGAAGAATTGCACATCGTCGATGATCAACACATCGACCAGCTGGTAGAAGTGGATGAAGTCATTGATCGCATTGTTGCGCGAATGATCGACGAACTGATTGATGAACTTCTCCGAGCTGACATATAAGACCACCTTATTCTGATGAAGACGCTTGACCTCATTCCCGATCGCCTGCGCCAGATGGGTCTTGCCCAACCCTACCCCGCCATAGATCACCAGCGGGTTGAACGAATTGGCCCCCGGTTTCTCCGCAACGGTCTTCCCGGCCCGGCGCGCGACGCGGTTGCAATCGCCCTCGATAAAGGCCTCGAACGTATATACCGGATTGAGCTGCGCGTCGATCTGCATCTTCTTCAGCCCGGGAATGACGAAAGGGTTCTTTACGGGATTGTTTATGATGAGAGGAAAATCCATTTCGTTGTTGGAAAATGTTTTATAGCCATGGGCCGGAACATCCATCGTCAAAGGCTTATTCTGGTGGTTACCGCTGTCGACCATGATCCGATACTCAAGCATCGCATCCTTCCCCAATATCCGCCGCAAAGTCTTTGCCAACAAATTTACATAGTGCTCTTCCAGGTATTCATAAAAGAACTGACTCGGAACCTGAATCACCAAAACGTTGTTCTTTAATTCTACAGGCTTGATCGGCTCGAACCATGTTGTGTAATGCTGCCATTCTACAATGTCCTTGATAATATCCAAGCAATTGCCCCAAACTTTATCAGACGTTTTTGCCATCTTACAGTAACCAATTTTTATGCCGATTTAAGAATTATTGCTTTCGAAACTCTCAAGGACCTGGATTCTAAAAAAATGCGTGGGGCGGCGAATATCAAAATATTTTACGGAATAAAAAACTTTTTTATTCACTGTTTCTTTTGCTCGGAATACAACTCCATTCAAGGATAAGAAATTCAATATTTTTCTACAAAAATCCTAACTCGCCTTGGTGGGATCGCCTCGCTATAACATCAATTCATGATGTTGAAATGCGAAGCCAGTTGCATAACAACCACCTCCGCGAGGCAGAAAGCGACAGTAGTGGATCCAGATAAGCGGCAGTTGGCCCTGCCGAAAAATCTTAAACTTACTTTTTATGAAGAAGGGGGAATTGAGCTTCGATGTAAACGAACCTTTCTTCATATATGTAGAGTTTTGAGTGAAGTCATTGAAGATAGCGAAATAATTTGATTGCAATTTTCCAAACACAAATTTTTTTTCGAAAAAAAAATTCTATCCATCATACGCGGGATTATATCTCAAACAACCATAACTATTTATAGTATTTTTACCGCGTAACGGACCACAGGCTACGACATTTATCAAACGTTGGCGGTGAAACATCATCAATTATTGTTTCACGGCCGAAGGCACACAATGAGACAAAGGCTCCAATTAAAGTTATTACCCCATGAGGCATTCGATGCCGCCATCATCCGGGAATACATCGCCCGTGCGACCGGCCATCATGAAAGCGAGGTCACCGGCTTCCAACCCGAGCGCAGATCGATCGACGCCCGAAGCCGCCAGCCACATATCCTGCTCACGCTGGACGCCTTTATCGGCGAGCCCTTCGTGGAGAAGATACCGGAACTCATCTCCTTTCCCAACGTGTCTTCCGCCAACCGGCAGGTCATTATCATCGGCGCAGGTCCGGCAGGGCTGTTCGCGGCAGTAAGGCTGATCGAGAAAGGCATCCGCCCGGTCCTGCTTGAAAGAGGAAAAGATATCCGTTCGCGACGCCGCGATCTCGCCATGCTCAATAAAGAAGGTATCGTGAACCCCGAGAGTAACTATTGCTTTGGCGAAGGCGGCGCAGGAACATATAGCGATGGCAAACTATATACCCGCAGTACAAAGCGGGGCGACGTCCGGCGTATCCTAAACCTGCTGGTTCAATTCGGCGCTTCACCTTCCATTTTGGTGGACGCTCACCCGCATATCGGGACGAATAAACTACCACAGATCATCCGGGCCATGCGCCAACAAATCGTCGATTGCGGCGGCGTCTTCCTTTTTGAAAAGAAAGTGGTCGACTTCCTTTTAAACGATCAGCTCATCCGGGGCGTCCGAACAGCAGACGGCGATCAATTTGAAGGAAGCGCCGTTATCCTGGCCACGGGACATTCAGCAAGGGATATTTTCCATCTGCTGCATCGAAACAAGCTGCAGATCGAAGCCAAACCTTTCGCCCTTGGTGTTCGGATCGAACATCCTCAAGAATTGATCGACCATATCCAATATAAGATACCTTCGCCCTATCTGCCGCCGGCTGCCTATAGCCTCGTAGAACAAGTCGCCCATAAAGGCGTGTTCTCTTTCTGCATGTGTCCGGGCGGCATCATCGCCCCCGCTTCCACGGATGAAGGTGAACTGGTCGTCAACGGCTGGTCCCCATCGAAACGCAACAACCCCTTTGCCAATTCGGGCATGGTCGTAACGATCGAAGAAAAAGACATGCATGCCTTCCGGAAACAAGGCCCGCTGGCAGGACTTTATTTTCAAAGCCAGGTCGAACAAAAAGCCTTTAACCTGGGCGGAGGAAAATTTGTCGCGCCGGCACAGCGGATGACAGACTTTGTCGAAGGCCGGCTATCCGCCAGCCTGCCTGCCTGCTCCTACCTGCCCGGACTGCACAGCGCCATGCTTAGCGATGCGCTGCCTCCCTTTGTCTATGAGGCCCTCCGAAAAGGATTCCGCCTCTTCGGAGAAAAAAAACCCGGTTATTTCACCCGCGACGCCGTAGTAGTGGCAACTGAGTCGCGGACATCTTCGCCCGTTCGGATCCCGCGTGACGACGAGCGCCTGCATCATCCGCAGATCAGGAACCTCTTCCCATGCGGAGAAGGCGCCGGTTATGCGGGGGGGATCGTCAGCGCCGCCATGGATGGAGAAAAAGTTGCCAATTGCATTGCCGGAATGTAATTTGCGCTGCCGGAATGTAATTTTTGTGCGATCATCGCGACTAAATAAGGGTCACACCACTAAATGACGTATTTTAGTCCCTAAACAAGCTGCCTATGCCTATCCTTGAGGTTACCGATCTGCAAAAGAACTTCGCTACGCAGATTGCGGTCAACAATCTCAGCTTTCACCTCGACCAAGGCTCCATCTTCGGACTGCTCGGCCCTAACGGCGCCGGCAAGACCACCCTCATCCGGATGATCACCGGTATCTTCTATCCCGACGCAGGGTCGATCCGCTTCCAGGGCCATCCATTCGATCCAGCCCGGGATATTATCCAGATCGGATATATGCCGGAGGAAAGAGGATTGTATAAGAAAATGAAGATCGGCGAGCAAGCACTTTACCTGGCCCGGCTAAAAGGTTTAAGCAGCCAGGAGGCCCTGCGTAAAGTGAAAGAGTGGTTTATCAAATTCGAGATGCAGAGCTGGTGGAACAAGAAAGTCGAAGACCTGAGCAAGGGAATGCAGCAAAAGCTTCAATTCGTGATCACCGTCCTCCATGAGCCAAAACTCATCATCCTCGACGAGCCGTTCAGCGGCCTCGATCCGGTCAATTCAAACCTGATCAAGGACGAGATCTATACCCTCGCGCGAAATGGGGCTTCGATCATTTTCAGTACTCACCGGATGGAACAGGTGGAGGAGATCTGTGATCATATCATCCTCATGAACAAAGGCGAAAAGATCCTTGACGGATCGGTCTCGGGCGTAAAACAAAAATTCAAGGAAAACCTCTTCGCCGTCGGCATCGAAGACATGGCAAGCCCGGAGAATAACGGCTGGAAACCCGAATCGGCGGCATTTGAAGTCGTCGGTCAACGGGATGGCCAATGGGTCGTCGCGATAAGGGAAGGATACCGGCCAAACGACGTCCTGCGATTTTTTATCGACCAGGGCAAAAGCATCATGGCTTTCACGGAGATCCTGCCTTCGTTAAGTGATATTTTCATCCGCCTGGTGGAAGGGACACCGCTGGCGCGGCAATTTCAAGCTGTCAAACTATCCATATGAGAAAAATGTGGTTGATCACCCGGCGGGAATACCTTACCCGGGTAAGAAACAAAACTTTTTTGCTTTCTACTTTCCTGCTTCCCGTGGTCTTTATGTGCTTCATTGCGGGGACGGTATTGATCCAATTAAAGACAAAGTCTCGCCATCGCATAGCCGTCGTCGATGCCAACGGGTTTTTCAAAGATTATCTGAAAGGCGATTCTGCCCTTAGCTTCGATTTTTCCCCGGGGATCGATTCGCTGAACTATGAGCAGCGGGGCTGTTCGGCAGTGCTTATCATTCCAAAACTCCCGGACAGCGGCAACACCGAACTTCGGCTGAAATACAAAAAATCGTTGGGCCTGGAGCAAACGGCGGCGCTGGAAGATCATCTTCGCGACGCGGTGACCGATCATATGATCTTCGAGAAGACAATGGTCAGCAGAGCAAAGCTGGATTCGGTCCGGAAAGAGGCCCCCGTTACCTCCGTAAAGAGCTTTGAAGATACCGGAACGACGGCGAAGGCTTCCAACACGACCGCGGCCGGGGCAATTGGCTATGCCAGCGGGATCCTGATCTATCTTCTCACCTTTATCTATGGCGCCGCAGTGATGCGCGGCGTGATGGAAGAGAAGACCAACCGGATCGCCGAGGTAATGGTCAGCTCGGTCCGGCCCTTCGAATTGATGTGGGGAAAGATCATCGGGATCGGGGCGGTGGGCCTCACCCAATTTCTGTTGTGGGTCGTTCTGCTGGGCGCAATCGGTTTCATCGCACAAGGGTTGATCCCGCACGATACGCTGCAAAACCTTCCCAACAACACGCCGATGGGCGGCGGATCAGCGGTTGCAACCGCAGCCATGAAAGCTCCCGGATTCGATTTCAGCAATTTCCTCGCCACTACCAATATGGCACTCGTCGTCTTCTGCTTCCTCTTCTATTTCATTGGCGGCTATCTCTTCTATAGCGCACTCTTTGCCGCCGTCGGCAGCGCTGTCAATGAAGATCCGCAGGAAGCGCAGTCGCTGATGCTGCCGATCACATTGCCGGTCGTCTTTTCTTTTGTCATTATGACCGTGGTCGTACAGGATCCCAGCGGGCCGCTGGCAACCTGGGCCAGCATTATTCCGTTGTCTTCGCCGATCGTTATGATGGCCAGGATACCCTCGGGAGTGCCGGGTACAGTGCCCTATTGGCAATTGGGTCTTTCCATGGCCTTTCTCATTCTAGGGTTTCTGGGTACTACCTGGTTAGCCGGTAAAATCTACCGAACCGGCATACTAATGTATGGTAAGAAACCCAGCTGGAAGATCATGTGGAAATGGGCTTTTCGCTCCAACTAAAGGCGCGCTTCCATCAATTTGGATGAATGGTAAAAAATGCTTGAACGCCGGTGCAACATTGCGCCGGATGAAGCGTACTTTTATACGAAGCATATCGTAAACGGACGGAGGAGTGTGAAATGCTTAAAAAAAATCGGCAGGCATAACAATCAAGATAGATTTTAAGCCTCATGTGTAGTAGAAAAAAACGGGACTGTTCTCAGCCCCGTTTTCTCTTTTATTTAGGAAAAGCCCGCTCACTAGCTGGCTTGCAATAGACGAAGGATTGGAAATTCAGAGTTGTCCGATTCAGAGTCCATCTCTTCAGGCCGGAACTCGATGTTCAATTTGATCGGGCCCTTTTCATTAACGTTTACATTAGGACGTTTGGCCGACTGATACCCTTTCTTATCAAATGTGATCGTGACCTGGGAGCCGGGCAGCTGAGCAAAACGGAAATAACCATCCGCATCTGTCAGGACCTCGGTCGTGCTGCCCGAACCGGGAATCGTAGCCGAAACGACCACGCCGGAAAGGGGCTTCTTTGTAATGGCATCCGTTACATAACCGTTCAGGACACCATCCCGTTTGCCCGTTTCAGCCTTTGCGCATAATGCAAAGGGTAAGATCAGTAAGAGAAGAAATATTTTTTTGGTATTGCCCATACGACAGTTTCGCCCCCGAATTTAGGTCAAATTTTACAGAACCACAAATCGGCATCGGTGGGCAGGGCAAATCTAAGGGTAAATGGGTAGGAATGATCGGTGGGGACACGGGCCGGCGGTGGCGCCTATGATTCTCCCAGATCGATCTCCGTATTGTCGCCGATATTGAGGCTGCGCGACTCGCCCTTCACCTCGGTATCACTGCCGATCAGTGAATGTGTCAGAACGATATCATAGATATCCGCGAAAGAGCCGATAATCGAATCCTTGATAATCGAATAGTTGACGCGGGTTTTTTCTCCGATCGCCACATTGGGCCCGACGATAGAGTTTCGGATATCGCAGCCGGGGGCGATGCTGACGGGTTGAAGGATGATCGTATTCTCGAACTGGTGATCGGCGGAGATATTACCGCCGAATTTCTTGAGTAGCTTGGCGTTAGATTCGAGCAGGGTTTCCTTTTTCCCGCAGTCGAACCAGTTCTGGACCTTGAAAGCACGGAATTTGACGCCCGCCTTGATCATGCATTCGATGGCGTCGGTCAGGCTGTATTCACCGTAGCTGGTAATATGATCCCGAATGTTGTTTTCCAGGCAATTGAAGAGGTTAGCGGTCTCCCGGATCCGATAAATGCCAACCAGGGCCATATTCGACTTGGGGATCTGAGGTTTCTCTACGACACGATCGATACTGCCGTCATCCTCCAGCTCGGCGACGCCGAAGTTGCGGGGATCATCCACCCGCTTAACACCCAGCAGGGAATCAGACTGGTTCAGGACTTCCCTAACGTCATATTCACAGATGGTATCGCCAAGGACGATGAATACTTCGTCTTCGCCGACGATGCTGCGGGTGAGAAGAACGGCGTGGCCTATGCCCTGTCGTTCGTTCTGGTATACAAAATGCGCGGTCAGCTGCGGATACTTCTGGCGGACAAAATCCTGGATCTTCTCTCCCAGGTAGCCTACAATGAAGATGAATTCGGTAATTCCGGCCTCCGTTAGCTGGTCGACGATAATGGAGAGTATTGTTTTACCCGCTAATGGGATCAAAGCCTTTGGTTGCGTATACGTGTGCGGGCGTAATTTGGTACCGGCGCCTGCCACGGGAATGATCGCTTTCATTTAAAAAATAATTGTCGTCTTCCAGGTCTAAACTCCAGTAGTTGGAATTCTCATGGACGACCGGACTACCGTCCAGTCCGCGTGTAAAATAGTGAAAATTATTCTTTTTGGCCTAAATTTGCGCCATGCAAAAGGATACGGTAGTCTTTGATCTAATCGGAAAGGAGTTGGAACGTCAACGTCATGGGATAGAATTGATCGCCTCCGAAAATTTCACATCCTCACAAGTGATGCAGGCGATGGGCACGGTACTGACCAATAAATATGCGGAGGGCTATCCCGGCAGACGTTATTATGGGGGCTGTGAGATCGTCGACCAGATCGAGCAGCTGGCGATCGACCGGCTGAAGGAGATCTTCGGGTGTGAGTACGCGAACGTGCAGCCGCATAGCGGAGCGCAGGCGAATGCCTCATTGATGCTCGCCATCCTCCAGCCCGGCGACAAGATCCTGGGACTGGACCTGAGCATGGGCGGCCATCTGACCCACGGGTCGCCCGTCAATTTTTCGGGAAAGCTGTATCATCCGGTCTTCTATGGCGTCAAGAAAGAAGACGGCCGGGTGGATTATGACAGTATGGAGGCCGTGGCAAAAAAGGAAAAGCCGAAGCTGATCATCTGCGGGGCTTCCGCCTATAGCCGGGACTGGGACTATAAACGGATCCGGGCGATAGCCGACACCATTGGCGCCTTTGTCATGTGCGATATGGCGCATCCGGCAGGACTGATCGCCAAAGGGCTGTTAGCCTCCCCCTTCGAAGACTGTCATTTCGTGACCTCAACCACACATAAGACCTTGCGCGGACCACGCGGCGGGATCATCCTGATGAAAAAGGATTTTGAAAATCCATTCGGACTAAAGGATGTGAAAGGGAATATCCGCCCGATGAGCAATCTGATCGATATGGCGGTCTTCCCCGGCACGCAGGGTGGGCCGCTGGAGCATGTTATCGCGGCCAAAGCGGTTTCATTTGGCGAGATCCTTTCCGACGGGTTCACGACCTATGCCAAACAAGTTATTTCCAATGCACAGGCGATGTCCAAAGTCTTTACCGGCAAAGGTTACCATATCGTATCGGGCGGTACGGACAATCACCTCCTGCTGATCGATCTGCGCAATAAGAATATCAGCGGGAAGAAGGCGGAGATCGCGCTTGGGAAAGCGGAGATCACGGTCAATAAGAACATGGTGCCCTTCGATGACAAAAGCGCTTTTATTACTTCGGGTATCCGGGTAGGAGTTCCGGCAGTGACGACCCGGGGGATGCAGGAGTCTCACATGGCTACGGTAGTCGAACTGATCGACAAAGCGATCGTCAACGCGGAAAATGACGCCGTGCTGGCATCGCTGAAGGGAGACGTCAATACCTTTATGAAACAGTTCCCTCTGTACCCGGAACTCTAAATCCATTATTATGCTACAGCGGAAACAGACTCTTTGGATGTTGCTGGCCGTTATATGCGCGGCCCTGACCTTTCAGTTTCCTTTTTACTTTGGTCAGGTCCTGGTGGGTAAGGTGGGACACGAACTTCGGGGATTGACGGCCTGGCCCCATTATATCAACGGCGACAGCGGGAGTATCCTGATCACCATTATTACCCTGCTGATCATCGCACTGGGACTTTGGAATATTTTCAACTTCAGGAAAAGAACCCAGCAGTTCTGGATCGTTGTGGGGCTGGTTGTCCTTTCCCTGGTGAATCTGCTGCTGTATTGGCTGCATAGCGGTAAGCCGGATTTTGAAGAAGGTAATTTCAGCATTACTGCGGTTTTTGCGCTTGCGATCCCGGTACTTTTTATCCTTGCGGCCACCGGGATCCGGAAGGATGAGAAGCTCGTCAAGAGCGCAGACCGGTTGCGATAGCCAACAGCTACGCTAGCGAACAGCACCGTTAGCCAACAGCACCGATAGCGAACAACACCGTTAGCGAACAACGACTGTATCAAAACCGGACAGTCCGGATGAGCGCATAATCTATCGGGTTGATTCCCAAAATGCGATATTAAGGCACTCCCTTTGTGGCCGGATAGGTCTATGCTCAAGAACTATCTCCGCGTCGCATTCCGCAATCTATGGCGGCACAAAGGGTTCTCCCTGCTCAATATCGTCGGGTTAACGGTCGGCATGACCGCTTTCTTCCTGGTCTTTTTGTATGTGGCGTTCGAGCTGAGCTATGATTCGTTCCACTCGAAGGCGGATCGGATCTACCGGATCGTGAGCGACGTCCAAACCCCGACGGGAATTGATCATCCCAATGGTCCGCCGTTGCCGGCGACGGTCGGCATGGCGCAGCAGTTGCCGGAGGTGGAAGCGACCACGCGGATCAGTCTCGGCGATAACTGGATGGTCATCCGGGATAACGAGGCATTCGAAACGGATAATGTATCCGTGGGGGATTCCAACTTCTTCCAGGTCTTCGACTTTCCGCTTGTCAAAGGCGATCCGAAGACGGTGCTGGCACGGCCGGCAAGCATCGTGTTATCTGAATCGACCGCTAAGAAATTCTTTGGCAAGGTTGACCCCATCGGGAAAGTGCTGACGCTGACCAGGGATAAATTCCCGGGAACGGTGACGGGCGTCATGAAGGATATTCCGGAAAACTCGCATCTGAAGATCTCCATGATCATGTCGATGTCTACGTTCGAGCAAGCGAATTCCGGAATCGACAGCGTTTGGGATAATTATGGCTGGAGCGCCTATGTCCTGCTAAAGCCCGGAGCCAGCGCCGCCAGTCTGCAAGCCAAATTTCCAGCCTACATAGAGAAGAGGGGCGGCGACGTCATCCGCAGGACGAAGCTGATCCCTACCCTACTGCTGGAACCGTTGCGAAGTATTTACCTCTACTCCACCCGCGATGATGCAAAGACCGGCCATATCGGAAATGTATACATCTTCGCCATTATCGGTCTCTTTATCGTGCTGATCGCCGGGATCAATTTCGTCAATCTGACGACGGCGCGGTCGGTGGAGCGGGCGAAAGAAGTGGGCATCCGGAAGGTGGTTGGCGCCGGCAAATGGATGCTTGCCGGCCAGTTCATCGGGGAAAGCATCATCCTCTGCCTGATCGCATATCTATTGGCGATAGGGTTGTCTTCGCTGATGTTGCCGCTGTTCAACCAACTGGCGGGAAAAGAGGTCAGCACGGGCATTTTCACCCAACCCCGGTATCCGGCGATCCTGCTCGGAATTGCGGTGCTGATCGGGTTCTTCGCGGGGTTGTACCCGGCGCTGGTGCTGTCGTCATTCCGGCCGGTTGCGGTGCTAAAGGGGAAGTTCAGTACCGGAACACGAGGTACCCTGCTCCGCAAGGGCCTGGTGATCGTCCAGTTCACGATCGCGATAGGATTGATGATCGCCACGCTGGTAGTCTACTTTCAGCTGAACTATATGCGAAGCCAGGATCTGGGATTCAACAAAGAGCAGAAGCTGATCATGGATACGCGGAATGATTCGGCGAAACTGGCTTTCAAGCAGTCGCTTGCTTCCATCCCGGGGGTGCTGTCTAACTCGATGGCCAGCAGCGTTCCGGGGATGTTCGGTTTTCCGAACGCAACCACCCTGGAGAACGGACGCGGGGAGATGCAGGTCGCCAATCCGATCGTATATTTTGTAGACTATGACTATCTGGGCCAGATGCGCATGAAGCTCGTCGCAGGGCGATATTTCTCCCGGGCATTCGGAACGGACAGCACTCAGGCGATGATCATAAACGAAGCCGCGGTCAGCCAGTTGGGCTATACCTCACCGGAGAAAGCGATCGGGAAACGATTTGAACAATTCGGCCGGACGGGTACGATCATCGGGGTGGTCAGGGATTTTCATCAAAGGTCGCTCCAGGACCCGATCAAAGCTTGTACGATGCGCGTGGAACCGCGGAATTGCGATCTTATTTGCGCAACCATCGATGGCCGCCGGGCGTCCGAAACGCTGAAGGCCGTGGAGGTTAAATGGAAGCAATTACTGGCTGACCGGCCCTTCAGCTATTTCTTCCTGGATGAATTCTTTGACCGGCAATACCGGAGCGAGGAGCATTTTGGCCGGCTGTTCCTGAATTTTGCGGTGCTGGCGATCTTTATCAGCTGTTTGGGGCTGATGGGGCTGGCGGCCTATAGCACTGTACAACGCACAAAGGAGATCGGCGTGCGGAAGGTGGTGGGGGCGTCGGTGGGCAATATCGTCTACCTGCTCTCGCGGGACTTTGTACAACTGGTGGGTTGGGCTTTCCTGGTGGCGGCGCCGCTTTCCTGGTTGTTTGTCCATGGCTGGCTGAGCGGATTTGCCTACCGGATCAGCTCATACTGGTGGATATTTGCCCTGGCGGGAGTGAGCGCACTGACGATTGCGCTGGCGACGGTAAGCTACCAGGCCATCAAGGCGGCGCTGGTCAACCCGGTAAATTCCCTGCGCAGCGAATGATGCAACATTTTTCCCGTTCATCCGTCTTCTAGTACATGCTGAAAAATTATCTCCGCGTAGCCTTCCGCAATCTTTGGCGGCATAAAGGTTTCTCCTTTCTGAACATCATGGGCCTGACCATCGGGATGTCGGCCTGTTTCCTTGTCTTCCTCTATGTGAAGTTCGAGCTGAGCTATGACGACTTCCATTCAAAGGGCGACCGCATCTACAGGGTCGTCACGGATATCGTCAACCCTTCGGAGACCCTGCCGCTCAATGTGGCCGCACCGGCAATGCCGGTAGCTGCCCGACGGGATTTTCCCGAGATCGATAAGCAGGTCCGGTTCGACCCGGGCAGCATGCTTGTGCGGCGGGGCGACATGAAGTTCCAGGAAGACAAGATGGCTTTCGCAGACTCGACCTTCTTTGAGGTCTTCGATTTTCCATTGCTGAAAGGCGATCCGGCTACGGCGCTGAAAGAGCCATTCAGCGTGGTCTTGTCGGAGACGGCGGCAAAGAAGTATTTTGGGTCCGCCGATCCAATGGGACAGCAGCTCATCCTGACGGCCGATAACAATCTCGGGAAGGTCACGGGCATCATGAAAGACATGCCGGAGAATACCGAGCTGAAAGCGGACATGCTGGTGTCGATGTATTCGGGCCGGTCCGATTCGCTGCGGGATCAGAATTGGGACGGATTCGGCGTTTATTCTTATTTCCTGCTGAAACCTCACACCAATGCAAAAGCGCTGGAGAAGAAGTTCCCGCGCTTCCTGGAAGAACATATCAGCAAGATGATGAAGGACAACAATCAGACTTATACGTATCTCCTGGAGCCGCTGAAGGATGTATACCTGAAATCGACGCGGGGCGGGACGGTGAGCGGCAGCCTGACGAATGTATATGTATTCAGCATCGTAGGGATCTTCATCCTGCTGATCGCGGGCATCAATTTCGTCAACCTGACCACGGCGCGATCGACGGAAAGAGCAAGAGAGGTCGGGATCCGGAAGGTAGTCGGAGCGGAAAGACAACAACTGACGGGCCAGTTCCTCGGCGAGTCGGTGATCCTTTGCCTGATGGCTTTTGTATTGTCGGTCGGAGCGTGCGCAGCCTTGCTGCCCAGCTTTAATTTCCTCGCCGGTAAAACGATCGGTACCGGCATCTTCAACCACCCGGCTTATATTGGAACCCTGCTGTTGACCGGCATCGGGATCGGGATACTGGCAGGCCTTTATCCGGCGTTGGTACTTTCGGCATTCCAGCCGATCGTGGTGCTGAAGGGACGCTATGCAAGCGGTAACAAAGGGTTGCTGCTGAGAAAGGGCCTGGTAATCTCGCAATTCACGATCTCGATAGGGCTGATCGCCGCCACATTGCTGGTGGGACTTCAGCTATACTATATGCGGCATCAGGAACTAGGTTTCAGCAAAGACCAGGAGCTGGTGCTGGACACCCACGGGGACAATCACCGGGATGCATTGAAGGAGGATATCAAAGGGCTCCCCGGGGTCATCTCGGTAGCCATGTCTTCCAATACGCCCGGTACCGGGGAAATGAACGCCTATTCGATCATCCAGAACCAGAAAGGGGAAATGCAGGTTTGCAGCCCCGATCTTTTCTTTGTCGACTTCGACTATATTCCCCAATACCAGATCAAGGTGATTGCAGGCCGGGCATTCTCGCGGGCATTCGGAGCGGATACCACCCAGGCGATGATGCTGAATGAAGCGGCGGTCCGGATGCTGGGCTATCACTCGCCACAGGATGCACTGGGCCGGGACTTTTCTCAATGGGGGCGAAAAGGCAAGATCATCGGAGTGGTCAAGGACTTCCATTATCAAAGTCTTCAGCAGGTGATCCGGCCGTTGTCCCTGCGGATCGAACCCGGCGGATGCGATCAGATCTCGGTAAAAGTAAGTACCACGAACCTGAAAGGTACGATCGCCTCGATCGAGAAAGCCTGGCACACGATCATCCCCTACCGGCCGTTCAGTTACTTCTTCGTCGATGAGATGTTCGACCGCCAATACCGGGCGGAGGACCGATTCGGCAAACTATTCCTTTATTTCTCCGTGCTGGCCATCTTTATTTCCTGTCTCGGATTGCTGGGGCTGGCTTCATACAGCACGTTGCAGCGCACCAAGGAGATCGGGGTACGCAAAGTGCTGGGGGCGAGCGTAGGCGGGATCGTCGGGCTGCTGTCCAAGGATTTCCTGTGGCTGGTCGGGATCGCTTTTCTGATAGCGACGCCGGTCTCATTCTGGCTAATGAATGGCTGGCTGAATGGCTTCCACTACCGTATCAATATCTGGTCGACGTGGTGGATATTTATTTTGGCGGGTTTAGGAGCATTGGCAATAGCCCTGTTTACCATTAGCTTTCAGGCAGTTAAAGCAGCAATCGCCAATCCGGTCACCAGTCTGAGGGCTGAATAGTCAAAAAATTTTCTTGGCGGATTGTTAAAACTTCCTAATTTTGTCTAACAGTGTTAGATTATTTAAGTCAGTAAGACGTAAACATGGGAAGTAAAGAGCGGATCCATCGGCTGAAGGAGAACACCCGGGTCAATATCCTGGAGGCAGCCTATGACATCGTGAAGGACGAAGGGTGGCAGGCGCTTAGCATGCGGAAGATCGCCGATAAGATCGAATACACCGCCCCCATCATTTACGAATACTACGCCAACAAAGAGGCGATCCTGCTGGAGCTGTCGAAAAAGGGTTTCGAAAAGCTGGCCGATAAAATGAAAACGGCGGCAGCGAACCATACCGACCCGGCGGAGCAGATCGAAGCGATGTGGCTGGCTTACTGGAACTTTGCCTTTGCCCATAAAGAGTATTACCAACTGATGTTTGGCGTCGAGGTCAACTGCTGTCTCATGGACGAGTTGTTGCCGCCAGGATCCACTCCCTATGATATCGCGGTCGAGCCCATCCTAAAAATAATGGGTATCGAAGACCCGGAAGACGAACGGGTTTGTACCAAATACTATACCTACTGGTCTATTATCCACGGTCTGGTCTCCATCAATATCGTCCGGAAAGGGGCGACCGATGAGATCAACCGGCAAATACTCAAGGATGCGATCACAGGTATTACCCGGTCCCTGAAACGCTAAGTTTGCCCCAGCTGAAAAAATTCTAATCTCGTTTGTCCAGTTATGGCGCCATTAGGTGTCATTAAAATGCGCGGCTTGCCAATTTAACACCATTAAAAAATTTAATAACGTTATGAGACAGTTACTATTCCTTTTCGCCTTATCGATTCTCGTCGCTATCTATGTCAGCAGCTGTTCGCAAGTCCAGGGCACTCAAGCCGCACCGCCGCCGCAGGCGCTGCCCGTCCTGGCTGTCAATTCCACCCCCGCTACCACGTTCGCCGAATATTCAGCGACTGTTGAAGGGAAGACCAACGTGGAGATCCGCCCGCAGGTCAGCGGCTACCTGGACAAGATCTTTGTGGAAGAAGGCGCCTACGTGACGGAGGGTCAGCCCTTATTCAAGATCAATGACCGACCCTACGACGAGCAACTCAACAACGCTCAGGCCAACATCAGCGCGGCAAAAGCCAATATGGACAAAGCCGCCATCGAGGTCAACCGGCTTAAACCGCTGGTGGACAACAAGGTCATCTCCGATGTACAGCTGAAGGCAGCCGAGGCCGCATACGCTGCCGCCAAAGCTGAGGTCAGCCAGACGGAAGCCGCCGGCAACAACGCAAATATCAATCTCGGCTATACGCTGGTCAAAGCGCCGGTAAGCGGCTATATCGGTCGCATCCCTTACAAGACCGGCAGCCTGGTAGGCCGGGGCGAGACACTACCGCTAACGGTGCTGTCGGATGTTCGCGAAGTCTATGCTTACTTCTCCATGAGTGAAAGCGATTTCCTGCATTTCACCGACAAGTCCGCAGGTGCAACGATCGCCGACAAGATCAAAACCCTTCCGCCGGTGCAACTGGAACTTGCCGACAAAAGCATCTACCCCGTCAAGGGCCGGATCGAGCTGATGGAAGGCCAGTTCGACAAGACGATGGGTACGATCAGCTTCCGCGCCATCTTCCCCAATGCTGACGGGTTGCTTCGTACGGGGAGCACCGGCCGCATCCGCATCCCGCAGACCAGCACGGCGACAGTGCCCGTGCCGCAGACGGCGACTTACGAGCTGCAGGACAAGATCTTCGTCTATACAGTGGGGGATTCCAATAAGGTGAGCAGCCGGCCGCTGCACGTCGTGGCAAAAACGACCGGCTGGTACCTCGTGGACAAGGGAGTAAGACCGGGCGACCGGATCGTGTATGCCGGAATGGACCGGCTGCAGGATGGCGCCGTGATCACGCCGCAATTACTCTCAGCAGACAGTATCTATAAAGTGACGCCGCTTTAAACAAAATTATTTATGCTTAAGAAGTTTATTGAAAGACCGGTATTATCGACGGTCGTGTCAGTCATTTTGCTTTTACTTGGCGGATTATCGGTATATACATTGCCGATCACTCTCTTCCCGGATATTGCGCCGCCAAGCGTGGTGGTGACGGCCAACTATCCCGGCGCCAATTCCGAAACAGTGGCGAGGTCCGTGGCAGTCCCGCTGGAAGAGGCCGTCAACGGGGTGGAGAACATGACCTATATGACCTCCAATTCCAGTAATGACGGCAGTATGACGCTGACAGTCTATTTCAAGCAGGGGACCAATCCGGATATTGCATCGGTCAACGTGCAGAACCGCGTAGCCAAAGCAACCAGCCAGATCCCGCAGGAAGTGATCCAGGCAGGCATCTCCACCCAGAAGCAACAGAACAGCATCATCATGTTCATTGCGGTGTACAGCAAGGACAGCAGCACTTACGATGAGACCTTTCTTCAAAACTATATCAAGATCAACCTGATCCCAAAGCTGCAACGCATCCCCGGGGTAGGCGACGCCCAGGCTTTCGGAACAAAGGACTATTCGATGCGGATCTGGCTGAAGCCCGACCGGCTGGTGGCCTACAATCTTTCGCCGATCGAGGTGACGGATGCGATCCGGGATCAAAGCCTGGAAGCGGCGCCGGGCCGGCTTGGGCAGAGCAGCAATGAGACCTTTGAGTATGTGCTGAAGTATAAGGGCAAGCTCAACAAAAATGAAGACTATGAGAACATCATCATCAAGGCGAATTCCGATGGGTCGGTAGTCCGGTTGAAAGACGTCGCCCGGGTGGAATTCGGCTCCTATACCTATTCATCGAACGGTACCCTGAATGGTTATCCGACCTCGGGCGTAGCTGTTTTCCAGGTGGCGGGGTCCAATGCCAACGATATCCTGACGGAAGCTCAGAAGCTGGTGAAGAAGTTCACCGCCGATCTGCCAAAGGGACTGGGAACAAGCATCATGTATAATTCCAAAGAATTCCTGGATGCTTCGATAGACCAGGTCCTCCATACGCTGGTGGAAGCTTTTATCCTCGTATTCATCGTGGTCTTCCTGTTCCTGCAGGACTTCCGCTCGACGCTGATCCCCGCCATCGCCGTGCCCGTGGCTATCGTGGGCACGTTCTTCTTCCTACAGCTTTTTGGCTTTACCATCAACCTGCTGACCTTGTTTGCGCTGGTGCTGGCCATCGGGATCGTGGTGGATGACGCAATAGTGGTGGTGGAGGCCGTGCATGCCAAAATTGAAAGCACGGGGCTGGAGCCGCGGGAGGCTACGGTTCGCTCGATGAGCGAGATCTCGGGGGCGATCATTTCGATCACGCTGGTCATGGCCGCGGTGTTCATCCCGGTGGGCTTCATGCAGGGGCCGGCGGGGGTCTTCTACCGGCAGTTCGCCTTTACGCTGGCTACCGCGATCCTTATCTCGGCGGTGAATGCCCTGACGCTGAGCCCGGCGCTTTGCGCGTTGTTCCTGAAGAACGGGCACCGCGAACGGAAAGGTTTTGCAGGACGCTTTTTTACGGCATCCAACACGGGTTTCCGGACGATGACCCAGCGCTATCTGGACAGTCTGCGGTTCCTCTTCCGCCGCCGGTGGATCCCGATCGCCGCATTGGTGGTCCTGGCGGCCGCTTCCTATGTTATGATGCAGCGGACGCCGAGCGGGTTCATCCCGACGGAAGACCAGGGGTTCCTGTTATATGCGGTTCAAACGCCTCCCGGAAGCTCGCTTGCTCAAACGCATAAGGCTATGCGCGAGATCGACAGCATCATCAAGATGGACCCCATCACCGACCGCCGGTATAATATCGAGGGATTGAACTTTATCTCGAATGCCAATGCCTCCCCCTATGGCGCAGGCTTTGTTCGGATGAAGCCGGCGGACCAACGTGGCCCGGTCAAGGATATCAATGCGATCACGGCGTCGATGACGATGAAGGTGGCCAATGGCGTGAAGGACGCGCATGCCTTCTTCTTCACCTTCCCTACCATCCAGGGCTTCGGGAACGTGGCCGGCTTCGAATTCATGTTGCAGGATCAGTCGAACGGATCGCTGGATAAGCTGGGCGGAATGGCCTGGCAGCTGATCGGGGCGCTGATGCGGCGGAAAGAGATCGCTTATGCCTTCACGACATTTGCTTCCGGCAACCCGCAATATATGATGGAGGTCGACTATGATAAGGCAAAGCAATTGAACGTCTCGATCAGCGATCTGATGCGGACGATGCAGATCTATTATGGCAGCAGCTTTGTCAGCGACTTCAACCGGTTCGGAAAATATTACCGCGTCATGGCGCAAGCCGACGTGCCGTATCGGGCGAACGAAAGATCGCTCGACGGGATCTATGTCAAAAGTCAAACGGGAATGATGGTTCCGGTAAATCAATTGATCAACCTCAAGCGGGTGTATGGACCGGAGACCGTGACCCGTAACAACCTGTACAATGCCGTTACCATTAACGGCGTACCCAAACCGGGGTATAGTACGGGGGATGCCATAAAGGCGATCGAGGAGACGTCGGCCCAGATCCTGCCACGCGGCTATGGGATCGAGTGGACGGGAATGTCGAGGGAAGAAAAGGCTTCGGGATCGCAGATCATCTTTATCTTTATTCTGAGCCTGGTCTTTGTATACTTCCTGTTGTCGGCGCAGTATGAAAGCTATATCCTGCCGTTCGCGATCGTGCTGTCGATACCGGTAGGCGTCTTTGGGGTGTTTGGCTTTTTGAAGATGTTCGGGGTCGATAACAATATCTATGTGCAGGTCAGTCTAATCATGCTGGTCGGGTTGCTGGCAAAGAACGCCATCCTGATCGTGGAATATGCGGTACAGCGGCGCAAGGCGGGGATGGATCTGCTGCCGGCCGCGCTAGAGGCGGCGCAGCTGCGGTTGCGACCGATCCTGATGACCTCATTCGCTTTTATCGCGGGGTTGTTACCGTTGATGCGGGCGGAAGGCGCTTCAGCAATGGGTAACCGGTCGATCGGGACGGGTGCGGTTGGTGGAATGCTGACCGGCGTCATCCTTGGGGTCTTCGTGGTGCCGGTGCTGTTTGTCATCTTCCAGCACTTGCAGGAGCGGTTTGCCAACCGGCGCGTCGGCCAGGTTCGCGTGCAACCCGCATTGACGGTGATCGGGTTGCTGGTTTTGACGGTGGGATTTGGCTCCTGTAAGGTGTCAAAGGACGTCGCCGTCCCGGCAGCCCAGGTGCCGGCACAGTTCCGTTCGGCGCAATCCGCTGCGGATACCGCGAGTGTGGCGGATCTGCCGTGGAAAAGCTTCTTTACCGACCCTCAGCTGCAACAACTGATCGATAGCGCGATCGTCCACAACTATGATATGGAAGTAGCGCTGGACAACATCAGGTCCGCGCAGCTGGTACTTGGACAGTCGAAGCTGGGCTACTGGCCGGATGTGACGCTGGCGGTAACGGCGAATCTCACCCGCCCGTCGGACAATAGCCTTAACGGGATCAGTGCGCAGGCTTTCCTGCATTCGCATTGGCTCAATGACTACAATGCCACGCTGGCCTTATCGTGGGAAGCGGATATCTGGGGAAAGATCCGGAACCAGAAGGCAAAGGCGCTGGCGGAATACTTACAGACAGCCGAAGCCCGGAAGGCTTTGCAGACGAATATCGTGTCGGGCGTGGCAGAAGGTTATTACAATCTGCTGATGCTGGACGCCCAGCTGGAGATCGCACGGGCTAACCTGGCCCTGAACGACAGCACGCTGCGGATCATCCGGCTGCAGTTCAGTTCGGGAGACGTCACCGCGTTGGGCGTGCAGCAGGCGGAAGCGCAGGAGCTGGCGGCCGCGGAACTGATCCCGCAATTGCAGCAAAGTATCCTGTTACAGGAAAATGCATTGAGCATTCTGACCGGACGTTTGCCTGATGGGATCGCCCGGGGGCGGAAGCTGGAAGAGATCACGCTTCGGGATACCTTGTCGACGGGGGTTCCGGCGGCATTGGTGGCGCGGCGGCCGGACGTGCGGAATTCGGAGCTGGCGCTTGCCGTAGCCAATGCGAATGTGGGGATCAACAAGGCGGCCATGTATCCCTCGCTAGTGATCACCCCGGAAGGCGGGTGGGATACCTATATCTTCCGGAATTGGTTTAACATCCCCGGATCATTGTTTGGCGCCGTAGCCGGTGGACTGACCCAGCCCGTATTCCAGCGGAAGAAACTGAAGACCCAGTATGAATTGGCAGTTGTAGACCGGGAAAAAGCGGTTACCCAGTTCAAACAGTCGGTTCTTACGGCGGTGGGTGAGGTCTCGGATGCGTTGGGGAATATCGCAAAGCTGAAGGAGCAGCAGGCAGTGGCCTTGAACCGGGTGAATACCCTACAGCAGGCGATCAGCAATGCCAATAGCCTGTTCAGGAACGGGATGGCCAATTACCTGGAAGTGATCACCGCACAAAGTAACGTGCTGCAGAGCGAATTGGAGTTAGCATCGATAAAGAAAGGACAGTTAAGCGCAGAAGTGGAATTGTACCGAAGCCTCGGCGGAGGATGGAATTAGGTAGAGCCGGGCATCGCCCGGCTCTTTTTTTATAAGAACTTTCCCGTATAGCTTTCTTTCACCTTCTTCAATCCCGCAGGCGTGCCGGCATAGACGAGATTGCCGCCGCCGTCACCTGCTTCCGGACCAAGATCGATGACCCAGTCGGCCGATCTGATGACGTCGGTATTGTGTTCGATCACAAGAATGGAATGACCTTGTTCGATTAGTGCATTGAAGGAAGCCAGCAGTTTGCGGATGTCATGGAAATGCAGCCCTGTAGTCGGCTCGTCGAAAATGAACAGGATATGCCCCTGGGCCCGGCCTTTGCCGAGGAAGGAGGCAAGCTTGACGCGTTGGGCTTCCCCGCCGGACAGGGTATCCGAAGACTGTCCCAGCTTGACATAACCCAGGCCGACGTCGCTGAGGGGTTTTATTTTTTGCAGAATATCTTTCTCGTCCTTGAAGAATTCGAGGGCTTCATCGACACTCAACTCGAGGATCTGGAAAATATTTTTCTCCCGGTAGGTCACCTCGAGGATCTCTTCCTTAAATCGCCGCCCATGACATACCTCGCAGGTTAGGTGGACGTCGGCAAGGAACTGCATCTCTACGATCTGTTCGCCTTCTCCTTTACAGGTGTCGCAGCGGCCGCCATCCACATTGAATGAAAAATGTTTGGGCTGAAAGCCACGCATTTTGCTCAGCGGTTGTTGCGAGAAGAGATCGCGGATCTCGTCGTATGCCTTTATATAGGTGACGGGGTTGCTGCGGGATGATTTCCCGATAGGGTTCTGGTCGACCATTTCGATCTGGGATAAGCCGTCGATATCGCCTTTGATCGCCTTATGAAGACCGACCTTGTCACCGGGTTCGCCCTTTATCTTTTGCAGGGCCGGGTAAAGGATCTGCCGGACAAGCGTAGTCTTACCGCTGCCGCTGACGCCGCTTACCACGCAGAGAACATTAAGAGGGAATTCGACGGTGAGGTCTTTGAGGTTGTTCTGACGGGCGCCCTCGACGATCAGCGAATGGCTCCAGGGCCTGGGCTTTGGCGGCGGAGTGATCTTCAGCTCACCCTTCAGGTATTTGCCGGTGAGGCTATCCTCGTTGGCCTTCAGCGCTTCATAGTTACCTGCCGCCACCACTTCGCCGCCGAGATGGCTGGCCAGCGGTCCCATGTCGATGATATAGTCGGCCTCACGCATCATCATCTCATCGTGTTCCACGACCACGACAGTATTTCCAAGGTCGCGCAGCTCTTTTAACACCCGGATCAGCCGCTCGGTATCCCGGGAATGCAATCCGATGGAAGGTTCGTCCAGAATATATAATGAGTTGGTGAGGTTGCTGCCAAGCGACCGCGTCAATTGGATCCGCTGGCTCTCGCCGCCACTTAGCGAATTGGCAAGGCGGGACAGGGTGAGGTATCCAAGACCGACATCCCGGAGGGTGTTCAGCCGGTGGCGGATCTCGATGAGGATGCGGCGGGCGATCTGCTGCTCATGGGGTTCGAGGATCAGGCCCTCGAACCATTGGAAAAGATCACGCACTGGCATTTCACAGAGCTCGCCGATATGGCGGTCGTTTATCTTTACGTAAAGGGCTTCTTTCCGAAGCCGGTAACCGTGGCAGTCCGGACATTCGGTCCGGCCGCGATACCGTGACAGGAGAACGCGGTATTGGACCTTATATAGGTTGCGTTCCACCTCCGCAAAGAATTCGTTGATACCCTGAGCATGCTCATTACCTTCCCAAAGCGCCTTATATTGTTGTTTGTTCAGGTCGATGATGGGTTTATGAACCGGGAAATCGAACTTTTTAGCCGCTTTGACGAACTGGTCGCGCCACCAGACCAGCTTTTCCCCTTTCCAGGGAGCAACGGCGCCTTCATAAACGCTGAGCCGTTTATCCGGGATAACCAGATCGGCGTCGATCCCCAGCACCTGGCTGAAACCTTCACATGTGGGGCAGGCGCCAAAAGGATTATTGAACGAGAAAAGATTGGGAACGGGTTCTTCAAAGGTGAGGCCGTCAAGCTCAAAACGATTGGAGAAAGGAAGTTTGCGATCGCCATTGATCTCGAGCAGCAGCTCGCCTTCCCCTTCATAGAACGCAGTCGTGACGGAGTCGGCGATCCGGTGTCTGTCGTCTTCATCAAATTCCTTGATGACCAGGCGGTCGATAAGAATAAAGACGGCAGATGCTTTAGGGCCGGCGGACGGTAGCTTTTTTTTGAGTGCCGCATCCTCCATTTCCAGAAGGTCCTCGATCCGGAGCGTTTCACCGCCGACATAAAGGCGGGAGAAGCCCTTTTGAAGCAGGATATTCAATTCTTCCCGGGCCTGCCGGTTCTTATGCTGCCGGAATGCGGTCAGCAGTAAAACTTTATCTCCAGCCTTTTCACCCACGATGGCATTCACTACATCGGTAACATCGTCTTTCTTCACCGGGCGGCCGGAAATAGGCGAATAGGTCCTTCCGACACGGGCAAAAAGGAGGCGGAGGTAATCATAGATCTCGGTCATCGAGCCCACGGTAGAGCGAGGGGTCCGGGTGATCACCTTTTGTTCGATAGCAATTGCCGGGCACAGGCCTTTTATATAGTCGACGTCCGGTTTGTCCATCCGGGCCATGAACTGCCGGGCATAGGCGCTGAGACTTTCGGCGTAGCGCCGCTGACCTTCCGCAAACAGCGTATCGATGGTCAGGGAAGATTTCCCAGACCCGGAAACGCCGGTCACCACGACCAGTTGATTACGTGGGATGCTGACGTCGATGTTCTTTAAATTATGGACCCGGGCCCCTTTTATGAAGATGGCGTCCGCTGCCTGAGACGAATGAGGATCAGCCGGACGAGCAGATCTGGTGGGTGTTGACCTCATAGTTTATTATAACAAAGCTACATGAAGTTTGTGCGAAAAAGCTAAAAAAATTGTCAAAGGAAAAGACTATCTTTTTCCTGTTAATGAATGGCGAAAAAGGACAAAATTAAGGGCAACCTTTATCGATTAATGAGGGCGAAAGGAAATTCGGGAACAAAAAATTTCCCAAAATGTTGTTTTTTCCAAAAATTGTATATCTTTAAACTCTATTTAGTGCAAGCATAATTTTTGCACAATAAGTAGTGAATTGTGGATATCATTTGTTAATTTTAAATAGTCAATTCAAAAATACTCGCCTATAGACTGATTACTTCTACATAGAAAAGCCAAACCATCTTTAAAATCCAAAATATATCCTATCACCTTCAAAAACCCGTAGAAGTTTATGACATTGCTACGAAAAAAAACTGACCACGAACTTATCCATCAATTCAGGGACGGCGACCTTCATGCGCTTGAGGCATTGATCGTCCGTCACAAGGATAAGCTCTACACCTCCATTTTGTTCTTAGTTAAGGACAAATATCTTGCAGAAGATATTTTCCAGGACGTTCTCATTAAGATCATCGACACCATTCGCGGCGGCCGTTACACCGAGGAAGGCAAATTCCTTCCCTGGGCGATGCGGATCGCGCACAACCTTTGCGTCGACCATTTCCGGAAGGTAAAGCGGACCCCGGCGATCAAGACCAGCGATGACCGCGACATTTTTGAGGTCCTCCACTTCACCGAAGAAGGAGCAGACACCAAAATGATGAAACGCCAGAGTCACGACCGGGTTCGGCAGATGCTCGACCTGTTGCCTGAAGATCAGCGCGAAGTCATCATTCTTCGTCATTACGCGGATCTGAGCTTCAAGGAGATCGCAGCCCTGACCAATTGCAGTATCAACACTGCACTCGGCCGGATGCGGTATGGCCTGATCAACCTGCGTAAAATGATGACCGAAAAAAAGATTGCTTTGTAAAGAATTTTACTTCACCCAGAAAGATTTTGGAAAGATGGAAGCTCGTTTGATGGTACGAATAAATCAAACGGGGTTTTTTTAAGAATCTTTAACGACAAGTTAATCACGGGGAACGGAAAAGAACCGCTAACTTCATTGTGTGAAAAGATCCATTAAAAAAATTTTAAAAGAAGTTCCTGCTCGAATAGAGTGGGGACTTTTTTTTGTGGCCTGCCTCCGTATGGGGCGGGTTATACAAGAGCCTGTCATTCCGGCTCTCCATCCGGCGTTAAGCACTTGCCCTTAATCCTGCCGGAAGGTTGATACGGAATGACGCCTAATTGAAGCAACGTCCGCCGAATGGCGGACGTTCTTTATTTGACAGATAGCCATGAAAAAAAGACCACATTTAGTGGTCTCTTTTCTTTTCATAGACGGGAAGGTTCGTAGTATTCCCGTTAATTAGTTCTCCCGGTGAAAAGCATCCAGCCCACATTGGAGCCACTGGGCGTACACGCCGGGATTAGGGGTATAAGGAACGGGTTTGGTCAATAATTTCTCATCCGGGCTGATCACTACATAGAGCGGTTGAGAGGCGCTTTTGAAGTTTTCTGACTGCAGGGTGGCGAATTTGTCTCCGATAGTATGGATCTCCTTTATGCTGCCGTCGCTTGTTGAAAAAGAGAATTGCTGATCGGCCGGCAGCTGTTTGCGGTCATCGACATATAGCGAAACCAGCACATAGTCATTGTTGAGCAGTTTGCGCACTTCCGGTTTCGTCCAAACATTTTCCTCCATGCGGCGGCAATTAGCGCATGCCCAGCCCGTGAAGTCGATCAGGATGGGCTTGTGCTCCTGTCTTGCCAGCCTGATGGCGGCTTCATAATCGTTGATCAGCCGTTGGTCTCGGTTGCCATAGATCGTATATTCCCAGGGCGGGACGATACCGCTAAGCAGGGAAAGTTTGGCATAGGACGTATCGGTCAGGCCCGGAAGCAGATATAACCCGAAGACCAGAAAAACAAGCGCGATTATCTTCCGGCCTTTACTAAGGCGCGGTGGCGGCGGATCGTGATGGAATTTGATCACACCCAGCAGATAGAGGACCAGCGCAAAGTCGATGAGGATCCACAGGCCAAAAAAGGTCTCGCGCTTTAGCAACCCCCAGTGGTAAGCCAGGTCGGCGTTGGAAAAATATTTCAGCGCAAATGCCAGCTCGATAAAGCCAAAGGTGATCTTGACGGTATTCATCCAGCTTCCGGACTTGGGAAGCGATTGCAGCCAGTTGGGAAATAAGGCAAACAGGGCGAAAGGCAAGCCCATCATCAGACCGAAGCCTGCCATAGCGATAGTCAGCTGGACGGCGCCACCGCTCTGACCCAGGGCTTCCACAAGCAAGGTGCCCAGAATGGGGCCGGTGCAGGAGAAGGAGACTATCGCCAGGGTGAGCGCCATGAAAAAGATGCCGCCGATCGTGCCAAGGCTGGATTTGGAGTCGGTCGAATTCGAAAAGCGGCTGGGCAAGGTGATCTCGAAAACCCCGAAGAACGACAAGGCGAACACGATAAAGATCGTGGCAAAAGAGATATTGAGCCAAACATTCGTGGAGATATCATTGAGGATATTGGCACTATTGCTCTTCAGGAAATAGAATGGAACGCTGATCAGGACGTAGATGGCAAAAATGAAAAAGCCGTACAGCGAGGCATTGCCGATCGCTTTCCGCCGCGAACCGGATTGCTTGGTAAAGAACGATACCGTCAGCGGGATCATCGGAAAAGTGCAGGGCATGATCAGCGCGATCAGCCCGCCCAGCATCCCGAGGAGGAAGACGGCAATAAAACCCTTTGAACTCTCCGCCCCCGTCCCACCGCAGGTATTGACAGGATTCGCCAGATCGATGCTCGTCTTTTTCAGGCTGCCGGCTTCGCCGGCCGACTGCTGAAGGGTCGTCGATTTTGCAATCCAGCCCCCATCGGGGTCATGCCCAAAACGAAAAGGGACGTCGGTTGGGCCTACGACGCTGTCATTCCGGGCGGCGATAAAAGTGACGGCGCCTCTCAGCTCATCCGGCGTTGAGGATCCGAGTTGCACCAGGAAATCGACATCGCCGGTGAAAAAGCTGGTCTCCGAACCATTGAAGATGGGATCCTTTTTTCGTTGGAGAGCCCCTTTCTCTTCGATGCTTTCAATTTTCACATGAGCGCTGCTGTCCAGAGACACCCGTGAATAGCCGAGGGTATCCGGGTTGGTAGTTGAATATAGTTTCCAGCCGTCCCGGATCCGGGCATGCAGGACGAGAAGGGGATTGCCATTCGATCCGGGCTGTGCTTTGAACTCCCAGCTGACGGCCTGTTGGGCGGTATCAACCTGCTGGGCAAATGCGCGCTGTTGCGATAAAATAAAAACACAAACGACCGCCAGCAGCAGGTTTGGCGGTGAGAGCAACCCCAGAATATGTCTATGGAACCGCATATTCATCTAGCCTCCTATTGGGATCTTGATATCGACGTCGGCGGGAGGAAGACATTCATGATCATTGCAGACCATGAACTCCACTTTGCCATTCAGATTGGTCTTGACGTTGCTCTTCAGCTTGACGACCTGTACAAACTCCACGGTCCTTTCATAATATCGGACATTGTGCTTCCAGGCTTCCTCGTATTTCTGGACGAGCTTGCCATTCTCTTTCACAACGCCGTCCAGCGTAAAGAGCGGGCTTTTGATAAAGGTGAATGCGGTAGCGATGGGACCTTCGCCGCCGGCGTCCTGCGCGTACAGATGGAAGTCGCCGCCGATAGTGGCGATCATATGCACTTCATACGTCCGGTCGCCGATCTTTTTTGCCGACCAGGACCAGCTGACCTGTTTATTGGACTGCGCCATGGCAAGGCTGCCGGTCAATAGAGATAATCCAATCAGAATTATTGCCTTCATATGGTGTAAGTTCAGGTTACTAAACGTCCTAAATGAGTTAAAAGTTGGCGGCGGCGGCTTTTGAAGTATGAACGGCTGAGTGGATGAACAAGTCCCGCAGGATGGATTGGCCGTCGATATTCCCCAGAGCCTCCGAACAAGCCCGTTCCGGATGCGGCATCATCCCAAACACATTGCGATCCCTGTTGCAGATCCCCGCGATATTCCGAAAGGCGCCATTAGGATTGGCGGCAGCAACGATATTCCCTTCCTCATCCGAATAGCGGTAGATCACCTGGTCATTGGCTTCCAGTTCATCCAGCGTCCGGTCATCCGCATAGTAGCGGCCTTCACCGTGAGCAATGGGTATCTTGAGGGCCCGGCCTCTATCGCCTGCGCCCCGGAGATAGATATTTTTGGAGATGAATTGACGGTTCGCATTACGAAGCAACGCGCCCGGCAGGAGATGGGATTCACAGAGGATCTGGAACCCATTGCAGACCCCGAAGACCTTGCCCCCGGCGGCAGCGTGACGGGATACACTCTGCATAATGGGACTAAAGCGGGCGATAGCCCCACAGCGCAGATAATCTCCATAGGAAAAACCGCCCGGAAGCACGATACAGTCGTCTATGCCAAGACCGCCCAGATCCGTATCCTTATGCCAAAGCATAATTACTTCCTGATTGAGATCGTCCTGCAGGGCGCCCTGCATGTCACGATCGCAGTTCGATCCGGGGAAAACGACTACTCCAAATTTCATGGGCGTCTGTATTTTAAGATGCAAAGGTACGAAAAGGGGGCCGTCAGTGCTGAAAATAGTTCATAAATAAGATATAAAATACTATCAACCAGTGAAGTATGTTTGGCCCAGTTGTCTTGACGGGGTAGTAATAGGCTGCGGCATGAAAAGCGGCGAACGGCACGGCCATAATGATCCAGTTCTCATAGGAATTGACCCGGTTGATAAGGATGATGACCACCGCGACAAGCAGATAGAGCAGCAGAAGGCTCCAGCTTTTGCGGATCTGGATCAGGAATTTGCTGAGATTCTTCTGGACATAGAAACCGCCGATAATAAAAGGAATGACCAGCCAGGCCATACCCAGGGAGATCCAGATGGACCCGGGAAAGGCGGGCACGTTGAAAACTATCTTTGGGACGATATCCGCCCAGGACCAGTGGCCGGAAAGGTAGAGAATCAGGAACAGGAAGTAATAAGGGAACGTAAAGCCGAGCAGGCCGACTAGCCACTCGCGGATGCGGAAGGGACGCATGGTCAGCAGGCCAAATAGCACAAGCAACAGGAAAGCGACCGCGGGGACATACAGCAGGGAGACGATGCCGGTCCAGAGACCGATAGTGAAGATCGCCGAACCCGGATGAGCGCTGTTGTACAGATCCAGCATGCGATACCAGACGAGGACCATCACCGAATTGATCAGCAGGGGAGCGGAAAAATGGCCCCAGTCCGGCAGGAGAGACGTAATTAGGATATAGGACATGCCGGGCAGGTATGTCGGTTTGGGAAGAACTTTATGATAGTTGAAGATGCGGTTGAACAGGGCGGCCTGGGTGAACAGGAGCAGAAAGGTGAGGATGGAATAGAAGATCGGCAGATGATCGAATACCGAGTTCAACCCGGTCAGGATCAGCCGGTAAAGATAATTGTCCTCGGGATGCAGGGCCGGCGCCACCGGGTGCAAAAAAAGGGAAAATTTCAGCACCAGGGCGTATACAAGCAGTATTAAGATGTTAACGGGACTCTTCTGTCTAAAGATACCGATCACGCGGAGGGGTTAGATTTAGAAATCAACTTTGGCGAAGCAAAGATAATTCCTATACAGACACGGAATAATAGATTCCCAACTGCTGACCTGCTTACCGTGACGGGGCATGAAGTCGTACCCCCGGTCCAAATTATGCAGCGTGGGATAACGGGTAACATGGCCTTCGGGGGAAATGCTCTGGTCGTTGAGGAGCATATTCCGGCGCTCGTAAAGGTTGAACAGGAAATGGAGCTCTCCACCGGTATTGACCATTTCATTGGAGATCAGGTTATCGGATTCGTCATCGAACTGGCTCTTGGGGATCACATTACTCCATTGCAGGTTGCTCTCCTTGTCATAGGAAAGCACCATGATGTTCTCCGCATGAAACCTCGTGGCATAGGGACCATAATTCCTGGCCCAGGGGCTATAATAGGGACTGTAATAAGGGGAATAAAACCCGGGGCCATAGCCATAGGCGGGATTCATATAGTCCCAGCGGTTGAACATGCCTCCGCGGGAGGTGGTATACTGCGATTCGCTGACAAGCAGGTAGCCGCCATCCCTTTTGGTGATAATTTGTTTTATAAAGAAGTCATTAAATGCGGTCTTGATGCTGGCGTCGGTGCTTTTGGCGAGGGCCCGCAACTCATCGGAAAAGACGGTGACCTTCTCCTGCACCCGGTCATTGGTGGCCTTGTCCCAAAAGACGGTATAGAGACCCTCGATATTGCCGCGGCGTTGTTTGTAATAGAAACCGGAAATGATATACCGGTTATTGTTATTGTCGACCTTGATCTTGATCTCATCGAGGATGCGGTCCCCGGCGCCCATGTCCTTTACCGAAAAACTGTCCGCCATCGGGCCTTTCGTAACGACGGAAACCCTCGAGACGTAGTCATTGCTGCCGCTGCGCAGGTATTTTGCAAATACAAAGGTCCCCTGGTTATCCACCAGGAAATCGGTAAACAGATCGTTGCGGTCTTCCATGGCAAGATAAAGCCGGTGACGGTCGATCAGCTTTAGGTCGCTGTCGTAGAGAAAGGTGGTGAACAGGAAATTTTTCGGGTCATGGCTGTTGATCTTGTAGATCATTATCCGCTGTTTGTCCTCGCTCACGATGGTCGTATAGATCTTGTTGTTGGAGGCAAAGCCTACCTGCGTCGTATCCAGCTCGACCGGCTGCCCGATCACCTGGGCCTGGGCGTTGATCTTTGCGGCGGCGATGTGGACGATGCTTTTTTTCTGATATTCGTAGATCAGGATAAAGTAATCGGGATAGGCGACAAAATCGACATTGATATACCGTTCCGGCATAAAGGTCAGCGGCACGCGTTGTTGCAGCTTCATCGTACTGTCGTAGATGCTGATGGAATTATTATTGCTGTTATTCTTGAATACCAGGTAGTTATAACCTAGCTTGCCGATAATTTCGAAATTGGTCCGGCGGCCGTCTTCCCGCTCCGGTTCGGAATACACTATCTGGGAAACCTGCGCTTTTACACGGGGGGGGTTCAGTATGGCAAGCGACAGAAGAAATAAGGACAATATCCTGTTCATAGTCGGGCGCGAAATTTTAATATTGACTTGTATATTGTAAGATAGTTAAAAGTACGGGGTTTCTAAAAGTTAGGTTGCCCGGCCCGGACTGGCGGAAGGTTCGACTTTAGTCGTAACTTTGCCGTTTTTATCAACGAACCGGAGATTCGGCCGAGAATGAGTAAACAGATCAATAAAGTAAGTTTCGCAAGCCTGGTCATCGCATTAGGCATCATCTATGGCGATATTGGCACTTCCCCTCTCTACGTACTGAATGCGATCATCCATGGGAGGGTTATCGGGGACGAACTGATTTTGGGCAGCCTGTCCTGTATCATCTGGACCCTGACCCTGCAAACGACGATAAAATATGTCTGGCTGACGTTAAAGGCGGATAATAACGGGGAGGGGGGTATATTCTCCCTGTACGCGCTGGTACGACGGCAGAAGAAGTGGCTGGTGCTCCCGGCCATGATCGGAGGCGCCGCCTTGCTGGCGGACGGGATGATCACCCCGCCGATCTCGGTGACCTCGGCTATCGAGGGATTGCGGCAGCGGCCGGCCTTCCAGTATATCGATCAGTCCACGATCGTCTATATCGTTTTGGGCATCCTCGTGATCCTTTTCTTCCTACAGCAGTTCGGCACCGAATCGATCGGCAAGCTCTTCGGTCCGATCATGTTCCTTTGGTTCGCCATGATGGCGATGCTGGGAGGCAGCCATCTGTTGGATGACCTGGGTATCTTCCGGGCCCTTAGCCCGCACTATGCGATAAAACTGCTGACCAGTTATCCAAAAGGGTTCTGGATCCTGGGAGCCGTGTTTCTTTGTACGACGGGGGCGGAGGCGCTTTACTCGGATCTGGGTCACTGCGGCCGTCAGAATATCCGATTGTCCTGGATCTATGTGAAGACCTGTCTGATCCTGAACTACCTCGGGCAGGGGGCCTGGTTGCTGGCTCAATACCGGGGAAGGATATTCGATACCTCGCTGAGTAATCCTTTCTATGCTATAATGCCAAGCTGGTTCGTGATACCCGGAGTGATCATTGCAACCTCTGCGGCAATTATCGCCAGTCAGGCGCTGATCACCGGTTCCTTTACGCTGATCAGTGAGAGCATGCGGTTGAACCTCTGGCCCAAGCTGCGGATCAACTATCCGACCGAAGAACGGGGGCAATCCTATATCCCGGCCATCAATTTCATGCTGTTCCTTGGCTGTAGCGGGATCGTGATCTATTTCCAAACTTCCGAACGGATGGAAGCGGCATACGGGCTGGCGATCACTTTGTGCATGCTGGCTACCTCGATCCTCTTCTCCAATTACCTGATCAGCCGCCGGGTAAATTCGGTCTTGATCTATCTGTACCTGGCGGTCTATCTGACCATCGAGATCAGCTTCCTGTCCGCAAACCTGGAGAAATTCCCGCATGGCGGCTTTGTCACGCTGATCGTGGGCGGTGGATTGTTTGGGGTGATGTATGTCTGGTTCCGAGCGCGGAAGATCAAGAACCGTTACGTGGAGTTCGTCCGGATGGAGCATTATATCCCGCAGATCCAGGAACTGAGTAACGACCGCACAGTACCGAAATACGCCACGCATCTCGTATATATGACGAGCGCGAACAACCCGAAAGAGATCGAGCATAAGATCATCTATTCGATCCTCAACAAGAAGCCAAAGCGGGCGGATATCTATTGGTTTGTCCATGTGGACACGCTGGATGATCCGTATACGGCAGAGTATAGCGTCGATCATATCATTCCCAACGATATCATCCGGGTGGAATTCCGGCTTGGTTTCCGGGTGGAACCAAAGATCAGCCTGATGTTCCGGAAGGTGGTCGAAGACCTGGTCAACAACCGCGAAGTGAATGTCACCAGCCGGTATGAATCGCTGGAGCGAAATAATGTGGTGGGAGATTTCCAGTTCATCGTGATGGAAAAATTCCTGAGCCAGGATAACGAACTGCCTTTTTATGAGCGGGTGATCATGAAGCTGTACTTCTGGCTGAAAGAGCTCAGCCTGTCGGAAGAGCGCGGTTTTGGCCTCGACCCTTCGAACGTGACGATCGAAAAATTCCCGCTGATCGTTTCGCCGGTGCCAAACTTCAACCTCAAACGGATCGAAAGTGAATAAACGGCTGGTCTGGAGATGGGTTAAGATAATCCTGCTGGTATACGGCGTCGCCGGCATCGTTATCTATCATACCCAGAACTATTTCCTCTGGCATCCCGTGGCTGTTCCCGCCTCGGCGGTTTACAATTTCGGCGGCCAGCCGCATACCGAAGTGAATATTCCCTATGACAGGACGACGAATCTCAATCTGGTCGAATTCCGGGCGGCTGACCGGCCCGCAGACAGTCCCGGGAAGGGGGTGGTGCTCTATTTCCACGGTAACCGGCATAATGTGGAATGGTATGGCCATACAGCTGCCGATTTCACCCGTAACGGTTATGAAGTATGGATCTGGGATTATCCCGGATTTGGAAAGAGTACGGGGGATCTCACCGAACAGAAACTCTACGATTACGCGTTGGTGGTGTATAAGCTGGCCCGCAGCCGCTGGCCCCCGTCAAAGATCGTTCTCTATGGCCGGAGCATGGGGGCTGGCATTGCGGCGCAGCTGGCGGATATCCGGGACTGCCGGCGGCTGATCCTGGAATCGACGTACTATAGCCTGGAATCGTTGGGTTACCATTATTTACCGGTCTATCCGTGGGGACGGATGCTGCATTATCATTTCCCCGTCTACTCGCATCTCCCGCAGGTGACGGCGCCGGTCACCATCTTCCAGGGCACGAAAGACCGGACCTTCCCTTACAGCAATGCTTCGCGGCTGAAGCCGTTGCTAAAACCAGGGGATGAATTCATCACGGTCGACGGGGCCGGGCATAATGACCTGCATGACTATCCGCTGTTCAGGAAAAAGCTGGATTCTGTGCTCAACCAATAAAGGTGCGGAACCGGTCTTCGCGACGTGAAGGAAGAAAATAATAATTCTGTGAAGGGATCTGGCCTTCCGCGTAGACTTCGAGAGGGACGAGACGGTCTTTATCCAGCGTATACGCCCGATAGTCAAACGGCTGCAGCAATTCAAAAAGCCGGATCAGCAGGGCGCGGTCGAACAACTCACACAGCAGCATGGGGCGATGCGTCTCAAGCGTTTGGACCATCGACGCAAAAACCTGATACTCGAACCCCTCGACGTCGCATTTGATATAATCCACCCGCGGCAACTGAAGGAAGAGCCGGTCGCCGGACTCGTTCTTCACTTTCTCCGATCCGACAAACTCCAAATGGTCGTTGTTCTCTTTGATCCGCGCAAAGGCAAACCGGCGGGTGTCGCCAAGCCGGGGGATGCCCATTTCGACATATTCGCCGCTCCCGCCCAACGCTACCTGGTAAAGGGTGACGTTGCCTGCTTTCTTGCGTTGCAAAAGGTCTTCCAGGGTACGACGAAAGGGGGTCATCGGCTCGACGGCAAAAACCTTACCCCTGTCGCCCGTCAGGCGGCTCAGCTCGATCGTGTAATAGCCCAGGTGGGCGCCGATATCGATACAATAATCGCCCGGCTTAATGAGCTTCCTGAGAAAATAGACGTCCTGATATTCCTTGCCTAATAACCCGGTACGGTATAGTCGCTGAAAGGTCCCGGAAAGCAGGGCCAGATATCGCTTTTCACCAAGGACGCTCAGTAAAACTTTTTTAATGGCCATATCGGCTGCAAGCTACATCTTATATAGGAATTACATTCACGTTCCTGTTCTGACGGACCTTCTCCGGAATCGATTGGATGATCTCTTCCTTCAGGGCCGCTACGAGCCGTTGCTTGACAAAATCCCGGTGAACGACGAGGCTCACCTCCCGCATCGGAGCAGGCCGTTTGAAGTGGCGGATCAATTGCTGTTGCCGCCCGCTGAGATCCATTGCCGCAAGTTCGGGAAGGATCGTGACCCCGTCGTTAAGCTCGACCATCCTGCGCAGCGTCTCGAGGCTACCGGCCTCATAATCGAAATGACTGCCTTCCTTACTGGCTTTCCGCAACTCGCAAAGCCGGACTATCTGGGATCGGAAGCAATGTCCTTCTTCGAGCAGCCACAATTTGGCCGGATCGATATCCTGGGCGAGCATATAGGTCTTTGAATAGGCGGCATTCTTACGGGAGACATAGACCAGCAGTTCTTCGTAAAAGAGCACTTGCTCACGGATGCCGTTCTCCTGGAGCGGAGTGACGAGGATACCGACGTCTATGCGGCCCTCACGCAACCGGGCCACCACCATCTCCGTTGTCAATTCGTTGATGATCAGTTTGATCTGCGGATATTTTGCCGTGAAGCCTGGAATGAAAAGCGGGAGGAGGTAGGGGGCGAGGGTAGGAATGATGCCGATCCGCAGCTCGCCGGTCAGGACGCCCTTTTTTGTCTGGACTATCTCATCGATCAACTGCCGTTCGCTGAGGATCTTGCGGGCCTGGCTGATGATCTCCTGTCCTGCCTCCGTAGGAATGACGGGTTGTTTGCTGCGGTCGAATATGGTTATGCCCAGCTCTTTCTCAAGCTTGTGCACCTGCATGCTGAGCGTGGGCTGGGTGACGAAACAATGACTGGCCGCGGTGGCGAAGTGCCGGTAAGCGTCCACGGCAACGATATATTCCAATTGTACAAAGGTCATCTCATAGATTAAATCTATACAAAGATAAAATTAATCATGAAGCGCCCGGTAGAATAACGCCCGTAGCGGCCTGATAGCGGTCTAATAATAGGTGAAGACGATCGTACCGGAGGTCCCGCCCACGCTGGCCGCCATTTTAGCGAGCCTGCCTTTGCTGTCGGTACTTAAGGTGTAATTGATGCCGGCGGCCCCGTTAAATGCATTTTTGGAAATGAAATCGACAAAATCCCCATTACCGTTAAAGGTCAGGTTGAACAACAGCGGGCCGATGCTGTTGGAGATAGCGGCATGATAGGCCGGATTCGCGGTGGAGGCGTCGGTAAAATGGACATTTGCCTCCTGGACGTCCGGCTGGCCCGGAATATCTGAAAAGTAGACGGCTTCCCGATCGATATTGCCGCTGCCGACGTAGAGGGTATCGATCAAATTGTTGTCGGGAGTGCCCTCATAAAAGGTGGTGGCCGCGATATTGTTGTTGGGATAGGAGAAATACGTTACGTATCCCGAGCCGCTGAGGCTGGTATCTTTGGCTATCCGATCGTCCGTATCGTAGGATAGAAGGTGATAGTCGCCATAGCCGCCGAGCGGTTGATCGTAGTAATTGTACCAGGATGGCCGGGTATCGGCGCCCTGGTATGCAAATTGAACCATCCATGTGTTGAACATGGGACTGCCGCTGGTCGTATCATAAATGCTCTGGGTGAAGGTGTCGATCCGGTTGAGCGTGTCATAGTGGAAAGAATCGACTATCCGTTGCTGGGGTGACAAGGCGACGGCGGAAGACAGATAGTAAGGCGTAGGGGGTGTACCGCCGCCGGAATTGCTCTTTTTGCAGGAGTATAGAAAGAACAGGACGAAGGGCAGGTAAAATGGTAATTTTTTCATAGTCATTAATCCTTAACAACGCTTATAAGTCAAAAATAGTATCAAAAAATAGTAAATTCGACCAGCGAATTCAAAAATGGAGAACCATGACAAAGAAAATCGTAATCCTCTTTTTATCGGGCGTTATCATCGGCGGTCACCTGCAAGCGCAAACGCAGGCCCAAGCCCAAACGCAAACGCGCAGGATCGATACCGTAGCCGTCGCGATCCTCGACAAGATGAGCGCCATGATCGGAGAACTGGGTTCCTGCAGCGTCACTATCCGGTCCAATTATGACATCAACAGCAAGGAGTTGGGGCTGATCAAACATTCGGACGAGCAGCAACTCTTTATCCACGGGCCGAATCAATTGCTGCTAAAGTCGGAGGGCGATAAGGGGAGCCGGGATTTCTATTTTGACGGCAAGACGCTTACATATTATTCGATGGATAAAAATCAATACGGTCAGATAGATGCGCCGTTGAATGTCGTGGAAATGATCGATACGGTCAACAAGCTATATGGGATCGATTTCCCGGCCGCCGATTTCTTCTATCCCGGTTTTGTCGATGATATCCTGGCCGATTCGAAGACGCTGGTCTACCTGGGATTGACAAAAGTGGATGGAAAAGAGTGCTTTCACGTCGCCGGTACGACAAACGATATGACCTATCAGTTTTGGATCTGCAACGACGCCTTCACCCTGCCGATGAAAATGGTGATCATTTATACAAACAAAGACTTGCATCCGCAATATGAGGCAACGCTCAGCGACTGGCAGGTCAATCCCAATCTTCCGGACGCCTTATTCACCTTCACCGTTCCCCATCGTGCCCGGAAGGTAAAGTTCGTTCCACTGACCGTTAAAAAGTAAAACACCTTCAATCTAACATTATGCAAACATCTTTTAAATATAGTCTGAGCATTTTAGCGGGCGCCCTGGCGCTGGTCATTGCCGGCCCTCAACAGGGTATGGCGCAACGATTCAATCATGGCGGCGGTGGCGGCGGCGGCCGGCCTGCAGCTCCAGTCTTTCATCCGGCGCCTGTGTCAAGGCCGGCGCCCACAGTTCGTCCCACAACCCCCTCAAGACCGCCGGTCGAGACAAGGCCCGCTCAGCAGAGACCCAATGAGCAGAGACCCGCTGACCAGAGACCCACCGACCAGAGACCCGCTGACCAAAGCAGGCCGGTTGAACAGCGGCCGACGATCAATGGCGGCGCGCGGAATATAGGGAATCACGATATCGGCCGGCCGATGGATGTACATCCGGCGGTGCCTGCGCGGAGCAACGTGACGGTCCGGGATCATGTCAACGTCTACCACACCGGGGGCTATCAGGGCATCCATCCTTACTATTACCATCCTTATCGTCCCTATTACTGGGGGCCGCACTGGCATCCGACGGGCTTCTTCCTTAGCGCGCTGGCGGCCGACGCCATCTGGTTCAACTATAACAATACGCGCTATTGGTATGACGACGGCTGCTTCTACCTGCCGCAGAATGGCGGCTATGATGTCGTACCAGCTCCGATCGGCGCGCTTGTCGCCACCATACCCCAGGGCTATGAAACGCCGGTGGTGGACGGTACTACCTATTATTATTTTGCCGGCGTGTTCTATGTGTATACCGGCCAGGGATACCAGGTCGTGGCTGCGCCGCCCGGAGCGGTGATCTATCAGTTGCCCGATGGCGCCACGGATCAGCAGGTCGACGGCCAGGACTTCCTGGTCTATAACAATACCTGGTATGCGCCGATCGAGCAGGATGGCCAGGACGCCTATGAGGTAGTGCCGCCGCCGGGACAATAAAGCGAGGTGCGGTCCGCGGTGATCGTCAGCCGGTGCTCCGTGCCGGCCCGAAGCGGGAAATTCGCGTCGCTATGACCGACGGGGAAGCCAAAGCAAACCGGATAATCATATTCCCTGATGCTATCCCGGATGATCTCTTCCGCGGTTGCGCCGAAAGGTCGCATCGTATCTTTTAGCTCTGTGAAGCTGCCGACAAGCAGGCCGGCAAGCCGGTCGAGCCGGCCGTTCCTCTTCAGCTGCCGGAGCATGCGATCTATATTGTACAGATATTCCCCCACGTCTTCGAGGAAAAGGATCTTTCCGGCCATCGGGACCGCGGAAGCCGTGCCACACAGGTGGGCCAGCAACGCCAGATTACCTCCCGTGAGCGGCGCAATCGTCTGGCCCGGCCGGTTGAAGGGATGTGGAGCACAGGTATAGTCGAGGTCTTTCCCTTCCAATGCCAGATGAAGGGCCCAGATATAGGGCCCTTCCGCCCCACCCTCATTGAATGCCGCAGCCATGGGTGAGTGCAGAGTGGCAATATTGAAATTGGCTTCGATGTGGGAGTGGAGAAGGGTGATATCGCTGTACCCGATGATCCACTTAGGCCGTCGCCGAAAACGGGTGAAGTCGATCCGGTCGATGATCCGCGTAAGTCCATAACCGCCGCGTCCACAGAGAATGGCATGGACGTCCGGGTCGTCCAGCGCCTGCTGCAGATCCGTCAGACGCTCTTCATCCGTGCCGGAGAAATAGTTGTCCGAGCGCCCTCCGAGTGTGGGACCGGTCTTTACCCGGTAGCCCCATTGTTGCAGCGTATCGATACAGGTTTGCGCCCTTTCTAGCGGCATGTAGCCGGCGGGGCAAATGATGGCGATGGCGTCGCCGGGGCGGAGGTATGGCGGAAGCAGGGTCAAGTAGTTATTGGTTTCGTGGTTTCCGTGAGGCTCACCTGATTGGCGCTGACCGCAAGCGTGTGCGGGACCCCGTATTTAAATGCATAGTTCTCTTTCTGATGGCCGACCGGGAAATCGAAGCAGACGGGATAGTTGAACTGCCGGACCCTTTCGGTGACGATATCATAGATGGTACGGCCGAATTCCTCGCCGGGGTCATCGGGTCTGACCTTGAATCCGCCGACGATGAGACCGCTCAGCCGGTCCAGCTTTCCGGTGCGTTGCAGGTGCCAGAACATGCGGTCGATGCTGTAGAGATATTCGCCCGTGTCTTCGACGAAAAGGATCTTGCCGGTCGTATCGATATCGCTCGGCGTTCCTGCCAGGGTCTCGATCGTCTTCAGGTTGCCGCCGACAAGTTGGCCTTCGGCGCTACCGATGCGGTTCTGCGGATTGGGCGCCGCCAAGTATTGCATCTTGTCACCGCCGCTAAGCGCCTGGCGCAGGGAAAGAATCGAAGCGACCTGGACGGGCTCGGCTTTTGTCCAATCGTCCGGAAAGCTATTACACATTTTGGAGTGGATCGATGCGATGTGCAAATTGGCATGGATGTGGCAAAGCAGTACCGTGATATCGCTAAAGCCGATGACCCATTTGGGATATTTCAAGAGGGGCGAGAAATTCAACTGGTCGACGATGTGAACGGAACCGTAGCCGCCGCGGGCGCATAGGATCGCCTTGATGTCAGGGCTGTCGAGCATGTTCTGAAAGTCGGTCAGGCGTTCGGCGTCGGTGCCGCCGTAGATAAAATCTTTTCTTCCGACGGTGCTGCCGATAAGTGTCCTGAAGCCCCAGTTTTCGACCTGCTGAACCGCAGGCTGGATCTCTTTTAACGTGATATCCCCGGCGGGACAGGTAATGCCGATAAGATCGCCGGGTTTGAGATAGGGCGGAATCAGGAGAGGTTGCGGCATACCCGGTGGTAATGGAGCGGTGGGTTGCGACGTCGCACGTTTAATGCCAAATGCGCCGAGACCAAGTACGGAAGTGAGAAAGTTTTTTCGATTCATCTTAACATTAAGGTTTACCTTGCGGCGGGCTAAATTTACTACTTTTAGTACATGCGTTCTTTATTGGCAATCTTATTATGGGTATTGTCATGGGGTATCGGGCAGGGATTGCAAGCGCAGGATCTGAGTGGGCAATGGACAGGGACGGCTTCCAACAACGGATCGGACACCCGGCAAAAAATTGTCTTAACGATCACGGAAAGCGATTCGGCTATTGCCGGCGTGCTGCATTGGTATTCTCCTGAAACGCAATATATCCGGCATCTTATCATCGGCGGACGATTCTATGGAAAGGATTCAGTGCTGACGATCCGGGAGGACAGCGCCGGGGACGCTGCTGCCGGATTTCATGTTTTGTATTACCGGCGGACGCCCGGCCGGCGGGATATATTGGAAGGGCACTGGACCACCGCAACCGGTGCGCCGGCAGGTAAAGCCGCCAATCTGGCGATCCGGCTGGAGAAAAAAGCGCCGCCGTTCATTCCGTTTGCGCTCCCAAAGAAAAAGAAGGATTCCGCTCAACTCAAGGCCTTGTTCGACCGGGAGACGCCGGTTGTGGCCACCATCCCTATCCGGGGAGTGGACACGGTAAAGGTCGAGCTGTATGATAATGGCGAGATCGACGGTGATTCCGTCAGCCTTTACCTGAATAACGATCTGTTGTTGCAACATTATAAATTGACGGCCGAGGCCAAAGTGCTGTTGGTGCCGATCGACAAGAGCCTTCCGGTCAACCGGCTCGTGCTTTTTGCCGAGAACCTGGGCAGGCTCCCGCCCAATACAGCCCTGATGGAGGTGACGGTGCATGGAAAGCGATACGATCTGTTCCTGTCTACCGACTTTAGACGGAACGCCTGTGTCGAGTTCGCTTTGCAGGAGTGAGGAAATGGTTTAATTTTGCTGTTCTTTATGACGAATCAACCGAAACGATACCTGATCACGGCGGCTTTACCCTATGCTAATGGATTGAAGCATGTCGGTCACCTGGCAGGGGCCTATTTGCCGGCGGATATCTATGTCCGCTATTTAAGGGCCCAAAAGCGCGATGTGGTCTTCATTTGCGGAAGCGATGAGCATGGCACGGCCATTCCGATCCAGGCGATGAAAGAAGGGACGACGCCACGAGCGATCATCGATAAATATCATGAGCTTATCCGGCAGAATTTCGCCGACCTCGGCATCTCCTTTGATATCTATCACCGCACCAGCGAGCCTATCCATCACGAGACCGCACAGGAATTCTTCACCGCTTTGAACGGCAGGGGCGAACTGGAGGTAATAGAAAGCGAGCAATATTACGACGAAGAAGCAAAGACCTTCCTTGCGGACAGGTACATCGTCGGCACCTGTCCCGTATGCGGCAACCCGCGTGCTTATGGCGATCAATGCGAGGTTTGCGGTACGTCGTTAAGCCCCGAGATGCTGATCGAGCCGCAAAGCACCCTGAGCGGCAAGCCGCCGGTGAAACGCGCCACGCGCCACTGGTACCTGCCCCTGAACCGGCACGAGGATTTCTTACGGAAATGGATACTTGGAGATCATAAGGACGACTGGCGTGCCAGCGTGGTGGGCCAGTGCCGGAGCTGGATCGATGGCGGGCTGCAGCCCCGGGCCGTTACCCGCGACCTGGACTGGGGGGTGAAGGTGCCGCTGCCGGAGGCGGAAGGAAAAGTGCTTTACGTATGGTTCGACGCCCCGGTCGGCTATATTTCCGCAACCCGGCAATGGGGGATCGATGCGGGAAAAGACTGGAAGCCGTATTGGTATGACCAGGATACGAAGCTCGTGCACTTTATCGGCAAGGATAACATCGTATTCCACTGTATTATCTTTCCCATAATGTTGAAACTGCATGGGAATATTTTACCGGCTAATGTCCCGGCCAATGAATTTGTGAACCTCGAAGGGGATAAGATGAGCACCAGCCGGAACTGGAAGCTCGATATGCAGGATTATATCGATGACTTTATCAAAAAGGATAATGGAGGCCCGCACATGGCCGACAGCCTTCGCTATTATCTGACGACGATCGCACCGGAGACAAAAGACAGTGAGTTCACCTGGAAAGGATTTCAGAATGCCAACAACGGCGAGCTCATCAGTAACTTCGGCAATTTCGTGAACCGGGCCTTTGTGCTGATGCATAAGCTGTGTAACGGCAAAGTGCCGCCCTTGCATGCCACCCGGCAGGACGAGACGGACAGGGAAATGATCGCGGCGGTGGAAGCCGCTCCGGCGAAGGTTTCGAAGCTGATCGAGGAATACCGCTTTCGGGAAGCGCTGTTCGAAGTGATGAGGTTATCGGACCTGGCGAACAAATATATGCAGAAGAAGGAGCCGTGGATTGCGGCCCGGACGCTGGCGGCACATCCCGAAAATCAGCAGCTGATCGACAATTGTCTTCATATCTGTCTCCAGGTAACGGCTAACCTGGCTATCCTGATCCATCCTTTCCTGCCGTTCACGGCAAAGCGCATGCTTCATATCATGAAAGTGGTGGATAAGATGCTGGAATGGGAGAATGCCGGCAAGATGAAGCTGTTGAGCGTTGGGTATAGTCTCAGGGCTCCGGAACTGTTGTTCCGGTCGATCGAAGATGCAGAGGTATCTGCGCAGGTGGAAAAATTGCAGGCGGCAGCGGCCCGCCGGACCGAGGGAAGCGCCCCGGTGGCGGCTGTACCGGAGACAAAGGAACCCATTCCGTTCAAGGCGGAGATCGGATACGACGATTTTGCAAAACTTGACCTGCGGATCGGTACGATCCTGGCCGCGGAAAAGGTGGAGAAGGCAGACAAGCTGCTAAAGCTGAATATCGATCTGGGCAGCGAGCAACGGATCATCGTCTCGGGAATCGCCAAACATTTCAAGCCGGAGGAGATCGTCGGCCTGCAGGTCGTGGTCGTGGCCAATCTGGCGCCCCGGAAAATGCGGGGTATCGAAAGTAACGGAATGATCCTCATGGCGGAAGATCCCGCCGGAAAGCTTCATTTTGTCCAACCCGGCGAGGCAATCACGGCAGGGTCCGGGGTAAGCTGACATGGGGACGGCTATAAAGTAGGGGTAAATACTTATTTCGCTCTTTGGGATACTTAATCCGGACTATAAGCGTTTAGTAAAGGACTTAAAAGGCCTGACCAAATCTAATATCTTAATGCCCAATGATACAGAGCCACCCATACCGAATCCTGCCTTACAATCGCTATAGCTCCTTTTACCAGGAAAGGGAGAGCTTCTACCGGAGCTTTATTAACCAATATTATCTTGATTTTGCCCATCAGGTGCTGTTGCAGGAGCAATACGATCCTTATCTGACAAAGACCCTGATCGCGCCGCACGATATTCAATTCGGAGCTACCCCCCGCCGGGTTATCTGGACGATCGGCATGCCTTCTTTCCAGGTAAAGGACATCAATGATATCAAGGACCATAAGATCTTGTTCTATCGCACCAAGCTGCTTCGGCAGAAAGCGTTGATCCAATTCCATTTTATCAACAGCTTCTTCTACTATTCGCAATTGAGCTTTCTTTCCTTTACGGAAAAGACCAATAATATACTTTTCAACTCCATCCGCGGGAAATATGAATGTCCCTCTTCCTATGAAGGGAAGGACAAGGTCCACATGAAGGATATCTCCGGCAACAAGCTGATCATCGAAAAAGGCGTCTATCTAACCGTCAGCTATATCACCGGCGATAGCTATCCGCGCCTGCTCATGGAAGAGCAGATCAAACAGCGGGATGAGCTCCTGAATAAAGCCGACAACTACGAGATCGAACGTCTCGGCAAGATCCTGTAATTCCAATGTTCCGTTTGACGGCGGTAATGATTTTTTCCCTACCTTAGCTTTAAATAGTTGTTTAACTAACTAATTGAAGACCATGAACCGCATTATCAAGAAAGTAGCTGTCTTAGGAAGTGGCGTCATGGGGTCGAGGATCGCCTGTCATTTTGCCGGCATTGGCATCCCAACTCTTTTGCTCGATATAGCGCCAAAGGAGCTAACTCCCGCCGAGACAGCAAAGAACCTTAGCCTGGAACATCCCGCAGTACGGAACCGGATCGTCAATGAAGCGCTTGCGGCGGCCATCAGGAGCAATCCATCGCCTGTCTATACCAAAGACGTCGTCGCCAGGATCAAGACGGGTAATTTTATCGACAATATGAAGGATATCGCCGGCTGCGACTGGGTCATCGAAGTAGTGGTGGAAAGGCTCGATATCAAGCAGCAGATATTTACGGAAGTAGAGAAATATCGCAAGCCGGGGACGCTGATCACATCCAATACCTCGGGTATCCCTATTCATCTGATGGCCGAAGGCCGGAGTGATGACTTCCAAAAGCATTTTTGCGGTACGCATTTCTTCAACCCGCCGCGATACCTGCGGCTGCTGGAGATCATCCCTACGCCGGCGACCGACCCGGAGGTTACGGAATTCCTTATGCATTATGGCGACCTTCACCTGGGTAAGACGACGGTCCTTTGCAAAGACACTCCGGCGTTCATTGCCAACCGGATCGGGGTCTACGGCATCATGGCGATCTTTGGCCTGTTGGATAAATTGGATCTGACGATCGATGAGGTGGACGCGCTGACGGGTCCGCTGATCGGCCGGCCCAAATCGGCGACCTTCCGGACAGCGGATGTTGTCGGAATCGATACCCTGGTCAAAGTGGCGAATGGGGTCGCGGAAAACTGCCCCAACGATGAACAGCGGGCTGCTTTTCGCATCCCGGCCTGGCTGGACAAGATGGTCGCGAACAAATGGCTGGGCGATAAGACCGGTCAGGGTTTCTTTAAGAAGACAAAGGGCGCGGGCGGAGAAAAAGAGATCCTTACGCTGAATCTAAAGACGCTGGAATATGGTCCGCGTCAAAAGCCAAAGTTTGCGTCGGTTGAGGCGGCAAAACCGGTGGACGACCTGCGCGCCCGGTTGAAAATGCTGTTCGCGGCGCCGGACAAGGCCGGGGAATTCATCCGGCAGTTCCATTATGGATTGTTCGCGTATATATCCCACCGGGTCCCGGAGGTCTCGGATGAACTGTACCGGGTGGATGATGCGATGATGGCGGGCTTCGGCTGGGAGATCGGCGCCTTCGAGAGCTGGGATGTATTGGGCGTGGAGAAGACGATCCCGCAGATCAAGGCGGCGGGGCTGACGGTTGCTCCCTGGGTGGAGGAGATGCTGGCTGCGGGCGTCAGGACATTTTATAAGGTAGAGAACGGCAAGCGGCTATACTATGACGTTGCCAGCAGGAGCTATAAGCCGCTACCCGGCGGCGAGGCCTTCCTGGTGATGAAGAATTTCGAGGGCCAGACGGTTTGGAAGAACGGCGCCTGCCATTTATATAACCTTGGGGACGAGATCCTGGGACTGCAATGGAATACGAAGATGGGGACGATCGGCGGCGACGTGCTGGAAGGTATTCAGCGGGGGATCGGCGTCGCCGAAGAGAAATACAAGGGTCTGGTGATCGCCGGCGACGGCCCCAATTTCAGCGCCGGGGCCAATGTCGGGCTGATCTTTATGCTGGCGATCGAGCAGGACTTCGACGAGCTGGATATGGCGGTACGGCAATTCCAGGGCACGACGATGCGGGCGCGGTATTCGGCGGTGCCGGTGGTTGTCGCGCCGCATGGGCTGACGCTGGGAGGCTCCTGTGAATTGTGTTTGCATGCCGACAAGGTGATGCCGGCGGCGGAATCATATATTGGATTAGTGGAGCTCGGCGTAGGCCTGATCCCCGGCGGCGGCGGTACAAAGGAATTCGCCATGCGGGCTTCGGATGAAATGCATCCCGACGAACCGGAAACGGTTACCTTTAAAGAACGGTTCTTTACTATCGCTACCGCGAAAGTCTCCACCTCCGCATACGAGGCCTTCGACCTTGGCATCCTCCGCAAGGGTCATGATATCGTAAGCATCAACCAGGGCCGCCGGATCGCGGAAGCAAAGGCCGCGGCTCTCGAACTATACAATGACGGCTATACGATGCCGGTACCCCGGAAGGACGTGAAGGTGCTCGGGCGCTCGATATTGGGAGCGCTGTATTCGGGCATCCATGCCATGTGGCGGGGAAATTATGCAACCGATCATGACGTCGTGGTCGCAAAGAAACTCGCCTATGTCATGTGCGGCGGCGATCTTAGCGAGCCGGCGCTGGTCAGCGAACAATACCTGCTCGATCTGGAAAGGGAGGCTTTCCTCAGTCTTTGCGGCGAGAAGAAGACGCTGGAACGCATCCAGAGCGTAATAAAAGGCGGCAAGCCCATCCGGAACTGATCCGTGAAAAAGTCCTAATTTAGTTCCATGAAGTATTTGCCTTTTATCGGCGGAGCGGCGATTGCATTGGGGTTGTGGGGCCGCCCGGTTGCGCACCCGCCGTCAGGGACGGTTAGCGCGGATTCAACCTATACACTGCAGGGAAAGATCTCCGGTTTGGACTCGGGCTGGGTCTATCTCTATCATCCGGAAGACGGGCCTACCGATTCGATGAAGATGAGCCATGGTCAATTTCGTCTAACCGGCAAGGTCATTGAGCCGGAGTACTGTCACCTGGGCTTTATGAAACCGGACGGCACGCATTTGTTCAGCACTCCTTTCTTTCTGCAAAGCGGGACGCTCGATGTAACGGGAAATAAGAATTCGATGAACAACCTGAGCTATAGCGGGGCGCCGTTGCAGGAAGAATGGCTGAAAGCGGAAAAAAAGCTGGGGACCGTAACCGATGAAACCGCGAAAAAAAAATGGGTCAAAGCCTATGCGGCTTCAAATCCTTCTTCCTATGTCGCGTTGATAGAAGTGCGGATATACTTCAGCTATAACCCCGACGTAGCGGAGCTTCAATCGATCTATAACGGGCTGGCGCCTGACCTCCGGAGCTCGCCCGAGGGAAAGTTGCTGAAGCACACCCTCGACGCAGATATGCTGACAGGGATCGGCCGCCCGGCCCCCGCCTTTACCCAGACCGATACCGAAGGAAAGCCGGTATCATTGGCGTCCTTCCAGGGTCAGTATGTGCTGATCGATTTCTGGGCGAGTTGGTGCGGGCCTTGCCGGGTGGAAAATCCAAATGTGGTCAGGAGCTATCAACGGTACCATGCCAAAGGGTTCACCGTTCTTGGCGTCAGTCTTGATAATAAAAGGGACCAGTGGATCGCCGCGATCGGCAAGGACAACCTTTCATGGACGCAGGTATCCGATCTGAAAGGATGGAAGAATGAAGTAGCGGTCGCGTATGGAGTGGAGGGCATTCCTATGAACTTTTTGCTGGACAAGGATGGAACCATCATTGCAAAGGGCCTTAGAGGTCCGGAATTTGAGCAGACACTCGCCAAATTACTTCACTGATCACCCATGGGCGAAGCAGAACTGAATATATATTCACACCGGCTTACCATTCGCTCGATCCTCTGCTTCTACGGCGGGGCTGCGAGCAGCCAATTGGCCGTTCAGATCGCCGAAGACGTCGGCATGGCCTGGAACGAACCGCAGGGCACGGTGAAGATCCGCGGCGGGTATTATGACGTTCGGTTCGAGATCGAAGGGATCTGCCGGCCCGATCTGCCGCCGGCCGCGGTCTGGCACAACACCGATCCCCGCCTGAATTTCTTTCGGATCGAAGAATATTCCCTTCATGATATCTCTTCGGTTGACGGCCTGGGTTGCAATACCGGCTATTTCAAATTGGGTAACCTGCTAAACCATTCGACGACCGCCGCACACGAATACGGTCACACGCTGGGACTGGATCATCCGAAAGACCTCGATATCCGGGGGAAGGGGCAGCCGGGTATCATGTATCCGCGGGGAACGCTGTGCGATCCGGAATACCAATACGATCCTGCCGCGGCGGCGGGCGGTCCCGGGGGCACGCTCAACCCGTTCAGACGAAAGGTGCTGCCGGCGGATATTGCGGGATTGCGGCTGTCACGGCTGGTTTTTGATAAGCGGTCTTTATCCGTGTTGGGTGAGTTTTCCTCGTTGTATCACCAGCGGCATGAAAATGCGGCGGGAGAAGTCTCCTAAATATTTTTTATCTTGTCTTCTATAACCCCCTACATGAGCAGTATTCTCTCCATTCGGTCGGTCACAAAATTTTATGGCAGGATCAGGGCCCTCAATCAGGTATCCTTCGAAGTACCGCCCGGATCGGTCTTTGGCGTCCTCGGGCCTAACGGCAGCGGTAAAACCACCCTTCTCGGCATCGTCATGGACGTTCTCAAAGCTACCGATGGCACCTATTCGTGGTTTGGCGAGCCGCCATCGGAAAAACAGCGCGCGAGGATCGGTACGCTGCTGGAGACGCCAAACTTCTATCACTATCTTTCGGGCGAAAGGAATCTTCGCATCGCCGCCGCCATTAAGGGAAGGGGGATGGAGGACATCCCACGCGTTCTTGAAATGGTCAGGCTGACCGAACGAAAAGACTCCAAATTCAGCACCTATTCGCTTGGAATGAAGCAGCGGCTGGCCATCGGCTCCTGTATGCTGGGCAATCCTTCCGTGCTGGTCTTCGACGAGCCCACGAATGGTCTCGATCCGGCTGGGATCGCCGAGACCCGGGACACGATCCGCCACCTGGCGAGCGAGGGCAAAACGATCGTCCTGGCAAGTCATCTGCTGGATGAGGTGGAGAAAGTCTGTACACATGTGGCGATCCTTCAACGCGGGGAGCTGCTCATGGCCGGGGATGTCCGGGAGGTGCTGATGAATGAGGATATGGTCGAGCTGGGTGTACCCGCAGGGTTGGAAGGTCGCTTGCAGGAGGCGCTGACGGCATGGCCGGGCGTGCGGCAGGTCAGACGGCGGGATGGGCTGATGGAGGTCTTTTTTCAACAGGGGATAGTGCCGGATACCGGGGAATTGAACCGGTTCTGTTTTGAGAAAGGAGTTGTGCTGAACCATCTTCAGCTGCGGAAGCGTAGTCTCGAATCGAAATTCATGGAGATCACGAAAGAAATAAACCAATAACCGTTAAAGGCGCATACATGTTGAACCTATTGCGAATCGAATGGATGAAGTTCAAAAATTACCGGACCTTCTGGATCCTGGTTGGCATCATAGTTTTGGCTATTCCTGGTGTGAACTACGCCGTATATAGCATCGTGTCGGCAGTCAATTCGAAAGACAAAAGCCCCGGCGCACCGATCCTCAACCTCTTCGGTTTTCCGGACGGCTGGCATACGGTCTGTTATGTTTCGTCCATGCTGTTTATCATGCAGGCCATCCTGATCATTACGTTAACGACGAATGAGTTCACCTTCAAGACCCACCGGCAGAATATTATTGACGGCTGGAGCCGTAGCGCGTTCATCAGCGTCAAATTTGCGGAGGTATTTCTGTTGTCCGTACTCAGTACGCTGACGGTTTTGTTGACAGTGCTTGCATTTGGATATTTGGCCGGTACCGGAGAGGCGCATGTTTCAGTCTGGCAGGGGAGCCGTTTTCTGTTCTTCTATTTCGTACAGGTTATTTCCTATTCAATGATCGCGTTCGTGATCGCCGTGCTGATCAAGCGGTCGGGTCTGGCGATCGGGCTTTTTCTGATCTATATGATCGTCGAGCAGGTGGTTATGGGGATAATAACGAATCTCCTTAAGCTGCCCGCCGGGCAGTATTTGCCGGAAGAATCGACCGACCGGCTGATCCCCTTTCCCGGGCTTCATTTGATGAGTCAACTGGAATGGGAACACCGCATCCCGGGATACCTGACGGCGGCCGCGATCTACCTGATCATCTACTGTGTAGTCACGGGCCGTTATTTCCTCAAGAGCGACCTTTGAGCAGGTTATCCAATGCGCTTTCGACGAAAGGGTAAATGAACTGGAATCCCGCCGCCCGGGCCTTCGCGGCGCTGACGGTGGTGCTCTTCAGTACTTCGACGCTCATCTCGCCGACGAGCATTTTCAGCAACAACGACGGGACAAAGACAGGCACGAAATAGCGGCCTTTGAGGCGCCGGGCCAGCTCGACCGTGAGAACGCGGTTGGAGGCCGGGTTTGGCGCTACCGCATTATAGACGCCGGACCATTCCTCATGAAGGATCGCTTCGAGGTAGAGCCGGCACAGGTCGTCCATATGGATCCAGCTCATGACCTGACGTCCGCTGCCGAGGATGGCGGCAACGCCAAAACGGACGGGCTTGCGGAATTCGGCGAGGGCCCCACCCTGCCGGCTGAGGACGAGGCCGGTGCGAAAGATAACCAGGCGTTTACCCGTTGCCGTGACCGGGGAGATGGCGGCTTCCCAGCGGCGGCACGTTTCACCAAGAAATTCCTTGTCGGCGGGATCGGTCTCTTCGAAAGGATAAGGATTGGGAATGGCAGGGTCGGCGCCATACCAGCCGATACCCGAAGCGCTGAGTACGGCTTTGACATTATTAGGGGTTTCCTTCAGGGCCTTGACGAGGAGCTCGGCGGTCTTCGTCCGGCTTTCTTCGATGACTTTCTTTCGTTTGGCGGTCCATCGGTGGTCGGCAACGCCGGCGCCGGCGAGGTGGACGATATAATCAGCCTGCCGGATCGCTTCAGGATCGATATAGCCGGTAATGGGATCCCAATGGAGCCGCTGAAGCCCGGGTCCGGAGGGGCGGCCGTAGAAGGCGGCGGCGGAGGTGTTTGGGGCGGAGGCTTCCCCGGGCGCGACAGCCAGCGCGGAGGCCTCTTCAGGCACAGCCGGCCGTTTACCCGGCGGCGGCTTGCGCGACAGGATGATGACCCGGTGACCGTTATCGATCAGCAGATGGGTCAGGGCGGTTCCGATCAGTCCGGTCCCACCGGTTATGGTGATAGTAGGCATATTCGCTAATGCACGATTTGATTCAATAATAATACCATCAATAATCCCACCACCGATACCAGGGTCTCCATGATGGTCCAGGTAGCAAAGGTCTGGCGGATCGTTAGGTTGAAATACTCCTTAAACAACCAGAAACCGCCATCGTTCACATGGGAAAAGGTCATACTCCCGGCGCCGATCGCCAGGACGAGCAATTCAGGTTGGACAGTCGACTGCCGGAGCATAGGCAGCAGTATACCTACAGTGGTCAGGGCGGCGACGGTCGATGACCCTGTACAAATCCTGATCAGCGCGGCAACGCACCAGCCGAGGATCAGCGGGCTAACGGTAGTATGTACGAGCTGCCGGGCGATATAAACGTTGACGCCACCCGCACTCATCACTTGCATAAATACGCCCGCGCCCGCGATGATCAACAGCACCGGGGCTATCCCTTTGAAGGCGTCTTCAAGCGATCGCATCAGAGTGCGCATCGATTTGCCCCGCCGGAGACCCAGCAGATAAATTCCGGCGAGAACGGCGATCAGCATAGCCATATTGGGGTCGCCGATAAATTCAATGATCCTTTTAAGGGTGGTATTGCCCGGAAAGATCCCCAGCACGGCGGTGGCGGAAAGCAGGATCAGCGGCATCAATGCGGCCGTCAGGCTGAGGGCCGGACCAGGCAGATCGTGCGGGTCCATGAGAGTGACCGTAAGTACGGCGGGATTGGGCGTGGGTCTATATTTGCGCATGGTCCTGCCAAAAACGATACCGGCCAGGATGATGGTGGGAATCGCGACGATGATACCATAGAGCAGGGTCTTGCCGAGATTGGCGTGGAGCTGGACGGCGATGGCGGTAGCGGACGGATGCGGGGGCAGGAAGCCGTGAGCAACGGAGAGAGCCGACAGGACCGGGATGCCCAGGTACAACAGAGGGAGGCCGGTCGAAGCGCCGACGGCAAAGACGAGGGGCATCAACACCATAAATCCTGCAGAATAGAACATGGGTAATCCTACGAGGAATCCGGACAAGGCCATGGCCCATTGGATGCGGCGAATGCCGGACAGCCGGACAAGGGACTGGGTGATCTGCTGGGCTGCGCCGCTGTCGGCGATCAGCCGGCCAAGCATGGCGCCAAAACCGAGGATGATGACAAGAGACCCCATGATATTACCGATCCCTTTCTGGATGGCGTCGCTGATCTGGTGGATGTCGAGACCGGAGGCCAGTCCCAGCCCCACGCTGACGACGATAAAGGAAATAAAGGTGTCTAGCTTACACCAAAGGATCAGCAAAATGAGGCAAAGGATGCCCAGAAAGGAGAGCAGCAGTGGCATGCGGTTGAGTTGGTATAGATAAAGATAGGGCGGCGTGGCGATGGCGCAAAACAAAAAGGGTCGGAGACCCTTCGGCCGAAGGCCAATCATATGCGATTTTTGCGCCGGAGGGTAAATTGGGCTAGAACCCGGAGGCGCAAAAAAATCCCCGCGGAGAACCGAGGGGAATAAAACAACTAAAAACAAACTATCGTAACCGCGCAGCCTCCGGCCGCGACTTAATCCGGTCGTTTACCATCCAGAAAAGTATTGATGGTGCTGATCTCCGTGTTGTTGTTCTCGTCTGTCTTGACTTCATAATTACTGTAAAAATTCTCTGCCGCGGAGATCGTATTGTACAATTCCAAATTACGGCGGATGTAGGCCGGCACAGTTTCAAACTCGTTATTCGGATCGGCAGCGTTGATATTGAACGACAAGTTGCGCAACTTGTTGATTCGTTCCGCTGCACGGCGTTTGTGATCATCCGCATCGTCCTGCGCGGCAGGCTCCTCTACGGGTGAGTTCGGCACCGAAATCGGGTGAGTTTGGTGGGCCCCAGGCTCATCCGCCGCTGGGTCCGTATCCCTGAACACCAATTGCATATCGGGTGAAGAATCGTCTTCCAACGACGGATCACCGGCAACGGTGTTCCTGATCGGATCCTTCACGGGAGTGGAGTGTTCGATCGCCACCTTAGGAGAACCTTCGGCGGCTGAGGGCGAGGATTGTTGATCGTTCCTGGGGTCTTCTGCGTAGATATTGGATGGCCTTGCAAGGTATCCTCCTGACGCTGCAGACGCAGGAGAACTTTTTGAGGCGCCGGGCGCCTGATTTTTTTGTGGTGTGGTGGGTGCGGGATCCGGAGCCAGCACCCATTCGATCCGGGGGGACCGGGGGTCATCCTGGGGCTGTTTGGCCGGGGAGACAGGAAGCTCGGGGAAGAGGGTGAGCGGCGAGGCGACGGGCGGCTTTTCAATGAGTGTAGGCTGAAGCTCGTCGACCATCGGAATGGCGGCGGCTTCTTCCCGGATAAGCGAAGGAGCGGGTACGGGTGCAGCCTGTGGTGCAAGGTCAGAGGTGCGGGCAGGCCGGGCATCATGCGGACGGTGATCTTCAGTGGCGTTTAACGGCATGAGGATCTTCTCTTCCTTTTTTGGGCTGAGGTCGGCTTCCGTAGCCTTGACGAATGGGTCTTTGTGCTCGAAACCGGTTGCGATAAGCGTAATGCCGAGGCTGGAGCCGAGAGAATTGTCGTAACCAAGACCGAGAATGACGTCGGTGTGCTCGCCGGCCTGGCTGAGGAGATAGTTCTGGATGATCTCTACCTCATCCATGGTGAACTCATGTTCGCCTTCGCTGGAGTTTATATTGATAAGGATCCATTTCGCCCCGCAGATATCATTGTCATTCAGCAGGGGTGAATTGAGCGCTTCTTCGATGGCTTTCTGCGCACGGCTGTCGCCCTTCGCGGTTGCACTGCCCAGGATCGCTACGCCGCCATTACGCATGACGGTGCAGACATCGGCAAAGTCGACATTGATCTGCCCCGTGCTGTTGATCACATCGGTGATACATTTGGCAGCGGTAGCAAGGACGTTGTCGGCCTTTGCAAAGGCTTCCTTCATCTTGAGATTACCGAACTGATGCCGCAGCTTGTCATTGCTGATCACCAGCAGCGTGTCGACGTATTGCTTCATCACCCTGATCCCTTCCTCCGCCTGCATCATCCGCTTCTTACCTTCATAGGAGAACGGCGTGGTAATGATCCCCACGGTAAGGATGCCAAGGTTCTTGCAGATCTTGGAAATAATAGGCGCGCCCCCGGTGCCTGTACCACCACCCATACCGGCGGTGATAAAGGCCATTTTAGTATTGACTTCGAGGATCGTCTTGATCTCCTCCAGGCTTTCTTCCGTAGCCTGTCTGCCGATGTCGGGATTTGCTCCGGCCCCGAGACCCTGGGTCAGATGAGGCCCGAGCTGCACCTTGTTGGGCACGCGGCTTGTGGCGATAGCCTGCGCATCGGTATTACAGATAATGAAATTCACCCCCTCTATGTTCTGGCTGAACATATGATTGACTGCATTGCTGCCACCGCCACCCACACCAATAACCTTGATAATGGATGATTTCTCCTTTGGAAGATCAAAATGGATCATAGACATTTTTTTTAATTAACACACGGGTTCTCTTCAGTTATAACGCATGATCTTCTTCTTCTTTAAAAAGATCAATAATTCCGTCTTTGAATTTTCCCCAAAAATCTTTTACTCCTTTCCGGTTACGGACCCTTTCCTGCTGCAGCAATTCTTCGCTGAGACCGGCAGGCCCTTGCTGTGTTTCGGCCTTCCTGAGATTGTCGGGCACTTCCACTTTGCGGTATTCTTTTTCGAATTCCTTGCGGTTGTGCTCATAGTCGCTATACCCTTTCAGGATAAGCCCGATACACGTCGAATAGGTTGGTTTGGCCAGTTCTTCGATATGACCTGCGGCCAGGTGCTCGGTGGGGTAGCCGATACGGGCATTCAGGCCTGTGATGTATTCCGTCAGCTGGATGAGATGCCGGAGCTGCGATCCGCCGCCGGTCATGACGACTCCGCCGTTCAAAGCCCGGTTGTCGAGCCCCACCTGCTTCAGATGATAGGTCACAAAGTCCATGATCTCACTCATCCGGGCCTGGATGATGCCGGCCAGGTTCTTTACGCTGATCTCTTTGGCAGGCATGCCGCGAAGACCGGGGATAGTGATATAGGCATTGGCTTTGGCTTCGTTGGACAGGGCCGAGCCGAACTGCACCTTCATCTGTTCGGCCTGGGTCTTCAGCACGCCGAGACCGGTCTTGATGTCGTTTGTGATGTTCTCCCCGCCAAAAGGGATCACCGCGGTATGTTTCAGGATGCCTTCATAAAAAACGGCAAGGTCGGTAGTACCCCCGCCGATATCCACGATGGCTACGCCGGCTTCCAGATCTTCCTGTCCCATGACGGCCGCGGCGGAAGCCAGTGGTTGAAGGACGAGGTCCTTGGTGTGAAGGCTGCTCTTTTCAACGGCCCGGTTGATATTCCGGATGGCGTTCTTATCGCCGGTGATGATATGAAAGTTGGCCCCGACCTTGACGCCGCCATACCCGATGGGGTTGGGGATATTTTGAAAATTATCCACGGTGAATTCCTGTGGGATCACATCGATGATCTGGTCGCCGGCAGGGATATAGGTCTTGTATTGGTCGGCGACGAGCTGATCGATCTCCCGACGGGTGATCTCTTCTTCGGTATTCTGGCGAACGATATCTCCACGGGTCTGGAGGCTTTTGATATGATGACCCGCAATGCCGACGTACACCTCGCTGATCTCGAGGTTGGGGTTGGAAGCATAGCAGTTCTCAAGGGCCATCCGGATGGCTTTTATCGTTTCGTCTATATTAAGCACCTGGCCATGCTTTACCCCGTTGGAGTTGGCCCGGCCGAATCCTAAAATTTCCAGTTTGCCGTATTCGTTCTTACGGCCGGCGATGGCTGCAATCTTTGTCGTTCCGATGTCCAGACCGACGATAATGGGTTGTTCGAGGCTCATAGTTTAGTTTATTTTTGTTTTAGTTGTTGTTAATTTTTTTATCTATGGTTTTGGTTTACGGGTTGAGATGCTGTCCGCGGGCAACAGGTCATGTGGTGATAAGTTCTGTTCCGTCATGGGATTGGTTTCGAGCGGCCGGATGGATTGCTGACGAAGGGTATCGGGTTGCAATTGCTGTGCCGAACGGATCAGCTGACGGATATTGTTGAGACCTTGCAGCGAGTCATAACGTCGCTGCTCACTGCCTTTTCTGGTGGCTATGACCTGACCGGCATAAGAGACGTCGATGCGGCCGTAACGCTCCAATCCTACCTTGCCCAGCACCTGCCGGTCGAAAAGGAAGAGCCGGTGGAATTTTGCCGCGATGTCGTTGCCGTTGCCCAGGTTGATGCGGTAGGCCCCAATCTCCGGTTCGAGCTCGAATGCCCGGTCCGGCGTAATATTGATCTGCGCGATCCGGGCCGCCCACGACGTATCCATCCGGAGATAAGAGCTGATCTGCCCGATTCCCGCATTCAGGATACTATCCGGTTCGCGGCGGCCGGCTTTCGGCGCCGGATAACCGGTAAATACAGGCAGCCGCAACGGAGGCTGTGTCAGCAACGGCAGCCGGACCCCCGTGCTGTCGAGGTAGAAGCTATTCCCATCCTCGGTAAAAATGCGGGTGACGGGCGTCCTTTCGATGACGTCGATATGCAGGACATTGTTGTTGTCAAAGAACAAGCGCGACCTTTGGACCCAGATGTTCTTCTCCAGCGTAGTTTCCAGATGACGCAGGTCGAAGGACTGAATGGGACGGTCCTTGATCTTAGCGGCGCCCGCCGGGGTGATCAGCGCAAGGATGTCTTTTTTGCTGATACAGGAGCCGGTCAGGTTGATGACATAGCCTTTACACGCGTTGGTGTTCCTGTATCGGATGGCTGCGACAAGCAATACCAGCACTCCGGCGCTGATACAGCCCCAGACCATGGTAAAGAGAACCTTCCTGATATTTATCCTGATCGCCATTTTTCTCCGTGTTGCCCGCCCGACGACCGCTGGGATCGTCAGACGGGTACAAAGGTGCCCGGGGTTAGTATGAGTCCCGTTCACAATACTATAGGGTTCAACAACCGCCGTTAACGAATCAACATCTTCTTTATCGGTTCAACTAATGTGTCTATATCTCCCGCTCCCGCCGTGATCAATACTTCGAGATCGCCGCCATAGGTTACCATATCGTCTATTATTCCCAACAGTTCATTTTTGCCTGCTACCGTCGCCTTTTGACCCGGTATCTTTTCCGCGATCATTTGACTGGTCACGCCTTCGATGGGCAGCTCCCGCGCCGGGTAGATGGGCAACAGAAATACCTCATCCGCCAGGTCGAGGCTTGCCGCGAACCCGTCGGCAAAGTCGCGGGTCCGGGTGAACAGATGGGGCTGGAAGATGACGGTGCATTTCCTGCCGGGAAACAGCTCCCGCGCCCCGCTGATCAATGCCCGCAGCTCCTCGGGGTGATGGGCATAGTCATCGATGTAAACCCGCCCCGGCTCCCTGACGATGTACTCGAACCGTCTTTTGACACCCCGAAAGGCGCCTACCGCATCGATAATTTTATTCCCGGGTATCCCAAGGCGATGCGCGACGGCGATGGCCGCGGTGGCATTCTCCACGTTATGACGTCCGCCCATGCTCAGGATGACCCGTTCCAGCTTCCAGTCACCGGTTTGCACCGTGAACCAATAGTCGCCGTCGTCGATCCGGATGTCGGAGGCAAAGAAACCGGCATCGGGGGTCAGCCCGTAGGTCCAATGATGGTCGCCTTTCAGCGCCGCCTCATGCCGGAGTCCCTTTTTGCTCATCAGAAGCCCGCCGGATTTGAGCCGGGCGGAAAAGTCGATAAAAGCCTGCTCGACGGCGTCCGCCGTCCCATAGATGTCGAGGTGATCCGCATCCATCGCTGTGATCACTGCAATATCCGGGCTGAGCTTTAGAAAACTCCGGTCATATTCATCCGCCTCGACTACGCAAACATTCCGCCGGTCGCTCCAGAAATTGCTGTTATAATTCACCGAGATACCGCCGAGAAAAGCGTTGCACCCATACCCGGAGTGTCTCAGGATATGCGCGATCATCGTCGTGACCGTCGTCTTCCCGTGCGTCCCCGCCACACATATATTAAAAGAGCTGTTGGTGATCATGCCCAGCACGTCGCTCCGTTTGTACAGCGGATAGGCGTGCCGTTGATACCAGGTCAGTTCCCGGTGATCTTTGGGAACGGCCGGCGTATAGACGACAAGCCCGGCGTCCTTTGGCGCGGCCCCGGGATCATCCTCATAGTGGACGGCGATGCCTTCCGCTTCCAGCTGCCGGGTCAGCGTGGTGGAGGTCCGGTCATAACCGCTGACCTCCTTGCCGTGAAATCGGAAATATCGTGCGAGTGCGCTCATTCCTATGCCACCAATACCAATGAAATAGATCTTTTTAATATCGTTCAAATCAACCATGTTCGTCAGTGCGCCGGTGAGGGCGCGGTTTCAATCAGGGTTAAGACCTCCTTTGCTATCCGGTCGGCCGCATCGGTGACGGCAAGGCGGCCGATATTTGTTGTCAACTGTTTCCTCAACGGCCCATCTTTAACCAGCGCGATCGCGGTACTGACCAGCTTCTCTTTTGCCTCACTGTCCTTTACCATAAGAGCAGCCTGTTTGTCGACCAGGTTTCGGGCGTTGGCGGTCTGATGGTCTTCCGCCGCAAAAGGAAAAGGCACAAAAACAACCGGTTTCGCCACCACGCACAGCTCAGCGATCGACATAGCGCCCGATCTCGAGATGACGACGTCGGCGGCGGCAAAGGCGGTCTCCATCTTCGGGATGAAATCCCCGGTCCAAACGCCGCTGTTACCCTCGCTGGCCGCCGCGGCCTGTGAGGCAAAAGGCTTGCCTGTCTGCCAGATCAATTGTATCTCTGCCTGCCGCCAATCGTCCAGGTGTGCGGCGATCGCTTCATTGATGCCTTTGGCGCCGAGGCTTCCACCGGTGGAAAGAACGGTCGGCAGCCCGGGATCCAGCCCGTAACTTCGGATCGCTTCATCCCGCGGTATCCGGCTATCGACGATCGCGCTTCTGACCGGGTTACCGGTGATGATGATCCGGTTTGCCGGAAAGAATTTCTCCATGCCGTCACTGGCGACGAAGATGCGGTCAGCCTTTTTGCCCAGCAGGATATTACTTTTCCCCGCAAAAGAATTGCTCTCGTGGATAAAACTGGGGATCCGCCTTGCCTGCGCGGCCCGGAGTACCGGAAAGCTGGAGTACCCTCCTACCCCGATCACAGCATCGGGCCTAAAACTGCGCAGGATGCGGTTGACCTGGAAAAAGCTGCGGACCAGCTTGAATGGCAACCCGGCATTTTTTATCAAAGAGCTCCGGTTGAAGCCGGCAATGTCGATGCCTTCAATTCGATATCCGGCCTGTGGCACCTTCTCCATTTCCATCCGGCCTTTGGCGCCTACGAACAACAACTCGACGCCCGGCTCCCGTCGCTGCAGCGCACCGGCGATAGCAACCGCGGGGAAAATATGCCCGCCGGTCCCGCCGCCCGCTATGATGATACGCTTACTCATGCGCCGAGCCCTCCAGCTGCTCGACATTTCGTGCCACGCTCAGGATGATGCCGATTGCAAGACAGGTGAACAGGAACGAGCTCCCACCCATGCTGACCAATGGCAATGTGACGCCGGTAACAGGGAACAGGTTGACATTGACCGCCATATTCGCAAGCGCCTGGATGACCAGCGTAAAGCTCAGCCCCAATGCCAGGAACGCGCCAAAGGCAAAGGGGCAGCGCCGGAAGATGCGGATGCTGCGTAACAAAAAGACGAGGTAGATCAGCATGATAAAGACGCCGCCCACCAGGCCGTATTCCTCGATGATGATCGCATAGATAAAGTCGCTATAGGGATGCGGAAGGAAATTGCGTTGCTGGCTGTTGCCGGGCCCCAATCCGAAGATGCCGCCTTTGGCAATGGCGATCTTGGCCTGGTTGGTCTGGTAATTGTTGTCGCCGTTGTCGCCGCCGCCATATATAAAGGTCTCCACCCGGCTGATCCAGGTATCCACCCGAACGAACAGCCCCGAATGCCCTTCCGTCCGGGGTTTTTCAGTGGCGCCGCCATTGGACGAATGCCGGACCATGGCAGCCCCCACAAGAATAATAACGGGGATGAGAGCGACGGCGATGGTCAGCAGCAGATGCTTTGCACTGACACGGCCTATGAAAAGCAACATGAGGCTGGTCGCGCCGATCAGCAGCGCCGTCGACAGATTGGCGGGAGCGATCAGGATACAAATGATCGCTACGGGGGTGATCACGGGGATGAAGCCGCTTCTAAAATCTTTGATGACATCCTGCTTTTTGCTCAGCAGCCGGCTGAGATACATGAAAAGCGCCAGCTTGGCAAGGTCGGACGTCTGGAACGTCATATTGATGATAGGGAGGCGGATCCAGCGGCTACCCTCATTGAGCTTCACCCCAAAGAAAAGAGTATAGAGCAGGAGGGGAATGGAGATCAGAAAGAGGATCTTCGCCACCCGGGAATAGAGCGTATAGTTGACCTGGTGGGCGAAGTAGATGATCGCCACGCCGACGACGATAAAGGCGAACTGTTTGAAAAGATAGATCTCCGTGTCACCCTTATACATCTTGTAGGCCAGCAAGCCGGTGGAGCTGTATACGACCAACAGGGACACGATGGCCAGCAGAAAAACGGCTGTCCAGATGACCTTGTCACCCCGGGTCCTGGAGCGGAGGCTTTGGAAAGGCTTGCGTTCTATCGTTGTCGTGGCGCTCATAGATCCCTGACAGCCTCCTTGAACTGCCGGCCGCGGTCTTCATAATTCTTGAACAGGTCAAAGCTGGCACAGGCGGGGCTCAGCAACACGACGTCACCTTTCACCGCAAAGTGGAAGGCCGCGCGGACGGCTTCCTCGGCGCTACCGGTATTGACCATCAGCGGGACATCGTTCTGGAAGGCCTCGTGGATCTTCCGGTTGTCTACGCCCAGACAAACGATGGCCTTTACTTTTTCCTTTACCAGGTCGCGGATCAGCGAATAGTCATTCCCCTTGTCGACCCCGCCGAGAATGAGAATGGTAGGCTTATCCATGCTCTCCAGCGCATACCAGGTGCTATTCACGTTCGTTGCCTTTGAGTCGTTGATGAATTCAACGCCTCTGACCGTGAGGACATACTCCATGCGATGCTCCAGCGCTTCGAAGCTCTTGATCGCCTCACGGATCTTCTCTTTCCGGATGCCGACGGTGGCGGCTGCGATACCTGCTGCCATAGTGTTGTATTGATTGTGAATGCCTTTCAGGGCAAAATCATAAATGCTCATTTGCAATCGTTCCGTTCCCGTATTGATATTCATCTGGCCGTTCCTGATAGATCCTCCTTTGTTGGTTTCCTGTTGCATGGTGAATGGTAGTGGGTTAGATTTGAAGTTAGATTGGGTTATATATGTATTTATTACCGGGTCGTCCTGATTGTAGATGAAATGGTCATCTGCGGTTTGGTTCATTACTATCCGGAACTTGCTATGGATATAGTTCTCGAACTTATAATCGTAACGGTCGAGATGGTCTTCCGTGATGTTGGTGAGGATAGCTACATCGGGCCGGAAGGCGACGATGTCGTCCAGCTGGAAGCTGCTGATCTCCGCTACATACCAGGGCCGCGGATCTTCGGCAACCTGGCGCGCGAAGCTATACCCGATATTACCTACGAGGGCGCAGTCCAGGCCGCCGTGACGGCAGATGTGATACGTCATGGCAGTGGTCGTCGTCTTTCCGTTGCTGCCGGTGATCCCGATGATGCGGCTGTCGCCTTTATACCGGTAAGCAAGCTCGATCTCACTGATCACCGGGATACCTTTCGACCTGATCTTCTTGACCAGCGCATTCTTTTCGGGAATGCCGGGGCTTTTCATGACCTCATCGGCTTCCAGGACCCGCGTTTCGGTATGGACGCCTTCCTCAAAGGCGATCTGATGGGTGCTTAGCGTCTGCCGGTATTCCTCTTTCAACGGGCCGCCATCGGATACGAAGACGTCATAACCGCGCCTGGCTGCCAGCAAGGCTGCGCCAACACCGCTTTCACCGCCACCGAGTATGACCATACGCTTCATAGTTGCTTTGTTTCCAAAACGGGTCCGGATTAGGGGGGTTCTTCAAAAGAATAGATCTTACTGCACCACAATTACTTGAGCGACGAAGCCTCCGCTGTTAACGGATTGGGTTTTTCATATACCTATTTACCTGATCCCGCGCAGGCGAGCGCGCTACCTGATCTTCAAAGTAGCGATCGCAAAAGCCACACAGAGGATCGTGATGATCCAGAATCGTGTTACAATCTTGCTCTCATGATATCCCAGCTTCTGATAATGATGATGCAGGGGACTCATAAGAAAAACCCGTCTTCCTTCGCCGTACTTCTTCTTTGTATATTTGAAATATGTCACTTGTATGACCACACTGAGCGACTCCACCAGGAATACGCCGCAGAAGATGGGGATCAGCCATTCCTTCCGGACGATGATCGCCAGCGCGGCGATGATCCCGCCGAGCGTGAGGCTTCCGGTATCACCCATAAATACCTGCGCCGGATAAGCGTTATACCAAAGGAACCCAATGCAGGCCCCGACCAATGCGCCGATGAAGATGGACAACTCGCCCAGATTGGGGATATACATCACGTTGAGATATTCGGCAAAGCGGATATTGCCGCTGGCGTAGGCAAAGATGCCCAGACAGGCGCCGATGATGGCGCTCGTTCCCGTCGCCAGACCGTCGAGGCCATCCGTCAGGTTGGCGCCATTGGACACCGCCGTGACGATGAAGATCACTATGATGATATAGAGTACCCAGGTCAGACCCCGAAGTGCGGCCGGGAGCAGCTTGGAGTAGTTGAACTCATGGTTCTTGACGAAGGGGATCGTGGTGATCGGCTCCCGGGCTTCCACAAAGAACTTCTTTTCCTTATCCAGCGTCGCGACCCTCAACACGCTCGAATCGGAAGGCCGGGTTGGGCCGACATATTCCCGCCAAACCCGGGTGTTGCTGTTGAAGTAAAGCGTATAGCCGACGACGAGACCAAGGACCACCTGACCAAGGACCTTGAACCAGCCGGCGAGGCCGTCTTTATCGCCCTTCTTGTATGGCACGCCTTGTTCCTTGGCGATCCGTTTCGCCCGGAGCTTCAGATAATCGTCGATGAACCCGATGATCCCCAGCCAGATGGTACTGAAGAGCATGAGCCGGATATAGGCTTTATGGAGGTTGGCAAGAAGAAGGGTGGGGAGCAGGATAGCGAGGATGATAATGAAACCACCCATGGTGGGAGTTCCCTTCTTTTGTTGTTCGCCGGCCAGTCCGAGGTCCCGGACGGTTTCGCCGATCTGCCGCCGGACCAGGTAACGGATCAGCCGTTTACCAAAGATCATGCTGATGATCAGCGAGAATACGATAGCCAGCAGCACGCGGAACGTGATGAACTGGAACAAGGCCTGGCCGGGCACCTTGATGCTATTCTGTCTGAACCAATCAAATAAGGAGTACAGCATGCTATTTATCTAATAATTCAAAAAATTCGGTTAACACCTGCTTGTCATCGAAAGGGTATTTGACGCCCTTGATCTCCTGGTATTTTTCATGACCCTTGCCGGCGATCAGCAAGATGTCTTCGGCCGCGGCGAGGTTGAGCGCCGTGCGGATCGCCTCTTTACGGTCGGTGATCGAAATATATTTTCGTTTGGCGGCGGTATTGAGCCCCGCTTCAATGTCCCGGATGATCTGCTCGGGGTCCTCGCTGCGCGGGTTGTCCGAAGTGAAGATCACTTTATCGCTATATTCACAGGCCGCGGCCCCCATCAGCGGACGTTTGGTCTTGTCACGGTCGCCGCCGCAACCGACGACGGTAATGATGCGCTCGCGGCCTTTCCGTAATTTTTGAATGGTCACCAGCACATTGATCAGGGCGTCAGGGGTATGGGCATAGTCCACGATCCCGATGATCCTTTCCTTTGGCGATACTATGTAGTCGAAGCGGCCTTCGGCCCCGCTGAGGGTGCTAAGACTACGAAGCACTTCCGCTTTGTCCTGGCCCAGGCAGATGGCGGCTCCATAGACGGCAAGCAGATTATAGGCATTGAATTCGCCTATCAGCCGGAAATGAACTTCCTGGTCGTTGATGGTCATCACGAGACCGGTCAGGTTGTTCTCCAGGATCTTTCCTTTGAATTCCGCAAGCGTTCGAAGGCTGTAGAAGTACTTTTTCGCATGCGTGTTCTGCAACATGACGCCACCTCTTTTGTCGTCCGCGTTGGAGATCGCAAAAGCGTCGGAGAGGAGGGAGTCGAAAAAGGACTTTTTTACGCGGATATATTCCTCGAATGTCTTATGATAGTCCAGGTGGTCGTGGGTGATGTTGCTGAAGATGCCGCCGGTGTAATGGAGTCCGGCAATACGTTGCTGGTGGATGGCATGCGAGCTGGTCTCCATAAAGGCATGCGTACAGCCGGCGTCGACCATCTCTTTCAGCAGCGCATTCAGGTGCAGTGGATCAGGAGTAGTATGCGTTGCCGGCAGGATGCGGTCGCCGATATGGTTTTGGACCGTGCTCAGCAGACCGCATTTATGACCAAGGGCGGTGAACAGTTTGTAGAGAAGGGTAGCGATCGTCGTCTTGCCGTTGGTGCCGGTGACGCCGACGAGTTTCAGCTTTTCGGAAGGCTGACCATAGAAGTTGTGGGCGATGACGCCGGCCGCCGCCGCGGTATTCTCCACCTGGATATAGGTTACGGCGGCCTCGAGGTTAGCAGGAAGGTCTTCGCAAACGATCAGCGTAGCGCCGGCCGCTATCACCTGGGGGATAAAGCTGTGGCCGTCGATATGCGTGCCTTTCATCGCGATGAACAACGAGCCCGGTCCGGCAAGCCGGGAGTCGGTCTGAAGGTTGTCTACGGACCGGTTCCGTTCGCCGTGAACCGAGCGGATGCTCACCTTATATAATATGTCCTGCAGTTGTGCCATTCGGCTATCGATAATCGAGTTGAAGCGTTATGGTTTCGTATTTTCTAAAGCCCGAGCCCGGTTCGGGGCTTTGAGCGTGTACTTTCCCGCTTCCCCGGACAGCCACTTTTAGATCCATACTCTCCAGCAGGTATAGCGCGTCCTTCAACCCCATTCCTTTCACGTCGGGTATGCCATGCCCGGCAGCGGGCTGCGGTTTGGGCAGGACGACGGCCTGGGGGACGGCCGAATCGGCAGGGATCGGGGCCGCGATATCGGGGTCGACGCTCATCAGCTTATCGGCCAGCTCCTTAAAGACAGGCCCCGCGACCTTTGCACCGAGATACGCCTTGGCAAAAGGATGGTTCCTGATCACCACGATGCAGGTATATTTCGGCTGGCCGGCCGGGAAATAACCGACGAATGACGACTGATAGATGTGATCGGCATAACCGCGTTTCCCATCCGCGACAAGCGCGGTGCCCGTCTTCCCCGCGACGGCATAGAAGTCGTGCTGAAACAGGCTGTGCGCGGTGCCTTCGGGATCTTTACAGACGCCTTTGAGACATTCCTGCAACTGGTGGAGCGTCGGCTCGCTGCAAATATTTTCGATGAGGGCGGTCGGTTGGTTCTCCTTTATGGTAACGCCCGATTCCTGAACGGCGCTGACCAGGTAGGGTCGCATCATCCGGCCGTTGTTGGCGACGGCATTGTAAAGCATGAGCGTTTGCAGCGGCGAGACCAGGACTTCATAGCCAAAGGCCATCCACGGAAGAGTGGTGGCGCTCCAGGTGCGGGAACCGGGATGTTTGATGACGGGAGCGCCTTCACCCAACAGGTCGACCCCGGTGGGCTGGTCAAGCCGGAGCGCTTTCAGGTGCCGGATGAAACTTCCGGGGTTGGCGCTGTAATGGCTCATGGCGAGTTTGGCCATACCGACATTGGAGCTGATCTCGAAGGCTTCCTTGACGGTGAATTCCTTGTTGTCGTGGGGTTCCGCGTCATAGACGGTGCGGCCGGCTACTTTCCACGAGCCGCCGTCAAGCATGACCTTGTCGCCGAGGGTGACCTTTTTGTCCTCGAGCAGTGAAAGCAGCGTTGCAAGCTTGAACGTCGAGCCGGGCTCCGTGGCCCGGATGGCATAGTTGAGGTCTTCCCAATAATTGCCATCCGGCTGAACGCCGAGATTGGCGATGGCCTTGATCTTGCCGGTGGCCACTTCCATGACGATGCAGGTGCCGTGTTCGGCCTGGTTGGCGATCATTTCGCGAAGGAGGGCGTTCTCGGCGATATCCTGGATATTGACGTCGAGGGTGGTGATGATGTCTTTTCCATTCTGGGATTCGATCTCATAGCCTTCGACCGGGACATAGGCGCCCCCGGCGATATAGCGGACGAGACGACGGCCCGTTTCGCCTTTCAGGAGGGTATCGTAGGTGCGCTCGAGACCTACATTCTGGGCATTCGCCCTTGCCAGGCCAATGGTACGATTGGCCAGCAAGCCGAACGGATTTAATCTTTTGTTCACGACCTCCGCGATGAAACCGCTTTTGTTCCGGCCTTCGCGGACGAGTGGGAATTGGCGAAGCTGTTGGTATTTTTCAAAAGAGACATTGGCGGCGATCTCATAATAACGGTCCATATGACGGTAACCTTGCCAGAGGATCTTCCGGTAGGCGGCGGCGGATTGGCTGCCGAAGAGACGGGACAGACAGAGGGAAAGCGAATCGACGTTTTCCGTGAAGCGGCGGCCGTTCTTTTCGCGGAGACCGTCGGCGCCGAAGTCGACATAGATGTTGAAGTAGGGAATAGACGTGCTCAGCATGCTGCTGTCTTCGCTGAAGATCGTGCCTCTTTCGGCGTCCAGCTCGATGAACTTCTGGTGCAGGCTGTCGCTCAACCCTTTCCAGTAAGCGCCTTGTACGCGTTGGATATAGAATACCTTGCCCAGCACGACGAGACTAAGCACGACGATGCCGATAAAGGACAAGTAGACTCTCCATAATATGTCGCGTTTGACTTCCATGTTACTTATTCGACTTCCATCTTACCTATTTGTGCTGTCGATGAGCACGAATGGCGGCTGGGTCAGTTCCTCGAGGCCAAAGGGAGCGACGGCTTTCGCCAGTTCACTTTCCTTGCTGCGGAACATCACTTCGCTCTTTAGTGTTTTGTATTCGTATTGCAATTCCTTTAATTCCTTGTTGGTCCGGCTGAGGTCACGGGATATCTTGTCGGCATAGTGGCCGTTATAGATATAGACGACAGCCAGCACGGCAAGGAAGAGAAGAAAGCCGATGTTGCGGACCACCCAGCGGTAGCCGAGGCGGGAGGGCTGCCAGCGACTGCGCGGTTTGGCAGGGCCGTTAGTTTCCGTTGCCGGCTGATTTTCGTTACTCTGCTTCATTGATGGTAGGCCGTAGCCTTTATTATATTCGTTCAGCTACCCGGAGCTTGGCGCTACGGGATCGCGGGTTGGTTTGTAATTCTTTGTCACCAGGGGTGACCGGTTTTTTGGTAACCGCTTTTAACAGGGGGGGCGAAGCACTTTGTCCGAAGGCATCGTGGGGGTCCTCGTCGTCGAAAGAACCCCTTTTAAAGAAATTCTTGACGAGCCTGTCTTCCAGGGAATGAAAGGTAATAATGGCTATGCGGCCGCCGGCCGACAGGAGACCGGGTGATTGCAGCAGCATTTCTTTCAGCGCTCCCAATTCATCGTTCACTTCGATCCGAAGCGCCTGAAACACCTGGGCGAAGTATTTATTGGGGTTGCCCTTCACAATGGGGGCAAGCGCCGATCGAAAGTTAGAGATCGTCTTCAGCGATACGGACCGGCGCACCTGGACGATGGTGCGGGCAAGCGTTTTGGCGTTGGTGACTTCGCCATACTGCTCGAACAGCTTGTGCAGCTGTTGTTCGGACCAGTTGTTGACTACTTCGTAGGCGGTCAGGCTTTGCCGTTGGTCCATTCTCATGTCCAGATCGCCTTCGAAACGAAAGGAGAAGCCGCGGGCAGCTTCGTCGAATTGGTGGCTGCTAACCCCCAGATCGGCGAGGATACCGTCCACGGCGGCGACTTCATGCAGCCGAAGGAATCTTCCAATGTGGCGAAAGTTGTGCGGCAGGAACCGGATGCGGCTGTCATCGGGCAGGTTGGCCCGCGCATCCTTATCCTGGTCAAAGGCGAAAAGCCTGCCGGCCGGCCCCAGTCGCCCGAGGATCCCCCTGGAATGTCCACCGCCGCCAAACGTGCAATCGACATAGCGTCCCCCCGGTCGGATCCGGAGGTAGTCAAGGGTTTCCTCCAGCAAGACGGGGAGGTGATAGGCACCCTCCTCGTTATGTAAGGGGGGTGTCAAGGCAGGGGCCCTCCGGGGTTCATGACCTGTTTCGCCAGGCTGCTGAATGTTTCCGGTGAAAAAGCTTCAAAGAACTGTTGGTACTTAGACTTATCCCAAATCTCAATTTTGTCTACGGCGGCCGTGAGGATGATGTCTTTATCAAGGCTCGCGTATTCTTTCAGGTTTTGAGGGATCAGAAGGCGTCCGGCGGAATCGAGCTCGACCATGGTCGCACCATTCAGGAAATATCTTCTGAATTGCCGAACTTCGGGATCAAAATCATTCAATTGGCTGATTCTGGCGAAAATCGGTTCCCAGCTTTTCATCGGGTAGAGGCTCAGGCATTTCTCAAATCCACGGTTGATGACAAACTGGGTGGGACCGTCCTCCGGCAGCTGTTTTTTAAAGCCGACAGGGAGCAGGAAGCGACTTTTTGCGTCGAGAGTAGCTTCGTATTCGCCCAGAAAACCAATCATTTATAATGAATTGAATCAACAAATTCTTAAACTAACACAAATTAACACTTTTTCCCACCAAGTTCACGGAAATTGAAAAATTTATTTTTTCCACACAAGTACATTTCGGCCAAGCACTTGCGGGACCTGAGAAAGAGAGCAAGTTGGCGATGTTTTGGTCTGTTTCGACCGTGAATAAAATGTGAATTGCAGTGGATAAACTGGGGATAATCCCGGATTTCGTCCATCTTTTTGCGGCGGACCGGGCGACTTTCATCAAATCGATGCGGTCGCTGGAGCCGGTCTGGCGGAAGAATACCCAGTTGGTGATCTGGGTTTCCTGGTATAAGAAGAGCTCCGGGATCGCTACCGATCTGACGGAGGACGTTATCCGCGACTACGCATTAAGCAATGGGCTGGTAGATATTAAAGTATGCGCAGTAAGCGACAAATGGAGCGGATTGAAATTGGTGGTGCCATTAAAGAGTCGATGACCTTTGACTACTCCTTATCCTTTTTCGAAAAATGCATGCTGAGGGGAATGGCGATCAACGCCGCGCCAATAAAAAAGGTTACCCAAAGCCAGGTCGTTTCCGCCTTGATCGCGCTGTGAATAAAAAAGATCGTTCCGATTATCGCATTGAAGAGACCCCACACCACGTTGACCAGCGCGGATGACAGCCCCTTCCCGGGAGGTTTTGCAAAAGGCGTCGGAAATTTATTGCCGGAAAGACCCTGAACAAAATGCGGGATGGCATTGGCGAGAAAAACACCGGCGAAGAAGGCACAGAGGTAGAATTGCCAGATCATGTGTAGTTGTTTCTGTGAATATACGCCCCATTTCTTATTTTCGCGGCAAAATGGCGGCAGTTGGCCGCTTTGACCATGCGGCCGAAAGACATTTCCATTTCAGATTTCACTTATCATTTACCGGAAACATCCATTGCGTACTACCCGCTGACCGAGCGCGACGCCAGCCGGCTGCTGGTCTACCGCCGCACAGCACCAGGTAGCCAGCCGGCAATCAGCGAGACCATTTACCGGAATATTGCCGATGAGCTGCCTTCCGGTGCGATCCTGGTTTTCAACAATACCCGCGTCGTGGCAGCGCGGCTTGTCTTTCAAAAACCCTCCGGGGGAAAGGTGGAGATCTTTTGCCTGGAACCACCGTCAGAGTACGGTGGAATGGCGGCAGCAATGGCCAAGACGGGCAAAGTACGCTGGAAATGCCTGATCGGCGGCGCATCCAAGTGGAAAGCGGGACAGGTATTGGTGAAGATGATCCGTGACACCGTTGTCGAGGCCCGATATGTGGAGAAACAGGGGGACTCCTTCCTGATCGAATTATCATGGCGGCCAGTAGAACTGAGTTTTGCCGAACTGTTGCACCGCGCAGGATCGATCCCGCTCCCACCCTATATCCACCGGCCTCCGGAAGAATCGGATAACGAACGCTATCAGACAATCTATGCGCAATACGAAGGCTCCGTCGCCGCCCCGACCGCAGGGCTGCATTTTACCGATACCGTTCTGAATTCACTAAAGGCAAAAAGCATCGGGCAGCTGTTCGTCACTCTCCATGTCGGCGCCGGAACCTTCCTTCCGGTGAAATCCCCGACGCTGGAGCAGCATACCATGCACACCGAATTCATTGCAGTATCGCGCGAGACGATCGGGATCTTGCGGCAGGCGACGTCCACAGGTCAACCGATCATCCCGGTAGGGACTACGTCGGCGCGGACGATCGAAAGTCTCTATTGGCTTGGCCTGAAGGCGCTTTCAGGATCGTCCTCAATAGCAGTCCACCAATGGGACCCATATGAAGAAAACGCCGGCGTTGATGTCCCTGCAGCTCTGACCGCTTTGCTCAATTGGATGGACCGGCAACGCGTCTCTACCCTCTTGGCGACGACGCAGCTGCTGATCACGCCGGGTTACCAATGGAAACTGGCCAGCGGGCTGATCACGAATTTTCATCAGCCGGAAAGCACGCTCCTGCTCCTTGTCGCCTCGCTGATCGGGGAAGACTGGCGGAAGGTCTATGAATATGCGCTGACGCACGGCTTTCGTTTCCTGAGCTATGGCGACGGGTGTCTGTTTTTGCCAAATGAGCTGACTGATCAGCTAAAAGCAGGAAATTTTGGCGGCGTAAATTAGCTTGATTTGCGCTGTATGAAAGCACTTTTCCTGGCTGCCGCGGCAGCCTCCATCTTTACATTCGGATGCCGATCGACCGGCACGGATAATCATTCCGTCGTCATGAAGCAAACCAGTCACGGGATCGAGCTTGAAAATGCGCATGTGCGGCTCCTGCTGAACACCGACTCACCGGTAGTCGCCCAGACGTATTTCGTCCGCGGCGATGGCGGATGGAAGGAAGTAGCGGCTGCATTGAACGGTCCCGGAGAACAGGGCGGAAAGGTCATGCCATTATATAAAAAGGGGCTGGGTCCGGCGGACCAGTACCGGCTGATGGCCAATGAAGGCTTTCGCTCGGTAAAGGTGATCCGGCAAACCGGTAGTGCGGTCGGGCTTATGCTGACCGGGGAGATCAACGGGAATCCCATTCAACAAACCGTGGAACTGGACAGTGGCAATGACTTCTTCCACATCGAGGTCAGCGCGGAGCTTAACAAGCCGGTCCTGGAATATTTGTTGTCCGCAATCACTTTTATGGTCCCCGGTGAGCCGGACTATCAGTTCGTTCCCTCTGTCAAGCGTGCGGACGACGATCTGATCGGAGACCGGAAATTCTTTGCTCCGGCGGCCATCGTGGAAAAGGACGGGTTTATGCTTGCGCTGGTTCCCGATCTCGACCTGATCAACCAGCATGTCGTATATGCAAAAGGCGCGCGGCCGCAAAAACATCCGCGCATTTTTGCCGTTCCGCAGGACACCAACAAAATATCGTTTCCAACGGGGCTCGACTACAATCTTCATCCCGGGGTCACGCCCCAGCCGCTGATCTCCTATGGGCTTATCGATTACTGGGTCGAGCAGCATATCTACTGGCGCCATGACAACGGCCACCAGGCCAGAGCCCTGTCGGATAATCATTTGAAGTATGGATTCAATCTCTTCCTGGATTCCGGGGTTCCCAAAACGCGCGGTTATCAGCGGGTCGCGTCTTATTTATGGCAGAAATATGGAAGCCGCTATTTTCAACAGCCAAAGCCGCAGGTAATGCCGTTTTCCGGCTATGCGCAGCTGTCCTATCCGGCCACCTTTGCTTACGAAGGATATGATGTCGTCAGGGATCCGGTTACGAAATGGCCGCAGACCCGGCAGCGGAAAGATCACCCGGAGCTCGCTACCTGGCAACAATGGGAAGATCATGGCGTGCCGATGGGTGGTCTCAGATTGAGCGCGCCGCAATGGTATCAGTTCCTTTACAATACAGCCTGGTGGAATAATGCATGTGATGCCACGGGGATCTATTATTGGGGAAGGAAACTGGGAGACTCTTCCCTGATCGATAAAGCGAGACGGATCATTCATTTTACGCTCAGCGCGCCGCAAAAGGGAGGGATGTTCCCGTCACTATACGATATCAACAAGAAAACCTGGACCGCCAGTTTGTGGACGCCGCCGCTGCAAAACTATGATCCCGGCAAGCCCGCTTCTTACTTCGACTGGGAGCACGGCGTTTACCAGCCGGAGTCGGCCAGCGTTACCGCAGGATATCTGTTGTTATACCGGAAGACCTGTGAAGACGATCCGGCCATCTTACCATATGTCCGGCGGTATGGAGACTTCCTGATCTCGCATCTGCAGTCCGACGGTTGTATCCCGGCCTGGTTCTCCCTCAACCTGGAGCCGATGCCCAGCCTCAAATGGAATGCCGACGGCGGGGTGCATATCTGGGTGCTGAGCGAGCTGTATAAGGCGACGCATGAGCGGAAATACCTTGAGGCGGCCGAAAAGATCGCGCGATCGATGATTGCGGATGTCATGCCAAGGGAAAAATGGTATGACTTCGAAACGTTCTACTCCTGCGCTATAAAGCCGGAGACCTTCACCGATCCGTATACCGGCCAGTATGCGGCCAACACTATGTCGGTATATTGGGCGATAGACGGTTTCTCGTCGCTCTATGAAGCGGAGCAAAATAAAGAATGGCTGGATGCCGCGGAAGCCTGCGCCGATTATTCCATTTTCTACCAGGCGGTGTGGGCTCCGCACTTTATCATTACCGCCTATCCGTTCGGCGGCTTTTCATCGCAAAACAGCGACGCAGAATGGCTGGATCAAAGAAGTAACCGGTTTGCAAGCGCCCTTGTGAGAGTGGGGCTGCTATCCGGGCGGCAGGATCTGATCGAACGCGGCGTGGCCGCCACGAGGGCTTCCTTTACGCTGATCAATACGCCGCAGTCGATAAAGAACAATGTTTATCCGTTTCCGAATTACCCGACCGGCATGGGTCCCGAGAATATCGATCATGAAGGGTTCCCGCAGATGCCGTTGCGGTCGGGACCGGGTTGGTGCGAGACCGGCGGACTGTCGGCGGCCGCCCAGGTCATGGAACGGCTGGGAGGCGCCTATGTCGATCTTCAGCATCATATCGGAGTGGGTGTCGATGGCGTCACTGTCGTCAGTGACACGTTGAATGACCATGCCATACATATTGAAATGAGATCGACGCTGGCGGGATTGCCGGTGCCGTTCGACAAGCCGTTTGTCGTCGATCTTCATGTAACGGGCCTGGGTGAGGGAAGTTATATGCTGACCCTGAATAATGGGCCAGGGAAGGCTTTTACCGCCGGACAACTTGAAAATTTGCCGGTCACTGTTGATCCGGACGGGAAGATGGCGATACCGCAGTAGCCTCTATCAGCCGGGCCGACTGGCCCTTCAGAGCCCTGACAAGATATGTTCCGTCGTAGACGCCCAGGTCTTCGCCTGTCCAATAATCCTTCAGCCGGGAAGGCCGCTTCAGCCTGATGGTAAGGTCGATCGGAAGTTCACTCCAATTGAAACAATGATAAAACTGGCGGTCACCCATATCGGTTATACCGACGTTCAAACTGTCGCCGGCAAAAACGGCTCCTTTCCCCGCGGGCGGAATACTTTTCCGGAGGACGCTCCATTCCTTTTCTCCCAGATCCGAGGCACGGTCGCCATCCATGACGAGCCCCCCGACGGCATGGACAGCCGTAGCATGAAAGATCCACCATTCAGGCCGCATATCCTTCCCGCCGGTCAGCAAAAGACAGTCGGGATCGCTGATCCATAGCCTTCCATTCTGCCATGCCCGGTGAAAGTTCTCCCGCGCATTTCCCGAAAGCCACCGCCAGGCACGGAAGCAATCCATACTTGTCCGCATGGCGGTGACAAGGCCCAATGACGGCCACATCGGCGCATTACACCCCAGTATTATCGCGTCGGCTCCCGCACCTCTGATGATCGCTTCCATCCCGCGGCGATAGGCTTCTACGGAAGTGGCCTTCGGGTCGAAATGAATACCGTCCAGCGCCCCCCAATAATTGGCATCCAACTTGAAATAGGTGATACCCCAACGTTTGCGCATCGTTCGAAACAGGTCTTCGAGATAACGCTGAGCGGCCGGGTTTGTCCCATCCAGCGCATACCAGGGCGCGTTGTGCCAGCCGCCAAAGCCTTTGGTCGCCGAATTGAGCGGCCTTCCATCCGCTCCCCTGATGAACCAGTCGGGGTGCTGCCGGAAAATGGGCGCATTCGCTTCGGCGATAAAAGGAGCTACCCACAATGCAGGCAGGAATCCATGCCGCCGGATATCCGCTATCGTCGAATCCATACTGCCGAATTTGGCATTATAGTCCAGCCAATCGCCTTCAAAAGGCGAATAACCTTCGTCGATCTGCATATATCTCAGCGCGGGCATTACCCTGGAAAAGATGCGGATATTGCTATCCACCGTCTCCCGCGTTGAATTGATGCCATAGAAGTAGTAGGAACACCAGCCATAGGGTATTTTAGCGGTTTTTTTCGTCGGGTGATTGCGCTGGATATATCGGGCAAAACGATCCAGTAAGACATTCCTGTCAGCGCCGCTCATCGCGGTGAACTCTTCCAGCCGCCATTTTTCGCCGGGCGCCAGTTCAAGACCTTCAGGGTTGACCGATATATGCAATTTGTCTTTTGTGAAAGAAAACCTGCCGGCAAATCGCCAGGATGAAGTGAACCCCAGCAGGGTATATCCGCTCTTTGCCGATCCGAGTATAAACAGGTTATAAACGGTGCGTTCACCATCCGGCTCGGCCATTTGGTAGAACCCACGGTCTGAATAAATGGTCATATCGGTAGGCGATCCCAGCGTTCCGGCCGTTTGTGTGACCATTTGAAAGCCTTCCCCATAAATGGGCGTGGCCGTATCGAGGCCGGTTTGCCCGATATCGAACAAAATGATGTTACTTAGCCTGACGGGCCTTGCGCTAATGTTTTGAATAGAAGACATGCACCGGTCGCCGGTCCAAAGTCTTGTTACGCGGATGGTCCTGCCGGTCAGGACAACGCTGTCCATATCCAACACCCTATAGGGCGCGGCTGATATTTTCGCCAGAATGGTCTTCGGGTCATTCGGCAAGCCGTTGGCGCCGCCCTTGCCTGCGACGCCAAGAATCGACAACAAGAAAATGAAATAGCTCGTTTTCATGACTGCAGTATGCGATGTGTCGGTCGGGGATATCCGGGCTGAAATAGATTAATGCGGTATTCGGTGATGCGACAGTTCATCCGGGCCTCCACCGCCAAAATAGCCTGAGAGACCAGCTGCTGAAGGATAGCAGGCGAAACCTGTATTCTGGCATTGAGGATAATAACTACCCTGTCCGCCCGCTCACCCGTTGAACCCGTGTCTTGTGGAGCAGACAACGTGGTAAAGCTGACTTTTGTCTGTTCTTCGCCATCATCGAGCAGAAATTTCAGGTGACCGATGGCGTGACCGTTCTCCATTATCGTTTCGTGGAGTTTGCGCATCAACTCATATGCGGCCGGGATAGCATTACCGGTTGACGATACGATACCGATCTCTTCGTCCAGCCATGCCAGTTCGGCCTCGCCTGCCCCGTAGATATCATAGTCGATGACCAGGGACGTTCGCAGACGATCATCGTGATAATTATCGCAGGCGCTCAGCCAGCGGCTGACGCTCTCATCGGATAGCGAATTCTGAAATAAGATCGTTTTACCGCCGTATTCGTCCCTAACGCGATGACGTACCCATTCCAACTGGGATGCTGTCAGCAAGTCGATCTTGTTCACTACGATTATGTCTGCTTCCCGAAGCTGGTTCTCATAGATGTAATTGACGTTGTCATAGAAAATAGATTTACTTCCCTGCAGAAATTTGATCAATAGCACGCTATCGGCAAAAACGGACAGAACGATGCTGAACCGGCCGCGATTCAGGCTTAGTAAAGGATTGACGACTGTGGCCGCCAGGTCGACACAAGACCCGACAGGCTCGGCAAAAATGATATCCGGTCTTTCGTTACCGAGCAATGTTTCGATCCGGTCCTCCAGGTCGTCGAAATGGCAGCAAAAGCAGCCTTCCACTACTTCCTCGGTTGGGATCTCCTGCCCTTTCATGAATTCAGTATCAACCTGGAGCACACCCTGGTCGTTGGTGATTACGCCGGCCTTCTTGTCATTTCGACGCAGATAAGCCGCGGCGCGTTGGATAGCCGTTGTTTTTCCGCTTCCTAAAAAACCTCCAACCAAAAGTAATTTCATATCACTGGCCCCTTAGCTGATCTTTAGTGACAAAGCTATATTGCCCGTTATCGTCACCGGTTCATTCAGAACTATTTCGCACCGGGTTCCTGTCTGTGAAAAGCCGGCGGGAATAACCTTATTTCCCAGCATTGCCTCCGCTTTGGCCGCCGTATGATCCTTATCCAATTCGACAGTAACCTTCTTTACCGCCATTTCCCCATGGGCGACGGCTATTTTCGCGGCAAGTGAATGGGCGTTCCGCTGCTGATCGTAAGTGCCCCAGCCCCCGGCAGCCGTAAAAGGCGCTTTAAAATTTTCCGGCGTTATTTTTGGCGCAAAGCCAATGTGGCCCTTGGGCCCATGATAAGTAAACCCGCATGCGCTGATCAAAGTCCCATAGCTGGCCATGGCCCGGCCATAATGATCGCTGCATTCGATCTCATTGAACGGGTTCCGCTTGAATGCATGATAGCGGTCATGGATCGACCTCGTCAGGATCATCGATTCTTCGGTCATGCCTTCCGCCATCATATGGGATGCTACCTGGTGCTCGAATCCGCTCATGCATTCGCTGAAATAACCAATCTGCCATGCCTTGGCATTGCCATACGGATTATCTTCATTTGTAGGATTTGTATTCATGATCATTCCGCCTTCGCCCGCCAGCGCATAGAAGCGGCCGCCCGGATGCGCCTTGATATAGGGGCCGACATCCGGCATATAGTTGTATTTCCAAAGGGCGTGGAGGGCGCTCATGGTCTTTTCCTTACTTAAGATCCTCCCGAGATCGACCTGCCAGGCCCAGCATTGCCCATATACCTGATCGATATGACAGGTATTGAAGGAGCCGATCTCCTTCTTACCAGTGGAGGGATCAGGGCGGTGGATGAAATATTCTCCGTTGAAAAGCTGCGATTCCATGTTGCTGCTTCCCCTGGTCACATATTGACGGCATTGTTCCGCAAAATCGGTGTCATTCATCTCCTCCGCCATCGCCTGGCCCGCCCGTACACCGGCGATACAAAGACCTACGATCCAGGATATCTCCCCATGCCACAGCGCATCCAGCGTATTTTCCATGGGTGTATCTTCCATGCCGTCATGGTTCTTATCCTGCTCCATGATAAACTGAACCGCCTTTTTAATTTTGGGCCAGTTCCTTTTTAGAAAGCCATAGTCAGCGCTCATTTGGTGCTCGCGGTAGATCCGCAAGACCGTTCCTGCCTGCCCGTCGATAGACGGCCCGGTTTTTTCACCCCGGATACGGATCATCCCGGTGGCTTCATCGTATCCTATGCCTAAGTCGACCTTTTCGCGGGTATCTCTTTCCAGCTCGGGGAATATCCGGGAGACCGCATGGGCATACTGGTACACATGAGTGCAATTCCCGTGACAACAGCCTACGCCCTCCCATGCATAATATCTGCCGGACTGAAACCTGTGCGTCGATGTGGACGCGATAGCGGAAATGTTCGAAAGGGTTCTTTCAAGGAACCACCAGGGCAGGGTGCTGTCATACCAGGTCTGCCGCCAAAGCATGGTCTGCTGCTTTAACGAGCGGTACTTACCGGCGATATAGGCGGCAACCGCTTCCGCATTGTCGAATAGTGTACTGTAGTAATGGAACTCGGCGTCTTGTACGGTCATACCCTGCATGTTGCCCTTGCCGGTAAAAGATACGTTGCGCATATGCCAGGCAAGGATGAAATCCGATTTCGCCGATCCGCCTGGCGACAATTCATGGCGGGTAAAGATCCCGGCTATGGGCGAATTGCTGTTTTCCTTTACCAGGGCTTTCAGCTTTGCAGCCTCACCCTTTACGCTGGTATGCACGTTACCGACGCATGCCGCTGAATTGCCAACGGCCGCAAAATACAGGCTGCCATGGTCGGGAGCTTTTTCCAGTTCGCTACCCGAGCTCGTATAGGTCAGGTATACCCCTTTGTAGGCGGCGGCGCCGGTTACCTTGTTGATCCGGGTAAACCCCGGGTTTGCTTTTTCCGTATTGACGAGAACTTTGTTCTCCAGCCAACCCATGATCTCGACGGTCAGATGATTGTCGGAAGAGGTATTCTTCAATGAGATGACCTGGATCGTAGCCGGCAGACCGCTGTCATGAGCATTCCCGGGTATAAATGGAGAAAAAGCCTCGAGAGTTACCTCCAAAGGCAGGTCCTGCGCCGTGTACCGGATAGTAGCTACAGGATAAGTCGCCTCAAAAGTCACTTCATCCCAATCGTCCTGTTGAAGACGTCGCACGATCGTCTTGCCGTTATGCGTGATGGACAATGCAAACCCTTGTTGAAGCGGGCTTGCCTGGGTCAGCGGCTCGAGGTACAAGGTGCCTTCGAGATTATTGATCTCCTCCAGTTTAAAGCTTTCCAGTTTGATCGGCAATACCTTGGTCACCACTCCGAGCTGATTCTGATTGAAGATATCCCAAAGCCATAGTCTTCCATCGCCGCCGACATAGACGCAACCGCAGCAGATCCCGCCCACGGGCATTCCGATATACCGCAATTCATTCCGCGTCTTGGTATAGGTCGTCGCGGCGCCGCGTTCATATAAAGACTGAACCCATGCCCCATCCAATTTTTTATCTGCAGGGAAGCACGACCCGAAAAAGTCCTCCTTTGTAAATGGCCCGGCGATCACTGGGAGCCCGGGAATAAAAAAACCCGCCGAGGCAAGAAGACCGGTCGATTTCAAAAATTTTCGTCTCTCCATAGTATGTCTATATTATCCCTTTTCGTACCAGAAGCAGGCCCATGCATAGTTGACGGGGCCGCCAAACCAATTCCAGGACTCCATATCGAATCGCAGCGAATGCCGGAAAGGGATCGCGTCCAGATCCCGGTCGCGTGAATTGACGGTAGTGCCGCCCTTGTCCATAAAATTGGCATCGCCGATTGGCTGGGAATTGAAGATATGGTTGAATGTTTCCGGATGGCCCCAGGCATAGCCGTAATAGTCTTCAGAGCCAGTGCCAAAATCATCTGGAAAACCGCTTCCGTCGATATATATCTTTTCATCGCCTTCTCCCCACCAGCCGCCGACCGCCTTGTTGACCCGGAGGATGTCCCCCACGTAAACGCCGGTCTTGTTCCGCAAGTCAAGGTAATTAAAATCCGTACCTTCTTTAGCAACGGTCTTATAATTGTCCAATTTTGAAAAGGCCGCATGGAAGTACATGGTACTTTTAGTCCATGTCCATTGCCCGGTCGCCACAGTCAATGATCCGTCAATATTTTCCGTTCCTTTATTCAACAGGGTAATGACGGCCGCATGGCGATACGGCATGACCCAATACGTAGCCATGTTACCGGTAGTCTCCGCCTTATAATACCAGGTGGCGGCATTGACCGGCTGGTCGCCGCAGCCAAAAAAGAATCCGGCGGGAAGATCGACCGCCGGTTGCCCGTCAAAGGTGATCCTTACCCGGAGGTCTTGAACAGCCTGCCGGAAATGGTCAGCCGGAATGGCGACAAGTATTCGTCTTATAGCGCCCGTTCCCTGCAACGGGATGGAAGCCGATGAACCTTTGACCAAATGAAAAGGCGCCGTTTTGACCCCCGTCTCGCCTTCCATGACGGTCGCCGCAACCGGCGACTCCATAAAATCATTGAATGCCTTATTCGTTTTCGCGAGATTGGCTGCCGAGCGGATGGGTGTCTCCGCTGAAAAGCTGGTTACCACGGTCCCTGCCTTATAGATGCGGTAATCTATATTGTACCAAAAGCCGTTTTCGCCATCGAGCGGATTCCGGTCATAGGTTATTTTGAGATGGCGGTTGAAGGGGATGGGCGCATAGAGATTATGACCGGGTTGGGCCCCGGAGTTGATAAGTGAGGAGTCCCGATCGAAGGAACGCTGGGACAACGGAAGTCCGATCTCCTTATTCTGACCGATCAGCGCGCCCGGATGATCGGCTTCCCAGAAGGGTATGGTTTCTCCGTCGATGTACAGCTTCAGGTGCGCCTTCTTATTAGGCCAGCCGGCTATCCAAAACCTGGTAATGACGCCCGGTCCGTCCGTATCCATCAGGACGTCTTCCTCATGGCCGTCGACGGTGTCCCTGCGGATAAAATTGTCCCAGTCGTTGTTGGCAAACCATCCGGGCTTGTCTTTAGCGACCGAATGGCGGTCATAGCTGCTCAAATGGTGCAAGGTCCACGCGCCGTCCGGATCCCTCGCGAGGCTTTCGCGGTCGAGCATTCTATTCAGGAGGGAATTGAAATCGATCGGTTGGCCGCCTGCCGCATCGAAGGTCAGCGCGCCGATCGTGAACACTCCATTGCTTTTTTCCGCACTGCCGCAAACGGTGATCACATCCCCTTCGCGGGCATTCCGGATGTCGAAAAAGTACCAGTCAGGCACCCGGTTAGACCTGGCCAGCCTGACCTTTCCGCTGTATCCGCCGTTGGCGTCTTTGACCCAAAGGTATTGGCCGATCCGGTTGAACCGGTCTGCATTGTCGAGCATGACGCCGAGGCGAAACATCGCAGGCGCGTTTTTTCCAATGGTAAAGCTGACCACGCCTTGCCCGGCGCTATCTCCCGGAACCTCGATCAGGCCGGTCGCATATCTTCCGGCACGGCTTTCAGGATAAGAAAGATATGTGCCGCCGTTTTGGCTGACAACATGGCCCGGTCGCAGCCCGGTGATAAAAACGGGCAGGTGGTTAGCGGTGTCAGTAGCCGCTCCGTACATGCCGGCGATCTTTTGACCAAACAGGCTGTACCCTGCCGTTCCCAGGATGTTATCACCATTCAAATCGTACGTTTTCGTGATGGCCGGATCGCGCCAGGCTAACAGGTCCAATTGGTCGCCGGCATAGCTGATGCCATTACTTCCCTTACTCGTCAGTTGCCTGTTCTCCGGGGGATCGGGATATTGTTTGCCGGGTGATTCCTCCAGGTGAATGCCTGCAAAGTCCGGTAACTTTCTCAAGATCGTCGTAGTATCCGGCCGGACGTTGGATATCGCCCCGGCTGCTCCGTACCAGAAACTGGCGACCGAAAAAGAGACGCCGGCCTTCACGATCCAGGCTTCCATATCGACCTTCAGCGAGGTTTCGAACGGAATATCGTCCAGCAGCCTGATCCGCTCCATGGTACTGTATCCGCTCCAATTGTCCTTACCCCTGGCGTCCCTGGAAGGCATGGCGATAAATGGCGAATTAAAATGGTTGGCCACTCCCCAGGCATAACCGTAATAGTCTTCCAGGCCGGTGCCCAGCTGCGATGGAAAGGTCTCGCCGTCGAGATAGATCTTTTCGTCACCCTCCCCCCACCAACCCGCCGGCGTCGAGTAGACGGTCAGCACATCGCCGGCATATCTGCCCTTTCCGGTGATTTCGACATAGTTCCAGTCCTTGAAGGGCGGAGCGTTTAGCGGCGCCTCTTCGTGCCAGTCGGCATGGAAATACATCGAGCTCTCCTTCCAGGCACACGGTTTCGATCTGACTTTCAAGACGGCATGGACCGGCTGGTCGCCGTAGTTCTTCAGGATAACGGTCGCCGAAGACTTATAGGGCATTATCCAGTCCGAGATCATCCAGCCGGCTTCAGTCACTTCACTATTCCAGTTCTTAACCGGCCTGGCATAAACGCCACCCCCAAAGAACTCAGCCACCGGGCTCCAAACGGTCCGGCTGCCGTCCGCCACCACCTGTAAGACTGCCGCCCGGTTCATCTGCTTGTTATCCTTTGAATCGATCTTCAGGTAAATCCCATCGATAGCATGGGCGCCGGCAGGCAATTCGATCGACAGGGACTGACCCCTTCCAAGCGTAGCCGATCTTTCCAGTGGCGCCGTGATGTCATTGGGGGCCAATAATGCCCTTGACGCCGCCGCTACGGCTTCGGGCCGGCTTTTTTCATAGGCGGCTTTACTGAAGGAAGCAACGCTGGTCCCCGGCGGATACATCCGGTAGTCGATGCAATAATAAAAAACACTGTCATCCAGCGTGATCTTACAGGATCTTGAAAAGGGAATGGGCAAATAAAGATCACTGCCAACCTGTTTCACCATGCCTACCGGCATCGAATATTGAAAAGGGACGTCTTTTTCATCGGATGAAACAAAGGCCAGGGGCCATTTGACAAATGAGCTGCCGTCGATGAAATCCAGATAGTTCTCTTCGATCACCGGCCTCGGGTCGTCATCGAGGTAAACGCGGACGATCCGGTCTCCCAGGAACTCATCCCGGGGTAGCCACCATTTGGTAATAGCACCCGGGCCCCGGGCGTCCATGATCACATACTCGGTACGGTCGCCGTGGTTTTCCTTCCGGATATAATTGTTATAGTCTTTATTGGCAAACCAGTTTTTGCTGTCGCTACGGTTAAGCCTGGCGCGATCCCAACTGCTGGACTGGATCAAACGGTAGGCCGGACCGGAATAAGTTGCCAGGCTATTGCGATCCGTCATTTCCTTCAACAGGCTGTTTACCGTTATCGCCGCCGTGTCGGCATGCCGGCCTGTACCCATGATCACTTCTACATGATGGACTTTGCCATCGGCATAGGCCGGCAGAATATTGCCTTTGATCGTCGTGCCGTCGATCTTAATGGCAGCGATACCCGAAGATACATGGCCGGGGTTGGTCACTGCGATGTCATATACGGCGCCCCTGAATGGTCTTTTCACTTTATAGCCGGGCCAGTTCGCGGGGATCTCGGGTTGGATCAGCAGCCCATCGGGTACGGGCCGGACGCCCAAAATATAATCCACATACGCGGTCCACATCCAGGCCGCGCCTTCGCCCAGGTTCCATTGGAATTCGCCCTGCCCCTTCAGCCGATGATCCGGGCCGTCATAATTTTCGGGATAAGTATAAGGCTCACAATGGAAGTGGTCTATGTCTTTCTCCCTGCTTTTAATGGCCGCCTTGTTATACATCTCGTTGGCCAGACCGGCCTGATCGCCGAGGCAAGCAGCGGCAATGGCCCAGCCTGCCGGCCGAAGGTAGATACAGGCATTGCGGAATCCCGGCGCATAGATTGACTGAGTTCCGATATGATCGTTGTAATGCGAATAGGATGGCGAGAAGATCATCGGGCCATAGTCGCTCATGAGGTCCTTCCTGATCAACTGCAGTACCTGCGCCGTCTGCCCGGGAGATGCGATGCCGCTGAGGATCGGCCACGACTGGCCATTTATGTAGATGGTATGATCCCCCTTGCTATCGCCTACCGGGATGAAGGGATTGGCGGCGTCGGAAAATGCCCGGATATACCACTGTCCATCCCAGGCCAGTTTATTTACGGCGTCCTTCATCCGGTCATATACGCCCATCCAGCCTTCCCGGTCTGCATCGTGACCGGTCTTTTGCGCGATGTCCGCAAATCCTTTAAACAGGTAACACATTTCGGCCGCCAACATTTCGCTTTCGGCGTTCCCGTGCTGGCTGACCTTTGTGAATTCATCCATCCAGTCGCCGACATGCGCGGGAATCTTCGGCAGTCCCCGGTCATCGATCCCATGCGTCGCGATGGTCAGGCCTCTTTCGATATGCTGCCAGACCGTCTCTTCTTTTCCATCCAGATAAGGCAGCTTCGTGTCAAGCATCTTCCAATCGCCGGTCTCCAGAAGGTAGTAATAGATACTAAACAGCTCATAGATATTGTGGTGGTGCGGAACGGCGAATGCTCCTTTGTGCGTAACCGGCGGTCCGGTCAACCCCAGATCACCGTATAGCATGGTGTGCTCACCGGGGCCGAAAATATCGGTCTGGGTCGTATCCCATACCTGTCGCTTCAATAGAGCGGTGACGCTGTTCCTGAGGATATCCATATCGAATGGCAAAAGGAAATCTTCGGGTGTCGTACTGATCGCCTCCCCTTCAATGCCATAGCTCCAGATCCCCAGGCCATAGTCACCGGAATTCAGGCTCTTCTTCCAGAACTGCCGCCAGAGGTACTTGGTCCAGATATTGATCATGCGGTCGTTCTCCTTATCGGGCGTCTCGACCGTTACCGAGCTATCGACAAACCGGTCATAGAAAGCCTTGAGCGCTGCCAATGCCTGTCGGGCGGCATGCGGATCCTTATATTTACCGATCATCGCCGGGATCTTTTTCTCATCCCGCGACATGCCGAGCACATAGACTAGAGTTGTGCTGTCGCCGTTATGGAGCCGGATATTGTTGTGCAGCACTCCCCAGGGGTATTCCGCTTCGCTCCAGAAATCGGTATTGGTGCATTTGCCCTGCTCCACCTCCAACGGGTGGTCATAGTCGCGGCCTGTTCCCAGAAAATGATCTTTTATAGTCTCATAGGAAGTGACGGGCTCGCTGACGGCGAAGTAACCCGTATATGGCCATGGTATGCAGTTGGCAGTGCTTCTCCAGTTCTCCTGTTTGGCCAGGATCGCATTGTCCTGCATATATGCCTTTTTATACAGATTGAACTGGCTCCCGCCGCGCCCGTCGCCCCGGTAGATAATGGATTTCACGGGATCGCCGAGATTCCATTCGACTTCGCCGAAAAGGTCGAGCGTCTTGTCCTGGCCGGAACGGTTGGTAATATCCACGATCATCACCAATACATTGTCCTCTCTTGGGATGAAATAGGTCGCCTGCGATGCAATCCCGTTGACCGTGTTGGAAATCGTGTTATATCCCAGGCCGACCCGGCTTTCCCATTCACCGCCTTGCGCCGCTGGCGTATTGATCTGCCAGTAGCTGCCATTCCCCGCGTCCCGGAGATAGAAGCGACCGGAGGTATTCTGGGGATTGGTGAGGCCGTTGTTCGTCGGATCCAGCAGATAGCTTTCTATATAGCCATTGTGGGTGACCCAGGTAAAGAACTGATCGTTACCGAGCCTGTTAAGCCAGGGCGTCGGCAAATTGGAATTCCTGATGACGCACTCCTTGTTGTCGGCGGAGAAAGAATACCATGGATGCCCGGCAGGATACTGGCTCCGCGCCGCCACGACTGAAATGGTGAGCAGCAGCAAACAAACGGACTTATAGATTATGGGTTGCTTCATGCTCAATAACCGGGGTTCTGTTTCAAATTCGGATTAGCCGCGAGGGTCGTCTGAGAAATGGGATCGAGCAGGTTCCATGGCTGCAGTGTAATCCCCTGCGGAGCCAGTTGGGCATTCATGACCTGGAGTGCCACTCCGAATCGCAGCAGGTCATGCCATCGCTGATTTTCAAAGCCAAACTCTACCCTTCTCTCGTGTAATAGCGTATCCGCGAATGTGCTTGGCACGGTTGGGCTCAGCGGACCAAGGGTGGCCCTGGCCCTTACCTGGTTAATCAGAGCGTATGCTTCCGGCGATTCGCCATCCGCTTCGGCCAGCAGCAGCAGCACGTCGGCATATCTGAGGATCGGAAAGGGATGGCTGGAGCTCGCAAATGCCGTCATGGAGGGGTCGTTGAATTTTATGCAGTACCAGTTCCCGTTCTGATCCTGGGTCATCGATACGGCCAGGCGAGGGTCGCCCGGCTCGAATGTATTGACGAAATCCGGAGTGGGACGGTTATAGTAGTATCCGCCGCCGGGGAGCGGCGCGACCGTCGAAGCAAAATAACTTTCCAGCGGCGACGGATCCGTATTTTCAGTGAACTGCAGTTCGAACAGGCTTTCCGCGCTGTTCCTGCTGCTGATGGCAAATACCTGGGCATAGGTAGGCAACAAACTGTACAAACCGGAACTGACGACCGCAGTCAACACCGTCTTGGCATCGGTCGGGTCATGCATGGTCAGGTACACTTTGCCCAGCATGCCATTGGCGGCTCCGCTGGTAGCCCGGCCGACTTCGGTAGAGTTGCTGTACGATGCGGGAAGGTTTTGTGCGGCGAATTGAAGATCGCTGACGATCTGCGCATATACCGTGGACACGGAATCTCTTTTCACATCCACTGCGGAAGAGGAAAGACTTGTCGGAGGGGTAGTCACGACGGGAACCCCGCCATAGTTTTGCACGAGCTCAAAATAGCTCAGGGCCCGCAGGAACCTGGCTTCCGCGATATATTGCTTTTGCAGCGTCGCGTCCATCGTTACATTAGGAGCTGCCTGGATCACGACATTGGCGGCGTAAATGGCCCGGTAACACTGATCCCATGACCAGTACCACCACTCGGCGCCGGTATCGCCCGTGAAATTATCCACCCGGTTATCATCCTGGGTATTATCCGACCGGACTTCATCCAATTGCGCCTGTGCCGCCAGGTTGTCGATATAGATGCCTTTGAACATCGAGTACGCGGCCAAAACGGCATTATTGATATCCGCGGAGGTTTTATAAAAGTCCTGGACGTTCGCGTTGGAGATCGGCGAGAGGTTGAGGAATTTTTTTCCGCAGCCCGATGATACAGCAACAATGATATTCAACGCCGCATATAAAAAATATAGATTGATCTTTTTCATCGTAGTCTATTTTATAATCCAAAATTTACTCCTAATGAAACCGTTCTGGGAATGGGGTAGGACGCGCCGCCTTCCAACCCGTTGATAGAAACGTTGGTGCCGCTGCCAAAGGCGATCCCTTGCGGGTTGTATTCCTCGGAGAGCTTCCAGGTGATCAGGTTTTCGACGGTTGCAAAAACCCGAAGTTTTTTGTAGAAGCGGTTGTGTGACGGTACCGTATATCCCAGCGAAACGGTCCTGATCCGGGTATAGTTGGTGGATTGGACCAACCGGTTATCCGGCTCGCCCTGAAGCGCCGTGCCCGGAGCAAGGGTATGCCCGTTTCCTGGTTGGGCGTCCGAGATATAGCGGCCTTTGAATTGCTTGTTGTAGAGCGCGTTTGCTCCGGCGGCCCCGAGACCCTGGTCGGTCAGGTCCATGATATGACCGCCCCATTGACCATTTATCATGATATTGAGATCGAATTGCCGGTAGGAAAAGGTATTGATCAGGCCCCAGATATCGGAGGGCTGCACCTTTCCAAGGTCGACAGCATCGTTCCCATTGAAGTTGCTGATGGTACCGTCGCCATTGAAATCGTAATACCGGGGATCTCCGGGGTGTTCGCCCGGGAATAGCGGAACCTTTCCACCCGCGATGTCGGCCGCCGTCAGTACGCCGAGCATTTTCAATCCATAGTTGGCTCCTACCGTCCCACCCACTTTTGTGATGTGTGTCCCGGCAAACCCGGAGATGGGGGCATTGGTCGGACCGAGGCTAAGGACCTTGTTGAAATTATAAGCGATATTGAACGTCGTGGTCCAGTGAAAGTCCCGGCTGACAAAATTCTTTGTCGTGATCCCGATCTCATAGCCGAGATTTTCGACTTCGCCGACATTTTCCAGTGTACTGGAGAAACCGGTTGTCGTCGGGAGCGTGACGGTCAACAGCAGGTTCGAGCTATGCCGGTTATAGTAATCCGCCGTAACGGAGATCCTGTCCTGGATAAAATTGACATCCAGGCCGGCGTCGAATTCCGCAGATTTCTCCCACTTCAGATCCGGATTGGATAAGGTCGTTGGAATAATACCGGTTTGTACCGATCCGGCCCCGGCGCCAAAGGTCGTCGCGACATTGGATAACAGACCGATGGCGGAATAGTCGCCGATCGCATTGTTACCCGAAATGCCATAGCTGGCTCTGAGCTTTAGAAAGCTGATCGCCCGCAGCCCTTTCATAAAATTTTCATTGGAGGCCACCCAGCCGACGGCGCCGGAGGGGAAATTCCCGTATTGGTTGCTGCGACCGAAAACGGAACTGCCGTCCCTTCTTACCGTACCGGTTACCAGGTATTTACCCTGGTAAGAATAATTCAGCCTGGCGTAGTAGGAAAGCAACGACCACTGCGATTCGGATGAGGAACCGGAGGTGAACCCGGCTGCATTCAGCGTTTGAACCAGATCGTTGGGAAAGTTGTTCCCGCTGACGGAGTTGGCGTGATCCGTCTCCTTTTGCGCGCTGTACCCGGCCACCACGTTGACCGTGTGGTCGGTGGCAAAGGTCTTGTGATAGTTGATCGTGGTCTCGGAGAGCCAGTTGATCGTGCTTGCCGTTGAGGCAAACCCGCCGACATTACTGGGCAGTGAACCGTTTGAAGGAATGGTGCTGGGATAGTAGTAGTCGTTCTGCGAATAGTAAAGCGTAGCGCCCGCGGTGGTCTTTATATTCAGATCTTTGGTGATATTGACCTGAAGGTAGGTGTTGACGAGATTCGATAGGTTATAGGTATAATCCTGCAATTGCCGGCCTAATTGAACCGGGTTGACGATCGCGCTAAACCCGGGTTGCGGGTTGATCACCTGCCCATATGACCCATCGGGGTTGAAGAGCGGGATATCGGACGGCATCCCCAGCGCATCGCCGATGGCCGAGGAGTAGACGCTGTTATTTTGGTATTGTGCGGTCCGCTGATGCATATAGGCGGGGAGGATATCGATCCCGGCTTCGATCCGGTCATTGAAGAGGTTGCCGTCTATTTTGGCCTGTGCGGTATATTTCTGATAGCCGGTTCCTTCCACTACGCCCTGGTTGTCATAGAAGCCGCCCGAAAACAAGTAGCGCACGTTTGACGTCCCGCCGGTAACGGTCATATCATAACTCTGCACGGTCGCCGGTCTGAAGATCAGCGACTGCCAGTCGGTGCTGATCCCATTCCAGGTGGCGATATTAGCCGGGATGATCAGGCCGGGCTGCCCCGCCGCGACTCTCACGGAATTCGGATCGGCAGCCGACCGGCCGGGACCGGAATTCACCCATTGATTGTTGAGCGACTCCTTTGTATATTCGACATAGTCAGGTCCATTCAGCGTTTGATAATAGTCACGCTTTGCCACGACCGCCTGGCCCGTCAGGGTATTGAAGGTGATGGAAGGCTCCCTGTTCTTGCCGGACTTGGTGGTGATCATCACCACTCCATTGCTGCCGCGACTCCCGTAAATGGCCGTGGAAGAGGCGTCTTTCAGAACGTCGAGCGATAAAATGGTCGAAGGATCGAGCGCATTCGCAAATGCCTGGGTAGTTGGAAACCCGTCGATGACGTACAGCGGCTCTACGCCGGCTCCTATGGAGCCGATACCGCGGATCTTTACATCGATCTCTCCGCCCGGGGTCGCATCGCTCAGGGAGACGTCCACCCCCGGCACCTGGCCAACCAACCCTTCGTTGAGGCTGGCTATCGGCCTGTCCTTGACCATTTCATCCGTTACGGACGCCACGGAACCTGTCAGATCCTTTTTCCTCAGGCTTCCATAACCGATGACCACTACGCCATTCAGCTCCTGGGAGCCGGATGCCAATCGAATATTAAGGACTGAATGCTCGCCGGTCTTCACCTCCTGGGTAGCAAATCCGACATGGGTAAATACCAGGACGCCTCCGGCCGGAGCGCTGATCCTGTATTGGCCGCGTATATCCGTCTGCGTGGTTACCTTCGTCCCTTTCACCTGGACGGTTACGCCTGGCAGGACGGAATCGGCGGAAGTGACCTCCCCGGAGATCGTGCGTTGAGCAAACAAGTCGTGAAATGAAAGAAATAAAAGAAATGAAAGAAAGCAAGCCTTCATACAACGTTGTTTTGGCGTGATGAACTAATAGATACCAATTACCAAAACAAATGTAGTGTCGCAATAAGGCCGGCTTGGCCATCGAATTAGCAATTAATTCAGCTATATCAGCATTTTACCGGCAATGGGATAAGAAGCTGCTATTCGCGCTCCGGTGGTGTTTGGACAGAATTTGATGAATTGGCCATTCATTAAGCGATTTTGGCATTTTTTCAAATAAATTTTTATAAATAGGGATAAATACGATAACTTTTACTCAAGACTCTGATTGCTAAAATAACGGCTATATGAAACCTCAACTTTTAAAGGTAGCCGCTGAACCCTCCTCGTCGTTCAGCGTAAGGCAGGATCGTGTTCCCTTTATCAACAACCGCTGGCACTATCATCCCGAGGTCGAATTGATCTACTTTAAGGAAGGAAACGGGACACAATTCATTGGGGACAGCATAACTACTTTCCAGTCGGGCGACGTCATCCTTGTCGGGGCGCAGCTTCCGCATTATTGGAGCTTTGATGAGCGGTATTTCGATTCGGAGGCCGACCAGCCGAACGTCTTTGTCACCCATTTTTGCGATTGCTTCTGGGGAAAAGAATTCCTGAGCATCCCGGAGAACCGGCCCTTGAAGGACATCCTCGAAACCGCCAAGCGCGGCATCCGGGTCACCGGAAAGACCCGGGATTACGTGGGTCATTTACTGGAAGAGATGTTAAATGCCTCGGGGACCAGAAAGGTCTTGCTCTTACTGGAAGCGCTCATCAGCATCGCGAACTCGGAAGAGACCACGCTGCTTTCTTCGATCGGGTTCCAGCCGAATATCCGGGACAGTGAGAATGACCGGATCAATTCGATCTACCAGTTCTCCCTGGCTAATTATAAAAGGAAGATACAGATGGAGGAGGTAGCGGCGATCGCCTGCATGAGCCCCAACTCCTTTTGCCGGTTCTTCAAATCCAAGACCCGAAGGACCTATTCCCATTTTCTGATGGAGATCAAGGTAGGGATCGCATGTAAATTATTGCTCAATAATAAATTGAGTATAAAGGAGATCTGCTATGAAAGCGGTTTTCACAACTTTGCCAGCTTCCATAAGTACTTTAAAATGATCACCAACAGGACTCCATTGCACTATCAACGGGAATTCATGTCCAAAAACAATTGACGGCCACACGCAGACAATCATGGTAAGATAAGATATAAGATTGCCAATCTGCCAAAGGATACGTGCGCGCGTTGTAAATATATTAGCGCGTCAAAAGTTTAAACCCTCAGGAAATGGAAATGTCATCCTATTTGCAGATGGATGCCCGGGATAATGTCGTGGTCGCGCTAAAAGATCTAAAAAAAGGGGAAGTGGTTCATGTAAATGGCGGCGCGATTCTCTTATTGGATGATATACCGGCAAAGCATAAGTTCTTTACCACAGACTTACGATCGGGAGAAGCGGTTATCATGTACGGCACACTTGTCGGCAGGGCCCAGCAGGACGTTGCCGGCGGTAAATGGTTAAATGCTTCCAATGTAAAGCATGACGCCGGGTCTTTCGAGTACAAAGGGTATCGATACGAATGGAAGCCGCCGGATGTAGGCCCTTTTGTCGGACGGACATTCATGGGCTATCACCGCGAAGATGGAAGAGTCGGAACCGCCAATTACTGGCTGTTCATTCCCACTGTATTTTGCGAAAACCGTAACCTGGATGTCATAAGGGAAGTCCTGGACGACGAATTGGGTTATGCGGTAACCGATAAATATAAACGATTTGCCCATGATCTGGTTCGGGCTTATCGGAACGGGATCGACCTGGATCATGTGGACATGGCCGGGGCGCTTGCCCCCGGCGGCCAGAACGGTCCCGGACGGCTATTCGAAAACGTCGACGGCATCCGGTTTCTGATCCACCAGGGAGGCTGCGGCGGGACCCGGCAGGATGCGGAGACTTTGGGGGATCTGCTGGCGGCGTACGCAGACCATCCGAATGTGGGTGGCGTTACCCTGCTGAGCCTGGGTTGCCAGCATCTGCAGATAGACCATTTCAAAAAGGCGCTTTCCAGGCGAAACGCTTCTTTTCAAAAGCCATTTTTGATCTTTGAACAACAGAAGATCGGCGATGAAGAAACGCTTATCCGCCAGGCGATCCTGAAAACCTTCCAGGGCCTGACGGCAATCAATAAATTCCGCCGTCAGCCGGCTCCGATCAGTAAATTGTGCATCGGCGTCAAATGTGGCGGGAGTGACGGTTTCAGCGGCATTTCTGCGAATCCGGCCGTAGGCTATACCGCCGATCTTTTAGTGGCCTCGGGCGGTCAGGTCCTTCTGGCGGAATTTCCGGAACTTTGTGGCGCGGAACAGGAATTATTGAACCGGTGCACCGAGGAATCGACGGCCCATAAGTTCATCCGGCTGATGAAGTCGTATAATGCGCTGGCCATCCAGGCAGGTTCCGGGTTTCACATGAACCCCTCGCCGGGAAATATCCGGGACGGGCTGATCACGGACGCCATGAAATCTGCCGGCGCGGTCAAAAAAGGCGGCACTTCGCCGGTTGTGGACGTACTCGACTATACCGAAAAGGTGACAAAAGACGGGCTTTCCCTGGTCTGTACGCCGGGAAACGACGTGGAGTCAACGACAGGCAAAGTGGCATCGGGGGCGAACCTCATCTTATTTACGACAGGGCTTGGAACGCCTACCGGCAATCCGATCTGTCCGACGATCAAGATATCCTCCAACACGCGGATAGCGAAAAAGATGCACGACACCATCGATATCGACGCGGGAGCCGTGATAACCGGTGAAAAATCCATCGAGCAAATGGGTTCGATCATCCTGGATCTTTGTATAAAAGTGGCAAGCGGTGAAGTGATCCCGAAGACGGTTCTGCTCCGTCAGGACGACTTCATCCCCTGGAAAAGAGGCGTATCGCTGTAAAACATTAAAAATAAATTCTATGCACCTTCGATCTTATTGCTATTGCTTTTTGGCCTTGACGTTTTGGGCCTGCCATGAGCAGGATCAAAAGCAGGACTCCGCGCCGGCAACAGCGACCGTTTCACATGATTACGCCTCCGACCGGTCCTTTCTGCAAAAATATACGCCGGTTATCGAGTTGCACAACAGTAAAGGGGGATCAAGGATACTGATCGCACCCCGATATGAAGGCCGGGTGATGACCAGCTCCTGCAATGGCGACACCGGATACAGTTACGGTTGGATCAACTATGACCTGATCACTTCCGGAAAATATAAAGAGCATATCAATCCTTATGGAGGCGAAGAACGGATCTGGCTGGCGCCGGAAGGAGGGCAGTACTCCTTTTTCTTCAGGAAGAATGTTCCCTATGATTTCGATCATTGGTTCACTCCGGCGGAGTTCGATACCGTCGGATTCGATATTGCGGGCAAGACGGACAGCAGCGTGCTGTTCAAAAAAGATATGAGGCTGACCAACCGGTCCGGCACGACGTTCGACCTCCGGATCGACCGGGATATCCGGTTGTTGAACCGGCCGGCGGTGGAAGAGGCCCTCGGGCTTAAATTGGACAGCGGGGTCCGGACCGTCGGGTATGAAAGTGAAAATACGCTGGTCAACAACGGTAAGGCCGCGTGGGAACGCAAAACGGGAGCGCCCGCCATCTGGCTATTGGGAATGATGAAGCCGTCGCCGAAAACCGTCATCGTTTTACCGGTCAGACCGAATCCGGCCGATACGACGGCGCTTGTCCATGACCGGTATTTCGGGGTCATCCCCCCTGACCGCTGGAAGCTTGTCGGCGATCATGCCTATCTGCGGGCGGATGGCAAGTACAGGGGAAAGGTGGGTATTCCGCCGGGACACACCATGAAATATATCGGAAGCTATGATGCGGCCAATCACGTGCTGACCGTGCTGGAGGCCATATGGCCCACCGGCGCAAAAGATTTCGTAAACTCTGCCTGGGAAGAGCAAAAGCAGCCTTTTTCCGGTGACGCTTTCAATGCTTACAATGACGGGCCGTTGAAGGACGGTTCGCAGATGGGCCCTTTCTATGAGATTGAATCGCTGTCCCCCGCGGCCTTTCTGGCTCCGGGGCAAAAATTGACCCACATGCAGATCACCTGCCATTTGCAGGGAGACGAAACCGAATTGGACAAGATCTCCAGACAAGTGTTGGGCGTGCCGCTGGATTCCATCAAAAATGCTTTTCCGGGGTAACCAGATAGACTAGTACGCTGCGGGCGCCATGCGCACCGGTGACGAGCGACTGCTCGATATCCGCCGTTCTGGACGGCCCCGCGATGAATACGCCATAACCGTCGCCGGTTGCCGGCAAGGACCGATAGGCTTCGTGCATATCGGCGACAAGGTCTTCGCGATCGACGACGATCACCAGGTGCTGACAAATAAATGGCAGCAGCCTGTTCACCATACCGGCTTCCGTCAGCCACACCGCTCCATTCTCGGCGACGCCGATCGTTCCCCGGATATAAGCCTTTTCCACCTTCTCAAGGAGATCAGCGCCGGTTCCGGCATGGACTTCCGCATTGACGGTCCCAATGTCAGGAATTGTGTTGACGATATAGGCGCTACCCTGCCTTGTTCGCTGTAAGTCCTCCCGGATAAGCGTAAGGCCGTTCGCCGTTATCGCCGTTGCCCCGATGCTGCCGAGCACCCGGATGAACTCCGCCGCGAGAAGGTCTTTATCGCTTTCCGGAGTAACGGGGAGGTCCGGCAGGGGCCGCAAGGCCGTTTTACCCGCGGCGATGGATGCTAATATCTTATCTCTTGCATTCATTTTCGATGGCTGCGCCACCAGCTGTTGAAACTTTGGCTGGGTGGCTGCGGCAACTCACGCTGGCGGTACCATGGATTCCATGTCCGATTGGCCACCAGGAAGGGCAGAACCCGCATAATGGCCCGGCCGATCTTCCCGGTCATGCGATACAACCGGGGAGAGGAAAAGATAAAGGCCATTCCCTTCATGGCCCGTCGCTTTCCCGAAGGCAGCGCCCCTTCCGCGGCCAATACCTGACGCCATTTCCACAGCTGGGTATGGATATCGATCTTCACGGGACAGACATTGCTGCAGGAGCCGCACAAAGTGGAAGCAAAAGGGAGATCCGCATTTTTGCGCATGTCTATATTGGGATTGAGGATCGCGCCGATGGGACCGGCAATCGTACTGTGATAGCTGTGGCCGCCGCTCCTTCTGTAGACGGGACAGGTATTGAAACAGGCCGCGCAGCGGATGCACTTCAGCGCACTCCTGAAATCGGGCTGCGCCAGCTGCCGCGTCCGGCCATTGTCGACAATGACAAGATGCATCTGCTGACCGGCGCGTGGTTTTTGGAAATGGCTCGAATAGGTAGTTATCGGCTGACCGGTTGCGCTTCTCGCCAGCAAACGCAGGAAGACGCCGAGATCCTCCGTCCGGGGAATGACCTTTTCTATCCCCATGCAGGCAATATGCAGACGTGCCGAGTGTGCGCCCATGTCGGCATTCCCCTCATTGGTGCAGACAACAAAAGCGCCGGTCTCCGCAACCGCGAAATTGATTCCGGTGATCGCCAATTCCGATCGAATGAACCTATCCCTCAGGACCGTTCTCGCCGTCGCCGTTAGATAAGAAGGATCATTATTCCCTTTCTCCGTATTCAGATGCGCATGAAAAGTGTCGCTTACGTCCTCCCGCTTTAGATGAATGGCAGGAAGGACGATATGACTCGGTGGTTCCTGTCTCAATTGAACGATGTATTCGCCAAGGTCGGTATCGGTCACGCCGATCCCGTTCTCCGCGAGGAATTCATTCAACCCGCACTCTTCGGTGAGCATGGATTTACTCTTCACGATGCGGGTGATGCTGTTGCCGCGGATGAGCCTTAATACGATCTCGTTGTGCTCCTGGGCGTTTGCCGCCCAATGAACGACTATGCCGTTCGCCTGCGCATTCCGTTCAAATTGGATCAGCAATCGATCCAGATCGGATAGGGTATATTCCTTTATTTGCGAGGCCAGCTCGCGCAGCCGCTCCCATTCCGGGACCGCGGCAGCGGCTTTATCCCTTTTCTCCCGCACATGCCAGAGGGTGGCGTCATGCCAGTCGACCCTCGGTTCGTCCTTATTGAAAGATTCCGCCAGCGATGCGTGATCGGTCATTGTCGGGCATTTAAGATCTCTGTAAGATGTTTCACCCGGATATTGCTTTTCTTCCTTCTGAGGATACCCTCCAGATGCATCAGGCAGCTGGTATCCGGGCTGGTAATATATTCTACTCCGTTCGATTCGTGCTCCTTTATCCGGTCCTTCCCCATCTTAACGGAAACCGCCTCTTCGAATACACAAAACGTTCCGCCAAATCCGCAGCATTCGTCGGCTCTCGAAGGCCGGACCAACTCAAGATCCTTGACCATGCCAAGCAGCCGTTCGGGTTTTGAGAAGGGCGCTTCCATCAACTCCGACATCGAGGACGTATGGAGACCGCGCTGACCGTGGCAGGAGATATGAAGCCCTACTTTGTGGGCAAAGACGGCGTCCAGTTTGTCGATCTTCAGGATATCCACCAGGAATTCCGAGATCTCAAAGATATGGTCACGGATATAGGCCGCTTCCTCTTTGTTGTCGTCATCCAGGTGTTCCCTGATATGCAGGACGCAACTGCCGGATGGCGCGACGATATAGTCAAAACCCGAGAAATTCCTGACGAAGTTCCGGTTACAGCCCTGTCCCAGACTGGCGAAGCCGCTGTTAGCCATAGGCTGGCCGCAGCAAGTCTGCTCCGGCGGATAACCGACCTTGCAGTCCAGCCTTTCCAGCAATTCCAATGTAGCGATCGCGACTTGCGGATACAACTGATCGATATAGCAGGGAATGAACAGACCTATTTTCACTATGCCGTTGTTTAATATGAATTCGCAAAAATAAATGGAAAGCGTCCAACTATGTTAAACCCGTTTACCAGGGAATTGTGCTATCTTAACATATATAGCCTTACTTCCCATTGGAGGCCCGGAACTTGAGCGGGAATTCGAGCGTGAAGGTCGTACCCTTACCAATAGTGCTGTCTACTTTGATCTTTCCCTGATGAGCCTCGACGATGGTCTTCACGTAGCTGAGGCCCAGCCCGAACCCTTTTACGTTATGCAGGTTGCCCGTATGGGCGCGGTAAAATTTCTCAAAGATGCGGCGCTGCGTCTCCTTGGTCATTCCAATCCCGTTGTCTTCGATCCGGATAACGAGGTAACGGGCAGTGCTATGAGTGCTGATGCGGATCAGCAGGTTCTCTTTTGAATATTTGATGGCGTTGTCGATAAGGTTGGTGATGACGTTCATGAAATGGACCTCATCCGCTTCGATCAGATCGGTTTTGGCGTTGAGCTGCAATTCGGCGCTGCCGCCCTTCCCTTCCAGCTGCAACCTGACGTTCTCCAGCGCATCGTGGATGATCAGGTGGGCGTGCAGCGATTTAAGATTGAGCTGTTGCTCCTGCCGGTCGAGCAGGGACGCTTGCAGGATAGTCTCCACCTGCTTATTCATCCGCTTGTTCTCTTCCTTGATGATCCCCGTGAAATAGCCTGATTTCTCCCGGTCCTGTACCACTTTCTCATTGCGGAGAGCATCTACTGCCAATGAGATGGTCGCAAGAGGGGTCTTGAATTCATGGGTCATGTTGTTGATAAAATCGTTCTTGATCTCGCTGAGCTTTTTCTGCCGCAGCAGTGCGTTTACTGTAACATAGAATGCGGCGATGATCATCAAAGTAAAGAATATCGCGCTGGCGATCATGATCCGCATTTGGCCCTGGACAAGCCCGTTGAAATCATGGACGACCACGATGATCCCTTCATCAGGCAGGACAGTATTGACATCGGCATTCTCCGGCGCCGGAAGCAGTTCGATGACCGCCCTGTTATTGATCGAGTCGTTGAATTCAGGAAGGAAATTGGCGGACTGCAGCTCGGGGGTATGAAAAGTGGCGTCGGAGCTCGCCCCGATATTGGAATAAACGGTAAATTCAAAATGAGCGTTTTTTAACCCCTGGTTATTGAAGGCTTTTCGCAGCCGGTTATTGATCTCCGGTACAGTAAAGGTTTGGGTGACCGGCGGGATTCGCATCATCTCCATGAACAGGGGATTGGTCTGTCGGAAAACGCTGCCCTGCCGCAGGGGAAAGGATTTCAAACCGGAAGTGGTCATCCGCTGTTCATTCAACCCCAGGGCAACCGTGTGTACGGCGTCTACCATGTGGTGGTAGAGATCTTCCCGCTTGTTCTGGTCCATGGTCACGATCCAATTTATCTGGATGTAGATGATCCCGATTAAAGAAAGCGTGATTAACAAGAAGATGATAGGGAAAATTTTTTTCAAACCCATAAGTTTAACGCCGAGAGGTCCAACTGCAAATGTAGAAAAAGGTTAATCGGGTTACCAATGTATACCCGGGGCGGGAACGGTATTTAACGAAGGTTTCACAAAGATGGGGGTTTTCCTCTGAAAAAACCCTATATTTAGTAAGACAGGATTTCTTAATTTAGATACCATGGAGAGCCCTGCACCAGGCATATTGTTGATCGCTGATCCTTTTCTGAAAGATCCCAATTTCATGCGGACGGTCGTATTCCTTTGCGAGCATCAGGACGAAGGAAGTTTTGGATTTGTATTGAACAAGAACTATGAATACACGCTCGATGAGCTTGTCAGCGGTTTGGATGATCTGACGAAGATCCCGGTATATCTTGGCGGACCGGTACAAATGGACACGATCCATTTCTTACACCAGTATCCGGATAAGATCAACGGTGGTTATGAGATCATCGATGGGGTCTTCTGGGGTGGAAGTTTCGAAACGGCTATCGAGCTGATCCGCACCGGCGAGATCGACATGTCCAAGATCCGCTTCTATATTGGATACTCCGGTTGGGGTAGCGGCCAGCTGGCCGATGAGTTGAAAGAGAAATCCTGGCTGACGGTACAGGCCAGCCGCCGGCTGGTCTTTCATAAAAAACCTTCGGAGATCTGGAAGGACGCCCTCCGCGACCTTGGTGGAGAATATGAGATGATGGTGAACTTCCCGATCGATCCGCAATTGAATTAGGCGGACTTTCCTTCGATAGGTACTGCGCCTTCAACCAATACAGTAACCTTATTATTCAGCACTTCCACGAATCCGCTTTGGATCATAAAGAAGGCCAGGGGATTATTCTTGTCTTTCAGCACTTTTATCTTCCCTTCCTTTAGCGCGCTGACCAGCGGCGCATGCCGGTTGAGGACTTCGAAAAGCCCGCTTGCGCCGGGCAACTGCACGCCGTACACGTCGGCGCTGAAGAGCTTCTTCTCGGGTGTCAATATTTCCAGGTTCATGGGTTGACAGTTTATTGACGGGCCTGAGCCAACAATTTCTTACCTTTTTCGATCGCATCATCGATGCTACCAACGAGGTTGAACGCCGCTTCCGGATATTCATCGACCTCGCCGTCCATGATCATATTGAAGCCCCGGATCGTCTCTTCTATGGGAACGAGAACGCCTTTCAGCCCCGTGAACTGCTCAGCCACATGGAAGGGCTGGGACAGGAACCGCTGTACTTTACGCGCACGCGCAACGGTCATCTTGTCTTCGTCGCTCAATTCATCCAAACCGAGGATCGCGATTATATCCTGCAATTCCTTGTAGCGCTGAAGGATGAGCTTGACCCGGTTAGCGCAATCATAATGGGCGTCACCGACGATGAGCGGAGAAAGGATCCGGGACGTGGAGTCCAGCGGGTCGACGGCGGGATAGATACCCAGGTCGGCGATCTTCCGGCTCAATACCGTGGTCGCGTCGAGGTGAGCGAAGGTCGTAGCGGGTGCGGGATCGGTCAGGTCATCCGCCGGCACGTATACGGCCTGAACGGAGGTGATGGAACCATTGCGGGTGGAAGTGATCCGTTCCTGCATCAATCCCATTTCCGTCGCCAACGTCGGCTGATAACCCACGGCTGAAGGCATCCGGCCCAACAGCGCCGATACTTCAGAACCCGCCTGGGTGAACCGGAAGATATTGTCGACAAAGAAGAGGATATCGCGCCCCTGGCCCTTACCATCGCCATCGCGATAATATTCCGCAACCGTAAGACCGCTAAGCGCAACCCGGGCCCGGGCGCCGGGGGGCTCATTCATTTGACCAAACACAAAGGTCGCTTTGGATTCGGCCAGTTCCGGCATCTTGACCTTGGACAGGTCCCAACCGCCTTTTTCCATATCGTGCTTGAAGTCTTCGCCATATTTCATGATCCCCGCTTCGATCATTTCACGCATAAGGTCATTGCCTTCGCGGGTACGCTCGCCGACCCCGGCAAATACGGACAAACCGGCGTAAGCTTTCGCGATATTATTGATCAGCTCCTGGATCAATACCGTTTTACCGACGCCGGCGCCGCCAAACAGCCCGATCTTACCACCCTTTGCGTAGGGTTCGATCAGATCAATGACCTTGATCCCGGTAAACAACACTTCAGTGCTGGTGCTCAGGTTCTCGAAAGCCGGGGGCTTGCTATGTATGGGGCGGCCGCCGACCTTGGAGACAGCAGGCAAGCCATCGATCGGATCACCGGTCACATTGAATAGCCGGCCCTTGATGCCTTCGCCGACCGGCATGGTGATGGCCGTATCGGTATCGGTCACCGGAGTGCCGCGTACAAGCCCTTCCGTACCATCCATCGCGATGCAGCGGACACTGTCTTCCCCAAGATGCTGCTGGACTTCCAAAACCAGGGTTTCGCCATTGGACTTTTTCAATTCCAGCGCGTTATAGATTTCAGGGAGCTTGCCATCAAACTGCACATCGACAACGGCGCCAATGATCTGCTTGATTTTACCGGTACTTGCCATATAGTTATTATTGATATTTGGGGTTTAAAATTGGCTGCAAAGGTAAGGTCCGGAGGCTAAAGAACCAATGAAATCTCTATTTTTGTTGATCTATGCATCTGATAGAAGTTACAACCCCCGCACTGGCAAAAGAATTCATCCGGGTAAATGTAGAGCTAAATCGATCCAATCCGGCATATATCCGCCCCATAGATAAGGAGATCGAAGAGGTCTTCGACCCGAAGCAAAACAAGGCCTTCCGGCATGGAGAGGTGGCACGTTGGATCCTGAAGGACCGCGACGACCGGCTGATCGGCCGGATCGCCGCCTTTGTCAATAAAAAATACCGGAGCAAGGGGGATGACGTCCCGGTCGGCGGCGTCGGCTTTTTCGATTCCATCAATAACCAGGAGGCCGCCGATATGTTGCTGGATGTAGCCCGCCATTGGCTGCGTCAGCGCGGCATGGAGGCAATGGACGGACCGATCAATTTCGGCGAAAGGGACAAATGGTGGGGATTGTTGGTGGAGGGATTCCATGAGCCTTTGTGGTCGATGAATTTCAACCCGCCATATTATCAGCAGCTGCTCGAAAACTATGGCTTCCAGCCGTTCTTCCACCAGATCTGCTTTGGCCTGGACCCGCAGAAAAAACTGAATGATAAAATATTACATCGCCATGAAGTGCTTGCGGCCGATCCGGCCTTCCGGTCGGCGATGATCGAGAAGGACAAGCTGGAAAAATATGCCATGGACTTCCTGACCGTCTACAATGCGGCCTATGCCGGACATGGGGGCGGAAAGGAACTGCGGAAGGAGCAGGCGTTGGCCATGTTCCGCAAAATGAAGCCGTTGATCGATGAGAAGATCGTATGGTTCGCATATCACAATGACAAGCCGATCGCGATGTTCATCAATATTCCCGAGTTGAATCAATATTACAAGCATTTCAACGGCAAATTCGGATTGCTGCAGAAGCTGCATTTTTTGTGGTTACGGTGGCGGGGCGCCTGTCAGCATTTTACCGGGATCGTTTTTGCGATCGTTCCGGAATTCCAGGCCAAGGGGGTGGACGCCTATATTATCGTCGAAATGGCTAATGTGGTCCAGCCGGCTCATCTTTACAAACGCTATGAGATGCAGTGGGTCGGTGATTTTAACCCCAAAATGATCAATGTGGCGAAGGCGCTGGGAGAAACGTTCATCAGCCGGAAGCTGACGACCTATCGATACCTGTTTGACCGGACGAAAGAGTTCAAGCGGCATCCGATGCTGTCCTGATTTTCCGCTTTTAAGAACGCATTCCGGAAAATGGAAGCCTTCCGTGAAACGTAATTTTAGCAAACCGCTGGTTTTCAGCTTATATCAATTTGGCACAATGTATGAAATACCCATGCTACCTGAAAATTTAGAATCTTGAATCCGGCAGGAATGTAGAGCCTGATCCGTAAGAGCTGAAAAACTTGAGGCCACCGAATGGTGGCCTCAAACTATTTAAAGCGCGGGCGCCAGCAGCTTATACAGCACCGGCGTGACCACGCGGGTGAGAAGCGTCGAGCTCAACAGTCCGCCGATAATGACCAGCGCCAGCGGCGTATACAGCGGATTGTTCTCGGTGATCAACGGGAGCAGGCCGCCGATGGCGGTGAGGGTCGTAAGGATAATAGGCACGAAACGGGTCTCGCCGGCCTCCTGGATCGCTTCATCCAGACCCATCCCGGCCCTGCGAAGCTGGTCCGTATAGTCGACGAGCAAGATCGAATTCTTTACTTCAATTCCTACCAGGGCGATTATGCCGATAACCGCCACAAAGGATAAGGTATTCCCGGTTGCCAGCAGGATCAGGACGGCGCCAATTATCCCAAGGGGCACTACGGACAGCACGATCAGCGTGCCGCGAAAGGTCTTGAATTCGAGGATGAGGATACCCAGAATGCCAAAAACCGTAATAAGAATGATCGACCCGAGACCCCCAAAACTCTCCTGTTTGCTCTCTACTTCCCCGGCCGCCATATACCCGGCTCCCCTGGGGAAGGTCATCCGGTCCAGCTGTTTGAGAACCCCGTCGGTCACCCGGGTCGTATTATATCCATCACGGACAAACGCGGTAATGGTCGTATACCGGTCTTTGTCATAGTGGTGAATGCTGGTTGGCGAGCTCTGGAACTGGACGGTGGCCAGCTCGCTCAACGGTACGGAAGTCCCATTGTATGAATTGACATCCACTTTGTCAAGGGCGTCGAGGGTCTGATGGGGGCCATGCGGCAGGCATACGGTAATATCGTAGTCGTTGTCCTTGTCATTATCCTTCCGGAAGGTGCCGAGATTGAGCCCGGCGACCGCCAGCCTGATCGTCCGGTCGATCTCATTGACGGGGACGCCGAGGATACCCGCCTTTTCTTTATTCACATTCACTTTGATATCGGTGATCAGGGTGGTCAGCTCGTTGTTGACATAGATAGTTCCCTGAGTCTTCTTCAGCAGGTCTTCCACCCGAAAGGCAAGACCCCGCAACGTGTCCAGGTCTTCGGAAAAGATGCGGATGGCGATCGGCGCTTCTATCGGCGGCCCCTGTTCGAAGTCCTTGACCTCGATCTTCGCGCCCGGATAATTGGCGAAGCGGGTCCGGAGCGAGTCGATCATCCGCCTTTTCCGCGCAGACGGGGTTTCATTCAACTGGACAAAGATCTGGGCATAATTGCTGACCTCATTCTGCGGGATCACATTATAATATATACGTGGGTTGCCGCGACCAACATTTGTCGCATAGTTCTTCAGATCGGGAAGATGATCGATCTGCCGCTCGACCCAGCGGGTGGTCGAGTCCGTGGTTACGATGCTGGTACCCAGCGGTGTGGTGATATTGATCAGGAACATCGGCTTTTCCGAAGCGGGGAAAACGCTGAATCCTACCCGCGGAATGAGCAGCAGACAGCCGATGAAAATTCCGAGCGCCACCAGCAGGGTCAGCGCGGGCCGTGCGATAGCGCCGTGAAGCAACCGGCGATAGGAGCCGTTGATCAGCCGGCGCAGTCCCCGAAGGAACAGGTTGCCGTCAGGATGCTCGTGCGCGCTAAGAATGCGGCTGGAAAGAAAAGGGACGATGGTCAGTGAAACAAATAAGGAAGCAAGCACCGTCGTCACGACAGCGGCAGGCAGACTACGGATAAAGTCGCCGGCCGCCTCCGGCAGGAACATGAGCGGCAGAAAGGCGAATATGAGCGTCGCGGTACAACCCAACACAGCCAGCCCGATCTGTCGTGTGGCGGCGATGGCCGCATCCTTTCGGGAATAGCCCATCCGCAGATATCGTTCGATATTTTCCACGACCACGATGCTGTCATCCACCAGCAGTCCCAATGCGACAACCATCCCTACTATACTGAGTTGGTTGATCGTGATATGGAAAAGATTGAGGAGGAATAACCCGATCAGTAAGGAAAGCGGGATGGAGACCATGACCACGATGGACGCCCGGGGGCCCAGCGGCAATAGCGTAAACATTACCAGTAAGATGGCGATGCCGAAATCCCGGGCGAAATGGCCAAGACGGGTGCGGACGCTTTCAGCGTTATTAAAGCTTTTGACATAGGTGATATCCGGTGGCAGCCCGGATTTGAATTTGTCGAGGACGGGGGTCATTTCTTTTTCGACGGCGAAGATATTGGTGCCGGATTTTCGGCTCGCCGTCACGAACACACAGCGCTTGCCGTTGAGACGGCCGATATAGCTTTGTTCCTCGTAGTTGAAATCCACCTCGGCAATGTCTTTCACATAGATGATCTTTCCGCCGGCGCTGCTGACGATGGTGTTGCGGATCTCGTCGATCGACTTGTAATCGCCGCTCGTTTTGATGTTGAACTTCCTGGAGCCCATATCGATGCTGCCGCCGGGGATATTGATATTCTCCCGTTGGATGGCCTGCAGGACGGTATTCAGCGCGAGCTTGTTCTGGGCCAGTTTTTCAAGGTTGAGGGCGATGCGGACCTGTTGTTGCGGGAAGGCCCAGTTGTCGACGTTCTTTAGCGTTTTGATCTTCTCCAGCCGGTCCTTGAGCTTCCGGCTCCATTCCTGCAGATCTTTATAGGGCGCGGTCTCGCTGACCAGCGCCACCTGCAGGATATTGACGTCCGACGGGGTAAATCGCTGGATGTCGATCGGGAGGATATCCTGGGGTAATTCTCCGCGGACGGCGTCGATCTCGCGGACCACATCCTGGTATTTCTTGTCCGGGTCGGTCTCGTACTTGAATTCGATCTGGATAACGGCCAGCCCGTCGTCGATGGTGGATCGGATACGTTTGATATCATCCATCGCGTTGAAGCGTTTTTCCATGGGGTTGACCACCAGTTCCTCCATGTCTTTCGGACTGGTGCCGGGATAAATGACGATAGCCGCGAATGACGGCGCCTGGGTATCCGGGTCTTCGCCCCGCGGCATGGTGAAGAGCGAGTTGAGGCCGATAGCAGCCAGCATGATGAACACGATAAGCGTGAACTGATAGTTGCGGACGGCGAATTCAGTAAGACCGCGCCGGCGCCGGGGTGCGGCGGGAGTTGTATTGGTTGGATTTGTCATGGCGGAGGTTTTAGGGGTTAACATTTTCCACTTTTACGATGGAGCGTTCCGTCAGGTACCCTACCCCGTCAGCGATGACCTGCCGGACACTGTCGAGACCGCTGCTGACGGCGATCCGGTCATCCTGGAAGAAGGCGATGCGGACCGGGCGCTTTTTGACGGTGCGGTTATCGGCGTTGAGCGTATAGACATACCCGCCGGACCCCTCTCCTTCGGTCAGCGCGGAAGCGGGGATCAGCGCATAGGTCCTGCCGGCCTGCGGCTGAAGCCGGAGGCTACAAAACAATCCCGGGGCAAACTTACGCCCCCCCGGTTCCACCGTGACTTCCACGGCATAGGTGCCATTGGCGGGATCTGCGGCTTCCGCGAGTTTGCTGATAATACCGGAGAACCGATGATCCGGATAGGCGTCGATCATAACGGCGGCTTTATCGCCCCTATGCAGGACCGCCCAGTCTTTGTCGGATACTCCAAAGCGGACGACCCAGTCCTTGTTGCCGGTTCCGTTGAATACGAGCACGGCGGTTCCGGCGGCCAGGTATTCACCTTCGTTGCCGGTCTTTTGCAGGATGGCGCCGTCGGAGGAAGCGCGGATCTGTGCATACTGACGGTTGAAGCGGGCGATGCGCAGGGCTTCGTTGGCAACGGTCAGCTGCGTACGACTGTTCTGCAGCTGTTCAAGTGAAGCGACGGTATCCCGGTACAGGTTGCTGAGCCTGCTTTCGTCGCGTTGCGCTTTTTCGACGTTGAGGGCCGCTTGTTGTACCTGGGCGTCGATCTCCGTCAGATCGAGGGTTGCCAGGAGTTGACCGGCGGAGACGTGGTCGCCTTCCTTTACATAGATCCGCGAGACGATACCGCCGATCTTGAAGGACAGCCGGGCTTCATCGTTGGTTGCCATCAGGCCGGAATATTGCAGCACGCGGCTCTGACGGGTTTGTTCGACCGGCTGCAGCCGGACAGGGATAGCTTCATCGGACGGGCCGGACGCGGTGGAAGCGGTGGAAGCGGCGGTGGCAGCGGTTGACGCGGCGCCGGGAGCGGATTGCTTTGGCGATACGGCCGCCTGATCGTCGCTGCACGCAACAAAAGTAAAGGCCAGGATCGCAGTGAAGGCAAATCGGGTGAGCGGTAGCGTATTCATATGATTTGTTATTTCTGATTGTTGATGGGGAAAGTGGCGGTTACGCGTTCCAGGTCGGCGGCGCGGTTCAACAGCGCAAGCCGGCCGAGAGAATACCGGAGCTCGGCGTTGGTCATCTGGTTGCGGGAATCGATGAGTTCGATCTGCAGCGCCTGTCCTTCGTTAAAGCGGCGTTCTGCCAGGCGGTAGGTCTCACGGGCGCTGGTAACCTCGTCGGTCAGCGCGGGAAGCGCTTCAAGTGCCGAGTTGTAGTTGTTGACGGCGGTAACCTGTTCGAGATTCACCTGATCGGTCAGCTGCTGGTATTGTTCGTGTACCGACTGGATATCGATAATGGCCTGCCGGATCTTATATTTGTTGTCATTTGCCTTGAACAGGGGCCAGAACAGCTGAACGCCGGCCAGCTGATAGAATTGAGAACTGTTGAAATGGATACCGTAACCCTGGAAACCGGCGTCATAAAAAGCATTCAGCTTTGGAATAAGATAAGCGCGGTCCCATTTCAGGTTGGATTCGAGGATGCGCTGATAGCTGGTGAGCCGCGTGAATTCTTCGCGGCGCTCGGAAGAAAGCGGATCGGCAGGGGGATGGACGGTGGAAAGCGGATCGGAGGCTCCCATCAGGCTGGCATCGGCGGAGGCTCCCATCAGTTCGGCGTCGGTCGTGATCGGGTAATCCAGCGGCCGGTTGAGGAGGAAATTGAACCAGGCGGCGGCATTCCGCATGTTGTTGCGGGCTTCGATGAGAGATGATTGCGTTTCACTGACTTGCGCCTGGGCACGCAGTACGATCTCCCGGGTAGCCATCTGGTTCGCTACAAATTTTTCGCTGACCCTTTTATTCTCTTGCGCAAGTTGCAGGGCGTTGTTATAGATCTCCGCCGCTTTGCCGGCCTGGAGATATTGATAATAGGCCTGCCGGATGGAACGTATCAGGTCGCGGCTATAGATATCGCGGTCGGCGCGGCTGCCGTTGATCCGCTCGGCGCTCACTTCCCTGTTGTGCTGCAGGTCTGTGTTGAGGATGGGCATGGAGACCTCCATTTTTGTATCCTGGAAATTATTGGGGAGGAATTGGACGGATTGATTGGCGACCTGGGGGAATTTATTGGAAGCGGTGAGCTGGTTAAGAGTAGAATAGACATTATTAAGGAGGTTGCCGATGGGGATGCCGATGCTTCGGCCGCCATTGGCGAGGGTATATTCGGAGCTGGCGGTTGCCTGGGGAAAGAAGAGGCTTTTGGCGCGGCGAAGGTCAAGCTGGGCTTTTTGGAGGTCAAAATTGCGCTGGTGAAGGGCAAGGTTGCTGTCAAGCGCCAGGTTAAGATATCCGTCGAGGATCGCGGAAGAGGGCGCCGCGGGCATCCGCGGGCTGGCCGCCGGGGTGGCTAACAAGGAGGTGGTCTTTACCGCCGGGGTCGTCGGGCTGGCCGCCGCCGCAATCAGCGGCCCCGATATCTGCGCCGCCAATGGCTGGTACAAAACCAGCCCGGCCAGAAGGAGTAGAAGAAGGCTTTTTGGCATAACGTTCTGTTTATGTGTTAAGTAAATAATATTAACAATGTTCAGTTAACGACCAAAAAATATGCCCTTTGAATGGGGCATGCCGGGATTCGGATCAGCGCTCTTTTCCGGTATTTTCAATATTATTGATCAGCCAGTTCAGCGACTCCTTCATTACCGGCATAAGCAACTCCTTCTGTGATACGAACTTCTCCATTCGCTCCCGGATGGCCAGGGATACCAGGCCGTGGACAAAGCTCCAAACGGCAAGGCTTACCAGCTGTGGATCCCCTTTTGTGATATATCCTTTATCCATGCATTCGGCCACCGTGGCCTTCAGCACGCTGAGGGCGGCGTCGCCTGCATTCCAGTCACAACCCATCTCCTCAAAAACCTTCATTGGTTCCCCCATGATAAACATGAGGTTATAGAATTCCGGGTTCTCCATCCCAAACTGGAGATAATTCTCGCCCATCTTATGCAGCCGCAGCAGCGGATTGTTGATGGAAGCCAGGTTCCGGTTGAATTCCGTCATCTTCTGAAAACCAATGTCATGCAAAGCGGCAAAAATCTCATCCTTGTCCTTGAAATACAAATAGACGGTAGTCGGGCTGTATTCGATCAGATCGGCGATCTTCCGGATGGTGACGTTGCCAAAGCCTTCGTTGCTGAATAGTTTGATCGAGGCGTCCAGGATCCGGGTCCGGATCTCCAGCTTCTGTTTCTCTTTTCGTTCCTGTATTCCCATGTTTACAGTGCAAATTTAATTAACAATGTAAATAATCCAAATTTTTCAGGGATATTTTTTTTAAAGATAGGCAAACGCGGCTTTGCGTGCTCCCGGTCTAATGGATTTGTGGTAGGTTTGCTAAAATGGATAAGTTCATAGTCAGCGCCCGAAAATACCGGCCCCAGGATTTTTCTTCGGTTGTGGGCCAGTCACATATCACCACTACCCTTAAAAACGCCATCAGGAACGGCCAGCTGGCGCACGCTTTTCTCTTCTGCGGTCCCCGGGGAGTCGGTAAAACAACCTGCGCCCGCATCCTGGCAAAGACGATCAATTGCGAAAATGTGAGCCCCGAAGGCGAGGCGTGTAATCACTGCCATTCCTGTGTATCCTTCAACGAGGGGACTTCCCTGAACATTCATGAGCTGGATGCTGCCAGCAACAACTCGGTGGACGACATCCGGACGCTGGTGGAACAGGTGCGTTTTGCCCCTCAGGCCGGTAAATACAAGGTATATATTATCGATGAGGTGCATATGCTCAGTACCTCGGCATTCAATGCCTTTTTGAAAACGCTGGAGGAACCGCCGCCATATGCGATCTTCATCCTGGCGACGACGGAAAAGCACAAGATCCTCCCCACAATCCTGTCACGTTGTCAGATATTCGATTTTAAGCGGATCACTACCGCGGATACCGTGGAGCATTTGGAGGATATCTGCAAAAAGGAAGGCATTCGGGCGGAAAAGGCGGCGCTTCAGGTCATCGCGCAGAAGAGCGAAGGCTGCATGCGGGATGCGTTGAGCATCCTGGACAAGATCGTCAGCTTTACCAATGGCGAGCTCAGTTATCGCAATACGCTCGAGCATCTCAATATCCTCGACGCCGACTATTATTTCCGGATCCTCGAGGCCATGCAGCAGCAGGACCTGTCGCAAGCTCTCCTGATCTATGATGATATCAACCGGAAGGGCTTTGAAGGTGACCTGGTGTTGAACGGGCTTGCAGAGTTCATCCGCAACCTGCTGGTGTGTAAGGATGAAAAAGTGGCTTTGCTGCTTGATGCGGTGGAAAGTTTCAGGGACCGGTATGTCAGCGTGGGGAAAAAAGTCGACGCAGTCTGGCTGGTAAGCGCACTGAATGTTTTGAACGAAGCGGAGATCAATTATAAATCTGCCCGGAACAAAAGGCTGCATGTAGAGCTTGCCCTGATCAAGCTTTGTTATTTGGCACAAGCTATGCAGGTAGTAGCAGGGACGGCGGGAGAGAAAAAAAAACAGTCTGAGCAGTTGAGGCCGGTCTTATTTCGAAATATTCCGGCGATGGAGCCGGTCGTGATGGAACCTGCGGCAAAGCGGACTGCGAAGCTGATCATCGAGACGCCCGCCGAAACACCGGCGAAACCCACAACCCCTCCTCCGGCGATGATACCGGGCTCGGTTTCCGCATCATCCACCTCTTTGTCAAAGATCCGGCAGCAAATCGCAGATCGGGCCCGCGACAAAGAAGCGGAGAACACCCGGGCCCTGGAGCTCGAACCCCTTATCCGGGCTTGGCAACAATATGCCGATTCTCTCCGCGAGAATAGGAACCCCGCCGTACAGAGCCTCGAATTGGCAGGCCTGCGGCTCATCGATGCGCAGACTTTTGAAGTAACGGCCAACAATAACCTGGAACAACGGTTCATCGAGCAGGAGAAACGGGGAATATCCGAACACCTGCAGCAGGTATTTGCCAATAAGGCCATCAATTTTACGGTGATCGTGGAGGAAAGAGCGCAGCCTGATGAGCCCACGGAAAGACCGCTGAACAAGCGGGAACAGTTCAAGCAGATCGTGGATCAATATCCGCTGGTCAAGGAGTTAAAGGACCGGCTGAGGCTGGAGCTGGACTATTAAGCGGCAGGCCTTCCGTCCGCGCGATCGGAACGACGGCAGGCCTTCTACCCGCGATCGGAGCAACGGCAGCCTTCCACCCGCGATCGGAGCAACCCGGCTGATCAATAATATAGTTTAGTTAAAACATGCCTTTGACCTTTGACATATAACCGATTGGCGGGAATTTTGCCAAGAGCCATCTATGAACGGTAATACGACACCTACTTTAAAAAGACAGATCTTCCAGACGAATTCGACGGGCCGCTGGCAAAGGCTTAAATGGGGCGGAAGGATCTTTCTGCTTTTCCTCATCCTGGGCGTCGTTATCCTATATATTACGATCTCACGCAACTATACCCCGGCGCTTCCCCGCATCAAGGAACAAAGCCAGCTATATAAGAAAGTGCTGGATACGGGTCGGTCCTTTCTGACCAGGAACAGTCTTATCGAGCAATATGGGGGGTTCCGCAAGTATATCAATGAAAAAGTGCCGTATTACGGCGGAGCGTTCCCGGGCCAAAAACGGGATTCCGATCACGCCGGCGCCATGCCGGTGCGCGCAGATACGAGCTTCCGGTCCTTCACCAAATTCCCGACGGGCATCCGTGCGGCCTTCTATGTCGATTGGGATGCGCAATCCTTTCTGTCCCTGCAACAGTATATCGATAAGATGAACCTCGTGATCCCCGAATGGATCTTTATCGACCCCACGGGAGATACGGTTACTACGAACATCGATCCCAGGGCCTGGGCGGTCATGCGGAAATCGGGTGTCAGGATATTGCCGATCCTATCCAACAACTATAAGGAAGTGTTCAGGGGCGATGCCGTCCACCGGATCATCAATGACCCTGCAAAAAAGCAGCGGCTGATCTCCGATGTGAGCAAGATCCTTGAAAGGGACGGCTTCATCGGCGTTAACGTGGACTTCGAGGAGTTGCAGGAGCCGAATAATGAGAAGCTGGTAGAGTTCCAGAAAGATCTCTACGACCACCTGCATGCCCTCCACTTGCTGGTGACCCAGGACGTCATCCCCTTCAATGAGGATTACAATTTCAAGGAGCTGTCAAAATACAATGACTATATCTTTTTGATGGCTTACGACCAGTATTCCGATGCGTCGGGACCCGGGCCGATCGCCCACCAGAAATGGATCGAAGGCGCGGTGGATGCCGCTGTGAAGAATATTCCGATCCAAAAGCTGATCCTGTGCCTTGCGGCTTATGGATATGACTGGCGGCTGGGGAAGGAAATGTCCTGCCGCACGGTGAGCTATCAGGAAGCGTTGTCCACTGCAAAAGACCAGGAGGCCACGATCGATTTCGACAACGACTCTTACAACCTTCATTATGTGTATGACGATGATGACCACGTGCAGCACCAGGTTCAGTTCACGGATGCGGCCACCATCTTCAATGCGCTTCGGTTCGCCACCGAGTACGGAATACCCGGAACGGCGATCTGGCGGCTTGGTGACGAGGACCCCCGGGTCTGGTCTTTCTATGATCAGGATATGCGAAAGGCGGCGACGGCACATTTCGATTTCACGGCCTTTGGTAAAGTAGATGCGAAATCGAATGCGGACTTCGTAGACTATGAAGGATCGGGCGAGGTCCTGGACGTCATTGCCACCCCGACCAACGGGCGCATTACGCCGGAGGTGGATACGGGGGAAATGCTGATCAGCGAGGAGACCTATGACAGCCTGCCGTCGAGGTTCGTTGCCCGGAAATACGGGACCCAGGATTCCATGAAGATGGTGCTGACCTTTGACGACGGCCCCGATCCGGAATACACGCCGAAGATCCTCGATATCCTTAGTAAATATCATGTGCCGGCCACCTTCTTTGTTATTGGGATCAATGCGGAGAACAATATCCCCATCGTCAAGCGGGAGTTCAAGGAAGGACATGAGATCGGTAATCATACGTTCACCCATCCGAATATTGCCAAAGTCAGTCAGCGAAGAGCCATTCTCGAAATGGAGTCGACGCGGCTGCTCATCGAATGTATCACGGGCCGGTCTACGATCATGTTCCGGGCCCCTTACAATGCGGACTTCGAGCCGGAGAAGTGGGAGGAACTGGTACCGGTGGCAATTGCGCGAAAACAGAACTACCTGGATATCGGCGAGTCGATCGATCCGCTGGACTGGGAGCCGGGGGTAACGGCAGACAGCATCTTCGAGCGAACGGTCCTGCTGAAGAATGAGATGACGAAACAGGGGTTTAGCGGGAATATCATTTTGCTCCATGACGCGGGCGGCGAAGGACGCGAAGCCACGGTGGAGGCGTTGCCACGGATCATCGAGTATTTCCAGAAGCGCGGGTTTCATTTCACAACGGTAGCGGATATCCTCGGAAAGACGCGGGATGAGATGATGCCGCCGGTGCCGAAGGGCAGCGGTTATTATCTGCTGCAGATCAATTACTATTTTGCCGAGCTCGGCTATTGGAGCAGTCACATCCTGTTCTCGACGTTCGTGGTCTTTATGATCTTGTCGGTGGGCCGGGTGCTGTTCATCGCTTTTATCGCTACCAGGGAGTTCTTCCGCGAACGGAAATATGCGCTTGCGGCCTGGTGGACGCCCGATGGTGTTGGAGCGCCATTGGTGAGCATTATCGTTCCGGCCTATAACGAAGAGGTGAATGCGGTCAGTTCGGTGGAAAGCCTGTTGAACGGAGACTACCCGAACTTCGAGATCATCTTCGTGGATGACGGCAGCGTCGACGCCACTTATGAGAAGGTCAGCAAAGCATTTGCAAACAATCCAAAGGTCAAGGTCTATTCAAAGCCAAATGGCGGAAAGGCTTCCGCATTGAACTATGGGATCAGCCGGTCTGACGCCGAGTATGTGATCTGTATCGATGCGGATACCAAGTTGCTTCCAAATGCGGTTTCACGGCTGGTGATGCATTTTGGTGACAACGAGTTCCGGAAAAAAGAGACGGGCGGATTGGGTGAGGCGGCCGGGAAAGGTATTGTCGGCGCCGTAGCGGGTAACGTTAAGGTAGGTAACCAGGTAAACCTGCTGACACGGTGGCAGGCCATCGAATACATCAGCAGTCAGAATTTCGATCGAAAGGCCTTCGCCTATTTGAACGCGATCACGGTGGTCCCCGGCGCGATCGGCGCATTCCGGAAAAAGGCGATCGAAGAAGCCGGAGGCTTTACGATGGACACGCTGGCCGAAGACTGCGATCTCACTATCCGCATTCTGCGCTGCGGTTATATCGTGGAGAACGACAATGTGGCGATCGCGATGACGGAAGCCCCCGAGACCCTGAAACAATTCTTCAAGCAACGATTCCGCTGGAGCTATGGCGTGATGCAAACCTTCTGGAAGAACCGGGATGCTTTGCTCAACTGGAAATACCGGTGGCTGGGTTATGCGGCGTTGCCGAATATCCTGATCTTTCAATACATCATACCGTTTGTGATCCCGCTGGCTGACTTTTTCATGGTCGTGGGAATATTAACCGGCAACGCGTCCAAGATCGGCGGCTATTACCTGGTCTTTATGATAGTGGATCTGCTGGTGGCGCTGCTGGCCTTCTGTTTCGAGCGCGAGAAGCTCTCCCGGCTTTTGTGGCTGATCCCGCAGCGGCTCATCTGGCGTTGGCTGACCTGGCTGGTACTCTTCCGGGCCGTCAGAAGGGCGCTGAAAGGTGAGCTGCAACATTGGGGCGTGCTCAAGCGCACCGGGAATGTGAAGGTTGCCTGAGGCCAATTCCTCATTTTATCTTAATTTCACGGCTCGATTTCACGGACATACAATAAAACTATCCAAACAAGCAAAGCGTTATGGCTGAAGTTATTTTAATGCCCCGGTTAAGCGATACGATGACTGAAGGGGTAATTGCTGCCTGGCACAAGAAGGTGGGAGATCCAGTCAAAAAAGGCGAGCTCCTGGCGGAGGTGGAAACCGACAAGGCAACGATGGATCTGGAAAGCTATAAAGACGGCACCTTATTATATACAGGGACGGACAAGGGTGGAAAGATCCAGGTGAATGACCTGCTCGCGATCATTGGCGCCCCGGGGGAAGATATTTCAAGCCTGGTAAAAGGCGGCGGAAAGAGTAATGCTCCCGCTGCCGCGCCCGCGGCATCGGCTCCTGCGACTGCTGCGGCATCGGCTGCTACTGCTGCCGCGCCCGCGACGTCTCCGGCCGCGACAGGCGGCCTGGACCTGTCAAAAGAGGAATCGGTGATCCTGATGCCGCGGCTAAGCGACACCATGACCGAAGGCGTGATCGCCGACTGGCACAAGAAGGTGGGAGACGCGGTGAAGAAAGGCGATATCCTCGCGGATATCGAGACCGACAAGGCGACGATGGAATTGGAAAGCTATAAAGAAGGAAAGTTATTGTATGCCGGCGCAAAAAAAGGCGAAAAGATCGCCGTTAACGATCTGCTGGCCGTCATCGGCGATGAAAAGAAAGTAGACCTGGACAAGATCGTCGCGGCAGCGAAGAATAAAGGGGTAGCGCCTGCTTCCGGCGCGGCTCAGGCGCCTGCCGCAACAACGGCTCAGGCTCCCGCCCCAACAACGGCTCAGGATCCTGCCGCAACCCCCGCTTCTGCCGAAACAACCCATAGCGAGCTGTCGGTCAGCGCCGATGGCCGGATCAAGGCCTCTCCACTTGCAAAGAAGCTGGCTGCAGAAAAGGGTATCGACATCAGCAAAGTGGCAGGTAGCGGGGACAATGGCAGGATCATCAAAAAGGACGTCGATAATTATACTCCGGCAGCCGCCGCCGCGGCCTCCCAACCGGCTCCGGGTGGCAAGACAGTGGCTCCGGCCGCACCGGCAGGTCAGGTCAGCTATGAGGAGGTCCCCGTATCGCAGATGCGGAAGGTGATTGCCAAGCGACTGGCGGAAAGCAAGTTCACTGCACCGCATTTCTATGTGACGATGACGGTCGATATGGATAAGGTGATCGAGAGCCGCGGCAGAATGAATGAAGTATCGCCCGTCAAGATCTCTTTCAATGATATCGTTCTGAAGGCGGTAGCGGTGGCGTTGAAGCAGCATCCGGCGATCAACAGCAGTTGGCTGGGGGATAAGATCCGGATCAACCACCATGTAAATATCGGGGTGGCGGTAGCCATAGAAGATGGACTGCTGGTGCCTGTGGTACGTTTTGCGGATACAAAAAGCCTGTCGCAGATCGCCGCTGAGGTAAAGGACCTGGCGCAGCGGGCAAAAGCAAAAAAGCTGCAGCCTGCCGAGTGGGAAGGAAGCACCTTCACTATTTCAAATATGGGGATGTTCGGGGTGGATGAATTCACGGCGATCATCAATCCCCCGGATGCCTGTATCCTGGCGGTAAGTTCCATTCAGGCGGTTCCGGTCGTTAAAAATGGAGCGGTCGTACCAGGCAATATCATGAAACTGACGCTTAGCTGCGACCATCGGGTGGTAGATGGAGCGACGGGATCGGCGTTCCTTCAAACGGTCAAGAGCCTGCTTGAAGAGCCACTTCGGATGATGATCTGATCTTATATGATCCGGATCTATTTTTATGACCCAAACCCGCAGTTTACCTAGTATTACCTCTTATACTGCTAATTTTTCTGCGTTCCGGCATGAGGTTGGAAAGAATATTGCAGTAAATTTATTCCACTTCATCCGCGGTTGAGGCTTATTCCAGTAGTACTAAAATTTACTGTTATGAAACAATACCTTAACCTATTACAGCAACTCGATCAATTCATCAGGCGGAAAAAGACCGGATCGCCGCCCGAACTTGCCCGGAAAATGGGTATTTCTGAACGAAGCCTTTATGAATATCTTAAAGTGTTGAAAGAGCTGGGAGCTCCGATCCGGTTCTCACGGCAGGAACACTCCTATTATTATGAGGTAGAAGGCCAGTTCTACGTCAGCTTCTTTTAACTCTATCGCCAAAAGGAAAAGCCGCCTCATAGACATGAGGCGGCCCTTTAAACCTTATCCTATTGGGCATCCCTGTAGAAACAGGCCGCCCTTAGAACTGTGTCCTTGCTGTTCCAACCAAACTTAAAAAGTTGATATAGGTCTAGCGGGTAGGTTGCGTGGTCTACCCTCTGTTAGGTATTTGTACGACAACGGGTTCGAGCTACTAATCCCCGGTAAAACGTCGGCAAGCTTGCACTGACCCGCCGGTTACCGGTCCAACCTGCAAAGGAGCCTTAATCTGGAGTTGGAAATTTGAAAACCGTTTGACAATACAAATATAAGGGAATGTGGTCGAAAAAGACCACAAAATCTTTAAAAATAATTTCCTTTTTTTTTCGCTGGACACAAGTTGCTGATTATCATTTACTCCTACGGGAATTAAATGATCTTTCAATTGGCCATCTCAAATAATTCCCTTAACTTTGCGCCCGTTATACTCCTTTCTATCCACTTTCGTGACAACCTTCTGTTATAACTCCTGAAGGATAATGCTGTGTAGATGGGCTTTTTAGAATTTAAATAGTTATCATTTTGTCGTTCAAACATCTCAATCTTATTGAGCCTTTGCTAAAGGCTTTGGATAATGAGGGATATACCATCCCTACGCCTATCCAGGAACAGGCTATACCGATCATCCTTAACCGAAAAGACCTGTTGGGCTGCGCCCAGACCGGAACCGGTAAGACCGCCGCTTTTGCGCTTCCGCTATTGCAATTAATGTGTGAAGACGCCGCAACTGCCGGCGCAGAGGGCCGTTCAGGCTCACCACGTCCCATCAGAACGCTGGTGCTTACGCCTACCCGCGAGTTGGCGATCCAGATAGATGAAAGTTTCGCAGCCTATGGCAAGTTCACCGGCATCCGGCATACGGTCATCTTTGGCGGCGTGCCGCAACATTCGCAGGTGCAAGACCTGCAAAAGGGCATAGACGTCCTGGTGGCGACGCCGGGCCGGTTGCTCGATCTGATCGATCAGCGCTATGTCCACCTGCAACATCTCAAATATTTCGTGCTGGATGAGGCGGACCGCATGCTGGATATGGGTTTCATCCATGACGTCCGTAAGGTGCTGGCCAAGCTGCCGCCAAAGCGGCATTCATTGTTCTTCTCCGCCACCATGCCGCCGGAGATCCAGAAGCTGGCCAACACGATCCTCGTAAACCCTTCACGGGTAGAGGTTACCCCCGTTTCTTCCACCGCCGAGACCATCCAGCAATCGATCTATTTCGTGGATAAGAAGGACAAACGGTCCCTGTTGCTCCATGTATTAAAAGACAGTACGATCCCTTCCGCGCTTGTCTTCACCCGGACGAAACACGGCGCCGATAAGGTCGCACAGGGCCTCGTCAGGGCAGGCATCCGGGCGGAAGCGATCCATGGTAATAAGTCGCAAAATGCGCGGCAGCGTGCACTGCTCAACTTCAAAAGCCGTCATACGCGGATCCTGGTCGCTACGGATATTGCCGCCCGGGGGATCGATATCGACGAGCTGACACACGTCATCAATTTCGAGCTGCCCAACGTTCCGGAAACCTATGTACACCGGATCGGCAGGACCGGCAGAGCGGGGGCCAGCGGCACTGCGCTGTCTTTCTGCGACCAGGAAGAGCAAGAATACCTGCACGATATCCAAAAGCTCATCTCGCGGTCCATTCCGGTTGTGGAGGATCATCCGCATGTGATGGTCGGGGGTCTCTCCCATCGGGCACCGGTAGTCGCCAAACGACCCGAACAGCCCAAACGGCATGAACAGCCCAAACGGCCGGAAGCGATCCGGCGCCCGGAAGCGCCTAAACGGAGCTCCGAACAGCCCAGGCGCCGCGAAGAGCCGAAACGTAACGTCGAAGTCAAACGACCCGAGCAACCAAAACGGGCCGAACAACTTCATGAAGCGCCGAAGCAGCAACCCGAGCAGCCCGAACAGCCCAAGCGCCGTGAGGAACCTAAACGAAACCCGGCGCCCAAACGGAATATCGAGGTTAAGCCGCCGAAAGAGCAGAAGCCTTACGAGCCTACCAACTTCTCCGTTCGGATCAACCAAAGTGAAGGAGACGAAAAATGGTAGAATTTGCCTAATTTGGGCAATGATGCGATCCTTTCTTCTGTTGTTGCTGACAGGATTTTCATTGGCGTCGGGTCGATCCTATAGCCGGCCCGTGGCCGGCCCGCCCGATACGGGTCTTGCCTCCTTGCTGTCGAACGCGCAATATGAGAATTATTTCCCGCATCATAACCCCCTGTATAGTTATGAAGCCCTGATCAAGGCCGCCGCGACTTTTCCCCTATTTGCCGGAGAAGGAGATCCGCCTACCCGCCGCCGGGAGCTGGCGGCATTTTTTGCCGAGATCGCACATGAGACCACCAATGGCGGCCCCGGAGCCGCAGGCGGCCCCTATGCCTGGGGCCTCTACTATACCGAAGAGCTCGGCTGCGATGACGGCCATTGCACGCAATACAATACCAGCAACGGCGGCCCGTACCGGGCCGCCGCGGGTAAAACCTACTTTGGCCGCGGTCCTATCCAGCTGAGCTATCCTTACAACTATGGACAGGCCGGGGCCGACCTGAAATTACCCCTGCTGGCGCACCCCGAGCTGGTGAGCCACGACGGCGTCATCGCTTTCCGCACGGCCCTGTGGTTCTGGATGCGAGCCGGCGGCAGCGAACCATCCTGTCATGCGGTCATGACCGGAAAATGGCTGCCAGACACGGCAGATCGGCGGCTTGGAAGAAAACCCGGATTCGGCATGACGATCAATATCATCAACGGCAATGTCGAATGCCATACGCAATCGCCGGCCGCCCGGAAAGACCGCGAAGACCGGATCGGGCATTACCGGTATTTTGCACGCCTGCTGCAGGTGCCGGTTGAAAAGGATTGCGATTGCGCCGGGATGACGCCTTATGGCCAATAAAACTTGTGCGTTCAATTTCACCAGGATACCATGAATCTGACCAAAGCGAACCTCTTCCGGATCTGGCATACCAAAAGTCTTCAGATTGCGCTGATCGCCTATATCGGGATCGCGGTTATCGCCGCCGCGCAGGGGCTGCTGGCAGGCCCGAAGGTCTATGTTCCGGGTGGACGTCCGTATATCGATTATAATAATTTCCGCATCTTTAAATTCTCTTTTTACCATCTGATCCAGGGCAAGGATATCTATCAGCTTTTCCCCGATGATCACTGGGACCTGTACAAATACAGCCCCGGCTTCGCCTTGTGTTTCGGGCTGCTGTCCTGGATGCCCGATCCGGTCGGCTTGCTGCTCTGGAACCTGATCAATTCGCTATGCCTGTTTGCCGGCGTCCGGCTGTTGCCGGGACTGAACGACGAGAAAAAGGCATGGATCCTGCTGCTCTGTCTGCTGGAAATGCTGCTGTCCATCCAGAATACGCAAAGCAACGGGCTGATGGCCGGGCTGACGGTACTGGGATTTGCACTGGCCGAACGCCGTAATTACCTCCTGTCAACCCTTTGCATCGTCTTCTCGTTCTATATAAAGATCTATGGCGCGCTGGCTTTCATCTTTTATCTGTGGTATCCCGACAAGTGGAAAGCGGCAGCCTGGTCGATACTCTGGATGGTCGTGTTTGCCATCCTTCCATTGTTGGCAGTGAGCGGACATCAGTTGCTCTTTCTATATCAGAGCTGGCTGCATTTGCTGTTGAACGACCGTTCCGCCTCCATCGGCCTGTCGGTTATGGGTTTGCTGGAAAGTTGGTTCCATCTGGCCGGTATAAAGAACATCGTCACCCTGGCGGGTGCGATGCTTTTCCTGACGCCGCTGCTACGATGGCGGCTCTACCGGGATCTGTCATTCCGGTTGCTGTATCTTGCCTCGACGTTGATCTGGATGGTGATCTTCAACCACAAAGCGGAGTCGCCGACTTTTATCATCGTGATGGCGGGCATCGGCATCTGGTATTGCTCCCGGGAACGCGGCCGGCTGGATCTTGTGCTGCTGATACTTTCCTTTCTGCTGATCTGTATGTCGGTATCCGACCTCGTACCCTCGGGTATCCGTAACGGTTTCATCCGGCCCTATGGAATAAAGGCGGTCATGGCCATCGTGATCTGGGGAAAGATCGTCTACGAACAACTGACGATGCCAAATCAAATCGCTGTCGCAAAATAACATGTTGAAACTCGAACGCTCGACCGTGCAGTTACTGAGGCTGCCGTTCTCGATCTTCCTGATGCCCGTATTTTGGTTTGCCCTCAGCCAGGTAAGCCCGCGGGACTGGGGGCGGGCTTTGCTTGTATTCGTGATCCTCCATCTGCTGGTCTATCCGGCAAGCAATGGCTATAACAGCTATATGGATCGGGACAGCACTCCCATCGGCGGACTGGAACATCCGCTTCAACCGACGTCTCAACTCTTTGTATTGACACTGGGCATGGACATTCTCGCATTATTGCTCGGCCTGCTGATCAGCCTGTATTTCGCCGCCGGCCTGCTCATATATATCCTCGCTTCAAGAGCTTACAGCTATCGGGGCATCCGGCTTAAGAGATATCCGATTATCGGCTGGCTGACGGTCACCGCCTGCCAGGGTGCGCTGATCTTTTTTATCGTATATCAGGGCAGCCATCCGTTGAATGCGGGATCAGAAAGTCTGAATGCACCTGTGGAAGCAATGGTTGCCAGCTCGCTGCTGCTGGGCGGCTTCTACCCGCTGACACAAATATATCAACATGAAGCCGACCGCCGGGATGGAGTGAAGACCCTGAGCATGCTGTTGGGTTATCGGGGAAGCTTTGTCTTCACAGGCCTGATCTATGTTGCCGCTTTTCTTATCCTGGCCTGGTATTTCCTGTCGACCTTGCAACTGACAGAATTCAAAGTGCTGGCAACCTGTATGGTACCGGTAGTCGTTTATTTCCTGATATGGGCTGTCAAAGTTTGGCGGGATCCCGCCCGGGCTAGTTATGTCAACTCGATCCGAATGAACGTGTTAGGTTCGATTTGCTTAAACCTGGGATTCATTCTCGTACTGATCATCGGCGGACTGTAGATGCCGGCATGCGGCCGTTGGTCTTATCTTTGCAGCGATGAAATATAGTTAAACAAGCAGCATATTTTGAGCAAGATCATTTCTATTGGAACGGCTGTTCCAGCCTACAGACACCGCCAGGAAGATATTCTCCCCTTCATGCAACGGATCTATGCGTTGGACGGTCAGTCAAATAGAAAGTTAAAGTTCCTTTACCAGCAGTGTGGAATTGAGTGGAGGTATTCGGTGATCCCCGACTATACCCGGCCTATAACCGAATGGGAATTCTATCCGCCTACGGAAAACCTCGAGCCCTTTCCCTCTTTGGAGCAGCGGATGGCCCTGTATCGTGAATATGCTGCGGCTTTATCGGCATCGGCCATTGGCCGCTGTATCGAAGGAAAAGGAAAAGCGACACGGATCACCCATCTTATTACCGTGAGCTGTACCGGGGTAAGCGCCCCCGGGCTCGACCTGGAACTGGTGGAAGCCCTGGGATTGCCCGTGACCATGTTCCGTACTTCGATAAACTTCATGGGGTGTTACGCTGCCGTACATGCGCTGAAGCTTGCCGACGCCCTGATCGCAAGGGATACGGACGCCAGAGTCCTCATCGTATGCACGGAGCTTTGCACATTACATTTCCAACAGGAGCCGACGATCGACAATATGTTATCCAGCCTTCTTTTCGCAGATGGAGCCGCTGCCGTCCTGGTGACGCCGGATGACGATCCCGCCGAAGGAATAACTTTAAAGGGCTTCTATTCCGAGATCGTACCCAAAGGGAAAAGTGAAATGACCTGGGATCTTTCTTCCACCGGTTTTCAGATGACCCTGAGCCATTATGTGGCCGATCTGATCGAAGCTGATTTCACCGGTCTGGTGGGCCGCGCATTGGAAAAAACCGGGCTGCGTCAGCAACAGGTCAGCCACTGGTGTATCCACCCCGGCGGTAAAAAGATCCTCGATACCATTGCCAAAAGTCTTTCCCTGCCGGGCAGCCACCTGGCTGACAGTTATGAAACCCTTAAACTTTTTGGAAATATGTCTTCGCCCACTATCCTCTTTGTCCTGCAGCGAATGATGGCCAGGCTCGAACATGGCCGGCCCAATCGCATCTTCGGCGCCGCCTTTGGTCCCGGGCTTACCATGGAGACATTTATCGCAGAAACGAAATAGCATGACCCGATTTGCAAAGCGCAGCTACGAGAAGGAGATCCTCGATCAGGACAGCATTCCATTTGCCGATATCCTGCAGAACATGCGGGAGCTGGATTTTATCAATACCTGGCTGGGCGGACATCGGATCAGCATCCTGGGGTTACGACGGCTTTTGGGCGGCAGGCGAAGGATCCGTATCTGTGAGATCGGCTGCGGCGGCGGTGATAACCTCAGAGTATTGAGCCGGTATTGTCGCCGCCGCGGGATCGATGCCGAAATGGTCGGCGTCGATATCAACGGGCATTGCATCGAAGTGGCGATGCAACAATGGCAGGGCGGGCACGCGGAATGGTTGCACTCGGATTACCGGCACGTAACGTTCGACCGGGGGAAGCCCGATATCATCTTCTCATCGCTCTTCTGTCATCATTTTACCGACGAGGAGTTGGTGACGATGATCCGCTGGATGGATGGGAACAGCATGACGGGCTGGTACGTCAACGATCTGCACCGGCATCCGCTGGCCTATTATTCCATTCGCTGGCTGACCGGGTGGTGGTCGAAATCATACCTTGTAAAGAATGATGCTCCTTTGTCGGTATTGCGGGGGTTCACCCGGGCGGAATGGAAATCGATCCTGCAACAAGCGGGGATCGAAGCGTATCAGCTAAAATGGAAATGGGCTTTCCGGTGGTTGCTCTACCGGTCCACCGGATTAACTGTCTCCTATGCGGCCGGATAGCAGATCATACGACGTGATCATCGCGGGCGGCGGGCTGGCGGGGTTGGCGCTATCGATCCAATTGACCAGGGCCGGTTATTCGGTTGCGTTGCTGGAGAAGGAAACCTATCCTTATCACAAGGTCTGCGGAGAGTATGTCAGCCTGGAAAGCTGGAATTTCCTGGAGGAACTTGGACTGCCGTTGAGCGACTGGAACCTGCCCGTCATTCGCCAGCTGCAGGTATCGGCGCCGGATGGCAACTCGATCACCCATGAGCTGCCATTGGGCGGGTTTGGGATCAGTCGTTATAAATTGGATTCGGCGATGGCCGCGATCGCACGCGCGGAAGGCGTGGAGCTGCGGGAATCCGTGAAAGTGACCGATATGCAATTCGAGCGGCCAATGTTCACGGTCCGGACAAGCGACGGAGCCTTCTACTCTAAAATAGCCTGTGCCGCGTATGGCAAACGAAGTAACCTCGATATCAAATGGCGGCGCGCCTTCACCCAAAAAAGATCGGATCGCCTCAACAACTATGTGGGCGTTAAATATCATGTCCGTGCCGACATCCCGGCCGATATGATCAGTCTCCACAACTTCAGGGACGGTTATTGCGGAATCTCGCGGATCGAAGATGGGAAATGCTGTCTTTGCTATATAACGACGGCCCGCAACTTGCGGGAAAGCGGAAATTCGATCCCGGAAATGGAAAAGATGATCCTTCGGCGGAATCCTTTTCTCGACAAAATCTTTTCGTCAGCCAACTTTCTCTTTGCCCAACCCGTAACTATATCTCAGATCAGCTATGAGCGGCGGACGCGGGTGGAGGATCATGTCCTGTTTACCGGTGATGCCGCGGGGATGATCCCACCGTTGGCCGGGAACGGAATGAGCATGGCCTTGCATGGCAGTAAGATAGCTTATCGGTGCATCGATGCGTTTTTAAAAGGGCAGCTTGCGCGCTATGAGCTGGAGCAGGAATACACGGACCGATGGAACGGACAATTTGGAAGACGGCTGTGGGTGGGAAGGCTTTTACAAGCCTGGTTCGGCAGCGAGCGGCGTACGAATCTTTTGCTATCTTCGCTGAAGCCTTTTCCGGGATTTGTATCGTTCCTGATCCGTCAGACCCATGGGGAACCGTTTTAATGCAGGTAAATGAAATTAGCCGCCACCGTACTTTACTTTTTGCTGATCTTTTCATTGTCAAGCAGGGCACAGGACTATCATGCCATTGAAGGTTCGCCATTTGCAGGTGCGATCGGAGTTGCCAATAATCCCGCATCCATCGTCAATACCCCCTATCCCTGGGACATTACGCTTTTTTCCCTACAGGAAACCAATACTACCAACGCCCTCAAATTTACCAATTTCGGCTACCTGACAAAGGATACCCTTCACTATAGTTGGGTCAATGGCCGGTTAGCGAGATATGCCGCCTTCAACTTCAACATTCATCTGCTGAATGTGCGCCTGGCCATGGGCCGCAACCAGGCGATCTGTTTTGGCGCCAATATCCGCGGCTATGCCTCAGCCCGGACGGGGCCGGCCTTTTACAGTGACACGCTGAAGAACATGAATGAGTTCTTTAGTCTGAACGGATCGACGACATACAATGCCAACCTCGTGAGCAGCAGCTGGGTCGAAGGGTTCATCAGTTACGGCAGGACCGTGCTGGACGACGCCTACGGGCGCCTGAACGCCGGGGTGACGGTAAAAGGCATGCGGGGCATCTCGGGAGCATATGCTCAGATGAACGGCGGCTCGGTGAATCGTAACATCACGAGCGGCAGCATACTCACTGTCTATGACCTTGCCGCCGGCAGCGGCCGGTATGCATATTCCGCCAATTATGACTACTGGAAGAAAAATCATTCCGCGATCCAGAACGTGAAAGATTTCCTGGGTCATACTCAACCCGGAGCGGCTGTCGATCTCGGGGCCGAGTACCTGGTAAAGCCGCAAACGGTGGATGTCTATGGCGAAGGCGACAGCTATTACGACTACGACTGGAAGATCGGGGTTTCCCTGCTGGACCTCGGCTACAATCAATACAAGTACGGATCGCTAAGCAGCGTCCTTGGCGATCCAAAGACGAGCGTGACCGATTCGGCGCTGAATCAAAAGTTCGCCCGCATCAAAAGCGTAGCCGGTTTCAATGACAGCATGGCGACCATCGTCAGTTCGTTCAATTCCCTTCATGGCGAATTCAAAGTTTGGAATCCTGCCCGGCTGGTCATCAACGTCGACCGGCCGCTCCCCGATCATTTTGCGGTCAATGCCAACCTTACGCTCAATCTTGGCGGGTCTGACAAGGGACAGCGGCTTTTCACAAAGGAGATCACGTTGCTATCGGTCACCCCTCGCTGGGAGGTCAAACGGCTTGGAGCCTATTTACCCGTGGAAGTTACCACGGATGGAAAGGTCTGGGTAGGCGGCGCATTCAAAGTGGGACCGCTGCTAATGGGCATCGATAACTGGTCCGGCCTTTTCACCAAAACAAAGATGGCCAATGGCGGCATCTATCTCGCGCTGGTGATCCGGCCCGGAAAGGGCTTCACCTTCAAGGAGGAAAAGCGGTATACTTGTCCGAAAGAATAGTTTTCCCCGCCGTGAAGGGGTTCGGCGTCCGAACAAATCATAGGAGATGATTGTTATTAGTTCATCATGTCCGAAAAAAAGACGATTGTATTGGGGGCCTCCGCCAATCCTTCACGATACAGCTACATGGCAGTACGCCGGCTGCGAAATGCCGGCCACCAGGTTGCCGCCGTTGGCCGGAAGGCGGCGACTGTCGGGGACGTAGAGATCACGACGGATAAGCGAACCATAACGGACGTGGATACGGTTACGCTCTACCTGAACGCCGCCAATCAAAAGGAATACTACGACTATATCCTTTCGTTACATCCCAGACGCATTATCTTCAATCCGGGTGCCGAGAATCCGGAGCTGAAAGCCATCGCATCCGCTAACGGCATCCAGCCGGTCGAAGCCTGCACGTTGGTCATGCTCAGCACCGGGCAGTATTAATTTTGCGTTTAACCGGTTTTTCGGTAAATTCGAAAAACATTGATATATGCTATGGCGAAAATTTAATGGCGATCCTATCGAGCTCCCCATTCTTGATGCCGTGGAAAATGCCATCCGACGAGAAACCGAAAAAGGCTATCGGCTAAAAGTTTGCATCGGCACCGACTCCCAGGTAAAAGGTCTTGAAACGGAATTTGCTACGGTGATCGTCTTTCTCCGGGAAGGGCATGGCGGATTCATGTTCATCCACAATGAAAAGACCAGGCACCAGTACACGATCAAGGAACGGATGCTGGTCGAAGTGGCAAAGAGCATCGAGATCGCGTATGAGCTCTGCAACCTCTTCAGCCGGTACAATGTCGACATGGAAGTACATGCTGACATCAACACCAATCCGCATTTCAAGAGCAATGACGCCCTCAAGGAAGCAATGGGCTATATCCTTGGGATGGGATTTGCATTCAAAGCCAAGCCTGAAGCGTTCGCCAGCAGCAGCTGCGCAAACAAAGTGGTCAACTGACAGGCTGCCCTACCCTCTCCGTCACCGCTACAGTTCGTGACCCAACACGATCTAAGGAATTGTCTCCCCTCCATTTTTAGCTTCTTCAAACTCTTTGTTCCCCTCTTCGATCAGACCAAGGATCTTATCCCGGCCCATTTTCTTTACCGTGCTGGTGATAAAATGCTCTGGAAGGAATTGCCAGCTGGCGCGCATCCTGCTCAGAAAGTCCTTTATGTTCATACTGACCGTCCGCTGGCTCTCTTTGTCTGCTTTTGTAAATACGAGACAAAAAGGGATCCGCCATTCCCCGAGGGTATTTACAAATTCCAGATCGATCTTCTGGGGCGAATGACGGCTGTCGATGAGAACAAAAACAGTTACGAGGTTCGCCCTCTTTCGCAGATAGTCTTCGATCATTTTTTCCCACTTCTTCCGCTGGGTCTGCGAAACCTTGGCAAAGCCATAGCCGGGAAGATCGACAAGGTACCACTCGTCATTAACCGAAAAGTGATTGATAAGCTGGGTTTTTCCGGGAGTTACGGAGGTCTTGGCTAATTTGTCCTTGTTGCACAGCAAATTGATCAGCGAAGACTTGCCGACATTACTGCGGCCGATAAAAGCATATTCCGGCCGGTCCGGACTTGGGCAATGGAGATAGTCCGGGCTACTGATGATATAAACTGCAGAGCGAATGACCATACGACTGAATAAGGACGCAAGATACCAATATCTGCGTTTGCCGCCATCGGCGTATCTTTGCCGCCGCCATGACCAATTATTCACATGACAAGATCGTCCCCTTCAAGGGCTCCGGACTGGGGAAAAAGCAACAGGTCGCCGAAATGTTCGATAAGATCGCTTTTCGGTATGATTTTTTGAATCGCTTCCTGTCGGGCGGGATCGATGTCTACTGGCGCAAAAGGGCGATCCGGGAATTGCGTGGTCTGCCGGCGGGCACGGTGCTCGATGTGGCGACAGGGACCGGGGATATGGCAGTATTGCTTGCGCGCAGCTTTCCGCAAGCCCATATCACCGGGGTGGACATTTCAGCCGGCATGCTTGAGATCGGAAGACAGAAGCTGGCACGATTAAAGCTGAATGACAGGATAACCCTGCGGTCAGGCGATAGTGAGGCGCTCCCCTTTCCCGATGATCAGTTCGATGCCATTACGGTAGCCTTTGGCGTTCGCAATTTCGAGAACCTGGAGAATGGGTTGCGGGAAATGAAAAGAGTGCTGAAGCCCGGCGGCAAGTTGGTGGTGCTTGAGTTCTCGCAGCCGCGGACGCCGGGTATCAGCCAGCTGTATAAGGCATACATGCGGCGGGTGGCGCCCCGGATCGCGGGGATCGCTTCCGGCAACCGGGAAGCCTACCAATATTTGAATGATTCGGTGCTGGCCTTCCCCGAAGGAGAACAGTTGATCCGCATCCTTACCGGATGTGGCTATGCCCATACCGGATTGAGACGGCTAAGCCTCGGCATCTGTTCGGTCTATACCGCAGAAAAGGTTAACGACGGCAATTAATCGGTCATTTTACCGTTATGTACTAATTCCAAAATCAAGCCTATAGAGATTATTTACCCTCGATCTTTAGCCGATTAGTTAATTTATTGATTTTAAATTGATTATGGAAGTATTTGGATTTTCGAAAAGGGGGGGTATCCGTACCATTGTATTTCTTCTGGGGCTGTTGGCCGCAGGGACGCGGGTCGACGCGCAGCTGCGGGATCAACTGAATTTACCGGATCATGATTCCAAACCCTTTTACCTCGGTATCGGGTTTATGTATGAACAGTCTCATTTCCAGGTCAGTGCGCATCCTAAATTTCTCCAAAGCGATAGTGTATTGTATGTCAACCCATTGAATTCGGGCGGGTTCGGCGTCTCCGGGATGTTCACTTTTCGTGTCATGGATCACCTCGAATTCCGCCTCGCCTTTCCGGAATTCATCTTTGCTTCCAATACCCTCGCCTATCACGTCAACTATCCGCCGGCCGGTGAGACCAGCCTGGCCACTAAACAGATTCAGTCGCTTTTGTTAGGCTTCCCCGCACACGTCAAATTCCTCTCCGACCGGATCAATAATTTCCGGGTCTATATGCTCGGCGGCGTTAATTACCAATATGACCTGGCCTCCAATTCTTCCGCGCGTAAGGCGCAGAACCTCGTCAAGCTGTCACCATCGGACTTCAGCGTGGAAGGCGGGATCGGATTCCAATTCTATTTCCCCGTTTTTATTTTATCGCCGGAGCTCAAGATCAGTGAAGGGATAAAAAATGTTCATGACCGCGATCCCAATTTGCAGTATTCAAATACCATCGACAAGCTCAAGACACGGATGATCGTATTTTCGTTAATTTTTGAAGGCTAGTTCGACTTTAACAACGCCCGTGCGAACGCTGGCCCGTCAATTGCTGTTGTCCAGTGGGAAATCCTCACCAGCATGGACACTCAAATCCGTAATCAGGACATTCAGATCCGTAAACAGGAAATTGTCAGCTACACGCGCAAACAGGAAGTCGTCAATGGGCTTATCCATGGCGCCGGCGTCCTTTTCGGCATTGCCGGGTTACCGGTACTGACTGGATTGGCCACTGCCCATCACAATATGGCTGGCATCATCGGAGCAGGCGTTTATGGATTCTGCTTCTTATTGTTGTTTGGCGCTTCTACGGTATACCACCTCACTTCGGAGCCAAAAGAAAAACGGCTTTTCAAAAAATTCGATCACATCAGTATCTACTTCCTGATCGCCGGCACGTATACGCCGTTCTTACTGGTGTACATGCACAATCCTTTTGGAATGACGCTTCTGGTCATCCTTTGGGCGCTCACTGTAGCTGGAACCTTTTTCAAATTGTATTACACCGGAAAATATGAGATCCTGTCGACGGTCATTTATCTGGCGATGGGCTGGATCATGCTCGTGGGCGGTCACCGTTTCTTTGATGAGCTCCCGGCGCCGGTGCTGAATTTTATTATAGTCGGCGCAGTGCTTTATTCAGTGGGGGTCTTTTTCTACATCTGGGATAAATATAAGTACACGCATGCCGTCTGGCACGGATTCGTGCTGTCCGCCGCGATCCTTCACTATGTCGCCGTATTGCTGGCAGTGACGTGATTATCGTCAATAGTCGTATTGCCTTCTGAACATGTTGATCCGGACGCCTGCCGTTAGCGTAGTGGAGCTGGAGGAATGATAAGTGTCGGTAGGATCGCTAACCGAGAATCGCCGGTACATAGCCGATAACTCCAGAAATACATTCTCCCTCCATTGATACGATACGAGCCCCGAGACATTGATTACATTAGCCGGGATTCCTGAACCGATCTGGAATCCATAATCCCGCGGACGCGTCGTATAGTTCTCGAAGATATTCCCGCCGAAGTTGATCCCAGCCGAATCGAGACCTTGCTTATAGTAGATCAGCTTGCCTTCCAGGTTCCATTTGTACGCCGGCTGATAACGGATGATCCCGACCATTTCGGCAAAATTGGCGCCGAGCGGATGCGCTAGCGGCTGGTTATAATGACTGTAGTTATCGACGGTGTCGTTATGCTGATAGGCATAAGGCCGGACGATGTTGGTCTCCAGCTGGAGGTCGAGATTCCGGACGCCAAAGGCGTTGATGTATTTTATGCCTGCCTGAAGACCCTGCTTGTTGGCCCAGTAGCCGTCCGAGTAATGCAGGATCTGGTGGAGGATGAATTCGTCGATCATCAATTGCCCGTATAGCTGGACGGTATGGCCGATATTCAGTTTAAGGTCCACACCGGCGGTCGTTTTGTCCGGGCTGCCGTTTTGTTGTTGCGCCGAAACGAGGAAGGCGACAGGGTTCAGATAAGACCAGTCATAGCCATTGGTGCGGGTGAAAATGACATTTTCAAATATACCAACGGTCGCCCATGGAAAAGCATTTATACTAAGATGGTGGATCACACCATATTTCCTGGGATAAAGGAAATCGGAGTCGGGAGCAAAATGCTGGTCGACCAGCTGCATATACATCACCTGATAATTTAGCTTCCAGACACGGGTATTGATCTTGATAAAGGAGTACGGCGCCGCATAGTCGCTCAGGAGCAGGCTCCGATAGCCGTCACCGATGAAATTCTTATCGTACCCGATCTGGATGTCGAAGTATTTCAGGGCATTGAAGTAGATCGAGGCCCGGCTGTCGAAGTAGTCATAGGCGTCCTTCTTGAAATGCTTATAGTAGCCGGCGCCGGGCACCGCCCGGAATTGTTCGGCCCGCTGCTGAAAGAAGGCCGGCCCTCTCTCCTGATCGTCCGTAATAAAAGCGGAGAAGCCCAACTTTCCGCCGATCACCCCCCGCAGGGTGAGCCCCTTTGCATTCAGAAAGACCCGCTCCTTATTACCGCTTTCCACGGATTGCGTCTCTTCGATCACCGGGTCAACGGCCAGAAAGAACTCCTTGTCCGAAACCTCATAGAAATTTGCCTTTTCCTGATAAAAAGTATTGAACCAGGGTCTTTTGCTGGTAAAACTATCTTTGCTCACCCGCGTCCATTCGATATTGTTGAGCAGGAGGGAATGGAGCGTAGCCTGGTCAACCGGCGAAAGATGATAATCCTCATCATACGGATATTTCCTCGACAGGGAATCGGCCATTTCGGCCATCCGGACCGCCGTCTTCCGGCTGATCGGCCGGTCGGAACTGAAGTTCAGCGTGGGATTGGTCTGTTGAATGATCTGCATCCGGTCCAGGAAATGATCGTAGGCAGAGCCCTGGGGAAGAAAGCTGGATTGGGCTCCGGCCAGACCGGGGAGCAGCAGAACGACGGTCCCTAAAATTATCCTTTGGCTTGCAAGGGTTTTAATAAATTGCATCATAAAGGGTATACATCAATTTTCTCTATGCGTAATTACTTGATCAGGAATGCGTCTATAGTTAACGAAGGTAGGATTAGTACAGGAGATTTATTAGTTAAAAACGGCCGGATCGAAAAGATCGGGACCAACCTCCAGCCCGCTTTTGCGGTTACGGAGATCAACGGTGACGGAAAGCATTTATTGCCCGGCGTGATCGATGATCAGGTTCATTTCCGGGAACCGGGGCTAACGCACAAGGCTACCATCTACACGGAAGCGAAGGCGGCCGTGGCCGGCGGCGTCACCTCGTTTATGGAAATGCCCAATACCATCCCGCCGGCATTTACCCAGGATCTGCTCGAGGACAAATATGCGATCGCCGCCCGAAGCGCGCTGGCCAATTATTCCTTCTACATGGGCACATCCAACGACAACGCGGAGGAAGCCCTTCGGACAAATGACAAAAAGCGGGATGTTTGCGGCATCAAGATCTTCATGGGTTCTTCCACTGGAAATCTGCTGGTGGACAATTACCTGACCCTGGACCGGCTTTTCCGGGACTGCGAAGTGCTGATCGCCACCCATTGCGAAGATGAGAAGATCATCCGGCAGAACCTCGAGCGGTTGCGGCAGGAAGGCCGGGAGCTGGTAGCAGCCGACCATCCCCGGATCAGGGATGCCGAGGCCTGTTTCGAATCTTCGCTTACGGCCATCCAGTTCGCCAAGAAGCACAATAGCCGCCTGCACGTCTTTCATCTCAGCACGGAAAAGGAAATGCAGCTGTTCACCAATCTGATCCCGCAGCAGGAGAAGCGTATCACCGCCGAAGTATGTGTGCATCATTTGCATTTTACGGCCGATGACTACGCCCGGCTGGGCAACAAGATCAAGTGTAATCCCGCGATCAAAGCCCCGCACAACCGGGAGGCGCTGTGGACGGCCTTGCTCGATGACCGGCTGGATCTGATCGCGACGGACCACGCTCCCCATACGCTGGAAGAGAAATCGGGATCGTATGAAAAGGCGCATGCCGGGCTCCCGCTTGTACAACATTCGCTTTTGCTCATGCTGCATTATGTACGGGAAGGAAGGATCAGCCTCGAAAAGGTCGTGGAGAAAATGAGCCATTCGGTAGCCGTCTGTTTCCAGATCGCCGAACGCGGATATCTTCGGGAAGGATATTTTGCGGATCTTGTACTGGTGGACCTGAACCAGCCCTCCGGCGTCGAGCGGAGGAATATCCTGTATAAATGCGGCTGGAGCCCGTTGGAGGGGTTTCGATTCCCGGCCACGGTGACCCATACTTTCGTAAATGGTCATCTGGTCTATGGAAATGGGGGCTTCGATGAATCTCAATGGGGCCAGCGGCTACGGTTCGACCGGTGAGACCCGTGTTGATCAGCTGAATTTCGACGCCCATGCCCGCCGCTCAATTCGATATTATGGAAATCGATAATACTACATACGAGGACCTGTCCCTTTTTAGCCGTCAAGAGGAATTCTCCATATTCCACAAGCTGGATTTTACCCGGACGAGGGCCGGCCGGGACCTGCTGCTGGAAACGTTCGGCAATCCGTTGGCCAGGCTGGAAGATATCCATGCCACCCAACAGGTGCTGGGGCTGATCCTCGAAAGGTTGGATCAATGGCCGGCCTCCATCAGCAACGGGACTATTATGGTGATGGAGAAGTTCTACGAGACGGCCATCGACGATATCCCGCAGGCGCTCAACCTCCCCGCCGCATTAAGCTACAAATTCTTTCACTCCGCCGACTTTGCGATGGTCCGGTATTCGGTTGGACATTTTGTGGACTTTGTCCGGGGGATGGATCAGCTGGTGAAGCTGCTAAATGTACCCGGCCGTCCCCGGTTGCTGGGCGAGCTGCTGGAACGTGCGCAGCGGCTCTTGGACCAGGAAGTCCTGCAGGCGATGGCGAAAATCTCGCCAGGCGTTAAATTCAATCCCATCCAGATCATCCATTACGGTCACTTTGTCCGCGTAAGGTTCAAGACCGCCATGCAGTCGCTGATCGAGATCCACAGCCGGTTGGATGCCTGGTATTCCATGGCAATGGCGACCCGGCGTTTCCAGCTTAGTTTTCCCGTATTCGTCGATCAGGCCGACCCCTATCTGGAAGCGACGTCGCTTTATCATTTATTGCTGCCACAGGCCGTGGCCTATGATGTCCGGCTGGATAAGGATGCGAATTTCCTTTTTCTTACCGGCGCCAATATGGCCGGCAAAAGTACCTTCATCCGCTCGGTCGGCGTCGTGGTATTCCTCGCACATCTGGGGATGGGCGTCCCGGCGGCTTCGATGCGGTTAAGTCTCTTCGACGGCATCCTCAGCAATATCAATGTCATGGATGACATCAGCAAGGGAGAAAGCTTTTTTTTCAATGAAGTACAACGCATCCGTAATACGCTGGAGAAGATCGGCGGGCAAAAGAAATGGCTCGTGCTGATCGACGAGCTTTTCAAAGGGACGAATGTCCAGGATGCCATGAAGTGCAGTATCACCGTCATAAAAGGTCTTATCCGCATCCGTAAATCACTGTTCATCCTTTCAACACACCTGTATGAGATCGGCGAAGACCTGAAAGAATATCCGAACATCTTGTTCCGGTATTTCGAGACGAATGTCGTGGATGATCAGCTGGAGTTCAGCTATCAGCTAAAGGATGGGATCAGCAACGACCGGATCGGTTATTTGATCCTCAAGCGGGAGAAGGTCGTGGAAATGCTGGAAAAGTTGTGACCCTGAGGCTACCGCCCCCGGTGGAAAAACCACGGCTGTGAAACACTCCTCGTGGAACGCAACACAGGTTTTCAAAAAATTTCCTGATTTATTTTCTAGGTTTACCGGCTAAACGTTTTCGGTATGCTGGTGAAGTTATTCGGTAGTGCGGTGTATGGCGTGGAGGCAATCACCATTACCATCGAAGTGAATGTAACGGAGGGGCTTCATACTTATGTGGTCGGCCTGGCCGATAGCGCTGTCAAGGAAAGCATTCAGCGCATCGAGAGCGCCATCAAGAGCAACGGTTATTTCATGCCGCGCACCAAACTGGTGATCAACCTCGCGCCGGCGGGTATCCGCAAGACGGGATCCGCCTTCGATCTGCCGATCGCCATCGGAGTGCTGGCAGCCAGCGGGCAGCTGCCGGCCGATACGCTGAAGGACTATGTCATTATGGGTGAACTGGGGCTGGACGGCCAGATCCATTCCATTAAGGGCGCGCTACCGATCGCCATCCAGTCGCGCAAGGAGAAGTTCAGGAGCCTGCTTATTCCGCGATCCAACGGATCGGAGGCGGCCATCGTCAACCAGCTGGAAGTGTTTTCGTTCACCCATCTCCGGGAGGTGATCGGGTTTTTCCGGGAGCGGTCGGATTTCAAGCCGGTGACCGTAGACGCCAGGGCGGCGTTCCGCAGCGCCACACCCTCATCCGATCTCGATTTCAGCGACGTCAAAGGGCAGGATGGGATCAAACGGGCTATGGAGATCACCGCGGCGGGCGGGCATAATATCATCCTGATCGGTCCGCCGGGAGCCGGTAAAACCATGCTCGCCCGGCGTCTGCCGGGCATCCTGCCACCGCCAAGCCTGCATGAAGCGCTGGAGACCACCAAGATCCACAGCGTCGCCGGGAAATTGACGGAGAATACCGCCCTGCTGTCACAACGCCCCTTCCGCAGCCCGCATCATACGATCTCGGGTTCCGCGTTGGTCGGAGGCGGCAGCTATCCGCAGCCCGGCGAGATCTCGCTTGCTCACAATGGCGTCCTTTTCCTCGATGAACTGCCTGAATTCGACCGGAACGTCCTGGAGGTGATGCGTCAACCCATGGAAGAACGAAAAGTCCTGATCAGCCGGGCAAGGCATTCGGCGGAGTTCCCCGCTTCTTTTATCCTCGTAGCGGCGATGAACCCCTGTCCCTGCGGTTATTACGGCCACCCGATAAAGAGCTGCACCTGTCCGCCCGGCGGGGTGATCCGGTATCTCAACAAGATCTCCGGTCCGTTGCTCGATCGGATCGATCTGCAGGCAGAGGTCGTCCCGGTCCCTTATGATGAGGCGGTGACCGATGTTCCGGCCGAGACGTCGGCTACCATCCGGGAACGGGTGATGGCCGCGCGGGAACGGCAACGCCTGCGATATGAGGAGTTGGGCTTCCATTGCAACGCGCAAATGAGCAACAAGATCCTGCGGATAGGGTGTAAAGTCGATAGTCGCGGGCAGAAGCTGTTACGGAGCGCCATGGATGATCTTGGACTGTCGATGCGCGCCCATGACCATCTCCTGAAGATCGGCCGGACTATAGCCGACCTCGCCGGCAGCGACCGTATCCACGCGGAACATCTTGCGGAGGCGATGCAGTTCAGAAGTCTCGACCGGGTAGGATGGGCCGGGTGAGACCCAATTCTGTCCGCGAGCTCCCGATCATTTCTTCCGGCGTTTCTTTGCTGCCGAAGCCACCGGCCGCTTCGCTCCCACGGCAACCCCCGCCGCCGGAAGCGTTTTCCCTATCGCCGCCGGCTTCCTTTCCCAGCCGGTGATCCATTGAGAAAGACGGAGCAGGGCGGCATTGTTGGCCAGATACAAAAGGAGCAGCGGCAGGATCTTGAAGAGTTCCCGTTTGGTCGTATCGTTCAGGTCGACCAGCGGCAACAGGAAGCCAAGAGCGCCAATTCCGACATAGAGCGCCAGTATGGCGTAAAGCCAGTTACGCGCCTCCCGGTTGAAACGGCCCGCAAAAAAGATCTCGGCAACCAGACAAACGGCCGCAACAAAATAGATATAGCCCCACAAGTGAATACCGAACGTGCTGCCGATCAGATGGGTCACGATATCCGAATAGCGTTGAAAAAGCGGGCTCAGGTTGGTCAGGTTATTATTCACCAATCCGCCCAGGTCATAATGAGCCGGAAGATAATGCCCGATATAAAGCGGCCCGGGCAGATAATAGCCCAGGAGTGCGGGCAATATGAAGTACAGCCCGGCCAGCACGATCTTCCGGGCAGGTTCACGCCTTAGAGCCAGCAGGATAGGCGGGAGGAAAAACAAGGCCAGCACCAGGGTCTCCGACCGGATATAAGTAGCGATACCCATTAGAAGGCCCGAAAAATAGAGCCATGAGGAAGACCGGTCGCGAAAATATCCGAACAGGAACCAGAGGCTTAGGAAAAAGAAGACCATGTTGCTGTAGTCGTACAGGATCATGAAGGTGTAGGCATATACCTCGGGGGTCATCAGGAACAGCAGCAGGAGCAACCCGGCAATGACCGGATGAAGTTTTTCCTTCAGGGCATGATACAGAAAGATCGTAAAGCTGACGAACACCGCGCTCAGCCAGATCTGACCGAAAGGGAATCCGGCCATCTTGCAGATCACCTGAAGGCTGATAAGGAACGGAGATTTGAATTGATTGTTGGTCGTCGAGAGATCTATGTTAAAAAAGGAATTGATCATCGTATGCTCGCGCACGGTGAATTCAGCGATGGCTTCCGGCCCCGAAAGGGCGTCACGGGACGTAGGCGGTAGATAATAGCACCGCCAGATGCTGACTGCGGCGAGGAAAACGAAGATGGCCAGGAACGGGATCTCATAGGGGAGGATGCGGAACCGCGGCGGGGCAAAGGACCGGCGGAAAGCAACAAAGCCTTCCCGCCAGATGCGCCGGATGCCCGGGATGTTCAGCGCCAGGGCTGCCAGGATCAAAGCGCCAAAGACGGTCGCGGGGATGAGCGGGATAAAAAGCAGTTGCATCAGGAATGGGACCAGCGATGCGACGGCGACGCCCAGAAGCATGGAAAGTGTGAGCATGTAAGCCGGCTTCAGCCGCAGGCGGAATAACGTCAGCACTCCGTATCCCGAGACCAGGTAATATAACAACAGAAGCAGATAGACCAGAAGCAGCATTGGATTATAATATGGGATTGAATTTTCGATAAAAGGCCAGGATCTGCTGCAATTGCTCTTTGCTACGGATAGCATCGAGGGTTACGCCCTTCTTCGTGACCCGGACCAGGAAGTTAGCCTTGTCGACGTCAGGCGAGTTTATCCAGACCCCTTCAAGCCCGGTATAATAATAAAATACCGCCGGCTCGGGAGCGCGGACCTTCGGATAGATATGCAGGGAGTCGCGGTAGTAGCCGTTCGGTTCGAGGAGAATGACGGGATTAGCGACATTCTTTTTTTCCACAACCTCCTTTATCCTTGCGGAGATCTGATAAGAAATGCCATACCGGCTTTTCATGATCCCTGCCGCGTCGAGCGTGTCATCCCTCTCCTTTAGAAAGTCATTCCAGTATCCGACAGGCTTTGAGTTGAACCAGGCGGGATAGTAACCTGCGTTAAGCGTCAAAATGACGATAAGAAAGGCGACAATAGTTAATATGAAGCTCTTCATAGTGCTACGAATATACCGATTTCCTCCCCCATGCTATGGCGTAGTCGACGGCCCGCGCGGTCATAGCCATATAGGTCAGCGAAGGGTTCTGGGTGGAGGTCGAGGTCATGCACGCCCCATCCGTCACAAATACATTTTTACAGGCATGAAGCTGATGCCATTCATTCAGCAGCGAGGTCCGGGGGTCATTTCCCATCCGAACGCCGCCCATTTCATGGATATCGAGACCCGGCGCCTGTCCCGTGTCGCTGGTTTTGATATTGGTAAAACCCGCGGCGGAATACATCTCGGTCATTTGCTTAAAAAAGTCCTTCAGCATTTTCTCATCGTTATCGTCATAGCTGATATCGATCTTTAGCTGGGGCATACCCCAGGCGTCCTTCAGGACCGGATCCAGGCTGACCTGGTTGGTCTCTTTCGGGATCGTCTCGCCCATCATATGGGAGCCGACACGCCAGAGCCCGGGCTTGCCCGCGGAAAGATGTTGTTTCAACGTTTGTCCAACCCCATCGGCCGGGTGATCGAATGACCGGAAGGCGGAAAAGCCCGCGGCATAGCCACGCAGAAAATCGGCGTCCTTGTCCTGCCGGAAGAGGTTTCGGAAGCGGGGAATATAAGCTCCGGTCGGACGCCGGCCGTCCGTCGTCCGGTCCTGAAATCCGTCATATTCTGCGGTGATATGTCCGCGATAGTTATGAAAGGCTACATACTTACCCAGCAGGCCGTTGTCATTTCCAAGGCCGTGCGGAAAGCGGGCGGACATGGAATTCAGCAGGACAAGGTTGGTATTAAGGGCGCCGGCGTTCACAAAAATGACCGGGGCGAAATATTCGAACATTTCTTTGGAATGGGCGTCGATGATGCGAACGCCCGTCGCTTTCCCTTTCTTATCGTTATAGATGATGGACTCGACAATGGAGAAAGGTCGCAATGTAAGGTTGCCCGTCTTCTCAGCCCAGGGGATGGTCGCAGAATTGCTGTTGTAATAACCACCGAACGGACAGCCTCGCTGGCACAGGTTTCTTTTCTGACATTGACCTCTGCCCTGTTGCAGATGTAAGGCTGTCGGCTCGGTGAGATGGGCGCAGCGCCCGTAAATGACCGGACGATCCTTGTAGGTTCGGCGGACGAAATCGGCAAAATAGGTTTCTACACAAGTCAACTCCAGCGGTGGCAGAAATTCCCCATCCGGTAATTGGGGCAATCCGTCCTTGTTGCCGGAAATACCCACGAATTTCTCTACGAAAGAGTACCATGGAGCAAGATCTTTATAGCGGATAGGCCAGTCGGTCGCATAGCCGTCCCTTGCGGGGCCTTCGAAGTCGAAATCGCTCCAACGCTGGGTTTGACGGGCCCACATGATCGATTTACCGCCGACCTGGTAACCGCGGATCCAGTCGAAAGGCTTCTCCTGAACATAGGGATGATCCTTGTCTTTTACAAAAAAATGCATCGCATCCTCCCGAAAAGCATAACAATGGCTGACCGAAGGATTGGCTTCGCGAACGTCATATGGGATCTCGCCGCGATGTTCGAATTCCCAGGGCATCATATTGGTGGTTGGATAGTCTTTGAGATGTCTGACCTCCCGGCCCCTTTCAAGCACGAGGGTCTTGAAGCCTTTTTCGGTAAAGGCCATTGCCGCCCAGCCGCCGCTCATTCCCGAGCCAATGACGATGGCGTCATAACGATTATTCCGGATGGTATCTCCCATGAGAAATTGTTTAGTCTTTCTAAGAATTCGATTTTTGTGATGGTGTAACCGGCACGCAGCCATGCCAGCGACCAGGCACCAATTCGTATACCTGTACTTTGGTCAAAAAATATTGTGAGGAGGTGTAATTCAGGATAGTCAGCTTCCTCGCCGTTGAATAGAAGAAATTCAATTCGTCGCCCGGGATCTGGAAGTCGCCGATCGCAGTCAGGAGAGCCTCGCGTTGACCACCGGTAGCATCGGCGAAAGTAGCGCCGTTCATTTTACGGGATGCTTCATCCAGTTGTTTGAGACCTTTGAAAAAGGTATCCTGGTCCGGTTTCGATGAACAATCATTCAGCATCTTAAGAATGAAAAGTGATGAGCCGGTCTCCCTGGCGCCGGGAGTGTCTGTAGCCGGAATAAGGGTGGACGTTAGTGCATCGAGTGTGAGCTGTCCGGCCCCGCTCACCGTGAAATGGTTTAGCACCAGGTCCGGTTTGGAGTGATCGCCCATGCAGGAGGGCAACAGAGCGGCGCTGGCCGATAATAATGCCAACTGCCGGATCGCGGTCCGTCGGTTGATAGTCATAAGGCTGATTTGAATCAGCCGGAAGTTAAGACTTTAGCTGTGTAGTTCGCTACCCGCGGACCAACAATCTTTTGCCAGGGGGTTAGGCTTTTTGCAGGGGTCAGGCGATCTTTTTGACCGTAACCAGTCGTTCTTCCTGGGAATAAACGGCGTGGTCCATGGGTACCGGCTGATCGCGGGAGAAGAGGGATTTGACCATCAGCCAGCAAGTCTCGAACATGATCTTAAAGTCAAGCTGAAAGTTGACATTACGGACATAGTAGGAGTCCCACTGATATCGCCGGAGTATGCTTTCGAAACTGGTGGCCGGACCACGATAACCCCTCACTTGTGAGAGACCGGTGATGCCGGGCCGGGCCATATTGCGGAAGTTGTAGTTGGATACAAGGTTTGAGAACTCTTGGGTATCTTTTAACATATGCGGACGTGGCCCCACGATGCTCATCTGCCCCAGCAGAACATTTACAAACTGCGGGATCTCGTCGAGACAGGTATTGCGAAGGAACCAGCCGACACGAGTAACCCGGGGATCATTCTTAGACGCCCGGCGGGTGTCGGCGTAGTCATTGACATACATGGTCCTGAACTTATAGCACCAGAAGGTTTTGCCAAGGAAACCAACCCGCTTTTGGCGAAAAAGGACGGGGCCCTTCGAATCGAGCTTGATCAATATGATGAGGACCGGGAACAACCAGGGGAATACCAGCAGGATGACCAGCAAGGAGGTTAACACATCCATAAAGCGTTTGTATACCAGATAATTATAACGATCATTCCAATATTCACGAATAAACTTCCAGTTTCCTTTTTCCCAGGTTTCCGGATAATAAATGGGCGATTCAACAATACTGCTCTGCATGTTACTTAAGGATTGGTTATATCACTTGATTAAACTCTCGATCGTCTTTAATCTCCTTTAGCAATAACGATGCCATTGGAGCACCGGCAAGCAATCGTTAATCTGATGAAGCGATTGGTTTTACGCAAAACCACCTGATCTTCCGGGCATTGACAACCGCTGCCGAAAAAACGTTGCACGCATCCATGCAATTGTTACAACCAAAAAACCGACCGGGCACGAGATCACCTCTGAACGCGGAAACCGAGTGGGCACGCGCCATTCAGGCAATCGTTGACGGAGACTGAATAAGTTAAAGATTAGTTAAGAACGTTCTTCGGCTCGATCCTGCCGAGAGTCATTTCTGAAAGGTCTTCGATGGCGATGACCTTGTTGAAGAGATAAGAAAAGGTCTGCATAGCGGTCCGGTGCATGATACGCACATCCAACCAGAAGCCGGCATTACGTACATAGAACGCATCCCACTGATACCGGCGGAAGATCTGCTCGAAATTCAATGCCGGCCCGCGATAACCTTTGACCTGCGCCAGACCGGTGATACCGGGTTTCATGAGGTTGCGAAACTTATAAGAATCCACTACACGGGAGAAATTGATACAATCGTTGTACATGTGCGGCCGCGGTCCGACGATACTCATGTGACCTGCAAGAACATTCAGGAATTGCGGCAGCTCATCCAAATTGGAATGACGAAGGAAACTGCCGATCCGGGTGATCCGGGGATCCCTTTCGGTAGCCTGCCTTGTGTCGGCTTCCGAATTTACATGCATCGTACGGAACTTCAGGCAGGGGAATGAATGACCGAGGAAACCGACTCTTCTTTGCACGAAGAAGACCGGACCTCTCGAATCCAGTTTGATCAGCAAAAAGATAATGGGAAAAAGCCAGCTAAATATGAACAACAAAACAAGGGCCGAAATGACGATGTCAAATATTCTTTTACTCAGAAGATAAGACTGCCTTTGACTGATATATGCTCTAAAATCAACCGAAATCTTTTCTTTTGTATTCACTGCCTTTTTACTGGTTTTTCCGATAGTCGTGGATCCTGTCATATGAACAAAGGTTTAGCAAAATTACCGTCCAAAATATAAAATCCTATTAGTCAATTGATTATACCAAAATTCCTTATCTGCCTTCTTTGACCTTTGTATGTCAAGATCGTTTAAAAGGCTTTTGCGTTGTATAGCACTTTTTTTTGGGGGATATCGGCCAACCTCAAAAATGAGGAAAAACCTGACTTTCCACACAATAACACAATTTCATACAGCTTATTGCCCGGAGAAAAGTTAATTTTTCAGCTGTGCATCAATCCGGGCGCAAAATAACGAAAAGTTCACCGATCGCGCAAATAAAGGCTCCTGAAACCCACAACCGTTGAGCAGGCAACCGATGAAATATCGAGCGCGTTTACCCTTGTATTGGCCCGTCACGAGAGACCGGATCGCCACCTAAGCACTTAAATCATCTATGAATAAGTCTATTTTCACCGGGTCGCCGGAAAACCAGCTTCTGGACGCGATTCCCGCCGGGAGCTGGACGGAAGTTGCGCCGGGCCGGCCGATGAAGATCGGCATCCTGGGCACACGCGGTATTCCCAACACCTATGGCGGTTTTGAGCAGTTTGCCCAATATCTTTCGGTCGGTCTTGTCCGGCGTGGTCATTCGGTATGGGTTTACAATTCAAGCAATCACCCCTACCGGGAAAAAGACTGGCGCGGAGTACGGATCATCCACTGCAGCGACTGGGAGAACAGGATCGGAACGGCCGGACAGTTCGTGTATGACTACAATTGCCTTATGGACGCCCGAAGAAGGGAATTCGACGTGCTGTTGCAGCTTGGGTATACCAGCAACTCCATCTTCCATTCCATCTGGCCGGGCAAGGCGCTGAACGTGATCAACATGGACGGGCTTGAATGGAAGCGGACGAAGTACAGCCCTATGGTCCGGAAATTCCTCCTCCGCGCCGAAAAATGGGCTGCCCGGCATGCACATGTCCTGGTTGCCGACAGCCTTGGCATCCGGGACTATATCGAAAAGAAATACCGGCGCCCAGCAACCTATATTCCGTATGGCGCCGATCTCCCGGACAGTTATGAGATCGGGAAGCTGAGCAAATGGGGATTGAGACCCGGTGGCTACTTCCTGCTGGTGGCACGAATGGAGCCGGAGAACAATATTGAACTGATCATCAAAGCCTGGCTGGCGGCCGGAAAAAGAAAACCGCTCGTCCTGGTTGGCGACGCGGGCAACGGGTTCGGTACCTGGCTGCGGAAGATCTACCGGGATGAAAAGCTCCTTTTTGCCGGCGCTATCTACGAGACAGGGACGATCAATGCCTTGCGCCATTATTCTTCGCTATACCTGCACGGCCATTCCGTAGGCGGTACCAATCCTTCGCTGCTGGAAGCGATGGCATGCGGTTGTACGATCGCGGCGCACGATAATCCGTTCAACAAAGAGATCCTTGGAAACGAAGCCTGTTATTTTTCCTCGAAGGACGACCTGGCTGCCCTGATGACACGGCCGCTATATAGCGGCCAGACGAACGGCTGGAAGCAGTTGAATGCAGAGAAGATCCTCACGCGCTATTCCTGGGATATCGTGATCGATCGCTATCTGCGGCTATTTATGGAAAACGTACCGGTATGACAACATCCAATATCCAACCGGATGACTATATCTCCTTTTCCGGTCTCCGTTCTTTCATTACCGGCGCCATTCGTTTTTTCTTCAAATGCTGCCGCTTTGCCGCCGGCGCGGCCAGGGATCACGTTTGGCCGCTGGTCATGGGAATTGTCCTCGGCGGGCTGGCAGGCTGGCTATACCACGCGCTGTTCGGCCAAAGATACAAGGTCTCGATGATCGTCGAATACCGCGTATTGGATAAGCCAGTCTATCGGGACGTCGTGAGCGATATCAACCGGATGATCCAATCCGGATCGAGACGCCAGGTTGCAGTCCAGTTGGGGATCCCGTTCCGGCTGGTGGAGAAAGTGAACAAGCTGGGGACTACCGACCTCAACGGCAAGCCGCTGACCGACGATCCCGTTGGGGGCTCTTCGATCTTCCTGATCGTGGGCGAGCTCCGGTCTCCCGAAGGGGCTGACAGTCTTGGCGACGCGTTGATCAGCTATATCAACGGGCTTCCCTATCTGGAAAGTGAGATAGCGGAGCAAATGAAGATCAGGCAGGACCAGCTGGTATTTATCCGGCAGGAACTGGCAAATATCGATTCGCTGCGGAAAGATAATCTCCGCGATCCGGCTTCCGTCTACCATCAATCCTATTCCCTCGACAGCCTCCGGGCGGCGATCCGTAAATATCTGATCCACGGCAACGGGGCCCTGTCGCAGATCACAAAGTTCCGGGCATCCGACGAGCCACAGTCGGCGCCGGCTGCTTTCGTAGTGATTGTGCTGGCGGTAGGAGGCTTCCTCATCGCCTTCCTGATCGCGGTGTTTCTGGAACTAAAGACCAGGGTACAATGATACGGGGTCTTCTCATGCTAAGGAACCGCCCGCCTTTACGGCGGTTGCTCACAGTGCTGTCGCTCGACATCTTTGTCAAAGCTTCGGCGGTTGTGTTGCTTCCTGTCTATTTGCGGCTTATGACACAGGAAGAGTACGGCCTTTTCAATTATATCCTTTCCATCATTTACGCCGTAGCCATGCTGCTCAATCTGGGTCTCTACATACCTCAAAGCAAGCTTTTTCATGACTATCCGGGCAGCCTGGAAAGAGGAAAGCTCATCACGTCGATCCATATTCTTCTGACAGCCGGGCTGCTTATCCTCGTGCTGCCGGTATATCTGTTCGGTCTCGATAACGCCATCCCGCGCCTGCTTTTCCGGAATCCCATTCACTATGACCGGTACAGGCCCTGGATATTGCTGATGCTGCTGACATCCATTTTTTCTTACCTGCTCACCAATTTTTTCTATACCGCCGAACGGATAGAGCCCATCAGAAGATACAGCCTCTGGCGGGTGGCGGGTATCCATGGCGTGAGTATCCTGACCATGTGCCTCTTTCAAAACGGGGATCCCATCCGTATCCGTCTGGCGGCCATCGGCTGCACGGAGCTGGTATTGCTCGTGGTCTTCTATCGAAGCTATATCGGCCAGGCGGTGAAGTCCATTGAGCCGGCTTTACTGGTCCGATGCCTGCGGCTGGCGCTTCCGGTGATGCTGGGGTCGTTATTCGGGATCATCATCAATTTTGGGGATAAGTTCTTCCTCGAAAAACATGCCGACTACAAGGTCCTGTCGGTCTATTACCTGGGTGTGGCTTGCGCCGGCGTCGTTGCCCTGCTGTCCACTTCATTGCAGAATGTCTGGCTGCCGATGTTCTTCAAAGAGCGGGATCTTTCCGCGAATCTTATAAAGACCGACCGCCTGGTAAGCCGGCTTGTCCGGACGCTCGTCCTGCTGTCCCTCGTGGCGATCGCCGCCGTAGCGGCGGGATTACAGCTCAGCCTGATCCCGCAACGCTATACCGGGGTCCTGTTCGTCCTTCCGATCCTCCTGGCCGGGCAGGTCATCTACTGCGTCGCACTCTTGTATAGTAACTACCTTGTTTATTTCGAACGGACCGCATTCATTCTTTGGACGGGCCTGGCCGTCGCCATCACCAGCACCGGGCTGAATATGCTGCTGATCCCGGTATGGAAGATCTACGGAGCGGCGGCGACCCTGCTTATCTCCAATACCTGTTATCTCGGCATTTATTATTTCCTGGCCATGCATTACAAAAAGAAGCACATGCCATGAATCCACCGGCTAACCATATCAACAAGTACCTGCCCGCCGCCGTTGTGTATTTCTTTTTGAACAGCTTCCTGCTGCCGGTGGGGTTGCTTTATTCAACCCTGCTGACGCCCTTGCTGCTGCTGTGGGTCGCACGTTACCGGCATATCTTCCCGATGCTGCTTTTTTTCCTGCTGCTGGCCCCGTTCATCGTGGCTCATGCGATCATTGGCGTCGACTGGACATTCTACGGGTATTCGCTGGCGCTTTCCTTTAGCGTATTTGTCTTTGGACTGGCCTTTTACCAGTACGTATTATCGTGCGGAGCCCTGCGGGAGATCTTCCAGTCGATCCTGCTTATCAACTCCCTCCTCACGCTTGTCGCCCTGATCGCGTTTCCGATCCCCGGGCTTCGCGAAATTTTCTGGGACAACAAGGCCCTTTCCCTGGGTATTCCGCATGCGGAGCGGCTGAAGATGCTCACCTACGAGCCGTCCTATTATTCGATGCTGTTTGCGCCGGTCGCTATCTATTATCTCCTGAAAGCAATGAGAAATGAGCTGCCCCGACGTGCGACCTATTGTTTGCTGGTGCTCGTGCCGTTGTTCCTTTCGCTGTCCTTTGGGGTAATCCTCGGGATGGCGATTAGCTTTCTGTTGCTGTTTTTCCTGCGGAGAGGATTCAGGAAGATTGCCGGCTGGGTGTTACTCGTATCGGCGATCCTTGCCGGCGTCGTCCTGATCTTTCCCGACAATTTCATCTTCCTGCGGCTGGACAACATCCTCACGGGAAAAGACAGCTCTTTCAAAGGCCGGACTTTTGACTCCTTTGTCTTAAGCCTGGACATCGTTCGCAAACGAAGCCTCTTCTGGGGAACAGGGTTCGGTCAATTCAAGCTGCTGGGGCTGGATCGATTCCGGCAGTACTATAACTCCACCCGCTATACGATCCATGACGTGGTGATCCCGAACAGTATCGGCGACCTTCTCGGAACGCTTGGATTATCAGGGGTAGCCATAAAACTCTCCCTTGAAGCATATTTCTTCATCAAGACCCGCGTATTCCGCAACGATTACCGGTTGGCCCTGTTCCTGTTCATATTTGTCTACCAGTTCACCGGCAGTTTCATTTCGAATATCGCCGAGTATGCGATCTGGATCCTGGCCTTCAAACCCGGCTTGTTCCCGGAATTTCAAATCTCATCTCATGAAAGTACTGTTTATAGCCCGGGCCTCGCTGTATAAGAACAGGGGTGGGGATACGATCCAGCTGCATAAGACGGCGGAGTGGCTCGGCAAGTCGGGCGCCGGCGTTGAGATCCGGCTGGCGGACGAAGACATCGATTATCGGGATTATGATCTGATCCATTTCTTCAACGTGATGCGGCCCGCCGATATCCTCCGGCATGCTACGGCCTCAGGCAAGCCCTATGTCGTTTCTCCGTTATTCGTCGATTACTCGGAGTCGGACCGAAGCACGCGGAAGGGATTGGCAAAGTGGGCGACCCGGCTTTTCTCCCCGGACCGCATCGAATACTTCAAGGTGATCGCCCGGCGGCTGCTGAATGGCGAACGGGTGGCCAGCCGCGGCTATTGGTGGCATGGCCAGCGCGGATCGGTCCGCCGCATCCTCCGGGGCGCCGCGATGTTGCTCCCAAACTCCCTTTCTGAATACCGGCGGCTACAACGGCGTTATGGCATTGACCGGCCTTATCAGGTGATCCCCAACGCGATCGATCCTGACCTGTTTGGACTGACCGGGCCGGAAACCTGCCGGGAGAAAGGGCTCGTCCTATGCGCGGCGAGGATCGAAGGAATAAAGAACCAACTGAACCTGATCCGCGCCGTGAACGGAAGCGGTCTTCGGTTGATCCTGATCGGAGCCGCGGCCGTCAATCAGCGGAGCTATTACGACGAGTGCCGTGAGGCCGCCGGTCCGGCAGTGAGCTTTATCGACGCCGTTCCACACGAAGAGCTCGCTGGATTTTACCTCAAGGCTCAGGTGCATGCGCTGCCGAGCTGGTTCGAGACTACGGGTCTCAGCTCGCTCGAAGCGGCGGCCATGGGTTGCAGCATCGTCATCACCGATAAAGGAGATACGAAAGAATATTTCGGCGATCAGGCGGTCTATTGCGATCCCGGCTCACCCGCCTCTATCCGCGAAGCGCTCGCAAAGGCAGTCAGGGAAGGACCTTCAGCCAGCCTGCGCGAAAAAATTCTCGCCCGATACACTTGGCGGCATACCGCCGCCGCTACGCTGAAAGCCTACGGGTTGGCGCTAGGCGTCGACCTGCTTACGCCGGGCAGCGATTGAGCGAAAACACCTATTTTTGCCGATAGTGCGTTCACCAGTCTTCCTGAAAAATAAGCTCTATTTCCTGGTCATGGTTGCCGTTCTGTGCACCACCGTCACCGGCTGGTTCAATCCGAACAGTTGGTGTATCATCGCATTACTGGCTTGCCGGCTATTCAGCGGCAATCCCCTTGACAATATCAAAACCGCCTTCGCCAACCGGCTCTTCGTCGCCTATTTCCTTTTTACCGTCATGGGTGTGATGGGATATCTCTATACCCATAACCTGAGAACCGAAGGTCTGATCGTCTCGAAAGAAGCAACGCTTGTTGCCGTTTCATTCGTGATATGCGCCGGACCGTTCGCCGACCGCCAAACCTACCGGCAACTGATCACCGCTTATTCCCTGTTGCTGTTGGCCACCTCTTTGTATTGCCTTGGCCGGGCCGTATACCACTACATTACCTCCGGAGATACGTCTTTCTTCTTTTATCACCCGTTGACAGAGCCGCTTTCGCAAAATGCGGTTTTCTATTCCGTATATGTATTGTTGGGGATCGTCTTTTTACTGTCGCCCGGAGGGGAGCCGGCGATCGACGCGTGGCCGCCGCGGGTGAGACGGTCGCTGCGGATCGTGCTGATCCTGTTCTTTATCGGAATGATGATCCTGCTTTCTTCCAGGCTGATGCTGGTGATCACGGCGGTGATCCTGATCAATATCTTCTTCCGGCGGTACTCCTACCGGCAGAACAAGCGGTTGCTGATCGCCGCGATAGCGATCCTGGTATTTGCCGTCAGCCTGCTTTCACTGGTCGACAATCCGATCCGTGACCGGTTCCGGGAGACGACCGACGGCAGCCTGACCCTCGTCCGGCAGGATACGTTCGTTTCGTATAAGCATTTCAGCTCAACGGAGATCCGGATGCTGCAATGGCGGTTTGGCTTCGAGATCCTGAATGCCCGGCATGCCTGGCTTTTTGGTGTTAGCCCTGGCGATAGCCAGGACCTGCTGGATGAGAAATATACCGCCGCCAATATGTATATCGGAAACCCCGCAGAAGGACCAAACCGGCATTTCCGCGGTTTCCTCGGGTTCAACTTCCATGACCAGTACCTTGAAACGCTGGTCCGTTCGGGATTGCTGGGACTGGCCTTGTTGCTGACTATTTTCATCCTGCTGTTTTCACGCGCGCGATCGACGGGGATTAAAGAAGCCTGGTTTATTACTGTGACGCTTGCCGTCTTTTTCATCCCCGAGGCGCCATTGACCATGCAGCATGGTATCTTCCTTTTCTGTTTCTTTCCATTGTTTGCCCTGACCAGTCCAACCCTGACCCATCCAACCCTGAACCGTCCAACATGATAAAACGAATTGCCACCATCGCCATATTGACCGGAGCGGGACAACTGCTTTCCATCGCCGCGCTGAAGTATATCTCGCAACATGGCACGGCGGAGCAGCTGAAGTCGATGGGGGAAGCCGATTCACTGGTGCAACTCCTGATCAGTCTTATCGCGGCCGGACTTCAGTCGGTGGCCATGCGCAATATCGCCTTGTCGACCGATTGGCGGCAGGAATATCTGGATACGCAATCGGCCAGGATTTCCTTTGGCATCCTGCTTGCCGCGGTGAGCGTGCTGGGGATCGTAAAAGGCAATTACCTGATCTTCCTCATCGCTCCCTTGCTGGCCCTGAGCGGCGACTATGCCCTTTATGGCCTGGGGCACCCTGTCGTCGGCGCCACTGTCGCGCTGCTGCGGGTAGCCGTCCCCTATTCTATGGTCATTGTGGCCGCCAGGTACTGGCCCGGAGCACTGGTGGCCGTCTATGTCGGCGCCGTCATAGTCGTCTATGGGATCACTAACCTCTTTATTTCCTATTATCTGCGGGCGCCATACTTCATCCTGCCGCGATTCCGCAAACTGTTGCTTTACCTGAACAGCCTGTCCCTTGGTATCGTGAACCTGGCGATCTATTTCCTTGGACTGGGACTGCTGCTGATCATCCCATGGTTCTTCAAAGACAACCACGTGGTCGCGGTGGCATTCGTAGGGCTAAAAGTCTATGTCATTTATAAAGGGGTGCTTCGCATCGTCCATCAGGCCTTTTTGAAAGACATGATCAAAGACTCGGTACAGTTGCAGGTCGATCAGCTCTCGATCCTTCTCGGCCTCCTCTTTGCCGGCTCGGCCATTATTTTCCCTGAATCGTTCACGAACCTGCTGTTCGGCAGCAGGTATACCGGTGACATCCGCTTCTTTCAGCTGATGGCGCTTGCGGCGCTGATCTATTCCCTATTCCTGAGTATGTCTACCAATGTGCTCCTCCTGCGAAAGGACAAAAAGTATGCGGCTGTCTCGGCGGCGGCGGCGCTGGTCACCATGCTTGCGATAACCCTGCTGGCCGGGATCCGGCCAAAAGCGGACAGCCTGGGTATCAGCCTGTGTCTCGGCGAAACGTTTTGGATGGCCGGGCTGCTGCGGCTTGGCGGTAGCAAAGCCATCGTTCGGAAAAGGATCGCCTTCCTGCTTCCCAACCTTGCCATGCTGACCGTTCCGGTATTATGCCGTTACTTTTTGGGGGACAGCCAGCTATATTGGTTCTGCGGATTTGGGGGGTTCGCCATAATCCTGTTAATTTTGCATCTCAAGAAATTTCTGCTATTGGCTTCGGCCTAAAGCAACTGAATCATGCCCGATCAAATCGCAACATTCCTGAGACGCCAAAGTTTCCAACCCGGTCTGCCTGGCCTCTTTCTCAATCCATTTTTCTTTATCCGGCGGAATCTGTTTCTGAATATCCGGCGTACGGCTCCTTTGTTAAAGGGGCGCCTGCTGGACTTTGGCTGCGGCCGGAAGCCCTACGAGAACCTGTTCACCGTTAGCGAGTATGTCGGGCTCGACTTGGAACAGACCGGTCATGACCACCGAAATTCGAAAGTCGACGTGTTTTATGACGGGAAGCATATCCCCTTCCCCGATGGAAGCTTCGACGCGCTGTTCTGCGGCGAGGTGCTGGAACATGTGTTCGATCCGGAACTGGTCCTGCCCGAAATGCGCCGGGTGCTAAAGCCGGACGCGACGGCCTTGATGACGGTCCCCTTCTGCTGGAACGAACATGAGGTGCCTTTTGACTATGCCCGCTACAGTACTTTTGGCATAAAATACCTGTTGGAGCAACATGGTTTCGAGGTCCTCGAAGTACGGCGAAGCGGCAATTTCGTCCAGGTGAACTTCCAGCTGTGGGCGCTTTATTTCTTCGAGCTGTTCAGAGGACTGGGGACGGCGGGAAAATTGCTGTCGATGATCTTTATTATACCCATTAATATCGGCGGCAGCCTCCTCCGGATGCTGTTGCCAAAGAATGACTCGCTTTATTTCAATAGTATCATAACGGCAAAACGTACGTGACAAACGCACCTTATATAGTCCGGAAATCCAATATCGCCTATTGCCTGTTCGCGGTAGCCACCTGCTACATCATTTCTCCGTGGTTCGTGGAAAAAAAGCTGCTGTTCAACGAATTGATCGCTTTTGCCGGGCTGGGCATCCTGCTCTACAAACGGGGCCGCATCGGAAGGGACCCGATCAGCATTTGTGTCATTTTGCTCATTTTCTGGGGGCTGGTGCATGCCGTGGTATCGGTATTCCGGATGGATACCTTCTACTATTATCTCCGAAACCTTGTCATACTGTATTCGATCATGGCCTTTTTTGCAGGCTATTACTGTCTGCAGTATCTGGGACGGTTCATTGGCCGCATCCGAAATCTTCTCCGCGTCTATACCGCCGTATTTTTGTTCGCGCCCGTTTCGAAATACCTGTTCGAACGGTTTGGAATGGCGATGTTGTTCCCGGCGTTATTCCGGAACCCGGCCCGAAAGTGGGTCCCCTGGTTGGTGATCACGATCAATATCATTTATGGCTTTACCTATGACTCGCTGACCGCGCTCGTCCTGGCCATGTTCTATTTTTTCCTGTTCATTTCACCGGGATATAAATTCTTTCGCCAGGCCGTAGTCATTATGCTGGCAGGTTTCATCGTCCTTTTTATTTACCTCGTGCCTTATCTGGATATCATCCGGCTGCATTACAATTACTACGATACGGGTGCCATCCATGAGGTCATGCGGTCCAACCGGATCCTGGGGATCGATGGCAACAATACCTGGCGGCTGGTGCTCTGGAAGGAGATCGTGGTCGACCACTTCCCCGCCAATCTGTTCGGACTTGGATTCGGCACTCCGGCCCTGAAATATTTCCCGGTGGAAGACTATTCCAAACTGGAAACCCTGCCCTACCTGTTGGGGTCGCACAATTCATTCGTATATCTCTTCGGCCGGTTGGGCCTGGTGTTCGTCTTCCTGATCATTCCCATATATCGGTGTATCTTCCGGGAGTATTTCTACCACAAACGGTATTATTATGGCAACCGGCAGATCCTGTTATTCTGGAGCTTTTTTGCGATCACGGTTATTGCGCTCTTCAATCCTACCCTTGAATCACCCATTTATTCAGGGGCCTACTGGCTGCTGCTGGGATTTGTCGCGCGTTGCATTTATAACCGGCGGACTTCCGCCACTAACCTTGTACCCGGCCCATGAGGATCTTATTTATTCATAACCGATACCAGCACGAAGGAGGCGAGGATGTGGCGCTGGACCTTGAAGTCCGGCTGCTGCAACTCAAAGGTCATGTCGTCGACACCCTCCTGTTCGACAACGAAGGGATGGATGGATGGATGAAGAAGATCGAACGGGGCTTGCAGGCGCTTTATAATCGCCGCTCTGCGCGGATCGTGGAGCGGGCTATCCGGGATTTTCGGCCCGACCTCATACACGTGCACAATATTTTTTTCACGGCCTCCCCTTCTGTCATCCGCGTGGCCGCAAAACATAATGTACCGGTGGTCGTCACCCTGCATAACTACCGGCTGATCTGCGCCAATGCGCTGCTCCTGCGGGACAACCAGGTGTGCAGCCTGTGCGTACGGAAAGTTTTCCCGCTGGCCGGCATCCGCTATAAATGCTATCGCGGGTCTGCCGCCGAGACCGGCCTGGTAACGGCGGTGACGGGTCTCCATAAAGTTCTTCGAACCTGGCAGAAGAAAGTGGACGCCTATATTACCCTGACCGATTTTGCGCGGTCCCGCTTCCGTGCGTCATCGATGGCAGGTATTCAGGACCGGCTTCGCCTGCTCCCCAATTTCATCTTCGACCCCGGCATGGGTAATCCTGCCGGCGAAAGAAAGGATTTTTTCCTGTTCGTTGGCCGTCTTTCGCGGGAGAAGGGCGCCCATATTCTCGTGGAAGCTTTTGCCGGACTGCCGCAGAGCAAGCTGGTGATCATCGGCGACGGCCCGGAGCGCGAACGCCTGCAGGCGGCTTGCGGGTCTTCCGGCAATATTATATTTGCAGGCAAAAAGACCAGGGCGGAAGTGTTGCAGTACATGAAAGAATGCAAGGCCCTGTTATTTCCTTCGATCTGGTATGAAGGCCTTCCCTTCACCATCATTGAAGCCTTTGCCGTCGGCGCCCCGGTCTTTGCTTCGGCGATCGGCGCAATGCAGGAGCTGATCCGGGACGGATACAACGGGTTCCATTTCCCCGCCGGCGATGCGGAAGCGCTGCGGAAGAAGATCGCCGCATTCGAGGCTCAACCGGAGGCGAACGGCCTACTATATGAAAACGCCCGGGAGACCTGGCTGAACAATTTCGATCCGGAAAGCCACTATACCGGCCTGATGGCCATCTATGAAAGCGTATTGATCCACAAACCTCTGACAAGCCATGCCTGAAAAGTTGCGCATAATCAGCCTTAGCATCGATCGTCTTTCGTTCAGGGAATGTCTCGATACGGTTATTGAATGGGGGAAAGAAAGGAAGCCGTCCTATGTCTGTTTTGCCAACGTTCATATGATCATCGAGGCGTATAGATCCCCGGCTTTTTTGGCAGACCTGGATAGAGCCTCCCTGGTCGTCGCGGATGGCAAACCGTTGACGGCAGCCTGTTACTCGCTGTACCGGCAGAAGCAGGAACGGATCTCGGGAATGGATTTCATGCCGGCGGTTCTCGCGGCGGCCGGGAAAGAAGGGCTTACGGTCTTTCTGTATGGATCGACCCCCGAAGTTCTGGACCGGCTTGGGACGGAGCTTGCCCGGCGATATCCCGCGCTCCGGGTCGGCGGAATGATCTCACCACCCTTCCGGCCGCTGTCACCGGAAGAAACGGACGCCCATATCGCTGGGATCAACCAATCCGGCGCCCAGCTGTTGTTGGTTTCCCTCGGGTGTCCGAAGCAGGAACGGTGGATGGCAGCCAACTACCAAAAGATCAGGTCCGTATGCCTGGGGGTAGGCGGGGCGTTCCCCGTCATGGCGCAGATGCAGCGGCGGGCGCCACGATGGATGCAGAATTGGGGGTTGGAATGGTTGTATCGCCTGATATTGGAGCCGAGGAGGATGTTCCCCCGCTACCTGAAGACCAATTCGCTCTTTATATACCTGATGGGCGTTGAACGCCTGAAACAAAAACGAAACAGATCATTCACCATCAAACCAAAATAACATCGTCATGGACGAAAAACAGCCTACACATTCGGAAGAGATCGATCTGACGTACTTTTTCGCCCCCGTCACGCGAGGGGTGCGGCGGATCTCCGACGGGATCGCCTGGCATTTTGCGGCGTTGAAGGCTAATATCTTTGTCTTTCTGGGGATATTTCTCGCGATATCCGCGATAGGCATCGGCCTTCGCTATATCGTGCCCGGCCGGTATAATACGGAAGGGATATTTGCATCCCGTTATCTGCCGGCCTCCTATTGCGCCCGGCTGACCAGCGACCTGGATGAGCATCTCAGCGAGCCGCTGATTCGGGATGAGTTGCATCTCAACAGCGATCTGGCCAATAATATCACCGGCATCACATTCACCCCGCTGACCGAACTGCTGGATCAGGGGGATTCCTCCCTTCATAGTTTCGTCCTGCACCTTTATCTGAAAAATATGGATCAGGTGGATTCCATCCAGCGAGCGCTGGTGGGATTCTACGAGAACAATGAATACTCGGTCAAAATGAAGGAGAACAGAGGAGCGGCTTTACATTCGGTTCAGCAATATTTGGACACAAAGATCGCCAGCCTGGATAGCCTGTCCAGGATCGTCAATAACAGCGTGATCCCCCGCAGCACCGGTCAGGGAATCATCCTCGGCCAGCCTGTCGACCCGGTCAACGTCTATATGGTCCAGGACAGCTTCGTCCAGAAACGGGTGAGGATCCAAACCGATTTGAACAATCTGAATAACATCGAGGTCATACAGTCCTTCATGAAGCTCAGCTCCCCGAATTATCCCCATTTCCGGTTACTGGCATTGATCTCCCTTGGATCCGGCCTGATACTGGCCTTTTTCCTGACCCCGTTCCTGGGCAGGAATCCCTATCCGGGCGGAACCGTACCTTTATCCCCGGAACAGATAAAACGACCGGATAAATTATGAAACTACTGATCAAATATCTCAAACCTTATAAATGGGTCGTCGTGCTCGCCCTTTTCCTGGCGGCGATCAACCAGAGCTTTTCCATGCTGGACCCCTATTTCTTTGGGACGGTGGGAGTGGATAAGCTGGCTAACCATCCTTATGAATATGGCTATTATGAGGTGAGAAAGCCGCAGCCGGCGAAAACCGGCGTACGACGGGACTCGGTGCAGGTCGAGCAAAAGGTTTGGCACTTCACGCGGGAGCGGACCCAAAAGCAGTTCGTCTGGGATGTGGTCAAGTTCCTGGGCATCCTTATCGGGGTGGCGATGGTATCGCGGATCGCCAAAGCTTTCCAGGATTATTTCGGGCAGATCATCGTCCAGAAGTTCGGCGCCACGATCTTTACCGACGGGCTCCGGCATTCGATGGGATTGCCCTTCACGGATTTCGAAGACCAGCGCAGCGGGGAGACCCTTTCCACGCTCACCAAGGTGCGGGTAGATACGGAAAAATTCATTATTTCCTTTATCAATGTGGTATTTGGCATCGTCGTAGGCGTGGTCTTTGTGGCGATCTATTCCTTCACGCTCCATTGGTCCATCATGCCCATTTATGTGCTCGGGATGGTCCTCCTGTCATTTCTGACCAGCCTGCTGAGCCGAAAGATCAAACGCATTCAGAAGACGATCGTCGCGAAGACCAACTCCCTTGCAGGCAGCACGACCGAGAGCCTGCGAAACATCGAGCTGATCAAAAGCCTGGGGCTGAAGGACCAGGAGGTCGAGCGGCTGAATAAGAATACCTTCAAGATCCTCGGGTTGGAGCTGCGGAAAGTAAAAAGCATCCGCGCGCTGAGCTTTATTCAGGGCACCTTCGTCAACCTGCTGCGGCAGGGGATCATGTTCCTGCTGCTATGGCTGGTCTTCCGGGGTCACCTGACGCCGGGAGAGGTAACGACCATGCTTTTCTATTCCTTTTTCATTTTCGGCCCTTTACAGGAGCTGGGCAATATCATCCTGGCTTATCGTGAAGCGGAGGCTTCGATGATCAATTTCGACAATCTGATGAAGAAGGAGCCGGAATTGCCGCCTGCGCATCCAAAGCCGCTTGGTTCTATCCGGGAGCTGGTCTTCCAGGAAGTGGTTTTTCAACACCGGACAGCGCATCACCGGGCGGTGGACCGGATCAGCTTCGATGTCCGGACCGGAGAGACGATCGCCTTTGTCGGGCCTTCCGGCAGCGGTAAAACCACCTTAATGAAGCTCATCGTCGGTCTCTACCGGGCCCAGGATGGCAACATCCTTTATAACGGATTGGACGAGCGTACGATCAATTTCGAGGATCTGCGGCGACAGATCGGCTTCGTCACTCAGGATACCCAACTTTTTGCGGGAACCATCCGCGAGAACCTCCTTTTCGTCCACCCACAGGCCAGTGAGGAAGACTTGCTGGAGGCGTTGCGAAAAGCATCGTGCACGAACCTGCTCGCCCGGGCGGAGAAAGGCATCGATACCATGATCGGAGAAGGCGGCCTGAAGTTGTCCGGTGGCGAGAAACAGCGGCTGTCCATCGCCCGGGCCTTGTTGCGAAAGCCGGCCCTGCTGATATTTGACGAGGCAACATCCTCACTGGATTCACTGACAGAAGAAGAAATTACCCGAACGATCCGTGAAGTATCTTCACAGGGAGATCAGATCACCATACTGATCGCTCACCGCCTCTCGACCATTATGCATGCCGATCGCATCTATGTGCTTGAAAAAGGCGAGGTGGAAGAGGTGGGGACGCACGCGGACCTGCTGACGTCGAAAGGGTTGTATTATGCGATGTGGCGCCAACAGATCGGCGAGCGGAAGTATGCCGCGCCTGGCGCACCTGTTATTCCTATTGCAGCAAACTCTTAATGCAATACATAATAATTTATGAGCTGGTTATCTGATCTTTTCGGCGGTGGCGGCGGCATCCGGGAGGCATTACAGCAAGGAGCGGTGATCATCGATCTGCGGACGGCGTATGAATATGACCAGGGACATATCCCGCGATCATTGAATATCCCCGTTGACCGGGTCAAGGCGAATATCGACCGGATCAGAGACCTGCGGAAGCCGGTCATCCTGTGTTGCGGGCCCGCCGGCGAGTGCTGGGAAGCGATGGATGTACTGCGGACCGCCGGTCTCAGCCACGTGATCAATGGGGGTGAATGGCAGAGCCTGCTCAGGAAGATACAGCGCAGATGACGCTATTTCCAATTCAAACCTGATCTTTGCAGATATGAACGAGAAAATAAAGGCTATCATTGGGGAATCCATTGCCGTGAAAACGACCGTACTGAATGATCCGACGCTCATCGGGCGGGTTGACGGGATCGTCGACCTGATCGTCTCCCGCTTCCGCGCAGGCAAACACCTTTACTTCTGCGGCAATGGCGGCAGCGCGGCTGATGCGCAACACCTGGCGGCGGAATTCTCGGGCCGCTTTTATATCGACCGGGAAGCGCTGCCCTCGGAAGCCCTGCATTGCAATACCTCGTACATGACCGCCGTCGCCAATGACTATAGCTATGATCTTATCTACTCGCGCCTGATCAAGGGCATCGGAAAAAAAGACGATATCCTGGTCGGGATGTCCACGTCGGGAAATTCGATAAATATCCTTAAGGCCTTCGAGACCGCCCGGGGAAAAGGCATCACGACGATCGGCATGACCGGTCAGGGCGGGGGCAAGCTGGCGGCGCTCTGCGATCACCTGATCGACATCCCATCCCGCGATACCCCCCGTATCCAGGAAGCCCATATGCTGCTGGGGCATATCATCTGTCAATTGGTGGAAGAAAAGTATTTTAACGCATAATCATGGCAGGCATCAGGGAGGCGATCATCCTGGCAGGCGGTCTGGGGACCCGGCTCAGACCGGCGGTACCCGATCTGCCCAAATGCCTGGCTCCGGTAGGCGGCCGGCCCTTTATCGGATACATTACCGACTATTTCCGCAGCGAGGGCATCGAGCGGTTCATCTTTGCACTCGGCTATAAAAGCATATTTTTCGACTCTTTCTTCCAGGCCGAATTTCCGAATGGCGGCTACGAAGTCAGCCTGGAAGCGGAACCATTGGGTACCGGCGGAGCGATCCGCCAGGCCTGCGAGCTCGTGGAAGGAGCGACCGTCCTGATCCTGAACGGAGACACTTTCTTCCGCATTGGACTGAAGGCCCTGGCTGATTTCCACGCCGGACGCCAGGCCGGATGCAGCCTGTGTCTGAAGCCGATGCAGGACTTTGACCGGTTCGGTGTGGTCGAGATCGCCGATGACGGGCGGGTCAGCCGCTTTCGGGAGAAACAATATTATCCGGCCGGGCTCATCAATGGCGGGGTCTATGCTTTGGACAGATCAGCTTTTCTCAGCGGACAATGGCCAAAAATATTTTCCTTTGAAAAGGATTACCTCGAGGCCAGCCGGGAAAAAAGGCTATACGGCCTGGTACAGGATCGCTATTTTATTGACATCGGGATCCCGGAGGACTACCGGCGGGTACAAAAGGAAATCAATCTACTGTCATGATATATAGAAGCAAGGCGCCATTGCGGATCGGATTGGCCGGAGGCGGCACGGACGTCAGCCCTTACAGCGACCTGTATGGCGGGGCGATCCTGAACGCCACACTTTCGCTATATGCGCATGCGACCATCGAGCCGTTGGAAGATGACCGGATCATCATGCAGGGGATCGACCGGCAGGAACGGTTGTCGTTCGAAGGAGAGACGATAAAAGGCGAATTGCCGGTCGACGGGAAGCTGGACCTGCTAAAAGGCGTATATAACCGGATTCGCCGCGACTATGGCTGGACCGGAAAAGGATTCCGGCTTTCCACTTTCGTCGATGCACCCGCCGGTTCCGGCCTGGGGACCTCTTCCACCCTGGTAGTAGCCATCATCGGGGCTTTTTCGGAAATGCTGCGGCTCCCGCTGGGGGAATATGATATGGCGCATCTCGCCTATGACGTCGAGCGAAAAGACCTGCGAATGGCCGGCGGACGACAGGACCAGTATGCGGCGACGTTCGGCGGGGTCAACTATATGGAGTTCTATAAAGAGGACCGGGTGATCGTCAATCCCCTCCGCGTGAAGCAGCAATATCTATTCGAGCTGGAGAACAACCTGCTGCTGTATTATACCGCCACCAGCCGGGAGTCGGCGCGGATCATCGAGGTGCAGAGCCAGAACGTCACCGACAACAAAGAGAAGTCGATCGAGGCGATGCATCAGTTGAAGAACCAGGCCCAGCTTATGAAGGAGGCCTTGTTGAAAGGCCGCATCCATGAGATCGGCGAGATCCTCGATTTCGGGTTCCGGCAAAAACAGCAAATGGCCGAGGGGATCACCAATGCCTACATCGACAATATCTACGAACAGGCCAAAAAGGCGGGAGCCACCGGCGGAAAGATCTCCGGAGCAGGCGGCGGAGGCTTCATGACCTTCTATTGCCCCGGGATATCCAAATACCGGGTAATGGAGGTGTTGGCCGGACTGGGCGGACGTTGCCAGCCATACAACTTCACCGGGCATGGATTGACGACCTGGACGGTATGAAAAAACTTGATTAGTTTTGCCGCATGCCCAAACAGGAAAAACCCAATTTTATCTGGAGCATCCTCACAATGCGCTGCCCCCGTTGCCGCCGGGGAAAGATGTTCTCACAACCCAACCCCTGGAAGTTGAAGGAGATCACGAAGATGCCGCATAATTGCCCGGAATGCGGACAGCCTTTCGAGCTGGAGGTCGGCTTCTGGTATGGTACCGGATATGTAAGTTATGGGCTGTCTTTTGGGGTATCGGTGGCCTCCTTTGTCGCGTGGTGGGTGCTGATCGGCATGTCGACGCAGGACCACCGCTTCTTTTGGTGGCTGGGTATTAACTCGGTCCTGCTCGTTATCCTTCAACCCTGGCTGATGCGGCTGAGCCGGGTGGTCTGGTTGTATTTCTTCGTCTACTACGATCCGGACTACAAAGAAACGAGCGTAAAGAAGTTCGACTACGAATCCGATAGCTATTTCCTGCCCAAGGAAGGAGAGGGAGGACAGGGCCCGGTCTAAGCCATAAAAAAAGCCGTCCTGTCATGAGGACGGCGTTGGTCAGCCTATTGGATTGGGTTAGTATGCCCTTATAACGAAGAAATGAAGAAATTATTACTTTTTTAGCACAACCGTAAAGACCGACCCCTTCCCAACAGAGCTTTCACAGGAGATCTGTCCATTGAGCTCTTCACAGATCCGTTTGACGATGGCAAGGCCAAGACCGGTAGAAGCCTCGCCGTTAGTAGGTTTGGAGGAGATCTTGCTGTACTTGCCGAAGAGATGGGGCAGCTCATCGGGCTGGATCCCTACCCCTTCATCCCGCACCTTGATGCTGATGGCGTCCCGGTCTTCGCTAACGCTTATCCAAATATTTTTACCGCTCCCGGTATATTTGATCGCATTGGACAACAGGTTGTCAAGCATTCGCCCCAGCAGTTGCGGGTCGCTGAGGAAATAGATCGACCGGTTGGGGAATTCGAGGTGAAGCTGGATGTTCTTGCTGGCGGCGACCGGCACAAAATTATCGAGCCGCGTTTCGGCGAAGATGCGCAGGTCCATATTCTCCAGCCTGACCTTATGCTGATTGGTCTGGGCCTTTTCCACGTCGAGGATGTGACGGATCAGCTTTTCGCCGTATTGGGTAGCCTGTGCGATCCGCTCCAGCGCTTTTCGCTGGCTGGGCGTCAGATTGTCCTGTTCGTTGACCAGCAATTGCTGCCACATTCCGATGCTGGCGAACGGCGTGCTGAGGTCATGCGAAACGATACTGATCAGCGAGTTCTTTTCATAGTTCAGCTCGGACAGCCTTTCGTTCTGCCGGATGATCTGATCGTTGGTGGCCTGCAGTTGCCGGTTCGCCCTACGTTTAACCATGAACAAAATAGCCGCGGCGATCGCGATCAGCAGCAGGCTTATCGCCATGATCAGCATGATCCGGAAGTGGAACTTCTGCTGATTGATCTCCGATTCCAGGAGCAGCTTCTCATTTTCCCTTTCGCGGGCCTGAAATTTCTCCTGTAGCTCCGCGATGGCTTTATAGGTCTCGCCATTGACCAGGGCGGTGTCCAGGGTATACCATTGGCGCTGATATTCCCAGGCCTTTTTGTAGTCGCCGCGATGCTGGTATAGCTGGGCGAGGACCTGGTAGCTATCGCTCTCCTTACTCTTCGAGCCGAGCTGCTGTGCGGTCTGTAAAGCCAGATCCGCATATTTGCCGGCGGAGTCATAGGCCCCTTCCTCCGAATAAGAGTCGGCCATGTTGAGGACGTCGAGCCAGAGATCGGCCTGCCGCGAAGGAGAATGTCCCGCCAGATCATGGTTGTAGTTATCCCGGAAATAAGCGATGGCCTGGTCGTATTTCTTCAGATAATAGTAAGTATTGCCAAAGTTATTATAGAGGTCGGTCAGGTCGTCCGTACCATTTTTCTCAAGGGGTTTACCGACCCGCAGGCCTTCTTTCAGGAACAGCAGCGCGCTGTCATAAAGTCCCAGCCGGTCGTAGATCGCCCCAAGGTTGATATAGGAGTTGAGAAGCGAATGCGCATTCCCGTGCTGCCGATTCAGCCGGACGCATTCCTGGTAGATCTCCTTGGCTTTGGCGGGTTGCTTCATATCCTGAGTGTAGACGGCGGCCAGATCGGCGAGAACCTTCGTCTGCTGTTCGAAATAACCATACTGCTGCGCGGCTTCGAGCGCCTGGAGATAATTGTCGATGGCCTGGGGATACCTGGCTTTGTTCTCGTAATAATATCCGTAAAGCCGCAGTGACATGACCCTGGCTTCCGGCCAATGGTCCGTATCGAAGATGTGGCCGATATACCTGGCATAGTAGCCGATCGAATCGGTCTCGGCTTCCGTCAGCTTCATCGCGTGGTAGTAGATATGGCGAATGCCGACCGAATCTGCCTGACCATATAGGGACAAAGTAAGGGATAAGAGCAGCAACAGGAGTAGGGGCTTCACGGGAAAGATCGTCGATTTCACTCAAGATACTCATCTTTCCGCAAATCAGGGCTAATCCGTCAGATTGTTACGGAGGGCGAACTTGACGAGACCTACGGTATTGTTGACCCCTAATTTGGCGATCAGATTCTTGCGGTGCGTCTCCACAGTGCTCACGCTAAGGAAAAGCTTTTCCGCTATCTCCGCATTGCTGTATTCTTTACAGATCAATCGAAGCACTTCCAGTTCGCGCCGGGACAGGATCTCATCTATCTGCCGGTCCTCGATCGTAATGGTATTACGGAAATCCTCATCCCGGTCGCCGATATGGATATCCTTGCTGAAGTAGCGGCCGCCTTCATGAACGGAGCGGAGAGCGGAAAGCAGCTCATCCAGGGAAGCATTCTTCAGAATATACCCCTGAATATTATATTTGGTCAGCTTGTGCACATACCTGGTACCCCGCAACAGCGTGAGATAAACGATCCGCAGGTCCGGATAAGCGGATCTGATCTGCCGGACGATCTCTTCCTCCGGCATATCGGGCAGGTACACATCAAGCAATAGGATATCGACGTCAAGTCCCTTCTGCACGCATTCAAGGAGTTGTTTGCCGGAGGTCGCCGTACCGGAAACTTCTATACCTTCCTGCTTGTCCAACAACAAGGCCAGGCCTTCTAAGTAGATTTCATGATCATCGGTAATAAAAACTCGAATCATGTTGTAAAAGTAGATTCCGTAAGTATTTCAACTACAAAGCAAGTTAAAACTATTTATGATATGACAACCTAAAAAGGCCCCTATAAAAGGAGCCTTTTTAAAAAATGAGTCGACATTTATTAAATTAATTGAGATTTTCAATAACGCCGGCGATGCCCTGTCCGCCCCCGACACAAGCGGTAACGATGCCATATTTTTTATTAAGACGCTTCATATCGTGGATCAATTGAATGGTCAGCTTGCAGCCGGTGCAACCGAGCGGATGGCCCAACGCAATAGCGCCGCCATTGATATTGACAAGTTCGGGATCGAGCTCCAGGCGGCGGATCACAGCTAATGCCTGTGACGCAAACGCTTCATTCAGTTCCACCAGATCGATCTGTCCAAGGTTCATTCCGGCCTGCCGAAGTACACGGGGAACGGCTTCCACCGGCCCGATTCCCATTATGCGGGGTGAGACTCCGGCGCTTGCACAAGCTACAAGGCGGGCGATCGGTTTCAGCCCAAGCTCCTTCACCATCTTCTCACCCATGACAACGACAAAGGCCGCGCCATCGCTGGTCTGGGAAGAATTGCCGGCCGTGATACAACCACCCGCCGCAAAAACGGGCTTCAGCTTTGCAAGGGCTTCCAGCGAAGTATCAGCCCTGGGGCCTTCGTCCGTGTCGACGATGTAAGTCTTTTGCTGGCGACGTCCTTTGTCATCTACATACACTTCTTCAACCGGAAGCGGCAGAATGCCGTCCTTGAAAAATCCGCTTTTGATGGCGTTGATCGCCTTCCGATGAGAATTATAGGAGAAGAGGTCCTGATCTTCGCGACTCACGTTGAATTCTTTGGCCACTGCCTCGGCGGTAAGCCCCATGTTGAGATAGTAGTCCGGATCATCGGCGGCGATGGAGTAAGCAGGCACCGTCTTCCAGCCGGCCTGCGGGACCATGCTCATGCTTTCGGTTCCGCCGGCGATGATGCAATCGGCCATTCCGGAGCGGATCTTGGCGGTGGCGATGGCGATCGTCTCCAGGCCGCTGGCGCAATACCGGTTGACCGTTACACCCGGCGCATGGATGCCAACCGCCCGGGCTGCAATGATCCGGCCTACCTGAAGACCTTGCTCGGCTTCAGGAACGGCATTACCTACGATAACGTCGTCGACGCGATGCGCGTCCAGTTGTGGTACGGACGCCAGCAGGCTCTTGATGACGGTGATGGCCATATCATCGGGACGATAGAAGCGGAATTTACCGCGTTTGGATTTTCCAACAGCCGTGCGGTAACCGGCTACGATATATGCTTCCTGCATAAGATTATTTTTTAGTTGTTTATGCAACTTTGTGGATATAAAAGTACGAATTTTTGCTGGATGCGTATCTTTACGCGTTATGTATAAGTTATTGCGCTCGATCCTCTTCTTTTTCCCCCCTGAAGAAGTCCATCATTTTTCCATGCAGTGCCTACGGCTGCTTTGCGGATGGCGCATGACCCGGCGGCTGGTTGAATGGGCCTGCCGTCCGGAGGCGGAGCAGGCGCAGGAGGTGCTTGGACTTCGATTCCGCAACCCGGTGGGGCTGGGGGCGGGATTCGATAAGAACGCCCTTTATTTACGGGAATTGGAAGCGCTGGGGTTCGGTTGTGTGGAGATCGGCACCGTAACGCCGGTGGCGCAAAGCGGCAATCCGAAACCGCGATTATTCCGGTTGCCGCAAGACCAGGGACTGATCAACCGGATGGGGTTCAATAACGATGGGGCGGAAGCGATCGCCGGCCGGTTGCGCGAGTGGCGGTCCCGGTCGTCAGGGGGTTTGATCATCGGCGGAAATATCGGAAAGAATAAAGTGACCCCCAACGAAGAAGCATGGAAGGATTATGAACATTGTTTCCGGGTATTGTATCCCTGGGTGGATTATTTTGTCGTCAATGTCAGCTCGCCAAATACTCCGGGGTTGCGCGAGCTCCAGGACAAAGACGCGCTGCGCCGGATACTCATGAATCTTCAACAGGTGAATGCCGGGCTTTCCGGCCAAGGCGGTCCGGCGCCGAAGCCCTTGCTGCTGAAGATCGCGCCGGACCTGAATGAGCAGCAGCTGGAAGACGTCGTCGCACTGGCGCTGGAGATCCGGCTGGATGGCCTGGTGGCGGCAAACACGACGATCAGCAGGGCGGACCTGGTGACGCCGGCGGAACGGATTGAGGCGATCGGCGCCGGCGGACTGAGTGGGGCGCCGCTGCGTGAACGATCCACGGAAGTAGTGCGTTATCTGGCCCAACGATCCGGCGGGCGGTTGACGATCCTGGCGTCCGGCGGCATTTTTACCGGGGCCGATGCACAAGAAAAGGTAGCGGCCGGAGCTTCATTGGTGCAGGTATGGACAGGATTTATCTACGAAGGGCCTTTCATCGTAGGAAGGATCTGTAAAACATTACTACATGCATGATCTGTTCACGCTGAACTCGCTGGTCGGTCTTATCACGCTCATCCTGCTGGAGATCGTACTGGGGATAGACAATGTCATTTTCGTGTCGATACTGATCGTAAGGCTGCCGGTCTCCCGGCAACTGGACGCCCGGCGGGTTTGGATGATTGCCGGGATACTGATCCGGTCGGGTCTTCTGCTGTGCCTGGGCTGGCTGGTGACGAACGGAAACCGGGGAATACTTCCGATCGGCGATTACCGGTTCAGCGCCCGGAACCTCGTTTTACTGGCGGGAGGGTTGTTCCTGCTGTATAAGACGGTAGGCGAGCTGCACAACCGGTTGGAGGGGGATGGTTCGGACGAAAAGGCGGCCGCCGGTCCGGATACCCGGTCGTTTGCCGCCATTGCCAGCCAGATCGTGCTTGTGGATACCGTATTTTCGGCCGACAGCATCATCACCGCCGTCGGACTGGCGCAGCAGGTGGCCGTAATGATCACGGCGGTAGTGATCGCGATGATCCTGATGTTCTTTTTCTCCGGCGGGATCGCCGCATTCATCAACAGGCGCCCCACCCTCAAAGTGCTGGCCCTGTCCTTTCTGCTGATGGTAGGATTTAGCCTGGTCTTCGACGGGCTGGAGCCGCTGCATCACACGCATATCGACAAAGGATATATTTATTTTTCGATGGCATTTGCATTTGCCGTGGAATTGTTAAATTCCCGGATAAAAAAGAAGCCGGCCAAAAAATAATAATTTGTTTATGCCCAACACTGATCCGCGCGTCGACGCCTATATCGCGAAATCCGCCGAATTTGCCCAGCCTATCCTCCGGCATTTGCGCCAGCTGGTGCACAAGGCGTGCCCCGGAGCGACCGAAACGGTCAAATGGGGAATGCCTTTCTTTGAATACAGCGGCGGCCTGCTTTGCAATATGGCCGCCTTCAAGCAACACTGCGCCTTCGGATTCTGGAACGCATCCCTGCTCAAGGATCCCGGCGGCATCGTACAGGTAAAGAATAAGACGTCGATGGGCCATTTTGAACGGATCACTTCCCTCAAAGATCTCCCCGCGGACAAGGCTGTGCTGGCCCTGATCAAAGAGGCGGGCAAGCTAAATGAGCAAGGGATCAAAAAGCCGGCGCCAAAGAAGGAATCCAAGCCGGAGTTGCCGGTCCCACCGGCATTGGCCGCCGCATTGAAAAAGAACAAAAAAGCAAAGACCTTTTTTGACCAGATGCCGCCATCCCACCGGCGGGAATATATCGAATGGATCACGGAAGCCAAAACCGAACCTACCCGTGACAAGCGGATAGCCACTACCGTAGAGTGGTTGACGGAAGGGAAATCAAGAAACTGGCAGTACAAATAAATTCCCCTATTTTTGCGCCGCAAATTTAGTAAGCCCGGGAGCAATGGATCGGTCATGCTGTCTGTTGTTCCCGGCACTATGTTGGGAGGGCTCCAACCTCTCAACCAATGCAGAGCAGCGTAGCCGCGACCACGCCGGCAGTCTCCGTCCTGAGCCGGTTCTTCCCCAGCGTTACCGGGATATACCCCGAATTCAAGGCAATAGCCGCTTCCCCGGCGGTAAAATCTCCTTCCGGACCGATAAGGATCAATGTAGACCGGATATCCGGCGTTGGGTATTCGGTATTTCCGGCCTCACCCAGCCAGGCGATCAGGCGCCGTTCAAAGCCGGGATCATCAAGCGTCTCCCCGAAGGCAGTCGCCGGCCGCAGGACAGGCAACCAAGCCTGCCGTGACTGCAGAAGCGCGCTCACAAGGATATTGAAAAGCCGGTCCGGCCGCAGATGCTGCCGTTCGGTCCGGTCGCATAGCAGCGGGATGATCCCGCTGACGCCGATCTCGGTCGCCTTTTCAAGGAACCATTCAAAGCGGGAAGCATTTTTTAGCGGTGAGATGGCTACCGTTACCCTTCGTTCCGGCGGCGGAAGGACCATCGCAGCCCGAATTGTCACCCGGCAATTCTTCCGGTTGGCGTCGGCGATCGCGGCGGTGATCAGGGTCCCTTTTCCGTCGGTCAGCTGCAGTTCTTCGCCGGGTCCCATCCGAAGCACCTGGACGATATGGCGGGAGCTGCTTTCATCCAGCCCGATCTCCGGCTGGTCTTTGTTGAACGAAGGAATATAGAAATACGGCAGGCTCATGACTAGAAAGGCGCCTCGTCGTCATCCACCGGCAGGTCTTTCATCCGGCTGCCGGTCTGGATATAGAGCCGGGCGCCCCCACCCTCATCATCCTGCACGGGCTTCCAGCTGCCACCGGCGGGCAACCCGATCCCGCCAAAATCGTCATTCCCGTATTCGATGAATTTCTGGATGTGCAGGAGGGCCCGGAGCTTGATGGTCTCGAGCGATCCGTTCCGGTGCTTGGCGATCTTAACGTGGGTCTCACCCTTGTTACTCTCACCCATCTCATTGGCGGTGATGCCGTAGTATTCAGGCCGGTAGAGGAACATGACCATATCGGCGTCCTGTTCGATGGCGCCCGATTCCCGCAGATCACTAAGCTGGGGGATCTTCTCCCCTTCCTTCCGGGATTCGACGGCGCGGGACAATTGGGATAGTGCGATGATCGGCACCTGAAGCTCCTTGGCCAGTCCCTTTAGATCGCGGGAGATGCGGCTGATCTCCTGTTCGCGGTTGCCATTCTTGTTATCCCCCGCTCCGCTCATGAGCTGCAGGTAGTCGATGATGATAAAGCCGACGTTGTGCTTATTCTTGAGCCGGCGGCATTTCGCGCGCAACTCGAAGATATTCAGGGCGGGCGTATCGTCGATGAAGATAGGCGCCTTGGCCAGCCGGTCAATCCCTTTTTTGTACAACTGTTTCATTTCATGCTCCTCCAGCCGGCCACGGGCGATCTTTTCCATGAAGATCTCACTCTCGGCGCTGAGGATACGCTGGACAAGCTGGGCGGAGCTCATTTCAAGGCTGAAGAAGGCGACAGGGACCGGTTTGGTCGGATGCAAGGCGGCATTGCGCGCGAGGTTGAGCGCAAAAGCGGTCTTACCGACGGCAGGCCGGGCAGCGAGGATGATAAGGTCGGTTTGCTGCCAGCCGTAAGTGACCTTGTCCAGGCTGGGGAATCCGCTGGGGACGCCCGTGATCTCATCCTGTCTGTGCCGCAGGTCTTCGATTCGCTGGATCGTCTTGACCAGGACGGTATCGATGCTGTCAAAGTTCTTGCGGAGGTGATTGTTGGTGATCTCGAATAGCTTGCTTTCCGCATCATCCAGCAGGTCGAAAACGTCGGTGCTGTCCTCATAGGCGTCGCCGATGATCTCCCCGCTGATCCGGATAAGCTCCCGCTGAATGAATTTCTGCAGGATGATCCTGGAGTGGGTCTCGATGTTGGCGGACGAGACGACGGCATTGGTCAGCTTCGTCACATAATAGGGCCCGCCGATCGTCTCCAGCTCCTGTCTGAATTTCAGTTCCTCCACGACCGTCAGGATGTCGATCGGCTGGCTTTTCTGGGCGAGACCTTGCATAGCGCGATAGATTCGCTGATGGCCTTCCAGATAGAAACATTCCGGCTTCAGGATCTCGACCACGGTGTCGAAAGCGCCGGTTTCCAGCATAATGGCGCCTAATACCGCTTCTTCGAGTTCCCTGGCCTGGGGGGGTACTTTGCCATAGACCATCGTCCCGAGATCCATGGAAGGCTTACGCCTTAACTTATTTCGATCCTTGTTCAGGTTCAGATTAGTGAGATCCATAATGAGTCAACCGTCCTAAAAATTAAGAAATAGGGTGTCCAGCCTCTATTGCCCCTTTCCGGAGCACGTGCTCATTGGGTCTATTCACGCCATGCTTTTATTAAGATATTGTTACGACAACATGAACAGAATGTTATCCCTTTGAGTCGGGAGGGCGAATATAGAACTCCTGATCTTTTTCAAAGAGATTTTTCTTTTTCTATATTTTTCCTATAGAAATTCACCTGTTTATCCACCGATTATCCATGGTTATGCACAGTCTCCAATGAGGTATCCACAATTTAAAAAAGTTTTCAGTCCTTTTGATAACAAAATTCACACTTTCTGTGCACAAAGAATTAGGCACAAATATTTTGCCGGGATATGGAAACAACAGAATGCGGTTTCATTGCCGCCGTCGGGGGTCAGGCGGCAAAAAAAGTAGCCGGCTCCTGCTTTAAATGCAGCGCCGGCCTTGTTCTTTCATAGTAAATGCGAAAAAGTATTTGGGCTTATGGCCGGTCCCCGGCATTATTCGGTTTGGGTTTCTGTTGGTTGTCTTTTGGCTTCTGACCCTGTTGGGTGTGAGGTTTGGGCGAATTGCCGTTAGCTCCCTGCTGGCCCGGATGGCCATTGCCGTTGCCGTTGCCCTGAGCCGGCGGATGATTGACGGTCCGGCTTTGAGACTGATTGGTCGTGGGTTTCGGCGTATTGGGAGTCACGACCGTACCCGCATTTCCCGCATTGGTATTGCCGTTGAACCGGGTATTGTTGGGATGGAAAGCCGGCTGATTTCCAGGCTGGCCGGTGGGCTGGCCGGTCGGCTGGCCTTGAGTTGCCGGTGGAGTGGCCGGTTGGTTGGCCGGCTGACTGGCCGGTTGGTTGGTCGGCTGACTGGTCGGTTGGTTGGTCGGCTGAGCGCTGGTATTGTTGCCCGTTTCCCGGTTATTGTTATAGACCGTCGTATTCACGGGCCGGACATTTGTCAGATGCTGAGCATGCGCCGGAGCAGGATGGAACGAAGATCCGCCGTTACCCGGCTGGGCGGCATTGATCCTTGGCCGGTAGATCGCAAATCCACCTTCAGTCCGGTTCGCTCCCGGCGCGTTGCTTTCGCGAACGCCCACAGGCCGGAGCTCAGAGCCCGTTACCCTCGAAACCTCTCCCGGATCGGGACCGCCCGCATAGTTATTGCCACGGGAATTGTTGATGATCGTGACGTTCTGCCGCTCGTTGACATAGTAGTTGTTGATGTGCGGGCTGGTCACGTATTGATGCGGAACGAAGCTCCAGTAGTGAGGCGGCGGATTGTAACCCCCGCCGGCAGCCACGGTGATGCTCACGCTTGGACCAAGCGGCGCCCAGCCATAATAATCTGGGCTTGTACGCCAGGTCACCCAGGCCGGCGCCCACTCATTGCCGGGGATCCACATCCAGCCATAGCCGTCCTCATAGAACCAGCGGCCATAATGAAAAGGAGCCCAACCCCAGGAATAGTCGGAGTTCCAGGCCCAGCCCTCATCGGTATAGACCCAATTCCCATTGGTCGCATATGGCTTGAAATCCGGTCCGGCATTCGGCATCCAGACATAGCCATATTCCGGATTGTCGATCCATTCGCCATAAGGGCTCAGGGCGTCGTAGAAATTCTGATAAGAAGCTTCGGGAGCGGGCGGCGGCGGCGCGGGAGCCGGCGCAGGATTTTGGACCACATACGTAGGTCCGCAGGAGAATTGAGCAAAGAGGCAAAGAACGGTCAGTGCATAAAACAATTTACGCATACAGGAATTTTTTGGTGTTTTGACAAGTCAGTACCGGGAATCATGCAAATTACCGGCCATTTTAACATGCTAACAATTGATTGCCAAATTTTGACAGATTTACAATTATCATCATGTCGATCTTTATAGAACGATGCGGCCGGGGATTTGTTTTGGGCCGGGATCATTTATCTTTGCGATCCAACCAAAGGGAAATTGTTCATGACCATCAGTTACAATTGGCTTTGTGATTATCTACCGGTAAAGATCGAACCGGAACGGCTTTCGCGAATTCTAACCTCCGTGGGGCTGGAAGTGGAAGGATTGGAGCATTATGAATCCGTCCCCGGGGGATTGAAAGGGCTGGTGATCGGTGAGGTGCTGGAATGCGGGCCGCATCCGAATGCGGACAAGCTGATGCTGACCCGGGTGAATACCGGAGGGCCGGGCCCGCTGTCGATCGTTTGCGGTGCGGCAAATGTGGCTGTCGGTCAGAAAGTAGTGGTAGCGCTGCCGGGCACGACCATCTATCCGGTAAAAGGCGGGCCGGTCACCCTGAAAATAGCAAAGATCAGGGGCGTGGAAAGCCATGGAATGATCTGCGCCGAGGACGAGATCGGGTTGGGGGAAAGCCATGCCGGTATCCTGGTGCTGCCGGCAGAGGCACGGGTCGGAATGCCCGCAGCAGAATATTTCAAGCCCTGGTCGGATACGCTGATCGGGATCGGGCTTACCCCTAATCACATGGATGCCATGAGCCACCTGGGAGTAGCCAGGGACGTCTGCGCATGGCTGTCGCACCATGAGGATAAAGAGTACCGGCCAAAAGTGCCTTCGGTGGAAGCTTTTGCCGTCGGGGAAAATTCCCTTCCGGTAGACATAAGTATCCTTAACCCGGGAGCCTGCGGGCGATATTCCGGACTCAGCATAAAAGGTATTACCATCAGGGAATCTCCCCGCTGGATGCAGGAAAAGCTACAAGCTATCGGCATCCGGTCGATCAACAATATCGTCGATATCACCAATTTCGTGCTGCATGAGCTGGGACAACCCCTGCATGCCTTTGACCTTGACTCGATAAAAGAGCGGAAGATCATTGTCCGGAACCTGCCGGAAGGGACCCCCTTTGTCACTTTGGATGAAAAGGAGCGGAAATTGTCCGCGGATGACCTGATGATCTGCGACGCCGGCGGAGGCCTGGCGATTGCAGGTGTATTCGGCGGGTTGCACAGCGGGATCAGCGCATCCACCCGAAATATCTTTTTGGAAAGCGCGTGGTTCAATCCTGTCGATATCCGCAGAACCTCCTTCCGGCATGGCCTGCGCACGGACGCCGCCTTGCATTTCGAGAAGGGAATGGATATTTCCGGCACGGTCCATGTATTGAAAAGAGCGGCGATGCTGATCCTGGAGCTGGCGGGAGGCGAGATCGCTTCCGAAATCGTCGATGTATATCCGGACCCGAAAAAAAAGACCACGGTCACCCTGAGCTATTCCTACCTAAGGAAGCTAAGCGGAAAAAGCTATCCCTCGAAGGCTGTAGTAAATATCCTGACGAGCCTGGGATTCGAAATTCTGACCGAAAATGCGGACGTCATCGAAGTCGCCGTACCCTGGCATAAGCCGGACATCAGCCTGCCGGCGGATGTGGTGGAGGAGATCATGCGGATCGACGGGCTGGATAATATCGGGATCCCGGTTGCCCTGACGATCTCACCTTCCGTGGACAACAACCCTTCGCAGGCCTATTGGAAGCGGGAAACGGCCAGTTGGCTGGTAGGCCAGGGGTTCAACGAGATCCTGACCAATTCGATCACCAATAGCGCGTATTTCGGCGAAAGCGAGCTGCAGTCGACGGTAAAAATGATCAATAACCTTAGCGCGGAACTGAATGTCATGCGGCCATCGATGCTGGAGACCGGTCTGGAGTCCATTGCGTACAATTTAAACCGCAGGAGCGGCCGGCTTCGGTTCTTCGAATTTGGCAAGACCTATTCCACGGGCGGCGTTGGTAATTACCGGGAATTAAACCATCTATGTCTTTATTTGACAGGGAATATTACCGAAGACAGTTGGAAGGGGCAGGCAAAATCGGTCGATTTCTATTACCTGAAGGGGTTGTGTGAACGACTGTTCGCAATAGCTGGTCTTGATTTCGGCGGATGGACCGAGTTAAAAAACCCGAAATTGACAACCGGATTGGCGTTCACCCTGGGCGATGACATCGTATTGGAGGCTGGCATTGTCAGGTCCGATATTATAAAGCAATTCGATATCCGGCAGGAAGTACTATTCGCGGACATTCGCTGGGATGTACTCATGGCATTAGGTCTGGCCCGGAAGGTCGAATTCAGGGAATTACCCCGGCAGTTGCCGGTATACCGGGATCTGGCAATGATCGTGGAAAGATCCTTGCCGTATACAGAAGTGGAAGCCGCGATCAGGGGCGCCCGGCTGGACAAATTGCAGGAAGTAAAGCTTTTCGATATATTTGAGAGTGAGAAGCTGGGTTCTGATAAGAAATCACTGGCGCTGAGCCTCACTTTTCTGGATGAAGAGAAGACCCTGACGGATAGGGAGATCGATGGGATGGTCGGCAGGATCATGACCGCTCTCGAGAAGGATGTCAAAGCAGAGATCCGGAAATAAGCGCCCCACTCCCTGATTCGTATTCAATCAGTATGAGCGAAGATAACCAGGTTGAAAGCCAGATCCGACGAATCCAGGATAAGCTGCAGCAATTGCTCCGGCAGCGGGATCTCCTTTTGAAAGAGAACGGAAAGCTGAAGGACGAACTGCGCAAAACATTGGAAGGCCAGACCGAGGATAACAAACGGCTGGAACAGTTAAAGCAACAGGTTGAGGTCTTAAGGGTATCTAAAACGGCTATGAGTGAAGGGGAAAAAAGGGACTTGGAAAAACGGCTGGGTAATTACATCCGGGAAATTGACCGGTGTATCGCATTGTTAGGGGAGTGAGAGCGGTCAAACTCTTTTGACAAGCCGGAGTTTCATTTCATCCTGGCCTCGGGAGATCTCGCAGGTATATACACCATATGGCAGATCATTGAGGCCATTCCAGTCCAGCTCGCGCTGGTCATTTTCGACTTCGGTCTCGAGCGCGCTGCAGACTATTCCGGTATCATCCCGGAGAACAGCTCGTAACATACATTTTTGTGGTTCGCCAACCTGGAACGTCAGGTGGTCGATGAAGACGGGGGATTTGACTTTTAGGAACATGGCTGCTGTAGTTTTTAGATAGGGTATTGGTGAGCAAACAATAGTTTTATTTTGAGGTAATGAATTAGTCGTTATGCGATCAACAGCTTCGAGCCAGGTTCACTTATGCACAAGGTGTGGATAAATATAAAACAACTATTTGGTCTATGCAAGATTTAATGACAATTAATGTCGTAATAGGTGATCGCACTTATAGGATCAAGATAGAGCCCCCCGACGAGGAGGTAGTGCGAAGAACATTAAAGACCATCAATGATAAAATTCTTGAATATAAGACCCAGTTTGCCGGCCGGGACATGCAGGATTATATCGCAATGATCCTGCTTTGGTACGCCACCCAGGCATTACCCGGAACACAGGGAGGCCAGAACGCCACGATAGTAGACGCTCTGGCCCGGATTGAGCAACAATTGGATAAGGCTTTATAAGTAAGATTTTCCCTATCTTCGCCAACTAGCGCAAATCGGACCCTTCGGGTCCAATAGTGCATTTATTTTCATACAATCTGGAATTAACTCAGAATTCTTTGATTGTGAACGCTTTAAACTAAAAATCAATGGAAACATTCATAGCGGCAGCTGTCGCCCTGGTGCTTGGAATTATCGCCGGGAAGTTCCTTTTTGCTAAAAATACCACCAAAAAGATCGAGGAAGCCGAAGCCCAGGCCAAAAAGGTCATTACCGATGCTCAAACTGCCGCCGAGAATCTGAAAAAGGAGAAATTATTGGAAGCCAAAGAGAGGTTCGTCCAGCTGAAGGCGGAACACGATAAGGAAGTGCTGGAAAAGAACCGGAGGGTCAATGACACCGAATCCCGGATCAAGCAGAAAGAGCAGAGCATCAATCAGAAACTGGAAAACCTCGACAAACAGGCTAAAGACAACGATACGATCAAGGAGAACCTGACCCGCCAGATAGAGGTAGTGAATCTAAAACGGACGGAACTGGAGAAGCACCAGGAGGAACATATCCGCCGGCTGGAAAAGATCGCCGCGCTGACGGCCGAGGAAGCAAGGACCCAGCTGATCGAAAGCCTCCGGCAGGAAACCATGACCCGCGCACTGGCTTTGCAGCAGGAGATCATCGACGACGCCAAACAAAAAGCCAACAAGGAGGCCCGGAAGATCATTATCCAGAGCATTCAACGGACGGCGGCCGAACAAGCCATCGAAAATTCGATCACCGTTTTCAACTTGGAAAGCGATGAGATCAAAGGCCAGATCATCGGTCGCGAAGGCCGGAATATCCGGGCCATCGAGGCGGCTACGGGAGTGGACCTGATCGTTGATGATACGCCCGAGGCGATCGTCCTGAGCTCATTCGACCCACTCCGGCGGGAGATCGCCCGGTTATCGCTGCAGCGACTGGTGACGGATGGCCGGATCCACCCGGCGCGGATCGAAGAGATCGTTGAGAAGACCCGGAAGCAGATCGAAGAGCAGGTCATGGAGATCGGCGAGCGCACGGTGATCGAGCTGGGGATCCACGGCCTGCATAAAGAGTTGGTACGGATCGTTGGAAAAATGCGTTTCCGCTCTTCCTATGGTCAGAACTTATTGATGCACAGCCGGGAAGTCGCCAATTTATGCGGCATCATGGCGGCGGAGCTTGGAATGAACCCCAAGCTGGCCAAACGGGCGGGTTTGCTACACGATATCGGCAAGGTACCGGATGAGGAAACGGAGCTCAGCCATGCCCTGCTGGGGATGAAACTGGCCGAAAAATACGGGGAGAACCCCGCGGTGATCAATGCCATCGGCGCCCACCACGACGAAGTGGAGATGCAATACGTGATCGCCCCCATTATCCAGGCCTGTGACGCCATCAGCGGCGCGCGGCCGGGCGCCCGTCGCGAGATCATGCAGCAATACCTTCAACGGATCAAGGACCTGGAAGCCTTGGCGCTGGCCTACCCCGGAGTGGAAAAAGCATATGCCATCCAGGCGGGACGCGAACTTCGGGTGATCGTGGAAGCCGATAAGGTGACCGATGTGGACAGCGATAAACTGAGCTTCGAGATCGCCCAGAAGATCCAGACGGAGATGACCTATCCCGGCCAGATCAAGGTGACGGTCATCCGTGAAAAGCGGGCCGTGAATGTAGCAAGGTAGCAACCCCGGCCCCGGCTGAAAAAAGTTTGGACTTTACGGTTGGTCTTACTAACTTTGCAATCCTTTTAAAAGGCGTGGTACACGCCACAAATTTTTTTTTATGAACGCAGCTGTAGCCTTTGTACATGAGCAACTGACGGGAAAAAGAGAGTTTCCGAACTTCAAGGCCGGTGATAATATCACGGTGAATTATAAAATCATCGAAGGCAACAAGGAGCGGATCCAGGGCTTCAAGGGCGAGGTGATCAAACGTCAGGGTGAAGGCAATACCGCCACCTTCACGGTGCGGAAGATCTCTGACGGCGTGGGCGTCGAACGGACATTCCCCCTGTTCTCCCCCAATATCGAATCGGTAGAGCTGAACAAAATAGGCCGCGTTCGCCGGGCCAAGCTGTACTTCCAGCGTGACCGTAGCGGTAAGAGCGCCCGTATCAAGGAGAAGAGAATGGCCGTTACGAATAAGTAGTCTGAGCTGGCTGAACTTCGGCGGTTTTCGGCCGTCTTCGGTAATTATCTTTTTGTTGTCAATTTATCTGCTTACCTTTACAGGTACTTAAAATGAAGTTATGGGAGATTTATTCACTGGTCCGCATATTATTCTGATAGCACTCGTAGTGCTCCTGTTGTTTGGTGGTAAGAAGATCCCTGAGCTGATGCGTGGCCTGGGAAGAGGCATCCGCGAGTTTAAAGATGCGAAGGACAACGTACAACGCGAGATCGAAGAACATGTGAATGACGATCGCAAGACGACCTCTGCCACCACGAATCCGACGACGACAGCCGCAAAATCGGTATCATCCGATCCGTCGGTTCGCAGCAACTAATTTTACTCGTTATCGGGTAATCAGACCTCGCAATTGTATTTGCGAGGTTTTCTTTTTATCGATACTTTTATGCTCTTTATTTTGAACTTTCCATGAAGTTATTTAAGCGAAGGACAAAGAACGGATCAACGGAAGAGATGTCCTTTATCGAACATTTAGACGTACTACGGGGGCATTTGTTCAAATCGGCCCTGGCTGTGGCGATCGGGGCCATTGTAATGGCTATCTACAATAAATTCATTGTCCAGCGGATACTCATGGGACCGACGAATGCGGATTTCTGGACCTATACCAATCTATGTAAAGTCAGCCAACGGTTAGGCCTGGGAACAAAACTTTGCATGACCAATATCCACGTCACGATGATAAGCACCGAAGTGACCGGGCAATTCAATATTTATTTCAACGTGCTTCTCATCGGCGGTTTTATCATCGCCTTCCCTTATGTGTTCTGGCAGTTTTGGAAATTCACCAAACCGGCGCTGAAACCGAATGAGCTGAAGAATACAAGGGGCGTGATCTTTTGGGTTTCACTACTGTTCTTCCTGGGCATTCTGTTCGGCTATTTCATCATCGCGCCTTATACCATCAACTTCTTTTCCAACTTTACACTGGACCCGAAGATCGCGAACACCTGGCGGGTGGGCGACTACTTCAATACGATCGTGCCGCTGATCCTTGGCGCCGGGCTTGCCTTTCAGCTCCCCCTCGTCATGTATTTCCTGGCCAGGGTGGGCGTGGTCAGCGCAGCTTACCTGCGCCGGACACGGAAATATGCCATCCTCATCATGCTGATCGTCGCAGGGATCATAACGCCGCCGGATATGCTCAGCCAGATCGTCGTTACGCTGCCCCTGATGCTGTTATACGAGATCAGCATCGTACTTTGCGTGAGAGTGGAAAAAAGAGAGAAACAGGAGGTTGCCGAATGGCAATAGCACATGTTCACGTTCACGACCATAGGATCCTATCATTCCTGGCTGGCCGGCAATCCCGACGGTTGCCAGACCGCCGTTCGCCATTACCTGGAAGAGATCGGGAAGCAGGAACGGCTGAATGCATTTCTCGAAGTCTACCAGGAGGAAGCGCTCGCCAAAGCAAGGGAGCTGGATGAAAAGAGAAAAGCCGGGCGGCCGACCGGCAGGCTGCACGGCGTCGTGGTCGCCCTGAAAGACGTGATCGCCCATCAAGGTCATCGGATGACAGCCGCATCAAAGATCCTCAACGGCTTTACTTCCATCTATAATGCCACGGTCGTCGAAAGGCTGCTGGCGGAAGAGGCGATCATCATCGGCAGGAACAACTGCGATGAATTTGCGATGGGCTCCACAAGTGAGAATTCAGCCTACGGCAACGTATTGAATGGCCGTTGCCCCGGCCGGGTGCCCGGAGGGTCTTCGGGTGGGTCTGCAGTGGCGGTGCAGGCGGGGCTGGCGATGGTCAGCCTGGGCAGCGATACCGGCGGATCGGTCCGGCAGCCGGCCGATTTTTGCGGGGTCGTGGGATTTAAGCCAACTTATGGCCGGGTTTCGCGATATGGATTGATCGCTTATGCCTCTTCCTTCGACCAGATCGGCATCTTTGGGCAGACGGTCCCGGATGTCGCCCGCGTCCTGGAAGTGATCGCAGGGCCGGATGAATTTGACAGTACCGCGGTCCGGGCGAAAATTCCCCAATTCCTTCCCACCGACAGGACCTACCGGATCGCCTATTTTAAGGAAGCTCTAAGCCATAAAGGGCTGGACCCGGAGATCCGCGACGCCATCCTGGGACAGCTGGACGATTGGCGTCAGGCAGGCCATACAGTAGCCGCAGTCGACTTTGAGCTGTTCGACTATATCGTCCCCGCCTATTACGTCCTGACGACGGCTGAGGCCTCTTCCAACCTCGCCCGGTTCGACGGCGTACGGTATGGGTACCGCAGTCCGGAAAAAGGCCTTGAATTAACAGAGTTTTACAAGCGAACCCGGTCGGAAAGCTTCGGTCGCGAGGTCAAAAGACGCATCTTGTTGGGAACCTTTGTGTTGAGTGCGGGATACTACGACGCTTACTTTACGAAGGCTCAGCAGGTCAGAAAGCTGCTGGTTGACCATACCAATCTGTTATTCAATGATTTCGACATCCTGATCCTCCCTACTTCCCCCAGCACCGCTTTTAAGCTCGGGGAAAAGATGAGCGATCCTATTGCTATGTATCTCGCTGATATATATACTGTTTACGCAAACCTCACCGGAATTCCAGGAATCTCCCTCCCTTTATTCACCCACACGAATGGCATGGCTTTTGGTATTCAAGCTATGACAAGTCGATTTAAAGAGTTAACTTTGCTTCAGTTCTCGCATCAGATGATGCAACAATAAAGTCCTACGAAAATCCTACTCTATGGTGACTGAGAGATGTGAAGCGATTTACTTGAACCAATCCATTCTGGTTGATAGCTTTTGACAAGCAATCTCCCTTCTGTCCGAACCTATGAAAGATTGTAGACGCCGATAGGGGCCGTTTACCATCTAAAACGTTGGACACAATGTGCAACAAGAGACTTTTATTGTTGGGCATCACCATCCTTGTGCTTGGCTCCGGATGGAAGTACCCTGCCCGGGACAAATCGGTGGAAAATGATCTTTCTCACTCCTTCATCGATACGCAGCGGCTGGCGGGTACCACCGCGGTACCGGCCGTTCTGAAGTCCGATCCCCAATACAATCTTTTTTCTGAGTTGTTCCTGGCTACCTCGATCGGGGCAAGCAATGGCGCGCGGTTAAATCCTAAAGCGCTGAATTTCATCCAGGATTATGTCAAAGAGAACTGGGAAGAGCTGCAATTGGTTCGTACCACCGGCGGGCCGTATTTCAATCTGATCGAAGGTATCCTCACTCAATACGATCTGCCAAAAGAATTGAAATATCTTGCGGTCATCGAATCCAATCTCAAGTCATCGGCCGTCTCCCGCGTTGGCGCTGTGGGACCCTGGCAGTTGATGCCCCAGACAGCCCGGGACCTGGGTTTGAAGGTAAATAAATATGTGGATGAGCGGCGTAATTATGCGAAAAGCACCCGCGCCGCGGCCCTCTATTTAAAAGACCTTTACAATCAATTGGGAGACTGGCTGTTGGTTATTGCGGCCTACAACGCCGGAACCGCGAGTGTCAATCACGCCATCCGGCACAGCGGAAGCCGGAATTTCTGGGACCTGCAATACTTCCTGCCTGTTGAATCCCGCAACCACGTAAAGAGATTTATCGGCACCCAATACGTTTTTGAAGGCCAGGGAAGTGTTACCACGCTCACCCGGGATGAAGCGATGGAGCAGTTGTCGGGGTCGGCTATGTATGTCTTCCATCGTCAGCTAAGTGAAGCCGAATTGAATAGCTCCCGGACGATCGCCATCTCAGGCAAATATATCGCCTCGGTGATCGCCCGCTATACCCTGATGGATTCGGCAACTTTCAATCGCTATAACCCGGATTTCGACAAGATCATGACCGGCGCCAATAACAGCTATGACCTGAAGCTTCCGGCCGACAAGATGACCCTCTTCGAAGCCAATAAATATCAGATCCTTACCGAATCGATGCAACAGTTCCAAAGCATTCCGGCCGCCGATGTCGCGCAGGTGGCTGTCCGATAGTTCAAACGCGTTTATGTACGATACGAGGCCGGTTGGATAGGTTCCGCCGGCTTCTGTATTTCACAGGGTCTCCAACGCCTTCAAAATTCCCCCGGCCTTTATCCGGCACTCTTCATATTCCGCCACCGGATCACTATAGAAAGTTATGCCCGAACCTACCTGGTAGGAAAGATACCGGCTTCCCGAATTATACAAAAGGCTCCTTATCACGACATTAAGATCGAAGTCGCCCTCGGGCGTGACATAGCCGACGGCGCCGGAGAAGATCCCGCGCCGGGAGCGTTCATATTCGTCGATCAGTGCTACGACCCTATGTTTGGGCGCCCCCGTCATGGAACCCATCGGAAAGGTCTCGCGGATGGCGTCGGTCCAATGCAATTCCGGCCGGAATGCGCCGCTGATGGTAGAGATCATTTGGAACACCTGGGGAAAAGGGTAGATGCCATACAGCTCTTCCACCCGCACCGAGCCGGGTATGCAGACTTTTGAAAGATCGTTCCGGACAAGGTCTACGACCATGACATTCTCCGAGCGGTCCTTGGCGCTATGGTATAGATCGCGTGCCGAGGCCGAATCCGCGGCCGGCAGGTGGGGGTACCGGGCTGAAGTGCCTTTGATCGGCTGAGAGAAGATCCGGTTGCCGGTCTTCTTCAGGTAGCGCTCCGGGCTGGCGCAAAGGAGGTACCGGTCGTTCAGCCGGTAAAAGCAGGAGAATGGGTTCGGTGAAGCCGCGCTAAGAGACCACCAGCCGGTTAGCGGGTCCATAGCGGCCGGCTGGGAAAAGAATTCCTGGCAGAAATTGATCTCATAGCAGTCGCCGCGAAGGATATGCTGTTGAAGGGCAGTCACCCGTTCCCGATATTCCTCCGGAGTGAAACGGGCGGTTGGAGGCGGAATACCGGCCATTCCAGCGCGTTCTGCATCCATCACCGCAGTGCCAGTGATCGCTTCCCATATCGCCTCCTGGTTGTCCTGAAAGCTGCCTATTCGCATGCCTGCCGGGCCGAGTTCGATCAGTATCCGGGGAATAAAGAAAAAGAGGTCCGGGAAGCCGATGGGGTCAGGCTTGGGAGCGGGCCGGGCCGGTCCCGTCTCGGTCTCCGCAGCCAGATCGTAGGAAAAATGGCCAAACAGCCATTCCTTTCGGTCCAGAGCCCATCTCTTTAGCTGGGAAAATGCCTCTCCGGCAGAAGCCTCCAGGCTATCGACAGCGCCTACAGCCAACAGACATTCGAATCCCGGATCCATTCCCCCGGGATAGCCCTGATTGTCCAAAAAGCAAAAAATGTCAACCCGGGCCGCCCAAGTCAACATTTGCCTTTTTGTCTTTTGAAAATCGGTTATGGGAAATGAGACAAAGCTTCTTTTCCGGGATAGAAGACCATTAGAAGTCATCTTCCTCCTCGTCAAAGCCACTTTCATTGAAGAGATCGAGATCTTTGAAGTCTTCATCTAAGCCCAGGTCCTCATCGTCGCCGGCCTTTGTCGTTTTCTTTGAAGTATTTCCGCCCGTGCTTTTTTTGGTCTTGGATTTTGGAATATCGAATTCATCAAAATCGGGGTCCCATTCTTCTTCCTCTTCGACTTTTTCCCATTCATCCACCTCCTCAAAGTCATCGTCATCGTCATCATCGTCGTCATCCTTTTTGGTTTTGGACGACCCTTTGGCAGACGGTTTTGCCGAAGCTTTGGAAGCCTCATCATCGTCATCCGGATCGTCGTCATCATCATCCGATTGTTTCTTGGATTTAGACGACGGTTTTTCCGGCGTGTCCTTCGGTGCCTGAGGCGCGGATTTCTTTGAACCCTTTCCCTCCTTATCAGATTTCGGTGCCATTGCCCAATGAGATTGTTATGTAAATTTTCAGCGAAGTTTTTAATCCGCCAAATTTTTTTTAGAATAATTTTCCCGACGTTTTTTAGCTGGCCTCGATGAGCTGATCTCTGCCGGGACCATTGGAAATATAGGCAATTTTCACGCCCAGATAGTTGTTAATAAACTGCACGTATTCCTTCATTTTCTCAGGCAGGTGATCATATTTTTTAACAGCGGTGATATCTGTCGCCCAGCCGCCTAACGTTCTCAGTATGGGTTGAATGTGAACCCGGTTCATTTGAAACGGAATCTCATTGGTGGTCTCTCCGTTCACCGAGTAGTCGGTGCAGATCTTCAATTCAGGAAATGCGTCGAGTACGTCGGCTTTGGTCATCACGATCTTCGTCACGCCGTTGATCATGCAAGCGAATTTCAGCGCGACCCCGTCGATCCATCCGCACCGGCGCGCTCTTCCCGTCGTGGCGCCAAATTCATTTCCGATCTTCCGCAGCTCTTCCCCCGTAGCGTCCTCCAATTCGGTGGGGAAGGGGCCGCTGCCTACGCGCGTACAGTATGCCTTGCTCACGCCGATCACGTCGCGGATCCGCTGGGGGGCTACGCCAAGACCGGTGCAAACACCCGCTGAAATGGTATTGGAAGAGGTGACAAAGGGAAAAGTGCCGAAATCGACGTCGAGCATACTTCCCTGCGCCCCTTCCGCCAGAACGGTCTTACCCTGGGACAGTTTGTCATTGATAAAGTATTCCCCGTTGACGATCTTGAACTGACGCATGAAATCAAGCGCTTCAAAGAATTCCTCTTCCCACTCGGAGAGCTCTTCCTGAAAGTTGAGGGTGTCCAGCAGCTTCTGGTGTTTGAGGCGGAGCTTGATATATTGCGTGGTGAAGGTTTTGTCCAGCAGGTCCCCTACCCTAAGTCCATTCCTCCCGGTCTTGTCCATATAGGCCGGGCCGATACCTTTGAGCGTGCTTCCGATCTTCTCCTGGCCCTTTGCGATCTCCGAAGCCTTGTCCAATGCGCGGTGCGTCGGAAGGATCAGATGAGTACGCTGGGCGATGTACAGGTTCTTACGATAGTCGACGCCAAAGGAAGCTACCGATTCGCATTCCCGCTTTAGCGTGACCGGGTCAAGGACGACGCCATTACCGATCAGGTTGACGGTGCCTTCGTGAAAAATACCGGATGGGATCTGATGTAATACGATCTTTTTATCTTTCACATATAAAGTATGCCCGGCATTGGGACCGCCCTGGAACCGTGCGATCAGATCATAGCGGGGCGCGAAAAAATCGACTATCTTTCCTTTTCCTTCATCTCCCCACTGGAGGCCTAAAATGACATCAACCATTAATTATTCTTTTGACTTTTGAGGCGGCAAAAATAGGTGAATTATGCCGTTTCCGTATCATATCGTATGACAGAATGGATCCCGTTGAGTTGCATCAGTCTCGAGACCAGCTCCTCCAGCTCTTCCTTATCATGTACATAGATGCGGATATTGCCTTGAAAAAGGCCGTCCTTCGCTTCGATCGTCAGGGCATTGATGTTGAGCTTCAACTCGCCGGAAATAAGATTGGTGATCTTATTGATGACGCCGACGTCGTCCATCCCCACGATCTTGACACCTGTGAGGAAAGAGATCTCTTTATTCTTTGCCCACTTGGTCTTGACGACGCGATGACCATAGTTGGCCATGAGCTTCGCCGCGTTGGGACAATTGGTCCGGTGGATCGTCAATCCCTTGCCGACGGAAACAAAGCCGAAAACGTCGTCACCGGGGATGGGCTTGCAGCAATTGGCCAGCGTATAGACGATCCGGTCGCTGCTTTCACCGAAGATGATCAGCTCGGTATCTTTTCGCGGAACGGCCGGAGCAGCCATGGTTTCACCGGTCCGCTGCTCGGCAACCGGTTTGACCGGCTTTGGTGGTTCCAGCCTGTCTCCCAGCAAATGGAATTCCTGTAACTCTTTCAGGTCGAGGTTGCGGACCGACACCTGATAAAAGAAATCGAGGGAGGAGCTCAGCTTGTAGTACGTAGTGAGTATATCTATATTATGCTGGTTGTAGGCCGCGCCAAAATTCTCCAGCTTCCGCTGAACGATATACTTCCCTTCGTCGGCGATCTTTCTTTTCTCCTCCTTCAGCGCGTCCTTGATCTTGCTTTTAGCTTTGGCGGTGACGACGTGGTTCAGCCAGTCTTCCGTGGGCCGTTGCTTGCTGGAGGTAATGATCTCCACCTGGTCCCCGCTGCGCAGCTTATGGCTGATGGGCACGAGCTTGTGGTTGACCTTGGCGCCGATGCATTGCACGCCGATTGCGGAGTGGATCGAAAAGGCGAAATCAAGCGCGGAGGATCCTACGGGGAGCATTTTCACATCCCCTTTCGGCGTGTAGACATAGATCTCCTCCGCCAGGAAGCTCGTCTTGAAATCCTGCAGGAAGTCGATGGAGTCGTTGTCTTCCGTATTGAGCACTTCGCGGATCTGCTGGAACCATTTATCGAACCGGCTTTCGTCCGCGGGGCCTTCCTTATACTTCCAGTGGGCGGCAAGCCCCTTTTCGGCGATCTCATTCATCCGCCGGGACCGGATCTGAACTTCCACCCATTTGCCCTGGGGGCCCATAACGGTCGTATGCAGGGCCTCATAGCCGTTTGATTTGGGATTGCTCAGCCAGTCACGAAGCCGCTCGGGTGAAGGGTTGTATTCGTCGGTGATCAGCGAATAGACCTTCCAGCAATCTTCCTTTTCTTTCTCCAGCGGAGAGTTGAGAATGACCCGGATGGCAAACAGATCGTAGACCTCTTCAAAAGCCACTCCCTTCTTGCGCATCTTGTTCCAGATGGAGTGGATGCTCTTGGGCCGGCCGTAGATATCGAAATTGAATCCCGCCTTTTCGAGCTTTTCCTTCAGCGGTTTTACGAATTCATTGATATACCGCGAACGCTCCCGTTTAGTCTCCGACAGCTTGCGGGCAATTTCCCGGTATTCTTCCGGCTCAAGGTATTTCATCGCCAGGTCCTCCAGCTCGGTCTTGATATTATACAGTCCCATGCGGTGGGCAAGCGGAGCATAGACATAGACGGTTTCCGAGGCGATCTTCAACTGCTTTTCCCGCTTCATACTGTCGAGGGTCCGCATATTGTGCAGCCGGTCGGCAAGCTTGATGAGAATGACCCTGGGGTCATCCGTCAGCGTTAGCAGGATCTTTTTAAAATTCTCAGCCTGCCGCGAGGCGTTGACGTCAACCACATTGGAGATCTTGGTCAGCCCGTCGACGATGCGGGCGATCTCGCCGCTGAATTCCCTTTCAATATCCTCGAGGGTAATATCGGTATCTTCCACGGTATCGTGGAGGAGGGCGCAGATGGTGGATCGGACGCCCAGACCAATTTCTTCCGAACAGATGCGGGCAACCGCAAGCGGGTGAAGAATATAAGGTTCGCCACTTTTCCGCCGCATCGTCTTGTGAGCTTCGGCGGCCATTTCAAATGCGGAGCGGATGAGCTCCTTATCGCCCAGTTTAAGCTTGGGTTTTAGTGAACGAAGCAGGGCGCGGTATTCCCGGAGAATAAGTTTCTTTTCCTGGTCTTCCGTAAGATTGTACTTGGGTATTGCAGCTACTGTTTCCATTTCCTAGACTACGAATTTACAAAAAAAAGCCTAGTTTTGCACGCTTTCCCCCGTTGTGGCCGCCCCGGAGGCCGTCTTACGACAATGTTGGGAACCAGTTGATTAGTATTGACCGCGGATGTGGCGAAATTGGCAGACGCACCAGACTTAGGATCTGGCGCCGCAAGGCATGTAGGTTCGAGTCCTATCATCCGCACAAGCCTTCCCGAAACGGGGAGGCTTTTTAACTGCAAAATTACCTACCTTTGCCCCCCGCTTTTAAAACGGCGGACTCATATGGCAACTGTAACGAGGGAGAATATCGGGCTTCTGACGGACAAGATCGTCATCAACGTCTCCAAAGGCGATTATCTGCCGTCCTTTGAAAAAGCCTTGCGACAATATGGTAAGCAGGCAAATATCCCCGGGTTTCGGAAAGGGATGGTTCCGGCGGGACTGATCAAAAAAATGTACGGCAACTCGGTCTTTACCGATGAGGTCCTGCGGACGGTGGAAAAGGAACTGACGACCTACATGACGAACGAAAAGCTGGAGATCTTCGCCCAGCCCCTGCCGCTTCCGGAAAACGACGCGCGGCAGCTCGACGCCAGCAATCCCGCCGACTATTCCTTTGCCTTTGAGATCGGACTGAAGCCCGCCTTTAACCTCGCAGACCTTGGATCGGCCCCTTTGACCTTCCTCAAGGTTGAGATAACCCCGGAAATGATCGACGAAGAGATCGAGCGCCAACAGACCCGGAATGGCAAAATGACGGAGCCGGAAGCGGTGACGGGCGACGAGAACGTCCTGAACCTGCATTTTACCGAGACCGATGCGGCCGGCGAACCGGTTCCCGGCGGCATCGAAAAGGACAATTCCCTGCTGGTCAAGTACTTTAATGAAGCAACCCGGCCGAAATGGATCGGAGGAAAGAAAGGCGATTCGGTCGTGCTCCAACCCTCCCAGGCCTTTGAGGAAAAGGAACGGGAATGGGTGCTCAACGACCTCGGGCTGCCAAAAGAAGACGCCGCCGCAGCTGACAAATTTTTCCGTGCCACCATCACCAAGGTCGGATTGATCGAGAAGGCTGAGCTGAACGAGACCTTTTTTAAAACGGTCTATCCCGGCAAAGACATCACGACCCCGGAAGCTTTCCGGGACGCGGTACGGGATGAGATCCAGGCTCATTGGGACGGACAAAGCCGGAATCAACTGCAACATTCCCTTTACCACATCCTTCTCGATCATACGAAGATCGAATTCCCCGAAGATTTTCTGAAGCGCTGGATGCAAACGGGTGGCGAAAAGCAAAAAAGTCCCGCCGAGGTCGAACATGAATTCCCGGCATTCGCAGACCAGCTAAAATGGACGCTGATCGTCGATAAGATCGTTAGCGAAAACGGCATCGAGGTTAGTCAGGATGATATCCGGGCCTTTGCACGGCAGCAGTTGTTCGGATATATGGGCATGCAGGCCGGCGCTGAGGAGCAGCCCTGGATAGCCGACTATGTCCAACGGATGATGCAGGACCGGAAATTCGTGGAGGATACGGTTCACCGCATCCGAACCGAAAAAGTATTCGCCTGGGCCGAGACACAGATCCATCCCACGGAGAAGCCTATCGGCCGGGATGAATTCCGCCACCTCGTTGAAGAGCATCAACATCACCATCACTAGAATTTATAACGGACCCCGATCTTCGATCGGGGTCCGCCTTTACAGGCCGGGCAGATGCTATGCCGGAATGTCAGTTTTTTGGCAATTTGAAAGTTTGGACGGAGATTTGAAAGAAAGTTATCTGTCCACAGATTTAGAACAGGCTTTAAAACATTGAAAAATACTTTTATGAATCCAGCAAACGAATTTGAGAAATATGCTGTTCAGCACCGGGGTATTTCCAGTAATACACTAAACGACTATAACAAATACATTGTCACGAACCTGACGCCAAACATCATCGAAGAACGCCCGATGAATGTGGCCGTAATGGACGTCTACAGCCGGTTGATGATGGATCGGATCATCTTTCTCGGCTATCCGATAAATGAGGAGGTTGCCAATATCATCACGGCCCAGCTGCTCTTTCTGGACAGCACCGATCGCCACCGGGATATCCAGATGTATATCAACTGCCCTGGCGGAAGCGTGTATTCCGGTCTTGGCGTATATGACACGATGCAATACGTAACTCCGGACGTGGCCACCATCTGTATCGGAATGGCAGCCAGCATGGGACAAGTGCTGATGTGCGCAGGTACAAAAGGAAAAAGAACGGCGCTTAAACATAGCCGGATCATGATGCACCAGCCCAGCGGCGCCATCGGCGGCCAGGCTTCGGATATCGAGATCACGGTTTCCGAGATCAAAAAGCTGCGGAAGGAATTGTATGAGGTCACCGCATTCCATACCGGCAAAACGCTAAAGCAGGTGGAAAAGGATAGCGACCGCGACTACTGGCTGACCGCCCAGGAGGCCAAAGACTACGGCCTCGTCGATGAAGTACTGCTGCAGAATCCCCGGAAGGAAAGGGAATCGAACTAATCAATCACACAATAATCTAATAGCATGAACTATTCGAAATATCTGCTGAAGCCTGCTTACCTGAACGAAGAAGACGAGCCCGACGAAAAAGAGCCGAAAGAAGAAAAAGGACCGGAAGTGGGACTGCTGGTAAAGAAGATGGAGAAATATTTTTTCGAGAGCCGCGCCGTTGAGCTGTGGGGCCCGGTAGATGACAAGTCGGCGAAGGAAGTGGTCACCAAACTGCGTCTGCTGGATGCGGACAAACCCGGCGAAGAGATCAAGTTCTTTATCAACAGCCCGGGCGGCGTAGTTACATCCGGAATGGTCATCTACGATACCATGAAAATGTTGAAGAGCCCGGTCAGCACCATCTGCATGGGGCTTGCCGCTTCGATGGGCTCGATCCTGCTGAGCGGCGGCGTGAAGGGCCGGAGATTCGTCTACCCGCATTCCGAGATCATGATCCACCAGCCCAGCCTTGGCGGCTATATGCAAGGCGTGAGCGTCGATCTTGAGATTACGGCAAAACAGACCCGCCGGGTGAAAGACGTCAGCGCAAAGATCCTGGCAGACAATTGCGGGAAAAAAGTGGAGCAGATCCTCAAGGATTTTGACCGGGATTATTGGCTGGACGCGAAGGAAGCCGTCGAATATGGTATCGTCGATCATATTTTTGAGCAGGTTTAGCAAAGAATATTGAAAATCAATAATATATAACTTACAGGTAGTCCCGAATCGCAAATGTCTGTCCTGGCGGACAACCCGCCTGCCGACGGCTTTGGGCTTCGGGACTGTTTTTTCCCACATACTGTGAGAATCGAATAAGTTGGGTAACTTTGTGGTTATGGCAAAAAATACCTTGCATTGTTCTTTTTGCGGGCGTAACCGGGATGAGGTGAAGATTCTGATCGCCGGGCAGGAAGGACATATCTGCGAGAATTGTGTCGAGCACGCGCAGGAGATCATCCAGCAGGAGCTGATGATCCGGGAAGATTCGGCAGGCAGCAGTTCCTTTAAATTGACGGTAAAGAAACCGACGGAGATCAAACGTATCCTGGACGAATATGTCATCGGGCAGGACGATGCAAAGAAAGTTCTGTCCGTCGCCGTCTACAACCACTATAAACGCCTTCAGCAAAAGATCGTCGAGAACGATGTCGAGATAGAAAAGAGCAATATCATCATGGTCGGCGAGACCGGTACGGGTAAGACCCTGCTGGCAAAGACGATCGCGAGATTGCTGAATGTTCCTTTCGCCATTGTCGACGCCACCGTCTTTACCGAAGCCGGTTATGTCGGTGAAGATGTGGAAAGCATCCTTACCCGTCTGCTTCAGGTCTGCAATTACGACGTGCCGGCCGCCGAAAGAGGGATCGTATATATCGATGAGATCGACAAGATCGCCCGTAAAGGAGACAATCCTTCCATAACCCGCGATGTCAGCGGGGAAGGCGTCCAGCAGGGATTGTTGAAGCTGCTCGAAGGGACCGACGTCCTGGTGCCCCCCCAGGGCGGCCGTAAGCATCCGGAACAGAAACTCATCAAGGTAAACACGCAGAACATCCTCTTCGTTTGCGGCGGCGCATTCGACGGCGTGGACAAGATCATCGCCCGCCGGATCAATACCAATGCCATTGGTTTCAATGTCAATAAGGAACAGCAGGAGGCGGCAAAGAAGAATCTGCTTCAGTATGTGAATGCTCCCGACCTCAAATCTTTCGGCCTGATCCCGGAATTGCTGGGACGGCTGCCGGTCGTGACCCATCTCGATCCGCTGGACAAGACAACATTGCGTTCCATCCTGACCGAGCCGAAGAATTCCCTCATCCGCCAATACAAAAAGCTGTTCGAACTGGAAGGCATCCAGTTGTCCTTCGACGCGGAAGTGCTGGATTTCATGGTCGATAAGGCCGTTGAATACAAGTTGGGCGCCAGGGGACTTCGGAGCATTTGCGAAAGCATCCTGACGGACGCCATGTTCGAGCTGCCCTCCGCCAAAGAAGACAAATTCCATCTCGATCTCGAGTATGCGCAAAAGAAGTTCGACAAGAGTAAAATGAACCTTTTGAAAGTAGCCTAAATTACATGCAGGAACTCATCGCAAAATTAATGGCGCAGGGTCTGACGGAAGATCAAGCCTACAAAGCCATCGAGGTAATAAAGAATTTCACAAAAGAGAAGTTTCCCATCTTCGCGGGGGCGATTGACAAGCTATTCGACAAATACAGCCCGAAGACCGATGAGGACTTTATGCCTTAGCCCATTAGTCTTTCAATACTTCACGGGCGATCACTATCTTCTGGATCTCGCTGGTCCCCTCCCCGATCGTGCATAGCTTGCTGTCACGATAATATTTCTCCACCGGAAAGTCTTTCGTATAACCGTAACCGCCGAAGATCTGGACCGCTTCTGTAGCCGCTCTGACAGCCACTTCGCTGGCGTAGTATTTTGCCATTGCCGCCTGTTTGGTCATCGGCAGATGCTTATTCTTGAGATCCGCCGCCTGAAAGGTCAGGAGCTCGGCAGCCGCGATCTCGGTGGCCATATCCGCGAGTTTGAAGGAGATCCCCTGGAAGTTGGCGATCGGCTGATCAAACTGGTGGCGTTCCTTCGCGTATTTGAGCGCGGCTTCCAGTGCGCCTTTGGCGATCCCAAGGGAAAGGGCGGCAATCGAGATCCGGCCCCCATCCAGAACGCCAAGCGCCTGACGAAATCCATCGCCGGTCGCTCCCAGTTGATTGGCGACCGGGATCCGGCAGTTATCGAAGATCATTTCCGCCGTTTCGCTCGCCCGCATCCCCAGCTTGTTTTCCTTCTTTCCGCCACTGAAGCCCGGAGTGCCTCTCTCGACGATAAAAGCACTGGCGTTATTCCGGGCCCGGGGCTCACCCGTCCGGGCGATGACGACAGCAATCTCACCGCTGATCCCATGCGTGATCCAGTTCTTCGTACCATTCAGCACCCATTCATTACCCTCCTGAACAGCCGTGCATCGCATATTGCCGGCGTCGCTGCCGGTTCCGGCTTCGGTCAGCCCCCAGGCTCCCAGAGCCTGCCCGGAAGAAAGCAGGGGCAGATATTTCTTTTTCTGCGCTTCCGATCCAAAAGCCAGGATATGCCCGGTACAGAGCGAATTATGGGCTGCCAGGCTAAGCCCGATCCCCCCGCATACTTTGGCGATCTCCACGATGATGGTTACATATTCGGTATAGGAAAGCCCGGATCCGCCATAAGCTTCGGGTACTACTACCCCCATCATCCCCAACTGGCCTAATTCCCTGAATAGGTCGCGGGGGAACTTCTGCGTCTCATCCCATTCCATGACATGCGGCCGGATCGATTGATTGGCGAAATCGCGGGCCGTTTGGCCCACCTGCTGGGTTAGCTCTTCAGTTGAGAATTCCATGTAAAAAGGGCGCTTTTAAAAATGCAAAAAGAACCAGGCAACAACCTGGAGGCTATTGCCTGGTAACACTTGGCAAACAATCATTATCACAAACGTCCTGCGCGACGTTTGTTATTACAAATGTAAAAAATATTTTAATATACAACTAACGATTGTTAGTTTCCGGGCCTTTTTTTATAAAAAAAGCCGCTCCTGACGTAGCAGGAGCGGGCTGACTTGCTGTGAGTATGGATCAAATCAATAGTAGCGGTAATATCGCGGTCTTGGCCGGCGGTAAACGGGTCGCGGATGCGGTTGTGGCAGCACACGGCCGAGGCCGATGATCAACCCTCCGCCAAGGGTGAACTGGTAGGTGGATTGATTGGGATCGATACCGCCGCCATAATAGTTGTTATAATAAAATGCTCCACCGGCCGCACCAACCGGCGAGAGGAATTGCGCTTTCAGCTGTATCCCCACCCTCGGGGAAATATAGATATTCGTCCCAACCTGAAATCCGGCAGCGAAATAGCTATTGGATTGATACCCGGGCGAGGGGGTCATGATGTCCGCTCCCAACAGCAATCCCAGGAACGGCCGAACGGTCGAATTGGGGATATTCCCGGAAAATACCGGACCGGCCATAATGAAATCCTGGCTAAGATGGCCGGCAGTGATCTGATTGCCACCGTCATAGCCGTAGTAGTAAAGGCCGGAGCTCGAAGAGACGTGGTTATAAAGGACTTCTATCCCGACGTTACGGTTGATATTAAAGTTGATCGCGCCGCCAAGGTTCAACCCGCCTTCGATCCTGCCATAGGTATTATAAAAGTCATTTCTGGCCGGAAAGCTATAGCCGACCTGCGGGATCAGTTCAACAGAAGTTTGTGCAAGGGTACGACCTGCAGATACGAGAACAAGAACAACAGATAGGACGATCGCTATTTTTCTCATACATACGATTTGTGTATGGTAATAGACGCAAAAACTTGCCAAAAGTTTAACGCGACCTCTGCCTTACCCTCCCCGATGAATGTTAATCAAATGCAAAAATTGCATCCCGGTAGCGGAGCGGAGGTGAAGGGGAACCTGGATCAGCTATTAACCATGAAGGATCAGGCCATCGTAAGCCAGATTCCGATGAGGAGGAAGAGTAGGCTCGATGTCAGCATGCTTGCCCAGCTGATGACTGATATGCGTGAACCAGGCCTGGGGGACGTCAAGCGCCCCGACCTCGGCGATGGCCTCCTGCAACGAAAAATGCGAGAGATGTTTCTCATGCCGTAGCGCGTTGAGGACGATCTGCAGGCTGCCCCTTATTTTCTCTTTCTCGTCATTATCGATCCGGTTGGCATCGGTAATATAGGTAAAGTCGCCAATGCGGAAACCGAGAACGGGCATCTTCAGATGCCAGACATGAATAGGGATGAACGTGATGTCGCCGATAGTGAATGCATCCTTGTCGATATGATGCAGCTCGAGCTCGGGAATGCCGGGATACCTGACGTCGGCAAATGCATAGGGGAATTCCCGGACGATAGATTCCTGGGTCATTCCATTGGCATAAAGGGGCATGGCCCGGCGCTGAAAAAAATTAAATGCCCTGACATCGTCAAGACCGGCCAGATGATCTTTATGCGGATGAGTATAGACGACTGCATCCAGATGGCGGACCCCGATGCGGAGCATCTGGTAACGAAAATCCGGGGTGGTATCGATCACGACGGTCGTGGAAGCGGACTGTACGAGGATGCTGGAGCGAAGCCGTTTGTCTTTGGGATCGGCAGAAGCACACACCTCACAGGGACAGGCTATCATGGGAACGCCGGTACTGGTGCCGGTGCCCAGGAATGTAATTTTGATTGGCGGATGGCTCACAGCGTAAAGTTACGGAATAAGGCTGGCAGACAGCGCTTCTTCGTATATGCGGCGGGCATCGGGGCTCAGCATTTCCGGTGAGATCCTAAGCTGTGGGATGATGTCGACGAGCGTGCTGATGCGACCTTCCAGGGGAAGGAATTTGTTCAGGACCACCACCTTTCGTTGCTCCAGGATACAGTAGCCGCTCTGAAAGTTGCCCCGTTCATAGCGGACGATATATTCAGCTTCGTCGAGGACCTTCTCGAGCTTTTCCAGCGTGGTTTGTGTATACCTCATCTCTGTAAAGTTACTACATAACGGCTTGCCACCGGTATCGCCGGTTTCGAAATTATCCACATGGGCCGGGGGATTGTGGAAATTATGGCATTAACCTTTACTGGTCATCCGGACGATGGGAATGATCATTTCCTCCATACTGACTCCGCCGTGCTGAAAAGTATTGCGGTAATAATTGACGTAATAGTTATAATTGTTCGGGTAACACAGAAACCCGTCGCCCTTTGCAAAAATGAAGGAAGAGTTGACGGTTGGAACAGGGAGGCCCGCTTCTTTCGGATCCCGGAATGCCAGCACCTCCTTCGGTTCATAGTTGAGATTCCGGCCATGTTTATACCGCAGGTTGGCCGTGGTCTGTTTGTCGCCGATCACCTTATAGGGCGTTTTTACGCGGACGCTGCCATGATCGGTGGCCAGGATAAGGTTGATCTTTTTGTCGGCGATCTTTTTCAGCGCCTGGTGCAGGGGCGAATGTTCGAACCAGCTGGTGGTGATGCTGCGATAGCTGATCTCATCGCCGGCCAGCTCTTTCAATACCTCCATCTCGGTCCGCGCATGGCTGAGCATATCGACAAAATTGTACACGATGATGTTCAGGTCGTTGTTGAGCAGGTTGTGGATATTGTTGACAAGTTCCTGGCCCGCCTGATAGTTGAGCACCTTGGTGTAGGAGAACCTCAACTGATCCTTTTTCAACCGTTTGAGCTGGGAGCGGAACAGCTCTTCCTCATGGAGGTTCTTCCCGCCTTCCTCATCGTCGTTCTTCCACTGCGACGGATATTGCTTTTCGATCTCCAGCGGCATCAGTCCCGCAAAGATGGCATTCCGGCTGTATTGGGTCGCTGTGGGTAAGATGCTGTAGAAGCTGTCCTCCTCCAGGATGCGGAAGCTCTCCGCGAAAATGGGTTGAATAGCCTTCCACTGGTCGATCCGCAGGTTGTCCAGCAGGATGAAGAATGTAGGGGTGCCTTTTTCCACGTGAGGCAGCACTTTGAACTGGAAAAGGGAGTGGGACATAATAGGGCTTTCCGTGGACCGCGGCTTGATCCAGCTGGCATAGTTCCTCGAGATGAACTTGAAGAATTCAGTATTGGCTTCCTGCTTCTGCGTCTGAAGGACCTCCCGCATCTCGGGGCTGTCCGATTTTTCCATTTCCAGCTCCCAATAGACCAGCTTTTTGTAAATTTCCATCCACTCGTTGTAGTCCGGATTGCTGTTCAACGCCATGAAAAGATTACGGAATTGCTGTTGATATGCTGTCGTCGTCCGCTCGGATACCAGTCTTTTGTTATCGATGATCTTTTTCAGGCTGAGCAGAACCTGGTTGGGGTTGACGGGTTTGATCAGATAGTCGGTGATCTGACTGCCGATGGCGTCATCCATCAGGTTCTCAGTCTCGTTCTTGGTGATCAGCACAACGGGCGTCTGCTGATTGGTCTCCTTGATCTTGGCCAGCGTTTCCAGGCCGGTGATCCCCGGCATCGATTCGTCAAGCAGCACCACATCGATCGGGTTTTCCCTCACAAAGTCGATAGCATCGAAGCCATTGGTCAACGCCTTTACTTCGTAGCCTTTGTTTTCCAGGAAAAGGATCTGAGAATGGAGGCTTTCGATCTCGTCATCCACCCATAGGATTTTTGCTAATGCCATATCCCACAAACTACAAACTCCTGGCCAATTTTACCTAGTTTTGGAGCTTGTTTAAACCCGTTTTAACAAATTCACGCCGGAATGGGTAAATTATCACGTAAGATCATCAATGATCCCGTATATGGCTTCATAACCCTGGACCACGACCTCCTGTTGAAGATCGTTGCCCATCCCTGCTATCAGCGCCTGCGTCGTATCCAACAGATGGCGTTCGCCCACCTGGTCTACCCCGGCGCGATGCATAGCCGGCTGCATCATTCGCTGGGGGCCTATCACCTTATGTGCAATGCCGTGGCGGAGCTAAAGGCAAAAGGAGTGGAGATCGACAGGGAAGAAGAGCTTGGGGTCAAAATGGCGATCCTGCTCCATGATATCGGCCATGGCCCATATTCACATGCGCTGGAACACGTACTGATCCGACATGTCCACCATGAACAGCTTTCGCTTGCCATTATGCGGGATTTGAACGATGAGTTCCGCGGCCGCCTGGAAACCGCGATCCGCATCTTCACCAACGAATATCCCAAATCGTACCTTCACTCCCTGGTGTCCGGGCAACTGGATATGGACCGAATGGACTACCTGACGCGGGATAGCTTTTTCACCGGCGTCTCAGAGGGGGTGATCGGTTATGACCGCATCCTGAAAATGCTGACAGTCCATGACGGCAAGCTCATGGTAGAAGAAAAAGCGATCTATTCGATCGAAAAATTTCTCGTTTCACGCCGGCTGATGTACTGGCAGGTCTACCTGCACAAGACCGTGGTAAGCGCCGAGCAAATGCTGGTTAGGATCATCGAACGGGCCAGGGAGTTGATGCAGGCGGGCGCAGACCTGACCTCTTCGTCGCCGGTGCTCGATCATTTTCTTCGTAAGGAAGAACCTGAAGTAAATCTGGATCAATTCTGCTTGCTGGATGATTTCGACGTGATGAGCGCGGTCAAGCGATGGATGTTCCATTCCGATAGGGTCCTGGCGATCCTTTCCCGAAGCCTGATCAACCGGCGGCTGTTAAAAGTCAGATTTCAGGCAACCCCCTATAATGAAAATTACGTCCAGGAGTTGAGATTGAACGTGAGCCGCGCATTGTCGGTTGGAGTGGCGGAAGCCCGATACTTCGTCTTTACTGGCGAAGCTGCCAATACGACCTATGATCCGGCCGATGAGAAGATCAATATCTTGTTCAAGGACGGATCGGTACGGGACATATCCGAGGTCGACAATGCCCTGATCCATCAAACCTTATCGAGCCAGGTAAAAAAATTTTATCTTTGCGCCTATGAGCCGTCGGACGCCGACGCTTTATAGATCAAAGACCAGACACTACGACTCAATTACCAACTATGCAATTCTCAGCCGCACAGATAGCCTTGTTGATCAATGGCAAGATCGAAGGTGATCCAAATGCCTCCGTCGGGGCCTTTGGCAAGATCGAAGAAGCCGCCAGCGGGCAGCTATCTTTTCTGGCCAATCCAAAATACGAGGAACATCTCTATACCACCGGCGCATCGGTGATCATCATCAACGAGGCACTCGAGTTGAAACAGCCGGTGACCGCAACCCTGATTAGAGTAGCCGACGCCTATTCCGCCTTTGCCAGCCTGCTGACGAAATACCAGGAGATCGAAGCGCAGCAGCTCACCGGTATCCAGGAGCCATCTTATATTTCCAAATCGGCCAGGTTGGGCGATAAGATCTTCGTCGGCGCCTTCGCCTATCTCGGCGAAGGTGTGATCATCGGTGATCACGTCAAGATCCATCCGCAGGTCTACCTTGGAAACAACGTCCGCATCGGCGACAACTCCGTGGTGCACCCCGGAGTGAAGATCTATCACGGTTGCGTGATCGGCGCCAATGTCACGATCCATGCGGGTTCAGTGATCGGTGGGGATGGTTTTGGCTTTGCTCCGCAACCGGACGGCAGCTTTAAGAAGATCCCGCAGATCGGAAATGTATTGATCGAAGATGGCGTAGAGATCGGCGCCAATGTCACGATCGACCGGGCAACGATCGGGTCGACCCATATCCGTAAAGGCGCCAAGTTGGATAATTTAATCCAAGTGGCTCACAACGTGGACATCGGCAACGATACCGTAATCGCCGCTCAGGCGGGGATCAGCGGCAGCACCAAGATCGGCAATGGCGTCATGATCGGCGGCCAGGCGGGGATCGTAGGTCATCTCCAGATCGCTGACGGAGCCCGCATCAATGCGCAAAGCGGGGTCTCCAAGTCCATAAAGGAAAAAGGCGGCGCCGTAACGGGCAGTCCGGCATATGAGTACACCAGCGCGCTTCGCAGCCAGGCGATCAGCCGGAATCTGCCGGAGCTGAAAAGGAGGCTGAAAGAGCTGGAAGACCAGATCAAACAACTAATGGCGGAGAAAGTGTAGCGCATCTCTTCGCCGGAGAAGGTATAGCGCACCTTACTTTCATTTGCAATTACCGGAATAAAATTCAATGCGGTTTTTTTAGACCGCATTTGTTTTTGTCGTACTTTCGCTCCCGGTAGGTATTAAAACTTCTTGCTTTTCTTTTGCGCCCGGGAACCTGGCTGGTTAAGAAGCGCGCAAAAAGTCATCACGTTAGTCTATGCCTGTAGGGCTGGGCTTGTTTTGCTTTTTCGCGCTTGGCCATCTACGGATGGGGGTCTAGCCAGGACCGCCGGGTGAAGGGCAAATGAGCTTCAGCCCTACCGGCATTTAAGACATTCAAGAAATACCAACGCATGTCATTGAAAAAAAACGAGCTCCTGCTTGCCGCTCTGATCAGGCAGGTCGATCCGATGATCACATCCGGAGCAAACCTGACAGTACTATACCGGGCGATCGGAGACTGCTTTCTCGAGCACGAGGGTCGCCGCGATTATTCCCGGGATCAGCTTTACCAGCTATTCAGAGGTCTGCAGTCCCACCTCCTTAAGCAAAGAGGCGTCGTTATGCCAAATCCCGGACAACTCAAAAATCTTGCCGCCGCATACCGGGGCATCAATCCTTCGCTGATCAACAGGTCCCTGTTGCGGCTTGACTGGCCGATCCATATGGAGCTTCTCCGGCTGGTGAAAGAAACGCCGGCAAGATTGTTTTATCTCCGGAAAGCGATCGAGAACGGCTGGGATTATACCGGTCTCCGGCAAGCCGTGGAGTCCGGCCAATACCAGGCGACAGGCGGCGCCGATGCGATCTATTTCATCAGGATCAGGATCCGGCAGTCACAAATTTACCGGGACAAAGCCGGACGCTAGCGACGGCGTGACTGAAAAGAACGATCGCGCCGATCAGCGAGACAATTATCGCAAATCCCGCAATCGCCGGCATCCTTATCCCCGAAATAATTAGCGAGGTAGCGGCTCCGGCATTCTTCGAACCCGAGGTACCGGATCATGGCGCGTACCCGGACAGTATATACTTCCTTTCTCTCGCGATATTTTACCGGGTCGATATATAACTCTTCCGCCCCCACCCTGTCCCGGAAAAAATACAACTGCGGCATTTCCTTCGGCGGATCGTATTCGATGATCCGAAACGCCTCCAGTTGCGCCAGGTCCGCCGCCGCCTGACGCTCCCGGATAAAGACCGGTTGGTCAAAGATCCCTTCATAGCCGCGAAGCAGTTTATGGATCAATGGCCGCAGGGTAGGATGCTCCCTTTCAAAATCATATAGCGTCTCTTTGGCGGCAATAAAACGTACCCTCGCCGGCATCGCAACCTGTTGCAGAAAACTTAGCAATCCCTCCTGCTCCAGAAGCCGAAGGACGTCGGTTACGGCGGAAACCTCACACTCGAACCGCCGGCAGAAATCCGTCAGATCGAAGTCATAATATTTCCCTTCGCCGGCGCCGGAAGGAAGCTGGAGGTAGTTCATCAGGCGCTGGTATACTTCCCTGACCGCCGTCAGCGGCGGGAACCGGATCCCGGGGAGACTCTCCAGCCGCCCGGAGTCCGCGGCGGTGGCCAGCAGCACGGCATAGGCCTTCTGCCCGTCGCGGCCGGCCCGCCCTGCTTCCTGATAGTAGCTTTCTACCGATTCGGGGACGTCGGCATGGATGACGGTCCGTACGGCCGGTTTGTCGATGCCCATCCCAAAGGCGTTGGTACTAACGATAACCCTTATCCGGTCTTTGAGCCAGTCTTCCTGCCGCTGCTCGCGCTCTTCCCGGGACAGCCCGGCATGATAAGCAGCCGCGGGGATGCCCTGCCGGGTCAGCCAGTCGCTTATCTCCCGGGTACTGCGCCGGGTTCTGCAATAAACGATGCCGCTTCCGGGCACCTTTTCCAGGATCTCGGTGATCTTACGGATCTTGTTGTCTTCGCGGAATAAGCTATACGAAAGATTGGACCGGGTAAAGGGCTGCCGGAAGACAGCCGGTTCCTTCATTTCCAGCCGGTCGGCAATATCGGTCATTACCCTTGGGGTAGCCGACGCCGTAAGGGCCAGCAACGGCACATCAGGCAATACCGGCCGGAGCGCGGCGATACGCAGATAGGAAGGCCGGAAATCATATCCCCATTGAGAAACACAATGCGCTTCGTCCACGGCTATCAGGCGGATATCCAGCGAAGGAAGCCAACTGCGGAATAGCTCGGTCTCCAGCCGTTCCGGAGAAACATACAGGAACTTGCAATTACTGCCGGCCGCCGTCTGAAGGGTATTGACCAGTTCACGGTGGCTCATCCCCGTGTGGAGAAAAAAGGCGGTGATATTCTTCCGGCGCAGGCTGTCGGTCTGGTCTTTCATGAGCGCGATGAGCGGGCTCACCACAAGACAAAGTCCCGGCCTGGCCATTGTGGGAATCTGATAGCAAAGCGACTTGCCCCCACCGGTAGGCAGCAGGGCAAGCGTATCCTTTCCGTCCAATACGGATCGAATGATCTCCTCCTGCTGCGGGCGGAAGCTGGTATGCCGCCAGTACTGCCGCAACAGCGAAAGCAGCAACTCATCGGAAGGGCGCTGATTATCGGTCGGCATGGTCGATCTGGACGATTTTTTTGGAATAAAGCCTTAGCGAATTGGCTGCCAGGACCATGTCGCTGAATCCCATGGCCAGCGCGGCGACAGCAGGGCTTAAACCGCCGCATGCCGCAACCGGAATCGCCAGCACATTGTAAATAAAGGCCCAGAAGAGATTGCCGCGGATCGTCGAGAACGTTGCACGCCCCAGCTCCAACGCCGCGGGTAGCTGACTCAGTCCCCGATTCATCAGCACTACGTCGGCCGTCTGCACGGCAAGCTGCGAAGCGTCGCTCATCGAAATGCCGATCGTTGCGGCGGCCAGCGCCGGAGCATCATTGACCCCGTCCCCGACCATGGCGGCCGGCGCGATATCGTTGATGCGGGCCACCTGCTGCAGCTTCTGTTCGGGCGTCTGTTCCGCCAGCACTTCTGTAATTCCCAATTCCCTTGCAAGAAGCCGGCAATTCTCTTCCCGGTCGCCGCTCAACAGGATACTACTGATCCCTTCTTCCCTAAGCCGGCGGATAACGGCCGCCGATTCCGGCCGCACGGTATCCCTCACATCGATCCAGCCAAGGAGCCGGTCATTGCGGACGATATAGACATTATGCGAGGCGTCCGCCGTCAGACTGGCCGCTAATTTATAAGACCCGGCCTGGTAGATGTCGCCGTCCCTCGTCTCGCCGCGCATGCCAAGGCCTTTCACCTCCTTTACCCTTGCCCAGCGGATCGGATTTTTGTCCTTCCATTCCCGTGTAATGCCGCGGGCGATCGGGTGACCGGAATATTTTTCGAGTGAAAAAGCGATCTGCCGGAACTCCTCCGGACTGCAATCAAACGGCCGCCAGTCACGAATGGAGAACTCGCCTGTCGTCAGGGTACCGGTCTTGTCGAAGATCACCTGCCTGATCTGCCGGAATGCTTCCAAATGGCGGGCATTGCGGAAAAGTACCCCCTTTCTGGCGGCCCGGCCGAGGCCTACCGAGATCGCAGCGGGGGTTGCCAGCCCCATGGCGCAGGGACAGGCTATCACGAGAACGGCTATGCAGCGCATCAGCGCGGGCGCCGCCTGATGCAGGCGGAAATAGTTCCCGAGAAAGGTTAGGGCGGCAAGACCCAGGACCACCGGGACAAAAACCGCGCTGATCCGATCCGCCAACTGCTGCAACGGCGGCTTCTCTCCCTGCGCCTGTCTGACCATGCGTACGATACCCGCCAATACCGACCCCTCGGCCGGGGCGGTCACCTGGGCTTTGACGCTTCCGGAGACAAGCAGGCTCCCCCCGATCAGAAGGTCTTTCGCCTTTTTATCCAGCGGGATGCTTTCACCGGTCAGGATCGCCTCATTGACGGCGGCTTCACCCCATAAGATCTTACTATCGGCCGGCACCTGATCGCCGGAACGGATAAGGATCAGATCCCCGCTACGCAGTTGGTCGCTTTCGACCGGGAAGAGGACTTCCTGATGCTGATCGTCGAACGCGATCATCGTAGCCATGGTCTTTTGCGTGGACGCCAGCCTGTTCAACGCCCGTTGAGTGGCCTGAATCGAAGCGTCTTCGATACAATAGCCGAGAAATACGATTGTAATGATCGAGGCCGCCGTCTCATAGAACTGATAGTCGGAACCCAGATGAAACAGAGTACCCGCCAGGCTATAACCAAAAGCTGCGGTAGCGCCGATCGCGATGAGGAGGTTCATATTGGGCGTTCCGTTCCGCACGCTCATCACGGCGCTCCGGCCGAAGAAGATCATTCCCAGCACGTACACGGGCGCACAGATCACCAGCTGGGCCCAGGGATCCATCAGCCGGTGCAGCCCTTCGACGCCCGGCGCCATCGGTAGTATCAACAGGATCGTGAATGGCAGGCTGGATAGAAAATAACGGAGATGTTTATTCATGGGCCGGCGAACGCCGCCGCCCTCCTTTTCCTTAACGACTGTATATCCCAGGTCCTGGATACCCTTTTGTATTTGCTGGCGGTCCAGGCTGTCACCGATCTCGAAGCTGACATCGCCATTCGCCAGGCTGACCTTTACATTCCGGCCTCCTTTTTTCTCGAGATATTTGCCGATGGTTAGCGCACAAGTCGAACAACTCATTCCCTCTACTTTCCAGTTAATGGTTTCCATATAAACCACAAAGGTACGACTACTGAGATCAATCCAATATCTTTACGGCATGGAGCTGCGCTTTCATTTGCAGGAGATCGGGACGGCCGCAGAAGCCTTCTGGCGCCACTTTCCCATTCAGAAAGTCTTTGCTTTTCATGGTGATATCGGGGCAGGTAAGACTACCTTCATCCATGCGCTATGTACCGCCAGGGGGGTTCTCGACACAGTAGGAAGTCCGACGTTCTCCATTATCAACGAGTACAAATACCCCGGCGGAAAGATCTTTCATCTGGACTTGTACCGGTTGAAGGATGAAGAAGAGGCATTGCGGGCTGGGGTGGAAGATGTGCTGTACAGCGGTGAGTTGTGCCTGGTGGAATGGCCCGACAGGGCGCCCGGCATCTTCCCTCCCGGCACTATCGGGCTTCATATCCGGGCGATCGACAGGGATTTTCGAGAAATTATTGTAATTTGACACCCTTAGTGTAGCCAACTATGCCGCAGCAAAAACCAGTCATCAGCTCCTCTTTCAGCTTTGAAACATTAGAAGAAACGTTGGACGTGAAGCCCAAAGGCGTCCCCCTGCATATCGGCATGCCGAAAGAAACCGCTTTCCAGGAAAACCGGATCGCGCTGACGCCGGACGCGGTGGGCGTCCTGGTGAGTAACGGGTATAACGTCATCATCGAGCATAACGCGGGCGAGGCCTCGCATTACCGGGATAAAGATTATAGCGAGGCGGGGGCGAGGATCGTCTTTGAAAAGTCGGAAGTTCTGAAAGCGCCGATCCTGGTCAAAAGCGCCCCGGTCATCGACGAGGATCTTCCTTTGCTGCACCTGAACCAGATCGTTATTTCGCCGATCCATCTTTCCGCCATGAAAGCGGAGCTGTTGCAGAAAATGATGGAAAAAAAGATCACCGGCATTTCATTCGAAAATCTGAAGGATGACAGCGGCACCTATCCGATCGTTAGAAGTATGAGCGAGATCGCCGGAAGCGCAGTCATGCTCATCGCCGGTCAGTACCTGAGTTCGGCCAACCATGGGAAAGGGGTGCTGTTGGGCGGGATCTCCGGCATTCCGCCGACGAAGGTGATCATCCTGGGAGCCGGCATCGTCGGGGAGTTCGCGGCCCGCGCGGCGCTTGCGCTTGGAGCCAGCGTCAAGGTCTTCGACAATAGCGTATACCGGTTGAAACGGCTACAGAACAATATCGGACAGCGGATGTGGACCTCCGTGATAGAACCGCGCATCCTGGCTAAACAGATCAAGACCTGCGAGATCGCCGTAGGCGCCCTGACCTCCCAAAGCGGCCGGACGCCGGTAGTAGTCTCCGAAGAGATGGTCAGCAATATGCGTCCCGGCAGCGTCATCATCGATGTCAGCATTGATCGCGGCGGCTGTTTCGAGACTTCCGAGATCACAACTCATGAACACCCTGTTTTCGAGAAATATGGCGTCATCCACTATTGTGTACCGAATATTCCCTCCGGCTTCGCACGGACGGCGTCCCATGCGATCAGTAATGTCCTGATGCCTTTGCTGCTGGAGGCGGGCGAAGAAGGGGGTTTCGAGAACCTCGTCTGGCATAAGATACACCTGCGCAGCGGCATTTATTTGTTCAAAGGGGCGCTGACCAATTTCCATCTCAGTCAGCGGTTCGATCTGAAGTATACGGACCTGAACCTGCTGATCGCTTCGCAGCGGTGAGTCAGCTGATCGCTTCGCAGCGGGGAGCGCCTTTATTTATAGTCGCGGATATCGATCCTTTCCTCACAGAAGTCATATTCCTGCGGGTCATTGGAGCTAACGACGACCAGGCGGCCTTCACCGTACTGGCGGATCAGTCGTTGATAAAGCGCGATACCTTCCGCGTCAAGGTTGGTGCAGGGCTCATCCAGCAGGATCACGGAAGTGTCGGAGAAGAGAGCCTGGGCGAGCTTTAAACGTTGCTTCATTCCTGAAGAGAAGAATCGGATCTGTTTCTGCGCAGCGCCGGCCAGGCCTACGGCGGCAAGCGCATCTGGGATGGTAAGGGCGGGCAGAATGGGTTTGAAGGAATGATGAAACCGAAGGAATTCCGTGGCTGTCATTTCTTCGATGAGGTCCAGATAGGGAGCTGACAGGGAGAGATAACGATACGCCTGATCGGGCGGGATCGCGGCCGATCCCTCCATTGCGGTTGCCCTGGAAATTGCCGTCGCCGCGGAACCGGCCGTGTACCGTACCGACCCTTCGCTGATCCCGATGGCGCCGGCGATCAGCTGGAGCAGCGTCGATTTACCGGAGCCATTAGGACCGGTGATCGCATAATGTCGTTGTGGAAGGAATTCGTATTGAAGATGACGAAAGATCCAATCGCGGTTGAAGCGCTTGCCGGCGTCAATCAGCGTAATCTTCATCAAAGCTGCTTTTGCTGTAGCGTTTAATGATGCCACGGCCGCTTTCCCGGATAAAGGCGATGATCTCATCCCGTTCGTCACTCGCGGGAAACTCCTCTTCAAGGAACTCGAGGGCCTGGCTGGTGTTCATGCCCTTGTTATAGATGACCCGGTAGATATCGAGAATATGATTGATCTTATCAATAGTGAAGCCTCTGCGTTTCAGGCCGACGGAGTTGACGCCGGCATAGCTCAGCGGCAGCCGGGCCGCTTTGATATAGGGGGGAATGTCTTTACCGACCAATGAGCCGCCACCGATGAAAACATGTGAACCTACCTTGACGAATTGATGGATCGCACACATGCCGCCGAGGATCACCCAGTCTCCAAGAACGACATGACCGGCTACCTGCGAATTGTTGCTCAGGATGCAATTGTTCCCGATGATACAGTCATGAGCGATATGGCTATACGCCAGGATCATGCAGTTGTGCCCTACCTTGGTCTTCCAGCGGTCCCTGGTGCCGCGATGTACGGTAACAAATTCACGAATGGTCGTATTATCACCGATCTCTACGGTCGTGTCTTCGCCGTCAAACTTAAGGTCCTGGGGATCGGCAGAAATAACTGCGCCGGGAAAGATCTTGCAATTCTTCCCGATCCGGGCGCCTTCCATAATGGTAACGTTGCTTCCAATCCAGGATCCCGCTCCAATCTGAACATTTTTATGAATCATTGTGAATGGGTCCACTTGTACATCGGCTGCAAGCCGGGCATCCGGGTGGATGGAAGTGAGGGGGTGGATCATTCCGTCGTCAATTGATTGATTTTCAGTTTCTTGAATCATTATTAACTCTTCCTTGCGGATTGCTGTTTTCTTCATAAAAAGTGCTGAGAATGCCCAGAATCTCGCAAAAATAAACTTATTTACTACAATTCAGGCAATTTAACTTGTCTTAACTTCTCTTTACCAGTTGCGCCATGAGGTCCGCTTCCGTGGCGATCTTGTTCCCTACATAGACCGTCCCGCGCATCTCGCAGATGCCGCGCCGGATAGGGTTGAGAAGCTCCATTTTGAGGATCATCGTGTCACCGGGAACGACCTTATGCTTGAATTTGCAATTGTCGATCTTAATAAAGTAGGTGTCATATTCGCCGGCAGGCATGGCATTGATACAAAGAATACCGCCGGTTTGAGCCAGGGCCTCGATCTGAAGAACGCCGGGCATTACGGGGTTGCCGGGGAAATGGCCGACGAAGAAGGGTTCGTTGAACGTGACGTTCTTGATACCGACGATATGCCGGTCCGTGAGCTCGATGATCTTATCGACAAGCAGGAAGGGGAAACGGTGGGGTAAGGTCTTTTCGATCTGCGAAGTATTGAATACAGGAGGCTGGTTGGGGTCGTAAATAGGGGTATTCTTTAGGTGCTTGTTCTTTTTGATGTATTGCTTGATCCGTTTGGCAAAATCTACGTTCGTCGAGTGACCGGGACGGTTGGCGATTATATGGCCTTTGATGGGATAGCCGATCAGCGCCAGATCACCGATCACATCCAGCAGTTTGTGGCGCGCGGGTTCATTGGGGAAACGCAATTCCAGGTTATTGAGATAGCCTTCGCTTTTGATCTCGATCTTTTCCCGTTTGAATGCTTTGGCCAGCCGCTCCATCTCTTCGGCAGTAACGGGTTTATCGACGACGACGATGGCGTTGTTTATGTCGCCACCCTTGACAAGATTGTGGTCAAGCAGCATTTCCAGTTCGTGGAGGAAGCAAAAAGTTCTGCAGGGCGAGATCTCGGCCTTGAAATCGCGCATCGTCTTCAGACCCGCATGCTGGGTTCCGAGGACCGGGCTGTTGAAGTCGATCAGCGTCGTTACTTTGTATTCCATGGAAGGCATGACGACCATCTCTACTCTCTTCTTTTCGTCATGATGTGTGATGTTGGCATCGATGCTATACCAGGCTTTGGTCGCATCCTGTTCCTGTACGCCGGCTTCTTCGATGATCTCCACGAAAGGCTGCGAGCTGCCGTCGATGATCGGGATCTCGGGGCCATTGATCTCAACCAGGCAATTGTCGACGCCCATTCCGACCAGCGCCGCCAGGATATGCTCGACGGTGCTGATCCTCGCGCCGTTATCTTCGAGCGTCGTACCCCGGGAGGTATCGGTCACCAGATCGCAATCCGCCTTGATAACAGGTTGGCCCGGCAGGTCGACCCGCTGGAACTGGAAGCCGAACCCAGGATTGGCGGGTTTCAGCGTCATATCGACCTTGATGCCGGTATGAAGCCCTGTCCCGGAAATGCTGGTCATGGAGGCTAAAGTATGCTGTCTGTCCGGATTGAAATTTGCGTCCATTCGATTAGCTTGATACTACAATAGCCGACAAAGATAAGGCTTCGCCAATTACCACCAGTTTCTTAAATTTAATGTCTGAAGGCGGGAGGATACGGCAAATTTAGCGGGGTTTAACAAAATATTAGTCGATTTTGGAAGGCTTTGAATTAATTTTAGTTCGTTAATAAATCATCACAATTCACAATTATGGAAGGAAAGAAACCGAAAATCTTATTGTGCGAAGACGACCCCAACCTGGGGATGGTATTGAAGAATTACCTGGAACTAAGTGATTTTGATGTGACCCTGGAGCGGGATGGCCGGCTTGGGCTGGCGGCTTTCCAGCGGGAGCGGTTCGACCTCTGCCTGCTGGACATCATGATGCCCCATATGGACGGCTTTACGCTTGCGGAAGAGATCAGGGACGTGGATCCGGATATCCCGCTGTTCTTCCTAAGCGCCAAGACGATGAAGGAAGATATCATCCAGGGATATAAGCTGGGGGCCGATGACTACATTACAAAGCCCTTCGACAGCGAAGTGCTGCTGCTGAAGATCAAAGCGATCCTGAAGCGTAATGACGACATGAACAAGGAAGCGGACAACAAGGAGTTCGACCTGGGCTCCTATCATTTCAATCCGAAATTGCGGGAGCTAAGCCATAAGGGACAGACACAGACGCTTTCGCCAAAAGAGAACGAGCTGTTGAAAATGCTGGCTGAACATATGAATGATCTCCTGCCGCGGGAGCAGGCGCTGAAGAAGATCTGGGGTAGCGATACCTATTTCAACGGTCGCAGCATGGACGTGTACATCGCTAAGCTACGCAAGTATCTGAAAGATGACGATCATATCGAGATCGTAAACATCCATGGTAACGGGTTCAGGCTTGTCGTACCGATAAGTGCGTAGATCGATGTCCGGCTTTCCGGCTTAAAATAATTCACCTTCCCTGCCCGGTCTCTTTTTGCCAAGGTGCTCATAGGCTTTTGCGGTTACCTCACGACCCCGGGGTGTACGCATGATAAATCCTTCCTGGATAAGGAACGGCTCATAGACTTCTTCCAGCGTACCCGTCTCCTCGCTTACTGCCGTCGCGATCGTGGTTATTCCCACGGGACCGCCTTTGAATTTCTCGATGATCGTAGTCAAAATGCGGTTGTCCATTTCATCCAGGCCATGCTCGTCTACATTCAGGGCCTTCAATGCGTGATGGGTGATGCCCAGATCGATCACCCCATTGCTCAGCACCTGGGCGAAATCCCGGACCCGGCGCAGCAACCCATTTGCAATCCGGGGAGTGCCGCGGCTCCGGCGGGCGATCTCGGCGGAAGCATCCGACGTGATCCTGGTTTGAAGAATGCCCGCCGAACGCAGGATGATCTTTTGCAGGGTCTCGGCATTGTAATATTCCAGCCTGGATTTGATCCCAAAACGGGATAGAAGCGGGGCCGTCAGCAATCCGCTGCGGGTCGTGGCGCCGACAAGCGTGAACGGATGAATGGTCAGTTGGATGCTGCGGGCGCTTGGGCCGGTGTCGATCATAATATCGATCCGGTAATCCTCCATGGCGGCATAGAGATACTCTTCCACGACCGTGCTGAGCCGATGGATCTCATCGATAAACAGGACGTCATTGGGTTCCAGATTGGTCAGCAATCCCGCCAGGTCGCCGGGTTTCTCGATCACCGGTCCCGAAGTTTCCTTGATATTGACGCCAAGTTCATTGGCTACGATCCTCGATAAAGTGGTCTTGCCCAGGCCGGGAGGACCATGAAACAGGATATGATCCAGCGCCTCCCCTCTCATTTTCGCCGCCCGGATAAAGACCCGCAGGTTCTCGATGAGTTGCGGCTGGCCCGCAAATTCCTCGATGATCGCCGGTCGAATATTGTTCTCAAACTCTTTATCCAAAGGAGTTAACGCATTCTTATCGTTATTGAGATTGAGATTGGGCATAAGGCAAAAATAACGAACTTACCCCTCGAAAAGTCATTTATATGGATATGCCCGGGACCGAAAAAAGAATAGACCTGACCTTCCTTCAAAGATCCGTCACCTACGAAGCTTACAAACAGCTGATCGACGACCTGCTGGCGGCAGGAAAAGCAACCGGCCCCGTTCAGTCGGAAGCCATGACCCATTACTCGCAGCTCAACGTGCAACGCATGCATCGCGTCGAGAAGACGATTCAGATCCTGCCGGAGGTAAGGGAGCAACTGTTGCGCGTCAACCGGCCGCAGACCTGGCTCGTCATGACGGAAGGGTGGTGTGGGGACGCCGCGCAAAGCCTGCCGGTCATGAAAGCATTGGCCGATCTGAATGCCAACATCCAAATGCGCATCCTGCTTCGGGATGAGAATCCCGGGCTGATGGACCGCTACCTGACCAATGGGGTCAGCCGGAGCATTCCCAGGCTGATCTCGGTGGACCCGGCTACAGGCGTTGAACTTTTCAACTGGGGCCCACGCCCGACGGCCTTGCAGGAGACCTTTTATGGCATGCGGTCCGAAGGACTGTCCTATGACGTGATCAAAGAAGAATTGCAGCGTTGGTACAATACGGACAAAACAATAACGATCCAGCGGGAGCTGGCTGCTGAAACAGCGCGTATTCAGGCTGTTTAAACCCTATGGCATACGCTGCCAGAGCACATCTGCAAACCATTTCTTCGTATCCTGAAAGGTATGAACCGGCTGGAATCCCGACTGCGAGGCCATATGAGTCGTCTCCGCAAGGGTATACTTTTGAGAGATCTCCATATACAGCGGTTCGTTCTCCCGGAAAGAGACCGTGTTGTCGCCGATATGGACTTCCTGTGCTATCAGGCTGATAAGATAGCTTTTGCAGGTGCCGCTGCCCGGATCATAGATCGGATAATGCTCGAATTGGTCGGGATTGAAGTCGGCCCCCAGCTCCCGGTTGATCCGGGATAGCAGGTTGAGATTGAAGGCGCGGGTGATCCCCTGGTGATCGTTGTAGGCATCGAGGATGGTCTTGGGATGCTTCTTCAGGTCAAATCCGACCATCAAAAGGTCCCCGGGTTGCATGCGGTCATGCAGCTGGCGGCAGAAGAAGGTCGCCTGGGGCATGGTCATATTGCCGATATTGGCGCCCATAAAGAGCACGATCTTTCTCCCCGACGAAAAAGCGCCGACCTGCTCCATCTTATCCATATACTCGCCATTGAGACCATGCAGCCGGATCCCGGGAAGGGTGACGGGAAGACGCTCCTCCAGCCACCGGATCACGTTGGAAGAGATATCGATCGGATAATAGGTGAAGGGCACTTTCTCCTTTTGCAGCTCCTTTAGCAAATGCCAGGATTTGGTGGCGTCGCCCGGGCCCAGTTCGATCAGATCGAACGAGTGGCCGTATTCGCGGAAGAGGTGGACCATGTCCTGCGACTGATGCTGGAGGATCTCCATCTCACAACGCGTAGGATAATATTCAGGACAGGCCATGATCTGCTGGAAGAGCTTGTCTCCCGTTTCATCATAGAAGTACTTCGAAGAGAGATATTTATTCTCCGCCCGAAGGCCGTTGATGACCTCATGGTAGAAGGTGGAAGCCTTGCGGCCGTTCAGTTTGACGGGAGTAGTTGACAACATAGACCTAATTTTAACAATTTACGGGATATAGAGTTCACTAGGTTTTGCGGACGATCAGATTACCTTGCAATGCGTATGCCAGTGAACTGCCACCTTAAGGGAGGATGGAAGAAGTTACGGTAGGTCGGGCGGCTATGCCCCGCCGGAGTGGCTACGGAAGCGCCCCTCAGCACCATCTGATTCACCATGAACTTTCCGTTATATTCTCCGATGGCGCCCTCGGCCTTTTTGAAGCCGGGATAAGGCAGATAGGCGCTTTCCGTCCATTCCCATCTTTTTCCCCACGCCAGACGCCCGGAAGCGGCCTCCCATTCCCACTCGGTGGGTAGCCGGCACCCTTTCCAGGCGGCAAATGCCGCCGCCTCATAGTAATTGATATGGCAGACCGCCTGCTCCGGATCCACCGGACACAACCCGGCCATGGTATAGTGTTGCCACCGGCCGTCGATAAAATGCCAGTAAAGCGGCCCGCCCGCCCCATGATTCTTCACCCAGTCCCAGCCTTCCGCATGCCAGTAGCTAAAATTTTTGTAACCCCCCGACCCGATAAAATCAAGGTATTCCCCGTTAGTGACGAGACCGGCGCTGATCTGAAACTCGTTCAGATAAACCTTATGCGGGGCGAGCTCATTGTCAAAACAAAACCCATCGCCACGATATCCGATCTCATATATACCCGCGGGAACGGACAGGAAGCCGGACTTCCCCGGAGCGGCGCTTTCATCGATATCGCGGTCCGACCACGCGGGAAACAACGGATTATGGCCGAGGATATATTTGATGTCGGTATACAGCAGCTCCTGATGCTGCTGTTCATGATTCAGTCCAAGCACGATGAGCTGCTCCAATCCGGGATCCGGCCCGGCGCCGATCAACGCGGCCATTTTTTCGTCTACATATCGCCGGTAGGAATAGACCTCGTCGACCGAAGGGCGGCTCAGGTTGCCCCGGTCCGTCCGGACGACACGGGCTCCGATGGTCTCATAATAGCTGTTGAAGACATAGTTGTAGTCCGGGTTATATGGCCGGTAGCCGGGATAGTGCGGGATCAGCACGAACGTCTCCCAGAACCATGTGATATGACCCAGATGCCATTTTGGCGGGCTGACGTCCACGATCGGTTGAACGACATAGTCTTCTTTTTGCAACGGCCGGCAGATAGCTTCGCTGGCGGCCCGGACCGCCTTGTATTGTTCCAGTAGATTCATAATTTATCTTTTTTTAGGTAGCCGGCCAGATCGGATATCGTGCGTATCCCTAATCGCTGCGCCTGCGACCGGCGCATCATCAGCGCATAGGCATTGTTGAAACCGATGGGATCCAACCATTCAAGATCATACAGCGTCTCGAACCGGCGCTGCACATACCGGTAAACGCTATCCCGGTTGACGGCAAGCCGTTCAGCTTCTCCGGGCGGCGGCCGGAGTATCGCCAGCAGCGCGGTCCCGGTGTATTCAGGATAGAGGTCGATCTGATCATTGACCAGCGCCTCGAAGCAGATCTTTGTACCGCCAAGCCCCGTCTTGCTGTCCACCTGAAGGTCGGTATAGCCCCGGATCAGCCCGGCATATATATCGGTGAGGATATATTGCTCGGGAAAGATCTTGGACCCCAACCGGATAACGCCCTTGTTGCCATTACGCGAAGGGCGGTAGAGACCATGCGTCACAAGAAAATCATGGGCGCATTTTTCAGGGGACCGGTGTAAGTATTCGACCTGGTAGTTAAGCGCTGTCATCACCGAGTCATCGATCCGGCCCGCCAGCTTGTTGAGCGCGGGCGCCAGCTCCGGATATTGTTGCAGGATATTCCGGCGGACCACCGGCGCGGCGTAGTAGGGCGGAAAGATCTTCAGATCGTCGTCCAGGACGGTCAGATCATAAGCCTTCAGCCGTCCGTCGGTGCTATAGCCGCTGATCACATCCAGCTTGCCGTTATAAATGGCCTTATACATCACGGCGTCGCTGATGACGACGGTACGGATCTTTAACCCGTATACCGATCGCAGTCCGATATCCCCATCCTTCCTGCCCATGAATTCGGGGGTGAAGCCTGCAAGCAGACGGCTGTTGTAACCCAGGGGAAGCACATACAAGGAAGAAAGCAGCAGAATGATCACCGGCATTACCCGGATAGCAGCCATGCGACCCTTCGTGCCCATGTGCTGCAGCAAAGACAGGAGGAAATCCAGCCCGATCGCCAGCAGCGCGGCGGGGATCGCGCCGGCCAGGATCATATTGGTATTGTTGAGCGCGATACCGCCAAAGATGAATTCACCGAGCCCGCCGGCCGCAATATACGCTGCCAGCGTACCGACCCCGACATTGATCACCGTCGCGGTACGGATACCGGCCATGATCACCGGAAAGGCAAGGACAAGGTCTACGCGGAACAGACGCTGCATGGCGGTCATCCCCATCGCCACCGCCGCTTCCCTGACGCCGGGATCGACCCCGTCGATACCCGTATAGGTATTCCGGATGACCGGAAGCAGTGCATAGAGAAAAAGCGCGGTGATGGCCGGCAGCGGCCCGATGCCGAGCAGCGGGATCATAAAGCCCAGCAAAGCGATGCTGGGAATGGTCTGAAGGACGCCCGCCGTTCCGAGCACAACGCCGGCAGCCCGCCGATGACGGGTGATATAGATACCAAGAGGCAACCCGATCAGCACGGCGATCAGCAGCGAAATAAAAGTCAGCCCGATATGCTGCACCGTTTGTTGCAGTAATTTGGCGGACTGCTGCTGCATGAATTGCCAGAGGCTTTCGGATTGGTCCATCAGTGCTGTGTTTTCCTGAAATGATCGAATGCCCGGATAAGGGCAGGATAATCGGCGGCGCCAATTCTGGCTGCCTCGAGCTGAAACCGCTGCTCTTCGAAGAAATCACGGGCATATTCGCCGCCAGGCTCGAAGAGCAGTTGATCGGGTGTTCCCTGTTGTACGATAACTCCTTTGTCCATCAGGAATATCCGGTCGGCCAGCTCGAACGCTTCCTGTACGTCGTGCGTGACGAGGATAATGGTCGTGGAGCGCAATTCATCCAGCTCCTTGAAATCCTTTCGAACGCTGGCCCGGGTTATAGGGTCCAGCGCCCCAAACGGCTCATCCATCAAAAGCACCGGAGGGTTGGCGGCCAGCGCCCGGGCAATGCCGACACGCTGTTGCTGCCCGCCGCTCAGTTCGTGTGGATAGGCGTTGCGGTACTGCTCAGGCTGCAGATGCAGCTTTTCCATCAGCTGGACAGCCCGGGCGGCGATCTTTTGCTTGTCCCAACCCAGTAAGCGGGGCACAATGCCGATATTCTCTTCGATAGTGTAATGAGGGAAAAGTCCATTATTTTGAAAGACATAGCCGATATTCCTGCGGAGCTGTTCCGGCCGCTGATCCCTGATCCGGCCGCCGCCGATAAAGATCTCGCCTGAATCCGGTTCGAGCAGGCGATTGATCATTTTAAGCAGGGTGGTCTTGCCACAACCGCTGGTCCCCAGAAAGACCACATTCTCTCCGTCCCCGACTGAAAAAGAGATGTTATCAACAGCCTTATGCGTGCCAAAAGTTTTGGTGATATTTTGTACATCGATCATTCTTCGGGATGCTTTGGCGGTTAGCCGTCGACCAGAGCTTTACAATTTAGCGAAAAGATTGTTCAACGCCTCGGCGAAGGTGGGATGAGCATACATGGCGTCCCGAACCGTATCACAGCTTACCCCGCCTGTCATCGCCATCTGGACGATGCTCATCAGCTCGCCGCCGCCGGAGATCAGCATCGCGGCGCCCAGGATCTTCCGGTCATCGGCATTTACGATCACTTTTAGCAGGCCGCGGGTCTCGGAGTTCTCGACCGCCCGGGCGACATAACTGGCCGGCATGGTTGCCACTTTGATATTCAAGCCCTTTGCCCGTGCTTCTTTTTCGGTGAGCCCTACCCTTCCCAATTCGGGGTCCGTGAAAAGACAATAGACCGTCACCCGGTTTTCGGTACTTAGGTTTGCTTTCTCTATCAGGTTCTTATATACGATCAGGTGATCATTCCAGGAGACATGGGTGAACTGCGGACCGCCTTTGACGTCCCCAAGCGCAAAAATGCCGGGCACGCTGGTCTCCAGACGACCGTTAACCGCGATGTGCCCGTGTTCATCGAGGCGGATGCCCGCGGCAGCCGTGTTGAGGCCAATAGTATCCGGTCGCCGCCCTGTTGCCACAAGTACATGGGAAACCGAAATAAAGGGCGGCACTTCCCCCGACCCGGCATGGCCGTCACCCGAATATTGTAATTCCAGCCGGACAGGATCGCCGGGGATCACTTGTGTCACATGCGTCTCCAAAGAAATTCGGATGCCATCATCCTCCAGTATCTTCCGGATCTCACCGGCGATATCATCGTCTTCTGCGGGGAGGAACCTGCTGCCGCCTTCGAGGATCGTAACCGCGCTGCCGAGCCGTCTGTACAACTGCGCAAATTCGAGCGCTACATAACCCGCCCCGATCACCGCGAGGTGACGCGGAACCGCCATAAGATCGAGGATCGTCGCGGAAGTCAGATAAGGAACTTCAGTCAATCCGGGTATGGGAGGTACGAACGGACTGGCGCCTGTATTGACAAAGATGTGATCGGCTGTCGCCGTTTCTACGGACCCGTCCGCCATGGTTATGGTGAGCTCCTTCGGGCCGGTGAAGGATGCGGTGCCGAAGATCAGATCGAGATTCGGCGTACGGATAAGGCTTTGCGTATCACTTTCACGGGCGGCAACAACGACGGAATTCTTCCGGCGAACAAATGCTTCGGCGTCTACGTCAAACCCTGCGGTCCGGATGCCGAAATCGGCGCTTCGTTTCACCAGATAGGCCACCCGGCCGGAAGCGATCATGGTCTTGGTGGGCGTGCAGCCGACATTGATACAAGTGCCGCCTACCCATTGCCGTTCGATCAACGCCGTTTTCCAGCCCGCTGCGGCAAGCTTCCTTGCCAGCGGAGTAGCAGCCTGTCCGGAGCCGACGAGAATGGCGTCATACTTTGTCATGAGTGTTCTAAAGATAGGCAATTTTCATACCAGTGAAAAGGCGGAACCAGGTGGAACATGCCGGCGGAGCCGGAGGATCGCATCCGGATCGGGGCAGTTGTCCAGCCAGGCCTGCCTTTCCGAATACTTGCATACGCCGGGATAATCGCCTTTCCAGCCCTGCATGTCGGCGATCAGCTGAAAATGCAGATGGGGAGGCCAGTTGCCGTTCTCGAAACGCATCCCGAATTCGGCGATGACCTCGCCCCTGGAGATATTTCTTCCTTCATAGAGGTTCTTCAGGGAATTGAGGCTCAGATGGCCATACAAGGTATGAAAGCCGACGCCCTCGAGCTGGTGGGTGAGGATCAGCGTCGCCCCGTAGTCGCTGTCGTTGTTATTGAAAGCGAAACTATGCACGATCCCATCGAGCGGGGCCATGACCTTTGTTCCGGCAGGTCCCCAGATATCGATGCCAAGATGCAGCCGCCGGGGCTCTTCCGCCCCCGCCGAATCAAAATGCCTGCTGCGCGCATACAGTGTGCGATGCTCGCCATAACCGCCGAAGCCATATCGGGCGCCATGCTCGCGAAGCATCCGGTTGATATACGTTGCGAAGCGGCCGGTATCCGCAATATCGTCCGCACGAAGCGCGGTATTCTCTTCGGTAAAGTCGAATGGATAAAGACCGTCTTTCCCCGGGTCAAAGGGGACCACGGGATGGAAACCGGCGGAATGCCAGTTCAAAATGGCCGGCAGCGACGATGTTGCCATATCTGTCTATACAACGACGTTGATCATCCTGTTCTTGACGTAGACGATTTTTTTCGGCGGATTCCCGTCAAGCCATCTTCGGACCGTCTCATCCGCCAGGACGATCTCTTCCACCTGCTCCTGCGTTGCATCCAGCGCAATATTGAGCTCGGTCCTCGTTTTGCCATTGATGGCTATGGGATAATTCTTTGCCGATTCCACAAGATATCGCTCGTCCACTGCCGGATAAGAAGCATCCAGTACAGATCCCGCATGGCCCAGCAGATGCCATAGCTCCTCAGCCAGATGCGGAGCATAGGGGGCCAGGATAACGACCAGCTTCTCCAGGGCCTCTTTCTTGTGGCACTTCAGGTCGGTAAGCTCGTTCACGCCGATCATCAACGCACTGACCCCCGTATTGAAGGAAAAGCGTTCGGTGGCGTCCTCCGCCTTTTTGATGGTCCGGTAGATACATTTCCATTCGGCTTCCGTCGGCTTTTCCACCGTCCAGACCTTGCCCTTCGTTTCATCGTAAAACAATCGCCAAAGCTTACGGATAAAGCGGAATACCCCTTCGATCCCCTTGGTATCCCAGGGCTTGCTTTGTTCGACCGGGCCGAGGAACATCTCATACATCCGGTAAGTATCAGCGCCATATTTTTTTACGAGGTCGTTCGGATTAACGGTATTGTATAGCCGTTTGCTCATCTTTTCCACTTCCGCGCCGCAGATATACTTGCCTTCTTCCAGGATGAATTCCGCGTTGCCGTATTCAGCCCTCCATTGCCGGAACGCCTCTATATCCAGCTCCATGCCGTCTACGATATTGACGTCGACATGAAGAGGGGAAACGCTGATATCTTCCAGGTCGATCGACGGATCATTGAGAATGTCCCTCACGCCGAACGTCACCAGTTCATGGAACTCCGGAGTTCCGTCGATAGCAGCGATACCCGCGGAAACAAAAATGGGAATGCCCGGTCCGGATGACCTTCCCTCCCCCATCTCCGGCTTGCCCCGCAATTCCAACCGGTATACAAAACGGCTGCTTCCCTGGATCATTCCCTGGTTGATGAGCCGTTTATAAGGCTCTTCATGACCGATCCACCCGCGGTCAAACAAGAATTTCGTCCACATCCGGCTGTACAACAAGTGGCCTACGGCATGCTCGGCCCCGCCGATGTACAGATCGACCTGGCCCCAGTAATCGGAAGCCTTACGGCTGCAAAACGTCCCGTCGTTATGAGGGTCCATATACCGAAGGAAATACCAGCTGCTGCCGGCATAGCCGGGCATGGTATTGGTCTCGAGACGGCGCTCCGTCCAGGCGGGAACGTTCGCCAACGGGCCTTCCCCTTCAGGGCCGGGGCCGTACTTGTCGATATACGGCAATTCCAGCGGCAACCCGCTTTCGTCAAGAGGAGTGGCGATCCCGTCTTTCCAGATGATAGGGAACGGTTCGCCCCAATAACGCTGGCGGCTAAAGGCCGCGTCCCGCATGCGATAGTTCGTTTTCCTGACGCCTATACCCTTTTCTTCGATCTTCCGGATGGCGATCAGGATAGCGTCTTTCATCACGAGGCCGTCGAGGAAATCACTATTCTGCAGTATGGCGTCTTTGGTCGGATTCGCATCGAGACCGTTAAAGGCGTCGCCGATGATATTGGTGACGGGCAACTGGAAATACTGTGCGAATTTGAAGTCCCGTTCATCTCCGCAGGGCACGGCCATGATGGCGCCGGTTCCATAACCGGCCAGCACATACTCGGACGTCCAGATCGGGATATGCAGGCCGTTAAAAGGATGGATCGCATAGGCGCCGGTAAAGCAGCCGCTGATCTTCTTTTCCGCCATCCGTTCCCGCTCGCTCCGGCTTCCCACATAGCCGAGATATTCGTCCACCGCCGTACGTTGTTCCGGCGTGGTGATCTTCTCCAGCAGCTCATGCTCCGGGGCGATGACCATAAAGTCAACCCCAAAGATCGTATCCGGACGGGTCGTATAGACCCTTAACTTTTCCGATGACCGGTAGACCTCAAAATCTACTTCCGCGCCGAAGCTCTTCCCGATCCAGTTGGTCTGCATTTCCTTCATCGCATCGCTGTAGTCGACGGTCTCCAATCCTCCGAGCAGGCGTTCGGCATAATCGGTGATCCGGAGATACCACTGCCGCAATTTCTTTTTTACAACGGGATAGCCGCCCCGCTCACTCACGCCACCGACCACCTCATCGTTCGCGAGGACCGTACCCAGGGCCTCACACCAATTGACCTCGCCGTAACCACAGTAGGCAAGACGATAGTGCATCAGGATCTCCTGACGACGGGCTTGATCGAAACCTTTCCAGCCGGCGGCGTCGAAGCGAATGCCGGGGTCGCCGGGGCAGGGATGACCCGCGTTCCCTTCCCTGGTGAAAAGATCCTCCAGCTCGGAGAGGGGCCGGGCTTTGGACTGCTTACGGTCATACCAGCTCGCGAAAAGCTGAAGGAATATCCACTGGGTCCATTTATAGTAATCCGGATCGGATGTCCGGAAGGAGCGGCTCCAATCGAAGCAGAAACCGATATTGTCGAGCTGGCGGCGGAAGTTGGCGATATTTTCGTCCGTAGAGACCGCAGGATGGATACCATGGTCGATCGCATATTGCTCCGCGGGAAGGCCAAATGCGTCATATCCCATCGGGTGGAGGACATTGAACCCTTTCAGCCGTTTGTACCGGGCGTAGATGTCGCTTGCAATATAGCCCAGCGGATGGCCGACATGAAGGCCCGCGCCGCTTGGATAAGGAAACATATCCAGCACATAATACTTCGGCCGGGAAGGATCATTTGTAACTTTGTACGTGCCGTCCGCGATCCACCGTTGCTGCCATTTCTTTTCAATTTCGCCGAAATTATATTCCATAAAGCTTGTTGGAAAAAAGTTAAAAGCTTGTTGGGCCCTGAAATAATGCGGACAAACAATCGTTAATGGATTGGCGACAAAAATACGCCAGATGGCTTCAAATCCATTATTTTTGTTCATCATCCCAAATAAATTTAAGTCATGGCGCAATTCGGAAAAGGGTACTCCAAACGCTCCACCCCTTCCTATTTCATGGCGGTCCTCGGTGTTTCACTGGTACTGTTCCTGCTGGGAATGCTGGGCTGGATCGTGATCAACGCCAATAAGCTCGGGGAGAATTTCCGGGAGAGCCTCGAGGTGCAGGTCTACGTACTCCAAACTGCGACGCCAAAGGACAGCGCAGCCCTGGTGCGATATATCAGCACTCAGCCATATACCAAGTCCTGGAAATATATGACCAAGGAACTTGCCCGCAAGGAATTCGTTTCCGATGGCAACGCCGATTTTTCGACGGTGCTGGACCAGAATATTCTTCCGGCCAGTGTGAATTTCAAGGTCCGCAGCGAATACGCCAATCCTGATTCCCTGGCAAAGATCAGCAAAGACATCAGTCAGAATATCGCGGTCAGCGACGTCCACTACGACAAGGCGCTCGTAAGCAATCTGGATGAGCGGATCAAGAAGGTCAGCCTGATCCTGCTGGGCGTGACCGTCATCATTTCCGTACTGGTCATCATTCTCATCGACAATACGATCCGGCTGGCCATGTTCAGCAACCGGTTCATCATAAAGACCATGCAGATGGTCGGCGCGACCCGCTGGTTCATCGCAAAACCCATGGACATCCGCGCGCTGGTCAATGGAGCTATCAGCGGACTGATCGCCATCGGCGGGATCATCGGCGTCATCTTCGTCGCCGAACAGTGGCTCCCCCCAATGCAGGCGCTTCGCGACTATACCCTGCTCTCGGTGATGTTCGTGACCATTTTCGTGCTGGGGATCGGCATCTCCTTTATCAGTACCCACCGCAGCGTCGTAAAGTACCTGAAAATGAAGCTGGACGATCTGTATTGATCCTCTGGCCGCCCATCCGGCAGCTATTTTGGCCGATAAAGGGATTACCGTATATTGCAGGCCCGAAAGAATACAACTCATTCATGGCAACAACAAAAAAAGAAACGGCCACTCCTGCTACCAGGACGTCCACTCCCGCCTCCAGGGCGTCGACTCCCGCTTCGAGGGCTACGCCCGGTCCCAAAACGAAGACCCCCGCCCCCAAAAGCTATTCCACCGCCCCCTTGTTCGGCAAGGAGAACTATCGCTGGATGCTGATCGGCATTGCCCTGGTCGCACTCGGCCTGATCCTGATGGCCGGCGGCAAAAGCCCGGACCCGAACGTATTCAACAAGGACGAGGTCTATAGCGTACGGCGGATCACCATCGCCCCGATCCTGATCCTCGCGGGATTTGTGGTTGAGATCTTTGCAATCTTCCGGAAAGACAAGCCGAACACCCAAGCGTAACCAAATATGACTATTCTCCAGGCCATCATCCTGTCCATCGTGGAAGGGCTGACGGAATTCTTGCCCATTAGCTCCACCGCGCATATGAAATTCACCAACCCGATCATTGGTGTTACTTCCAATCCCTTTTCGGATCTGTTCGAGATCGTCATCCAGCTTTTTGCGATCCTGGCTGTGGTTGTGGTCTATTATAAAAAGTTCTTCGATTTTTCCCGGCTCAGCTTTTATGTCAAGCTGATCATCGCCCTCATTCCGGCGGTTATCTTCGGGTTCCTCCTCAAGAAGCGGATCGACGCCGCGCTGGAGAACCTCTATTTCCTTGCCGCTGTCATGCTCGGCGGCGGCATCCTCTTTCTGTTCGTGGACCGGTGGTTCAACCATCCGCGGATCGAGAGCGAACGGAACGTCTCCAATGCAGCCGCTTTCAAGATCGGCTGTTTTCAGGTCCTGTCGATCGTGCTGCCCGGGTTTAGCCGCGCCGGAGCAACGATCATCGGCGGCTTGAGCCAGGGGCTGACCCGGAAGGCTGCGGCAGAATTCTCTTTCTTCCTGGCCGTTCCAACGATGCTGGCGGCGTCAGTTAAAAGTTACTGGGACGTCCATAAGGAGCATCCTGAGGCGCTCACCAAAGACAATGCCACCCTTCTGCTGCTAAGCGGCGTCGTAACCTTCCTGGTAGCGATCATCGTCATCCGGTTCTTTATCGGCTTTCTTCAAAGGCATGGCTTCAAGGTTTGGGGTTATTACCGGATCATTGTCGGTCTCCTGATGCTGGTCCTTTTGTGGAGGGGGATCATCCGATGATCGTCACGGCGCCAAAGAAGGTGATCAATGGCTGGGCCATGTACGACTGGGCCAATTCGGTCTACAATCTGGTCATCACGACGACATTTTTCCCGATCTATTTCCTGTCCGCCACCGAGCACCATTTCAAAAGCACGAATATCCCTTTCCTCGGCCGGACATTCGACAACGGCGCGCTGTACAGCTTCTCGCTCGCCGCGGCCTACCTGATCATTTCGATCTTCTATCCGATACTGACCTCGATCGCCGACAACCGGGGCAATAAGAAGAATTTCATGCGCTTCTTTTGCTACATGGGCGCCACCGGCTGCAGCCTTTTGTTCTTCTTCGATGGCTCGAACCTGGGATGGGGGATCGGCTGTTTCATCCTTGCCAGCATGGGCTTTGTCGGCAGCCTCGTCTTCTACAACGCCTATCTGCCGGAGATCGCAGCGCCCCAGGACCAGGATGCGGTAAGCGCAAAAGGCTTCTCATATGGCTATATCGGGAGCGTGATCCTGCAGGTGATCGGATTTGGGCTTGTGGTGGCGCTCCATCAGAAACCTATCTCCCTGCAGTTGACCTTTCTGTTGGTGGGTCTGTGGTGGGCCGGGTTTGCCCAGGTGACCTTTGCGGTCCTCCCAAAAAGCCAGGGTAGCGGCGTGAGGGCGGGAACGATCTTCCAGGCCGCTTTTTCAGAGGTGCGAAAGGTCTACCGGGAGATCCGGAAAATGTCGGTGCTGAAACGCTTTCTGCGCGGCTTCTTCTTCTACAGCATGGGCGTGCAGACGGTCATGATGGCCGCCACCATATTCGGCGACAAGCTGTTGCACCTGGACGAGGTCAAGCTGATCGTAACGGTCGTGCTGATCCAGCTGGTAGCTATCATCGGAGCTACCTGGATGAGCCGCCTGTCGGGAAAATTCGGCAATTTTCGCGTGTTGATGGGTGTTATCGTCATCTGGATCATGGTCTGCATCTCGGCCTATCTCACCGCGGGAAGGGCGGAGAAGCTAAGCATCTTCCACGACCGGATCGCACAGTTGCAGCAGCAGAAAGAGGACCTGGATGCCCGCAGAGCAAAGATGAATGCGGCCGAATACGATATGCAGGACGCGACCATCGAAGGTGAGCTGTCCCGTTGGAAGCTCGACCTGGCGCCACGGCAGGAGCCCATTGAATATTCCTTCTACATGCTGGCCCTGATGGTAGGACTTGTCATGGGAGGCATCCAGTCCCTGAGCCGGTCGACCTATTCAAAGCTGATGCCGGAGACGAAAGATACGGCGTCTTATTTCAGCTATTACGACCTGACGGAAAAGATCGCCATCGTGATCGGCATGGGTAGCTTTGGCCTCATCACCCAAAAGCTTGGCATGAAAAATTCGGTGGTCTCGCTGACCATCTTTTTTGTGATCGGGTGGGCCTGGCTATATGCCGCGCTGATCAAACAAAATAAAATCAACACGGTCCCGACCCCGGTTGTCTAAACGATCGTCCAATGCAAGTTTATAGCATTCCTACAGGTTTCTTCAAACTCGACGGCGGCGCCATGTTTGGCGTCGTTCCAAAAACTTTGTGGAGCAAGGTCCAGCCACCCGATGAGAACAACCTCTGCACCTGGGCCATGCGCTGCCTGCTGATCGAGGACGGCAACAAGCTCATCCTCGTGGACAACGGCATCGGAGATAAGCAGGACGCCCGCTTCTTCAGCCACTATTATCTCCATGGCGACGATACCCTCGACAGATCGCTGGCGGCACACGGCTTTCACCGCGATGATCTTACGGATGTGCTGCTCACCCACTTGCATTTCGACCATTGCGGCGGCAGTATTGTCCGGGAAGGAGACCGGCTTGTTCCCGCCTTTAAGAACGCAACATACTGGTCGGATTCAAGACACTGGAAGTGGGCGACAGAGCCCAATGACCGGGAAAAGGCTTCATTTTTAAAAGAAAATATCCTTCCTATCCAGGCGAGCGGGCAGTTGCAATTCGTCGATGAGCGGGGTGGAGCGGGCGCCATCCTCCCGGGACTGGAAGTCCGGCTGGTGTACGGCCATACCGACGCCATGATGCTCCCGCAGTTGAACTATAAGGGTAAGACCGTGGTATTCATGGCCGATCTGCTGCCTTCCATCCACCATATCCCCATGCCGTGGGTAATGGCGTACGATATGTTCCCGCTAACCACGCTGGGAGAAAAAAAGACGTTCCTCGACGAAGCGGTCGCCGGTCAATATGTACTTTTCTTTGAGCACGATCCCGTACATGAATGTTGCCTGCTGGAGAAGACGGAGAAGGCGGTCCGCAGCGGCCGGACGTTCCGGCTGTCAGAGCTGTAGAGACCGGCGATCAATCGCCTTTCCATTCCCAGAGCGTGGAGTGCGGTTCATCAAGACCAGGCACCGGCCGGTAGTGCGTCTTCAGGAAATCCATCCACCACGCCCAGTTGGCGGGGTTTCGAAATTCAGCCATGGAGACGGGATCCATCCAGATATAGCGGGTGTGGTGGCGCAACAGATCGTCACCGATCGACTTCAGGATCGATTGATCGGCGTCCCACCGGTCATACCAGCGCCAAAAATGAATATAGATCCACGGCGACGGCGCAAGGATGTGCAGCTCGTTATAAGCGTAAATGAAGGAGGCGTTTCCGATCGTATAAAGCTGATAGTCTGCCGGCGGATGTGCTTCCAGATAATGAAGCGCGGCCAGCTGGCGGGTCGGATGCTGGTTCCCGGGGATCAAATGGGTGGCATGTTGAAGCGCGGTATAGGAGAGGCTGCAGCAAAGCATAGATCCATAGATCAGCTGAGCCTTCGCGTCGCGGATGACGGCCTGCTCCGAAAAGCTGAAGACGATAAACAGGAGGATGACCACACCGGCCGAAAGCGGAACAAAATAATAGCTGAAATTCGGCGACGCCGGCCGGCCGCCTAGTAATTCCGAGCTCATCGAAAGCAGTAATCCCACCAGCCCCGCGACGATCCATCCCTTTCTCCTGCTGGGGAGTAGCAGTGCGGCCAGCGCCAGTGTCGCGGAAACAAGAAATGGGACTTCATAGTTCCCGGCATCAAGCGCCTGTTTGATCGTTCGGAAATGGTAACCCAACGAGCCCTTCTGTGCCGTGTACCAGGAAAAATTGAACTGGAAGGCATCCTCCCAAAAAAAGCCAAGTGACCGGTGGGCGGCGAAATAGACCAGGATTGGGATCAGTATAGCCCCAAAGCCCGCTGCAAATAAAAGTAAACGCTTCACGACCGTCTGGATGCCCGTCGACAGCCAGGACATGATAAGGAACGGCACGACGAATAACACCTGGTCCTGCTGCATAAAGAAGATCAGCCCGGCCAGCACCCCTGCGATCACATCGCGGTACCGGCGTCGTCCGATCAGGATACAAAAAAAGATCAGCTGCAACATGGTCGTATACCCGCGGGTCATACCCATACCCAGGCTGATCAGGAAATCACGCAGCATCAGGTTGAAGAGCAATGGCAGCAGCCAGGGAAAGGGCAGCTTTTGTCTCTCACAGGTGCGGAACAAAATGACGGTAGCGAGGAGCGCAAGCGCAAGGTCGATCAGCCAAAGGCCCCAGCTGCCGAGGAGAAGACCGGCTGCATTCAGGAAAAAGATCAGTGGCGGTTTATGATCGAAAAAATCCCGGTAGGGCACACCCCCGCGGAGGATTACCATCCCGCCATAGTGATAGACATCCTTATCGTCGATCTGCATATCATACAGCGGAGTGAACATCAGGGACAGCAGCACGCAGGCTGTCAGCAGAAAAAAAAGGCTTGTATATGACCGGTTCAGCATCGTAGGCGAAATAGTACAGTTTGGACAGCGGACCGGATGGCGCCCCGCCAGATATGACCGCTCAGTTTGCTGCGGCGAAGGCCGGCCGCGCCGCGCGGCGTTACTGCCATTGTAAATATCCTCCTTTTTCGCCTAACAAACCAGGCGGTGATCAGGATGTTGGGGGCGAAACTGCGGGCCGGGATCTTCAGCAGCGCTTCGCTTAGCCGCGCTGAGCGCATCAGCCGGTAGGGGCTGTTGACGTCATCGACAATGGGGCCGTACAGCCCATGAACGATGCACCGGGAGATCCCGCTGATCAGGCGACGGCCGGCGCTGGCATTCTTGTCCACGCGTTCCGCCAGCAGCAGGTCATACCGATCGCGGTTATCCCAAAGCTCCCGGAAAGCCGCCGGGTCCAGCTGATGATCCGAGTCGATCTGGAAAACCCATTCCGCATCGGAATTTGCCGGGCCGGGGCCGGGCAGGCGAACCGCCATGCGATAACCGCGGAGGATTGCAGGTCCGTGACCGGCGTTGGCCTGAGTGATCACTTCTATCGACGGTTCATGGCGTTGCATTTCCCGCAGTACCGGGAGGCTTTGGTCCGTTGAGCCGTCATCGACAAGGATGATGCGGTAATGTGCTGTAGCCTGACGAAAGACCGGCAGCCAGTCATTCAGCAATGGCGCCAGATTCTCCTGCTCATTGAAGACCGGAATGACGACAGCGAGAGAAGGCTGATCAGGCATGCGTTAAATGTGTTCGTGGAAGGATACCGGTTTCAAAAATATCCAGGGCCCGGTCGATCGTCTGGTGCATATCGTAGTATTTGTAATCGCCCAGCCGGCCGGTAATAAAGACGTTGCTTTGTCGCGTGGCCTCCTGCCGGTATAGCGAGAGCAGGCGTTGATTCTCGGGTGATGGGATGGGATAATAGGGTTCATCGCCTTTATCGGCCAGCGAGTACTCCCGGAAAATAATAGTTTTCGTTGTTTCATATTGCCGTTCGGGATGCAAATGCCGGGGTTCGTGGATGCGGGTATAGGGAATGTCCAGGTCCGGGAAATTGATCACGGCATTCCCCTGGAAGTCGCGGGTATCGATCGTCTCCTTTTCGAACCGTAGCGTGCGCCAGCTGAGCTTACCATATTTATAATCGAAGAAGCGGTCTATAGGCCCGCTATAGATCACACAGGCGTCGGGATCCAGCTGGTCTTTCAACGCAAAATAATCCGTATTCAGCAACACTCTTATCTTTCGGTCCGCAAGCAAATTTTCAAAGATGGCCGTATAACCGTCACTGGGTATACCCTGCCAGGTGTCGGAGAAATAGCTTTCGTCATAGTCGCTACGCAGTGGTATCCGGTTGAAGATAGCGGCCGGGAGCTCTCGTGGGTCTGCCTGCCACTGTTTGATCGTATAAGGGCGGAAGAAGGCTTCGTAGAGGTCTCGCCCCAGCAAGGCAAGCGCCTGCTCTTCAAAATTCCCCGGATTCCGGATGGAATTGTCGCGGATGGTGGCTATGAAGTCATCCACTTCGTATGGCTTCAAGTTGAGGTGATAGAATTGGTTGATCGTTTCCAGGTTGATCGGGAACGGATAGTTCCGGCCGTTATGACAGCTCAGGACCCGATGACGGTAGTTGTTGAAGGACGTGAACCGGCGGATGTAATTCCAAACCCGTTCGTTGGAGGTATGAAAGATATGAGTTCCGTAGCGATGGTATTCGATCCCGGTTTCCGCATCTGCCTCCGAATAACAATTGCCCCCGATGTGATCGCGCTTTTCGATGACCAGCACGGGCTGGTGCAGCTGGCTGGCGATGCGTTCGGCAATGACGGCGCCGGAGAAACCGCTACCGACGATGATATACGAATATTCCCGAAGCTCCATGCTGCAAGATAGGTATCCGTTTGGATAATTAATCCGGCCCCGCTATCACAGATCCACCAGCGCGGTCAGCGGATACCGCAAATTGCGGTAGTAGCTCATATCCACCGAAACCTTTCCCACGGTGATGGGGCTTTCTATTCTTACAGCGATGTGATTGGGGTCATCCGTCACCCAAACCGTCATCTTCTCCCCGCCTTCGAACATCGTACCTTTCACCAGCAGGGGCCTGAACTTGATCGTTTTGAATTTGGCATACTTAGTCCGGATCGTCTCCTTCCCAAGATACCGGATGTAGAGATGATAGACCTGGCGGTCGAGGAACATATCGAAAGGGATCTTATCGCCCGGCTTGTGATGGCTGAAGTCGATGTTGCGGGCATAGAAGATAGCGCTCAACACATCCTGGATACAATCCGGCACCTTGTAGACGCCGGTGTTGGTAATGGCGGTATTGGCGGTCTTTACAAACGTGACGTTCTCTTTTGTCTTATAGCCGCCCTCGTCGACGTCGCGGATAAATTTATACGGTTGCAGCGTAGTGGTATCGATGTAAGATTCGTACCGGTCCCTGACCCGAAAGAATTTGTCTTCAAAACTATACGTTTTCCCTTCGCCAACGACATGGTATACGTCCTTATGGTCGAAATTCTCGAGCGTCGTTGAGAAGGTCGCCTCACCGGCGGCGATATAGGCGCCGGCTACTGCATAATATACCCGGTAGGTCAGCACCTCGCCGGCCTTGAATGCCGTATTCCGGATGCTCGAACAAAAGGTCTGATCGGGCCGGATCGTGGAGTCCTGGTGGATGACTGGATGCGGATGAGCGTTACGGATCGTATCGGTATAGAAGGCGGCATGTGACAAACCAGTCAGCAACATAATTAAGACCGTATAAAATGCTCTCATCTACTTTTGAATAATTTGATGCTTACGATTAACAAACTTCCTATCAATGCCGGAATGATCAGGTTGATCAGCCAAATAGCAAAGGAAGCGGCGAAGATCCCGACGGAGTTGGAACTAAACAGCTCCAGCACCTGGATGCTCGCCCCCCACCTCAATCCTAATTCCGTCAGAAAAGTGAACGTTGGGACGACAGCCATAATGAGGAAAACGACGCTCATGCCTCCCCAAACCTGGCTAAATCCCAGCGAAACATTAAAAACGGGAAAAACCAGGCTATATTGAACAACGAACACAATATATCGGACAAAAGATAAGAACAAAATCCGCAACAAGATGCTCCGGTCAAAATTTTCTAAAACTTTTATAAAGGCGCCCAATTTCCCGATCCAGGGGATCCGGGCCGATTTGCGGGCCAGTTGCGGGAACCGGAAATAGAGGAATCCAAGACCCAGCATCAACGCCCCGATGATCGTCAGCGTCAGGGGTAGCCCCCATTCCAGCCGTCCGGCCAGAGACTGCCGATGCAGCAGAGGGAACAAATAGATCAGCCCGCCGGCGCCCAGTACAAGCGTGACCAGCAGCTGGGCCATGCTGCAGATCATCGTGAGGGATATGGCGGCAACCCTCCGTCCTTCTTTCACGTACAATATCCTGCCGAGATATTCGCCCATCCGGTTCGGAGTGAAAGACGCCATCGTAGCCCCTGTGAAAATAGCCCTGAAAGCGTCTTTGAAAGCGATGCCGCCATCCGGCCTCATAGCCAGCTGCCATTTCCGGGCCTCGATGCCCCAATTGACGGGCATGAGCAGAACGGCCAGCCATAGCTTCCATTGACCGGGGCCTTTGACCGCGAGAAGGATCTGATCGAGAGACGTCTGCCAGTCGGCCTGACTGATGATCTGTTGCCGGATGAACCAAGCCAGCACGAAAAAGACTAGAGGGCCTAGAATGTAGTTGCCTATTATTTTGATATTTTTGTTCAACGTCCGACCAATCGGCGTCAAAAATAATCTTCCTGGTGCAAACGCCGTCTAAAATAATTCTTGGTATCGACCCCGGCACTGTCGTCATGGGATATGGGATTATCCAATATACCGGCAACCGGCTTTGCCTGATCGAAATGGGTTCATTGAAACTTCCGGTCCGCACGGACGGCTATGAACGGCTAAAGTTGATCCATCAGAAGGTCCATGAGCTGATCGGCCGCTTCACCCCGCAGGATTTCGCCATCGAAGCGCCCTTCTTCGGTAAGAACGTCCAAAGCATGCTGAAGTTGGGGAGAGCGCAGGGTGTGGCGATCGCTACCGCGATGCACGCCGGCATACCCGTCACGGAGTACTCGCCCAAAAAGGTAAAGCAATCCATCACCGGTAACGGCAATTCAGAGAAAGAGCAGGTATGGAAGATGCTTCAACGCATCCTGCAACTGGAGCAGGAGATCGACCGGTATGACGCCAGCGACGCCCTTGCGGTCGCCGTCTGTCACCACTTTCAGAACCAGCTCGCGAAAAAGATCCCGCCGGATATCAGTAAAAAGGCCGGCGTCAAAGGAAGACGGAACAAACCGGATAGCTGGGAGGAATTCATCCGGCAGAACCCGGGTAAAGTAGTCTGAGCAATATGATTAACTATATTCTGACGGGAAGCCTGCTATTGGCTGCGCTGTCGGCTTATCCGCAAATGAGATCACCGACCCGGTATAAAGACGACGTATTTCCCGACATCTCCATTGGAAAGAACTTGTCTTATTCCTCAAATCCAAGGACGTCCATTCATCGGTTCGATTGGTACGAGCCGATCGGAGATACCGGCGTTTCCTCCCGTCCCCTCATTATCTGGATGCATGGCGGCGGCTTCAAGTTCGGGTCAAAGAATATGCAGAGCGTAAAACTTTGGTGCAGCTTCTTTGCGCGCCGCGGATATGTTTGCGCCGCTATCGACTACAAGCTTGGCAAAAAAGATTTCCGGTTCGACTTCGATGATCTGGTAAGGAATTGCTATGCGGCGGTCCGCGACACGCGGCTGGCGATCGCCTGGTTCAAGAAGAATGCCGCCCGCCTACGGATCGATACCAGCCGGATCATCCTCGCAGGGAACTCCGCCGGCGGGATGATGGCGCTTCAGACGGCTTATGCCAGCGACGCCGAGCTGTTGAAACTGATCGGGAATCCCGATTCCACGAAGGCTTCCCACATGGTCGAGCCCGGTGACGTCGCCGCCGTCGTCAACTTCTGGGGCGGTATCTTTCAGCCCGGGTGGCTGCATAACGCCCGGGTGCCGATCGTCAGCGTCCATGGGCGCCTGGATAATATCGTGCCGTATGAACAGCGGGGCTTTCCCTTGTATGGCAGCGGGAGCATTCACCGGATCGCGGATTCTCTCCACATCCCTAACCGGCTGAAAACCTACGATGATTATTCGCACGAGCTGCAAAAACGGTTCAATCCGGTGATCGCCAGTAAAATGACCCAAAAGAGATGGATAGAGGCCGCTCAGTTCGCGGCGGATTTCCTGTACGATGAGCTGTTTGCGGTCAAACGGTAGGACCAGGCTACATACCGCTCATGATGGGCCAGTGAGATCGGGATATCGAGGATTCTCCCGCCATCCCAAACCTCCGGCGGACCATCCGGGGCCTTGACTATCCGAAGGCCGGGAGCAACCGTCGACAAGGACTCCAACGCATGCTCCCTGACCGACGCCGACTGATTCGCATAATCCGCGTCCCCGATAACATGTGACCCCCACCGGGTATTCGTAAACTCTTTTTCATCGCTAACCACCGTCATGATCGTTTCCGAAGTAACGTAGGACCGGGAATAAAGGACAATGTGTTCAAGTTGAATCATCCCCTCATAATAATCCTCACGTAACTCCAGGCTGCTCACCGGGATCTTCAACGGAGCAAAGACCAGCCGGGGGTTGGACCGGCTGATATATTTGTAGGCCGACTCTTTGACCGACCACAACAACCAAATAAAGGTAGGAAAGGGAAGCGCGCTTCCAAGACCCTCCAGTTCACTGCGCGAAACAATACGGGAATAGAAGCGGTACCGCGACGTCCGCGCCGGATCGGTGACGGCCAGAGCTACAATATCGTTGCCGGTACTCATGATCTGATTAGGAGATCTTCTCCTCGATCGCATTCATACAATCGCCGACCGTAACGATCTTCTCGGCCGAGTCGAAGTCTATTTCAATATTATATTTGGCTTCCGCGTCAATAATGATGTCGACCAGGTTAGCTGAATTAATCTTCAAGTCCTTAACAAGGCTGGTATTCTCATCGATATTTCCCAATTGCTCTTTATTTTCAGTATAAGGGTACAATACCTTTTTAAGTTCTTCCAAGATTTCTCGTCTCTCCATTTTAGTTATATTTTGAAAAAATTAAACACGCGTTTACATCTCCAAAGCCAAAGTTCGCCTTCGCCAATGTTCTGAGCTCCTTTTCGACCATCTTCACCGGTAAGCAATCGGGATCGACCTGGCGCAGAATTTCGGGATTCGGATCGTCTAAATTGATATTGGGATGGATGAACTGGTATACGATCTGCAAAACCGCCGCCACCGACTCAATCGACCCCGCCGCACTCAGGCAGTGCCCGATCATTGATTTTAACGAATTGATGGGCGGGAAATTACGACCATTTCTACCAAGTGCCAAGCACCAGTTCTGAATTTCCATGGTATCGGCGGCGGTTGCGGTCAGATGGCCGCTGATCAGGTCGATGGTTTGAGGGTCGATCCCCGCGCTGGCAACGGCATCCGTGATACACCGGATCACCCCGGGCGAAGCCGGAGCGGTCATGGACCCGCCATTGCGCTGACCGCCCGAGTTACAGGCGCCTCCCAGCAATTCCGCATAGATCCTCGCTCCGCGGCTCAATGCAAGATCGAGATCCTCCAGCACCAGCGCACCGGCCCCCGACCCGGGGACAAAACCTCCCGCACTCTGGCTCATCGGCCTCGAAGCCCTCTCCGGCGCCTCATTGAACTTCCGGGAAAGGATACGCATCGAATCAAAGGCGCCAAAAATATAAGGGTCCACATGCTCACTGCTGCCCACCACCATTCGCCGCGCCGCACCCTGCCGGATATATTCATACCCCATCAAAATGGCCTGCGTGCCGGTAGCACAGGCGGCGGAGGTTGCTATGATCCGGTTTCCAAGCCCAAGGCGACCTGAAATATAGGCAGTTATACTGCTGTTCATCATTTGCTCGATTACTCTCGAGCCCAGCTTCTTTGCCTCGCCGGCATCCACCTTATTGTAGATCCTTTTGACCACCTCGCATTCCGATACGCTGCTGCCAAAAACACAACCCGTATCCCACATCGTCTCGTTGCCCCCGATGGTATTCCCCGCGTCCGTCCAGGCGTCAAGCGCCGCCATTATCCCATAACCCAGCGCGTGCCCCTGAAGGCCGTGGAACGTGATCTCGCTCACATACGACCTCAGCCGGTCCCATTCGAATTCCGGAGTCCCGGCAACCTGACAATTAAAATGCAGGTCTTTGTATGCCGGGTCATAGCGAATTCCCGAAACACCATTGCGGATCGCACTCAGAAAGGCCGGAATACCAACGCCATTTGGAGAAACCACGCCTAAACCCGTAATGACCACTCGCCGATTCATTATATCCTGTTTTTCATTTACTTAGTTTCCTGATCATGCCGGACAATATCCCCTTCGCAATCGGTTCGCCCCCCGCATCCTGCATAATAACCCTGCATTTTAGCTTGTCAAAGCGAAAATAGATCTTGTCGGAAATTACCGTAACTTTTTGACCTGGCGGCACCATCTTCAAAAAATCGACGTCCGCCGAAGTCAGCAGCGGAAAAATGGGCGCCGACGGTCCAGCCGATCCCGAGACAATGAAAATACCCAAAACCACCAGCCCGATCTGCGCCATGATCTCGGTGATGATGGCGCCCGGCGTCACCGGGTTACCCGGAAAATGATCCTCATAGAAAAAAGCATCGGGCTTCAACGTGTAGCCGCCAACCACTTTATCCGCGGTAAGGACAGAGATCTCATCGACAAACCGAAAAGAGGATTTATACGGGAGACGATCGATAATATACTGGTAATTCATGTTATCAGGGGTTATGGCGCCCGGCGGGCCCGTTATCTACCGGCAATGCTCTCCACCGTCTACCGGGATGATCGAACCATTGATCCACGACGCTTCATCGAGACAAAGCAGATAGATCGCGCCCGCCACGTCTTCCGGCTTCGTCGTCCTTCCCAGCGGATTGCGGCGGGTGGCCAATTCCAGCAGCCGGTCACTGTCCGGGATCTTTTTCAGGGATGGCGTCGCAGAGATCCCGGCTTGTATAAGATTGGTTTTCAATCCGTATTTTCCGAGTTCCACCGCCATGTAGGTGACCAGGCTTTCCAGGGTCGATTTGGCGATCGATACCGCGGCATAGCCATCCCAATACTTATGCGCTCCTTCGCTCGTCAGTCCGATGATCCGCGCATCCGCCTGGAAATGCCCTTCTCTTAACAACAACCTGGCCCAGTCGAGCAGACTGGTAGACATGGCATAGGTAGTGAACCGGATATCCTCCATCGTGAGTACATCGGCCTCCGGCGCATCGGCCAGCGGCTTCAGGTTGCCTCTCGCAATGGAATGCAGCAGCAGCCGGACGCTACGTTTCCGCCCCGCCCGGGCGGCAAATTGCTCAAGGAAGCTCTCCCGCGACGCCGCTTCCAGCGCATTCATATTGTATGCGTCGATTCGGACGCCGGCAGAAGCCGCCAGTCGCGCAAATTTCTCTTTCAACGGTCGCTCGGTAGCACCCGGCTCCCGATAGAGAACGGCAATGTTCATGCCATGCGCCGCCAGCTTTTCCACCGCAGCAAGACCAAAGCCGCTCGAGCCGCCAAGGATAATTGCCCACTGATCGGTAAATTGCTTGTTCATTTTGACCTGCAAAAATAATGAAAGTTAATTATTTATATTTGCCGCATTACTATCCGGCAATGAAGAGAATCGTACTTTTTATCCTTTTGTGTGCCCTGACCGGATCGGCGTTTTCCGCCAGGTCCCATTTTCAGACCTTCGACAAGCCCGGATTTTATTCCGCAATGGCCTCAGGCGACCTGCAACAGATCGATCGGGAGCTGGCCATCGTAACAAGCTCAGCCATTAAGGAAAAAGAAGCCTACGAAGGAGCATTGCTGATGAGAAAAGCAGGCTTGCTCTCCCGGGCAAAAGAAAAGCTGGCTACTTTCAAATCGGGTTATATCAAAATGGAGACCTCGATGGCGAAAGACAGCGGCAATATCGAATATCATTTTCTCCGGCTCATGATCCAGGAGCATGCACCCAAGGTCGTTCATTATGACAAGGATCAGAAGAAAGACAGCCAGGATATTATCCGAACCTTCCCGACCTTATCCCCGGTATTGCAAAAAGCCATACTGGATTACTGTCCGCATTCCAAACTACTACACCAAAGGGAGCTGAATGGGTAAAAAAGTATTGGCCATCTTCTATTCACAATCGGGGCAGCTGGCGGAGATCGTCCATCAGCTGACTGCGCCGCTGGCAGAAGCCGGGGCTTCCGTCGATATCGTCCGGATCGAGCCGTTACCGGGCTATCCCTTCCCCTGGACCACCGAGCGATTCTATTCCGTTATGCCCGATTGCGTGCTGGGAGTGACAAGCCAACTGGCGCCTTTTACACTGAAAGAGACTGCCTATGACCTGATCGTGCTGGGGTACCAGGCATGGTTTCTATATCCCAGCATTCCGGTAAACACCTTATTACACGATCATGTCTTCCGGAAACTGCTCGGCAATACACCGGTTATTACCGTCACCGGTGCAAGAAATATGTGGCTCAATACCTTCCTGGAAATAAAGAAGCTGATCCATGTCGCCGGCGGCCGGCTGGTCGGGAATATCGCGCTGATCGACCGGCATCCGAACCATATCAGTTTCGTCACGATCTTCCATTGGCTGCTGGGTGGGAAGAAAGATCGGTATCTGGGCATATTTCCCCCTCCCGGGGTATCGGCGGCGGACATCGCGCAAACTTCGGCGTATGGGAGCCTGCTGGTCCCGAAACTGCTCACCGGCCAATGGGAAGGCCTGCAGGAACAGCTTGAGCTGCAACACGCGGTCAACACCCGGTATTCTCTGTTGCTGCTGGAATCCACTGCGATCCCAACGTATGAAAAATGGGCCCGCTTTATCGTCAAACGGAAAAAAAGGAAGACATGGCTTGCCGCATTTAGATATTATCTGTTATTTTCACTTTTTGTTGCCGCTCCAATCCTGCTGGCTGTTGACGCGGCGCTCATCAGACCATTTTCATCGAAGCGGATTAAGGAAAAAAGAAGCCATTATTTATCCCTGAATTAATTCAATACATCTATGTCACGACCTGTATATATCATCGACACTTCCATCTTTATGCCCAACGATCCGGTCTCCTGTGACGATATGGAGTTGTACCTGGGCTATATCAACGGGAAGCCGTCCAAATCAAAAAAGATCGTCTTACGGAATAATGGGATAAAGACCCGGTATTATGCCTTGACAAAAGGAGGAAAGGCGACGCACACGAACGCCCAAATGACGGCGCTGGCGGTCCGGGCGCTCTTCGACAACGATCCGGCCCGGCTAAAGGAGATCGAACTATTGTCCTGCGGGACTTCCTCCCCTGACCAGATGATGCCTTCCCATGGCGTGATGGTCCATGGCTGGCTGCCCGAAGCGGAATCGGTCGAGGTCGTCTCCCCCGCGGGCGTCTGCTGCGCCGGGATGCATGCCTTCAAATATGCCTATATGGCCATCAAAACGGGCGATATCCACCGCGCCGTCGCCACCGGATCGGAACGGTTCTCCGCTTCGCTGGTCGCCAATGTCTTCGAAGAGGAAGCGCAGAAGCTGAAAGAGCTGAATGAGAACCCTTTCATTGCTTTCGATAAGGAGTTCCTGCGATGGATGCTTTCCGATGGCGCCTCCGCCTTTCTGCTGGCCGACGAACCGAACCCCGATGGGCTCAGCCTCCGGGTGGAATGGATCGAGGGCGCCTCCTATGCCAATGAAATGGAGGCGTGTATGTATATGGCCAGCGAAAAGCAAAAGGACGGAACGCTCAAAAGCTACCTGGACTTCACGCCGGAAGAGATCATCAGCAAGTCGATCCTCAGCATCAAGCAGGATATCAAGCTGCTCAGCGACAATATCGTACCTCTCGGCGCCAAAAAGATCAAACAGATCTTCGACAAAAAAGGATTGACCTCGGATGATATCGACTATTTCCTTCCGCACATGTCCAGCGAATTCTTTATGCCCAGGATCTTCGAGCAGATCGCTTTGCATGGCGCCCATATCCCCTGGGAAAAATGGTTTGTCAACCTGACCACCATGGGAAATGTCGGCGCGGGCTCCGTGTATCTGATGGTCCACGAGCTCTTCCATTCCGGAAGGCTGAAGAAGGGCGACAAACTCCTGCTGCTGGTCCCGGAAAGCAGCCGTTTCTCTTATATGTATGCTATGCTGACCGTCTGTTAGATATTGATCGCCGACACCAATTTTTTGCCGAATTTCAACTATGAAAAAGGAAGACGTCCCCCAGGATCCCGGTTCGTTGGGTAAGGTCACGAAAGAAGTGTGCTATGCGACCGACGACACGGGAAAATATACCACCGAGCTGAGTCAGGGCTGGGAAGTAAAAGCAGGTGCGCTCGACGTGGCCTGGAAGGATATTGCCGAACGGGTTGCCGCCGCAAAAGAGAAAGTACTGCGACAGGAAGCCAGCCCCCTGTTGTATTTCATGGAGCTGAAGCTGATGGATATCGGCGTGCTGGCCGGTTATACCGGTTTCTGGAAATGGCAGGTCAGGCGGCACCTGCGACCTGCTGTATTCAAAAGATTGTCTGAACGGAAGCTGCGCCGTTATGCCGAAGTATTCGAAGTCCCGGTCAGCGCCTTCAACGACCTAAACAGCCTGAACGTACATGAAGATTGAGTTTCAACATATCCAGGCGGCGCATTGCGAGAACGGCGTGACGGTAAGCCTGCTGAAGAATATCGGTGTACAGAAGATAACGGAACCGCTGGCCTTCGGTATCGGCTCGGGGCTTTTCTTCACCTATATCCCTTTATTGAAGGTCAACAAGGGCCCTGCCTTTGCTTTCCGGACCTTGCCGGGGCTGATCTTCAAACGCACCTGCCGCGCGCTCGGCATCACCGTCCGCCGGAAACGATTCCACCGGAAAGACACGGCCCGGGCCTATCTCGAGGCCTGCCTCGACGCCGGTCACGCCGTAGGCTGCCAGGTGGGTGTATACTATCTCCCCTATTTTCCAAAAGAATACCGGTTTCATTTCAATGCGCACAACCTGATAGTCTTCGGTAAGGACCAGGGCCGTTACCTCGTAAGCGACCCGATCATGGAGCACCCCGCCACCTTGTCGGAATATGAGCTGGAGCGCGTCAGGTTTGCGCGGGGGGTGCTGTCGCCACGGGGCCAGCTATACTATCCCATAGCAGGCAAGCCCATCACCGATGACCTGATCCGCAAAGGGATCCGCCATGGGATCACCCGGAATATCCGCGACATGCTCCATATTCCCGGACCGATCGCGGGAGTGAGCGGCATCCGCTATACCGGCCGGCGAATAAAAAAATGGCGGGATTCGCTGGGACTAAAGCAGGCAGGGCTCTATCTGGCGCAGCTGGTGCGGATGCAGGAAGAGATCGGGACAGGAGGAGGCGGCTTTCGCTATATTTACGCCGCCTTTCTCCAGGAAGCCTATGCCTATTGTCCTAATGATACCCTGATGGAGATCTCGGCGTCTTTTACCCGGGCAGGGGATCTTTGGCGGACGGCGGCAGTCCAGGCCGCCGGAATTTACAAGGGACGTCTCGGCAGCCAGGCAGACTTCGATCAGATGGGCGACTATCTGCTGGAGATCGCAGAACTGGAAAGACAATCATTCACCGCCTTATCAAAAATCAAATGGACCGTATAACTCCGGCGATCCAGATCGACGACCTTGCCTTTCATTATCCTGAACAGGAAGGATTGTTCACGCAGTTCAACCTGCGGGTGGAAGCCGGAGACCGGTTCGGGCTGTTCGGCCCGAACGGAGCGGGTAAGACAACGCTGATGAACCTCATGACCGGGTTGCTTGTCGCCTCTTCCGGCAAGATCCGCCTTTTCGGCAAGGATATGCAGCGTCACCACCGCCGGATCAACAAGCTGTTCGGGTTTGTCCCACAAGACTTCGCCTTCTACCAGGAACTGAGCCCTGTCGAGAACCTTGAATTCTTCGGGGCCTGGTCGGGGATGAATGCCACGGCTATCCACAGACGGACCCGTGAACTGCTGGAGCTCCTCGGGCTGACTGCCGTCCGGAATAAGAAGGTACAGCAATTTTCCGGCGGGATGAAACGCCGCGTCAACCTGGCCATCGGGGTCATCCACAAGCCCAGGCTGCTGTTCCTCGATGAGCCTACCGTAGGTGTGGATGTACAAACCCGGCATGCCATCATCAACTACCTGAAGCAACTCAACGAAAGCGGAACGACGCTGATCTATACCTCCCATCAATTAAGTGAAGCGGAAGAGCTGTGCAATACGATCGCCATGATCGACGAGGGCCGGATCATTGCGCACGAAACGCTGGACAGTCTGCTGTCCAAACATCGGCAGGAAGGATTAGAAGGCCTTTTTCTTGAATTGACCGGAAAACATTATCGCGATCACAGTGTATAAACTTTGGGCCACCATATTGAAAGATGTCCGGGTAATGCGGCGCGACTGGCTTGGGCTGATATTCATGTTCGCCATGCCGGTGCTGCTCGTGCTGATCGTCACCGGAATGCAAAGCGGCACCTTCGAGCTGGCGAATAAGAACAAGCTGCCGCTCCTGCTGTGCAACCGGGATACCGGCGCCGCCAGCCTTCAATTCATCCGGGCGGTGGATACCATAGGGCTGTTTTCGGTCCGCGAGATCCCTGGCACGCAAAATGAAGGGATGATCCGCGAGCGGCTTTATCGAAAAGAGGCGTTGATTGCCGTGGTGCTGCCGGCCGGCTTCTCCGCGCAGGTCACCGCCCGCGCCAACATCCTGGCGGGGAAAGCTTTGAAAAGCTTTGGCCTCGGAGACAGCGTGAGCGGCGGAGCGGGGAAAATAAATGACGTCCCCCTTACCCTATATTATCATCCCGTACTTCAGGAATCATTCCGGCGGTCGGCGGAGGGCACCTTATACAGCGCCTTGCAGTTGGTCGAAAGCCGCCAGCTGCTAAAGACGCTCTACTTTTCCATCAACGAAAAGGAATTGCCCGACAGCCTGGAGAATGAACTGCTGACCAACCGCGAAAAGATTAGCGAGATTCCGGTATCGAGGAGCAACAGCAGGAAAGCCCCTACCGTATCCCAGCATAACGTGCCCGCATGGACGATCTTCGCCATGTTCTTTGTCGTCGTGTCACTGGGCAGCGGGATCGTGCGGGATAAGCGGAACGGCAGCTTCATCCGGCTAAAGACCCTCCCTACCTCTTATGGGGTGGCGATCCTGTCCCGGCAGATCACGTACCTGGCCGTCACGATGATGCAGGCCGTCGTGGTCTTTGCCGTCGGCGTCTGGGTCTTTCCACTGGTCGGCCTGCCCCGGCTGGACCTGCCCGAGGACTGGTGGGGGCTGATCCTCGTCTCGGTGCTTTGCGGCTGGTGCGCGGTCAGCTACGCCATCTGCGTCGGAGTATTCGCGGAGACCGAAGAGCAGGCCAATGGCTTTGGCGTAATTTCGATCGTGATCCTGGCGGCCATCGGCGGACTGATGGTGCCGGATTTTATCCTGACCGGACCTTACAGGGCTGCAATGCGATTCTCGCCGTTGCATTGGTGCCTCGACGCATATTATGGCCTCTTCCTGGAAGGCGGCAGACTAAAAGATGTTTGGTCAAATGTGCTATCTTTAGCTCTTATTATCGCAGGTCTGCAGGGTGTCGCGCTTTGGGGCCTGAAAAGAAAAAACCTGATTTGAATGGAAACAGTCGAGTTAAAACAAAAATTGAAGCAACAGATCATAGAATTTCTGAACTTGACGGATATTACCCCTGACAGCATCCAGGACGATAAGCCGCTCTTCGGCGATGAAGGCCTGGGCCTTGACTCCATCGATTCGCTCGAGTTGATCGTCCTGCTCAACAGGGAATACGGGATCGTGATAAAAGACCTCAAGGAAGGCCGCAAGGTCCTCGTAGACGTCAACACCATGGTTGACTATATCGAAAAATACCGAACCAAGTAAATTCAAAACAGAATCAAGCAAATTCAGCAGTAGTGAACAGGGTTTTCGTCACAGGGATAGGCATCATCAGCGCCGTCGGATCTACCCTAACCGAGAACCGGTCCGCGCTTCTCAACGGCAAAAGCGGGATCGGCTTTTGCACAAACCTGACCTCCCGCTATGCCCGCGTCCTCCCTTTCGGGGCGATCAATACCGACACCGGTGAATGGCGGGATAAGTTCAGGATCAGCCATCCGGGAATTACCCGGACGACCTTACTGGCATTGAACGCCTTCTCGCAAGCCATCGAAGATGCAGGTCTGGAAAAGACCGGACTGACCGATCCCCGGGTCGCATTGGTGGGCGCTACCACCGTCGGCGGGATGTGCCTTACGGATGAGCTATACCGTGACACCACCCAGCCTTGCGAGGGAAGCCCTTATCTTACCTCCTATGATTGCGCTTCGGTGAACCTCTTTCTACAGGCGCGTTATGGAATGACCGGTGTGGTGACGACCATCAATACAGCCTGCTCATCCTCTGCAAACGCCATCCAGTACGGAGCCCGGCTGATCCGGAACGGACTGGCTTCGACGGCTATCGTGGGAGGGGCGGACAGCCTGGCGAAATTCACGATCAATGGCTTCCATGCATTGCAGATCCTTTCGACCGCCCCCTGCCGTCCTTTTGACCGGGATCGCGCCGGGCTGAATCTTGGCGAAGGAGCCGCCTTCCTCGTCCTTGAAGGTGAAGAGACGCTTGCCGGTAAGAAGGTCTATGCCGAGCTGACAGGTTATTGCAATACGAATGACGCCTTTCATCCTTCCGCTTTGTCCCTTCAGGGGGATGGCCCCTACCTGGCGATGATGGGCGCGCTGCAATCGGCGGGGCTGAAGCCTGCAGATATCGATTTTATAAATACCCATGGGACCGCGACAGAGAACAACGACGAAGCCGAAGGCAGGGCCATGCTGAAACTATTCGGTGAACTGCCGCCGTTTGCGTCCACCAAACCCTACACCGGGCATACCCTGGGCGCCGCCGGAGCGATCGAAGCGGTCTACAGCCTGCTTTCCATCGGTCACCAGGAATTGTATGCCAGCCTGAATTTCGAGACGCCGATCCCGGATATTGCGATCCGGCCGGTATGCACCTCGCGACCGGGCGCCGTCCGGCATGTCATGTCCAATTCGTTTGGTTTCGGCGGCAATTGTACTTCGCTCATTTTCTCAAACGTCAACTAACCATGCTCTATATCCACCAAACATCCTGTATTTTCCCTCAGGCAGGCCTCGATTCGCCGCCGGCCGGTCCGGTGGGCAACCAGCTAAAGGCTGTCGAACCACGCTATGAGGGGATACCGGGTAATACGCTGCGGCGGATGAGCAAATCCGTTAAAATGGGGGTTGGCGCCGCGTTACCGTTGCTGAGCTACGCTCCCGACGGCATCCTGATCGGAACAGGCTATGGAGGAATGGAGGACAGCATCCGGTTCCTCAACCAGATCGTCGAATACGACGAGGGCGTCTTGACACCCGGAACATTCGTACAAAGCACCGCCAACGCCATTGCCTCGCAGCTGGGGCTGCTCCAGCACAACAGGGGATATAATATCACCTTTGTCAACCGGGGACTGGCATTTGAAAGCGCCCTGCTCGATGCAACCATGCTGGTGCGGGAACATCCCGGTAAGAGCTGGCTTGCCGGTGGCGTCGATGAGATCTCCGCGCATCACCACCGCTTCGAGTGTACCGAAGGCTGGTACAAAAAAGAGGATCTCGCCGGAAAGGACCTGTATGCGTCGAACACCGTTGGATCGATAGCGGGTGAAGGCTCGGCGCTGTTCCTGCTGAACGGTCGTCGCGATGGGGCGATCGCGGAGATCAAAAAGGTCGTCATACTGGGTGGAGAAAATGAGAATGCCTTACGGTCGGCGCTGACCGCCCTCCTGGAAGGAAAAAGCCCCGACCTGTTGCTTAGCGGCGAGAACGGCGACAGCCGTGCCTCCAAATGGTATCAGATCGCCGAATCGATGATGGATCCCGATTCCGGGATCGCGCGGTTCAAACATCTTTCCGGCGAATATCCCACCGCATCCGCCTTTGCACTCTGGCTGGCATGCAACCTGCCCGCCGTCCTCCCCCGGCATCTTATCAAGCGGCCGCCCGGCAGCACGCCACGTCATATCCTCATCTATAATAACTATAAATTCACCCAGCATAGTCTGATCCTGCTCGAAAGACTCCTTTGAACCGGAAACAGGTGGCGCCCCAATTGAGCGCATTCGCCGTTACCGGCCATTCACCTGCCTCCGCTTTTCCCATCAGTGTAATCATAATAGACCCGTCGCGTACCGGGTCGACCATCGTGATAAATTTGACCTGCCCGGCCCGGATCAACCGAACCTCGCTGCCGGCGACCGATACCGCAAGCTCGGCGACCAGTTGTACAAGACAAGCGCCCGGTAATACCGGCCGCCCCGTAAAGTGACCGTCAAAAATAGGATGCGGGAAACGCAAATGTAGCCGGGCCGTGAGGACCCCGGTACCGGGTTGCCAGTCATCCACGATAAAGAGATCATTCAGTAGCATTAGACAGCAAATAAACGGAATGGTAAATTCCCAGATAGTTATTATAAAGCAGCACCCGGCCCGCACCCGACCGGACCTGGCCCGCGGCTATCCATAGGCCGAAGGACGCCGAAGTCGGATATTCGCCGGAAAGGTGTTTGTAGGTCAGATGCGGCTTATCCGAGAATAGCGGCTCCCGCCTTTCGTCACCCGTAATGACCATATCGAAGTCCCTGCCATTCAGGAAGGAAAGCAGTTCCTGCATAACCCCCTCATCGGTCGAAGAGTTCCGGATAGTCGACAGTTTCCGGAACGTGTGAACTCCGTCGAGCCGCGCTAAGTCGCTCCCCGAAGGCTTGCCGGTAAGCAGGAAAAAGGCGGCGCCCTCCCCGGCTTTCGTGTGACGAAAAAGCCCGAAACGGGTCAATAGCCGGCGACTGGTAGCTGTTATCTCATCGACGCCGCCCACCAGAACGCTTGCCGCTTCTTTATCGGCCAGCAATAGCATGGCATCGAGGAGGGCTGACTCGAAAGAGAACCCGCGATGGACAAAGGTATTGTTGTACCCCGTGCATTCCAGCAATAACGCGATCTGCGCACCCACCGTATTGTGCGTCGATTGGATAAAGGGCGCGGGTTGAAGCAGCTCTTCATTCCGCTCGATCATGCTGTTCAGAAACAGGCCGGTATCCTCCAGACAACCGTAAGCGGTGCCGGTGACGATTGCATCGGGCGTCGTGACCCCGGCTTCGCGAAGACAGGTCAATGCCGCGGCGGCTCCCATCTTTATGATCCGGCTCATGCGGCGGATAAGCTTTGGGTCCAGCAGGGCCCGGTAGTCCGGTTCGCTCTGCTGTGGCGAAATACTTGCTGCCGCCCGGATATATACTGGTTGGTTCACGGTTAGGATTTTGAAAAGACAAGGGAGGAACAATTCCCGCCAAAGCCAAATGAATTCGATAATACATGCCGGATTGGAAGGTCGCTTGCAAACTCGGTTTCGGGGACAAAAGGCAGCTCGGGCATCGGTGTATGGAAGCGGAGATTGGGATAGACAAGACCATACCGGACCGCCAGTACGGAAAATACCGCTTCGATCCCGCCGCTTGCGCCCAACGTATGGCCGGTGAATGATTTGGTCGAGCTCATTTTTGGATAGCGCGGGTCGAAGAGCCGCCGGATGGCGGTCCCTTCTGCCAGATCGTTGTTGAGAGTACCCGTCCCATGAAGGTTGATATAGTCGATATCGGAAGGCTGCAATCCGCTTCGCTCCAACGCCATCCTCATGGCCAGCCAGGACCCGCGGCCATCCGGTGACGACGCCGTTTGATGAAACGCATCATTGGCGTTGGCATAGCCGCTTAGCACGCATTCGATCCGCGAAGGAAGCGTAGCCGCTACGGCATCCGATACCAGCACCACATAGCCCGCGCCTTCGCCAAGATTGAGGCCCTGACGTTCGGCGTCAAAAGGTTTACACCAGGCCGGGTCCAGGATCATCAGGGCATTGAAACCGTTCAGCGTAAATTTCGTCAGCGCATCCGTCCCGCCGGCTACCACAACATCCAGTATTCCATGACGGATCAGTTTTGCCGCAAACCCGATCGCGTTGGCGGAAGAGGAACAGGCGGTGCTGATCGTAGTCTGATAATGACGCAACCCAAGTTGATCGGCTACCCATTCGGTACTATAGCCGCATTCATGCTGGACGATCTCCCGCAGCCGCCCACGCTGCCCGCGGGCAAAAAAGCCTTCGGTCAGGTCCATCCCCCCGACCGTAGTGGCGGACACCATACCCGCCCGCCAGCGATCCGGCTCGGGGATCGCCGCGTTACCAAGCGCCTCGCGGGCGGCAATGTAACTGAGCAGCGCCGTTCGGCTGACCGGCCCCCGGGCCTCGCGCCCCGCCACGCCAAGCTCACCCCCCGCCAATTCCTCCAACCGCGTGTTACTTGCCTTAACTTCCGCAACCGGGATCTTCCGGCGATACACCGTATCCAGAAAGGTGATATCATCCATCCCGGCCCGGCCGTTCTCCAACGCCCATAGGCATTCGCGGATATTGCCGCCGATGGCCGAAATGATCCCCGCTCCGGCGACTGCCACTGGTGATGTTTTACTCATTCCGGATATTTTTCTTCTCGATCAAATAAAGTTCCGCCTCATAATTCTCGCCCAATACCTCTACCCAGCCGTAGATACAGGCCCGGGCATTGCCGGTTTCCATCAGATCGCGGACATAACTTTCGATAAATCCGGCATCGAACGATTCAAAGATAAAAAAGGCATTCTCGCCCTTCAGCTTATGGCGGATGCAGATCTCGCCGATCATGATATTCGGCAGCGTGTATACAAACAACGCGGGGCTGGGAATATCGCCGGCCGTTGCAAAATATCTGTAGTCAGTGTCAAGGCTGGAATTGGCATTGGACAGAACCACCGCGACATCCTCCGGCCGGTAGTCCGCTGCATTGAACCCCTCGGTCAGCAGCAACTCCGCCGCCAGCCAGCCGAGTTTGCTGAGCTGGTCCATCTTGTAGAACTTGGGGTACTGGAAGTCAAAATGCTGATAGGCCGACAGCAGAAAGTCCGCCGGACCGGCCGATGGGGATTTCCATACAAGCCGCCCGTTCCGGTAGATGCTGTTGTCCCGGATAACGCAGCTGGCGGTGATGTGATCCATAGGTTGTATCATTTGCTAAGGATAAGGGCCGCATTGCAACCGCCAAATCCGGAGGCCGTCTTCAGACAGTGATCCAGCGGGGCGGATAAAAGGCTCGTGCAGACGTTCAGGGGTGTAGATACCCCGTTGGTTTCATAGCCGAGGCTGGGCAGTATCCGGTCTTCCCGCATCGACTGTAAGGTAACGATGGATTCAATGAGCCCCGCGGCGCCAAGCGTATGACCATAGTACCCTTTCAGGCTATTGACGGGCGCCTCCCGGACCTGCGCCAGGGTGATCGCCCTGGCTTCCATTTCATCGTTATACGGGGTTGCCGTGCCATGTGCCGAGATAAAATCGATCTCACTGGCGGCACAGCCCGCATCGGCCAGCGATCGCGTGATGACCTGGGCCAGTTCCTCCCCTGTGCGGGAAGGTCCGGAGATATGGTTGGCGTCGTTACTGACCGATCCGCCGCGGATCCGCAGTTGTCCCCGATACCGCTCTTTCCCCGAAAGGATCACCGCTCCCGCGCCCTCGCCCAGATTGATGCCGTCGCGGGCCTCGTCGAATGGCCTGCAGCGACCGGCGCTGATCGCCTGAAAAGAGCCAAAACCCGATAACACGAATTTGGAGATGACGTCCGCACCCGCCACCACCGCCGTATCATAACGGCCGGCGCGGATCAGGCGCATAGCGGTCAACAGCGCCAGGATACCGGAGATACAGGCGTTCGAAATAACGATGGGTGGATGGATAAGGCCAAAATGCCGGGCGATACGCCGGGCGGAGCCGGTAAGTGAGATCCGCTCCGGGTCTTCGACGCCGGATTCCAGCAGGCTGATATTGCCTTTTGTCGTGGAAAGGATCAGGATCGTTCGCGGATCGGCCGGATCTATGCCGCTGGATTGCAGTACCCCGCCAATAGAGTTGATCAAAAGCCGCTCAAACTTCGTATAGCCGTTCCCGGTAAATGCGTCACGGTCGAACAATGCCGCATAGAAAGGCTGCCCGGCCATCTCCGGCCGCTCCTGCAGCCGGACTCCCGACACTTCATTGGCCAGGCGGGTGAAATTTTCCACCGTTGTCGAACCAAGAGGGGAACAGATATTGTCGGCCACCACATAGACTTCATTCATATGCCTGTCAGGATTTTCATCTCACCCCTGGCAATAACCATCTGCCCGCAGGTGATCTGGCCTGAAATTACGACAATATCCGCGACCCGCGCCGTCACCGTGACCTCCGTGAACAGCTCTTCCCCGGCCTCCGGAAGTCTGATGATCTCCAGGTTGTTGATGGCGACGATAGCCCCGCCGGGAGCCGCCCCGCTCTGCACCCCGCCGGCCGCAACCAACGCCTCATATCCCGCGCCGGCGGCGGCGGTCTGAGCCATATTCTCAATCAATCCCGCCAACCCAAACTGCCCGTTCGCCGTCAATGGATTGCCTGTCGTGATGCGAAAGCTGGTCCGGGTAGTCGACCCGTCAGACCCCAGCAAGCGGTCCACCATCACAAATGGGGGGCCCTGGGGGATCAGCGTTTTAATATCAGGAGTATAGTCCGCCATTAATGCTCAGTACTTCGGCCGTGATATACGAGGCCCGAGGGGATGCAAGGAAGCCAACCGCATAGGCCACCTCTTCCGGCAGCCCGAACCGGCGAACCGGGATCAGCACCTTCATCTCTTTTTCATTTAAGCCTTCCGTCATATCCGTATGAATGTAACCCGGCGCGACGGCATTCACCGTGATCCCATACCTCCCTACTTCCGCGGCCAACGCCTTGGTAGCGCCGATGACGCCGGCCTTCGCAGCCGAATAATTGGTTTGACCCGCCTGGCCTTTTAGCCCCGCCAGCGAGACGATATTGATGATCCGGCCATATTTTTTAATCAACATCCCGTTCAGAACGATCCGGGTTACAAAATAGAAGGAGTCGAGATTGGTGCGAATGACACTGGACCATTGCGGCGCCTCCATCCACAACATCAACGCATCTTCCTTGATGCCCGCATTATTGACCAGCACTTCGATATAACGCTCGGGGTCCTTCTCCACCCAGCCGGTCAGTTGCTGTTGCACCTGATCATTATCCCCGACGTCGAACGGAAGAAGTTCCCCGTCACCACCCTGCTGACGGATCAGATCCAGCGTGCGGGCCGCCTCTTCCCTGCCCGACCGGTAATTGATCAGCACGTAATAACCCGCTGTCGCCAGTTCCAGACAGATGGCCCGGCCTATCCCCCTCGATCCGCCGGTTACAAGGGCGCACTTCATGGCAGCGGGCTTGAATGTTCCAGGAATTCCTTCACCTTTTTCTGTTCCTTATATTTTGGATGATCGTCGACAAAGGTCGGGAATATTTCCCTCACGCGATCGTATACCACCCGGGTAGCGGGCGCAAGCCTGGCAACACAATCGATCGAGTCTACCGCCTGAACAACCGACATCAGCTGGATGCTCAGCACCTCAAAGGAATTGTCGATCACTTTTTTGGTAAGCAGGGCCGCATTGGCGCCCATGCTGACGATGTCCTGGTTATCGTTGTTATTCGGGATGCTGTGGACGTACATGGGGAACGACAGGGTTTGGTTTTCCGCTACCGTAGATGTAGCCGTGAACTGCACGCCCTGCATCCCGAAGTTAAGTCCCAGCGTGCCCAGATTGACGAAGGGCGGGAACTTCCGGTTCAGCCGGTCGTTGAGCAGATAGTTCAGCTGCCGCTCGGCGAGCATGGACAATTTGGTAATAGCGATCCGCAACTTGTCCATTTCCAGCGCAACATAGTCGCCATGAAAATTGCCGCCGTGAAAGATATTGTTGTTCTCATGGTCGACGACCGGGTTGTCATTCACCGAATTCAGCTCGTCGACAAGGACCTTTTCGGCCTGACGAACGGTATCGTATACCGGGCCGAGCACCTGGGTGACACAGCGCAGGGAATAATATTCCTGCACCTTTTCCTCAAAGACTTCCTGCGTCAGGCTGCCGGGGTGATACAGATGCTCCGTGCGGCTGCGGATCATGCCGCTTCCCTTCAGGATATCGCGGATCATCGCGGCGATCCGGTTCTGCCCGGGGTGATGCTTTACGATATTCAGCTCATAGGAATAATGGTCATCAAATGCGCTGACGATCTCATTGGTAAGCGCGGACAGAAAAGCCGCCCATTCGACCAGCCGCCGGGCACGGAGGATGTTGACCAGCCCGATCCCCGTCATGGCGGATGTGCCGTTCAGAATGGCAAGACCCTCACGGATGCGGATGGATAGCGGCCGGATGCCGAATCGGGCGAATACGTCAGCGGTCCGCTGGACGGCGCCTTCATATAATACCTCGCCCTCTCCGATCAGGGTCAGGCCAAGATGCGCGAGCTGGACGAGATCGCCACTGGCGCCTACGCCGCCATGTTCATAGATACAGGGAAGGATCTCCCTTCCGATCAGCTCCTGCAGCAGGATCACCGTGTCGGGATGTACGCCGGAATAAGCCTGCATCAGGCTGTTCAGCCGGGTGATCATGGTGGCCTTAACCAGCTCGGCCGGAAGCAGATTTCCGCTGCCGGAGCAATGACTGCGGATGAGATTATATTGAAGCTCGAGCAGATTCGCCTCACCGACCTTGTATTGAGCCATCGGCCCAAAACCCGTATTGATGCCATATATCAGCTTGTCCGCCGAGAATTCGGCCAGGAACCGGAAATTCGCCGCTACCTTTTCCAGGGCTGCTTCATCCAGCGTAAATTCTTTCTTTTGATAGAGAATTTCGGAAAAATCAGCAAGTATAAGAGGCTTTTGTCCAACGACTATCATGGGCTGCAATTTAGTACTCTGCCCGGTTTCTGCGGTCAAGAAATTTAATTGCTTTTCGGCCGGCCTCGGGAAATTGCATACTTTGAAGCTCCGGGGGACTCAGATAAACGATCTGCGGACTGACCCGCAGCCTGGCCTGAAGATAGGCCCGGATACGATGATCGCATTCTTCACTTCGGCTAACAGGCACGAGGTGGAGAAGGATCTCATCCAGCCCCACTTCATTGGAATAGACCTCGACGACAAAATCGACCACCTCCTCCATTTCGTTGAGGAGCTCGAAGAGGGCCGGAGGGTAGAGCGTGGTGCCCTTGAACTTTATCATTTGCTGTCTGCGCCCGATGATGGGTGAAAGCCGCAGGCTTGTACGCCCGCATGCACAGGGCTCGTCGGACCAGGTGCAGACGTCGCCGGTCTTGTAGCGGATCAGCGGCATGCCTTCAATGCCAAGGGTGGTGACCGTCACCTCACCCGGGACGCCGGAGCCTACTTTCCGGTCTTGTTCATCCAGCAATTCGACGATCAGCAGCTCCGGCTGTAAATGGCCGCCCCGCCTTTCGCTGCATTCCGTAAAAGCCGTTTGCATCTCGGTGCTGGCATAGGTCGAATACAACCGGATATCCCAGGCGTCCGTGATCTTTTTACCGAGGATATTCAGGGAGAGATCGGCCTGACGGATGTTCTCGCCGATACAAATAGCCGCCCGCACGGAGGAGCCGTTGGGGTCTATCCGGGAGTCCTTTGCATACCGGATCAGCTTCAGCAAAAATGACGGGACCGCCACCAGAACGGTCGGCTGCAGCCGCCGGATGGTCTCCCATTGCAGCGCGGGAACCCCCGGGCCGACGCGGATCACGCTTGCCCCCAGCCTGCGGATGCCTGAATAATAAGCGATCCCTGCCATGAACTGCCGGTCCAGCGTCAGCATCAACTGATAGATATCGCCGGGAGCTCCATCGGCCGTAAGAAAGGAAATATATTCATTATACGCCAGCCGGTCCAGATCGGCTGCGGTAAGCGCGATGGTAACGGGACTGCCCAGGGTGCCGGAGGTCGTCGTGTATTCGGCGATGCGGTCCCGGGGTACACAGCGGAAGTCGTCATTGCGGCGCTGAAGGTCCTCCTTTGTGGTAGGCGGGATCATCGCCAGGTCATCAAGCGTCCTGACCGATGCAACGTCGATGTTATTCCGCTCAAAGAGCTCGCGGTAGAAGGGCGATCGGCTTGACGTATAAGCCAGCAGCTCCCGAAGCTTTCGCTCCTGCATCGTCCTTATCTTGTCAGCGGATTGAAATAATATTTCCGGTGAGCCTATACTCATGGATGTAGGTGTCGGAGTATCTTCTCCTGTGCGGATCGAAGCTGATCGGGCGTCACCTTTAGCTTGGCCCGGGTAAAGTTCAGATCATCGGCGTGATCGATAGGTATCAGGTGGAGATGGGCATGTGGCACCTCCAGGCCGACCACGGAAAGCCCACACCGGTTGCAGTGGAACGATCGTTCGATGGCAAGGGCGATCGGCTTGGCAAACAGCATGAGACCGGCCAGGTATTCGTCGGGGACGTCAAAGAAACGGTCAATCTCCAGCTTGGGCACCACAAGGGTATGACCCTCCCGCAGCGGAAAAATATCCAGAAAAGCGTAGAATCGCTCATCCTCCGCTATCTTATACGAGGGTATTTCTCCGGCGATGATCTTTGAAAAAAGGGTCACACCGTAATGTTTTCGATTTTGAATTGAAGTGTTCCGGCGGGCGCCTGGACCTGTGCTACTTCTCCGATCTGTTTGCCCAGAAGCCCTTTTCCGATGGGCGAGGTGACGGAGATCTTATTCTGTTTGAGGTCCGCCTCCTTTTCCGAAACAAGATAATAGGTCACCTGCTTCTTGTTGTTCAAATTGGTCACCGTCACCTTTGTCAGAATGGACACTTTACTGGTATCGATGGTGCCCTGATCGATGACCCGCGCGTTGACGAGATCACCTTCCAACTTTTGGATCTTTGCTTCAAGCAGTCCCTGCGCCTCTTTTGCGGCGTCGTATTCGGCATTTTCCCGCAGATCGCCTTTCTCTCTGGCTTCCGCGATCGCCTTGGACGCGGCAGGCCGCTCCACGGTCTTCAGCTTTTGTAATTCAGTTTTCAAGTGCTCCAGCGCATCTCTGGTGTAATAAGTGAATCCACTCATATTCCCTCCTTTGTATTAAAATGCCCTTCCCGCCATCGGGGCGGGAAGAAAAAAAATACAACGCCCTGGAGAGCTCCAAGGCATTGCATTAGGGCTGTAAAGATAAGAATTTTCTTCCAATAGAGCTAAATCCCCAATTTTTGGTAGTGTCAGTTTCGATATAGTTGATTGTTAATGCTTGAACGGTGAAGGAATCGGGAGGGGGATTAAAATTGGGTGTTTTAACGGTTTTTTGGTAGATTAAGAAACCTTATATTGATTCCCAAAACCCTTAACCACTCTTATGCTGCTTCTTGAATCGATTTGGACATGGAACCATTTCTTCTTTGGAATTACTTATGCCACGGCGGCCTCTCTTATCTTTTTGTTCGTAGTATTAATTTTTTTTAAACCAAGAATAAGAATAGCTCCCTTTGCGGGTAAAATCCAATCTAACGGCAATTCGGTGTATATATTCAAGTTTGTCAACAAGTCCTATTACTCGGCTCATGACGCCAAAGCTGAACTTCACCAAATAAGGAGAATACCGATGGGAAACGGGAAATATAACAATGAATATCAGAAATTATCGTTACTTAATGGAGACATCTTTCGAATTCCGGGGAAACTCCCGATCTGGGCAAAAGACGATGCCTACCCGCATTGTCTAATTGTCTATAGTTCGGAAAATCTTGACGAAATTTTGGCAAATGATTCTTATGCAGTTATTTTGCGCGTGGGTCTCAAACACGGGTTAACCGGGTTGTCCAAAGTCTTTGATCAAGAATACGCAAAAACTGACATAAGGGCAGGCAAATTTAAACCCGGACCAAAATTTGCAAGTCAATAAATAAGGTATTAACTTAGTAATATAAATGAAAGCCATGAAAAAAGCAAATCTGTTCCACGATACAGAAATCGTGTAGAAATCAAAGATCGATCGATCCCTAAAGTCTTTTATACCGATTATTTAGCAAAAAAGCGGCCCAGTCAGCCGCTTTTTCATTTTAATTCCCCGGCAGTGTCTCAGACAATCCCCAATTTTTCGAGGATGACTTTGGCCATTTTAAAGAAGGCTTCATGGCTATACCCGGCGATATGAGGGGTCACAAGGACGTCCGGGCGGGCCAGCAACCATTCCAGTTGCTCCCGTTCAGCCTCCGTATAGGTATCCAGCTTTTCATTCTCCAGCACATCCAGGGCGGCGCCGGCGATCTTGCCGTTCTCCAGAGCCCGGACGAGGGCCGCCGTATCATGGACCTTCCCGCGTGAAGCATTGATAAACCAAGGTTTACGCTCAAGGGAATTGAAGAAACCGTCTCCTGCCATATGGTAGGTCTCCCCGGTTAGCGGTACGTGGAAACTGATAACATCCGAATACCGGGCCAGCTGCTCGAAGGAGGCTTCATGGACATTCCCCCTCGCAAAGCCAAACTTGTATTTATCATAGGCCAGGATGGTCGTATCGAACGAGGCCAGCAGCCTGGCAAAAGCCCCCCCGGCATTGCCGAAACCCACGATCCCGACCGTTTTCCCCGACAGCTCGGTTCCGCGGTTGGCGTCCCGGATCCACTTCCCTTCCCGGATCTCCTGCTCGCTGGACGCGATCTTGTTCATGAGCATCAGCAACATTCCCAGCACATGTTCGGCAACCGCATTTCGATTCCCTTCCGGGCTGCTGACGCAACGGACGCCTTTTGCTTCGGCATAGTCGACGTCGATCAGCTCCATCCCACTGCCCAGCCGCCCGATCCATTTCAGTCCGGGGGCCCGGTCAAGCAGCGGGCGGTCGATCTTCAGCCGGGTCGTAACGATAAGCCCCTCCACGCTCCCGACGGAAGCCAATAGTTCCTCATATGTGATCTGCGGAGAATACTGGACGGTATAGCCTTTTTCAGTGAGCGTTTTGGCCAGGTAGTCATGTGTTTTGGCGGTAATTATAACTGTTCTCATTGTTGCATTCTCCATGTTAAGCCCGCAAAATCCCGGATGGTCAATTGTTCGGCCCGCTTTCCAAACAACGGGTCGGCAAGCGTCTTCTCGTCGAAAAGCGTTCTTACCGCATTCCGCAGGGTCTTTCTGCGCTGATTAAACGCTGTTCTCACCAACCGGAAGAAGCTGCCTTCGTCCCTAAATTCAGGCGCCGGCCGGGGTATCAGCCGGATCACCGCGCTCTTGACCTTGGGTGGCGGCATGAAGCTGGATTCTTTTACTTCAAACAAATATTCGACCTGGAAAAAAGCCTGGATGAGCACGCTTAGCACGCCATAGGTCTTGCTGCCTTCCCTGGCGGCTACCCGAAGCGCCACTTCCTTTTGGAACATACCGATCACCGTAAGGAGGTCCGTCTTCCAGTCGAGCATCTTAAACAGGATCTGAGAGGAAATATTGTAAGGAAAATTGCCGATCACGGTGAATTTGTCATCAAAAGGCTTTTCCAGATCGAGGATGCTGCCCGGCATGATCTTCCCCCGCAGGGCCGGCCATGTAGCCTGCAAATAACTGATCTTCTCTTCATCCAGCTCTACCGCTTTGAAGTCGACGCCCTCCAGCTCCAGCAGATATTTGGTAAGCGCCCCACCCCCCGGGCCTACTTCAAGCAATCGGGCAAAAGGATGCTCAAGCAAAGCCGCTACGATCTTCCTTGAAATATTCTCATCCCGGAGGAAATGCTGGCCGAGCGATTTTTTCAACGTATACATAAAGCGCTTAAAGCGCAAAAGTCGTACTTTTGAGCGGTAAAAATAAGAATTAGCGCATGAGCATTCAACACCAACGACCCGTGATAGGCATTTCCATCGGCGATCTGAACGGCATCGGAGCAGAGCTGATCATCAAGACCTTTTCCGACCACCGGTTGCTGGAACTGTGTACTCCGCTGATCTTTGCCTCCAACAAGCTGATCAATTTTTACCGGAAGTCCGCTCCGGAGATCAATTTCAATTACCAAAGCACCAAGGACTTTTCCCGGATCACGCCAAAACAGATCAACGTTTATAACTGCTGGGAAGAAGAGATCGCCATTTTGCCCGGCCAGCTGACCGATATCGGCGGGTCGTATGCCGTCAAGTCGCTGGTGGCGGCGGTCGAGGCGCTAAGAGACCAGAAGATCCAGGGGTTGGTGACCGCCCCGATCCATAAGAAGAACACCCAGTCCGCTACATTCAATTTCACCGGTCATACCCCTTACCTGAAACATGCGTTCAACGCCAGTGACGTGCTGATGCTGATGGTATCGGATACGCTGCGGGTCGGATTGGTGACCGAACATGTACCGGTGAAGGATATCGCCCGCTATATTACCCGCGAAGCCATTCAGTCCAAACTGCGGATCCTGAATGAAAGCCTGATGCGCGATTTTGGCATCGACAAGCCGAAGATCGCCGTCCTGGGCCTGAACCCTCACGCGGGAGATGAGGGACTGATCGGAAAAGAAGAAGAGGAGATCATCAAACCGGTGATCAAGGACGCCAAACATCAGATGATGGTATTCGGACCTTACAGCGCCGACGCCTTCTTTGCACGTAACTACCAATCCCGCTTCGATGCGGTGCTGGCGATGTATCATGACCAGGGGCTGATCCCCTTCAAGTCATTGTCCGGGGAAGGCGTGAACTTTACAGCGGGGCTGCCGATGGTCCGTACCTCTCCCGACCACGGTACCGCCTTTGATATCGCCGGAAAGAATAAAGCCGATGCGACCTCCTTCCTGGCCGCCTTGTACACCTGTATGGACATTATCCGCAACCGCCAGGAATTTGACGAGAACCGGAGCAATCCCATGAGAAAGATGGGGGCCGCCGTCCTGGCAAACGCCGAAGACGAGAAGCTGGAAGGGAGCCGGGGCTGATTTCTTTGCCGGGGGCTGATTTCTTTGCCGAAGGAGCTGATTTATTTGCCGGGGGGCTGATTTATTCGCCGCGGGCTTGTTTTTTTTGCCGGGGGGCTTGCAAAAACAGATTGTGTTGTCTATATTTGCTCCACGGCGGGTGCTTGATCCTCAGCCATCCCCGGTTAGGGCCACCCCCCTTCCCCAGATCGTCTAAATTCATTTTCCCCCGAAAAACAGTTCGTCAAGTATTTTGAATCGTTAGTTCCTCTCCTTTGAATCACCTCTGATTTTCAGCATCCTATCACTTTATTCACCTTCTGAAAATTACAAGATGAAACGGAACTTCTCAACGATCTTACTCTCATGCGCGCTGGCGATTGCTGTTTCCCCCGTCCATGCCGCTGGCATTACCGACAATTTCAACTCCCGGCCGGGGGTTAATCTCTCCCAGGTCAAAGGATACCTGCAAGGCCGCTGCTGGTTCTTCGCTGATTTTGATGTCAACCGTAACGGCTGGGCGCCCAATATCGAGGGCGATGGCGCCATGGTTTCCGGCTCCGGCTCCAGTTCCACGGAACGTACGGGCATCTACACCCCCGTATTGGATATGGCGGTCAGCACGCCGGTTTCCTTCAGTTACAGCTTTAATCAACCGGTACAGGATCGTCGCTGGCTGAAGATCTATGCCGCCGACGCCAATGATATGCCGGCCATTCTCCTGGACAGCCTCGAATTGACGGGGTCGCAACCGAATCATATATATTCATACAATAAATCTCTGACGCTTACCGCTCCTGGCCAGCACAAACTGATCCTTAATTATCAGGGTATCGGCGGTACCGAGCGGATCGCCATCGACCAATTGACCGTCGGCGCCGCTTTGCATTATGCCTCCACCTGCAACGTAGCCCCGGTAACCGTACGCGACCGGTTCACCGGAACGGCCAGCCATACCGCCGCGGGAAACGTCCTGAGTAACGACTATGACCCGGATCATGAGACGATGACCGCCTATCTGTTGTCGGAATCGCCCGACGGGCGTATTGATCTGAATAAGAATGGCGAGTTCGTATTTACGCCCAGGGATGGTTGGACCGGCAATACGACCCAGTTCGCCTATAAGGTCTGCGATAACGGCAACCCCTCGCTTTGCTCCATCACTACGACGGCGACGATCAAATTCCCGGCGCGCAGCACGCTCACGACCTTCCAGGCGCTGTACGGCCATAAGGCGGTAGCCATCAGCTGGAACACGGCTAACGACAACCATTCCACGGTTTTCGAGGTTGAACGGAGCCTGAACGGGACCAGCTTTGAGAAGGTCGGTGAAGTTAGCTCGACCGGAGCCGTCGCCCCCAGTCAGTATACTTTCAATGATAAGCTGCACATAGCCGAGCGGAAGAACGACCTGTACTACCGCATCCGCCAGATCGACGCCGCCCATCGCATAACCTACTCCAAAGTGCTGATCTTAAGGTCCTATGGCAGCAAAAGCGTGGAAGCGGTCAGCGTCACCCCGGATCCCAACATCAACGATATCCAGGTGGGTGTTCAGTTGAAAGAAAAATGTTTTGTCGTCATGCGCGTAACGGACTCGAAAGGCAGCGAGCTGATCAAGCAAACGGCCTTTGGTGAGAATGGTGAGAATAGCTATAACATTGAAGGGACTTCCGAATTGCGGCCGGGCATGTATCAGTTGGAAGTGATCATCAACAGCGGCGAGCGCCTGACGATGATGCTGGAAAAGAGCTAGAGTTTTTGTGCAATTGAATGGTTACGGTTTATACGAAGGGTTGTCTGCATCCGCAGGCAGCCCTATTTTTTTATGTTGAGGTAGGCCTGCAGATCTTTCACATATTCCTCGAAAGCCTGCACCCCCTGGGGCGTGATCTTGCAGATCGTCTGCGGGTAGTTGTCCTTGAATGATTTGGTAACGTCGATATAGCCGGCTTCCTTTAGCTTGTTGATCTGGACGCTCAGGTTGCCTGCCGTCGCATTGGTCTTTTCCCGCAGAAATGTAAATTCCGCCTCTTTCACGGTGATCAGCAGGGAAACGACAGCCAGCCGGAGTTGGGAGTGTAATATCGGATTGAGATCTTTAAACATGCAGTTGACGTTTGTATTGCATGCGAAGCAGGTACCCGGGAATGATATAGCTGCCAAGGACGGCGGCAGCCAGCAACAGGATGTTCGTACTGACATCCGCATAGGTCGTCAGAATAGCGAGTACCCAGCACAATGCCGCTCCCCGGACCAGCGGCGCAAAGCGCAAAAGCCGCCCCGTAAGATAACAACCTATGGAATAGGTCAGAATGAAGATCGTATAACAATGATCCCAGTCGCCCCGTCGCATGAAAATAAAAACGATCAGCATCTGGACGATGCCGATGACGATCCAGATATTCCGGAGCCCCTCGTCCACATAGGTCCTGACCTTCCTGGTCCGTTGTTTGGAGACATAGACGGCATTGGCGACAAGGCCGACGAACATGAGATTCCACACCACGGGATGCCATTGGGTTCGGACGATCACAAGAAGGATATCTTGCCCGATGGCCCCGATAAATACAAGCCATCCCCACAACAGGAAAAGGAAGCTCTTGTCGGCTACCGTGCTTTTGACCTGGTCGATCATGGATTGGATGACCTGCAGGCTTTCTTCGGGGGTGAACGATTCAGGATGATTATCCATGTTACAACGTTAGTTTAAAAAATTGAAATGGCCGCCGGATCGACCGGCGGCCGCTTGCGCACTTATTGACATTTCGCCAGCATATCCTCCGCCTGTTTCTGACCCCAGGTCGGATATAACGGCTTTGGTTGGGCGGCCTTGAAAAGAGCTACTGACTTTTCGAAGAGGGGCTTTGCCTTATCTTTCCCGCCCCCGAACTGAGGCGGAGTGCCGAACAGGCTCATCCCCTGGAGATAGTACAGCCTGGGGTTGTTCGGGTCGATCGCCAGTCCTTTCTGAAGCGCTTCGGAAGCGTCCTTACCGTTGGTCATCCAGCGGTTTTGCGGGTCTACAAGCATTTGCTGGGTGGCGGACATGTTTGCCACCGCATAGGTCTCGGCATTCTTCTCGATCGCCTCGGCCTTGGCGAGATAAGCGTTTATCTTCGTGGAATTGGCATCCTTATCTTTTGTATCGGGGTTCCAGCCGATCCAGGTCTGCGCCAGTGCGGCATAGTAATAAGGCAACCATTGGGTCTTTTCGGCGTCGCCGATCCGTTCGAAGGTTGCGGCCAGGCTTTGCAGTTGGTCGATCGATTTGGCGGAATCCAGCAGGGTGATGTTCTTCTGCATGGTGGCCACATACTTGTCCGATTGGGCCTGGCAGGAGAGGCCGATCAGCAGCGCGAAGGCTAACATTAACTTTTGCATCGTAGTTTGATTTTATTTTAAAGAATTGAAGATTTACAGATTGTTGTTGATCGCGTCCTGTGAGCGGTCTACGCCCCAGCTAAGAAAACAGCCGATAAAATAGAACCGCTTTGCCGGCGGAGTGATCGCCTGTTTGTACAGCCCGCTATAGGAAAAATTGTAACCATACACCGCGTTATACCCGAGGATGTTGCTGACGCTGGCAAACAGCACCACAAAAGTCCTGGCCTTTGGATTGGCAAAGCTGGGAACATATTCCGCACTGAAGTTGAGGCTGTTGAAATCCTTTGTTTTACCGCTTTCCGCAAGGTTATATTTGTTGAGGCTATCCAGGATGAAATTGTAATAGGGACGGCCTGTGGCAAAAGTATAGGTCAGGTTGACGCCGGACCGGAGCTTGGTGAAAAAGCGCTTCATGACGATGGAAGCCGTATGCGTAGCCGCAAAATTAGGCATCAGCTGGGTAGTATAGTTGAGATAGTTGCGTTTGGTGTCCAGATAGGAATAGCTGATCCAGTAGTCGAAGTTCTTGATCGACTTTTTGTCCCGCCAGAACAGTTCCAATCCTTTTGCGTATCCCGTGCCGCTGTTGTTATAGGTGGAAAAGAAATAGTTGACGGGAACGGTCTTGATGAGGTCCTCATACTTTTTGTAATAAGCCTCCACGCGGAATGTCCGGTCCTTCGTCATTTTTTGATAGTTGATGATATAATGGGTCGCTTTGGTGAATCCGACGTTTTGCGTAAAGAAAAGCTGGCTGTTCTCGGGCTTTTGGTAAAAGATGCCGTAAGCCAGCGATACCTGCGCTTCCGGGCCGCTGCGATAGGCCAGCGAAAGCCGGGGAGCGATGTCCGACTTGTTGATCACCGTGGAGTGCTCGTACCGGACGCCGACCTTTGCAGCAAGCTCATTGGTCAGATAGATATCGGATTCGGCAAAGAGCGAATTGAAATTGTCATGGAATTTATACAGCGTATCGATATTATATTCTATCGTCCGATACTTTTGATAGTTGTAAGCATACCAGTATTCCGTGCCGAACCGGATCGCGCTGAGCGTACCTAATTTTTTGTCGAATACCGCCCTGACCTGGGTGAGATCCTGGCGCTGATCCACACCGAAATTCTTATAGTTCATCCAGAAAGCGGAATCCGGGAAGGTCTGGTTCTGGTTTTTCAGATTTTGTACGTTCTGGCCGATATTATCGAGGTTGGTACTATAACCGGCGCCCAGATCGAACTTCCAGCCGTTGCTCAGATAGTCGCGCCAGCTGAGGTTGTTATACCAGTTGTGGTTGGTTAACGCGAAGGCGTCGTTCATATTCAGGCTGTCCCAGTCCTGACGCCGGAGACCAAGGTTGTTATAGGAAAAGGTAGTATAATACTTGATCATGCCGCCGCTTTTGGTCCGGATGCGGAAATTGGCGTCGGCATTATGATATTGGGGCATCTCGAAATAATTCACATCCTGCGGAACCGCCTTGAAATAGGCAAGTGCATTCACATAGTTATAACTGAACCCATAGGAGGATTGCTTGTTTTTTGCCAACTGCTGAGTTCCCAATCCGACGACGATTGGCGAAATGGTGGCGTCCACTTCCGACTTCTCCGGCAGATCGATCGACTCCAGCAGCACCACGGAAGAAAGCGCCTGACCATACAGGGCCGAATAACCGCCGGTGCTGAAGACCGTCCCCTTGAATAGGAAAGGCGAGAACCGGCCCCGTTGGGCGATATCCGGGACGCTGGAATAATAAGGATTATTGACCAGGGTGCCGTCGATGTATTGTTTGGCCTCATAACCGGCGCCACCGCGAATAAAAAGCCCTTCCTGTTCTCCTACCTGCTGGGCGCCGGGCAGGGTCTTCAGGGCCGCGGTAATATCGGCGTTTGAGCCTGCGGTCGTGGCGACGTCAATGGAGCTGAGGACCGCCCCCCGTTTGGAATCCCCGGCGCTAAAGGCGCCTGCGGTGATGGTCACGGCTTTGAGCTCGCTAAGCTGCTCCTTCAGGGCCAGATGAAGTACTACGGGCGTCCCATTGAGGGTTATGGGTTGCTCGATCGGATTATAGCCGATATTTGTGATGGTAATCGTATCGGCGCCCTTTTCGGCGGTGACAAAGTGGAAAGCCCCGGATGAATCGGTCGTAGCCCCATCATAGCTGTTCTTAATGGCGATGCTGGCGCCGTGCAAGGGATGTCCCTTGTTATCTTTGACGGTTCCCGACACCCGGGTTTGGGCAGACAATGAGGCGGATAAAAGGATAAGAGCGGTTATTATGATCAGCGGTCTCATTCTCGTAAATTTATTGCTAAAGTAAACTAGTTTATTATATAAACCAAACTTTTCTTTGAACATTTTTTAACGGAATGAAATGAGCCCCCTGCTAAGGGCCCAACCGAATAACGCTTGCAGCGCGTCGCAACACGACAAAAAAAAGCCAGGCTTAGACAAGCCCGGCGGTTGTTGATCGTACCCTTTAAAACTAAAATCTTCCTATATAATTATATATAAATGAATTGATTATTCAACCGGCGACGATCCTCCCCTTTGCTTAGCACCTGGCAATCAACAACACAAACCTATGAAAATCAGATAGACACGGGTTACATTCCGCTAATGAAGGAGACTTGAAACAATACGGACATAATAGCTTCATAGACTGTCAATGTACGGAAAGAAGAGAAAGGATTGGAAATAAAACGAACGGATGTTTTTCGGGAGCTTGGAGAGCTGTCGGTGATGACCCTGTAAAGATTGCCAAAAGTTTTTAATTCTGCAAGCGTTTATACTTAATTTTTTTAAGGAGACCCCTGAAAAAAAAGCCCGGCCATGGCCGGGCTGCTTACTAACGAATATGGTAATCCTATTTCGTGTATTGTGGGATCAGGCCGTTGGTCAGGTCCACCATTTTCTTTATCCCATCATCGGAAAGGTTGCCCTTTTTGAATTCAGCCAGCACATCCGGTAACTTGTTATCCATCTCCATCAGGAAATGTTCTTCGAATTCCTTGATCCTTTTAACAGGTACCTGACGCAACAGCCCCTGCGTACCAAGGTAGATGATAGCCACCTGATGTTCGACCGTGAACGGCGAATATTGCGGCTGTTTCAGGATCTCCACATTACGCGCGCCTTTATCGATAATCAGCTTGGTCGCTGCATCCAGATCGCCGCCAAATTTGGAGAATGCTTCCATTTCGCGGTATAGCGCCTGGTCGAGCTTCAGCGTACCGGCCACTTTCTTCATCGACTTGATCTGTGCATTCCCACCCACACGGCTAACGGAGATCCCTACGTTGATCGCCGGCCGGATACCTGAGTTGAACAGGTTTCCTTCAAGAAAGATCTGACCATCGGTGATCGAGATCACGTTTGTCGGAATATAGGCGGAAACGTCACCGGCCTGCGTCTCGATGATCGGCAATGCCGTCAGCGACCCGCCGCCTTTCACCAGGTGACGGATGGAATCTGGAAGATCGTTCATCTTTTTGGCGACGCCGTCGTCGGTAATGATCTTGGCCGCACGCTCGAGCAACCGGGAGTGCAAATAGAACACATCCCCGGGATATGCCTCGCGGCCCGGAGGACGGCGCAGCAACAGCGACACCTCCCGGTAGGCTACGGCCTGTTTGGAAAGATCGTCATAGATAATGAGCGCGGGGCGGCCGCTGTCCCTGAAGAATTCACCGATGGCCGCGCCGGCAAAGGGAGCATAGAATTGGAGCGGAGCGGGATCCGAAGCAGATGCAGCCACGATCACGCTATATTCCAACGCACCATTATCGGCAAGCGTCTTCATGACCCCTGCCACCGTCGACGCCTTCTGTCCGATGGCGACATAGATACAGTATACCGGCTTACCGGCCTTATAGAATTCTTTTTGGTTGATGATGGTGTCGATCGCGATAGCCGTTTTCCCCGTCTGACGGTCGCCGATGATCAGCTCGCGCTGTCCACGGCCGATGGGGATCATGGCGTCGATCGCCTTGATGCCGGTCTGCAGCGGCTCCTTTACCGGCTCCCTGAAAATGACGCCCGGCGCCTTGCGCTCCAGCGGCATTTCAAATCGTTCTCCGGAGATAGGCCCTTTCCCATCGATAGGTTCACCAAGGGTATTGACTACGCGGCCTAACATTCCCTCGCCAACATTGATCGATGCGATCTTTCCGGTACGGCGGACCTTGGCGCCTTCCTTTATATCGCCACTCTCACCCATCAATACCACCCCTACGTTATCCTCTTCCAGGTTGAGCGCAATAGCCCTGACGCCATTCTCGAATTCAACCAGCTCACCGCTGCTCACGTTACTCAATCCATACACCCGGGCGATACCGTCACCCACCTGCAACACGGTGCCAACTTCCTCCAGCTCCGTGGCTACGTTGGCATTGCTCAATTGCTGACGCAATATCGCTGAAATTTCATCCGGCTTAATGTCTGCCATAATTATGTTCAGTTTGAAGTTATATTCAGTTTGAAGTTGTTTACCTGATCTTATAGATAAAGTCGTTATTCTGGAATTGCTGTTTGACCTTATTGAGGTCATAAGCGATGCTTGCATCGATCAGCTCGTCGCCGATCTCCAGTACAAAGCCCCCGATCAACTCTTCCCGGACGCTGGTCTCCAGGTCGATCGCAGCCACCTGGCGGTCGGTCTTTACCTTGTCGAGGATGGTCTGCTTTATTTCATCGCTCACCGGGACGGCAGTCGTCAGCTTCACGGTCTGAATGCCTTTGTATTCTTTGTACTGCTCCACGAATGCCGCGGCGATCTCCGGAAGCCACGCTTCCCGCTCCTTATTCATCAAAAGAGCATTGAATGCCGTCGTCAGCGGCGAGATCCTGTCGGCCGTGATGGTCTCGAGGATTTGCCGTTTGCGGTCGCTCTTGACGATCGGGCTCCGCAGAAGATTCACCAGGTCACGGCTCGACCGGCAGATCTCCTTCAAAAAGACCATATCCTTATAGACGGTATCCAGCTGTCCCCTTTCTACGGCCAGGTCGAGGATCGATTTGGCATAGCGGGCTGCAAGACGGGGATTGGGTGCCATAGATAATTTAGTTCAGTTTCGCTTCGTTGGTCAATTGACGGATATAGCTTTCCTGCTGATTCTTATCAGCCAGCTCCCGGCGCAGGATCTTCTCCGCCACTTCCACGACAAGATTGCCCACCTGGTTCTTCACTTCGGTGAGCGCCGCCATTTTCTGCTGCTCGATCGCCACTCGTGCATCGGCGATGATCTTTGCCGCCTCTTCTTTGGCCTGATCCTTCGCCTCGTTGACGATCTTATCACGGGTATCCCGCGCTTCCTTCAGCAGCTGCGCCCTTTCCTCACGCGCCTTTGCCAGCAACGCTTCATTTTCTCCCTTTAGCTGGACCATTTCGGCCTTTACCTTTTCAGCGGTAGCCAGCGAGTCCGCAATCCCTTTCTCCCGCTCGTTCAGCGATTTGAGGATGGGCTTCCAGGCCGTCGCCCGCAGGATAAAGAATAGAATGAGGAAGCCGATCAGGTTCCAGATAAACAAGCCTAAGTCCGGCGTTAGTAAGTCCATACAATTATTTTAAGTGTCCGTTTCTTTTAGATACTGCACCCTCGGCCCTGTGCGTCGGATGCAGTATGAATTTTCCGTGCGCTCCCGCATGAACGCCGGCTTTCTGCTTACTTGAGCGAGGCAAGCAAGCCTGCCACGGCAGCAAGAAGAGCAACCCCTTCTACCAGGGCCGCAGCCAGGATCATGTTGGCACGAATTTCGTTTGCGGCTTCCGGCTGGCGGGCGATGCCTTCAACGGCACCTTTACCGACCTGACCGATACCGATACCGGCGCCGACAGCAGCAAGACCTGCACCGATAGCGCCATAACCGGGTTGAACCACATCCGCCAACAAAGTCATCATCAACGTCATAACATTTGTGTTTTATAATTAAGAAACCGTTTAATCCCTTAAACTACAACCGCTTCATCCGTATGCCCGTGCGCATCCGCCTCCTCATGACCGCCTTCAAAAGCCTGCCCGATGAAGAGCGCGGTCAGGTTGGCAAAAATATACGCCTGGATAAAGGCAACCAGGATCTCGATCAGATAGATAAAAACTGCCAAAAGGATGAAGAAGGGTGACGTCCCCCAGCCAAGGGCAGTATTCATCGCGCCAAAGATGAAGATCAGGATAATAAAGCTCAGGATAATGATATGGCCCGAGATCATGTTCGCAAAAAGACGGATGATCAGGGCAAAGGGCTTTGTGAAGATGCCCATAAGCTCGACAGGCCACATGATCGGCTTGACGCCCCATGGAACCGGGGGATTAACGATGTGCATCCAATAATGCTTGCCGGTGCTGAACATGATCGCGATAAAGGCCAGGATGCCGAGCATCGCGGTAAAAGCGATATTACCCGTTACATTGGCCGTACCCGGTATCAGCCCGATGAGGGCATTGATCAGGATAAAGAAGAAAATGGTCAGCAGGAAGGGCATGTACTTTTGATACTTATCGCCCAGATTGGCTTTTCCTACTTCATCGCGGATGAAGACGACTACCGGCTCGATGACACCCTGCACACCGGTGGGCGCCGTCGTCACACCGATGCCCATTTTGTATTTCTTGGCGACGCTACGCATCATCCAGATCAGCAGGATGACAGAGATCAACATCTGTACTACATTCCGGCCCAACGAAAAGTCGTAAACCCGGATCGAAGGATCGTTCTCGTCTTTAGCGTTCACAGCCACGATCTTCCCCGGTTTGTACACCGATATATCGAGATGGTTCGCTTCGATATATTCCTCTGTCAACAGCCTATACCCCGCGTAAGGAACCGCACCATGCCTGAAGCGCGAAAACATAAAGAAAGACCAGCCGCGCTCCGGGCTGTACAGGATCACCGGAAGGGGAATGGCCACGACCCGGCCATGGTAGGTGAAGAAGTGGAATTCGTGACCATTGGCGACATGCTCCAGGATAAGTCCCGAGGGGTTGATCTTGCCGGCATCTTTTTGCGCCGTATCACCACCGGCGGCAGGTTTTCCCTGCGCTATCGACACATTAAAAAAAAATATACTAATTAGGCTGAAAGCCGCGACCAATAAAGATTTGAACCATCCGGATGCCATACTTCCCTCAAAATTTGCTGCAAAGATAGGGGGGGAGGGTCAGATTATGAAAAGGAGATTAAAAAATAGGGGTAGATTGCTTCGTGAACTGCATTTCATGCAGCTTCGCATAAAATCCCCCTTTCGCCAGCAATTGCTCGTGCGTGCCGATCTCCCGGATCTCTCCTTTATCAAGGACGATGATCTGATCCGCTTTACGGATCGTCGACAGCCGGTGCGCGATAACGATGGAAGTCCGGCCCGAGATCAGCTTGTCGATCGCTTCCTGGATCAACTGCTCGGATTCGGTGTCCACGGAGGAGGTCGCCTCGTCCAGGATCAGGATCGATGGATTATAGAGCAGCGCGCGCACAAAGGACAGCAGCTGCCGCTGACCCAGCGAAAGCGTGCTTCCCCTTTCCATGACATTGTAGTGATACCCGCCAGGCAGTTGCATAATAAAGTCATGCATGCCGATCAGCCTGGCCGCTTCGACGACCTTTTCCATCGGGATCTCATCATTCCGCAGCGTGATATTGTCCACCACCGATCCGGAGAAAAGAAAAACGTCCTGCAACACCACCCCGATGCTCCGCCGTAAGGCAGCCAGCTGGTAATCGTCGATCGGTACGTCGTCGATGCGGATCTGCCCTTCCTGGATATGATAAAGCCGGTTGAGGAGGCTGATAATGGATGTTTTACCGCTGCCCGTATGTCCGACGATGGCGACCGTCTGGCCCGGCTGTACGGTGAACGAAATATTCCTCAGCACATACCGGTTCTCGACATAAGCAAAATTCACTTTGTCGAATTCGATCTTTCCCTTCACCTGCTCCGGGCGATAGGTGCCGGTATCGCGCGCGACATCGGGATTGTCGAGCACCCTGAAGACCCGTTCGCTGGCCACCATTCCCATCTGCAGGACATTGAACTTATCGGCCATGACCCGCAGCGGCCGGAACAGCAAGTTGAGATATAGGAAGAAGGAGACGATCTTGCCGGCCAGCTCCCGGGCGTCCTGCTCTCCCAGTCCCCAGGCCGTTGTCGCACCCCACCAGACCATCAACCCCGTACTGACGGCGAGAATGATCTCCACCACCGGGAAGAAAATGGAATAAGCAAAGATGGCGTTGATATTGGCATTGCGGTGTTCCCGGTTGATCTTGTCGAATTTCTTCGCCTCCCGCTTCTCGGCGGCAAAAGCCTGTACGATCTGGATGCCGGTAATATGCTCCTGCACAAATGCATTCAACGCGGCCACCGCATTCCGTACCCGGATAAAGGACTTGTTGACGGACTCCTTGAAAAGCCAGGTAGCAAGGATCAGAAGGGGAAAGGGCACCAGACTGATAAGCGTCAGCCGCCAGTCCGTCCAAAACATAAACAACAGCACCGAAATGATCGAAAGCAGATCGGCAATAATTGGGATCAATCCGTCCGAGAAGATATCATTGATCGCTTCGATATCGTTGATCGTGCGGGTAGTGAGCGTTCCGATCGGCGTCTTGTCGAACTGCGAGAGATTCAACCCAAGCACCTTCCGGTATACATCCACGCGCAGATCCCGGACCACCGTCTGCCCCAGCCAGGCGGTAATAAAAGCGAAATAGAACCGCGCGATCGTCTCCAGCAAAAGCAGTCCGACCTGCCAGATGGTTATCCAGACGACCGCCCTCAGCATCTGATGCTTGGCCGACGGCAGGACGGCAGCAGCTCCTGTTCGGATATCTCCATTGATCGTTAACTGGATCAGCCAGGGACGCAACGGGGAAAGTATAGCCAAGAGGATGGCCAGGAACACGGACCAGTACAGCCGGTTCTTATAAGGGGCCGCATAATGGAAAACCCGCCGCAACAAGCTGAAATCGAAAATCTTCCGTTTCTTGATCTCCTCCGCCATACGAACTGCCAACACTGGTTAAGCCCGCAAGTTACAATTTTTCCTACTGTCCGCTTTCCATTGCCTTCCGGTACGCTTTAATAAAAATGGCGCCCAGATTTTTGTAGGGGGGAATATAGTCGTCAAACTTTTCCCTGCCGGCAGGATCGTGCTGGAACCGGGTCTCCAGCTCCCGCCACATCGGCAGCCAGTCGATGTCCTTACCTGCGATCAGCGTTTGGTTGATCGCATCTAGGATAGGCTCATTGACTGTCTTGGTGCCGACCTGCTTGGAAGAGATGATATGCGCATCCTCGCTCCGCTTCAACACCTCGCTCAGGTTATTGTACCCGCCGCAGGAACCCAATACGACGATCCGGGCGGTCGGCGCCATCTGGTCGATCGTATATTTGACGTGGTAGCTGTGGCCGCGGTGGATCACGATAGTAGGCCTGAGATTGCGCGCCTCGAGATATTCCGTGAGCGCTGCCTGAGCCTTTGCATCGGGGTCGTCATCCCCGAGAAGCGGCTTATTGGCGAAGATGAGTACCGGCTTGCCGCGGATGGACGAAATGGTTGTCCATTGCGGGTTTTCCGTGATCTTCCAAAGAGGCCGGTCTTCCTGCCGGGCCGGGCCATGGCCTTTGGCAGGATGCACGTCACGATGCCGGAGAGGGGACTTGAACAGCGCCATGAAGTCTTCATAAGAGTTCTGACCATCCTTATCCTTGTCGCCGTAGAAGAAGACTTGCTCGACCACCCGCCCGCTATCATCGACAAGGGATCGATGATCGACTGTATATATCGGTGGAATGCCCAGCGCCGCGGACAGATCGATATGATTGGCCGTATCCGCGGACTCGAACAGCATCTGCAGCAGGTGATAAATAACGATTCCTTTTTTATTGCCTTCCGCTACATTCTTTTCATAGTTCCACTTCACTTCGCTGAGAATATAGCGGGCGAGGGCGGGGCTTTTTTCGACGATGCTGCTATACGAATCGGCGACGTCGACGGCCTCTTCTTCTCCCGCATTCTCGAGATGAATAACAAAGGATTTCATCACCGTACCCGCATTCTGCTTGTCCATCGTGCCCAGGAAGTGCTCCAGCTTATTGTAGGCCGCGGCCATCTTGATGAATTTCCGGAAATAATCCCCATGCACGGCCATCAGCAGACTATCACCGCATGGCCGTCGCATCCGCTGGAAGATCCGGTCATAGACGCCCAGATAGCTGGAGGTATAGATCTCATCTTCACTCGTCACGATAAGGTAATATAATTCTTCCGGCGTCAGGGGATCGAGGATCTTGAACCGGACAGCCGGATTCTCCGCGGTATGAAGGGCATTGATCTCATTGACAAAAACCTGCTTGCTCTTCTTTTCCAGCATAGCCGTCAGCGCATTCATCTCAAGCGGCGTATCGCGGATGGGCGGCAAAACACGTTCGGCATAGTCAAGCCGGGTCCTGACCAGCAGCCGGAAAAACTCGAGGTCATTACCCTTGACCTTGTCGATATCATCGGTACTGAGCTTGCCTTTGACCAATTCATCCAGGAAAGGAAAATACATCTGGCCGCTGCGGCTGTTGGCGAGCACGGCGACGGTATGGACGAGGGAATCTTTGCTATTCCGGATCCGCCAGGCCAAGTTATCGCCCGCCGCTGCGAAATTATACAACTGGCCAATGTCGTAATGCCCGGCGACCGTAATAAGACTGTCTTCGAACGGCAAACCCCGGTGATTGGATAAATAGCTGAGGATCAGCTGCGGGTGCATTTCGCAATAGCGACGCGTAAGCTGCAGCCTCGATGCGGCAACCCCAGGATTGGGGCTGGGATACAGGAAGCAATCCACCAGGATATTCCCGACGGCATAGGGATGGGCCGTGATAACCGGCTCAATACTAAGCGATCGCTCGTCGAGCCGCATGGCCTCGGCAAACGCCGCTACCAGATCGGGCGCCATCGAAGCGGAGATCTGTTTGGCCTGATACCCTTTCTCAAAACCGGTCAGCATCGCCTCAAGACCGCGGAGGTACCGCTTCTTTCCATTGGTGTTCAAAGTGGAGTCGAATTCGATCTGCTGCTGAAGGTCATCGACCTGACGGCAAAGGGCATCGGTGATCTGAAGGTTGATTGCATCATCTTTGGTGAGCCGGATCACACTATCGCTTTTGCCGTTTCCCATCGCGACGAGCCGCTGCTGGGCCTGGTCGACCTTATCATGCCAGATCATGCGGTCCTGTGATACCGGATAAGGGTAGGAATTGGGCTGGGCATCGCTGTTTGACGAAAGACCCGACAATAACATCACCAACAAAGACCACAACACGGACCGTAGAATTGGAGTCATAAGATATTCCCCAGCTCAAAAAATGTGCGGGAAATGCACAAACCCAAAAATAGTGCATTTCCCGCAAAGCACAAATGTCTGACCCTACGGGTCGTACCAGCCTCCGGCTGGCCCCTACGACCAAAATCGGAATCTGATCCGATCCGCCTGAAAGCGCTTACTACGCAAATACGTAGTAGTTCGATGCGGGACACCAATGTTGTGTTATTTATGTATTAATAAATTGTGAACAGATTCGGTTAACTTTTCCGCGATTCTTTATTTCCAGTAGGTTTGCCTAAATTTTCGTTAATGGAATCCAAAGGCAAGAAGATACTGATCGCCGACGACGAGCCCGATATCCTTGAGATCATCCAATATAACCTGACCAAAGAGGGGTATGAGGTGAGCACAGCTAAAGATGGAGATGAAGCAGTCGGGAAAGCCAAGACCGTCAGACCCGATCTGATCATCCTCGATATCATGATGCCGAAGAAGAATGGAGTCGAGGTTTGCGAAATACTGAGGTCACAGCCTACTTTTAAAGAAACCCTGATCCTTTTTCTAACCGCGCTCAGCGACGAAGGATCACATGTCCGCGGTCTGGAGACCGGAGCCGATGACTATGTGACCAAACCTATCAGCCCCAAAGTGCTGATCAGCCGGGTCAATGCGCTTTTCCGCCGGGTCAACAAGGAGCCGGAAGACAAGGTCCTGAAAGTAGAGAACCTCAGCATCGATCCCGCCAAATTTGAGGTGATGGTCGACGGCAAGGACGTCACCCTGGCAAAGAAGGAATTCGAGCTGCTTTATCTGCTCGCATCCCGGCCCGGAAGGGTCTTCCTGCGCAACGAGATCCTTAACCAGGTCTGGGGCAATGAGGTCATCGTAGGAGACAGGACCATCGACGTCCATATCCGCAAGATCCGCCAGAAACTGGGGTTGGATTGTATTACCACGGTAAAGGGGGTAGGTTATAAGTTCAATTTGTAACTTCGTGGAGCCATGCCTTCCACTAAAAATCTATCCCCCAAACAATTATCCGCTCTTACCGCCGTCTTGCTGGCTCTGCCGATCTCCGCCGGCATCTATGTACTGACGACCAACAAGATCGTAGGCATGGCCTCGCTGGTGATCGTCTTCGGAGGTTCATACGGACTGATCCTGTTCACCCTGGAGAAGTTCATCTACCGGAAGATCAAGCTGATTTACAAGCTCATCCATCAGACGAAAGCCACGAAAAAGGAGGAGGTCTATTTCAAATATATCCTCCCGCAGAAAAGCATCGATGAGGTCCGGGAAGACGTGGAGAAATGGGGAGAGAAGCGAAATGAGGAGATCGAGATGTTGAAAAAGAACGAAGCTTACCGCAAGGAATTCCTTCAAAACCTCGCGCATGAGTTCAAGACGCCGATCTTCGCCATCCAGGGATATGTCGATACCCTTCTCAACGGGGCGATGGACGACTCCTTCATCCGGAAAAAATTCCTCGAGAATACCGCAAAGAACGTAGAACGGCTGGTCAACCTGATGAATGACCTGGATGAGATCTCCACCCTTGAAAGAGGAGAACAGCTCCTGTATAAGCAGAATTTTATTATCCAGGACCTTATCCGGGAGATCTTCGAATCCCTGTCCATCAAAACGCATAACAAGAATGTCCGCACCGCCATTAAAAAAGGCTGCGAATCCCCGATCACCGTGTTCGCCGATAAAGAAAAGATCCGGATGGTGCTGATCAACCTCGTGGAGAATGCCACCAAATACGGAAAGACCGGTGGCAGCATCGTCGCCAGCATTTATAAGATCGACGAAAAGAACGTCCTTATCGAGGTCAGCGATGACGGGATCGGGATCGAAGAAGAACACCTGCTAAGAATTTTCGAACGGTTCTATCGCACCGACGCCGCCCGGAGCCGCGACAAGGGTGGTACCGGCCTGGGTCTGGCCATTTGCAAGCATATCGTCGAAGCCCACGGACAATCGATCCATGTCCGTAGCCGCCCGGATGTAGGGACCACCATCGGATTTACCCTGGAATCCAGACGGGATTGACAAAAACGCAGTATTTTTGCGCTTTATGGCAACAACAACTACCTCCCAGGTCTTTGATTATAGCAAGTGGACCTCCCGGCTTCCCGAGCTGAGCCGGCAATACCAATCCGCCACCCCCTACCCCCATATTGTGCTGGAGAACTTCCTCGATCCTGAAGTCCTGAAAGACTGTATCGACGAATTCAACCGGCTGAATGAAACGGATGGCTGGATCAACTATAAGCACTACAACGAAGACAAACGCGGTCTCAATAAGATCGACCTTCTTCCCGCGACGATCAGATCGACCATCAACGAGCTGAACTCTCCGGCATTCCTGGAATGGCTTAGCACCCTCACCGGTATCCGCAACCTGCGTAAGGACGAAGGGCTCGAAGGCGGCGGTATCCACCAGTCCACCCGCGGTGGTTTCCTGAACGTCCATGCCGATTTTACCGTCCACCCTCATCACCGCAACTGGCAGCGCCGGGTCAACGTGCTTGTCTACCTGAATGAAAATTGGAAAGAGGAATGGGGCGGCAAGCTGGAGCTCTGGGACCGGGAAATGAAGGCCTGCGAAGAAAGCGTGCTGCCAGTATTGAACCGCTGTGTGATTTTCAATACCGACGCCGATTCCTATCATGGTCATCCTCTTCCGATGACCTGTCCCGAAGGCGCTTTTCGCCGTTCCATCGCATTGTATTACTACACCATCGAAGAAAACCCTATTCGCCGGGCCACCCACTACCAGGCAAGACCGGGCGACGGAAGCAACAAGCTGCTGGTCAGGTTCGACAATGCGCTGGTATCGGCCTATACCGCCATCAAGGGCAAGCTGGGCGCCAATGACAAACTGGTTAGCGGCTTCCTGCGGTTCCTGCGCTGGCGGAAAAGGAAGTAGCGTTGCGCGAAGGGCGGATCAATGAGCCGGCACGTCCCTTTTTAAAAAGACAAACCCGTTCTTCCTGTAAAGCTCCTTCAGATCCGGATACTTTGACTGATCTTCCCAGTTCTGCACCCGGTCTACTTTGGTGACGAAATAGACCGGCTTGTCGATAGGGCCCGTCAGCAGCCATTGCTGATCGTAAGAGTTGGGATTTGCCGGCCGCTCCTTTTTCGTATAGAAAAGATCGCCATAACTTTTGAAGCCCAGCGTATGCACATAGCAGTCCTCCCCCTGCCGGGCGATAAAGAAATCAATATCCGCACCCTGGCTATACCGCTCGACCTTTGGAACGATGACGGCCGAAGCAAAGAAGATGACGATGGCTGTCCCAACAAAAAGCAAAAAAGCCGCCCGCACATACGCCCGCCGCGACAGACTGCGGATCCCCAGGATCAAAGCCACAACCATCAGAACACCGATCAATCCTTCAAAACCGGACCAGTGTACGTCCGCCTCCATATTCCCCCGGGCAAAGGTGTCCTGCACATATGGCGCCAGACGGCGTACATTCAGTCCGATGACCGCCACTCCCAGGATCAGCAGCGAAATAAGCCCGCCGAGGATCGCCAATGCAACGGCAACATACCGCTTGTAGCCCAGTTCTCCCCGGTCCCATTTATAAATGGTATATGCCGCCAGAAAGGTGACGGGGAACCAGGCCATGGATGAATAATGAATGATCCGCGACTGGACGATCGTGAACAGCACGGTTACCACCCAGAACAATATCAGCATCCACCACTTGAAATCTCTTTCGTACCGGCTGTCGTACCGGGCTTTGAAGAAAGAGGGAATAGCCAGAAGCGAAGCCGGGAAGCATCCGATCAGCAACACCACATAGTGATAGCCGAAGAAGCCTTTCTGATCGGCGTCATGCGTCGTGAACAGCCGCCATTGATATTTCAGGAATTCGTTGATGAACCACGGGCCGCGTTTGATCGTCTCATAACCATACCAGGTCGCGGTGACCAGGAAAGCCACCACCAGGAACAGGAGCGCGTCCCACCAGTTGAAATAGAATCGGAACCGGTTATAACAGAAATACACCCCCAGCGACAGCAGAAAAACCATCAGGGCGACCTGCCCCTTGGTCAAAACGGCAAGCCCCATGAAGATGCCCGACAGCACCACATAGTAGATGCGATGTTTATCGACCCCCGGCTTGTCAAAGCCATTCCGTTTCCAATGATATAGGATAAAATAGTAGAGCGAAAGAAAAGTGAATAAATTGAACCAGGGATCGATGATCCCGGATTTGAAATACATATTGGGAAAAAGCGACCCGCCAAAGGCCAGGGCCCAGAGGAGGCCGAGCTTGCGGTCATAGATGCGGGAGCCGCAGAGGAAGACGGTGACGAGCGTAACGACGCCACAGATCGCATTGGGAAAACGGGCTGCAAATTCATTGATCCCAAAGACCTTCATGGCGGTACTTTGCATCCAGAAGAACATCGGCGGCTTTTCCCAGAAAGGTCTGAAATCGACATATACCCGCGTATAGTCGTCCATCTTGATCATTTCACGGGAACACTCGGCAAAATTGATCTCGTCCCAGTCGAAAAGGTGGACATGGCCCAGGAACGGAATGAACAGCAATGCTGCCAGGATGGTGATCAGCAGGATAGTGGTAGTCTTATTAAGCTGCATTAACTAAGCGGTTTATACATGTCTCTTTTCATCAATCCCCATTTGCAGAGCCGGTGAACGACGCTGACTTTCAGTACTCCCAGACCGTAAGTTACGCTTCTGCTGAAATTTATGCTGGACGCCTCTTCAAAATACCGGGTCGGACAGGTGATCTCGGCGATCTCATACCCCAGGTAGATGATCTGGGAAAGCATTTGATTGTCGAATACAAAATCCTCGGAATTGATATGGTAGTCGATCCGCTGGAGGATCTCCCGGGAAAAGGCCCGGTAACCGGTATGATATTCGGCAAGTTTTTGCCGGAGCATGACGTTCTCAAAGAAGGTAAGCGCCCGGTTGAATACATATTTATAAAGGGGCATCCCTCCGTGCAAAGCCCCCTTCCCAAGGGTCCGGGAACCCAGAACGACCTGGTAGACGTCGTTGGCGATCAGCCAGGCCATCGAAGGGATCAGTTTGGGGGTATATTGATAGTCCGGATGAAGCATGATCACGATGTCGCCTCCCAGCTCCAGGGCCTTATCGTAGCAGGTCTTCTGATTACCGCCATATCCCCGGTTCTTGTCGTGCTTGATGACATGGGATATCCCCAGTTCCCTTGCAACGGCTACCGTCCGGTCGCTGCTGTTGTCATCCACCAGCACTACCTCATCGACGATCTCGAAGGGGATCTCCGCGTAGGTCTTACGGAGAGTAAGCTCTGCGTTATATGCGGGGAGGACGATGACCAGTTTTTTACCTTCAATCATGGACCGATTTTTTTACCTACAATCTTCCGCTATGAAAAATTGTCGGCAAACGTACATTAAACCATGGAATTCCTAAAATTTGGCCGCCGTAGCTTTGCGGTGAAGCAATTTTGTTAAAAACAGCCAGTGGATAAGCACCGCCGTAAGTGTTCCGATCACCGAGCCCACCAGCACATCCCCCAGAAAATGCTGACCCAGATAGATCCGGGAATACCCGACCGCTACCGCCGCCAATAGATACAGGATATTTCCTTTTTTGTTGCTGTCAAAGATCGCCAGGAGGGTCGCCATCGCAAATACGGATGTGGTATGACCGGATGGAAAGCTGGCAAAACCGATATGGGTGACCCCATCGATAAAATAGGAATACTGCCCGGCCGGGAAATATTGTTTCGGCCGTGGCATGGAGAATACGTTCTTCAGGATCTGCGCCACCAGCGCGGAGATCAGGAAGGCGGCAATGAGCTGCAAAGCGCGTGACCAGCGCCGCAGCACCAGGAAGATGAGGCAAATGACAATGGCAAACCGGCCGTCGCCCATAAAGGTTACCCAGATAAATATGGTGTCCAGCGTGCTGCGGTGATAAGGGTTCAGTTCGATAAAGCTGACCGCCTTCCCGACAGTAAGCAGGAAGATCAGGCCAATGCAAAAGAAGAACAGGTAACAAAAGAAAAAATTGCGGTTGAGAGCCAGTATTGCCTTAACATCCTTCATCCGGTAAAAGTAGCAAAATCCGGCCGATCAGCGGGTCACGCTCCGGATCGGGACAATGGACTAAAGCCCGGCCACCAGCTCTTCCGCCAGCCCAAAGGACAGGGTCATCCCGGCACCGCCCACGCCATTGATAACATAGACATATGGCTCCGGGGAAAAGAAAAGGTCGGCCTCACCGTCTGTCAGCTTTGCATAGACGCCATTCCAGGTCTCCGCTATCGTCCAATCCTTGAAACTCGCGAACTTCCGCAGATAATCCAGGATCTTGCGATTGATGAATTCCTTGTCGAACGGGTCATGGGTGAGCCCGTATTCATGCGAATCTCCGACGGTCAGCTCGCCCCTCCCGTTCTGTGAGACCATGACATGGATGCCCCATTGCAGATAGTCGGCCATCTCATCGGTATATCGCTGCCTAAGCCCGGTCAACGATGGGGCTGCCTTGAAGCTATTATAATGGATGAGGGAGAGACCGCCGCATAAGGCCGGACCGATCCGCCAGTCCTCCGGCTGCGCCGCCAGCCGCATCATCTGCAACTTGCATTTGGTGACCGGTTGCTGGGCAAAATGCTCGGGATACAACGTCTCGAAATCCGCTCCGTTGCAGATAAAGATGAGATCGGCCTCATATTCTTCCTCATTCCCGATATAGACGATCTGATCGGAGATATACGAAACACATTTCCCCCAGATGAATTCGACATTCAGTTGCTCGGTCAGCCACCCCGGCAATGTGGCGATAGCCTCCCGCGGGTCCACGATCACTTCGTCTTCGCTATGAAGACCGCCCAGCAGCCCATCGGTTACGACCGCCCCCGAGGCTTCGGCTATGGAACAGGGGTTGAGCAGCCTGACCGGACGGCCCTCCCTTCTGAAGACCTCATGCAGCTCCTGCAGGACTTCCCATTCATCCGGGTGATACGCCAGGTGAAGGCTGCCGGCATCCTCATGCCAAAATCCGGCCCGCGGCGCCGTCTCTCTCCAGATATCGCGGCTGCGGGCAGCGCGATCATACATTTTACCCGCCGGCTGGCCGATCGGCCAGATCATCCCGAAGTTACGGATGGAAGCCCCGACCGCCTTGTCCGATCTCTCGAATACCCGTACCGAAAATCCCTGAAGCGCAAGTGCCCTTGCCGTAGCCAGTCCAACGATGCCGGCGCCTATAACGATAGCTGATCGCGATTGCATAATCCTTAATTTTGTTTCTTATATATCCTGGCAAAGAGAATGGCGCTCCACAGCACGAAAACCATACCGGCGCCGGCAGAAACATAGAACATCGCCGTGAAGAAATCCACCCAGGTATATTTAATCCTTACGAATTCCTTGATCAGCAGCACGGCTACCGTTCCCAGGTAACCGAAAGCATCGGCGATATAGATCAGGAAGCCGACATTCCCCGGGATCTTATAGGCCGCCAGCATCCGCTCGAAATAAAAGCAATTGTATGGCACATAGCCCAGATAGAGCCCCGCGGAGGCCGTGATGATCCAGGCAACGGGAGAGATCGCATGCAAATGAAAGGCGAACGTCGCCCCCGCCGCAAGGGCAAATCCGCCGATAATGATCACATTGTTCAGTAAAAATGCCCGGTAATTGTTTCGGATCAAAAAGAATCCACCGATGACGGCCAGCACAATGAGGGATACAATGGTACTGGTGCCGGCAAAGACATCCGCGTTATTCTTATAGCCGGTCTCGCTCCAAAGCTCATTGGCAAAATCTTCGGTAAAATCACGCAGGATGGTCAGCATCGCATAGGCGATGATAATGGGGATGAGGGCCAATCCAAATACTTTAAGAAAATTGCTCCGCTGTTCCTTCCCCATCGGAAGCCGCACGGTCCGCATCGCAACATCCCCCGCGGTTGGCGGCGGCGTCTGGTTGAGCAGCCAGGTACAGAGGAGCAGCGGGCCGATGAATACGGCCCCCGCCACAAAAGGCATCCAGAATTCGCTGACCCCCGCATATAGCAGCATACTTTTGCCCACGGTCTTGGCCAATCCGGACGCAAAAATAAAGCTGGTGGCCAGCACGGCGCCCATCAGCTCGGTTGTCCGGCGGCCTTCGAGAAAACCAAATACCAGCCCCCAAACCATCCCTAACGGCAAGCCGTTTATGAACATAAAGACGAAGTTATATGGGGCGGGCACGAGGCCGAACAATAGCAGCGAGATCCAGGCCGTCAATACCAGCTTAACGATAAACCCCGCTCTCCGCGCCGGCTCCATCCCGGCAATAAAACGGATCCCATAGAATTTACTGATCATATACCCGATGGTCTGGGCGATAACCAGTACTACCTTATAATGGACCCGCCCTATCGCGATCCCGTCAAACGAGGCCGCCGTAAAAGGTTTGCGAAATCCATACATACAGGCATAGACCGTAAAGGAGGTCAACGACACATAAAGGATGAACACCCATCCGGGACACCGCTGAAGCCATGCCCTCAATCCGCTGGTATGGCCAGGCGGAATGGTCGCAGAAGAGCCCGCGGCCAGGTCGATCGACTGACCCGAAGCCGTGTCGGCGGGGAAGGGAGCCGGGTTTTGCATTACGATCGTTTTATGCTTGTTCGATGATCGGAAGAAGCTCCTGCAGATCGTCGATAATAAAATCGGGATGATACGGTTGCAGTTGCTCCCGCGTGTAGGCGCCGGTAGTCACGCTGACAACCTTCCCGCATTCCGCATTCCGGCCTTCCTCTACATCTACTTCGGTATCGCCGACCTTCAGCACCTGCGCCGGTGAATCGATGTCGAGATCATCCATCAGCACTTCGATCATATCGGCATGCGGGCGGCCATTAGGCACCTCGTCGCTGCAGATCACCTGGTCGATCAGCGGGGAACGATCATCCCAACGAAGCCGGTGTAATATGGTATCGGTGATGGAGCGGGTGAAACCCGTATTCAGGGCCACTTTTATTCCCCGTTGTTTAAGCGCCTGAAAGACGTCTTCCGCATGCGGAAGCGGCGCAAGCGTATCGTCATTCCGGTAGTGATCGATCATCGTATCGATAAACCGCGTGTGGATACGGTCGGTCAGCTCGTCATCGGTTGCGCGCGCGGGAGCAAATTTCTCAAGCAACATGGCAATGGCGTCCATTTTCCGAAAGCCCATTACTTTTTTCACTTCCGCGACGGGTATTGTAAATCCATAATCCTTAAAGGCGCTGATAAAGGCTTCCCCAACATTGCCATTATCGCGCACCGTGGTGCCTGCAATATCGAAAACGACCAGTTGAATTGAGCTCATTGGAAAAAGTTTTTTAAATGGTTAACGGGTCCCGGCCGTCTGCAGATGATGAAGCATCATATCGCGGTAGTGTTGCAGATCGGGGAGGGGGTGGTGTTCGATCTTGGCCTGTTCGTCCCAGTTGCGCATGCGGATGATCAGGTCGAACAGCGGATATTGCTCAAAAGCGGCAGCCTCTTCTTCCGTCATGGGGCCACCCTGGTATTCCAGCGTCCGTTTGCTGGCGTCGGAAAGATTGGAATAATAGGAAGGGTCTTTATACGTAAGATAACGTTTGGCTTCGACGTGTGATTCGACAAGCCGGGTGACCTTTTTGGAAAAGCCTTTTCCCCGCAGGAATTCCGCTCCCAACTCCTCATGGTCCATGATGCCATATCCGTCCATCTCCTCCCGCGATGCGGACACTGATTCCCCGCCCTTGGCAGCCTCGCTGATATGTCCGATGTCATGCAAAAAAGCAGCCAGGACGACTTCCTCATCGTAGCCCTGCGCCTCGGCCAGCTGCGCGGCCTGCGCCATATGCTCCAGCTGGGAGACCTTTTCGCCGGCGTACTCCGCACCGCCGTGCTCTTCATAAAGACTCATGATCTCATCGGTAATTTCGCGGGCCTGGTCGGTGGTCATTTTTGGGTATGTTTAGTCCGACAAGGTATTGAAAATGGATTTGCGCCAGGTTTGCCCTTTATTAAATTATGTTTAAAATTACCGTATCCCTTGCGTCTTCAAATAGACCACGAGATCGGCCGGATGATCTGTCTGCAAGCCCTGCAAGCCTTTTTGGATCGCCGTAGCCCATAAAGCGGCATTTTCGCCGGGACGCTGGATATCGGGCAGCACCATCACCCCCAATGCCGCAGCGGCCTTGATCATCTCCGGCGTATATTCATCAAAATCGCCGTCGAGAATATCCGGATGATATTTATTCAGAAACCCGGTCAGGCTATCGGCGCCGCGGACGGAAGAAGGAAGACTGACCATTAAGGGCATGGCCGGCGCGACTTTTCGCCATTCATAGAATTGATGCGGCGCATTAATGTATACGACGACCTCCTTTTCCATGCCCCGCTTGACGATCTCCCGCCAGGCCGCGGCCGGATCGGCATTTTTGAAGTCAAGATAGATATAGATCCTCCCCTTACACAAGTCCAGCACCTGCGTGAACAACGGGATCTCCTGTTCGCCCCATTCCGGATGCGCTTTATCCTTTACCTTCAGCGTGTGCAGCTTTTCCCAGGTCATGTTCCTGACGAGCCCCGTGTCATCGGTCATCCGGTTGACGGAAGCGTCGTGCATAATGACCAGCTGGCTGTCCACAGTGGTCCGTAGATCGATCTCCACATAATCGGCGCCGGCGGCGACGGCGTTGGCAAAAGCAGCCAGCGTATTTTCCGGCGCATGAGTATGATCACCGCGATGCGACACGACAATGAAGTCATGCCGGAGCTTTGGCAGGGGATTCGGCCATTGCGCGCAAGCCGTCCCGCTACAAAAGATACAGGCTGCCGGAATCAGCAGCCTGTATATGTGGATATATTTCATTCTTTTTTTGCCTATCATTTGATCAGCCACATTTGATCGTTAAGACCGTCCGGGTTGCTGAATCCCTGACTGGTAAGAGCCGTCTGCCAGTTCTTGGTATTCTGTATCTGCTCCCCGATGGGGTAAGCCCACCGCATCGGCACTATTCCGTTATTGCCTACGCCGCTGCCGCCCTGGAAGGCCGGAACACCTACCCTGCGCCAGTTGTAATAACCTTCATATCCCGAATTCTCGAAGCAGACGATGTACTTCTGCAGCACGATCTCGTTGATCGCATCCGCCTGCGTTGCGGACAGCTTGACGGTAGGCTGAGCATAATACGTGGCCCAGTCGAAGCTGAAATTGTAAGGGGCCACTTGCGTAACCGAGTTGGCGCCCGGCGGCAGGAAATAAGCTGTCTGCGCATTTTGGGCGGTATTGATCCCGTAGAAAGCCATTGACGAAGTGATCCCCGCCTGGTACCAGGTTTCGGCACTGCCGGACGCCCAGCCACGCTCAATCCCCTCAGCGATATTGAAGCACATTTCATCGTATCCTACGAGTACCATCGGATCACCCGTAAAATTGGAATAGTAGCGGTAGCGGCCGATATAGGAATAGTCCCCGGCGCTGGCGTTGCCATACATCTGACCCAGATCGAGACCGGTGCTCGCGCCGACGAAGAACCGGTATTGTGCAGGTGAATCGACATTCGTGACCAGCGCCCACGCCGGATCGCAGGTCATAAAGACACGCGGGTCGTTGATGGCCGTCAGCACGCCGACATAGGTAGCGGCCATATTGAACCGGCCGGCGATGGACCCGAAGTTGCTTGGGTTGAAGGGGTACGTGCTGAATGTGTTGGTCCCGCCGGGATTGAAGACAAATTGCAGATTATCCGCTTTGCTGCCGAAGATCGGATATTTGGACGGGTTATTGAGGACATTGGCGAATTGGCTGGGCACATTCAATGTCGCGTCCGACGCCTGATGGCTTAGACTGACCAGCACCCGGAGCCTGAAGGAATTGACCGTCTTTTGCCAGGCGGCAAGATTCCCGCCGAAGTAGATATCCTGCGTGGACGAAAGGGAATTGTCATTGGCGGCGATCAGCGTAGCCAGGTCGTTGTTGGCGGAATCCAGCTCATTCAGGATGTAATTGAATACCGCTTCCTGGGTGGAGTAGGCCGGGGTCGTGTTCTCCGGCGCTTCAAGCGCAGTCGCCATCGGAACATCACCGAACATGGACGTAAGGTTATAATAGTAGTAGGCTTTTACAAACCGGCCGACCGCTTCATACGGATTGACCGCCGCCACGCCGCGGGACTTTGCTTCCGTCTCCATCTGTTTTTCGTTCTGCATGACCAGGTAAGGGTCGAAAGTAGAATTTGTCGCGTTCCAGGAATAGATGTTATTGCCATAGTAGTCGTAGTTCTGGCAGTGGTACTGGTCCCAGTCGCCGACATTTCCCCACGAAAGAATGCCGCCAAGTGAGCCCTGTGGACCATTGCCGGCCATGTCGTTCAGCAAGGTGCCAAGGATCAGCTGAGGCGGAACGCTTGACGGCACGTTGGGGTTGGTTTCTTTGCTGGCGATGGTCTTGCTGCAGGAGGCGGCCGTCAGCGCGATCGCGATATAAAGAAGATATTTTGACTGTTTCATATATTTTGGTTTGCGTTGATTAGAAGGTAAGATTTAAGTTAAAACCAAAACTACGTGTGGTCGGCGTCTGCAAACCGGAACCGCTGCTGTTTGCAAAGGAGTTCCCGGAAACGACATTCTGCGAATATTGGTCCACGTCGAGGTCTTTATAGCGTTGCGGGAAGAAGTAAAGCAGGTTCCGGCCCACCAGGGAGACCGTCGCATTTTGAATAAAAGATCTCCCGATCCATCGCTGCGGCAGCGTATATGTCAGGGTCACTTCCCGGAGCTTCGTATAAGTCTTGCTGATCATATTCAGGTCGGGTATCGAGGCCGCGTTGTACACGAAAGGTTGAACGAGGCTCTTCGTCGTATTCGTCTGCTCGGTCAGTTGCTTCATATTCGTGATCTTACCGTTGACGGGATCGAGCGCGATGGGAGCGCCGACCAGGTTGACGCCGGATCCGACATAGGCCGGGATATTGGCTTCGTCGCTCGGTCTGGCGGCGCCGATAGCGCCGCTGGCCGCTTCGATATGCCGGCCGCCCTGCAGGGTCTTCACGCGGACATAATCTTCCATCACCCCGCCGACCATACCGTCGAACTGGAACCGGAGCGAAATCCCCCTGTAACTGACGGTGTTGATCAGGCCCCATTGCCAGTCGGGGTCGCCATGACCATAGATCTTATAGGCCGAGCCGAAATTTGAATACAGATCATAGATGCCGGAAGTGGCGTCGATAACCGGCTTGCCGTCCGGCGTGCGAACGATCGCGTCGCCATAGTTCAGGTCCACTCTTCTGCCGTTGAACTCCCAGTTGTCGGGGTTGGAGTTCTTGACCCATCTCCGGACATAGGTAAAGAAGTTGGCCGTCACCGTCCAGTTGAAACCCTTAGGGTTGACGAAAGGTTTGCCGGTAAATACCGCTTCCCACCCGTCATTGGTGTAAACATTCCCGTTGGTCTCGTTGGATGAGAAGCCCGAAGCAGGTGAGATATTCTGATATACGATGCCGGTATTCTTGTAGTGATAGTGCGTTACGTCAAGGCCGATCCGGTTATTGATAAACCGGATGTCTGCACCGAACTCCGTTGCCTGCCGGTCCGATGCGAAGATCGTGGGGCTGACGGCGGAGGTGGAGTATGATGCGCTTGACTGGGCGCTATAGGTGGGCGAAAGCGTATACTGCGACTGCTGGAATTGGTATTTCGGACCATCGTAAGCGGAATACCAGGTATAACCATAGTTATTTGCAGCCGGTACGTTTGCCAGATTGGTGGCAAACAATGGGGTTGTTCCGCCATTCTTGCTTTCCGCATAGGAAGCCTTCAATTTCAGGAAAGAGATCGGACCAGGCATCCGGACGTAATCGGAAATGACGGTAGCGAGGTTGAAGCTGGGGTAGAAATAACCGTTGGTATTGCTGGGCATGGAAGACGACTTGTCTTCCCGGCCGGTGATATTCGCAGTCACATACGATTTATAGCCCAGGTCGACGGAATAGTAGGCGCTAAGCACCAGCATGGTGGCATTGAAATTCGTGCCCTGGATAGGGTTTTGCGAGTTGGTAAAGTTATAGATCCCGGGTACGTTCAAATAGTTGGTGCTCTCGAAGGACGAGTTGAAGTTGAAGTTCCGGACCGTTGCTCCGCCAAGGACGGAGAGATCGAGGAAGCCAGCGATCTCATTGCGATGGTAGCGGCCCTGGAGATCCCAGTTTGTTTCGAACTGTGAACGTCTGTCCTCGCGGTAGTCGCCCTGGCGAAGCTCACGACCGTAAACATCCGCGGAATACGGCATTTTCTCGGAATTCAACATGTCATACGCCGTCATGCTCGGCCTGAACTGGAAATCGAGATTTTCATTGACCTTGTAGTTCAGGGATACATAGCCATATTCGTTGTTCTGGTAGTGACCGCGAAGCCACTCGTACGACATGAACCACGGGTTGTTATAGCGGTAGTATTCTTCGTATAGCTGCTGGATGCCGGTGTGACCGGGCTGCCAGTAGTTCCGCATCGTCTTCATCGACCAGTCGGCGCCGCCCCAAATGATGACATTATAGATAACGCTGTTCGGGCCATACTGCACGTCCGGTACATTGGGGGTTGCCTGACGGCTGTAGTTTAAATAGGCCGTCACGCTGAAATGCTGATTGATCCGGTGGATGAGGCTGATCGTCGCGTTCGTATTATTCAGTTCCGTATTGGGTGTGATGCCGCGCTGGTAGGTATTCGCAAGAGAGGCCCGGAAATCTGTCTTTTCGGTCGAAGAGCTGATGGAAAGACTGTTCGAAGACAAGAGGCCGGCCTGGATGAAATTCTTCAGGTTGTCTTTCCCCCGGGCGATCCAGGGCGTCGGCGCTACGTGGCCCTTGTAGGTACTGCCATCGGCAAAGGTTGTCGTGTAGAGCTGGGTGGGGTCATAGGCGCCGTCATACTGCGGCAGCATCTGGCCGCGGAACTGCGGGCCCCATACGTCGTAGTCATAATCGTTCTTGCCAACGCCTACAGCGCCGTTGCCAAAATAGGACTGGGGGCTGGAGCCGCCGCCGCCAAACGCATATTTACCGTTGTCACCGGGGCCGTAGGTATCCTGGTATTTGGGGAGTGCGATGAAACCCTTGTTGATCTGAGTACTGGAGTTGAAATTGACCGCCAATCCCCGCTTGTCCTTTGTACCTTTTTTCGTATTGATAATAATGGCGCCGTTCTTTCCCTGGAAACCATAGAGTGCGGCGGCATTCGGTCCCTTCAGTACGGTGAACGTCTCGATATCGTCCGGGTTCACATTATAGGTATCGGAGCTGATGGGAACGCCGTCGACCACGAAAAGCGGCCGGTCATCCTGATCGTTCTCACCGCGCATAATGACATCGGGAGCGTGGCCGATCTCAGAGTTGATGTTGATCTGAAGACCGGCGGCTTCGCCCTTCAGCGAGTTGACCGGATCGGCTTCCCGCGCCGTAGTTAGCTGGGAGGCGTCGATCGTCTGGATAGCATACCCCAATCGCTTGGCTTCCTTCTTGATACCGGTTGCCGTTACCACGACCTGGTTCAATTCGCGGCTGTTGGTCGCTACGGAGATCACCAGCGTATTGCCGTTAACCTCCTGCTCCATCCGCTCGATCCCGATGCCGGAGATCACAAGGATGTCCCCCGCCTTTGCCTTGATGGCAAAGCTGCCGTCAATGCCCGTGGCGGTGCCGGTACGAGTCCCCTTGACGGTCACAGTAGCACCGGGAATAGGTGATTGATCGATCTTCGAGAGTACGCGGCCGACAATGGCCGTCTGAGCAAAGGAGCCGAGCGGGAATAGGAATACCGCAAGCAAGACTCCTGCAAGCAGGGGAATTTTCTTACTCATAAACAGGGTTTTGTTAAGTAAAGTGGATGTGTGTATTCTCGCGGCGAAAGTAAATGGGCAATGTGATGAAAAAGTTAGCCCTGATTTAAGGAAACGTTAACAGTTTATAAATACTAAACCAATGTTAAGTATTTGTAAATAATTCAAATTCCCCCCGGAAATGCAAATGGGGATCAGAAGAAATAGAATACCAGGATCACCGCATCCCCGTCGCCGATATTCCTTAGCCGGTGCGGGGCGCGGCCGTCGAAGAATAACGTATCGCCTTCCTTCAGTTCGATCAGCTCCTCCTCGATCTGGTATTCGACCCATCCCTTCAGGACATACTTGCATTCGAAGGCGTCGGTTCGGATCATCTCACGCCGGGCCGCCTTCTTCTTCAGCTCGAGCAGGACGACGTCGGTTGCCTGTGAAGCGATACTGCGGGTTAGGATCCGCTTATAGGTAAATCCTTTAACCGGCTCTTTGGTAAAATGCCGCTCCTCGCCTTTACGGACAATCACGACGTGATTTTTGGAATTGCCGTTTTGCATGTCCTCGAAAAAGCTGGGCAAGCTCTCTTCGAGCGAGTGGATGATATTGAACAGAACGGGAAGTGAAGGCACCGTGCGGTTGTTCTCGATCTGGGAGATGAGCCCTTTGCTGACGCCTGCCTTTTGGGCAAGTTGTTCGAGGGTGATGCTCTTCAGCGTTCTCTTCGTCTTGATCTTATCTCCAATCAACAAAAGGAGCTCTTCATTCATGAGGCGAGCGTTTAGTTCGCCGGGAAGATACAGAAAAATCCGTGGGCCCTATTGAGCGCTCAGGTAATCGGCCAGTTGCTCGATATGATCGGTGTTGATGAAGTCTACCCGCAGCGCCATCAGTTGAGCCCAGGCATGCGGAAAATCGGGCGCATCCCAGAAGCGCACGGGCAGATGCAGGGCGTGGGACCATGCAATGGCCGCGAGTATCCGCCGCCGGTCGGCGGCAGGAATGCTGTCAGCGCCGCCCCAGTGCGTATAGTCATGCAGGTCGTCGCTCATCATCACGATCCGCGATAACGCGGCCCGTGGATACCGGTGAAGAAGGATGCCGTCGAACGCGATGTACCGCGGATATGTAGCGTATAAGGATGGGTCAGGACGATTCCCGCTGATGACCCAGGTCAGTGAAGGCGTCTCCGTCAGGTTGGGATATTCCCGCAGCAGCGCCACCAGCGCATCGAGCGCCGCAGTGGAGTCGGCTTTCACATCGATGAGCATCTGCAGCCGGCGGCTGCTGTCGGCGTATGGATGTCCATGATTCTTTTCTACCTGCGCGGACAGCGGCTTTAGATAATATTCTTCCAGCGTCCGGCCGAGCGCCAGCTCCTTTCGGTCATGCGCCACCATTAGCCTGCCCTCCACGAGGAAGATATCGGCTTCTATACTCCCAAACTGCGCGTTATAAGCAGTCCAGAAAGGGACGGGCTGTTCATAGTCGTTATGTGAATGCGTATTGGCGACGGTATAATGCATCCCGGCAGTCATGATGGAAGTGGGGAAAGAATCGGATATCACTGATGCCTGAACGCCGGGAGCTAAACAACACAGAAAAAAAGCAAGCGCTGGAAGCGAGGGCCATTTTTTCATGGGCGCAAAGGTATACGATCCATTCCGGGTAATACTGTGTTCACATAAAGCTTACAATTTGTTAATACTGGCTTAAAACAGTAATAATATGTTTTACAGAACTTTGGAAAACCACCACAATGGAAAAACGATCTGTAGATGTAGTAGTACTCTCTGATGTACACCTCGGAACTTACGGATGCCGCGCCAAGGAATTGGTTAACTACCTCAAAAGCATCACTCCTAACATACTGATCCTCAATGGCGATATCATCGACGGCTGGCAATTCACCAAACGTTACTTCCCCGTCGCCCATATGATGGTCATCAAGGAGATCATCCAGTTCATCACCAACGGTACCCGGGTCTTCTATATTACCGGCAACCACGACGAAATGATGCGCCGGTATACGGACATCCAGATGGGCAACTTTGCCCTGACCGACAAGCTGGTGCTGGAGATCGACAGCAAGATGACCTGGATCTTCCACGGAGACGTCTTCGACAATACCACCAAGGGAGGCGCCAAGGTCCTGGCAAAACTCGGGAGCAGCGGCTATAACCTTTTGATCCGGTTCAATAGATTTATTAACTTTATACTAAAGGCTTTTGGCCGGGAACGGGTTTCGATCTCCAAAAGGGTAATGGCAGGGGTCAATAAGGCCGTCAGTAAGATCAACGACTTTGAGCTCATCGCAGCCGAGCTTGCCATCGAAAAAAAATACGATTTCGTCATTTGCGGTCATATCCACCAGCCGCAAAAGAAGGTCGTAGAGACAAAGAACGGAAAGGTAACCTACCTGAACTCCGGCGATTGGGTTGAACATTGCACGGCATTGGAATACCAGCACAACGAATGGACTATCTTCGAATACGACGAGAAGGATTTTCCCGTAACCCAGACTATAGAAATGAAGTCCAATGTCAGCGTGCTGACGGACGAGATCAATTTTTACATCAATTCACTGGAAGCGATCTAACCATCATACGAGCATGAAGATTTTCTACGCAGTACAGGCGACAGGTAATGGCCATATAAGCCGGGCAATGGAGCTCCTTCCTTTCCTGGAACGGTATGGCAAGGTCGATATATTCCTGAGCGGGGCCAATAACAGCCTCAACCTCGACGCATCGGTCAAATACCGGAGTAAGGGATTAAGCCTGTTCTATACCAACAGCGGCGGCCTCAACTACTGGCAGATCGCCCGGCAGGTACTATCGCCGCTACGCCTCTACCGCGAGGTCCGCGACCTGCCGGTAGAGAAATATGACCTCGTGATCAATGACTTCGAGTGTATTACCTCTCTGTCCTGCGCCTTAAAGAAAGTACCCTCCGTCAACTTTGGCCACCAGGCCAGCTTCGTCTCATCAAAAGTGCCCCGGCCCGCTAAAAAGGATCCGATGGGCGCCTGGATCCTCCGCAACTATGCCCGCGCCACCCAATATGTCGGCCTCCATTTCAAACAATACGACGACTTCATCCTTCCCCCGGTGATCAAAAAGGAGATCCTCCAGGCCGATGCGCAGGATAAAGGCTATATCACGGTCTATCTCTCCTCCTACAGCGACGCCACCATCCGGCAATATCTTCAGCCATTAAAGGAATACCGCTGGCAGGTATTTTCAAAGGAGGTCCGGCAGCCGGTTCAGGATGGGAATATCCTCTTTATTCCCGTAAATAAAGCGGCGTTCAACAAAAGCCTGATCAATTGCAACGCGATCCTTACCGGCGCCGGCTTTGAGACCCCCGCGGAAGCCCTCTATCTCGGTAAGAAACTGATGGTGATCCCGATCCGGGGACAATACGAGCAGTTCTGCAACGCCGCCGCCCTCGCAAAAATGGGCGTTCCCGTACTGGATGCGCTGGATGCGAAATTTGAAAGCGTATTCCGGCCGTGGATGGAGCAAAGAAAAAGACCTCACCTGCACCTCGATTATTCGACAGAGGCGATCGTCAGCTATCTGATGCATCATTGTACCCAGGAAAAGAAGGACGCGCTCGATATGCTATATCCGGATGCGGTCTTCAATTAGGCAGGCCACTCTACGGGTAGCCGCCGCGGGCGGCATTGAAGAGGGTGCCGCCTAAACGAAAAGCCCTTTCATAGAAATGAAAGAGCTTCTGCATGAGAAAATTCAACTCTACATATATAAACCATCGATTAACAGGTGACTAACCAATTAATAGGATACAAATCTAATCCGTCCGTATTACGCGGGAATTACTGAATCGTTATCCGTATATTATATCGGGGGGCAATATTCACAGCTTATCCACGCAAATTGCGCGCAGACGCTGATCAAACGAACTTGTTACGATGTTTTAGCACTTTAGCCTCAAGATAAAAGATGATCTCCTCGGCGATATTTTTGGACTGGTCGCCTACCCTTTCCAGCTTGCGGATTGTGGACAGGACCCATAACGCCTGAGCCGTGTCCCCCGGATGATCCTTAATATGCTTCTCCAGCACCTTGTGCGACTGACGGTTGATGTCATCCAAAAATTCATCCTTCTTAAAAACTCCCCTCGCCAGGATCGTATCCTCTTTCTCGAATGCTTCCTGCGTGTCTTCCAGCATCCGCACCGATTCTTCGTACATCGGCAGGATCCGGCTGATATCCAGTAATTCCTGCGAGAAAGGCACTTCCGCATCGATCACATATTTAGCGATGCCTTCGGCGATATCTCCGGTCCGTTCGAGATTGGTATTGATCTTCAGCACGGCCAACAGGAAGCGCAGGTCGATGGCGACCGGGCAGAACAATGCAAAGATATTCTCACAGTCACGGTCGATCTTGAGCTCGCTCCCATTGACCCGTTTTTCCTTCAGGACCACTTCCCTGGCCAGGTCCTTATCAAAGTTGAGAAAGGCCAGCCTGGCTTTGTTGAGCTGGGAATTGACCAGGCTCCACATATTGACAGCCTCGGTTTTCAGTAGCTGTAATTCAGTTTCGATTTGTGCCATGATGATCGATAAAGTTGGTATTGCGGATACCCGCTGATAATAAAGTTAACTAAAACGACCCGTAATATAGTTTTGTGTCCTGCTATCCTTCGGATTGGTGAACATGATCTTCGTTTCATCATATTCCACCAGCTCGCCCAGGTAGAAAAAGGCGGTCTTATCGCTCACCCGGGCCGCCTGCTGCATGTTATGCGTAACGATGATCAGCGTGTAGTTGCTCTTCAACTCATGGAACAGCTCCTCTACCGTCGAGGTCGAGATCGGATCCAGGGCCGACGTGGGCTCATCGAAGAGCAGCACCTCGGGTTCCATGGCGACGGCACGGGCGATACAAAGCCGTTGCTGTTGACCACCCGAGAGAAAGGACCCTTTTTTTGTCAGCGAGTCCTTTACCTCATTCCAAAGCGCCACCCGCGTGAGCGAATGCTCTACGATCCGATCCCTTTCGGCTTTCGGCAGCTTGATCCCGTTGAGCTTGTACCCGGCGATAACATTGTCATAGATGCTCAGGTTCGGGAAAGGATTAGGACGCTGGAACACCATTCCGATCTTCAACCGTACGAAGATGGGGTGCATCTGGTAAATATTCTCGTCATTGATGGTCATTTCGCCCGAGCTGGTCGCGCCTGGGATCAGCTCATGCATGCGATTGATACAGCGCAGGTAGGTGGTCTTCCCGCAGCCGGAAGGGCCCATCACCGCGATGACCCGGTTACGCGGAATATCGATGTTGACATCTTTAACGACATGATTGGTACCGAACGACGCGTTAAAGTTCCTGCTCTTTATAATTGTACTTTCCATTTTCTGGTGATCAGCTTAGTAGTAAGATTTAATAATAGGACCCATACCAGTAGGATAAGGGAAGCGCCCCAGGCCAGATTCTTCCAGTCGTCATAAGGACTGGTGGAATAGTCATAGATCAACCTGGGAAGGCTATGCATGGGCTTGAGGAGGTTCCATGAGAGATAAGGATTACCCAACGCCGTGAAAAGCAGCGGCGCAGTCTCGCCCGAAACCCTGGCGATGGATAGCATGACCCCGGAAAGGATCCCGCTGGTCCCCACCGGGATGATCACTTTGAAGATAACCCGGTGGAAAGGCATGCCGAGGGCAAAGGCAGCCTCCTGCAGCGAAGAAGGCAGCAGCTTGAGAGTCTCTTCCGTCGACCGGACGACGATCGGGAGCATCATAATGGCCAGCGCAATGCTGCCGGAGATCGCCGAAAACCCGAAAGGCCTTACGATCCAGAAATAGGCTATGATACCGATGATAATGGAGGGAACGCCTTGCAGACAATCCACGCAGATCCGGGCCCAGTAGGCCAGCCGGCCTTTCCTGTTCTCGGCAAGATAGATCCCGCCCAGGATGCCGAGGGGGATGGCGATCACCGCGCTTATCAATACGATGAGGATGCTGCCGACCAGCGCGTTGACGATCCCGCCGCCGGTCTCACCGACCGGTTTGGGGATATTGATCAGAAAATGCCAGTTGATCTGCATGATTCCCTTCTGGATGATAAAAAACAGAATGAAAAGAAGGGGGATCACACAGGCAAAGGCGAATATCAACACCAAGGCCTTGAAGCCGTAGTTTTTGCCGATCCGGTATTTGACACTGCGAATTTCCATGTGTAGCTTTTTAGTAGCCCTTAATCATTAGTAAAGCGGTCGATGATCTTCTTCCCGATCAGGTTGATCACCACCGTGACCAGGAACAACACCAGGCCCAGTTCCATCAACGCGGAAACATAGACCGGCTTGTCCGCCTCGGCAAACTCATTGGCGATCACACTGGCCATCGTATTGCCCAGGTCAAAAATACTGTGGGGCATCTGACTGCTATTACCGATCACCATCGTAACGGCCATCGTCTCGCCGAGGGCGCGCCCAAGCGAGAGCAGGATGCCGGCGAAGAGACCCGACTTGGTGTATGGCAGAATGACGCTGCGGATCACCTCCCATCTGGTGGCGCCCAATCCATAAGCCGCTTCCTTCAACACCGAAGGGGTCAACTGGATCATCGATCTGCCCAACGAAGCCGCATACGGAATGACCATAACGGCAAGGATGAGCGAAGATGCCAGGATCCCGTTCCCGGCCGGCGTCACCCCAATACTCGATTCGAAGCTCCGAACCAATGGCACAAGTACGGCCACGGCCCAGAAACCATAGATGACGGAAGGAACGGCGGCGATCAGCTCAACCGCATTTTTCAGAAAATCCGGCACCCAGCCCGTGGGATAATACTCGCCAAGGAAGATCGCAATGGCCAGCGAAAATGGGATCGAAATGATCAGCGCCAGAAAAGAAGTGATCAGGGTGCCCAGGAGAAAAGGAGCGGCTCCATAGATATCCCGTACCGGATCCCAGGTGCTGCTCCACAGATATTTTATCCCAAGCGCCTTTATAGACGGCGCGGACTTGACAATGAGCGTCAGAAGAATGCCCAGTACAAGAATTACTATGAGCACTCCGATGATCTTCAGGGTCTGCCGAAAAACGTTCTCGGTCCGGATCTGACGGAAAGATCGTTTCAACCGCCTTTTTGCCTTTACGATGGCCTCGGGCGTAGAATTAATTACCCGCAGCGGAAGATCGCTGCGGGTAACTCCGCCATTCTCTACAGAAGTATCCATAAATTCAATTCTAAGTTCAATGTCTGTACACCAGGCGCAAGAAACCGGAATCCATCCGGTTCCTACTGTAAGATCGGCTTGCCGTCGTAGGTAGCGGTCTTCAGGATCGCATCACCCACATTGACAGCGGCCGGCGACAGCGGTGCATAGTTAAGCGCGGCGGCATATTGCTGACCGTCATGGATCATCCACGACAGCAGCTTCAGCAGCTTGGTTGCACGGTCAAGGCTACGGTCTTTATATTTCTGCTCTTTATAAATGATCACCCAGGAGAAACCGGAGATGGGATAGCCATCAGGTGCGTCCGTATTCGTCAGGGATACCTTCGAATCCGGCGGGATCTGGACATTGGCTGCCGCCGTTACGCTCGCGATAGTGGGGGTAATAAAGTTCCCCGCCTTATTCTGAACGCGGGCATAAGGTATTTTGTTCTGGATCGCATAGCTCATTTCGACATAGCCGATAGCCCCGGGAGTTCCTTTGACCGTACCGGATACGCCTTCGCTGCCTTTTCCGCCGATCCCTGTGGGCCAGTTGACCGCAGAGCCCTTACCGACCTTGGTTTCCCAGTCTTTATTAACCTTCGAGAGGTAGGTGGTAAAGATATTGGTCGTACCACTGCCGTCGGACCGGTGAGCGATCAGGATCGCCGTCGAAGGCAGCTTGACGCCCTTGTTGGCGGCTGCGATCTTCGGGTCGTTCCATTTCGTGATCGTACCGAGGAACATTCCGGCGATGATATCGGGGGTCAGGTTGAGCGTATCCTTTACGTCGGGCAGGTTGTAGCTCAAAGCTACTGCGCCGCAAGTGATCGGAATATGGATAGCCGGTGAGGTCAGCGCAGAATCCTGCTTGCCATTCATTACCGCATCGGATGCCCCGAAGTCGACCGTCATTGCGGTCAGCTGGGAGATGCCGGCGCCGGAGCCTACCGACTGATAATTGACTTTCAGCCCATTGGCCTTGTTGTACTCCGAAAATTGTTTGGAGAACAGAATGTAGTCGAAGGAACTTCCTGCACCGAGCAAAGCGTCGCTGTTGCCTCCCGTGCTGTCCGGTCCGGTCGAGGCGCCGCCGCCGTTTCCGCAGGATACCAGGCTGAGCGCCGTGAACATCGACCCGATGACAAGAGCAGCAACCGTTAAGGTGCTTCTAAAGCTTAGCAGATTCTTTTTCATAAATTTATTCGTTGCGTTAGGATTTACATCTGGGTATAGCTCTTGCTATAATGCCTGCCAAAGACAAAGAAGAAGGTCAGGCGCCAGACCACGTCTGAATCACCTTCCGTTCCCGTAGAACCAAGCTGGGATGAATAATGCACTAACCAGACATTAGGCTCGAAGTGAACGTCCTTGAACGGCATGAAGTCCAACCCGGCGGTAACGAAGGTCTCTTTTGAGGTCGGATCGCCGGTGCTGGTTTCGGCTGTCGGCGCGCCCGTAGTGGATCCGGCATAGCTATATTTATAGCCAGGGGTATTATAAGCGCTCGGCGAAGAGACCCCGGCATAAGCCGAATATTTGCCGTTGTCTACGTTCTTGTTGGGATTGTAGAAGTCTACCCGCGCAAACCAGCGCAGTTTCTCCGGAACGATCGCGCCATGCGCATACAGGGAGAGCCCGTTTGCTTTCGTGTCGATCGTATCCGCACCGCCGCCGATCAGCGTAGCCTTGGTATCGTTCTTGATCGTATTGATAAATCCTTCCGCACCAAGGGTGATCCAGGGGCTGGTCCAGGCCACGTAACCTTTCAGCATCTGCCGGTCATGGTGCCAGTTGGTCACCCAGTTCAGCCTTTCATAATCGGCATAGAGATCGATGACCAGTCGCTTGTGAGCGAACCAACCATAAATATCGCCGTAGAACCACTTGAAGCTGTTGGCGGCCGGCTTGTCGGAGTTGCCGGTAGCCATTAACAAATTATATCCGAAGTTCTTTGTCTTCGGGTCGAAAAAGCCATTCAGGCCGATCCCAAGATCATAAGAAGGGGTCCGCCGGATATCGGCGACGGTCCTTTCGATCGAACGATAGTTCCAAACCTTTTCCGATAGCATGGCAAAGGCTGGGGTTGATTGCTCACCAAGGACCAGGTCGGTTCCTTTCCAGATGTTTTTCACCCGGATATTGGCCAGCTTGATAAAGAAAGTCTCCTTACTGTTGGATAATTCGTCCCCGTTGGCAGCAGTTTGTCCCGGCGCATTGTAGGCGGGAAAATTGTCTTCGGCCGACAAAAGCAGTTCGCTGGAGAACTTGCTGCTGAAGTTATAGTCGTACCCCAGGTAGATCCGGCGGAACTGGAAAGCGTTCCTGTTCTGCGGGATACCGCTGTACTGGTTGCTGCCGCCTCTGTTCAAAGAATCGGCATGTGATTTATAGTAAAAATCACCAAATGCGTAACCCCAAATCCGGCCTGAGTTAGCAGCTCCTGCCCTATAGGCGGAATCACTGAACAGAAAAGTTTGGGCTTGAGTGGAGATCGTTATAATCAGGAAAATAGCGATAAGTAGAGAAAGTCTCGTGTAGCTACGTTTCATAAAAGTCTTGGTTCGTTAATAATTGTTTTGCGGTCCTGAAATCGTGGTCGAATGTGCTGCAAAGCAATAAGTAAGCGATGACCCAAATGTTAACGGAATATTACCTTAATGTTAACACTTATCTAAAAACATGTTAGTCATTACAAGTTGGATAATTTTTAATCTGTTACCGAGCGAATTATGAAGAATGATAATTTATAATTTTAAAGCGCCGCTTCAGTTTTTACTCTTATTGGCGGCTCGGCTATGCCTCAGTGTTAAGAAATCATTATCAAAGCCGGCATTGACCAAATGCCAGCCGACATTCTGCTTATTTTGTCAGAATGAAGGGATTTGATGCTTTTGTTCAACTGTTCATGCCCAAGGATAAGGTCTTTTACTCCCTTTTCGAGGAAGTGGCGGATAGCGTGGGAAAAATGGGGTCTTTGTTAAAAGCCGTTGTCAGCGAACCGGATTATGATAAGCGGGCCGCTCTCATCCTGCAATTGGAAGCCCAGGAACATATTAATGACGAATTCACCCATCGTATCTTTACGGAGCTGGGTCGTAATTTTATCACCCCATTCGACCGGGAGGATATCCATTACCTGGCCAGCGCATTGGACGATATTTGTGATTATATTTACGCGGCGGCCAAAAAGATCAATTTTTATAAGGTGAACCCCAATGATGTGGGTATCCAGAAGATGGCCGACCTGATCGAGCAGGGAGCGCAACAGATCCGGGGAGCGGTCAGAGAGCTGCGGAATATGCGGAATATGCGGACCATCACCGATGCCCTGGTCCGGGTGAACAGCCTGGAGAACCAGGCGGACGACGTCTTCGATATGAGTATCGAGCGGCTTTTTGAAACTGAACCGGACGCCAAGGAAGTGATCAAAAAACGGGATATCTACCAGGTGATGGAGATCGTGACGGATAAATGTGAAGATGCAACCAACGTTATTGAGTCTATTATAATTAAGTACGCTTGAACTGGGCGGCGCCCGGTTAGCACTTTAGTGCAGATATTATCATGATCTTCCTGTCTACCATTATTATATTGGCGCTGATATTCGACTACATCAATGGGTTCCATGATGCGGGTATTTCCATCGCCACGATCGTCTCCACCAAGGTGCTAACCCCTTTCCAGGCGGTCTTATGGGCGGCTATCTTCAATTTCGCGGCCTTTTTCATCTTCCGGTACTTCATTGGGGAGTTCAAAATAGGGAATACCATCGCGCATTTCGTCGACCGCGATTTTATTACGTTGCCCGTCATTTTCTCCGGATTGATCGCCGCCATCAGCTGGAACCTGCTGACCTGGTGGCTGGGCATTCCTTCCAGCTCCTCTCATACGCTGATCGGAGGTTTTATTGGCGCCGCGCTGGCGCATGCCGGCGGGTGGACCATCCATGGGAAGAACGTCATCGACTATGCCACCGTTATTCCGACCTTTTGCTTTATTGTCCTCGCGCCGCTGATCGGGATGATCGTTGCGCTTGTGATCACCATTTTGATCGTCAATATTTTCCGGCGGAGCCATCCCTATAAAGCGGAAGCCTGGTTCCGCCGCCTGCAATTGTTGTCTTCCGCACTGTTGAGCCTGGGACACGGCGGGAACGATGCGCAGAAAGTGTTGGGAATAATTGCTGTCGCATTGGTTGCGCATGGCGATCTTGACCGGGTACAGGACGTCCCTGTCTGGGTGCCCGTTGCATGCTTCTCGGCGATCGCGCTCGGAACGATGAGCGGCGGCTGGCGGATCGTCAGGACGATGGGAAGCCGGATAACTAAAGTAACTCCGCTCGAAGGGGTATGCGCGGAGACCGCCGGGGCTATCACCTTATTCCTGACACAGTATCTCGGCATCCCTGTGAGCACCACACACACGATCACCGGCGCCATTATAGGCGTAGGCGCCACCAAACGGATGTCCGCGGTCCGGTGGGGAGTGACCATCAACCTGATCTGGGCCTGGGTCCTGACCATTCCGGTCAGCGCATTGCTGGCAGCTCTTGTGTATTCCATATTTCGCGTGCTGACGACCATTTGACATATTTATCGATTCTTTAAGCGGCCATATTACCGAGATGATCGAATTTTGCCATATTTTTGCGCTCTCCATGTCGAAGATGGTTAAGAGAATATTCGATATCGCATTCCATGCACTGTTGATCACAGTCTATGCTATTTTCTTTTCCGTTCAATTCTTCTTCAATTTCGACTGCTCGACAGCCGGAAATGCCCAAAATTTCCTAAAGCATTTCTCTGGCAAACCTCATTCTAAATCGCCTGCAGGTGTCGTAACGCAGGCGTCGGATCACTCGTCTTCCCGCGCCATGCGGCTGAATAAGCGGTTCCATCAGGAGAACATTCCGCCCTGTGAAGTGCTTGCCGTGAATTCACCAAAGCCGTATATTATAAGGAGGCTGGTTGGGCCATACCGGAACCATTTTCTGCCCTCCGTCACTCCCGCCCATCGCCTTATGCGGGGACCTCCATGCCTGGCCTGAGTTGATCACCAACCAAATTCTTCATTTTAAATCGATCGTATGGTCACTTTCTGTTACAGAAAGTTTCTCCGGGGATTCAGTATCTTATTACTGATACCTTCGTCTTCATTATTTGCGCAGCAGAGGAATTATTCTTTATCCGAATACATCGATTCCGCCGAGAGTCATTTGCCCGTGCTGCTTCAGAAAAAAGCGCTGGTCGATGCTGCCAGGGCAGGCATTACCGATGCCAGACATACATTCCTGCCCAATTCTTATATCGGGGATGAGGCATCGGTGGGGACGGACAATTCCCTGCCCGGCTCGTACCTATCCTTTGGGATCATCCCTTCAACTTCCAGCGGCGTGCGCCCTTCCAATACCTACCAGTCGGCGATCGGCAATATCGGCTTCCTGTATAACCAATTTGAACTGCTGGATTTCGGGTTAAAAAAAGCGACCATCCGTCACGCGGATGCATATGCCGACCTGAGTCAGGCCGACCTCGAGAGAGAGCGTTACATGGTTAAATGGCAAGTAGGTAAATTATACCTTGATATCCTTAAAAATAAATTCCAGCTCGGCATCGACTCGGAGAACGTAAGCCGGTACGAGATCCTTTATAAGGTCATCCAGGCCGTGACCCGGAGCGGGATCAAACCCGGAGCCGATTCAGCCCTTGCAATGGCCGAATTGTCCAGGACGCGTATCACCTACAATCAAACCCAGGGAGAGATCCGGCAGTTGCAGCAGCAACTCAGCTATCTTACCGGTATCCCCGCCAACGATGTCCTGATCGATACGTCGAGGACGCAGGGCTATATATCCGGCATGGGAACCTTGACGAGGATTCAGGACACTGCCGGTTCCTTTAACCCCCTCACCGATTACTACAATAAGCAAAAACTACTTTATGAACAAACGGAAGACCTGGTCAGGAAAAGCTTTCTGCCGCGGGTTCTGTTGACCGGAGTGGTCTGGGGTCGGGGCTCGAGCCTTGATTACCAGGACAATTTTAAATCCGCCGCCTCTGGCCTGAGTTATCAGCGGTTCAACTATATGGCCGGTCTTACCCTGGAATACGACCTGTTCGATGTGGTACACCGGCGGGATAAGGAGGCGATCGCGCGCAACAATACGGTCGCCGCCGGTTATGACCTGCAGCAGCAACAATTATCGGTCCTGAACATCGGTAATAAAGCCGGCGAGGCCATCCGGACCGCGGTACAAAACCTGGCGGAGATCCCCATACAGATCGGTGCGGCCCACGCGGCCTTCGATCAAAAGACCGCACAATATAAGGCGGGTATTATCAACCTGGTTGATCTCACCGACGCCTCCTTTGTGCTTTACCGCTCCGAGTCCGACTATGTACAAACGCTGAGCGATTGGCTGCTGGCCAACCTGGACAAGTCGGCCGCTGCCGGAAGTCTGGATCTATTCATTCAATCCATTAAATAATTTCGTAATGGTACGAACAGCTTTAAAAAGGCCTATTACGATCCTGGTGTTATTCATGGGCCTTTTGTTGTTCTCGGTGATGGCCCTTCGGACGATACCCATCGATATCTTTCCCAAGCTGAATTCTCCGACAATATACGTGATCGAGCAGTATGGGGGGATGTCGGCGCAGCAAATGGAAGGCTTTTTCGCCACCCGCATGCAGGACCAGTTTCTGTATGTCAACGGGATCAAGAATATCGAAAGCAGGAATATCCAGGGATTATCGCTGATCAAACTGACATTTTATGAAGGCACCGATATGGCGGAGGCGTCGGCCCAGGTAGCCTTACAGGTCAACAGAACGATGGCCTTTTTTCCTCCCGGCGCATTGCCGCCTCAGGTGGTCCGGTTTGACGCTTCTTCGCTGCCCGTTGGAGAATTGGTGTTCAGCAGCAAGACAAGATCGCTCAAAGAGATCTTCGACCTGGCCCTCACCAGGGTCCGGCCCTTGTTCGCGACCGTCCCGGGACTTTCAGCGCCGCCGCCCTTCGGCTCCAATGCCAGATCGGTACTGATCAATGTCAACCCGGAGAAATTGCGAATGTATAATTTGTCGGCTGATGAAGTCGTAAATGCGATCGCCAGGAACAACGCCATCACGCCTTCCGGCAACTTGCGGGTGGACAGCATCATGTTTGTGACATCCATCAATTCCCTGGAAGGCAAGGTCGAACACTTCGAGGACATTCCGATCAAGAGCAACGGCACGACCTCCATTTATGTAAAAGATGTCGCGAATGTAGCGGACGGAGCAGACATCACCGTGGACTACGCCCTGGTCAATGGAAAAAGATCGGTCTATATGCCGATCGTAAAGACGGCCGATGCGTCAACCTGGGAGGTGGTGCAGACCCTGCGGACAAGGATACCCGAAATGAAAAGCCTGCTGCCCGATGATGTAGATATCAGCTATGAATTCGATCAGTCGGTTTTTGTCATCAACTCGGCAAAAAGCCTGATGACGGAAGGAATCCTGGGCGCCATCCTGACCGGTCTCATGGTCCTCCTGTTCCTCAGGGACTGGCGCAGCAGCATGGTCGTGATCATAACCATACCGGTGGCGGTAATGGGCGCCGTTTTCTTTCTGAAGCTGGCCGGCCAGACAGTCAATATAATGACCCTGAGCGGGCTCGCGCTGGCCATTGGCATCCTGGTCGATCAGGCTACCGTGACCATCGAAAACATTCACCAGCACCTTGAAATGGGGAAGACCATCCGAAAAGCGGTTCTGGATGCCTGTTCGGAGATCTCCTTCCCATTGCTGCTGATCCTGATGTGTATCCTGGCCGTCTTTGCCCCGGCGTTCGTCATGGCCGGCGTACCAAGGGCGATGTTTCTTCCTCTTTCCCTATCGATCGCTTTCGCCATGATCGTCAGCTTTGTTGCGGCGCAGACGCTTGTGCCCGTCGTCTCCGTCTGGCTGCTGAAAGCGGAGAGATTCCAATACCATCACGAGCAAAAACATGCCCACGCCGGGCTGGCGCTGGACCATTCGGAGGCCTCAGAAGTCGAACTTCACCGGGCGAAGGACCGAATCCATAAAGAAGAAAACGACTATTTCCAGCGCCTTAAGAACGCGCTCGCTTCCCGGCTTGAGAAATGGATGCCGAAAAGGAAACTCATTGTAGGCATTTACCTGCTGACAGCTCTCGGCGCCGCGGCATGCTGCTACCTTGCTGTGGGCAAAGATCTGTTGCCAAAGACCAATAACGGGCAGTTGCAGCTCCGGTTAAGAGAACCGGATGGCACCCGGCTTGAAGTGACCGAAGGGACTACAAAGGCTGTATTGGGGCTCATCGATTCGGCGGTTCATGGCCATGTAGCGATCTCTTCAGCTTATGTCGGGCTTGTGCCGAGCAACTTCGGAACCAGCAACCTCTATATTTTCAACAGCGGCACCCATGAATCGGTGATCCAGATCGACATCGATGACAGCTATAAAGTAAACATAGAAGATTTGAAAGAGGAGTTGAGAAAGATCATCCTGCAACATTATCCCGCATTGAAGATCTCCTTTGAGCCTATTGAACTGACGGAAAAGATCATGGCGCAAGGAGCCTCTACGCCGATCGAGGTCAGGGTGGCGGGAAAAAATATGGACGATATCAAAAGCTATGCGACCAGGCTGGTAGGGAAGCTGGAATCCATTCCCTTTCTGCGCGACGTGCAGATCGCCCAGCCGTTGAATTTCCCTACCGTGGACATAACGGTGGACAGGAACAAGCTGGCGCTGATGGGGCTTTCCATCGATAATGTCTCAAAAAGCATTACGGATGTCACCTCTTCCAGCCGCTATACCAATAAGAACCTTTGGCTGGACGACAAAGCCGCCTATACCTATCAGACCCAGGTACAGGTGCCGGAATACATTATGAATTCGGTGGATCAATTGGAATCCGTTTCCCTGGTGCCGGGTCAAATGCGCCCTGTACTCTCGGATGTCGCAACGATCCGGATCGACACTCTCCCCGGTGAATACGACCGAAGCGGCCCGCGGCGGTTTGTAACAGTAAGCGCCAACATCTATAAAATGGATTTAGGCAGAGCTACGGCCGCCGTGCAAAAAGCCATCAAAGAAATGGGTGCGCCGCCCACCGGCCTGGTAGCCGAAATAAAGGGAATGTCTTCGCTGCTGACGGAGACGCTGGATTCGCTGCAAAGCGGGCTGCTGGCCGCCATTGTAGTGATCCTGCTTTTGCTGGCAGCCAATTATCAGTCTTTCGGCCTCTCTATCTCTGTCCTGGCCACCGTACCGGCTGTTCTCCTGGGCGCCATGCTGCTCTTGCTGGCTACGGGTGCGACCCTTAACCTGCAGTCCTATATGGGCTTGATCATGGCCGTCGGCGTCTCCGTGGCCAATGCTATACTGATCGTCACCAATGCGGAAAAGCTCAGGCTCGAATACAAAGACCCTTTCAAGGCGGCCGTAGTAGCGGCCAGCATCCGGATGCGCCCCATCCTCATGACCAGCCTGGCCATGATCGCCGGCATGATCCCGATGGCCAGCGGACTGGGAGAAGCGGGAGACCAATCGGCTCCCCTTGGCCGCGCCGTCATCGGCGGCCTGGCCGCGTCTACCTTTGCGGCCCTGTTTATCGTGCCATTGGTATATGGCTGGATACGCCAAAAATCATCGTTCAACCCCGTCTCTTTATTACCCGAAGATTCTTCTAAATAACTTAATATGAATAAGAAATTTTTGATACTGCTTCTGCTTCCTCTACTGATGATCCAAAGTTGCGCCGATAAAAAAGATCCGGACAGCCAGGCGACGATGGCAACCGGCCCTCACTATACGCTGGCAAAGGTAGAGCGGAAGAATGTGGATGAGGTCATAAAGCTGCCTGCCCAACTAGCCGCCTATCAGCAGGTAAGCATATTCCCGAAGGTTAACGGCTATGTAAAGACCGTTCTGGTGGATATCGGATCTCACGTAAGACAGGGACAGTTGCTCATGGAGCTGGAGGCCCCCGAGCTAATTCAGGCGACGGTCCAGGCCAAAGAGAAGTATGCCCGCACCCAGGCCGATTATACGATCAGCAAAGAAAATTACGAACGGCTCCAACAAGCATCCCTGACACCGGGCGCCATTTCACCGATGGACCTGGCGTCGGCAAGGGCAAAAATGACCGCCGACAGCGCACTTAGCAACGCGGAAAAAGCGAACTGGTTGATGCAGCAGACCATGCTGGACTACCTTCGGGTAACCGCTCCCTTCAGCGGTGTCATCACCCAGCGGAACGTCCACCCCGGCGCCTTGGTCAGCGCCGAGAACAAAGAAATCCCTATGCTGGAACTTAAGGAGATCGACCACCTCCGCCTCCAGGTGGACATCCCGGAGAGTATGGCTGCCACGCTGCGAACAAACGACTCGCTGTCTTTCTATCTGAGCGCATTCCCCGGCAAGCGGATGAGCGGCATAATAGCCAGGAAATCGATGAACATAAGCGTCCAATACCGGTCGGAGCGGGTAGAATTGGATGTGTATAACAAAAGCGAAACGCTGACGCCGGGCATGTATGCCGACGTCCTGTTCAATTCAAAAGGCATGCCCAACGCACTGTCCGTTCCGAAATCGGCAGTCGTTACGTCGACGGAACGAAAATACGTCGTTGTCGTCCGGGACGGAAAGACCGTCAAAGTTGACGTCACTACAGGTAATCAGGGCGAAAACCGGATCGAGGTCATAGGAGCCTTGCAAGCCGGAGAAGAAGTCATCGTCAACGCCGACGATGAGATCAAACAGGGAATCACCATAAAATAACCGACATGATCCGAGCAGCCCTGAAAAGGCCGATCACCGTACTTGTATTTTTTATCGGGCTCCTGCTATTCTCCGTCATGGCCGTCCGGACGATCTCCATCGATATTTTCCCCCGGCTGAACCTTCCCACGATCTATGTGATCGAACAATACGGCGGGATGTCGGCGCAGCAGATGGAAGGGTTCTTCGCCACCCGGATGCAGGACCAGTTCCTTTATGTCAACGGCATCAAAACGATCGAAAGCAGGAATATCCAGGGACTTTCGCTGATCAAACTGACCTTTTACGAGAATACCGACATGGCGGAGGCCTCAGCCCAGGTGGCGCTACAGGTCAACCGGACGATGGCCTTTTTCCCGCCGGGCGCCCTGCCGCCCCAGGTAGTCCGGTTCGACGCCTCTTCCCTGCCGGTAGGGGAGCTGGTATTCAGCAGCAAGACCAGGCCGCTGAAAGACATATTCGATCTGGCTATCACCCGGATCCGTCCATTGTTCGCCACCGTTCCGGGCCTTTCGGCGCCTCCCCCCTTCGGGTCCAACGCGCGATCTGTACTAATCAATGTCAACCCCGGGAAATTGCGGATGTACAATTTATCGGCCGACGAAGTCGTGGAGGCGATCACGAAAAACAATGCCATTACGCCATCGGGCAACCTGCGCCTCGACAGCATGATGCTGGTCACCTCCATCAACTCCCTGGAAGATAAGGTCGGGCAATTCGAAGATATCCCGATCAAAAGCAATGGCGCAACCACTATTTATGTTAAAGATGTGGCCAACGTCGTCGATGGCGCGGATATTACCGTCGACTATGCCCTCGTGAACGGCAAACGTTCCGTATATATTCCGGTAGTCAAAACGGCCGATGCCTCCACCTGGGAAGTGGTACAAACGCTTCGGCGGCGGATACCCGAAATGAAAAGCCTGCTTCCGGACGATGTGAATGTCAGCTACGAGTTCGATCAATCGGTCTTTGTGATCAATTCGGCAAAGAGCCTCATGACGGAAGGCATCCTGGGCGCTATCCTGACCGGGCTGACGGTCTTGTTGTTCCTTCGTGACTGGAGGAGCAGCATGGTCGTCATCATCACCATTCCGGTATCGGTGATGGGCGCGGTGTTCTTCTTAAAACTGGCAGGGCAGACCATCAATATCATGACATTAAGCGGGCTGGCGCTGGCCATCGGCATCCTGGTCGATGAAGCAACCGTCACGATCGAAAATATCCACCAGCACCTGGAAATGGGAAAGGACAAGAAACAGGCTATTCTGGATGCCTGCAATGAAATATCCTTTCCGAAGTTGCTGATCCTTCTGTGTATCCTTGCCGTCTTTGCGCCTTCGTTTGTCATGACCGGCGTTCCCAAGGCTATGTTCCTCCCCCTGTCGCTGGCAATTGCCTTCGCCATGATCTGCTCCTACACTTCCGCTCAGACCCTGGTGCCTGTCATCTCAAACTGGATCCTGAAAGCGGAAATGTATCAAACGCACAAGCCGGAAACGGGATTTTTCACCCGGTTGAAAAATGCGCTTGCGCGGCGGTTGGAAAAATGGATGCCAAAAAGAAAGGGGATCGTTCTTGTTTATCTTGCAGCGGCATTGGGAGCCGCCGGCTCATGTTTCCTGATCATCGGGAAGGACCTCTTGCCAAAGACCAATAACGGCCAATTGCAGTTGCGTTTACGCGAACCGGACGGAATCCGGCTGGAGGTGACCGAAAGGACGACCAAAGATGTCCTGAGGCTCATCGATTCGACCGTTCATGGACATATAGCCATTTCATCTGCTTTCGTCGGCCTGGTGCCCAGCAGCTTTGGGACCAGCAATCTGTACATTTTCAACAGCGGCACCCATGAATCGGTGATCCAGATCAATCTGGCGGACGACTATAAGATAAAGATCGAAGACCTCAAAGAGAACTTGCGCAGGGAGATCCTTCTGCAACATCCCGAGCTTAAAATCTCCTTCGAGCCCATCGAACTGACGGAAAAGATCATGGCGCAGGGCGCGGCCACGCCGATTGAAGTGAGAGTGGCAGGCAAGAACATGGACGATATCAAGAACTACGCAGAAAAGCTCGTTGCCAAATTGAAACCTATCCCCTTTCTGCGGGATGTGCAGATCGCACAACCCTTGAATTTCCCAACTATCAATATTACGATTGACCGGAACAAGCTCGAATTGATGGGGCTTTCCATCGATGAGGTGTCGAAAAGCATCACCGACGTAACCTCTTCCAGCCGGTATACCAACAAAAACCTCTGGCTGGACGACAAAGTTGCCTACACTTACCAGACCCAGGTACAGGTTCCGGAATATATTATGAGCTCCGTCCAGCAATTGCAGTCGGTTTCGCTGGTGAAGGATCAACCCCGGCCGGTCTTATCGGATGTGGCGGAAATTACCGTCGATACCCTGACGGGTGAATATGACCGGAACGGGCCACGACGGTACGTCACGGTAAGCGCCAATATCCATGACCGGGATCTGGGCAGCGCAACCGCCGCGGTCCGGCGGGCCATTGGCGAGCTGGGGCCTTCCGGCAGCGGTCTGGTCGTTGAAGTAAAAGGCATGTCCTCCTTATTGACGGAAACCCTGGATTCGCTGCAAAAGGGGTTGCTCGCGGCAATCGCCGTCATCCTTTTATTATTGGCGGCCAACTACCAATCATTCGGGGTGGCGGTGTCCGTGCTCTCGACCGTCCCGGCGGTCATCCTGGGCGCGATGCTTTTACTGCTTGCCACCGGTGCGACCCTTAACCTGCAATCGTATATGGGCATTATCATGTCCACAGGCGTCTCGGTCGCTAATGCTCTTTTGATCGTCACCAATGCGGAAAAGCTGAGGCTGGTCCACAAAGATCCATTCAAGGCCGCCATCATCAGCGCGAGCATCCGGCTCCGCCCCATAATGATGACGAGCATCGCCATGATTGTAGGTATGATCCCGATGGCAAGCGGGCTTGGCGAAGCGGGCGATCAGTCTGCGCCATTGGGTCGCGCCGTTATCGGCGGACTGGCTGCCTCCACATTTGCCGCGCTGTTGATCGTACCGCTGGTGTATGGCTGGATACGGCAAAACCAGGCATTCGATTCCGCGTCGTTGTTGCCGGAGGATGAGGAAAATGGCGTAGGTTTGCGCAAATTGCAGGCCCACCCATGACGGTATTGCTTTTCTCCGCATTGACATTCGCCGGCGCTCTGACAGCCGGGTTGCTCGGGTCACTGACAGGTCTTGGCGGCGGCGTAGTACTTATCCCTTTGCTCACTCTGCTGTTCAAGGTAGACATCCACTATGCTATCGGCGCTTCGCTCGTCAGCGTTATCGCGACGTCCTCCGGTGCGGCGGCAGCTTATGTGCGCGACGGCATCAGCAATATCCGGCTTGGCATGTTCCTGGAGGTAGCCACCACGGCGGGAGCTGTCGCGGGCGCCAGCCTCGCTACCCATCTGTCGACGGCGGTGATAGCGATCGTCTTCGGCGTAGCGCTTATCCTGTCGGCCGTCATCTCTTTTTTCAAAAACCATGACAACCTGGTCACCGGACCGGGAAGCCGGCTGACACGACTGCTGAAACTGGGAAGCAGCTACCCCGCTCCCAATGGCAAGCAAGACTACACGGTAAAGAATGTCGTCGGAGGCTTCTTTTTGATGAATGTCGCCGGGATATTATCCGGACTGCTGGGGATCGGCTCGGGGGCGTTGAAGGTGCTGGCGATGGACAACGTCATGCAGGCGCCGTTCAAGGTATCGACCACGACAAGCAATTTCATGATCGGAGTAACCGCGGCGGCCAGCGCAGGGATCTACCTCAAAAAAGGATATATCGATCCGGGCTTGTCGATGCCGGTCATGCTGGGCGTGCTGGCAGGCGCCTTTATGGGGTCGAAGATCCTGGCAAGGGCGAGGGTATCGCAGCTCAAGAAGATCTTTGCGGTGGTGATCGGGCTGCTGGCGATCGAAATGATCTATAACGGTATCCATCATACGATCTGATCATGGACAAAACGGAACGGGTGAAAAAGAGGATCCGGGACCGGGACCTGGAGCTCATTATCGGGCAGCTGCTTCGATTCGGCGTGGTGCTCTCTTCGCTGGTCGTACTGGCCGGCGGGATCGTCTACCTGATCCGCCACGGTCAGCAGCAGCCGGCATTCGGCACGTTCAGCGGTGAACCGGACAAGATGAAAAGCCCCATCCCCATGTGGAAGGCTATCGTCCATGGGGAGGGCCGGCCGCTGATCGCTTTCGGATTGCTGCTGCTCATCCTTACCCCGATCGCCCGGATCATATTCTCCGTCGCCGGTTATCTGATGGAAAAGGATTATCTCTACGTGTGTATCACCCTTATCGTCCTCGCAGTCATCCTCTGGAATTTCTGAGCCTGGCGGAACTATTCTTCCTCCTCTTCCTCGAATTCGCTATATGCCTCTTCGGTCGCCTGCTGGTAAAGGCTTTCGAATTGGGCGGCCGTCTCTTCATCGACTTCCTCGACAAGCTTGTAGATAGGCTCGTCCTGATACTTGAAGAAGTCCTCGGTCTGCGGCAGATAGCTACGAAGGAGCACCGTTTCCTTTGTCTCAAGGATCACCGAAACGAGCTCGATATCCGATTCTTCATCGACCTGGATCAGATAGTACGTATTGGGCTTCAATTCGCCGAAACTGGCCATAGTGAGTTGATTTAGTCCGTAAAGTTCAGTTATTAATATTACCCGAGTATAATTTTTTCCTCCAACCGAAAGCGAAATTTCGCTGCATCGCCCCGCCAAAAAAAAGTCCGTCCGCTCACCGCGGCCGGACTGATAAATTAACAGGGAAACCTCAACTATTGTTTAGCTGCCGCCTTTTGTTTGGATGCCGGCTTCGCAGATTTTCTGACCTTCTTAGTCCGCTCCTTTTTTGCCGTCTTTTCCCGCTTCTTACTGATCTTCAATAAATCACGACTGATCAGCTTACTGAATTGACGCACATGGGTAGCCAATGTCTTCTCGCCTAGCTCCTGCTTGTAATCCGCCAGGGCGCCCGCTACCTTTTCCCCGATCTCCTTTCTCACCTTCTTCTTGGGCGATAACTCAGGAGCAACTGTTTCTTGTTGACTCATACGAATAATGATTTTTTGGTAATAATTTGGTAACACAAATTTAATATTAAAGAAATAAAGTCAATGTTAAGTTTTTTTGGCAGGGCCCGGGAGCTCCTGACATAAGGCTGTCACCCGCCGGTAGTTACTTTGGATATTAACTATTTAGTTCATTCAAAAACTACCAATTATGTCAACGATCGAACCGCTCCTGAAAGAGCTCGAACAGGAAGCCCAAACCACCCGCAAAATGCTGGAAAGAGTGCCCACCGCCTATTTTGACTGGCAGCCACACCAAAAGAGCATGACCGTTCAGCGCCTGGCTGCCCACATCGCCGAACTGCCGGGCTGGATTACCATGGCCGTTACCACCGACGGGCTCGACTTCGCCAATAACCCCTACGAGCGCGAATCAGTCGGCAATACCGCCGAACTGCTCGAATACTTCGAACGGTCCCTGGCCGACGGTCGCGAGCACCTCATCGCCGCAAACGAAGAGACCCTGGCCGAGCCCTGGACCCTCCGCAATGGAGAAGAGGTCCTTCACGTGGCCAGTAAAGGCGAGATCATCCGGCTGGCCTACTGCCAGATCGTCCACCATCGCGCCCAACTGGGAGTCTTCCTGCGGTTGCTGGACATCCCCATCCCCGGCAGCTATGGCCCAAGCGCGGATGAACATTGAGCCCTGGCCGGCGCCCGACCCCGGCCACGCTATTCCTTGAATTTTGCCAACAATTCTTCGATCTGCTCCTCCTGCTGGCCGGGGTCGTATTGCTTATCATAAAGGACAAACGCCTTGCCGTCATCGTTATACCACCCCGCCGTCAGGGGAGGCGCAGTTTTGAAGGGACCCGCACATGCCATGAAGCTTTCTTCCCCCTCCCCGGAGCCGGAGACGCGGTAGAAGTAGAACCGTTGCGGGCCATCGCCGATATCCCGGATAAGACTCGTCACAAAGACTATGGAATCGACCGCTTCATCGTCTTCCTCGTCCAATTCCTCCCTTACCAATGCGGCTCCAATGGCCTTTGGCGTACGATAGTCCGCAGGGAATAACGCAACCCGGCCGTATTTCTTTAGGTCCCGATAGGCGTCAAGCCGGTAACTTCTATCCGCCGCCAGCGCCCGCACTCCCGCGGCAGCCGGTTCCTGCTTGTTGCGCAACAGGCTCTCGAGGGCGTATTTGCGGAGATAATTGTCCTTAATCCCCAGGAACCTTTGCAACAGTACATTACTCCGCGGATCATTGAACTGGCCAAGCAATCTGACCAGGTCTTTGTCGAATACCGTCGAAGCCACCGTATCACTAAATTGACGAAGGCGGCTTTCCGCAAATTTCAACAGCATCGCCCGATATGGCGCCAACGCGCTGCCCGCCAGAGCTCCGCTATCGATCCCTTCGGCGGCAAGGGAGATCATCGACGACCGGATCAGGCTGTCATCCAATAAAGGCAGGAGACCGGACAGGAACGGCCGCATGAATTCACGCTCCCGCCCCAGCTTATACTCTAACGTGAACGAAAGGTTGCCGGCGGGCGGATGACTCTTCAACAACCGCGCCAGTACGGCATAGTGTGCGCTGTCGGGAAAATCGGCCATCAGCCTCAGAAGATTGTTGAGTAGCATTACATCGGTATCCGGTATCGCCGGATAGCTGTTCACCGCAAAATCGAACGAACTGCTGTCATGCAGGTCCAGGATCCGCTGCGTAAGGCTTTGAGTATACCACTCTTTATCTTCCGAAGGTTTCCAGCAAAGTAAGGTCTGTCGCAACAGCGGCAGGTCATTCTTCGTAAACGGCGCATTATACATATAACGCCGGGCGGCAAAAGCGGTGGCCGAATCATCGCTTTGAAGATCCTTCAGCAGTCGCCCGGTTTTCGATTGGAACAGCGTGGAAGCGGGCGCCGGGTGCAGGAAACGAAAATCGTCATAGAAGCGATTCGTATTCTCCGATTCCACCTCGCTTCGCAGACCCGCGGAGAACAGATAGTAAAGCTTGTCGCCATACAACAAAGCCCGCCTCCGGACATAGTTCCTTGATCCCTGTTGCCCCTCCAGCCAATCCCAACCGCTGACGTCACCATTCTTTACCGGCCGTTTGCCGATCAGCGTATCCTTATATGAAATATCATCCTTTATCCGCTCAGCCCAGAAAGCCGAATCGGAGTTGCTCCAAAAATAAGGGCTCAAATGCATCGCCGTGACCGTGTAGGCCATCGACCGCGAGCTGTCGAAGCTGGTATATCGCGCATCGACAGATGATAGCTCGCTGACTTCGACCGACGTGTCGGCCGCAACCGGTGAAGGGCACCAACTGCTGAATACGGTATCGGCGGAATTGACGGTGTGCCAGCTATGCGCCGGATAGTCCAGCAATTCGAAGGAGGAAAGGAATCTCCTGACCTCGGGCAAACCCGCCTTCTCCCGGGGACACATGACGACCATCCCATACCATCGATTGCCGCGGGCAACATAGCGGCAAAGCATTTCATAGACGCTTTGTTTCATCGCCGCCCTGAATTCCGTCACCCGCAGATCTCCCATCATCCAGCCCGTATCCGAAATGATATCCCCGACCTTCGTCATTGCGGAGCTTTTCATTTCGGCAAAGTAGGTGCTGTCGTTGGGAATATAATGGTCCGACGAAACCCCATTGGCGCTGAAAATAAAATAGATGCCGTTTTTCATGTCGGTGGAGATGTACGCCCTTGAAAGCCACCCTTCCGAGGCGCTTGGTATTTCGTAAGGTTTGGCCGGCGACGGAGTTGCGATCCGGTACGCCATCACCGTATCGATATGCGGGACAAAAGCCATCTCCGAAGGATCGGACCGGGATGAAGTTCGCTTCAGCATGCGAAAACTCTGGATGAACTGGTCGGCATTTCGGATATTCTTCTCCGTTTCCTGGATGGACACGGCGTAAACCATATAGATCATGTTGTCCTTGGTCAGGATCATGCCTTTCTTATATCCATCCACACCCGAGCCCTGGTAGATCCTGCCCTTCCCGCCGTCGATGTCGACGGACTTGTACTCCTTTTTGCCTTTTGTACCGAATACGAGTCTCGCCCAGCCGTCCATCAGGCTGTCGGAAGCTTTTTCACCATATATCGACTGGAAAGCCGTCGAGAAATAGCCGATACCCTCGAAAAGATCGAAATACATTTTCATCTTCAGGACCCCATAGATCCCGATATCGCCCGGCGTACCCGGCATGGACACCTGGTAAATGCTGTCCTCATCCCCGACCTTTTGCCAGGTCCGCGGTAGCTCCTTCACCACATAGTCTTTGGCCTTTATCTTTCGGTCGGAGATCACCGGCTCGACGTCGAAACCTCTTTTCCTTAAGAGACTGATCAACCCCGCTTCTCCCGGTAAGTGGGCGGCCCCGACGGCAAACACCATCGACCGGACGCCGGAAAGACTGTCCATCCGCGCCGCCATTTTAACATTCCGCTTTATCAGGATAACATCCCTGTTGGCCAGACCGCTTTCCATCGAATCGATCGCCGAAAGATCCTGATCGGCATAGACGTCGATCATCGATGAGTACGAAGAGGAATGGAGACGATGACCAAGGCTGTCCTCCTCATCGGAAAGAAGGAACCGGATATCGCTTTCGTCCACGGCGTCATCCAACAGGCCGCTCTGATCTTCAGGGTCCTCCACTCCGCCGGTCCATTTGTTTTGTCGCCGGGCGATATCGTAAAGATAGGTGTCCAGAAAAGTAGGCATGCTGCCCTTTCGATACGCATCCGTGACCCATTTGTTCTTTTCCTGCAGGATATCCTCCGTGGTTATATCCTCCATCGGCTTGCCCAGCTTTTTGGCGAGCCGCGGGCCATAGATCCGGTACTCATGCTCCGACAACAGGTCTTTTAAATTCTTTATGTTGCCGATCCGTTTCTGCACCTCCGCAACCATCAGACCGGTCAGCGCATTCGGATCCAATTCCATGGCGAAGCCATCCGAATGAGCAATAGCCGCATACAGGGAATCCCCCAGGTTGAATACCCGGTCATCCGTCAAATGCATCGTGCCATAGAGATAGGAAGTGTGATGACCGTCCTTTCCGGTGATCCGCCAGAGCAGGGTCTTGGGAAGCTGCTGCGCCCTGAGCGACGAGATGCCCAGCAGCGCGATCAGCAGGCAGGAGAGAAATTTCATGGTTAACGGGGTTTAATGTGAACCGGGCTCCCTCCGGTTTGTGCATGTAATTAACGAATATTTTTCCAACACAAGCGGGCGGGTCCGGGCATTGATAAATTCGCCCGTTAACTGACTGATGTGGAAGTTGGGAAACGGCTGCAGGATAACGGCCTGAAAGCCATGCCGGATCAGCGTATCGGCAAAAGCAGCCGGGGCGAAGACCAGCGCCGGGCCCATGGCCGTCACACCCGAAAGACTGTCGATCGGCACCCGCCGGACGGGTATCGGGCTGTAAAACTCGATTGAATAGTTGACCGGCGCCTCCTGCAGCAGGTAGACCGCGGCAGCCCCCGGTTCGTGCCTTTCGATCCACCGGCCCGCCTGGGTGCCCGCCTGATAATGCAGGATAGCCGGATAGAGCACGAAATTCACAAAGCTGAAGACCAGCAAGGCCAGCCAGAAACTACGGGCGATGGACACCGGTAGCACGGCGCCGCGGAAAAGAAGAAAAGGCAGCAGCGACAATACCGCAATCCCCGTCAACAGCAGCGGCTCTTGCCGAAACTGAAAGAATCCGGCCAGCACCAGCAGCAGCGCCGGCATAACGATATTGATGACCCCCTGCGCGATCCGAACGAATTGTTGGGCTCCCTTCCGGCGGACGTTATACAGCCAGCATCCTGTCAGGATCGCAAAAAAGGGGAAGAGGATATTGAGATAATGCGGCAATTGGAACCGGGAGAGAGAGAAGAGGATAAAACTGGCAAGGACCGCGCCGCCACAGATCCAGTCGCCGGGAAGCGAACGACGCAGCCCGCGGCACCGTTGGATCACCGCAGCATACAACAGCAGGGACCAGGGCAGAAAAGCCCATAACAACGTGTGGAAATAGAAGAAGGGGTCGCCGCTGCCCTTGATAGGGCCGGTATTGAAGAAGCGCCCGAACTGGCTATCCCAGAAAAAAAAGCGGATACCCGAGACATGCGTGCGGCCAAAGACCACTTTTTCCGGATGGAGATCGAACTGGACGTAGAGGCAATACAATTCGGGGAATGTGAACACCGCTGTCAGAAGAACGGCAGCCCACCAGCGGGGATTCCGGAACTGGCTCCATTCTCTTCCTATGATCCAGTCGAAGATGAATCCGGCCCAGATCGTCAGCAATACAAAAGGCCCCTTGGTCATCAGCGCCGCGGCCGATAGCACGGATCCCGCCACCAGGTGAAGCCAGGGACGTATGGATCGGGATGTTTTATAGAAATGATAGACGGCGCCGATGATCAACCCCGTCAGATAGGGCTCGGCCCGGACATCGTTATTGGAGATGACCAGATGCGCGGCAGATACGTAGATGAGCGCCGACAACTGGGCCACCGGCTTTCCATACAATGAGAGCGCCAGCCGCCACGTGTACCAGGCCCCGGCCCCCCAGAACAACAACGCCGGGAACTTGTACGCAAAGCCGTTGATCCCGAAAATGCGCATGCTGATCGCGGCCATCCAGAACGGAAAATGCGGCTTATCCAGCCAGTCTTTGCCATCTGCAAAAAGGTCGGTAAAGTTACCGGACCGGGCGATCGTCTTTGCTATAGTCGCATACAATGCTCCGTCAGGTTCGAGGATTGGGATGAGCAGGCCGCCGGCATTCACCAGGATGGCGGCGATCAGCAGCGGAACAAACCACTTTTGAAGCCAGGTTTCCCATTCCGCCTTGTATGGATCGGTGATCACGCGGCAAATATAACTCTTTGGCGTCCCTCCCAGTAAACAAAAAGCCGGTAGGTAGCCAGCCCCGTTAGAAAGCCGAATACGGCGCCGGCAAGGACGTCGAAAGGGTAGTGTTTGCCTACATAGACCTGCGCATAGCAGATCGCCGCCGCCCAGAACCAAAGCCAGATCCATTTTCGCCCGTTCATTTCCCGGATAGAGAAATACCAGAAAGCGGCCAGCCCAAAGTGATTGGCGGCATGATTCGACGGCATGGAATAAAGACCGCCGCAATCCACAAGCCCGCGGATCATTCCCTGAAGTTCAGGATCGTGACAAGGCCGGAGCCGGCCGAACCAGGGCTTTAGGACCTGAGCGGCGACCGTATCGGTGATGGCAAAGGTTAACAAGGTCAGAATGATAAAGGGCAAGGCTTTGGCTTTACCCTGCCGGAAGGCGTAGTACAACATAAAAGCATAGAGTGGTATCCAGACAAGAGGCTCACGCAGGACCGGAATTATCTTATCCAGTACGGATTGATCCGTGTCATGCTGGATGAGTACGAACAGCGTCTTATCCAGGTGATCCAGCCACTGTAACCACGTCATATATGGAGAGTTTTCAGCACTAAACTATACCGATTCACGCAGGATCGGCCCACAGCCGGATTATGATTGCGTTAATAAAGTCTGTCTAAAATACTGAAGACCGCAAACAGTAAGCCCGAGTTTACGAGGAGTGGTAATGTTAAGTTAATGTTCTGATAAACATAGGATCATATATGCGCGATACCTTTGGCAAACCCATTAAAATGAATGTATTCCTCCCTTTTCTTGCGGCTGTTCTATGCCTATCGGCGACAGCGCAGGAACAGCCTCCTTCCCAGGCTAATCACGGAAGCTCCAAAAAGTTGTTCATCATCACGATCGACGGGTTCAGATGGCAGGAAGTCTTTACCGGCGCCGATCCGTTGCTGATCTCAAACCCCGATTATATAAAGGACACCCTGCTTGCCCGCGCGCTTTATTGGGACAGCTCGGCGCTGGAACGAAGGAAGAAGCTGATGCCTTTCTTCTGGAATACGGTGGCCCGGGAGGGCCGGATCTACGGGAACCGGCTATTGGGAAATAAAATGAATGTCCGGAATTTCTACAAAATTTCCTATCCGGGCTACAACGAGATCTTCACGGGTCATACGGATGCTTTTAGCAGCCCTAATCTCCCCGTGGAGAATCCGCACGTCAACGTGCTGGAGTATCTGAACAATAGCCGGGAATACAAGGGCAAAGTGGCCGTTTTTACTTCATGGAATGTTTTCCCCTATATTCTGAACGCGGTCCGGAGCGGTCTTCCTATCAACAGCGGTTATTCGCCGTTGGCGGAGAATGGAGACCCCGACGCCAACCTGATCGACAGTGTCCAGGCGTCCATGCACCAAAGCAAGACCAGGCACGACTTGCTGACCTTTCTGACCGCAAAGGAGTATATCCAGCAGCATCATCCGTCCGTCCTCTTTCTTGGTCTGGGCGAAACGGATGAATTGGCTCATCAGGGACGTTATGATCTCTATCTCCAGCAGATCGCCGATATCGACCGCATGGTCGCCGACCTCTGGTATCTTGTCCAAACCGATCCCTTTTACCGCGATAGCACCACCTTTATCATCACCACCGATCATGGCCGGGGTTGGAAGCCCAATAAATGGACAACGCATGGCTTTTGGGCCCAGGGTTCCGGCGAAATCTGGATGGCCGTACTGGGCCCGGACATCCAGCCCGGCGGTGAAATCCGGTCTCGCGCTCAAATTTATCAAAAGCAACTGGCCGCTACCATCGCCGCGCTTCTTGGCGATCCGGCTGCACCTGGACATCCTCCGGGCCATCCCATTCAGTTGCCTGCTCGGTGGACGCCCGCCTTGCTGGCAGACCAGCCCCAATCACAGCTCCAATCGGCCGGCCAATAGCCGAAAATGGCCGGAGAATCCTATTTTTGCGCAAAATCATTAAATTCTGCGCATGGCATTGGGCTCATTCCTCCAACTGTTCACCCCTAAAGACCGTGTTTTTTATTCCCTGTTCGAGGAGGTGGCGGACAGCGTTGGCAGGATGGGCAAACTGATGAAGGAGGTGGTCGCGGAACCGGATTTCGACCAGCGCGCGGTTCTCATCGCCCAAATAGAAGACCAGGAGCACATCAATGACGATCTCACGCATCGCATTTTTACCGAACTGGGCAGGAATTTCATTACCCCGTTCGACCGGGAAGACATCCACCGCCTGGCCAGCGCACTGGACGATATCTGCGATTATATCTTTGCCACGGCAAAAAAGATCAATTTTTATCGCGTTAATCCTAATGACATTGGTATCCAGAAACTGGCCGATCTGATCGACCAGGGGACCAACCAGATCCAGCTTGCGATGAAAGAGCTGCGGAACATGCGGCATATGCGGAAGATCACCGATGCGCTCGTAAAGGTCAACAGCATCGAGAACCAGGCTGACGACATTTTCGATCTCAGCATCGAACGGTTGTTCGAGACCGAACCGGATGCCAAGGAAGTGATAAAGAGACGTGAGATCTATCAGGTAATGGAGATCGTTACCGACAAATGCGAGGACGCCGCTAACGTGATCGAATCGATCGTCATTAAATATGCATAAACAAAAGCAACCATAATGAAGGGAATTATTCTTGCGGGTGGATCCGGTACGCGGCTGCATCCGATCACATATGCCATCAGCAAGCAGATCATGCCGGTCTACGACAAGCCGATGATCTATTACCCCTTATCCACCCTGATGCTGGCCGGCATCCGGGAGATCCTGATCATTTCAACCCCCCATGACCTCCCGTTATTCAAAAAGCTGTTCGGCGACGGCACGGCGCTCGGCCTGTCCTTTACCTATGCGGAACAACCGCTGCCAAACGGACTGGCGCAGGCCTTCGTCATCGGGGAATCCTTTATCGGCCAGGACACCGTCGCACTGGTATTGGGCGACAATATCTTCTACGGCGCCGGTCTGGGCAAACAGCTGGAACGAAATACCAGCCCCGACGGCGGGATCGTTTATGCCTACCGGGTGAGCGATCCTGAACGATATGGAGTGGTGGAATTCGATGCGGACAATAAGGCGATCTCCATCGAGGAGAAACCGGCGAAACCAAAAAGCAATTTTGCCGTACCAGGTCTCTACTTCTACGACAACAACGTAGTGGCGATCGCCAAAGCGCTGAAACCTTCGGCCAGAGGCGAATATGAGATCACCGACGTTAATAAGGAATATCTTCGGCGCGGCAAGCTCAAGGTGTCGATCCTCGACAGAGGCACAGCCTGGCTGGATACCGGGACCTTCGATTCACTGATGCAGGCCACGCAGTTCGTCCAGGTGATCGAACAACGCCAGGGGATCAAAATCGCCTGTATCGAAGAGATCGCCTGGAGAAAGGGTTTTATCGGCTCCACTCAGTTGGAAAAGGTCGCGCAGCCTTTGCTGAAAAGCGGGTACGGTCAGTATTTGATCAATCTTATTCAATAAAAATACTATGCAGAAGATCCTTGTGACCGGCGGTTGTGGCTATATCGGCTCACACACGATAGTAGACCTGGTCGCCAACGGCTTTGAAGTCATTTGCGTCGATAGTAACGTCCGTTCTTCCCCCCGGATCCTGGAAGGAGTGGAAAAGATCACCGGGAAAAAGATCAAGAACTACAAGGTCGATCTGTGCAACTACGACGATACCTTTGCCATCTTCCAGGAGAACGAGAATATTGCCGGCATCATTCACTTCGCCGCCTTCAAATCGGTAGGCGAATCCGTCGAACAACCGCTCCTGTATTTCGAGAATAACCTGCTCTCGCTGATCAACCTGCTGAAATGCGTCCAGGAATTCGATATTCCCCATTTTGTCTTTTCATCCTCATGCACCGTCTATGGCAATCCGGACGTCATCCCGGTAACGGAACTGACCCCGCCCAAACCGGCGGAATCTCCTTACGGCTATACAAAGCAGATGGGCGAGCAGATCATCAACGAATTCTCCAAGGCTGCGACGCACACTAAAAGTATTCTACTGCGTTATTTCAACCCCGTCGGCGCCCACCCCAGCATTCTGATCGGTGAACTGCCGATCGGCAAGCCCGCCAACCTGGTGCCCGCGATCACCCAAACCGCCATCGGCAAGCTCCCGCAGCTGACCGTATATGGAGATGACTATCCCACCCGGGACGGCTCCTGTATCCGCGACTTCATCCATGTCAGCGATATCGCGCACGCGCATACGCTTGCGATGCGGTATATGCTCGACGGCAGGATCATGAAAAATGCGGAAGTCTACAACCTGGGCACCGGTAACGGGGTCACCGTGCTCGAAGCTATCCGGGCCTTTGAAAAAGTGAGCGGCGTCAAGCTGAATTATGTGATCGGCCCGCGACGGCCCGGTGACGTGATCGCCATCTATGCCAACAACGATCTTGCCCGGAAACAATTAGGATGGAAGATCGAGTATAGCCTCGAAGAAATGATGTCGACAGCCTGGAAATGGGAACAGAAGCTGAAGGCGGACGAGAAGTTCTATAACGGGAAGTCGCCGAAGCTCAACTAAACTTCCCTCCCGCGCACCCAAATTCGATTAAATCCGTTATTTTGTAACGCCTAAAAATAGAATTAATGCTAATAGACATTCAAGTCACCGGACAGAAAGACACTCGCAGCGGATTTGGAGATGGGATCGTAGAAGCAGGCCGTAAGAACCCCGATATCGTCACCCTTACCGCCGATCTGCTAGGCTCGATGAAACTGAACCAGTTCATAAAGGAATTCCCCGAACGGTTCATCCAGTGCGGCATCGCCGAAGCGAATATGATCGGGATCGCGGCAGGTCTGACTATCAATGGCAAGATCCCTTTTACAACCACTTTCGCCAATTTCTCCACCGGCCGCGTGTACGACCAGATCCGCCAGTCAGTAGCTTACTCGGGAAAGAATGTGAAGATCTGCGCTTCCCATGCAGGGGTAACCCTCGGCGAGGACGGCGCCACCCACCAGATCCTCGAGGATATCGGCCTGATGAAAATGCTTCCGGGCATGACCGTGATCGTACCCTGCGACTATAGCCAGACAAAAGCCGCAACCCTCGCGATCGCCGACCATTGGGGCCCGGTCTACCTTCGTTTCGGCCGCCCGGTATGGCCCATCTTTACCGACAAGATGCCGTTCGAGATCGGAAAGGCCCAGGTCCTGGCCGAAGGAACGGACGTAACCATTTTTGCCTGCGGTCACCTGGTCTGGAAAGCGGTCGAAGCCGTAAGGGTTTTGCAGGAAAAAGGCATTTCGGCCGAGCTCATCAACCTCCATACCATAAAACCGCTGGATACCGACGCTATCCTGCGATCCGTTACAAAGACCGGTTGCGCCGTCACCGCGGAAGAGCACAACATCATCGGTGGAATGGGCGACTCGGTTGCCCAAACCCTGGCCCGTCATTTCCCCGCGCCGGTCGAATACGTGGGCACCAATGACACCTTCGGCGAAAGCGGCACTCCGGCGGAACTGATGGTCAAATACGGGCTGGATACCCCTAATATCATCGCAGCAGCAGAGAAGGTCATAGGAAGAAAAAATAAATAGCTAACTTTATGGGGGTGACCAATCAAGATACCGAATTGCTTTTGCAGTTCCGGGATCCTGCCACCAGGGAAAAGGCTTTTACGGCGATCATCCGGAAATACCAGGAGAAGCTCTATTGGCATATCCGCCGGATGGTGGTGGAACATGAAGACGCCAATGACGTATTGCAAAATGTATTTATACGTGTATGGAACGGGCTGGATAATTTCCGGGAGGATTCCCAACTATATACCTGGCTGTACCGGATCGCCACCAATGAATGCCTGAGCTTTCTGGAACAACAAAAGCGCAAATCCTCCGCTTCACTCGATGAGATGGAAAGCGGGCTGAGCAACAAGGTCATAGCGGATAAATATTTCGATCCGAACAAACTGGAATGGAAACTTCAGCTAGCCATCCAGCAACTTCCTGAAAAACAAAGAGTTGTATTTACCCTTCGCTATTACGACGAAATGCCCTACGAGGAAATGAGCCGGGTACTGGACACTTCCGAAGGAGCGCTCAAGGCGTCCTATCATCATGCCGTTAAAAAAATCGAGGATTATATCCTCAATCATTAAACTTTGATTAACCAAAAGGGTCTGAAACTAGATGGAAGAAAGGGAGGAAATATCGGTGGAACTGAAGGCTCTAAGTGAGCTCGTGAGTGGGATCGGCCGGCAAACTCCATACGGGGCCCCGGTCGGATATTTCGAGCGATTCCCTGCTTCGGTGATGAGCCGGATAGCGACAAATGCCTCTGCTGGTGCGGGACCGGCCCTGCCGGCGCCATCGTCGGCCTTCCAGGTACCCGAAGGTTATTTTGAAGGTTTTGCGGCCCGGGTTCTCGCCCGGATCAAATCCGGCAGCGCATCGGATAACACTCCGCCGCCCGCCGCCGAAACCGCCGATACGGAGCTGGCGCGTCTCTCCCCTACGATCAGCCGGATTCCCCGGACAACGCCGTACCGGTTGCCGGAAGGTTATTTCGATGAACTGTCCCCGGTGTTAGCCGTACTTCGGGACAAGCCCGCATATGCGGTACCTCAAGGATATTTCGACGAGCTGGCCCCGGTACTTTCCGTAGCGCAAAACCGGACAACTTTTCGGGTGCCCGAAGGATATTTTGCCGCGCTGCCCGAAAGGATCCTCGAAATGGTAGCCGGCCCGGATACTATGGCAAAGGTCATCCCCCTGCATCGTAAAGCGGCTAAAGTGCTGAAACGAAATTGGTGGAAATATTCCTCGGCGGCGGCTATCGCCGCCTGCTTCCTGCTGATCTTCAGCCGGCCGCAGGTTGGCAACAAGGTGATAGAAGGCAACAAGGCGCCGGATATAGCGATGGCCCTGCAAAAAGTGAGCGACCAGGATATGCAGGCCTATCTCGACGATCAACATACCATCCTCGCGGAACAGGCGAACACCGGTACGGCGACGCTGGACCTGAATGAAGGGGAAGTGCAATCGCTCCTGGGTGAAGTTTCGGATAATGACTTGCAGCAGTATATGGAGGAACATGGAAAAGCAGATGATATTGCCACGAATTAGACGCAACAATGAAAAAATTACTTTCCGTATTGGCGATCCTATGCTGGCTGACCCTACCGGCACAGTCCCAAACCCCCAAAAATTCCTGGGACGGGCAACTGGAGGCTTTAAAGACTACATTCATCACCACCCGGCTGCGATTGACGCCACAGGAAGCCGAGAAATTCTGGCCGATCTATAATTTGTATGACTCGGAGAAGAAACAAGCGGTCTACAATTTCCGGCATACCCCAAATCCGAATGAGCTGCAATTCGAAAAAACCATGTTGGCTATCCGCGAGAAATACAGCGTGGAATTTCTGAAGGCGATTTCACCCGGCAAGATCAACGATTTCTTTATAGCCGAACGCGATTTCAACCGGCTCGTCCAGCAGGAAATGAACAGCCGCCGCCGCGGAATGCCCGTTGGACCACCCCCGCACCGCTAGGGGCAAACGTCAATAGACCGCGACTTTTGGCCAATTGACCGATAAATTTTACAAAAAGAGACTCGATTAACGATATTTGAACTTGGTGTTTTTCATAGGTTAGCAACGGCCGGCTCTTTCCAGGGCAGGCCTTTTTTATACCCCTGGCTGCGAAGCCTGCGGCCACACCGGCACCTTCACATCATGATAGAAAAGAAAGCTCCAACCCCCGGCCTGGCCCTGACGCCACCACTCCTGTCTTAGCTCCATCGCCCGCTTCCCGTCATAGTCATACTTCGCCACGAACCTGCTCTTCATCTGTTGTAGCTGCGGCGCGACATCCCCGCCAAAAAAAGCGGTCTCACCGCCATCGACGATCCAGAAAGCCTGATGCCACGGACAATGCGCACCGGTGACCTGATACCGGATATAGCCGTCCAACACCCCGTCCCCATCGAGAAATACCACCCGCGGCGAAGTCTTCAGACATTCCAACTCTTCCGTTAAATAAGAGGCAGGCCCTTTTTCATAGGCGTATTCCAACTCGCGCCGTTGAACATAATATTGCGCATTCGGAAACGACATCCGGCCATCCGGACAGATCCCGCCTGCATGGTCCTTATGGAGATGACTCAGCAATACCTTGGTAACCTTGTCCGGCGAGATCCCCGCTTTTTCAAGGTTCGTATGGATCTGTAATTTGCCCTCCTGTTCAAACCCCAACCCCGTATCGATGACGATGACATCTTCCGTCGTCAGCACGGCAAATGGCTGGACCTCTACCAGCAGACTGCCGGCCGGCCGCTGTTGCAGGTCATCCTGCGCGGTATCGAAAGGAACAAATAGCTTGGACTTGTCGATCGTGAATGCGCCCTCTGAAAGGGGGATGATTTTCATGCCGCAAAGATACGCGCCGCGGAGATACACGCTACCTCGTAGCGACTACCTCGTACCGGCTACCTCAACACCATCTGCCGGTCGGCGTCCAGCCGGACCAGGATGAATAGCATAATACTAAAAGTGAGCAATGATGTTCCGCCATAGCTGACGAAAGGCAGCGGAATACCGATCACCGGCGCCAGCCCGATGGTCATACAGATATTGATGGTAATGTGAAAGAACAGGACGCTGGCCACACCATAGGCATAACATCGGCTAAAGACGCTTCGCTGTCGCTCGGCGATCGTTACGATCCGCATGAGCAGCGCAACATAAATACCGAGGAACAGCAAGCTGCCCAGGAAGCCGAACCCCTCCCCGATCGTACAAAAGATAAAGTCCGTCTTCTGCTCCGGGACGAAATCATACCGCGTCTGCGTTCCCTTTAGCAGTCCTTTGCCGATAAAGCCACCGCTGCCGATGGCGATCTTGCTTTGCTTTACATTATAGTTGGTGCTTGTACTCGTGCTTTTCCTGGTGGTGCTCCGCTCTTCATTCTCCAGCTGCACAGCCGCCGCCTGGTTGTCCGGCACATACTCTTTACCGATCGCGTCATAGATCCGTTTAACCTGGTAAGGTTTGAACACATGATGGAACGTCCACGGCACGACAAACCGCTGTACGCCGACACAGACAAACCAGACGCCGGCGATCAGCAATAGTATCCTGCGGCTGCGTTTGATCGCCTTACGCAGGACATAGATCGCCAGCACCGCGATCCCCGTCAGGACCAACGCCAGCGTATTCGGCTCCACAAGCAACGTGGCAACCACCAGCACGGAAAAAGAGAAGCCGATGATCAGCACCGCCGACGGAAGACCTTCACGGAACATGACCAGGAAAAAAGAGAAATAGACAAGGGCCAGACCGGTCTCATCTTGTAATTTGCCAAGCGCCGCCGGCGCCAGAACAATGATCGCCGCGATGATCTGCGATCGCGGCCGCGTAAAATTGGTCTCCACCCGCGAAAGATATTTGGCAAGGGCCAGGTTGACGAACAGCTTGCAGAGATCTATCGGTTGAAGCTGAAAAGCGCTGCCAAAGCGAATAATGGACTCGGTCCCCTTGACCCGGGTGTGAAAGGGAAAGACCAGGAGCAATAAAAAGATCCCAAACGCATACCCCAGGTTAGCCGTCGCCGTGAAGAATTTACTGTCGGTCAGCAGGATGAACGTCCCCACGATACCCGCTATGATCAGAAAGAGCAATTGCCGGGAATAATCCGTCTTCAGTGAAATGAATCCCTGGACGACATTGTCCCCTTCATGCCAGGACGCGGCAAAGATGCACGTGATCCCGATAACGGAGAGGGTGAACCAGATCCAGACCAGGGACCAGTCTACGCCTTTGGATATCGTTGGGTTTCGCTGACTCATAAGCTATTTTTGCGTGATCGTCGCTTCAAGACCGAATCGGCCGGCGGCGCCTGCTGACCGCTGTCGGCGGTACGCTGCTGCGCAGCCTGTGCGGCGGCCTGAGCCCTGATCCGCGCCAACCGCTCGGCCAGTGCGCTTTTATAGGGCGGCGCCTTCCGGAGATTGGCCAGCAGCGGGCTCCTGGAGTTGTCGGAAGTATCCAGCATCAAATAACGGAACGATGGCGTCTGGTATTTCAGCCACCGGCTGCTGTCACCGGTCTCATCCGCCCAATCCGCCGCCCGTACCGAATCGGCTTTGAATTGCTGCCGGACCAGATATTTGGGCATCGTATTCTTGTTGGTCATCTCATCCTCCAGCTCGAGGCGATCCGTGGCGATCGTATCCCGGAGATATTTTTCAACCAGCAGCGAAGCGATCGGCGCAGCGGCATAAGCGCCATGGCCCCCGTTTTCGACGATCACCGCAACCGCGATCTTCGGGTTCTCCCGGGGCGCAAAACACGCGAAGATAGAGTGGGGCCTCAACATCAGGACCCGCCCGTCGATCCTTATCTTGTTGTCCGCCGTACCGGTCTTACCGCAGATGTCGATCCCGGGGATCCGTGCGGCCTGCCCTGTCCCGATCTCCACCACCCCCTGCATCCCGCTCTGTACCACGTCATAATCTTCGTCGGAGATATGCGATACCGCCTGGTGCTTGACATGAAACCGGCTGAGCAGCGTGTCGTCTTCGGGCGAGCCCTCGATATCCCGGACAAAATGCGGGGTATAATAAAATCCCTTATTGGCGACGACACACATCGAATTGGCGATCTGCAACGGCGTCTCCTGCATCTTATCCTGACCGATACCTATCGTCACCATGGTACAGGAATTCCACGAGTGATGATAGTCTTTGTCATAAACCGCGGTATCCGGGATATTGCCGCCGTCTTCACTCGGCAGGTCTACCCCCAGCCGGTGACCAAGCCCAAAACCATTGACATATTCTTTCCATTTCATTAACCCGATCCGCGCGCTATGAAATTCCGGATTGTCCAATTCTAATCGGAATGTATTGTAAAAGAATGAGTTACAGGAGTGCGCAATCGCCAGTCGAAGGTTGGCGGCATGACCCGGCGCATGCTCGTCACATCTGCGGACCTCACCGCAGCCATAATAAAAGCCCCGGCAATCGATCCCGCTCGCCGGCGTGATCACCCCTTCATCGAGCCCGATGAGTGCGCCCAATGGCTTATAGGTCGAGCCGGGAGGATACTGCCCTTTGATGGCGCGGTTCAATAAGGGTCCCGAAACGTCCAGCGCAAGCCGCGCATAATTGGACTGCTTGTCCGGCCCCGTCAGGCTGTTCGGGTCATACGTCGGGCCCGAAGCCATGGCCAGGATACCGCCGGTTTTGGGATCTATGCAAACGATCGCGCCCGTTTTCCCATAAAGCAGCCGCTCGGCAAGCTGCTGCAGCTCGATATCGAGATAGGTATTGAGATTCTTCCCGGCAATGGCGGGGGTATCGAGCGCTTTGTCCTCATATCGTTCCACCAGCCGGTTCTTGTTATCTTTAAGCCAGAACTCGGTGCCCCGCTGACCCATCAATACCTTCTCATAAGATTGCTCGAGCCCGCTCCGCCCTACATAGTCTCCCAGCTGGTAGAAGTTGTTGGACCGCCGCAGAATAGCGGAATCCACTTCGCCGACATAACCGGTGACCTGCGCCGCCGCATTGTATGGATAGATCCGGACCGGACGTTCCTGAAGGTTGAACCCCGGGAATTTCCATAAATTCTCTTCCATCCGGGCATACATGTCCGGGGCGAGGAGGTCCTGAAAGGTGACGGCGCGGAAAGGACTGTTCCTGATCTTCGGGCTGGTCATCCGTCGCCGGAACTCAGCCGTATCGATATTCATCAACTGACAGAAATAGGGGGTGTCGATATTCTTGACCTGGGATGGCGTCACCATCAGATCGTAGAATATGGTGTTATTGAGAATGGCCCTGCCTTTCCGGTCATAGATGATCCCACGGGTCGGATAGACGCTCTTTCGGAACAACGCATTTTCCTGCGCCTGCACTTTATACTTTTTGGAGATGATCTGCAGGTGGAAAAGCTGTGCCGTGATGATGAGGAACAACCCGGCGAAAATAAGACGGATGATGTTGCTGCGCGATTGATTGAATACCGACATAGAACTACCTGCGAATTTACGAAAGTACCGGTCATTTAAACGTTAAAAGGCACTAGATCGTATTGGTCCTGAACTTTTGTTTGCGGAAGAACAAAGCCTCCGTCAGCAGCACCAGCAAGAGGCTGACCGCAGTGGAAGCAACCACCTTTCCGACAAAATATACAAAGGAGCCAAAAGTCATCCATTCCAGCAGGACCAGGTAGGAGTGATGCAGGACAGTGAGGACTAAGACATAGGTGCCGTAAGGCGCCCATCCCATACTCACGAACGAAGGGGCGATATAGTTCTTGTCGGCGCCTTCCTGGGAAATGAGCATTCCGATGACAAAAGGCCGGACATAGGCGATCAGCGTACAGGCCGCGGCATGAAGCCCCGGTGTCTTCAGGAAATAGTCCAGGCAAAGCCCGAAGACGAACCCGATGAAGGTGAGCGACATCCGCGACAGGCTGAACGGAAGCCAAAGAATATACAGGTAATACAGATAAGGCGTGACGAAACGATGTAGCGGCGGCATATGCGACAGGATGAACACCTGCACCAGGATAAAGAGTATAAAACGGATGATATATTTCAGCAATTCACTCATTGGACTTTTTTGCGGGTAGAGTCTTCCAACCGTTTCTGTTCATCGGACTGAAGGTTGTCAAGCACATATGCGTATTCGATATTGGAAAAATTGGTCGACGGCCGGAGCCTCAGGTTGTAGAAGTTCGACGTATTGTCGGGTACGATCTCCGCCACGGTACCGACCATGAGCTTGGCCGGGAATAACGAAGTGACCTGGCTCGTCATGACGGTATCCCCAACCACGACGTTGGCGCTCCGGGGGATGTTGCGCATGGAGATGAAGCTGGGGCTGATCCCATCCCAATAGACGGTGCCGTTCTCGCCGCCTTTCTTCAAGGCGGCCACCACCCTGAACTGCGGATGGAGCACGCTCATGACGATCGCAAAGTTCTCGCTGACGTTGATGACCGATCCGACGATCCCTTGTGGTCCGGTAACGCCCATGTTCTGACGGACCCCCTGCCGGAAACCGCGGTGAATAGTGAGATAATTGGCCGGCAGCGCGATCGTGTTGTTGACGACCTTTGCTTCCATCAACTGCCATTTACGCACCGAGTCGACCCGGATGGTGTCCCGGAACAGTCGTTTGTTCGAGTCCGGCGCTTCGAAGTTGTCTACCAACTGCTGGCGTAGCCGGAGGTTCTCCTGAACAAGCGCTTCATTGGTCTTCTTCAGCTGGAAATAGTACTCGATGCTATTGTATCTCTCATTGAACCGGCCCGTCACCTCGGTACTGACGTTCAGAAAGGCTGCTTCGTGGAATTTGTTGTACCGGAAGAGGAAGGACAGGGCGATGATCTGCAACACCAGGAAGAAGAGGAAGTTGACATGCCTTCGAATAAAGAGAAAAGCGTTACGCACCGGTAGCTGGTTTAATTCGAGGTTTACAGATCGTTATCCTGGTCCTATCGCATCACGAAGGGATATCTGTCGTAATTTTTCAAGGCGATGCCTGTCCCACGGACAACGCTCTTCAGCGGGTCGTCAGCAATATGAACGGGTAATTTGATCTTTTGGCTTAACCGCTTGTCGAGACCGCGGAGCAGCGCGCCCCCACCGGTCAGGTAAAGCCCACGGCGGTAGATATCCCCGGCCAGCTCGGGCGGGGTCGTCTCCAACGCTTTCAGAATGGCCTCCTCTATCTTGAAGATACTTTTATCGAGCGCTTCGGCGATCTCCTGGTAGGACACCATGATCTGCTTGGGAATGCCGGTAACGAGGTCACGGCCATTCACCGGGATATCATCGGGGGGATTGTCCAGGTCTTTTAGCGCGGCGCCGATCTGGATCTTGATCTGCTCGGCCGTCCGCTCGCCGATCAGCAGGGAGTGATAACGGCGCAAAGCTTCCATGATATCGGCGGTGAATTCATCACCCGCGATCCGGATCGACTGGTCGCAAACGATACCAGCCAGCGCGATAACGGTAATGCCCGTCGTCCCACCTCCGATATCGATGATCATATTACCAACGGGCTCTTCCACATCGATCCCGATACCCAGGGCGGCCGCCATCGGTTCATGAATGAGATAGACCTCCTTGGCGCCTGCCTGCTCCGCACTGTCCCGGACCGCCCTCTTCTCCACCTCGGTAATACTCGAAGGGATACAGATCATCATTCGCCAGCTCGGCGGGAAAAGCGGTTTCTTGGGATAGATCATTTTGATCATTTCCCGGATCATCAGCTCGGCTGCATTGAAGTCTGCGATAACGCCGTCTTTGAGGGGGCGAACCGTCCGGATGCTTTCGTGGGTCTTCTCGTGCATCATCAACGCCCGTTTGCCAACGGCCAGCACGTTCTTGGGATTATTGCGATCGAGGGCTACGATGCTCGGCTCATTTACCACGATCTCGTCATTGTGTATGATCAGGGTATTGGCGGTACCCAGGTCCATGGCTATTTCTTGCGTAAGGAAATTGAATAATCCCATTTTGTGTATAGGTCAGATTTTAAGTTCTAAATGGTAACGCGCTACGATCTGCCGGCAAGCAAACTTTGGTGTGGCATTGCAGCTCCTCCATCTGCTTAGGTGCAGCAAAATTGAAGGAAATAATTTGAATTAACAAGGTGAAACCCTTGATTTACCGGATAATTTTCCACGATTTGTTACCCGCCAAAATTTTTTTCCTCCACGCTGTACGATCTCCATCAGAACGACAAAATGTCGCTGATCGTATCCGGCCGCATACAAAAAGATCACCGGCCCGTATTTTCTTCAAGCTGCCGAAAACCCAAGCTTTCTTTCCATCTCCGGGTCCAACACCGGAAGCCTTTTCCGTTCGATGAGGAAACTGGTGAGGGCGGCGATCTCTTTGAAGAGATGATGACGTTGCAAAGCCGCTCCCAGGTAGTCTTTGCCGGTACTGCCGCCGGTGCCGGTCCGGGTGCCGATCATCCGATGGACCATACTCATGTGCCGGAAGCGCCAGGTACTGAGCTGCTCGTCGATCTCCAGCAATTGATGCAGCAGCTGAAAAGGCAGTTGTAACAGCGGGTACCCCCGGTACAACATGATAAAGACCGCCGCGCGGCACGCGGCAGGAGAAAGCGACCTGTTTTCAGCACCGGCGGTTCCACCCAGTACAGAATCGAAATAGGTCAGGTTGCCCTTCTCGGTATCGTTCAGGCTCTGCTGATAGCGATCCCGGTAATCCGCCCAGAAAGATCCGGCCCGGTCACCCGGAGGGAACGGCATCCGCTCCAGCCAGTCATTGAGCAACTGTAACAGCGAAGGCTCCTTCTCGGCCGCCAGGATGCGGTCGATCTCGGGTTGACGAAGTTGCGACAGATAGTATTCCTGGCCGTACCGATGCTCGTATTTAAGGCCCATTCTGGCTTCCAGCAGTTTGAACTGCCAGCTCTGAAACCCTGAAGCCGGTCGCAGCTTGTCGCGGAAGTCCAGAAAATCCATCGGCGTCATGGTCTCCATGATATCGATCTGATGCACCAGCACCTTCAGAATGGTGGCGCAACGCGACAACCGGTGCACGATCGTCTGCACCTCGGGTGAATTGTCGTTTAGCGCCGGCCGGCTGAGAATGCCGATGACCGAGTCCGTCTCGAACAGCAGCTGCCGGAACCAAAGCTCATAAGCCTGGTGGATGACGATGAAAAGCATCTCGTCATGGGCCGGCTGCCCTTGCCTGTCACTTTCCGGCTGCTGTGCGCCAAGTAGCTTTTCCAGTTGGAGATAGTCGGTATAGTACATCATAAAAATTCAAAGCCAATATCGCGCCGGTAATAGATCCCTTCATAATGGATATGATCCAGGACGTCCCGGGATTTGTCGACGGCTTCATAAACCGTATCGGCGAACGAAGTAACGCAAAGCACCCTTCCCCCATTGGTGACGACGGCTTCCCGGTCAGTCCGCGTTCCCGCATGGAAGATCAGGCTGTCCCCCGGCATCGGCTGGTCCAGACCGGTAATGGGCAGCCCTTTTTCATAATGGCCGGGATACCCGCCGCTGACAGCTACGATGGTACAGGCCATGCGCGGCTCCTGCCGGATGCGGATTTCCCGCAGCGTTTGCCCGCTCACGGCATTGAATAGCTCCACAAGGTCATTTGACAGCCGGGGCATGACCACTTCCGTCTCGGGATCCCCCATCCGGCAATTGTATTCGATCACAAAAGGGTCATCCCCTACCTTGATCACCCCGACAAACAAGAATCCCTTATACTCGATGCCTTCGGCCTTCAGCCCATTGACGGTTGGAATGATGATCCTTTCCGTCACTTTGTCCATGAATCCAACGTCCGCGAACGGCACGGGGCTCACCGCTCCCATCCCGCCGGTATTGGGGCCCTTGTCGCCTTCATACGCCCTTTTATAATCTTTGGCCTCCGGCAGGATGACAAAGTCCCGGCCATCGAGCAGCACAAAGACCGACACCTCGATCCCGGTCAGAAATTCTTCCACCACCACCTTATTGCCCGCCACCCCGAACTTGTTGCCCTGAAGCATCAGTTCGAATTCCGCTACGGCTTCGACAGGGTTCTGACAGATCACCACTCCTTTCCCGGCAGCCAGGCCGTCCGCTTTCAGCACGATCGGCAGGGAGTGCTGCTGCAAATAAGCTATGCCTTCCGTAAAATTATCGTTGTTAAATTCCCGATAAGCCGCCGTCGGGATCCCATACCGGTCCATGAACTTCTTGGAGAAGGCCTTACTTCCCTCCAGCTGAGCGGCGGCGGCCGAAGGCCCGATCACCGGAATGCCTCGCAAAGAAGGATCTCCGGCAAAATAGTCCACGATGCCTTTGACCAGCGGCTCCTCCGGCCCGACTACCACCATTTCGATGCCCTCCGCCGTGCAATGGCGCCGGATTCCCTCAAAATCAAGGGGGGAAAGGTCGATATTCGTTCCACATTGAGCAGTACCGGCATTCCCCGGGGCGATGTGGAGCGCCGAACACAACGGACTCTGAGCCAGCTTCCATGCCAGAGCATGTTCCCGGCCTCCTGAACCAAGCAGTAAGATTTTCATACAGCCCCGAAATTCGAATTTCGGGCGCAAATTGTAAAAAAGAATTTATTTTAGGTGTCGCGAACCATAATTCCAAAATTGCATGAGTCAACCCACCGCTCCCAAAGCCCGGCACCCTAGAGGTCTCTATGTACTGTTCATGACGGAAATGTGGGAACGGTTCGCGTACTACCTGCTGGCGGGCATCCTCCTCCTATATTTATTGGACAATAAGACAGGCAAGGGCTATTCAGAAGTCAAGGCGGCCGACATCACCGGGACCTTTCTCGCACTGATCTGGCTTCCGATGTTCATCGGCGGGATGATCGCCGACCGCTATTTCGGCTATATCCGGTCTGTCTTTATCGGCGGCGCATTCCTGGCCGCCGGTTATTTCGGCCTGATCTTTCCCGGTGACACCGCCATGTTTATTTCCCTCGGCCTGATCGTCATCGGCAACGGCTTCTTCAAACCCAATATCAGCACCCTCCTCGGCAATATCTATAATAAGGAGGAATTGAAGCCGCTAAAGGACAACGCCTATAATATCTTCTACATGGGCATCAACACGGGGTCCCTGCTTTGCAACTTTGCGGCGGCCTACCTCCGTAATAAGTACGGCTGGGGCTATGCGTTTGGCGCGGCAGGGGTAGGCATGATCATCGGCCTCATCAACCTGGCGATGAACCTCCGGCACGTCCGGCCAGGGGATGTACGAAAAGAGCCGGCAAAGGAGGATATGACGCTGGGAGAGATCTCTATTTACGTTTTCGTGCCGGCGATCGCCGCCGCTATCCTCGGCTGGTGGCTGCCCGGGGCGCTTTTTCATACGACGATCATGGGCACCGCTTCCAGCGACGCCTTTGTCTTTGCCTGTATACCTATCCTCGGCTTCTTTGTCTCGATCTGGGTGCGGGCAAAAGCCGAAGACAAGAAAGGGATCGGCGCACTGCTCTTCATCTTTGCCGTCTCCGTCATCTTCTGGTCGCTCTACTATCAGAACTTTACCGGCTATACGCTTTGGACGGAACGCCATACCGACCGGGCCATCACCTCACCGCTGATCGAAAAAGGCGCGGACTGGATGGGCCTCCTCCAAAAAGTCAATGCTTCACCCCGGCAGGTCGACTCGCTGAACGCCAATATGGCGCCGGTCAGGGACGACAGCGGCCATACCATAAAGGTCTCCGGTCCCGACCCCTATCTGCACAATCTGGAAAAAGACAAATGGCCGCCACCGGGCGCCGATCTCCGGCTAGCCAATGCAGAGCTCTTCCAATCCATCGGCCCTTTCTTTATCGTGACGCTGACGCCGCTGCTGGTCGGCCTCCTCACGTGGCTGCGTAAAAGAGGCAAGGAACCGACCACGCCATCCAAATTCGGGATCGCCCTGCTCCTCTCGGGCTTCTCTTCCCTGGTAATGGTATTTGCGGTCATATCCGTAGCCAATATCTATCGATATAAGGTGTCGCCCGGCTGGTTGTGGGGTACATATTTCGTGATCACCGCGGCGGAGGTCTTCCTCAGCCCGATGGGCCTGTCGCTGGTGTCCAAACTGGCCCCCGCCCGGTTAACCTCGCTGCTGATGGGCGGCTGGTTCCTGACCATGTCGCTTGGAAGCAAGGTCGCCGGCCTGATGACAAGTTCCTGGGACAAATTCCCGGATAAACGCATCTACTTTTTTATCTGGTTCGTAGCCGGGATCCTCGGCTCCGCCCTGATCTTTAGCCGGATCAAGTGGCTTAACCGGGTAGTACGTGAAAAAACAGGGTCTTCATGAGCAATAATAAAAAGTTCGAGCCTTTCGTCAGCGCGGAGACGCAAATGAAAGAATTCACGTTCAAGGCGCTGCTGCTGGGCAGCGTCTTCGGCATTCTGTTCGGCGCCTCCACCGTATATCTTGCGCTGAAAGCCGGGATCACCGTTTCCGCCTCCATCCCCATCGCCGTACTGGCCATCGCACTCGGACGCCGGCTGTTCCGGACTACCATCCTGGAGAACAACATCATCCAGACGACAGGTAGCGCCAGTGAAAGCATCGCCGCCGGCGTAGTCTTCACCCTGCCGGGTTTCCTGTTCCTTTCCAACGCCGAAGCGGGCAACTTTTTCAACTACGCCGTCATCTTCATCCTTTCCATCTTTGGGGGCATGCTTGGCATCTTATTGATGATCCCGCTGCGCCGGTCGCTGATCGTCAAAGAGCACGAGACCCTCCCCTATCCTGAAGGCACTGCCTGCGCCTCCGTGCTAAAGGCGGGCGAGAAAGGCGGCGACTTCGCCAAAGCCGCGTTTCAGGGATTGGGGTTTGCATTTGTTTATGCGCTGGGGCAGAAATTGTTTCGTTTTATCGCGGAAACGCCGGTATTCGATACCGTAAAAAGCAAAAGCCTCAATGCCATTTACCCCTCGGCCCAACTTTCGGCAAACATCACCCCGGAATACATGGGCGTCGGCTATATCATCGGGCCCCGGATCGCGGGAGTGCTCGTTGCCGGCAGCATACTTAGCTGGTTTGTGATCCATCCGTTACTGGCTTCGCTGATCGACCCCGTGACCATCGCACAACAGCAGGTGAAGCTGGGTTATCTGGCCGACATCCATTCGGCCGGCGGCGCCGGCGGCTGGGACCCGGTAACCAAAACATTTGCCGATCCCGCTTCAGCCATCTATCGCGCCTATACCCGGCTGATCGGCGCAGGCACGGTTGCCATGGGCGGTCTCATCACCCTGATCAAGACGATACCCACCATCGCCGCCTCGTTCAGGGAAAGTATCGGCTCGGTAAAAGAAGCGGGAAAGGACAGCCGCATCCGCACGGAACGCGACCTTAGCCTAAAGGTAGTGGCGTTCGGCAGCCTGGGCCTGGTCATTCTGATCGCCTGTCTGAGTATCATCCCCGGTGACAACTTCTTTTCCCGGTTGCTGATCGGTTTGCTTATCCTCGTGTTTGGCGCCTTCTTCGTCACGGTGGCAAGCCGCATCGTAGGTCTGATCGGCTCCTCCAACAGCCCGGTCTCCGGAATGACGATCGCTACCGTAATGGCTACCTGTCTCGTGTTCCTGGCGATCGGCTGGAGCGGGAAGATCTATGAGCCGATGGCGCTTGTCGTCGGCGGGATGGTCTGTATCGCCGCTTCGAACGCCGGCGGCACTTCGCAGGACCTGAAAACGGGCTTCCTCGTCGGCGCGACGCCAAGATATCAGCAGCTTGCCCTGATCATCGGCGTGATCGTCTCCGCCGTCGCCGTCGGTTTTACGATAAAAGTGCTCGACACCCCCACTCCCGATCTGGCCGCACACGGCGTCCAGCATGCGATCGGCACCACTTTCCCCGCGCCTCAGGCTACCCTGATGGCCACGCTGATCAAAGGGATCCAGTCCGGCAACCTTGACTGGAATTATGTGCTGGTCGGCGCGGCGCTTGCACTCGTCGTAGAGCTCTGCGGCGTTCGCTCACTCAGCTTCGCGATCGGCGTCTATCTGCCGTTGTCAACTACCCTGACCATCTTCTGCGGCGGCGCCATCCGCGGTATCGTCGATAAAGTCAAGAAGAAGCGGGGTCAGTCCTATTCCGAAATGGGCGAAGATCTGGAAAAAGGCAACCTGTTTGCAACCGGACTGGTCGCCGGCGGCGCATTGATGGGCGTGATCTTCGCCTTCCTGCACATCCCCGCAAAAGTTGTGGCATTCCTCGACAAACTTAGCCTGGAGTCAAAGCTTACCTCGGCGCTGAGCGAGCCGGGCTACTATCTGCTGGGAGTCCTCTGCTTTGTGATAATGGGTTATGCGCTGTACAGAGCGGGAGCTTCGAAGCAGCAGCCTACGGTGTAGATAGTGTCAGCCTAACTCATCTTGAAGGGCACGATCATCTCAAAAACGGGGATATTCACCTCGAAGGTCTTCTTATTATGGAGGTTCTCCATTATATAGGAGCCATACATCTTTCCCATTTCCGTCCGGAGATTGCAACCGCTCACATACTGATATCTCTCCCCCGGCTGAAGGATAGGCTGGACCCCCACCACCCCCTCGCCTTCCACTTCCCGGTAGCTGCCATTGCTGTCGAAGATGTGCCAGTGACGCCGATGCAATTTGACCGCAAAACCGTTGTGATTTTCGATCGTGATGCGATAGGCAAACATATACTCTCCGGAGATGGGATTGGAATAGTCCGGCTGGTAGAACGTCTCTACGCTCACCTCCATTCCTTCCGAGATCTTGTTTGCCATCATAACCAAATTTTCCTAAAGTTAATCAAAATAGGCACAATGGACCTAATTTTGCGGCCGCCTCCCAACCGGTGGGCTCAACGACGAATACAAAAATAATTATATATGAAGATCGCGGTTGCAAAGGGTGATGGGATCGGTCCGGAGATCATGGACGTAGTACTGGGTATTTTCAATGCGGGCAAAGTTCCCCTCGAATACGTAGTGGTGGAAATGGGAAAATGGGTCTTTGACAAAGGGTTCTCCAACGGAATGACCCCCGAAGCGAAGCTTACCATCGAAGACCTGGGGATCCTCTTCAAAGGACCGATGGAAACGCCAAAAGGCAAGGGGGTGAAAAGCGTGAACGTGACCGCCCGGAAGACCTGGAATACCTACGCCAACAAGCGCGTCTTCCAATCATTGCATGGTGTGGATACGGTATTCTCGCGCGCCGGCATTCCGATCGACATTACCATCGTTCGCGAGAATATCGAGGATACCTATGGCGGGATCGAGCACATGCTGACCCAGGACGTAGCGTTGAGCAGACGTTTCATTACCCGGCCCGGAAGCCTCCAGGTGATAAAATATGCTTTTGAGATGGCCAAAAAGAATGGCGCCCGCCGGATCACCTGCGGCCATAAGGCGAATATCATGAAGCTGACGGATGGACTGTTCCTGGAATGTTTTCAGGAGGTGGCGAAGGAATACCCGGAACTGAAGTCGGATGACATCATCGTCGACGACCTGGCGATGAAGCTGGTCGTGAGGCCGCAGGATTTCGACGTGGTCGTGCTGACCAATCTGCAGGGCGACATCATCTCCGATCTCTGCGCCGGCCTGGTGGGCGGATTAGGATTTGCGCCCTCCGCTAACATCGGGGACCACATCGCCATCTTCGAAGCAGTCCATGGCACTGCGCCGGACATCGCCGGCAAGAATGTCGCCAACCCGACCGCTCTGCTCCTGAGCGGCATCGCCATGCTGCGGCACCTCGGCCTGATGGAAAATGCAGCCGTCATCGAGAACGCCTTATTGTATACACTGGAACAGGGCGTCCATACCGGTGACTTCGGGGATAAGAACACAAAGGCCCTTGGCACGACCGCATTTGCCGAAGCCATCATTGCCAATTTCGGCAAGACGCCGCAACACGGGGCCAGGCCGATCCTGCCAAATATGCCTGTCACCACTACCGCATTCCGGCTTGCAAAAAATGAAATGATGGTATCCGAAGACCCCCAAAAAGAAGCCATCGTCGGAGTGGACTTCTTTATTGAAAGCTCGGAGCAGCCGGTAACCATTGCCAAAAAATGCCAGCGGCATGGAGGTGTAAAATTCAACCTCATCAATATCAGCAACCGGGGTACCCAGGTCTGGCCGACGGGATCGGTCTACACTAACCTGGTGAACCAATACAATGTCCGCTTCGAAAGCATCGACGGCTCCCCGCTGAATCAGCAGGACGTCCTCGGCCTTTACGTAAGCCTGAGCGGCGACTTTAAGATCTGTTCATCCGAACTACTGAATCTCCTCGGCGACCGAAAGGCATATTCGCTGGCTCAGGGACAGTAGCCGCCGGGCAGTCACCGACCATCAACCGGCGTAGTCGGCCATCAAAAGATCTGGCCGCATTAGGCCAGATTGGCACGAAATTGGAGCGTATTGGATGCTCTTCTTATGGGCGTTCGATCGTACTCCTTCCCCCCTAATTTCCAGGCCTTTACTGTTTCTGCCATCTTAACCCGATCAACTATGTTCCAAATCTACCATTTGTGGCCGAAAGTGATCCTTTTGTCGGCGCTTACCTTTTTGTCTGCTACGACAGCATTTGCCCAGGCCGAAGCGGATACCACCCTGACGCCGCGGTTTATCGCCACCGGCCCCAACAGCAACGGCTTTTATGAATATTTGCCGAAGGGTTATGTCGGAGGCTCGGCAAAATATCCCCTGATCATTTCTCTTCATGGCGAGGGAGAGCTGGGTAACGGGACCACTCAGTTACCTCTTGTTCTCAATGACGCGATTCCGATGTACATCAACCAGCATTTGTTCCCCGAAAGTGTAACGGTCAACGGCCAAACCAGTTCCTTTATCGTGATCATCCCGCAGTTCGCTGCATGGCCTGACAATACCGATGTAGATGACGTCATCACCTATGCGGAACAAAATTACCGCGTGGACAGGAACCGCATTTATCTGGCGGGCTATAGCATGGGCGGCGGAGCGCTCTGGACCTATGCCGGGAGCAGCGCTACTTATGCGAACAAGCTGGCGGCCGTTTTCGTGGTCGCGGGCGCAAAAGCGATGAATGCGCAGATGGCGGACATCATTGCCGCAGCCAACCTCCCGGTATTCGCTACGAACAATTCCGGCGATCCCACCATTTCCTATACCGTGACGGTCGATAATGTCGATCTGATCAACTCTGCTTCCCCGCCGCCCGCCATCCCGGCCATCGATACCGTATTCAACGCGTCGGGACACGATGCATGGACCAAATCTTTCAATCCTTTCACGATCTACAGCAATGGGTTGAACGCCTATCAATGGCTGGCGCAATACTCGCTTTCGGCCACCGCGCCGCTGCCGCTGACGCTGACCGGTTACACGGCCGCCCTCGCTCCGGACAATGCGGGAGTGGATATCGATTGGACAACCTCCAGCGAACAAAATAATAAATACTTCATTCTACAACGGTCAGGCGATGGACAAACCTTCAAGGACCTCGATACGGTGGTCCCGGCAAGCCCCAATTCGGCTACAGCCCGCGCCTACTCCTATTTAGATCAATCGCCGCTGGCCGGCAACAACTTCTACCGCCTCACACAGATCGATGAGAGCGGGACGGTCAACTACTATGGCATCCGGGAAGTAAGCCTCACGCCCACTAAGACAACCCTGACCATTAACCCGAATCCTTGTACCGACCATCTCTTCGTCCAGTTAGATGATCCGTCGCCCGGGCCGCTTGCAGTTGACATCGTCGACGCCACGGGGCGTATACTCCGCCGGTGGACGTCACAGAAACAACAGCCTGTCTGGAGCGATACCTTTATGGTAGGCGACCTCCCGCCCGGCCAGTACTTCCTGCAACTCACCGCGGGCCATGAACGCCTGGTCAGGGCATTCATCAAACTTTGATCAATAGTAGATCCGTGGTTGATTGTACCTGTGGGATAGTTCGATAAGAATGAGGACGCCGAAGAGGACAAAAAGCGCCAGGCTGATAAAATGAATTTGCCGGTAACGTTGCTCCTCCTTCTCCCGGAAACCCATGCGGTGCCGGACGTACAGGAAGAAGCTGATGATCGTCACGACGCCGCTAAGGATACAGGCCGGTATCAACAGGTCGAGATACATCAGATGCGCTTGGTAGCCGTGAACCCTTTGGAGATCAGCCACGCGGCGATCTTCTCCCGTTGGTCGCCCTGGATGATGATCAGGCCGTCCTTTACGGAGCCACCGGTACCGCAATGCGTCTTTAGCTGACGACCAAGCTCTTCCAGTTCCGCGTCAGGCCCGATCCACCCTTCCACTAGCGTAACCGCCTTTCCGGCCCGTTGCTTTGTATCCAGCCTTACTTTGAGTCGCTGCTGCCTGTTCTCCAGACTTTCCTGGGGGACAGGCTCTTCCCCGAACCGGAAATCGGGGTCGGTGGAATATACGAGGCCGTTGCTTCCGGGTTTCTTCTTGCCCATACAGTTATTTTATATTTTCACCGCCTTCAGGCTCATGTCCAGGCTCCGCGCCTGATGTATAAGCGCGCCGACGCTGATATAGTCTACGCCGGTGCGGGCATAGTCTTCGATGTTGCCGATATGGATACCGCCGCTTGCTTCGGTCTCAAACCGGTCGCCGATCAGCGACAAAGCATCGGCCAGCTGCCGGGGAGTAAAATTATCGAGCATGATCCGGTCGACCTCCCCGATCGCCAGAACGCGACGGACCTCTTCCAGGTTCCGCGTCTCCACTTCGATCTTGAGTTGCGGCTTGTGCGTCTGCCGGTATATGCCGGCCTTTTCGATCGCCGCTTCCAGACTGCCGGCATAGTCGATGTGGTTATCCTTTAGCAGGATCATATCGAAGAGACCGAAACGATGGTTGATCCCGCCGCCGATCCGGACCGCCTCCTTTTCAAGAAGCCGGAAATTCGGGGTGGTCTTCCGGGTATCCAGGATCCTCGTCTTATACCGCTGCAACCGGTCGACATATTGCCGGGTCAGGGTGGCGATGCCACTCATGCGCTGCATACAATTCAGGATAAGCCGTTCGCATTGCAGGATCGTGTGAATGGACGCTTCGGCGACAAAAGCCTCTTCCCCGTCGCGCATGACGTCGCCATCCTGTTTATAAGGAGTGAACCGGGCGGACGGTTCCTTTATCCGGAAGATCTTCTCGGCAATTTCCATCCCGGCAAGAATGCCATCCTGCTTGATGTGGAGGACCGCTTTCCCGCGGGCCTGCGGCGGAATACAGGCTAAAGTTGTATGATCACCGTCGCCGACGTCTTCCTGCAGGGCATTCAGCACAAGCATCTGGAGTTGCTCGTCAAATTTGGACATGACGCAAATGTATGGAAAAGCCCGGTCAGAGACCGGGCGCCATTCTAAAACGATGATCTTGCCGTAGGATAACCTTTATTGGTTGACTTGAAATCTAAGTTCCTGCAATACCTGTCTATCTCCTCTTTGCCGGATAAATAGCGTAGTTCTATAATCTCCGTTGCGGGTCTGTAATACCCCGACACAATATTCCGTACTGCCGCTAAACCCCAATTTCCGGACTACGAAATTTCGAACCACATTTGTCGAAAAGAAGTCCCGGATGATCATCTCAGCCTGGATCTTGCTATAGTTATCCGATTTTTCGGGAAGGCTGATGTCGACCCGGCTGTCGAGGTACCGGGATAACTCACCGGCATTACCAAGTCGGATGGCGTAAGTGATATCATCCAGCGAATACATAGGGCGGAAAGAAACCAACGTTAATACGAGGGTCACAACCATCATCCCCAGTATGCCTTTCATATAATAGAATATTAGTCGCCCTGCTTAATCCCAAATCTATGCCAAACTTTTATCCCCTACCTTTGCGCCGTCTAAAGCGCTCTTTACTATGTCAATCAACAAGAAAGTCATCCTTATGATCATGGATGGTTGGGGCCTCGGCCGTGAAAAGGGGTCGGATGCCATCCAAAACGCCCGGGTACCCTTTGTCAGCTCGCTCTATTCCGCATATCCAAATACGACCCTGGTCACTTTTGGCGAAGACGTCGGCCTGCCGGATGGCCAGATGGGCAACTCCGAAGTAGGCCATCTTAACCTGGGCGCCGGCCGGATAGTCAACCAGGAATTGCAGCGGATCAACGTCGCCGTCAGGGATGGATCGTTTGGCCGCAACGAAGTCATATTGGCCGCCATCCGCGGCGCACGGACCGCGGGACGCCCGCTCCACTTGCTGGGCCTCGTCAGCGACGGCGGAGTACACTCTCATCTCCGCCACCTGATGGCGATCGTGGACGTTTGCGCAAAAGAAGGGCTGAAAGACGTCTTCATCCACGCCTTTACCGACGGCCGGGATACCGATCCGAAAAGCGGACTTGGATTTATCCGGGAGCTGCAGGCTCACCTTGACAAGACAGCCGGCAGGATCGCCACCATCAGCGGCCGGTACTATGCCATGGACCGGGACAAACGCTGGGAAAGGGTCCGGCTCGCCTACGATGCAATGGTCCGGGGAAAAGGCGAGCGCTCGACGGACGCCCTGGCGGCTGTCGAACAATCCTATCTCGCCGGTGTAACCGACGAATTCATCCGGCCTACGGTCATCGTAGGCCCTAATGATCAACCGGTAGCTTCGATCCGGGACGGCGATTTTGCCCTCTGCTTCAATTTCCGCACCGATCGCTGCCGCGAGATCACCGAAGTGCTCACACAGCGCGATATCCCTGACCAGGATATGAAAAAATTGTCGCTTCACTTTACCACTATGACCCAGTATGATCAGCGGTTCAAAAATGTCAATATCGTCTTTGAGAACGACGACCTGAAGCATACGCTGGGTGAGATCATCGCCCTGAATGGATTGAAGCAGATCCGGATCGCCGAAACGGAAAAATATCCGCATGTCAGCTTCTTCTTCAGCGGCGGCCGCGAAACTCCGTTCGAAGGCGAACGCAGGATCATGATCCCGTCCCCAAAAGTCGCGACCTATGACCTGCAGCCCGAAATGAGCGCCATAGAGCTGACCGACGCCATCGTCCCGGAGATCCAGGCCGGAACCGCCGACTTCATTTGCCTTAACTATGCCAATACGGATATGGTTGGACATACCGGGGTCTGGAACGCCGCGATCAAAGCGGCGGAGACCGTCGACCGTTGCGTGAAAAGGGTAGTCGGAGCCGCCCTTGACAATGGCTATACCGTATTCCTGACAGCCGACCATGGAAATGCGGACTATATGATCAATGAGGACGGGACGCCCAATACCGCACACACCATGAACCCCGTGCCCTTCTTTATCATCGACAAGAGCTGGAAAGGCGGGATCCGGACCGGCAAGCTGGGAGACCTTGCACCTACCATCCTGACAATGATGGGATTATCGATCCCGCCCGAGATGACGGGTGAAATTCTCATCTAGACTCTTTTTTTTACCACGCGCAGCTTTACTTCGTTAAAATTGTCTAAATTACAGGGCAACCAATGCGGTTATCATGACCGAAGAAGCCATTTTACAAGGCTGTTTGAAGAATGTGGCCAGCGCCCAACGCGAACTGTACAACCGCTACAGTCCGAAAATGCTGGCCGTCTGCTACCGGTTCGCCCACAACAGGGAAGACGCAGAGGATATGTTGCAGGAAGGATTCATAAAAGTGTTTTCCCAAATACACACCTTTCAAAACAAGGGTGCATTCGAGGGTTGGATCAGGAGAATAATCGTACATACCTGCATCAACAACCTGAAAAAGAATAAACGGTTCAATGAAAGCCTGGACATTGTGCATGCGCACGGAGTCCAGGTACGGGAAGAAAGCGTTCCATCCATCGTTCAGGCCAAACAGATAGTAGAATGCATCCGTATCCTGCCGATCGGTTATCGGACTGTCCTCAACCTGTATGCGATTGAAGGTTATTCGCACAAGGAGATAGCCGATATGCTCGATATCGAGGAAAGCACGAGCCGGTCCCAGTATACGAGGGCGAAGCAAATGCTGGAGGATATTCTGATAAAAAAGAAGATCCTCTCCAAACCCAGAGAGAAATCAGAGTGGCTGTTGGCGATCCGTTAACTAAATCCGATCCATGAAAGCATCCCAAAAACTGATTGACCAATGAAGGAAAGTAACTTCTATAGTGACGAATTTGAACAACTGATCAGGGGGAAGACAGAACAATATAAAATGTATCCTTCCGAAAACGTTTGGAAGGGTGTTCACAATTCTTTACATACGAAGCGCAAATGGTTTATCGGTTCAATGGCTTTTCTGGTGACCGGTATCCTCTTCTTTGCCGGCAAAGAGCTGATCGCTCCAAGCCATCCCTTATCGCATAAATTAGCCGGCGCCGGCAACTCCACCGATGGCTTCAACACCGATCCAGCGCGGCCCGGCCAACAGGAAGATAATTCCCATCCCAGTTTCGTCCGGCTCCATCCTGTCAATTCAGCCGCCACATCGGGCCGCCAACCCCTGCTTAACCATCTCGCCATCACGATCAGCCATCCGGTTGTCAGCCAACCCGATCTTTCCGAGCTGTTGAGCCACGCCGTACAACTGCCGGGCGAAGCCCCGTCACTGATCGGATCGAACGGAACGACTGCAACGATGACCATGGCCATGAACAAAGCGCCCGACAATCCTCCGTCCGAACCGGGATTGCTGGATAGCTGGCTGGTTCGGAATGCCCCGGACAATCCATCGGCGCATCGCACCGCGGATGCCTCGCATAACAATGCCGAGGCGCTTCGCGAAACGGCCGGGAATACCCGCGAGACTACGGAAATCATCGGCTCCAAAGAGACCGGACATGAACCGGACGCGAATGATGCATTTGTGCGCGGCGTGATCGAAAGCCTGAGCGCGAGAGGTCAGCAACGCATCCACGCCTATGGCCAGATCGCCCGTAACCCATCGACCCGTCAGGGCTCCGTCTCAACCACCATAAATGATTCAGCAGGAACTGCTAAAGCATCCGCCGACGCGATCGGCGAAGAAGCGGACCTGTCCCGCGTGAATTGGCTCCACGACTATGCCGTATATTCCCTGCCGCCCAGCCCAAGCCGCGGCCGGTTGTTCCTCCAGCTGGTCCTCGCGCCGACTGTCAATTATCGGAACCTGTCCGGCGGTTCGCTTGCCGCGTCCAAACAGCTCGGGGGAGCCGTAGCGACCGTACATCCCGGCGATGTGCAGAACTGGGTCGACCGCACTCCGGCGCTTGGATTCGAGTTCGGCGCCAATGTATTGTACCGCGTGACCCGCAACCTGACCGTAAAAGGCGGGCTGCAATTCAATTATAGCCGCTATAGAATGCTGGCCTATACCACCGAGCAACAGCAACAACAAACAGCAAGCTTCCGTACCCAGCTTGGCAATTCGATCTATATGGATTCCATCGCCGCCCAGGCTCCCGTCCCGGCGCAGAACCCAAACACCGCCGCCAATCCGGTACAGGCGACGCTGTACAACGACTATTACCAGCTTTCCGCCCCGCTTGGCTTCGACCTGCGGATACTCGGCAACGAACGCCTGCAATTCAATCTCGGCGCTACGATCCAGCCGAGCTATCTGCTCAATACCGATTCCTATATTCTGAGCTCCGACTATACCAACTATACAAAGGAGCCTTCCGCTTTCCGGAGATGGAATGTTAGCGCCGGCATAGAAGCATTCTTATCCTACCAGACCGGTCTCATCCGGTGGCAGATCGGTCCGGAGTTCCGCTATCAGTTGTTCTCCACGTATCTCAGCAGCAACCCCTATCCCATCAGCGAAAACCTGAAAGGATATGGCATCAAGCTCGGCATTACCAAACCGCTGCCGTAAGCCGCCCGTTACACCCGCCACCCCCTGCGGCACGCCACTGCCCATATTTCCGTAATTTTGGAGTTATGAACAAAACTGTCTTCGCCTGCATTACAGGCGGATGGCTCTTCTGCGGCGCCTGTGCCCATCACCCGCAGCAGCCTTCCTCCCAATCCCAGGATTCCGTATCCCATCCTGACACTACCACCCACTCCTATTTCCCCATAGCCGACGCGCTTGAAGGTGAGATCCGGCAGATCGACTCGATGCCGGTGGCTATCCGCAAGGTCGTTACCCGAAATGGACGAAAGGACTCTGCCTTTATCAAACCTGCTGAGTTCGACGCGCTGGCCGCACAATTTGTGGCGCCGGAATTTCGCAACGGCCGGTTCGAAAAGGAATTCACCGAAAGCTCTTTTATCGACAACGCCACGCAGGACGTGACCTTTACCTATTCGACGACCAACAGGTTCCTGCCCCTTCAACGCGTAGATATCATCGCGTCCCCGCAAGGCGCCTCCCATCAGGTGAAAAGCATCTACCTCGAAAAAAACCGAACTTCAGGTGACAGCAGCATCCTGGATAAAATGTATTGGCGCTCGGGCAGACAATTCCAGGTCATCAGGCTGATCCGCGTAAAAGATGGGCCTCCGGTCCAACAACAACTGATCGTATCCTGGGCGGCGGGCAGGACGAATGAAGACAATGAATAACCCATGACTTCGGAACAATTTAGTCAGATCGCAGTGACGATCCCGGCCGATCCGGGCATCTATAAATATTTCGATGAAAAAGATGAACTGGTGTATGTCGGTAAAGCCAAGAACCTTCGCAAACGCGTCAGCTCCTATTTCACCAAAACTTTCACGAGCTATAAAACTCATGAACTGGTACAACGCATCCGGCGCATCGAATTCACCATCGTCAATTCGGAACAGGATGCCTTCCTGCTGGAAAATTCGCTGATCAAGCAATTCCAGCCCAAATTCAATATCAACCTCAAAGACGATAAGAGCTATCCCTTTATCGTCATAAAGAACGAGCCTTTCCCCCGCGTTTTCCTTACCCGCCGGAAGATCGGTGACGGATCTCAATATCTCGGTCCCTATACTTCTGTAGGGCGCGTCCGCGAATTGCTGGACCTCGTCAAAAGCAATATCCAGCTGCGCACCTGTCAGCTCAACCTGGCGGAGACCCAGATCCGTAAAGGAAAATATAAGGTTTGCCTGGAATTCCACCTCGGTAATTGTAAGGGGCCTTGCGAAGGGCGCCAGACCGCTGAAGATTATCAACAGGGGTTGATCCAGCTAAGGAACATCCTCAAAGGCAACCTCGGGCCGCTGATCCAGCAATTCAAAAAGGAGATGCGCGACCAGGCGGAAAAAATGGATTTTGAAAAAGCCGAGCTCACCAGAAAAAAGATCGCCCATCTCGAAAATTACGAGTCCCGCTCGGTGGTCGTCAGCCGCCAGCTTCGTAACGCCGACGTCTTCTCGATCGCAAGGGACGGCGATATAGCATATATTAATTATTTGATGGTGGAAACGGGGACGATCGTCCAGACACATGCGACCCAGGTCGAGACCCATTTGGAGGAGTCCAATGAGGAAGTGCTGGCATTTGCGGTCGCTCGGCTCCGCGAAACCTTTAACAGCATGGCGAAGGAGCTCATCCTTCCCTTCCCGATCGACTTCCCCGAAGAAGGCGTGGAACAGACCATTCCAAAAGGAGGCGATAAGAAAAAACTGCTGGACCTCTCGCAAATGAACGTGGAATATTTCCGCGAGGAGCTTCGAAAAAAGAAGATGCTACAACTCGAAGGGAAGACCTCGGACGAGCGCCGAAAGGTGCTTGAGCAACTGATGGAAGACTTGCAGCTGGCCGAATTGCCCGTGCACATCGAATGCTTCGACAACTCCAATTTCCAGGGTAGCTATCCCGTATCGGCGATGGTTTGCTTTCGGGATGGCGTGGAAAGCAAAAAGGACTATCGCCATTTCAACGTGAAGACCGTTCAGGGCATCAATGATTTTGCCACCATGAAGGAAGTAGTTCACCGGCGGTACAAACGGCTGCTCGATGAACATCGGTCCTTGCCGCAGCTGGTCATCATCGACGGCGGAAAAGGACAGCTGAGCGCGGCAATGGAAAGCATCGAGGAGTTGGGGATCATCGGAATGATGACGGTGGTTGGACTGGCGAAGAATGAAGAAGAGCTTTTCTTTCCGGGCGATACCCAGTCGGTCAGGCTGCCCTATAACAGCGATAGCCTTCACCTGATCCGCCGCATCCGCGACGAGGTCCACCGGTTCGGGATCACTTTCCACCGCCAGAAAAGAAGCAAGGGCACCTTTACAAATGAATTGGAACAGATCGATGGTATCGGAAGACAGACCGCCGACCTTCTGCTGAAGAAGTTCCGTTCGGTCAGCAGGATCCGGCAGCTCACGGAAGCAGAATTGTCTGCCGCGGTAGGACCAGCTAAGGCCCGGCTTATTCACGATCACTTTTCGGAAAAAGAGCCGGGAGGCGGAACGGAGTAGTTAATGGTCTTTTAAGGTCACGGGAAAAGAATTAATAGCCCGAAACAATAAAAAAGGGGCCAGGATAAATATCCAGCCCCGTTTTTAAAATCCAATATCCTATGAAAAACCAGTGTAAAAGTAGTAAAAGAAATCAAACCGGCAATACCCGCTTTTGGGTATTTTTAAAAAAAAATTTTCATAGTAACTAATTAATTTATAGTTACTTAAACTGGGTGGAGCCCAGAAAAAAAGAAGGGATGCCGCTGCTGCGACACCCCTTTTAGTTCAAACTTTTTTATCCTGACCTAGTACGACCAGAGATCCTGTTCGTAGTTGAAGATCTTGTCGTGGATATTCTCGCCTTGCAACAGCTGGAGGATATTATCCTTGATATACCCGGAAATCGGCAGATCACTCGGGTTATCGATCGTCGATTTGATGATCCGGCTGGCGAACATCCGGCTTTCGAAGAACTCTTCCCAGCTCATCCGGGCGCCGAAGTTCTTTCCGTTATAGGCTTCGAACTTGGCCAGCATCGGGCGCAGGTCCGGATAGTAAACCCAGAAAAGGGGAGAGACCGCCCGGAAGGAACCGTCCGGGTTCCTGATCGTCTTTTCAGGGCAGATGCCCAGGATACGAACATAGAGCCGGGAGGTTTGCTTATCGAATACCCATTCTTCCTTGATCTGGTAGCGCTCGACGATATCCGCGGAAAATTCCTGGGTGATAACGGTATCCTTGGTGATACCCTTGGATCCGTCCGGGTCTTTCACCGGGTCGGGGATCGCAACAACCGTTGGTTTGGGCACCAGTTCTTCCGAGATCTGCTTAAAGGTCATCGGCGTGGTGAACCGGTCGTCGACATTGGCGTCGAAAGCCGTGATCTGTCCGCTCTTGATGGCTTGCAGCAGGATATTGATGAACATCTGGCTACCGTTATCTTCGGTTGCCCGGTAGACAAAAGGCAGGTTCATTTTCTCATGTACGTCGATCTCCTGCCAGACCCGCTGCCGGTAAACGGCGTCATCCTCGCGGATATGCAGGTAAGGAAGAGGCGTACGGTCCTTTACCAGATTACGCTCGATGATAGCATCATTCCGGAGCGACCGCCGGATCGTATCCAGCTTGACATCCGCATCGGGGATGACAACAGCGGGCTTCGTCGTATCCCGCGGGGCGACGGCTGCGGACGCAGCACCCTGATTCTTCTGTGTCCCTTTCTTTGTCCTGGCGGAATTTCCCACCTTTCTCTTCGTCGACGTCCGCTTGGGCGTCGTCTGTGCATCCACCGCTCCTACCATAAGGGAGAAGACCAGGGCCAGCAGGCTTAATCTGATAAAATACTTTTTCATTCTGCTTGGTTTGTCTCTTATATATTACTAGTTCAGCTATTACTAGTTCAGCGTAAAGATCATGCTGGGTAGCGACCTAACCCTGCCGTCCTTACCTTTACAACGCAACTCGTCGATAAATACGTGGGTTCCGGGGGTACATCTGTTGACCAGCGTCAGCGCCTGGCCGGTCCACCGCGGTCCCTGATTGGGAGCTTCGAGGTATTGACCATTGATCGTTGCGGCCAGTTTGTAGTCGACCACGGTAAATCCGGACTGGAACTCGGAGTTCTCAAGTTTGGCCAGGACGCCGCCGATCGCTTTGAATTCGGCGGAAGATACAACCCCGCCGGTGTGGGAACCTACGAACCCGGTCGGATTCGGCAGATATTTCACCCGCACTTTGAACGGGGTCGGCTTGCCGTTGGCGTCGACCGTGATCGTGCCTTCCCCCGGGGTCGTCGGGATACAAACCCATGAGTCGCCGCTAACCTTATGGATATCGCCGTTGGTAAAGCTGACACGGACTTTCTCCGCGCCTACGCTACCACCGGAGATGGTGATCGGATTTTCTTCCGCGACATACACGACGTTCATTTTCTCCAGGAAGATCGAAGCTCCGGAAGGAACGCCGACCGTATATTTCACGGGTACGTTTTCTTCCCCTTTGGAGCCGTCGGGTTTAAAGTAGGTGATATGAACCATTACCGTATGCTCACCGGCGCCTTCCGCTTTGGTGGTGTATTCGCCGATACCTTTATCATCTACGTTTGCATTGGCTCCGTTGAAGGAGATGGTCGGCTTGGCGGTTGAACTAAAGGCGCCGATCCCGGCCTTGATGCTCAGGTTATCACCCGGCATTACATATGTTGCGCTGGGCGATACGATGGCTTCCTGTTTGTCATACCGGATCTTTACTTCACCGATCTTGCTGTGCAGGTAGTCGATGATCTGGGATTCGGAATTCTTGACGTCGCTCTCGAATTTGCTCAGGATCGTCAGCGCGGCAACCGTCGGCGTCATATGGAAATAACGGATCGTCCAGTTGGTACCGCTGTCCTTTGTACTGGCTTCACCGGTCTCCGATTGCGGGATCCGGGTGTCGATCGGAAGCCGGGCGGCAATATCCGCTTTTGACTTATTCATTTCCACCTTTACCGAATCGGAAAGATTTGCATCGGCGTAAACAGGATTGGAAGGATCGATCATGTTGAGCAAAAAGTCGCGGTAGTTCTTCAGCGAATCATACAGCTTCTTTCCATGACCGCCCTGGTCCATCATCCGGGTAGCGGCGTCGAGATCGCCTTCCGTATATTCAGGCTTGCCGTTGACCGTTTTCAGTCCGGATTCCTTCATCAGGTTCATCTTCAACGTTTCAAGATAAGTGGAAAAGCCTTTGGCCATGTTCTGGACCTGGAAAGCTGGGGTTCCCCAGATCTTTCCCTGGGCTTTGGTCTTCTCGTCCGACTCGGCATCTCTGAATGCCGTATAGGTCAGATCGTTCTTTTGATCTATGACAGTGTTCGATCTTTCGAGACTGTGATTTACGGTTTTAAAGGCATTCAACACCTCCACGGATACATTCAGTGCCAGCAGCGCTGTAAGCACCAAATACATCATATTGATCATCTTTTGCCTCGGTTCTTTAGGTAAAGACATGGGTCAGTAAATTAAATAAATGCGTTAAATGGTTTTTCATTAAGGTTCATGCGGGCCGGACAAAACGGGCTTGGCTATTCGATATTGCCGGGCTTATTGAGCCTGACGGCCTTGCATGGCGCTCAGCATGTTACCATAGACATGGTTAAGGTTACCCAGGTTCTTGGCCAGCAGGGCGATCTGTTCCTGTGTCTTCTTCGCGTCATTCACACTGCCTTGCATGGTCTCGGACGCCTTCACCAGGTTGCCATAGAAGCTGTTCATCGCCTTCAGATGGTTATTGGTGTCCTGCAGTTCCAGCTCATAGATCGCATTCAGCGAGCCCAGGTTCTTCGTCAGGACCTGCACCTGTGAATGGAATTGCTTGGTGCTGTCTGCAGCGGCATTGAAGCTGGAGATCGTATTGGTAGCATTCTGATAAGCGCCTTTCATATTGTCCAGCGCGGCAGTTGCTTCCTTGGTCTTATTGGTGTATTCCGTGGTCGCGGTCAGGACGCCGGAAACGTCGCTGATCTTGTCAACCGTGGTGCCGAACTTCTTGAAACCTTCGCTCAGCTTACCCAGATTTGCCGGGGTGATATCGGCTTCCTGAAGCATCTTGTCCATCTTTTCCAGGGCAGGATTCCCGCTGGGGCCGCTACCGGCCAGTTTAGGCAGCGCTTCTACCAGAGCATGCATTTCGCCGCCCGGAGGGGGAAGGAACGCATAGACCAGGAAGATCAGGGCCTCGGTCAGCAGACCTGCCGTCAGGAAGAAGTTGGCCAACTCCGTGTGCAGGATCTTCTGAAGGGCGCCAAAAATAACGATGGCTGCGCCGACGCACACAATGATATTGATAAGTCTTTCGGTAGATTTTGAAACTCCAGCGCTCATAGTGATTAATTTAAATTGTTTTTGAAGGAATTTAAAGGGTTAAGGAAAAAGATATTTTAATTGATTTTTTAACTGTTTTCAAAATCAAAAACGCAATTTCTGTTCAAAAATTTTATGTACCTGAATGAATTATCGGCGGTTCGTCAAGGTGGGCGCCAGATCGATCACACAACGGAACCCGATATAGGACTTAGCCGTATCCTGGTACTCATAAGTACGGGCCGAGGTCTGCAGATAGATGCCTACATCCTTCCAGCTGCCGCCACGGATAACTTTACGCTTCATACGGGGGGGATCGGTGTCCTTTGCATTCCACCGGATATCAGGGTTCATGTCATGCTCGAAATTGGAAGCTCCCTCATAATAAAAGGAAGAGGTCCATTCGGCGACGTTACCGGCCATGCAATACAGACCGAAATCGTTGGGCCAGTAAGCATCGGCCCGAACAGTATAGAAACCGCCGTCTTCGGGATAGTTCCCGCGGCCGGGTTTGAAGTTTGCCAGTAAGCAACCCCGCTTGTTCCGGAGATAGTAGTTACCCCAGGGGTACATCGACTGGGAACGACCGCCACGGGCTGCATATTCCCACTCCGACTCGGTAGGCAGCCGGAAATCGGATTCCGTAGCCATATGCTTTCCCTCCAGGTGAGCGTTCAGGTACTGGGTCCGCCAAACGCAGAAAGCGGTGGCTTGTTTCCAGTTGACGCCCACGACAGGATAGTTGCCAAAAGCCGGGTGCGAATAGTACCGCTTGGTCATCGGTTCGTTATAAGAATAGCTGAAATCACGGATCCATACCAGGGTATCGGGATAGACGGCCTGGTCATACTTGTTGATGAACTGGGACCGGGGCTTCCCTTCGTTGATCTTCTGAGCCGCCATATTCAGGTCGAATACTTCGTAATGATACTTGAGCTTGTTCGGGTCGAGCTCCTTCCGGCCAAAGATCCGGTTGTCGGGCTCCACGATCATGGCGCTGATCTTTTCGATTGTGGCTTTATCACCCCACTTGATCGTGGAGGCTTTCTTCCAGTCGATCTGGAAACGACCATCGACGTCCTTACCATACTGCAATTGGGTAGCAGCGATCGAGTCGCGTACCCAATTCGTGAACTGCCGGTACTCGTTGTTGGTGATCTCGGTTGCGTCCATCCAGAAACCACTGATCGAAATTTGCTGATTGCGGGAAGTAAAAGAATAGTTCACATCCTCATCGCTGGGGCCCATGTGAAAGGTGCCCGGCGGAATATAAACCATGCCTGGAGGCTTTTGGAGATTGTAGGCACTTGCAGGAGCTACGCCGTGCAGTTGCCCGTCATCCGGTAATCCTCTCCCGGATTTTCCACCTAGTTTACAGCTTGCCATCAGAAAGATGGCGCAAATAGCCGTCAAAACGGATAGGTTTTTCATTTTCATAATATTAAAGGGTATTGGGCAAAAAAACGTTCTTGACAACATCTCGCTACAAGTTTAAAATTAATTTTTCGAATGTCAAAGCTTTCATCCGGACAATATTCATTCCAAAGGGCGGATGGATTGACGCTATGTATAGAAACGCAACCTATACCGGATTATTGTACGAATTCGATGGAATTTTATTCACATTTTCTACGAGACGGATTAATGCAGTTAGCTCGTTTACAGGGAGTTGGCAGGCATAATTTTCGCAAAGGAAGAACTGCGGCACCTCCCTCACGGGCCTGTCGCGTAACAGGGGGAAATGGGTATCTTCCTGTGACGAAGATTGAAAAACCCGGTAAGGAATAAATTGGCTTAACAACTCCTTCCGGGCATTTTCCGGCCGCCTGGCGGTTATCGCGATCTCCGGAATAGTATACGAAAGAGCCTGATACAGGGTTGCCCAAATTCCAAAAGACCCGGGATAGTCAGTTACCACCCGCCGGACCCCTTTCGCCATCTCCCGGCAGCGATCGGCCCAAGCCGGTTCATCGAAGAGCAATGAAAGGTATAACAAATTGAATGCCATTAGTGAGTTGCCGGACGGAATCGCGCCGTCATAGATCTCTTTCTTGCGCAGGATCAAATCCTCCTGACTATCGTGCGTAAAATAAAAAAAGCCCGTCCCTTTCTCACTAAAATGTGCAATGACCTCCCCCAGAACCGCCCTCGCTTCCAGCAGATAACCGCTGTCCCCGGTGATCTCCTGCAGGTCCAGCAAGGCGGCGATCAAAAAAGCATAGTCGTCCAGAAAAGCAGGGATCTGCGCCTCACCTTTATATGAATGATAATAATAATAAATGCCTTCTCCCTTTAACTTCGACCGTACAAATTGCATGTTGCCGATCGCCCGCTCCCGATACTCCTCCCTCCCCAATGCGGCATATGCCTTCGAACAGGCCATATTCATCAACGCATTCCAACCTAACAACACCTTGTCATCCAATGCCGGCCTGACCCGCCGTGCCCGATATTCCAGCAGCCGCTCCCGGGCCGCCGCCAACCGGCCGGCCACCTCCGGGTCCCATGGCTCTTCCTTCGCCCGAATGAGGATATTCTTCCCCTCCCAGTTGCCCTCCGCCGTTACTCCATAGTAGCTGTTGAACAACTCAGCATCCACTCCAAGCACCTGATCGATCTCCGCCTTTTCCCACACATAATATTTTCCTTCTATACCTTCACTGTCCGCATCCAAGGCCGAATAAAAGCCGCCTTCCCCGTCTGATAACTCTCTGTTAATAAACGTCATCGTGCTCTCGATGGCTTCCCGGTATATGGGTTTGCCAGTCAGCTGGTAGGCTTCACTCAGCACGATCACCAGCAGGGCATTATCATAGAGCATTTTTTCAAAATGCGGGACCAGCCACTCATTGTCGGTCGAATAACGCGCAAATCCGCCACCCAGCTGGTCGAAGATGCCCCCGGCGATCATCTTGTCCAGACTAAGGCAAGCCTGGCCCAGGGCCTCCGCATCTTTAGTAAAATAATAATAGTGGAGCAGATACCGGATCGAAAAAGTTTGCGGGAACTTGGGCGCCCCGCCAAACCCGCCCTCCCGCCGGTCAGCGGTAACCAGAAGCTGGTCCCGGATCCGCCGCAGCACCTCCGCGTTAAAAGGGCTGTCAACCGATGGAGCGTTCCCCGCCTTCGGCCCGATCTCAAAAGATCCCAGACCGGCAACATGCCGCGTCAGATTTCCCGCCTGCTCTTCTATCTCCGCCCGCTTCTCACGAAAAGACCTCGCCACACCCGACAGCACTTCCATCCAGGAAGGCCGGTTATAGATTGGCCGCGGCGGGAAATAGGTCCCGCCATAGAAAGGCCGGCCATCGGAAGTAAGAAATACATTCAACGGCCAGCCGCCGCTGCCCGTGATCGCCTGCACGGCATCCATATAAATATGATCCAGGTCCGGCCGCTCTTCCCGGTCGATCTTGATGTTGACGAAATGCTCATTCATGAATCCCGCGGTATCGGCGTTCTCGAAGCTTTCCCTCTCCATGACATGACACCAATGACAGGCCGCATACCCGATGCTGACCAGGATAGGCTTGTTTTCCAGCCGGGCCTTTTGCAAAGCCTCCTCACCCCACGGATACCAATCCACGGGGTTATGTGCATGCTGTAATAAATAAGGACTGGTCTCGCCGGCAAGTCGATTGGGCATGGTGGTTAAACTACGCAAATTTCGCGCTAACCCGGAAGATCGCCCCTATTTTTTCTTTTCCGTCACCGCAAGATATTTCTCCAGCGCCGAGACCATCGAGGGAGCCTGAGGAAGAGGCGCTTTGATATCCAAGGTGAGACCGGCCTCTTCCACAGCCCGGGAAGTATTGCTGCCAAATGCGCCGATCTTAGTGCCGTTCTGCTTGAATTTGGGAATATTGTCAAAAAGGCTTCTGACGCCGCTGGGAGTAAAGAAACAAATGATGTCGTATTCGCTCTGATTGAGGACATCCTTTACATCGTTGCTGATCGTCCGATACATGAATGGAGTGGCAAAACCGCAATTGTTCTGTTTGAGCCAGTTGATGATCTCATTGTCCTGCTGGTTCTCCGAACAGGGATAAAGGAACTTTTCGTTCTCTTTATGCTTGTTGATGACATCGAACATACTCTTGTTCAGTCCATCTGCGCCGTAGAATACCTTACGCTTGCGATAAAGAATGAACTTCTGAAGATACAACGCCACCGCCTCCGTGATACAGAAATACTTCGTGTCCTGCGAAATGCTGACCTTCATTTCCTCACAAATGCGGAAGAAGTGATCGATCGCATTGCGGCTGGTGAATATAACGGCGGTGTATTGGGCGATGTCGATCTTCTGCTTGCGGAAATCCTTGCAGGCAATGGGTTCCAATCGGATGAAAGGATAAAATGCCAACTCGACGTCGTACTTTTTAGCAAGCTCGAAATACGGCGACTTGTCGGTTTCAGGTCTGGGTTGAGTGATTAAAATCTTTTTTTTATCCTCGTTCTTAGTCATGTAGATTCCCCTCAGGATCCGGACTTGGTCCGGTTTTGCAAATTTAATACACTTTTTCCAAATATGTCAATAACACCTTGTAAATCAACAGTAGGGGTGCTATCTCGAAGGCGCAAAGGTACAAAAAAAAGTAAAACGGCGTTAGTTTTATTTCATTTCTTACGGGACGGTAAGACGCCAGTATCCGATACCCCCATAAGACAAATACCGTTGCTAATGAGATAGTTATAAAAACCTGCCGCCATTCGTCGCCCGAAAAAGTGATTACGATCAAGAAGGGAAGAAGGAAAATTCCCAGCATCTTGTTCACCAAAAAGACGACAAAAATGTAAATATCCGTCGCTCTCGAGATCGAGAATACCCAGCCGATAAATTTCAGCACCACGAATTTGACCAGGTAGATCGCCGCCAGCAACGCCATACAGTACAGGTAAAGGACCCAGAAGTTGATCCCGGCGCCCCATCGCGAGTAATGCAACAGGAAACAGGCATAAAGCCCTGCCGAGATCACGAACAGGATATTCAGCAACAGCGAAGGCAGCGGCGTCTGCAGCACCTGCTCCCGGATCTGCTGCTGGCGGAGCGATACCCGGAAGAACAGGGTCATCAGGTTGGAGAAGTATTTCTCGAAGAAGAGGCGGATGGAGGCGAAATAGAAGAGGATCGCGACGATGAGGTAGAACAGCGTGTCCTTTGAATTCGGATGATGCAGCTCGACAGGCGGCCCGGTATCGGCCGGCGCGGCGCCCGGCCCCGCCCCGCCTCCCACAGCCACTACCGGCGCCGTAGCGGTATCCCGGCTAACCGTATCCGGATGCAACCGGGCAACCGAATCCTGACGAACCCGGCTGATCGAATCCTGACGAACCCGGCTGATCGAATCCCGACGAACCAAGCGGATCGAATCGCGACGAACCCGGCGGATCGAATCCCTGCGCAGAGAATCCCGCCGGCTCATCGCCCGGATCGGGTGAATGACAGCATGTATGGTCGTATCCTGCGGCTGGGCCGGGGCCGCCGAAGGCGTCGGCGGGGTCGTATCGGTCTGTGCCCATAGCTGACCGGAGACAAGCAGGCAGGTTAGCAGGATAAAAGATTTCGACAAAAAATTGTTGGGAAATAAAATTTTTTGTCTCAACACCGTTAATGTCTGCCCTTTACGGCCCGAAGGCCGAAAGGGCGATCCGGGCTCCGCCCGGTTCATGGAAATTCTCATGATTTCTACAAAAATATAGAATTAAAAAAAGCTTACATAGCCGAGATGAATTTTTGTCTCATGAAAATCGAATGGCAACTCACTCGTCCTCCCTGCCGCCAGCGACATATTGAAGATTCCCGCTTTCGTCTCAAATGCCATCCCCACCCCCGTTCCTAAATAAGCGCTGTTGAGATTATAGTCGGCCACATTGTTCATCGCCCATCCGACATCTACAAAAGTGAACAGAAAAGAATTCAACCCGGTCAGGTACCGGTATTCAATGGTGCCGACGGCATATTCGGACGCCAAAATGCTGGCCTCGTCAAAGCCCCGCAAGAGCTTGTACCCGCCGATCATGAACAGGTCATTGCGATAGGTATTCGGACTGCTGTATACGCCGGCATTGACGCCAAGCTTCAGGGTCGCAGCCCGGCCGATCGGAAAATAATGCGCCGCATCCAGCTTGACCAGGAATTGAAAGGAATGCAGCTTGACCGTGTCATAAAGATTTTTGAAGTTGAACCCGCTGTCGGAGGGGTCGGTCAACCCGACGATCGCCGAATTCTCATGGACCGTCTTGGTCCCGGCCGACCCGAGGAAACTCAATTCGTTACCCCGCCTGGGATTGAACCTGTAATTGGTATTGTTGAAGCTGTACGTCACGCCCAGGCTGACTGAGCTGATATCCGCCTCCGGTGGTAACGTGTGGGTGGCAATGACTCCGGGCGTGTCGACGTTCAGGAGGTTGGAGGACGCCAGCTGCAGAAAGACAGAGCCGCTCTGATTGGCGGAAAAGGTGTACTGGGCGCCCAGGACGAAATTTATATTGATAAAGCTCGAGTCCTGTTTGTACAGATCGAATGATGTATTGAGCCCAAAAGGAGAATTGAAGATAAAAGGCTGCTGGTATAGCAGATCCAGCCGGGGAGAGCCGGCTTGGAGTTGCTGCCAGTCAAGCTTCATCGTCTCGCCGTTCCCAAGGGTATTCTGCAGGTTGACCGTCGCTTCTCCGGTCACGACCACCTTATTCCCGAGCACCGGATTATTACTGGGCAGGAAGCCGACCAGCGCATCGATCTGGCTGCTCCGCTTCGGCTTGAGATACAGATTGACTACGGACCCCTCCGCCAGCATCGTCAGGCTCCACGGCTGCTGCTCCTGGACATAAGGCAGCTCCAGGATCTTCTTACTGATGATCTGCAACCGGTCTTTCCGGTAAATGCTCCCGTTCGGAATATTCAGATACCGTTGCAGGAATTCATTGGAGATCTTCGCATTCCCATAGACCCGGATGCTGTCGATCTTATAAAGAGGCCCCTTGTCCACCTTGAGCGCCGCCGAGACCTCGCCACTGTCTTTGAGCACGATGCTATCCAACCCCACTTTGGCAAAAGGATAGCCGTTGTTCTCCAGATAGTCCAGCATCGATTGCTGCCGGTTGCGAAACAAGCGCATATCCATCGGATGATTGGAAAACGATCTGTCATTCCATGCCGCCGCGGCCAGCAGCGTCGGGTCCGTATTGCGGGTGTCGATCTTCGCCCAGCGCCAGGAATCGCCCACATATAACCGAAGACTGGCCTCCTTTTCGGAATAGGCGACACTGTCGATGGATGCCGCCAGATATCCCCTGGCCTGAAGAAGAGATAAAAGATTGGCGACGTACTGGAGGCATTGCACCTGTGACCGGAAGGAAGTAGTCAGCCCAAGCTGCTTTTGAATGAAAACTGAATCTTTATCGACCGGAACGACATGGAGCGGATATTGAGCCCAACCATAGAAGGGCAGGAAAAAAAGTCCGAGAAGCAGCAGCCATTGAGTAATTTTGCCAATTCTACGACCTTCATGGCAGGCATCTATCTCCATATCCCCTTTTGCAGGCAGGCCTGTCACTACTGTAACTTTCATTTTTCCACTTCTTTACAGGGTATCAACGATTTTGTCCCTGCTTTATTGAAAGAAATGGAATGGCGGGCCGATTATCTGGGCGGTTCGACGGTCAGGACAATCTATTTCGGCGGCGGCACCCCGTCTCTGCTTGACCCCGCCGCACTCGACACCATTCTCGACAAGATCCATCAGCGTTTTGTCCTTGCGCCGGACCCGGAGGTCACTCTTGAAGCCAACCCGGACGATATGACGGACCCTCAAAAGCTAAGGGCCTGGCGTTCCTCAGGGATCAACCGGCTGAGCATCGGTATCCAGTCGTTCTTTGACGACGACCTCCGATGGATGAACCGGGCCCACAATGCCTCCCAGGCAGCGGATTCCATCCGCCTGGCTCAGGATACCGGCTTTGATAACCTGAGCATCGACCTGATCTATGGCGGCCCTACCCTGCCGGATGACCGTTGGCAACGCAACGTCGCGGAGGCGATCCGGCTTCAGATCCCGCATCTCTCCTGCTATGCGCTTACCGTCGAGCCCCGCACCGCCCTCGACAAGCTGATCCGGCAGCACAAGCGGGCCGACGTAAGCTCCGACGACCAGGCGCGGCAACTATTGCTTCTGATGGACTGGATGGACCAGGCCGGCTACGATCATTATGAGATCTCCAATTTTGCCCTGCCCGGTCATCGCAGCCGCCATAACTCAAGTTACTGGCAGGGCAAGCCCTATTTGGGTCTCGGTCCTTCCGCCCACTCCTTTGACGGCCGTTCGCGCGAATGGAATTTAGCCAATAACGCCCGGTATCTCTCGGCACTGGCGGAGGATACCCTCCCGATCGCGGAACAAGAATCCCTGACCCCTGTCCAACAACTGAACGAATATATCATGATCTCGCTTCGCACAAAAGAAGGCATCGATCTGGCCGCCGTAGCCGGACGTTTTGGACCGGAGGCAGCAAGGTCTTTACAGGATCGCGCCCGGCGATATGTTCAAACGGGGATGCTGATCCAAACAGAAAGACTTGTCCTGACTAAAGAAGGAAAATTGCTCGCGGATGGAATTGCGGCGGATCTTTTTAGTGATGCCGGTGACGCGCCCGGAGATAATTTATCCCCTGCGCTACCGAAAGGATGAGCACCATCGCGATGATGGCCATTGGTCCGAATCCCTGGAAGGAGAGAGGCATAGTTTTGAGGTTTGTCTATCTATTAGACAAGATACGTCTCAATTTGTTTCATTCCTATCCCCACATTAACATTTTCCCACAAAATCCGGTAGATCATTTCCGCGATGGGCATCTCTGCCCTTATCTCTTTGTTTTTCAAATAGATACATTTACTGGCGTTATATCCCTCCGCGACCATGTTCAATTCCAGCTGCGCGGACTTTACCGAATATCCTTTTCCGATCATATTCCCAAAGGTCCGGTTGCGGCTGTACAGCGAATAGCAGGTTACCAGCAGATCGCCCAGATAAACGGAAGCGGCATAGTTGGCGCTCTTCCGGTTGGACAAGCCTTCCTGCGGCGTATGCACCCCGACCTCGATATTGTGAATGCCCAGTTTTCGGAGAAATCCGGCCATTTCATCGGCGCAATTGGCGATCAGCACGCTTAGAAAGTTATCGCCATATTCCAGCCCATGCGCGATACCCGCTCCCAACGCATAAATATTCTTCAAAATGGCCGCAAACTGAACCCCATACACGTCGCGGTTGACCACCGTATTGAGATACTCGGTTGTAAAATAAGCAGCTACATCCCGGGTTGCATTCTCATCCTGGCCGGAAAAGGTCAGATAGGAAAGTTTTTCCGCCGCAACCTCTTCAGCATGACAGGGGCCCATTACCGTAAAATACCCGGCCGGACTGCCACCAAATTCCCGGTCCAGGTATTCGTTCAGCAGCAGGTTGGAGTCCGGAAGGATGCCCTTGATCGCAGAAAGTACCTTTTTGCCATGGAACGCATTCCTGTCCACTCCTTCAAGCGTAGCAGCCATATAGGCGGATGGGACAGCCATGACGAGACAATCCGAGGCCGCGATCACCTCTGATACGTTCCCGCTCAGCGAAAGTAATCCGGTGTCGAAATTCACGGAAGACAGATATTGCGGATTATGGCGACGGGCCTTGAGATGCCGGATGATCGCCTCGTTTCTGATCCACCAATGGATGGAATTCCCGTTATCGGTAAGGATCTTGGCCAATGCCGTAGCCCAGCTGCCGCTGCCTATCACTCCAAAACGCATGCAGAGTTGATTTTGAGATTTAAAGTGGAACCCTCAATTCTTATTCCCTTCAAACAACTTGTCTTTCGGGACGACCTTGATCCGCACCCCGCTTTTCATGGTTTTACTGACCACACTGTAGGGACCGGTGACCACCTCGTCACCCTCTTTTAATCCATCCTTTATTTCAATATAATTGATGTCCTGGATGTCCGTATGCACCTTGACCTTTTTAACCGTGTCCCCGGGCATCACGATAAATGCCACCACATCAAGGTCGCCGGTGCCCGAACGGCTGTCGCTCCTGTTATTGCCATTGTCATCGTTGTTGCCGCCGTTGTCCGAATTGTCCGACGCCTCGGTATTGCCGACGACCGCATTATCCGTGTTCTTCTCCCGGGTGGCGACGGCATTGATCGGGATGGATAGCACGTCTTTATGCGTCCGGGTTTGAATATCGGCGCTGGCGCTCATGCCGGGCCGGAAAGGGAAATGACGGGGATGGAGGGGATCGATGAGATCTTTATATGAATCCGGTGAAAGCCGGATATGTACTTTGAAATTAGTGACGTCATTCGTGGACACGGTAGTCGTGGAACTGCTGGCGGTGGTCGTGCTGCTGGCGATCTGGGTCACGATGCCCCGGAATTTCCGGTTATTATAGGCATCGACTTCGATCAGCGCCGAGTCGCCCAGCTGTACCTTGGGAATATCGTTCTCGCCGACATCCACGATCGCCTCGATCCTGCTCATGTCCGCCACCCGCATCATTTCGGTGCCTGCCATCATGGAGTTACCCACCACACGCTCTCCCCTCTTGATGCTGAGGAGGGAAACGACCCCGTCGATCGGCGAAACGACGGTGGTCCGGCTGAGGTTCTTGGCGGCAATGTTCAGGTTGGCTTTGGCGCTGGCTACCCCGGCAACATTGCCCTGGACGTTCTGTAACGCCGCCATGTAATTCGCCTGCGCCGTCAGATAGGTCGCCTGGGCCGTTTCATATTCGGATTGGGACACCACCTTCTGATCGAGCAGTTGTTTTTCGCGGTCAAGCGCCCGTTTGTCCGTTTCCATAGTCGCTTTCAGCCCCGGTAGGGTCTCTTTGATATTGGAAACCATCGCCTGCTGCTGGTCCATTTGGGCGGCAGCCTGATCCCGCTGGGTCGTATAGATATCCGCATAGATCTTGGCCAGCTCCTGGCCTTTATGCACGCTATCCCCTTCCTGGCTAACGCCAAGCTCAACCACCTCGCCCGAGATATCCGGACTGATCTTGACCTCTTTTTCCGGATAGATCTTCCCGCTGGCCGTAACGACCTCCGTTATATTGCGTCTGGCGACTTTTTCAGCGGTGACCTTGGTGCCTTCTTCCTTGCCGATCCAGCCGGCCTTTTTGGCCACTACCAGAAAGAGAATGATCACAACTACGATTATTATGATCCGAAGCAATAGCTTATTCATGTGTGTTATAGGTTATTCTATTTATAGTTTTATCCCCATCCCTTTGTAGTACTCCAGCACCTTCATCTTGAAGACGTAGTCGAACTGGGAGTACAACAGGTTGACCTTGGCGTTGAAATAATTATTTTGGTTGGTGAGCAGGTCGATGGTGTTGCTCATGCCGACATTGTATCGTTTCTGCGCATAGTCATAGCTTTTCGCGGTAGCGGCGACCGTGATCTTATTGGCCTCGAACTTCTCCAGCGCCGCGACCGCCAGCGTATAAGCCTGATAGATGTTGTTCTTCAGCGTAAGGTTATCCTGGTCGCGCTGCAGCTCCTGGTTGCGCAGATTGAGCCTGGATTTGTTATAATTGGTCCGGAGCAACCCGTTGTTAAATATGGGAATATTTACGGTTAGGCCTATGTTCTGGGAAAAGTATTGATTCAGTTGGGTGAAATAGGCGATCTTGTTATTGACGGGATTAACCCCTTGAACAGTGCCCACAACAGGCTGATTGGTTCCTACCACATGCCCTACCGTATCGATAGCGGTGAATGGAGTATAGCCGGTCTGCGGCGTATTCAGATAATAGCTGGACAGGCTTCCGCCAAGCGAAACGGTGGGATACATGGCGCCCTTCGTCGCAAGGACGGCCTGGCGGTCGGATTCGACCTGCAGCGCATCCATCTTTTGCAACGGCTGGTGCGTCAATGCCAGCGTATAGACGGCGTCGGGCTGCAGGTCCGCCAGTTGCTCGATGGGGATCTGATCCACCGGCGGAGTATCGACGTCAAAAGGGGTCGCCGCATCCAGGTCCATATAAGCCTTGAGGTTGAGGATGGCCTGAACGACATTGCTTTTCGCCGTGATGTAAGAAGAGCTGTCCTGGGCGACCTGGGACTCGAGCTCGGCAGCATTCAGTTCCGGTAAGGTTCCCGCCTCGACCTGTTTGCGGGTAAGCTGAAGCTGATTCTGTGAAAGCTTCATTTGAAGCAGCGCCGTCTGGGCCGTCTGATTGTCGAGGAGCACCTGGAGGTACGCATTGGCCACATTGAGGGAGATATCGTTCTTCAGCTTTTCGGAGTTGGCCAGCATGGCTTGCCAGGCATAGCGGTTTGCACCGATGGTCCGCTGCAAGGAGAACCCATTGAAGATGGTGACGCCGGCCGTAGCAGACACGCTGTTGTAGAAGTAGGTCTGGGTACTTAACGTATAGTTGGACTGATTGAGGGTATGGCCCGAATTGACAGCCGCGGTACCGCCGATATTGAGCGTAGGTATCTGGTTAAGCCGGCTTTGCTCCAGCGTCAGCCTGGCCAGCCTCGCCTGAACATCGGCTTGCTTGACCGAAATATTATTGGCAACGGCGTATTCAACGCATCTTTTCAGATCCCATTTGTCTTGTGCGGTAGCGGTATAGGTTAAAAAGACAGGAATAGAAAAGAAAAGCAGTAACTTTTTCGAACTCATGGGACAAATTTATAATAATTTTTCACCAGGCCACGTCGAATGCCTGCCCCAGATCGTCTATTATATAAGCGGCGTCCTCCAGCCCGGTATAAAGACGCAACATCCGATGCTCGGGGTTATCTGCGTCAAATTCCTCCGCGCTCAACCCGGCGCATTTGGGTAGGATAAGGGATTCATGGCCCCCCCAGCTAACCGCCATGAAGACATGCCGGAGGCTCTCGCAGAACCTGACGATTTCGGCCCGGCTTTCGGCCCGCACATAAAAGCTCAGCAGTCCGCACGCACCCTCCATTTGCCGCCGGGCGAGCTCATACTGGGGAAAGGTCTCGTCCAGCGGGAAGAGCACGCCTTCAACCCGGGGATGCCCTTTCAAATAATCCACAACCTGTCGCGTCGTCCGGGAAATTCGCTCCAGCCGCGCCGGCAGGGTCCGCAACCCCCGGATCAGAAGCCAGGCATTGAATGGCTGGATACCGCTGCCGATATTCAAATATTCACTGTCGAAGATCTTCTTCATTTCTTCCCGGGTCCCGCAAAGCACGCCACCGACGGTATCGCTATGGCCGCCGATATATTTGGTGGCGGTCTGCATGGTGATATCGATCCCCAGGCCGATCGGCCGCTGATACAACGGCGTACAATAGCTGTTGTCGATGATCGTTAGGATGCCCTCCGCCCGGGCCAGCTCCGCAACGGCGGTCAGATCCTGTAACTTATAATCCCAGGAATTGGGCGATTCAAGATAGATCAGCCGGGTGGCCGGAAGGATGGCCCGTTCAAAGTTCTCGATCCGGGTGCCGTCGACATAGGTCGTCGTGACGCCAAATCGCGGAAGGATGACGTCGAACGTCCGCTGCGCCCACGTATAGGGCTTGCCGACGGACACGATATGATCTCCCGCTTTCACATTCGCCAGCACAGCGGCAAAGATGGCCGCAGCCCCGCTGTTGAAGACGAGGCAGTCTTCCGCTCCATCGAGCGCGGCCAGCTTCTTCCGAAGGATCTCCACCGTGGGATTGAGCCCGCGGCTGTACAGATAGCCGCTGTATTCATCCTCGAACCGCGCTTTCAGCTCATCTACCTTTTCTACCCGGAAATTGCTCGTCTGCACGATCGGCGGGGCGACCGCATTGAAATAATGCTCCCTGTCTTCCCCAAGCTCGTTTATAATATAAGAAATGTCCATAGTCTAGTCAGGCCGGTTTTTTCCAGGCACGGATTGCAAAATAAAGCAAAAAACAAAAGGCAAATATCCCCGCGCCGGCCAAAGCTGCGCGGGGGTCATTCATCACCACGCTCGTGGCAACGCCGATGTATGCCAGGATCAAAATGGCCGGGACCGCCGGATACCATTTGATCCGGTAAATAGCTTCGTTTTCCCGGACCTTTCGCCACCGCAGGATAAAGATGGTCGAAGCCGAGGTCGCAAAGCCGATACTGTCCAGAAAAATGGTATAGTTGAGGATCTTCTCCACTGTGCTGATGAATAGGAGTGTCAGACAGATGGCGGCGGAATAGGCGGTAAGCGACCAAATGATAACATCCCGTCCCGCCGTCTTCTTTTTAAAAATAGCCGGCAGAATGCCCTCTTCGCTCATGGCACACATGACCCTGGGATTACTCATGACCGATACATTCACATACGCCAATACCGATAGGAACATGAGGACGCGAAGGATGCGGTCGCCCGCGGAGCCGAACAAATGATCCATCAGGATCGCAGCGATCGAATCGGCGGACTTCAACTGCTCGAAACCGATCACCCTTACGTACACGAAATTGATTGAAAGATAAAGGATAATTATGACGGCTACGCCAATGGAAATGCCTCGGGGGATCACGCGGCTTGCATCGCGGACCTCTCCGCCGAAATTGATCGTCTGCTGATAGCCGCCATAAGTAAAGGACACCGCAATCAGCCCAAAACCAAGCGCTTTGAGCCATCCCATGTTCGAATCTCCATCGGCGGAAGCAGCGGTCTGCGGATGCGTGAGGATCGGATGATGCCCGAACACGGAAGTCAGGAGCAAAAGGATCAGCACGATCTTGAATATGGTGAGAACGTTCTGGACCCGGCTGCTCATGCGCAGCCCGAGCAGGTTGATAAAATAGAAGAAGGTGACGGCGCCCGTTGTCACCAGCAGCTTGAATAGCTGTGGCGTCGGCTGGTTCCCATAGAAGAAGTTGCCGATATATTCCGCGCCGATCACCCCAACCCCGGCAATTGATCCCGCATTCGACACCAGGACGATGCAGTTGATGGCAAACGCCAGCGAAGGATGATAGCCATAGGAGAATATCTTGTAATAGCCTCCGGTGACCGGATACCGGGAACCGATCTCCGCATAGGTAAGACCGCCGCAAAACGCGATAAACCCGCCGGCCAGCCATGCGAGAAAAAAGAGCAATGGCGTCCCTGTCCGGTTTGCCACCACCGTTGGGGTTCGGAAAATGCCCATGCCGATGACCAGCGATACCACGATCATGACAAGATCGAAAAGATTCAGCTGCTTTTTACTCATTCGATTGACCCCGTTGAAGATAATGATTATTCTGTTCTATCTTTGATTATCACCCATCCATTCCGAATGAAAAAGATCAGCTGGCTGCTGGCTGCCCTGATGGCCCATTCCCTGTTAGCGCGCGCCCAGCAACCCGCGCCGCGGGATTTCCTTGCCGACTCTTCCGACACCCGCCCGCTTCATGAAGTAATAATCAAAGCCTATGAGCAAAACCGAAAGCTTATCGATGTCGGCGCTCCGGTCGCTGTGGTCAGCAAAGCATCGCTCGACCGTTTCGGCAATGCCGGTATTCTTCCAGCAATGAATATGACGCCCGGCGTCCGCATGGAGGAGCGTTCCCCCGGCAGCTACCGGCTGAATATCCGCGGCAGCTCGATCCGTTCGCCGTTTGGCGTCCGGGATATAAAGATCTATTACAACGAGATCCCCCTGACCGATCCCGGCGGCAATACCTATCTGAACGAACTGGGTTTTTATAATTTCCAGTCGATAGAAGTGATCAAAGGAACCGCGGGAAGCCTCTATGGCGCCGGGATCGGGGGCGCTGTTCTGATCAGCAGCATGCCCTCCGTCTGGGATAAAGGGCTGAGCATCGACTATACCGGCGGCAGCTATGCGACCGATCAGACCAATGTCAACCTCCGGCTGGGTGACTCCAGTCATCGCAACATCCTTTCTTATGACCATCAGACGAGCGACGGCTACCGGCAGCAGACCCGGATGCGGCGGGATATCGGCAGCTGGGAGACGATGCTCAAAGCAAGCGACCGGCAGACTATCCACGCGTATATCCTCTACAGCGACCTATATTATCAGACGCCCGGCGGACTGACCCAGGCAGAATACAACAAGGATCCGCGGGAGGCGCGACCTCCGGCAGGGACTTCGCCGGGCGCGGTGCAGGCGAAGGCCGCTATCTTCCAGAAGAATTTTACGGCCGGCTTTAGCAATACCTGGCGTTTTAACGACCACTGGCAGAATACCACCGCCCTGTATGGCGCATATACCGACTTTACCAACCCCGGCATCCGGGTCTATGAATACCGGCAGGAGCCCCATTTCGGCGGCCGTACGGTCGTGCAGTATGCAACGGATTGGGGCAAATCACGGCTTCAGGTCAACGCCGGCGCGGAGGCTCAGAAGGGCTTCTTTGAGACCCGGGACTATACCAACAGCGGTGGGACGCCCGCCGGATTGCAGACGGATGATAAGCTCAACAACTGGACCTATATGACCTTTGCTCAGGCGGGTCTGCAACTGCCCGATGGCTGGTCATTGACCGGTGGCGCCAGCCTTAATATCAATGCGCTGGATCTTACCGCTATTACAGTAAACCCGCCCGTGACCAATAAGATCCGGTTTTCCAATAAGGTCGCACCAAGGATCGCACTGCTAAAGAAGATCCTTCCCGATATCTCCGTATATGCCAGCGCCAGCCGCGGATTCTCTACGCCAACCGTGCAGGAGCTGCAAAAGAGCAATGGCGTCGTCGGGCCGCAGCTGCAGCCGGAAAATGGCGTCGACTACGAACTGGGTGGCAGAGCCAGCTTCCTCAACGGCAGACTATTCATCGATATCGACGGGTTCATCTTCCACATCAACAATGCGATCGTCCAACGGATCGACTCGAATGGGGTCGGCTTTTCAGTCAACGCGGGTGGTACAAACCAGCATGGCATTGAGACCTTCATCGCATACCGGCTGATCGACCTGCCGGAAGGCTTTTGCAGCAGCCTTCGCATCTTCATCAGCCATGCGTGGCATGACTTTCACTATTCCAGCTTTACCCAGGATACTACCACCTACTCCGGTCACCGGCTCCCGAGCGTTCCGCCACAATCTTTCGTCAGCGGTCTGGATATCTCGCTAAAGATCGGATTCTATGCCAACGCTACTTACACCTATACGGACAGGATCGCCCTCAATGACGCCAATACATTTTTTGCCGGCTCCTATGACCTGCTGGGTGGCCGTATTGGGTTCAGAAAGATGCTGTCACGCTGGAAAGGGGATATCTATGCGGGGATCGACAATGCCGGCGACATCAAGCATAGCCTGGGAGATGATTTCAACGCGGCGCTTAACCGATTCTATAATGCCGCGCCCGGAAGGAATTATTTTGCCGGCCTGTCGGTGAATTACGCTTTCCGCTGATTATCCTCCCTGCTGATTTCCGCCAATTACGCTTTCCGCTAAAAAAACCCCGCCTTTCGGGCGGGGTTGTCGACTCTATTATGATAATTCTTAGTAAGTGATATACAAGGTCGGCACCTTGGTCGAATCCGAATAGCTGCTGGAGCAGAAGATGCGGGAGTTGTAAATCACCTCATTCTGAAGCCGCATCTCGAATCCATTGTTCCCATTAGCGATCATGTTCTTTACCATCTGCGTAACGTCGATGTTCAGCAGATCCTGGGAAGACTGATTCGTTTGAGGGATCAGCACCTGACCGGCTGAGTCGATCGAAGCCTGCGTACTCCAATATTGCTGCGTCGGATCCCAGGAAGTAGCGATCCGGGAGATATAGAACTGGTTGGACGAGCCATAGTTCGGGGTGCTCAGGTTACCGGTAAAGGGCGTCGGATTGGAATACAACGACAGCTGCGCTTTCCCGATCGCCGTATTGCTGAGCTGAGACAGATCGAAGCGGAAAGCTGACCGGACCGCTACGTAGTTTGAATTGATCGTCCATGCTTCTGCGCCCAGCTCTTGCGGATACTGACCTTCATAGGGATTCCAGGTCGAGCTACCGATGTACTCGATATCATACGGGCTATGAACGGGCGCCAACAGCACCGGATTCGTATTCTTGCCCGGACCGGTCATGGTTACGGTCATCGTGTCAACGCCAGTCAGCCCGGCGGCATCAGTCGCCATCAGCTGGAAAACATACGTACCGGGCACCAATCCGAGCGCCACCGCAGTCTTCGACCCTTCATCCTGGATAAGGATAGCGCTGGGCCCCGTGATCTCACTCCACAGGTATGATACGATCGCACTGCTGGAATCGGTAGCGTATCCGCTCAGGACAGCGCTATCAGCCGGCAATGTAATGGTTTGAGAAGGTCCTGCGGTTACAACCGGAGGTTTTTGCGTGTTCGTCTTTTGACAGGAAACGAGAATCAGGGCAATAGCAAGACTAAGGCCCGCGGTTTTAAGGAGATTTGAGGTTTTCATGTTTGTGTTTAATGCGTTTAAATACAATAGGTATAATGGCCAACAAACATAGACATTTATTCTTGCAAGTGGAAGCATTCAAGATTAAAAATGGTTTACTTTGCACGCCAATTGACAACCATGTCGATATGTATTTAATTCGGTCATTTGCGCGCCTTTTTCTGCTTGTTTTTACCCTTTCCGCCCTGTCGTGCCGGCAAGTGACATCCGACAAAACGTCTCCGGCAACCGGCGAAAACCGCCCCTTTCCGACCAAATCCCGGATTAAGTATGCACAGAACTTTACCCTCGACTATTTCGATGATTATAAGGAAGTAAAGATACTCAACCACTCGGCTGGCAAATCTGACACGCTGGACTTTTTGTTGCTGCCGGCAGGAGTAGCGGTCCCTGAAGGTCACGCCCATGCGCAGGTGATCCGCATCCCCGTACGGTCGATGATCGTGATGGGTTCACCGCATATCGCTCAGGCTGATTTCGCCGGCGTCGCTGACCGGGTAACAGGTGTGGGCGACGGGCAATATGTCTTCAACCCGGTCGTCGCCGAAGGCCTCCGGACCGGCAGGGTCAGGCAGGTGGGACTGGAAACCAACCTCAACAATGAGCTGGTGATCTCCATACGACCCGGGGTCGTGATGACTATGACCAATCCCGACGCCGCTTTCGGCGAATATAAGACGCTGTTGGACGCTGGTATCCCCGTCCTTCCCAACGCGGACTGGCTGGAAACGACGCCCCTCGGTAAGGCGGAATGGGTCAAGTTGATGGGAGCGCTGACCGATCGCGAAGCCCTGGTCGACAAGAAATTTGACAGCGTGGTACAAGCCTATCTGCATCTGGCTTCCATCGGTAAAACCTCCGCGGCGCATCCCTCCGTCATCATCGGGATGCCGTTCAAAGGGACCTGGTATACCCCGGCCGGCGGAAGCTATGTAGCTCAGCTTCTGCGGGATGCCGGAGCCGGCTATCATTGGTCGGATACCAGGGGTACGGGAAGTCTTTCGCTCTCCTTCGAGACAGTAGCGCCCGAGGCCCTGAAAGCCGATTTCTGGCTGGATGCCGGTGACATCGGGTCAAGACAGGATATCCTCGCCCAGGACAGCCGGTACGGCGCCTTCCGTTCTTTTCAATCGGATAACATTTACAACTATAACCGCCGCGTTAATGCCGCCGGGTCCTCCGACTACTGGGAGTCGGGCGCCGTCAACCCACAACGCGTACTGGCCGATCTGATCCGTATCTTGCATCCGGGAGTTTTACCCGCGGATACGCTGTTCTATTACAAACAAATCAAATGACAGCAAGCCCTCTAAAGAAAGTCCGGTTGACCGGGCTGCTACTCTTGCTGCTGCTGGCCTTTTTGCTGGATCTGTCGACCGGCACGGTCAATATTTCGCTGAAGGAGATGCTGCGTGTCTTCTTTTCTCCGTCGACGGCCGACCCGACGTGGCAATTCATCGTAAAGGAGATCCGGCTGCCAAAGGCGTTTACCGCGGTGCTGGCCGGATGCGGCCTGTCTGTCGGCGGGCTGCAGATGCAGACCCTTTTCCGTAACCCGCTGGCTGATCCTTCGATCCTGGGCATCACCGCGGGCGCCAGCCTGGGCGTCGCCGCCGTCATGCTGGCCGGTGGCAGTATGGCCACCCTCTATGCCATCAAAGAGCTTGGCGTTTCCGGTAGCTGGCTGATCATTGGCGCGGCATGCCTGGGTGCAGGCGCCGTCATGTTGCTCGTGCTGATCCTTTCCCGGCGGTTAAGGGACAACGTGATGATGCTGATCGTAGGGATCATGATCGGTAGTATTACCCTCGCGCTGGTAAGCATCTGGCAATACTTTAGTAACCCCGAACAGGTAAAGGATTACCTGTTATGGACCTTCGGTTCATTAGGCGGGGTAACGGGCGGCCAGCTGTCGATGCTTGCCATTGTGGTCGTCATAGGGCTGATCGTCGCGTTCCTGTCAAACAAAATGCTGGATGCGCTATTGCTGGGCGAGAACTATGCCCGCAGCATGGGGCTAAGCGCGCGTAAAGCCCGGACGGTCATTATTTGCAGCACCAGTCTGCTGGCGGGAAGCATCACGGCTTTTTGCGGCCCCATCGGTTTCATCGGGATCGCCGTTCCGCATATCGCGCGGTTCCTGTTCAACACCGCCAGTCACCGGATACTCATCCCCGCCTGTTGCCTGATCGGGACGACCCTGCTGCTGCTTTGCGATACATTCGCGCAACTGCCGGGCAGCCAGACCGTCCTGCCGATCAATATTATCACCTCTATCGTCGGCTCACCGCTGGTCATCGTACTCTTATTGCGTCAAACAACGGCCCATCCATGGTAAGCGCCGCCACAACCTTGTTGACCGCCCGCAATCTTCAGACGGGTTATCGCTCAGGGGCGAAAAAGATCGTCGTTGCCGGCGGCCTGCCCGAACTGCTGCTTCAGTCTGGCCAGCTGATCTGTCTGCTCGGGCCCAACGGCTCGGGTAAATCCACGCTGTTACGCACGCTTGGCGGTCTGCAACCGCCGTTGGACGGCGAGATCCATCTCGGGGGTACCGACCGGTGGACGCCCGCTACTCTCGCCCGCAAGATAAGCCTTGTGTTGACTGACAGAGTACGGGGCAACAATCTGACGGTAGACTCGCTGGTGGCCCTGGGACGGTATCCCTGGTCCGGTTGGTTGGGCGGCCTCAACGCAACTGACATGGCCTGTATCGAATGGGCGATCCGCGTCACAGGCATCGGATCGTTACGGGACCGGAAGATCCATACCCTCAGCGACGGCCAGAATCAGAAGGTCATGCTGGCCCGGGCTTTGGCGCAGGATACGCCGATCCTGATGTTGGATGAGCCGACCGCCCATCTCGACCTTCCCAGCCGCATTCTGCTGATGCGTCTCCTGCACCAGCTGGCAAGAGAGACCCGTAAGGCCATTTTACTTTCTACTCACGAGCTCGACCTGGCGCTACAGGTTGCCGATGAGGTCTGGCTGCTTCAATCCGGCGGCCAGTTGCGCAGCGGAGCGCCCGAAGACCTGGTGCTGAATGGCAGCTTTGAATATGCGTTTGGCGGGGAAGAAGTTGTTTTCGACAAAGGGTCCGGCAATTTTCTCATCTATACCCCGCAGGACAAACCGGTCCGCATAACCGGTGAAGGGCTGACCCTTTTCTGGACCCGGAGGGCGCTGCGACGTGCAGGCTTTGAGCCGGTCGCCGACGCCGGTCTTCACATCCGAATAGCCGAACGCGACGGTCAACCGATCTGGCTCGTGGAGCATCAGGGACAAACCCGGGAATACGGGAGTATTCAAAAATTATTACAGGCATTAGCATAGAATCAATACCTTCGCCGCGAATTTGGTTGACGCGCCGTCGTCATTAAAAGGGAAGTCCGGTGTAAGTCCGGCGCTATCCCCGTAGCTGTAAGTGCCATCGAAATGACCTTCACTCTTCGACACCACTGTCCGCCAGGCGGATGGGAAGGTATCCGAGGTCAGGCACAAGCCAGAAGACCTGCCCGATTCATCAATTAATTTATTAACAGCTTTCGGGAGAAAAGCAAAAAATTAACTGCAATGATCAGCAAACATTGGGTTTCCCTCTTGCTGCCGGTATTCGGCGGCGTTTCCGTTTCCGCGCAAAAAGACAGCACTGTCAAACAATTGGACCAGGTAGTGGTGACCGCCACCAAGTATCCGGTGAAGCAAAGTCAGACCGGAAAAGTAGTCATTATCATTCCGCATGAAGAGATCGAAAAAAGCACCGGCAAACCGTTGGGTGAGCTCCTTGGCGAACAGGCGGGGATCACCGTCAACGGCTCGCTGAACGACGCCGGCACCAACCAAAGCATTTCCATCCGGGGCGCGGGATCAGGCCGGACGCTGGTGCTCGTCGACGGCGTGCCGGTCAACGATCCTTCAGAGAACGATAATAGCTTTGATCTCAACTTGATCCCGGTTACCATGATCGAACGGATCGAGATCTCAAAAGGCGCACAATCGACCTTGTACGGCTCCGATGCGATCGCCGGCGTCATCAATATCATCACCGTCAAGCCGGATATCCGATCCCCGTTTGGCGTCAAGGCCAGCGCCTCAGGCGGCAATTACGGGACTTATAACGGTAATGCACAGGTATACGGAAAGCTGGCCGACCGGTTGACCTATAATATCCGGTACAACCATGACCATACGACCGGTTTCCCCGCGGCGCATGACAGCAGTCATACCGCTTCCGACGTGCCTTTTACCAACGACGGCTATCACGGCGACATGGTCGCCGGCAACCTTGCCTGGAACCCGATAACCGCACTGACCGTAAAGGGATTCCTGCAATACAGCGGCTACACGACCGATATCGATGCCGCCGCCTTTACTCCGGCAGTGGATTATACCAGCGCAAACAAAAGCCTGATGGCCGGCGGCGGCTTCAGCTATAAGCTGCCCGCAACAACCATCACCGCCAATTACCGCTACAGCACCACCAACCGGCGCCTGCTGGAAGACAGTGTATACGGCCAATCCTATTTTACCGACCAATATTTCGGCAAGTCGCAGTTCCTGGAGATCTTCGCCAGCACCAACCTGGGATATGGGCTGACCTTGCTGAGCGGGGCTGATTACCGGTTCTCTTCGATGAATGAGAACGGTTCCTTCGGCGGCTATCCCCTGGCCTTCAAAGATACTTCGGTCAGCGCGACCTCCATGTACGGCTCCCTCCTCTACAGCGGCCCATCCGGGCTTAGCGTGGAGCTGGGTGGCCGCCTCAACACTGATTCCCGTTATGGCAGCAATTACACCTATACGTTCAACCCCGCCTGGCTGATCGCCCGGAACTGGAAGCTGTATGGCAGCATCGCCAGCGCCTTCAAGGCGCCTACGCTGTACCAGCTCTATTCGTCCTATGGCGATCCCGATCTTCAGCCTGAAAAGTCGTCCAGTTATGAGGCAGGCGTCCAGTTCGATAATAACGTCGTAAATCTCCGTACTACCTGGTTCCATCGAAAGACCAGGGACGGGATCGACTACAACTATTTCACCAACCTCTATTACAACTATGACGAGGAAAAAGGAAATGGGATCGAATGGGAAGGCACGGTCAAATTTGCGCGTATCTGGTCCCTGACCGCCAACTATACCTGGCTGAAGATGCAGGAGCAGACTCAAAGCCATGTGTCGTATGTGGATACGTCGTACCATTACGCGCTCCGGGTACCCGGGCACACGGTCAATGTAAAGCTTGGCATCCGACCGGTTCACGCGCTCTTTGTCAGCCTGAGCGGTCACTACGAAAGCAAACGCTATGACATCGGCGGGTATGACGTGAATTTCAATCCGCTTCCGGACGTGGCGCTCGATCCGTTCGTTATCCTGAATGGTTATGCCGAGTTCCGGCCGGCGCACTGGCTGAAGCTGTTTGCGGAAGGAAGAAATATTCTGAATAAGAAGTTTTACACCATCTATGGATATAACTCGATCCCGGCGATGTTCACTGCAGGGGCCACGGTTGAATTTTAGTTACTTTTATCTGCGTCATGCATAAGAGACTGATCTTTATAACCGGTGGCGCCCGAAGCGGCAAAAGCCGCTATGCTGAGCGGTTGGCCCTGCAATATAGCGGGCGCCCCGTCTATGTGGCCACCGCCCGTGCCTGGGATGACGAATTCCGGGAGCGCATCCGCGTCCATCAGCAGTATCGTGATGAGCGTTGGCGGTCCATCGAGGAACAACGGTGTCTCAGCCGGCTTCCGCTGGAAGGAGAAGTAGCAGTGATCGACTGTGTTACGTTATGGATCACCAATTTCTTTTCCGACTACCGATCCGACGTCGATGCCTGTATGGAAGTCTGCCGCCGCGAGATCGACGGGTTGGCGGAAAAAGAGGCCCTGCTGATCCTCATCAGCAACGAGATCGGTATGGGGATGCATGCAGATACGGCGGCGGGCAGGAAGTTTACCGATCTGCAAGGTTGGATCAACCAGTATATTGCGGCAAAGGCCGATGAAGTTATTTTTATGGTCAGTGGGATACCTGTGACCATCAAGAACGTCCAAAAATAAAAGTAGTATATGGCCACCACCACACAACAAAGCCTGCGGCAGACGCTGCAACACCGGATCGACAATAAGACAAAACCGCTGGGAGCGCTGGGCCGGTTGGAAGAGATCGCCCTACGGGTCGGCCTGTTGCAGGGCACCTCTCATCCCGTCCTGAGCCACCCGCATATCGTCGTCTTTGCCGGCGATCACGGCATTGCCGCAACGGGTCTCGTCAATCCATATCCGCAGGCGGTAACGGCGCAAATGGTGCTGAACTTCATCCGGGGCGGCGCCGCCATCAATGTGTTCAGTCGCCAGCATGGCCTTGGGCTGGTTGTGGTCGATGCGGGCGTCAACTTTGAATTCGACCCGGCGTTGGTCGGCGACCGGCTGGTGTCGAAAAAGATCGGCTTCGGCACCCGCGACTATCTTGAGGGGCCCGCGATGACCGCGGCTGAGACGGCGGCGGCGATCGGGGCAGGCAGCGAGGTGGTCGCCCGCCTTGCGGAAAAAGGATGTAATTGCATCGGGTTTGGCGAAATGGGCATTGGTAATACCTCTTCCGCCTCGCTTATCATGAGCTATATCATGGGGATGCCGGTCGCCGAATGTGTTGGCCGCGGGACCGGCGCCAGCGATGAACAGCTGGCACAAAAGCGAACGACCCTCGAGGCGGTACACGCCCGCCATCAGCCGGTCATTGCCGCCGATCCAACGGCGCCGGTTATCCTACAATGTGTCGGCGGATACGAGATCGCTATGCTCACCGGCGCCTATCTTGAAGCAGCGCGGCGGAAGATGGTCATCCTGGCCGATGGTTTCATCAGCACTTCGGCGTTGTTATTGGCCCGGCTGATCGATCCCGGTATCCTTGACAATTGTATCTTCTCCCATTGCAGCGGCGAGCGGGGGCACACGAAAATGCTGGAGTGGCTTGGGGCGAGGCCGCTGCTGCAATTGGACATGCGGCTAGGGGAAGGGACAGGCGCTGCGCTGGCCTATCCGTTTGTGGCAGCTGCGGTGAATTTCCTGGAAGAGATGGCTTCTTTCGAATCGGCAGGCGTCAGCAAAAGCGGGGAGATATGAAGAAAGAGATTCGCGTCTTTTTCACGGCAGTCATGTTCCTCACCAGGCTGCCGGTACCGCGCGCAACCGACCACAGCGCTGATTACCTGCGGCAGGCGCCACGATACTTTCCGGTTGTCGGCTGGATCGTCGGCGGACTTTGTTCCCTCGCGTTTTGGGTGTTCAGTCGCTATGTTTCGATCGATATCGGGATCCTCGCGTCGATGATCGCCGGCTTCCTGGCGACAGGCTGCTTTCACGAAGACGGCTTTGCCGACGTCTGTGATGGAATGGGCGGCGGGTGGACAAAAGAGAAGATCCTGTCGATCATGAAAGACAGCCGGATCGGCGCTTATGGCGCGATCGGCCTCATTACGATCCTTGCCGCCAAATTCCTGCTGCTGAAAGAATTGCCGGTCTTTATCCCGGCCGTAGTGGCCGCACATAGCGTCAGCCGTCTTATGCCGGTGTTCGTCATGAAGACTGGGACCTACGCCGCAGACCCTGACCAAAGCAAAGCGCGGCCGCTGGCGGGGCCTTCGGTATCCGGTGCGGGGCTGGCGGTAGCCATCGTGCTGGCGCTCCTGCCGTTCATCCTGCTACCGTGGTATTTCACCGTGTTTCCCTGGTATTTTGCGGTCGTCATTATTCCCGCGTTGGCGGTGACATATGGGATGTACCGGTGGTTCTTCAAGTGGATCGGCGGCTATACCGGCGATTGTCTCGGCTCCATCCAGCAGGTGACGGAAATTACCGTTTACCTCGGTTGTATCCTTCTTTGGCGGTACCTTTAAGCCGTTAATATGATCTACCTGATTCGTCATACTACCCCGGCCGTTGCGCGGGGGATGTGCTATGGTCAAACCGACCTCGATGTGACGGCGTCGTTCCACGAAGAGGCCGGGCTGATCCGCCGGCATCTGCCCGGCGATATCGCATCGGTGTATTCCAGTCCTTTGCGACGTTGCACTTTGCTGGCGGATGAGCTTTACCCCGGCAGGCCCTTGCGTTTGATGGGAGAACTGATGGAGATCCATTGCGGGGAGTGGGAGATGCGGGCCTGGGATGAATTACCGCCGGAGGATGTCAATCCCTGGATGGCCGACTTTGTGCGGGTACGCATTCCCGGTGGGGAGAGCTACCTGGATCTTCATGAACGGGTGACCCGCTGCTGGGACGCCATCCGCCTGGACCAGGCGGCAGGCGACATCGCCGTTATCGCGCATGGCGGAGTTCTCCGCAGCATCCTGTCCGGGATCAACGGCACGCCGCTGATCGACAGTTTCAAAGCATACTCTCTGCACTACGGCTGCGTGGTCCGCCTTTTCGAGTCGGGAGGCCGATGGCAGTACGAGGTCCTTTGGAATCAGGCGCCCGCGGAGAAAGAGCAGCACAAACCAAAAGCATTTTATCAATAGGTCGGCATGAAATGGAATTTCGATCTGAACCAGCTTCTGACGGTCAGCTTCACCCTGTTCGCCGTCATCGACATCGTCGGCAGCATCCCCTTGCTGGCCGCGCTGAAGAAGAAGATCGGCGCCCTGCATGAGGGGAAAGCAACCCTCATCTCCGGCGCGCTGATGATCCTCTTCCTTTTTGGCGGCGAGCAATTTCTGAGAGTGTTGGGCGTCGACCAGCGTTCATTTGCCGTGGGCGGGTCCATCGTGATCTTTATCCTCGGCCTGGAGATGGTCCTGGGGGTCGAGCTTTTCAAGAGCGAGCCCGATTCCAAAGCGAGTATCGTGGTGCCGATCGCTTTTCCGCTGATCGCGGGTTCCGGAACGCTGACGACGATCATGTCGCTGAAAGCCAACTATGACACCGGAGTGGTCCTGCTGGGCATTTTGCTCAATCTGCTGTTTGTTTTTATCGTTTTGAAGTCGATGGATATGATCGAGCGTATCCTTGGCGCCGCGGGAATGATTGCGATCCGCAAGTTCTTCGGGGTCATTCTTCTGGCGATTGCCGTGAAGATCTTCAGTACGAATTTGCATGAACTTTTGCGTTGAAAATCACCCGTTTTCAGTTTTCCTATAATCGCCGGTTTCTGTTATCTTTGAAGTATATGATGTTCGAGGATGATATTTCGGAACAAACCGAATGGTGGAAAGATGCTGCATTGGTCTCCGAACTGGAAAAAGAGTATGAAGCTTGGGATTCGGGGAAGGACAAGGGACAATCTCTTACGGATATAAAAGCTGAGATAGCCGCTCGTAAGGCAAAAAAGCGCGGCAGATGAGCTGCCGAAAAAAGCCCTCCCAAATTGAATTTATTTAGTTAGTTTTGCCCCCCTTTTGGTCACGTAGTACAACGGATAGTATAAGGGTCTCCGAAGCCTTTGATTCCAGTTCGATTCTGGACGTGACCACTTAGAATTTCTTGTTAGTACCCATAAGTCTTTGATGATCAATATCGCGACGGTGTCCTGCTTGTATGCCTCATCCGAACGATGCGAATTTCCTTGGGAGTTATCAAGTATGCCTGGGGCGTCCATACTGTTACCATGACTTCATCTCTTTCTTCAGTTGGTCATTAGTCATGAAATTACCCTTTTCGATTTCGGCGTTCCCCGACTCGAGATCTTTATTGTATTCATCAAGGGTTTGAGGCTTTTCCGCTGTTTGATATCCTATGCCCATCAATTTCAAAGTGCGAAGTAGCCAATCCTGTTTCGAAGAGTCTTTAATGCCGTCAAAATCGATAATAAGGTCCATAAACTATCGCTTTCTACAAATTTACTTATTTTACCTGAGTATTCTAAGCACGATTGTATATCAATAGATTATGCAACAATCAATAGACCGCGATCTCTTGTCAAAGACGCAAATCAATTCAGCACCTCCCTCAACTTACTCTCCAATGCCGGTCCCCGCAACTCAGCGGCAATTACCTTCCCCGTTGGATCGATCAGCAGGTTGAAAGGGATACCCTGGAATTGGAACGTGGTAACCGCCTTGCTGCTCCAATATTTCAGGTCGCTGACCTGCGTCCAGTCGAGGCTGTCCGCCCGGATGGCA
>DASRRX010000009.1:0-36863 GCA_035695565.1 Puia sp. | reverse complement strand
GATCGATCAGCTCGAAGATCCCGACAAGATCCGCTGGACCTACTCCCACGTCATCCCCAATTTCCTCTCCTACGCCCTCGAGCAATCCGGCGTCCTCCATTCCCAACCGGCCTAACCTCATTATCCCTTCGTTTGCTTTCCTTCTTAATAAACCAATTTATTCCGCAACAAGCCCCTACCAATTTTTTTATTCAAATCCCAAATTTCTTCGAAACCCCGTACCTTCCCTAAAACATTTCGCCCCAATGGTCCCCGCACTGCGAAAATCTTTCAACGAATCCTTCACGCGCCGACACTACACCGACCTCCTCGCCGACCTCGATAGCCGCTACCCCGGCGCCATCGAATTCCGCATCGCCGAAACCCCCGTCTTTATCCCCGGAGACTTCGCCGCCAAACTCACCGACATCTGCGAATATCTCGTCGACGTCATCCTAGAACCACGCTTCCGGGAGCTCACCGACCGCGCCATCCCGCAACAGGACCGCGTTCCTAACGAGACCGCCCACCCGAATTTCCTCGCCTTTGATTTTGCCGTCTGTGACGACGGTCACGGCGGCTACGAACCCCAGCTGATCGAAATGCAGGGCTTCGCCAGCCTCTATGGCTTCCAGGTCTACTACCCCGAAACCCTTCGCCGCCATTTCACGATCCCGGAAAACTATAGTCAATTCCTTAGTAACCTCGACAAATCATCGTATCTCGACCTCCTGAAAGCTACCATCGTCGGCGACTGTCCGACCGAAGAAGTCATCCTGCTCGAGATTCGCCCTCACCAGCAGAAAACCCGCGTCGACTTCTATTGCACCCGTGATTACCTTGGCATTCAGCCTGTCTGTTTAACTGAACTTATACAGGAAGGAGACCGGCTATTCTATATCCACCCCGTCACGGGACGCAAGACACGCGTCAGCCGCATCTATAACCGCGTTATCTTCGATGAGCTTCATCAGGCCGCCGCCACCCTCGGCCCACACCCTGACATTCGCCAGCCCCTCGATGTCCAATGGGTCACTCACCCGGGCTGGTTCTATCGGGTCAGCAAATTCACCCTGCCCTTTATCCAGCATCCCTATGCGCCGCCTGCTTTCTTTCTGAACGAACTGAAGCAACCGCCCGCCGACCTCGACAACTACGTCCTGAAACCACTCTTCTCCTTCGCCGGCCAGGGCGTCGTCATCGATCCGCAACTTAACGACTTGCAAGTAAAGGACCCTGAGAACTGGATACTGCAACGCAAAGTGAAATATGCAGACCTTATTCCCACTCCCGACGTCCCCGCCAAAGCCGAGATCCGGATGATGTATCTCTGGAAAGACGACGCCCCGCGGCCTACCCTCGCTGTCAACCTCGCCCGCCTCAGCAAAGGCAAAATGATCGGTGTCAATTTCAACAAAGACCGCGAATGGGTCGGCGGAAGTGTAGCCTTTATCGAACGATAACCGCACCATCCATCGCACTTCCCGCCAATTCCGGCGGGGTCCGCTATAATTACCAATCTGTTAATACGTAAAGTGAGTAGGATCTTGTTTTTGATTCCAGAATAGCAGCACAACTATGTGTTTTTTTCTTGGCTGATAATGATAGACTATGTGGGTGTGTTTAGTGACCGTACCGATCCGAACATTTCTCTTTTTCAAGGATGGACGGCACATCTCCGGCTGGCGTTTTAAATTCGACAGAAGATATACCGTGTCATTTACAAAATTGCGTACTTCCCTTTCGGTCCAATTCTTCTCCAGGTAGTCAACAATATTTTTGAAGGATTTCTGCGCAGTAGGGGTCCAGAGTATCTCTCGGACTACTTCTTCAGCCATTTCCTATGCTTTTTTAGGGCCTCGTCTTGGGGGATTAATTTGCCGGCCTTCATTTCAGCCACTGACTTGTCAATAGCCTGTTGCTGTTCCCTGCTGATATCATCCCACCAATCCTGGCGTTCGGCCGCGAACGTCTTTACTACGCCCAATACGGCCTCTTTTTGCTGGTCATTTAGGCTAGGCAGGTATTGATTAATTTCCTGGTCTATAACTCTGGCGGTACGCATATTAGTAATTTATACAAATTTACTCTAATAAGTCGGCAATCCAAGCGCCGGAATGAGGTACAGAACGAGTGTAAATTACAAAATTATTTCGGCGGGTTCCGATGATTAAGGAGGATTGCCCCTCACCCCTCCTCTCCATAGACAAACCAATCCCCATCTTCCTCCAGATAGATCCTCCGCTCCTGCGGATCCCACCCCAAACCCGTACAATCCATCGGAACCGCCAGCTCCTGCAACTCCCTGTTCCGCCCTCCCGCTGTCCGCCGATAGATCACCAGCTTCCCCTCCGCCCAATACAACAACAGCAATCGCCTGTCCTCATCCCACAAATAAGCATCCGCATCTTCAAGCGCCCCACGCCCTCGCTGCCCCTCTCCCCCTTGCCCTTCCCCATCCTCAAGCGCCCCACGCCCTCGCTGCCCCTCTCCCCCTTGCCCTTCCCCATCCTCAGGCACCCCTCGCCCCCCGTCCCCTCCCCGACCTCCGGCCCATCCAAATTGCCCCCGGACTAGCCGCGCCCCCACCTCCTCCATCAACGGCGGCTTGATCCGCGCCAAATAGCTGAACCGCCGGAACCGCTCTTCGCGTCCCCGGATACTCCGCCAGATCAGCAACATCAACAACCCAAAGACCACTAATATTTGCAGCACTTTCTCCATAGGATTTCATAATGTGGGCTCCACCCAGTTCTAAGTTCACAAGTTACCGCGTAACTTTGGAACCTGAACCGACCAATATGGACCTGCAACTCACCGGTAAAACCGCACTTGTCTTTGCCGCCAGCAAAGGATTGGGAAAAGCCTGCGCCATCGCGCTGGCCGCTGAAGGCGTCAACGTTGTCATCGGCGCCCGGAATCCCGATACCCTCGATGCGGCCGCGGAAGAGATCCGTTCGCATGGGAAAGGCCAGGTCCTCGCCATGCCTGTCGACGTTACACAACAAAAGGATACGGAAAACATCATAGCCGCAGCAGTCGGCAAATTCGGCCGCCTCGATATCCTCGTCAACAACGCCGGCGGTCCGCCATTCGGAAAATTCGAATCTTTTGACGAACGCGCCTGGCAGTCCGCTTTCGAGCTGACGCTCCTGAGCGCCATTCGTTCCTGCCGGTTGGCTATTCCCCATCTGCGCAAGTCCGGAAACGGCCGGATCATCAATATCGCGAGCATGACCGTAATGACCTATCTCCCCCATTCCGTCCTCTCCACCAGCCTTCGCCTGGGCGTCGTCGGCATGGCCAAAATGCTGTCCGAAGAATTGGGGCCGGACCATATCACCGTTAACACCGTAGCGCCCGGACTTATCCTAACCGATCGGGTCAAAGATACCCTTCAGCCCCGACCGGGAGTAAGCGAAGAAGAACTGCTGGCCGAACGTGCCCGCAGCATCCCCGTAGGCCGGATCGGCCGGCCCGAAGAGCTTGCAGCTCTGGTTGCCTTTTTGGCCTCCCCGCTGGCTGCTTATATAACCGGCGCCACCATCCCTGTCGACGGCGGCGCCATAAGAAAACCTATTTAAAATTTCCACCTTCCACGATCCGCCTTATCCACAAAACCCAGTCTCCCCGCCAATTCCCAGCTCTGTCTGCTCGCCGCGCAGCCCCGGCATATCCCGCTTTTTTCGTACCTTCACCCAAAATCATTCATGGAATATCTTGCCGACATCCCAGCCAAAGAGATCCGGCCGGGGTTTTTTGGAAAATTGGTGCATGGCGACAAAAGCACCCTCGCCGTCTGGGAGATTAAAAAGGGCAGCCGTCTCCCCGAACACAGCCACCACCACGAACAAATCACCTATGTCCTCGACGGCGAGTTGGAAATGATCATCGGCGGAGAAAAGTACCTCCTCACCGCCGGCGCTACCCACGCCATCCCCTCCCACGTCCCCCACTCCGCCTACGCCCACACCGACTGCAAAGTCATCGATACCTTTGCACCCGCAAGAGACGACTATAGATAAACAATATCCTCTATGCCGACCCCGCATTCGCATAACCATTCCCACGAAGACAGCCACGACCTCAGTGCTGCTCACGATCACCACCACGATCAGGATCACGACCACGAGCAGGATCACCACGACGATCACAGTCACTCCCACGGTCACTCCCATGGCTTTGGCCACCACCACCATCCGGTTAACCTCAAGCAGGTCAACCGGGCCTTCGTCATCGGCATCGCCCTCAACTTCCTCTTTGTCATCATCGAAGTCGTCGTCGGCCTTAACATCCGCTCCCTTTCCCTTTTATCCGACGCCGGCCACAACCTCGCAGACGTCGCCAGCCTGGCAATGGCGCTCGTCGCTATCCGCCTGCTTCGCGTCCGCGCCACCGAAAAGTATACCTACGGCTTCAAAAAGACAACCATCCTCGTCGCCCTCCTCAACGCCGCCATCCTCCTGATCTCACTCGGCGCCATCGGCTATGAAGCGCTCCACCGCCTCATGAACCCCGAGCCCGCGCTCCCCGGCAAGGTCATCTCCATCGTGGCCGCCATCGGCATCGTCATCAACGCCCTGACCGCCATGCTCTTCTTCCGGAATAAAGAAAGCGACCTCAATGTCCGGAGCGCCTTCCTCCACCTCCTTTCCGACGCCATCGTATCCGCCGGCCTGGTCATCGGCGGCTTCGTTATCTTCTATACCCAACTCAATTGGATCGACCCCGCCCTCAGCCTCGTCATCGCCATCATAATCCTGTATAGCACCTGGCAGCTGCTGCGCGACAGCCTGCGCCTTTCCCTCGACGGAGTCCCCGCCGGCATCGAGATCAATAAGATAAGAGAAGCTATCGTCCGCATGAAGGACGTCCGGGATTTTCACCACATCCATGTCTGGGCTATCAGCACGACCGAGAACGCCCTCACCGCCCATCTCGTCGTCGACAAAACCTGCACCATGGAGCTCATCGAGAAACTCAAACACCGCGTCAAACACGAGCTCCTGCATCGCAACATCCAGCACGCCACCCTCGAAGTCGAATTGTCCGACTCCCCCTGCGACGAACCCGACTGCGGTGAAGTTTGACCACCCCGGAAAAAGATCAATTGATAAATCCCCAGATAAATCCAAACCGGATCACCATCCCCGGCGAAGGATAATCCGGCGCCACGAAGTTATTGTGATAGAAGCCGAAGCCATTCGGACTAAACGCAAGCGCATTAAGCCCCTCCACACGCGCATACGCCGTAAATGACCGGATCCTTAAATGTAAATACGCCGATATATCCGGCAAACGCTGCCGGATCGTCGTATCCCCCTGGGAATACCACTGCCCGGTCAACGGCGAATACCCATCCGCTTTATACCCGCTGATATACCGGATCTCCGTACCAAAGCTGCACCACAAGTTCTTGAAGCCAAAACTCCCATCATAGCCGATCTGGTTGAACGACGTCAGCAGCGGCACATGCACCGGCGAATTCCCCGCCACCTCCTGCAGTATCGTGTTAGTCCGCCATTTCCAATGCCGGTACAATGTAAACTGCTTCTTGACATTGATCTCCAGCAAATTGAATAAAGCGGCCGCCTGCCTGACCTTGTAATAATCGGCGATATAGGTATAGTTGCTGAGCAGATAATACGAAGCCGTTATACTCAACAGATTCTGCGGCCGGTCCAGCGACGCAAAAATATGCGTGGTATTCTCCTTGCTCAGCGTGCTCCGCGTCGTGTCATAATAGAAGCTGCTCGCCCGATCGAAGACAAACGACGGGGTCCGGTTCACATTCTCGAATCCCCCCTGAAAATACCCGACACTCCGGCTGATCAATCTTCGCAACGAAATATAGGCATTGTAATCGCCTACATCCACCCCCTCCAGGTATAACCGCCCATACGCCTCGATATCCCATTTTTTATTGCGGCTTTGATTGCGGTATTCAGCATGGCCATAGACATTGTAGTCACTCGCCGTTCCCTTCTGAAAGATCAGGCTGCCGTCATATAGACTGGCAGTATCAAACTTTCCGTTCAGCAACTCCAGCGTCGCCCCCAGCTTGATGAACTGCTGCGGATTCCTCGCATCCGGAAATTGATAGATCGAGAAATCATTCGCCAGCACATGCCAGTTATCGATCCGGTGAAAAGTATCCGCAATCACCCCCACCCCGATCTGCGGCTGCCCCACATACCCCAACCCATACTTCGAATAATAGGCCGTATTCAGCCCATAGGCCGCCGACGCCAAACTGTCATCGATGAATTGATAGTTATAGGAAGTATAGGAGATGGTATGCTCCAATCGTACCCGCGGATAGAAGAGCGGGATGACCGACGTATCCGTTACGATCGAATCCTTCTGCCCCAGGTCATATTGCTGCCGGAATAGAAAGGTGGATGTCGAATACTTGGTTCCGGTATTGAGCGCGGTCTGGAACGGATTCCCCGTTGAAGGCAACAATCCGTTTCCCAGATTCGTATGGAGCGTCTGCTGATTGCTGTAAGCCGAAGAATCCAGATCGCTCGGCCGCTGTAAACCCCCGTTCTCCGCAGCCTCCAGCTTATTGGCCACAAATACCAGGAAATTCTGGTATCGCTTATTATGCGACTGATACCAGGACGTGACCCTGAAGGTATTGTGATTGGTATTCTGATTCGGCAACGTACCCGGTGCATTGATCAACCGGTACTGGAACACGAAGTTCCAATTCGGCCGGATGTTTTGCGTGTGAAATACGCTGATGAACTGCTCCGCTTTGCTTGCCAGCAAATAGCCTAGCTCCGTATAAGGCTTGGTCGTATTGTAGAAACGCGCCTGGTCGACAGTATACTCATAAATATCGAAAGAATGGAACCCCGGATCGAAACCGGACTGCATCCGCGGCGAAAAGGCCAGATCCCGCGCCGGCGTTCCCAGATTGCCAAGGTTGATCCAGTTGTCCGGCCTCGGGATCTTCGTCCCGAAATCCAGGATGCCCGAGTCCAGGTTATTTAACCGGCTGGAATCCAAATAACGGTAATGGATAGTGATCGTATCGCTCTTCCGGTGAACAAGCGTATCCGACCCCTTCTGACCACTGCCGCCACCCATGCCTCCAAACCGCTGCTGCAGGGGGTTCTGTGCCATCAGCCCCGTTCCCGAAAGAAGTACGGCCATCAATATCCCGGCTGCTATGACTCGGAATCGGTTCACTGTTGAGAAAGTTCGGGCCAAATTACTCATTAAGGCGCCATCCCTGATTATAAGAAAAGTTAATGTTGACTACCACCGCTTCGCCCGGTTACTTCACAATTCCGCCACCAGCGCCTTGAACACCGCCGCCAGCCTGGGTTCCGCCTCCGCCGCCGCCGCCAGCACCTCCTCATGCGTGATAAGATTGTCCTCCTCCCGGATACCCAGGTCCGTGATCACACTCATCGCAAACACCGCCATTCCAAGATGCCGCGCCGCAATTATCTCCTGCACCGTACTCATCCCAACCGCATCACCGCCGGCAATATGCAAAAGCCGGTATTCCGCACGGGTTTCGAACGTCGGCCCCGTCACCCCCGCATACACGCCCTCCCAAACCACGATCCCCAGCCGCTCCGCTATCGCCTTCGCCTTCCGGATCAGCTCCCTGTCATACGGCTTGCTCATATCCGGGAACCTCGGCCCCAGCTCACTCTCGTTCTTGCCCAGCAATGGATTGACCGTGAAAAGACTGATATGATCGCGGATGATCATCAGATCTCCTACCCGAAAGGCCGCATTCATTCCACCGGCAGCATTGGATACCAACAAGGTCTCTGCCCCCAGGAACTTCAAAACCCGGATCGGAAAGACCACCTGCTGCGGAGTATACCCCTCATAAAAATGGAACCGCCCCGACAGGACCACCACCGCCCGGCCACTTAGCTGGCCGAAGATCAGCTTCCCGCAATGCCCCTCCACCGTGGAAACCGGAAAATGCGGAAGCGTCTCATAATCGATCTCCATCTCAACCGAGATCTCCTGCACCAGGTTTCCCAACCCACTGCCCAATACGATCCCGACCTGAGGCTCCAGAGCACACCTCGACCGGATCGCGCGAACCGCTTCTTCAATTTGTTGTAAGACCGTCAATTGATCCATATAATAATAGAGAACCTGGCTCTGCCCGGTTTAAGACACGGCTTTATTGACCAAAGCCGCCGCCTCGCTCAGCAATATAGCCGACTGCACCTTAAGACCACTTTGTTTGATGAGCTGCCCGGCCTCTTCGGCGTTCGTGCCCTGCAGCCGCACGATGATGGGAACTTTTATATCGCCAATAGACTTATACGCATCTATCACCCCCTGCGCCACCCGGTCACACCGGACGATACCGCCAAAGATATTGATCAGGATCGCCTTCACCTTCGGGTCCTTCAGAATGATCCGGAACCCCGCTTCAACCGTCTGCGCATTGGCCGTACCACCGACATCCAGAAAGTTGGCCGGTTCGCCGCCACTCAACTTGATCATATCCATCGTCGCCATCGCCAAACCGGCGCCATTCACCATACAACCCACATTCCCATCCAGCTTCACGAAATTCAGGTTATACTTGCCTGCTTCCACTTCCGTCGGATCCTCCTCACTGATATCCCGCAACGCCTCCAGTTCAGGATGCCGCATCAAGGCATTATCATCCAGGTTCATCTTACAATCCACCGCAATGATCTTTTCATCGCTCGTCTTGAACAACGGGTTGATCTCAAGCATGGAACAGTCCAACCCCAGATAAGCACTGTAAAGATTGGTGACGAACCGCACGCAACTCTTGAACGCCTCACCTGCCAAGCCCAGGTTGAATGCGATCTTCCTCGCCTGAAAAGGCTGCAACCCGCCGCACGGATGCACCCACTCTTTGAAGATCTTGTCCGGCGTCTTGTGCGCCACTTCCTCGATGTCCATCCCCCCCTCCGTACTGTACATAATGACGTTCTGCCCCCTGGCGCGATCCAGCAACACCGACAAATAGAACTCCTTCACCGGATTGGCCCCGGGATAATATACATCCTGCGCGATTAATACTTTATTGACTTTTTTGCCCGCCGGCCCCGTCTGGATCGTCACCAGCGTACCTCCAAGGATCGTACTGGCGATCTGCTTGATCTCTTCCGAGCTCTTTCCAACCGCTACCCCCCGCTGCTCCGTACCCTGGATCTTCCCCTTCCCACGACCACCCGCATGGATCTGCGCCTTTACTACCGCAAAGCTATTGCCGAACTGGACCTTCAAATGCTTATACGCTTCTTCCGCCGCCCCCGCATTGTCCACCGGAATGCCTTCCTGTACGGGTACCTGATATTTCTTTAGAAGTTCCTTAGCCTGATATTCATGCAAGTTCATGTATCGAAAATTTGGCCGTAAAAATAGGTTAATTATGGCGAATTCGCCCCAATTAACCCAACTCGCAAAAACACACACCCCCCGGTCCTGCTCCGCCCGCCCGAACCCCTATCGTAACGGTTTAACCCCCGCCGCCCTCAACCGCCCGACAATACACTCCCCCAACGCCTTCCCCTCCGTCTGACCATTGACCACCGCATCGCGATAATGGATTCCCCCATATAGCCGCGAGATCGCCGCCTCCTCCGCCGCCTCCCGAAAGGAATGAAAGGTCCGCGGCTTGATCTCGAACAACTCCTCCGCATTATCCGTATAGTCCAGCCGGCCGCCAAATAGATAAGTCAGCACCTCCGCCGCCGCCGTAGAGATCACACTATGGCCGCTGGTATATTCCGGGAATGGCGGGGTCTGCAAATAAGGCTGCCAGCGCGGATCGATATACCGGTCGATATAGGTCTCGGGACGTATCCGGTTGCTGCGATATTTCTCATCCCAACAGGAAATGAACGCATCCATCAACGTCACCGCCACAAGCGTTTGCGCTTCCACGGTTTTATTGAAGCTCAACCCCGCCACCATCGCGGCATTTCCCGTAATATCCATCCAATGCCCGCCCGGGCTCATCTTCTTCAGCCCGATCATCATATGCCCCGATGTAGCGATGGCAAACGGATTGCAATCCCAGAAACCCGCGATCGTCCGCTCGTACACCGACCGCGCTCCCGTATCCTTACTGATCGTATACACCTCCATCGCCAGCCGGTGGAATTCGCTGCCCGTATCCCTGCTGAAAGGAGTAAGCCGCGGCGGAATGAATTGATCGGCGCTGTCGATGATCATTGGCCGGATGATCCGCCAGTTCGGTTCCACCGCCTCCATATACGAAGGCGGCGTAGGATACCACGATGAATCCTTTTTCAATGGCGTATACCGCAATTTCGCGCTCAGTAGATTATACCGGTCCCCGCGGGAGTATGCGATAATCCCCTGCACCGCCGCCCGCGCACCCGCCACACTCCGGTCCACCACCTGCTGCGCAATACCCCATTTCCGAAGCTTCGCCAGAAACCGCTTCTCCTCCTGCTCCAGGAGATACCCCGAAGGCAACATCTGCCGGCCCGTTTCCAGGATCGCATACGCCGCCGCGATCCGGTAGTCACCCTCCACCCGCGACGAATCCACCGGGAAATGCCTGACAAAAGCCCCCGGCGCAACCATCGCAGGATCATTCTTCGCTACCAGTTCATACGACGCCAGCATCATATAGGCATAATACCTGCTCGCCGCCGGCGGATTCACCACATCGTGAACCATCACCATCGTAGTGGCATACAACGCCGGCCGCAACTCCGCCGTCAACGCCTTTTCCAGCTCATCCCCCGTCAGCGCCGCCTTCCCCCCTTTTTGCCCATAGCCGCCAAAACAGGAAATCGACAAAATAACTATTAAGCAACGTCTAATCATTTCTCTTTATAAAATTGAATCCGCCCTTCAGCCACCCCGATCACCAGGTACTTCGCCCCGTCAATCCCGATTTCCGTCGCCGATTTAACATCGCCCTTCACCGACAAGCCCGCTGCCGGCTGACTGACATGCGAAAACCCTCCGCGCCCATCCCCTCGCAACACAACGCCATAATTGGCATCCATACTCCCCATCTTCAACCTGTTATCGGAATGATTCCCCAACAACAAGAGGTCGATCCTGCCATCCCCGTCAAAATCCCCGGTCACGATCCTGCATACCGGCGCAAACTGCGCCTCCATCGGCAGTCTCACCTGCTCAAAACGGCCGCCCCTGTTCATCCAGCAGACCGTACGGTCTTCCGTTGCCGTTAGCTTGCCCGCCTGCTGCAGCTCCGCGGGTGTGAAGATATCTTTCATTGTAGCCGTCGAATACTCCTTATAGGAAGTGAACTTCTTTCGCATCGAATACATCTGCTCGTTCAGCTCATCCCTGCTGACGAATGGATAACTGACTCCCTGGATATAGAAGTTCAGGAACGGATCGATCGAGCCATTGTGATCGAAATCCGAATAATAAAGTTCCGCCGGCTCGGCAGCCGAGATCTTCATACAACTGTTCAAGCCCAGATTGCCGGCCACAAGATCCGGCTTCCCATCCCCATCCAGATCAACAACCGATAACACATTCCAGAATCCCGGCGCGGCCTTCCCGAAATAGTCCGCCGTCTTATCTACGAAACCTGTCGGCGTATTCATATACACCATCACCGGCATGAATTCCCCGCACAGGATCAGATCCTTCCGCCCATCCCCGTCAAGGTCCACCCACCGGGCGTCCGTTACCATCCCCACATGATCGAATGGCGTGGTTACAGCCGAAAAATGCCCCTTCCCGTCGTTGACCAACAAATAGCTTCGCGGCGTAACCGGATACTGCCCCGGTATCACCCGCCCCCCTACGAACACATCGATGTCCCCGTCGTTGTCATAGTCACAGGGCCGCACACACGATTTAGCCGAGGCGCTTACATCCGGCAACGCGCCATCCGCCCGATACAGCGCCCCCTTACCGTCATTCAGATATAACACATCCTGTAACACCGGCGTATTGGGCTCCCACAACGAATAGCCCCCCTTCGCCACATACAGATCGGGCCATCCGTCACCGTTTGCATCGAAGAAAGCCGCCGCCGCCGTAGTGGAGCTATCCTCCGAGCCCAACGAGATACCCGCCGCCTCAAACCGGCCATTCTCCCGCTGCATATACATCTTCCCCGGCCGGACCTTGTCCCCGCTTATGAAGAGGTCCTCCCGCCCATCCTTGTCAATATCCGCCTTCTCGATCACCGGCCCCGTCCGCGAATACATAAATAGCATCAACAACTGCCGCTTGAAATCATTGTCTCCGTAGCCTACCTGATTGTAATCGATAAAGTCACGAGCCTTACTGAACATCGTCGGACCTGCCGCCACCGCAAAACCCGCACCCGCCCGCGAACCACCGGAACCGCCCGAGCCATGCCCCGACGACCTCTCACCACCGGCCGCGACCATCCCCGATCCCTCCTCCTTCACAACCAGCTTCTGATTCACCTTCACCCCAGCCACCTGCTGCTTCATCCCACCCGGCCACACGATCACCACCGAATCCACCACCTCCGCCTTCCCCAACCCAAAATGCAACTCCGCCGGCATACAGCTCAAATATCCCCGCGCCGGATTCACTTCCTCATATTGCATCATCCCTCGCCCGCCGCCGTCCACCCCGCCATGCCCGCCGCCGTCCGCCCCGCCATGCCCTGCGCCGCCCACCCTGCCTCGCCCGCCGCCACTATATACATATACCTTCGCCCCAATGGCAGCCGTATTCATGCCGCTGCCCACCAGCTTTACCGCCAGATATCCCCCGCCACCCTCCTCCCGGCTCATGTTCTGATAAACAAAAGCCTCGGAATTAAGATTATTTACAACCAGATCCAGATCACCATCCCCATCCAGGTCCGCATACACCGCACCCGAAGACACCGCACCCTGGTCGATCCCCCAGGCAGTCTGCATATTCGTAAACGTCAGATCGCCGTTGTTCCGGAAGATATACTTCTTCAGCACCGAAGAAGGCATAGCGGACACCAGGTCCATCAGCTTGACCGGCTGCCGGTCCATTGCCTGCCGGATCTTATAATCCCCCCAATACCGTAAAAAATCCTTATTGGTATAATCCCGTAAATATCCGTTCGTAATGAAGATATCTTTATACCCGTCGTTGTCGAAATCCGCCAGCAGCGGACACCAGCTCCAATCCGTCGCCGACACGCCCGCAAGCTGCCCGATCTCGCTGAAGGTCCCATCCCCATTATTCAGCTGCAGCATATTCCGCATATACTGCTCCTGCAACCCCTGCGCCGTCATCAGTTGAAAGGATTCATAGTTCTCCTGAAGCTGCAGCAGCTTCTGCCGCCGGTTGTCCTCCGGCAACATATCCAGATTCATCACATCCGGCAATCCGTCATTATTGATATCGGCGATGTCCACTCCCATCGAGAACTGCGCGAGATGCCGGAAACAGCTATCCGCCCAGTCCGTGAAAGTCCCGTCATGATTGTTGATGTATAGATAGTCCGGCTCGTTATAATCATTCGTGACATACACATCCGGCCATCCGTCTTTGTTGATATCCGCGATCGCGATCCCCAATCCATAGGTCAGCGGGCTTTGCCTCAATCCCGCTTTCTGCGACACATCTACGAAATGGCCGCCCCTGTTCTCATACAGCTTATCCCCGGCAAGCGGATCGAGGTCATTGCGATATTTCGCCAGCTCCATATTGTCGATCTTCTTGACGGAATGCCGCAGGAGGATCATATCCAGATCGCCGTCATTGTCATAGTCGAAGAAGGCAGCCTGCGTACAATACCCCGAGTCGTTCAGACCATATTTCGCCGCCTCGTCCTTAAAGGTCAGATTCCCCTGATTGATAAAAAGCTGATTGCCCCGCAGCGACGCATCCTTGCCCGAATAACAGATATAGATGTCCAGCAACCCGTCGCCGTTAACATCTGCCATCGTGACCCCCGTCTTCCAGCCGCCGGGCCGGCCCTCTAATCCCGCCTCCTTCGTAATGTCCTTGAACTTCATTCCCCCAAGGTTCAGGAATAACTTGCACGGCTTGCTGTTCGCCGTGAAGAATAGATCCGGCAGCCCGTCATTATTGATATCCCCCACCGCAACCCCGCCGCCATTATAAAAGTACTCGTAGTTCAGCACGTTCAGGTCTTCACTCTCCTTGATATCATTGCTAAAGCGCACTCCCGTCTGCCTGGCCGGCAACAATCGGAACAACGGGCCTTGCACCGGTCGCTGAGCGGACACCACCTCACTCAAAATCACAAGAGCCAAAGCTTGTATGACCTTTTTTCTCATAAGCAAAAACGACAAGACTACCCGAAGGTAGCCTTGTCAATCGAAAGGAACAACTCTATTGATCCCACCAGACACGCGACGTCCAACTGTCGCCGCCGCTAAGGCTTCCTACCGCCGACTTATAATTGCCGGGGTTTGTCGTGCCTTCCGACGACGGATAGATCTCCCGCCGCGGGATCACGCCATTTGTAAAGTTTCCGGGATAGTTGACCGGCGTCAGCACGGGATACCCCGAACGCCGCCAGTTGCTCCACGCTTCGGAGAAATCGAAAAGCGTACCCTCCAAAACCCAGTACTGCATATTGATCATCGCCAGTGAATTGGTCTGCGAAGACACATCCAGCGGATTGGCGGCGGCATAAGCCGTAGCCGTAGCTGAGCTGATCGGCGTCGTGCCGTTGAAGGTTCCATAGGTCTCCAGGGCGGCCGCCAAACCATTAGCATAATGTACCGAAGCAGACGCGCCCACATTCCAGCCTCTTGCCGCAGCTTCCGCCAGCAGCAATTCCGTCTGTGCATACGTCAGGATGAATGCCGGCGTGTTCAGCGACAGATACAACGCAGAAGTGGGACGCGAATAATTGCCGGTAGGATTGAAGTCGCCGCCGGTGCCCGTACCACCCGGATAGCCGGGCGCATTGCTGATATCCGTAGAGCCGCCGTTCTCATCATACCCATTAGGCATCCCGTTTTGAGCGGCAGGGGTCGAATTCCCCGCCAGACCTTCATTGGCTGCATTCGCCAGACCGGGCTGCGGCACTTCCGCGATAACCGGAAGCCGCGGATCATTATTCGTCTTCAGGTAGTTGATCAGCAGCTGCCCCCACCTGACCTCCGCATAATCTTCCTGTACCTGCAGCGCACTGGAGTTGCCATTATTATAACCGTCCGTATGGTCGAAAGTCATATACGCGTTATCCGCATTGCTGCCGAAGACCCCGCCGGCATAAGCCTTCTCGGTATAGCTCTGCGCATCGGTCGGGTCGGCTTTCGTCAGCCGCATCGCCATCCGCAGCATCAGCGAATAGCCGAACTTTTGCCACTTCGCGATATTTCCCGAATAGATGATATCGTTCGTCGGCGCGGTCCCGCTGACATTCAAGGTCGGAATGACCGAGTCCAGCTTGCTCAGCATGGAAAGATAAATGTTCTTCTGCGGGTCATACACCGGCTCGGTTACACCACTCGCACCCTGCAACGCCTGAGTATAAGGAACGTCGCCATACGTGTCCGTGATCAGCTCGAGGTTGAGCAGTTGGACGATCAGCGCGATACCGTTGAGATTACCGTCCGCCGTATCATGCTTGCTCTTGATCAGCTGCTGAATGGTATAGGCATAGCCTGCGGCCGTATAGCCGTCATTCCAGATGCTGGCGTCATAGGTCAGGATATTGCTGGAAGCGACATATTTATCGCCGTTGCTGTAATAGCTGGGATACTCCGCGGATGCAAAGATCTGCGTCCACATGCTCTGGAAGAGGATCGGACCGCTGTACCCCTGATTGGCGTAGAAGTAATTCTCCTCGGCAGTCGGCAGCAACAGGTTCGGATCGAACACCGAACTGGAGGCCTGGGTAGGGTCCGTATTGATGGCAGTGAAGTTTTTCGTGCACCCTCCCAAAGTCAGCAAAAAGACAGAACTTAAAATTGCCGGCAAAAAAAATTTTCGAAATTTAATTTTTTGTCGCAGTATCATAATGTCTGCCCTTTCCTCCCTTCGGTCGTCAAGTGCGAACTGGCCTCCGGCCAGTTTATATAACCACGTCTTTCTCATAATTTCTAATTTTTGAATTTGAAGGTAGCATTGAATCCGAAGGTCGTCGTCGACGGCAGACTGGTGCCTTCGATCCCGGCCGAATATACACTGGCTTGGAATTCAGACTCCGGATCGATATTGGGACTTTTTTTCATGACGGTCCACAGATTGCGGGCGACAGCCGATATAGTGATCGAATTGAACACCGGATTATCGCCGAGGATCTTTCTGCCGAGCGTATAGCCCAGCGTGAGCTGCTTGAGCTTGATATAATCGCCATTCAGCACATTCACCCTGGATACGGCGCCGAGCGCCTGGTAATAATCCTGGGCGGTAGCCGCAACGGTGTTGGGCGCGTCCGTCACCGAATTCACACCCGTCGTGATCCCACCTTCACGCCCGACCAGCGTCTCCTTGTTCAACCCGCGATAGAGCGACCAGTAGTTGGTGGCCGAAAGGATCTTGCTGCCATAGTTGTAGGTAAAGAGAGCGGACAGATTCCAGTTGCCTAGTATAAAGTCGGTCTTTACACCGCCATAATCTGTCGGGATCACGCTCCCGAACGGCGTATAGCCCGGAGTAGCAAGCGGTGCGCCGTTACCGTTTACTTCGATATTTCCCTTCGCATCCCGGACATAGTCATGCGCCAGGATCTGAGGCCCGGACATCCCTTTGACTAAAGCCGTGGACGCATTCAACGGGCGATAACCGCCAAGACCGATATCGTTACCGGCTTCGTCGGTCTCGAGTACCTTGTTGTTCACGTGCGTATAGTTGACCGTGAGATCCCATTCAAAATTATGCGTCTTGATGGGCGTTCCGGTCAGTTTTACCTCTATCCCCCGGTTCTGGATCGATCCCGTGCCCACGATATCGCTCGAATAGCCGGTGGCCGTGCTGAGCGCCGCACTCGTGATCTCGTGATGCGTCACGCTCGTGAAATAATCGGCGTCGATCCCCAGACGATTCTGCCAGAACTTCATTTCGAATCCAAATTCCTCTTCCGATTTGGTGAATGGTTTAAGGAACAGGTTAGGCAGCGCCGAACTGTAATTGCCCGTCGGCGTACCATTTATGGGATTGCCCACACCATAATAAATAGCATCCTGGTATGCGCCGCTGCCGAAGTTGCCGGTATTGGGCTCACCGCTCGTCTGAGCATAGGCAGCCCTCAATTTACCATAGGACAGCACATTGCTGGTCACGAACTGACTGAAGATGAAGCTGCCCGATACCGACGGCGTAAAGATAGTGTTATTGTTGGACGGCAGCGTTGAGTAGGCGTCGGTCCGGCCCGTCGTATTGATGATAAGCCAATTATCCCAGTCGAAATCCAGTGAATAGAAGCCTGAATTCACTTTGGTCAGCGCATATGCATAATATCTGTTGAAAGTAACCACATTGCTTGGAGTATACAGGTAGGGGATCACGAACTGGCCGCCATTGAGCTGCTCCTCTTCCCACCGGTCCTTTCTCTCCGTTGCGCCCAACGTAGCGTCGAGACTTAGCTCCTTGTAAAGCTTGTGGCTGACGCCGATCAGCTCATCCACATTCAGCTCATAGTGCTGCTGGGTAGTCAGTCCGTTGAACTGCCCCGACTGGCCCGCACTATTATAGGAATACAATGTACCCGTCGGCGTAACATTGAATTGCCGGTCATTCTCCAGGTCATAACCCATACGTACCATGGCATAGAGCCAGGGAGTGAACTGGTATTTCGCAGACAGATTGGTGATCAGCCGGTTACGGCCGAGGTTATTGATCCATTTATTGACCACGAACCACGGATTAGTAGCATAGTTGTCATCGCTGAACTGCGTCTCCATCCCCGTCGCCGCGTTATACCCCGGTTTGAAGATATTGTCATTGACATTGGCTGCCAGCTCCAGGAAGTTGTTGGGATTCCCGGGACCGTCGGATAAGGACGGCTGATTCCTGTTTTGCTGATCGATATAGTTGGCGATCACCGTGGCGCTCAGCTTATCCGTGAACTTCTCGGTAACGTTCAGGTTGATCGTTTTCCGGTCGATGCCGCTGTTACGGACGATCGAACTGTTATCGAGATCGGATAACGACAGCCGGAAAGTTGTCCGGTCCGTACCGCCGCTGGCCGAGACGGTGTTGGTTAGCGACGGACCGGTGCGGTAGAACTGGTTCATGTTCTGTTTATACGTATACGCGGAATATGGATACATATTGCCGTTGTATTGGATCGTCTGCGACCCGTCCAGTTTGGATCCCCAGCTGAAGCGGTTCGTATTCTCGGCCCCGATTGCCGTAACAGGCTTGGCCCCTTCGAGACCCTGGCCATATTGGTACTGGAAATCGGTATTGTCGATCGGCTTGTCCCAAAGTGCATTCAGATTGTAAGTGATATCCGTCTGACCTCTCTTGCCGGATTTGGTGGTGATCATGATGACGCCATTGGAGGCCCGGGTTCCGTACAACGCGGACGCCGCCTGGCCTTTCAATACGGTCATCGTTTCGATGTCATCGGGATTGATATTGCCGATCCCGTCGCCATTGTCCGAGCCGCCCCATTCACCGGCCGCACCCCGCTGGCTGTTGTCCATCGGCACGCCGTTGATGACGAACAAGGGCGGTCCGCCGGCATTTATACTCGCCACACCCCTAAGAAGGATCCTGGCCGTACCGCCGGGCCCGCCATTGGTCCCATGCACATCGAGCCCCGATACCTGCCCTTCAAGGGAAAGCGCCACATTGGTCTCCCGTGCCTTGGTCAACTGGTCGCCATTAACGACGCCCACCGAATAGCCCACTTTCCGGGCTTCCTTGACAAGACCGAGCGCCGTGACGACCGTCTCATTCAACGTCCCGTTTATTTTCAATGTAACCGCCACCTGCGTTTGCCCCGCAACCTTCACCTCCGCCTTGTCGAACCCGACACTGGAGATGATGAGCACCGCATTATCGCTGATGCCCGTTAGCGTGAATTCCCCGTTGTCATTGGTCGTGGTGACTTTCCTCGTGCCCCTCACTTCGACCGTGGCGGCTACCACGGGAGACCCCTTTTCATCTATGACCCGGCCATGGACGTCGATTGGCGGCGGTCCTGGCGGGATGTCCGCGACCGGCGCCACAGCCACAGGAGCAACTTCCTTCTTGGTAATAACGATCGTTTTGCCAATGATCTCAAAGCTTAGCGGCTTGTCCTTCAGGCAGCTATCCAGTACCGCCTCCAGCGAAGCATTCTTCACGTTCAAGGTTACCAGGCCGGCCTCCTGTATCAGATTGTAATCACAAAAGATCGCGTACCCGGTCACTTTAGTGATCTTTTTGAACACCTTCTGAAGCGAGACATTCTCCCCGGAAATGGTGATCCCCTGGCTGGGTCTTTCAGCACTAACGCTGAGGGATAAAGAAGTTAAGGAAACAAGTAAAAGCAGCAGGATAGACTTTTTCAAAAGGCCTTGCCTGTCCGGCAAAGTTTCACAAATAGCAGTTAAAAACATACTTTTGTAATTGTTTGGTGAATAAAATAGCAGTCGCATCAAGATTGGTTATGAGCCAGACATCTTTCCGTCCCGGGGTCCAGCCGGGGCGGTTTTTTTTAGCTTTTCATTTGATCATAGCTGTTAATGGGTTTACATATTTACGATTACATTATTGCCATCGATGTTGAACTGAACGCCGCTCTTTTCAAGTATCCTCAGCACATCCGACAACGGCAGGTTCTTCTGGATGCCGCCCCAGAACACCTTCGGCTTCCCGATCCGCGCATCATTACTATAAATGACCTTCAGATCATACCAGCGCGACAACTGCCGCATGATCGTCCGGATATCGGACCGGTCGAAGCTAAAGAAGCCATTCTTCCACGCTACCGCCGCATCTACATCCGCTTCGTCCGTCACCCGGATCACATTGCTCCCCGTCACGCCAGCCCCTCCCGCAATCCCGGGCCCCGCCGCCCCCGACCCCACCTTCCCCGACACCGCCGTCCCCGACCAGGCCGTTTCACCCGATCCCACCGACCATTCCGCCTGCTGCCCCGGCTTTAACACCCGCTGCCTGCTCTCATCCCCGACCCGGATCGCCCCTTCCAGTAAGGTCGTCCTCACTACCTTCTCTTCATCATACGCCATGACATTGAAGCTTGTTCCAAGGACGTCGATCTCTTTCCGGTTTCGGCTATCCTCCTGGTTCAGCATATATATTTTAAAAGGATTGACCGCATGCGGCGCTACTTCGAAAAACGCTTCGCCGCTAAGCTCCACACTCCGCTCCTTTCCCACGAAAGCCGTCGGGAAACGCAGGGAAGACTCCGAATTCAGCCAAACCTTCGTACCGTCCTGCAGGATCAGCTCATACTGCCCGCCTCTTGGTGTAGTGATCGTATTATAAACCGGCGCACTATCCGCCGTTGCATCGGCGGCTGCGCGGTATTGCAGTTGACCATTGTTTAACTTTATCACTTTCATTCCCCCCTGCACCGCCAGCATCCCCGCCCCCGCGCTGTCCAGCACAATGGACCGCCCGCTCGCCAACACCAGCACCGCCCGGTTGCCACCCGGTTTTACATCATTCCTGAACCGGTTCGAAGCGGCAGCTACCGGCTTGGCAGGCGCCGACGGCCCCCGGCGCAATACCGTCACCAGGTAGAAAGCAAACGACAAGGCCAGCGCCGCCGCCAGTCCGACCGTCCGATACCGGACCATCCTCCTTCTCCTCAATCGCCGCCGCCTGCTGATCTCTCCTTCCCGCAAAATGACCGCCCGGTACAACGCAACGCTGTCCACATCCGGCGAAGGCCTCTGCCACCTTGTTTCCCGCCAGAACGCTTCCAATGTCTCATACATCGGAGCCTCACTGGCGCCATCCCTCACCGCCCCTAACAGCTCCTCCATTTCCGAAAAGGAACAACTATTTGCCAGAAATTTCTCCAGCAAATATTTAAAACGTGTATCGTCAATGTAACCCTCCGGCATGGCTAAAGGAATGTCCCCTATGACAAGGACGTAATTCTGACCCTGAACAACTAATGTCTGTTAATAATTTTTTAACTTTTTTCGCCGTCGCCGCCGAAGACGTCGCCCCACCGTCGCCGAAGACCTCGCCCCGCCAGAAGCCGAAAACCCCTCACACCGTCGCCGAATACCTCGCCTCGCCGTCGCCGAAGCCCCCCAACACCGTCGCCGAATACCTCGCCCCGCCAGAAGCCTCCACCCCCCAACCTTGTGAAGGCCTTGCCCCACCTCACAAAAAGACCCCTACCAGAAAAAAAGAAGCAGAATAGTGAGGAAATTCGCCAGATAGGCACGGATGAACCGTAGCGATTCGGAGATATGATTGCTTACGGTATATTTTGATAACCGGAGCTTCTCCGCGATATCGGAATGGCTGAAGTTTTTCTCCCGGCTCATCCGGAAGATCAACTGCCGCTGCGGCGACAACAACCCGATCGCCTCCTTCAACTTGACCTCGTACTCCTTGACCAGCACCGGCTCATCGGACGTCATGCCGCCAGCCAACTCGATATCCTGCCACATGATATCCTTGATCTTCGGATCCCTTGCCGCCCGCCGGAGAAAATCCACCGAATGATTGAACGCGATCCGGAATAAAAACGCGTCCAGACGTTCCACCCCACCCATCATCTCCCTCTGCTGCCAGATCTTTAAGAAGACGTCGATCACCATCTCCTCCGCCGTCTCTTTCGACTTGACGATCCCGATAATGTAGTGGTAAAGTCTCGGCTGATACGCCTCGAATAAAGCCTTGAATGCTTTCTCATCGTGGCGGGCGACTTGCCGAAGCAGCAGTTTTTCGTTTTGAATTTTGAAGGTCACTTTTCTCAAAAGCCAGTTGCCTGGTGTAAATATATCTGAATTTACGAATTCTAACAACCCCCCGGTAATTATTAAATGGACTCTCTCGCAATAAGCTCCGTCCTCAAGTGCAATGTATCCGCGATCGGGTATCCCTCCGCACCGCCGGAATGTTTCAGCCGCTCGATCAGCACACACATCGCCTGCTGCCCGATCGATTCGATCGGCTGCCGGATCACCGAGATCGTCGGCGTATACAATCTGAAAATATCATTGTCGTCGAAGCAAAGGACCGCAAGTTGATCCGGTATCTTCAATCGCTTCTTCTTGATCGCCTCGATCCCCAAAACCCCAAGGTAATTCGTAAGAAAAAATACCGCGTCTATCTCACTTCCCGCCCCCTCCAGCAATTCGGCGATCATCCCAAGCGCCGTCTCCCGGTCCGAAGAATACGGCACGATCTTCATCCGTCGCTCATCGATGGGAATATCGTGTCGCCGCAACACCTCGAAATAACCCGACAACCTGTCCTTCATATGCGCCATATCCGTCTCGATCGTGACAAGCGCGATCTTATCGTATCCCTTTTCGATCAGATATTCCGTTCCCTTGGCCACACCTTCAAAATTGTCGACAAGCACCGCCGGTATCGTCGGAGCCTCCGGAAAATACCGGTCGATCAGCACCACCGGCTTGTTCTCCGCCTGCAGCTTCTTGATCTCATCCGCCAGCAACGGCGTCGGCGTAATGATATAACCGTCGACCTGGCGCTGCGACAGCATATTGATCAACTCCCGCGCCTTCACCTCATCATTGTCCGTACTGCAATACACCACCTTATAATCGTACTTCTTCGCCTCATCCTCGATCGTCTTGGCCAGCGTGGCAAAAAAGGCGTTCGAGATATTCTCCACGATCAATCCGATCGTCTTCGTCTTGCCCGTCCGTAGTCCCCTCGCCAGCTGATTTGGCCGGTAACCCATTTCCCGCGCTACATTTTCGACTTTCTCTATAACTTCGCGACTGATCCTCATCTTCACGGCCTTGTCATTCATCACAAATGAAACAGTAGAGACCGATACTCCGGCCTTTCGGGCGATGTCACTGATGGAAACTTTCTTCATTAATAAATTAAGTGGATTCGAAGCTTTGGATAAAGATACAAACTAAATCGTTTTAGCGTACCTCGGATCATGGTTTATTTTTATCTTAATGAACCTCAACTCCCCTAACTATGCTACTGCTCCTGGCTCTCCTCATATCAAAAGATACCATCATCACTACCCTGGCGCCAAAAGCGCCGGCCGCCACCCCCGCTCCGGTAACGCTTCGTATCGTCAACCCATCCGCTGCCCCTCTCAAAAACATCGTCCTCGAATGGTCCCTCCAGTCAAACGGCGTCATCACAAAAAAAGGAAAGACTTCTATCCTCATTCTTCCCCCAAATAAACCCACCCTCCTCCGGCTACCCCTACGCCTACCCGACGACACCGCCGGCGAGTCTTTTCTTCAGCTTCGCTACCGGTCCGCTTCTCCTCCCATCCATTCCTCTACCACGCATTCCTCTACACACTCGCCTGCCGGACACCTCACTTCTCCTCCCGGCCCCCTCCTCTCCGAACAACAATTGTTAATACGACCCTACCAGCCGCGGCTGAACATCCTGCCGGCCGGTGAGATTACCCTGACCGACGAGAACGATATTTTTACCGTCCATTCACCCTCGATCCGCATCTCATTCAACCGCCAAACCGGCTGGCTCGTCCACTACGAGATCAAAGGCGTCGACCTGCTCGACGATACCCTGGGATTAAGACCGAATTTCTGGTGGCCCGGCTATAACGATTCAGCAAATTTCTATGCCGCCCAATCCGCCCTGCACCGCGATTCCAACGTCAACTATGCCACATCTATCGATTCAGGCTGGCAGGCCGCTACCCGCGAGCCTCATTTGCAACTTTTTTCCAATACTACCAGCCCACAACAGATCATCATTCGAACCGAATATACCTTGCCCGCCACCACCTCCCTCCTGCATCTCAGCTATACCATCAACGCCGGCGGCGAGATGCTTATCACCCAACAGGTCGAGCCCGATACTTCCCAACCACCCTCCCGCCCCTGGCCAATGCCCTGCTTCGGCATGCAGTGGATCCTTCCCCCCGGCTATGACTCGATAACCGAATACGGCCCGCTTAACCCCAATGTCGCACAAGGCCCAGGCGCCGCCTCCAACCCCGGCTGGATCGGCCTCCGGCACGAACAACCACTCACCCCTCTCGCCGCCGATCCCCAAGCCCGCGCAACAGCGACCCGCACCGGCGTCCGCTGGTGGACGATCACCGATAAGAAAGGGAACGGCCTGCTTTTTATCGCCGACACCCCTCTGCTCAATGAAAGCGCCCTCCATTCCTTCGACAGCGACCTCATCAGCCCGCCCAATCACCCAACCAGCCGCCCACAGGCGCAGATCAGCATCGACCGTCCCTCACCTGCAATGCCCGCCTCCCAACCCCAATGGCCCACTCTCCTGCCCATGGGAAATTACCGATACACCTATAAAGTAAAACCACTAGTATCTAACTAACGCCTGTACCCGATTGCATTTCCATTGTCTCCACCACAGACATTTCAATGCGTAATTTTTACGCAGTCGTATACCTGAAAAAAAATGATTTTTCACAAAAAATAAATTGCATTTTTACTTCACTAAGTCTTTTTTTAGTAACTTTGTTCCAGCAGATTCATTCATTCCTAATCTGTTTCCCCTACCGAAGATAGCTTGCATACGAGAAGTGTTACCGAACGCAATTCATCACTTTTTAACACCTCTAAGAAGATGAAGCCCAGTATCGTCCCGGCTAAAAAAACCACTAGCGCCACCTCGCCGCTAACAGCTTTGCCGACTGCCAAAATTGTCCGGCACCCTCAGTCAAAAAGATTACAGGAGAATGATTTTACCGTCGATCCGCCGGACGAAGAAACCCTGAAGCGGCTCAACGCAATGGCAAAACAATATCCCTTTTGCATTTTGCATCGCGGCCCTTCCAACAGAGGGTTATTGTAGACCGTAGGGCCACCGTAGTACGGCCACCCTCCATTCCGTATCCGGTCCCGCCTCCCCCGCGGCCCTGATCTTTGTCGCTCAAACCAGCCGCCCGGCTGGTTCATAATTTCGTCGCCCCATCACTCCTACGTCGTCGAAACTTCGTTCCTCGTTTCTCCTCGTTCCTAACCTTCGCTTACTTTCGAATTCAACACCACCACCAATTGGCAACCCTTGCCCGGCGCCGACTCGATCTCCACCTTCCCATTATATAGCTCCGCCCGGCTGATGATATTCGAGATCCCTACCCCCTTCCGCCGCATCCGCGGATCAAATCCTTTCCCATCATCCGCCAGCCGCAGCCGTACCTGCTCCTTCACTTTATTCAACTCGATCACCACCGTTCCCGCCTGCGCATGCTTTAAGATATTATTAAGCTGCTCCTGGATGATCCGATAAATATTGATCTTCTGCTCCGGCAACAACTCCTCCTCATCCAACCCCGAAATATTTAGCCGGATCTTCATCTTCCCCACCGATTGAATGCTCCGGATCAACTCCTTGATCGACTGCGTCAATCCCAGATCATTTAGACTGGGTGAGATCAGGTCCCTTGACAGCTTGCGGATCTCCTCGATCGCCACCGAGATATTCTTCCGGCTCTTGGCCAACAGCTCCATCCGCGGCTCCTTCTCCTCGATCGCCACATCCAGATAAAGCTTCGACGTGGCAAGGATCTGGTTGATATTGTCGTGCAGTTCCTGCCCCAGCTCGAACCGCTCCCGCTCCTGTGCACCCAGGACCACCTCCGTGATCTGCTGCTGCTTCAGCTTCTGCTGCAAGGCCAGCTCCTTCTCCAGCCGGATCCGCTCCGTCACATCATTCACGATCACCTGCACACACGCTTTTCCAAAATAATCCATCGGATGTGACGTAACCTCGACGATCATCACCCTCCCCCATTTATTATGATGATGCCAAAGCCTGGTACCCGCCATCGATTGCTCCGCCATGAACTGCTCCATCTCGCCCTCCGCATGCAGATCCCCCATCGTGAGCTGATTGAACTCCTCGCGGGTAAAACCATACTTCTCCCGCGCCGCATCATTTGCTTCCATGATCTGCAAATTATCGGGATCAAAGATCATCGTCGGGAACGGATTTTTATAGAACAACTGCCGGTACCTCTCCTCCGAAGCTACAATGATCTCCTCCGATCGCTTCCGGGCCGTAATATCCTGTATCGCCCCGATCATCCGAACCGGCCGCCGCTCAGCCGAATGAATGATATACCCACGGTCATGTACATAGGCATACTCCCCACTTGCCTTGAGAAGCCGGTATTCATCCTCCCATTTGTTGGCGGCCCCTTCTTTGATTACCCGCTCCAATTTGCCCAGCACCCGTTCCCGGTCATCCGGGTGGATCACCGCACCCCAAAGCTCCTCCGGCGAAGCCGCGCCCCCCCTATCGTGCCCGAACAACTGCTGATAGGTGTCCCCCACCAGACTCAACTTACCGGCAGCAATATCCCAATCCCAGATCGCATCATTCGTCGCCTTCACCACCGTATTGAACCGCTCATTGCTCTCCCGCAGATACTCGAGATTCCGCTTCCGCTCGAGACTGTACTGAATCGTTTTAGCCAGCAACCGTTCCGTCAGGTCACTCTTCACCAGGTAATCCTGCGCGCCTTCTTTGATCGCCTCCAACGCCACCTTCGCGTCCGTAAGCCCCGTCAGAATGACCACCGGAATCTTCAGCGCCTTGAGATGTACAAAGGATTGGATACCCCAGCTATCCGGCAGATCCAGATCCAGCAAAACAAGATCGATCTCCCTTTCCTGCAATAGCCGGTATGCTTCACCGATTGTATCAGTGGAATACAATTGCCGGATCTCCAGTTCCGACGAACGCAACATGTGCTCAAGTAGAAAAAGATCGCTTGGATTGTCTTCAACCGTCAAAATGACCAGGCCGTTATTCATCTTTTGCATTAGGTGTACGTTTGCTGGGTTTCTATTGCTACGTATCAGTGCCCACGCTTAACCAATCAGTGCCGCACCCGGTGAGGTTGTAAAGAGGATATATTAAGTTAGGAAAAAACACCCAAATCGCCGAATGTAACCGGTAACACAGCACACAGAAAATATAATTCCCCGCCATGAGGCCCGGCTACCCTCAAAAAAAATCCCCGCTTAAGGCGGGGATGCACTAATCAAATACCATAACCATTAAACCTTATCCTATTAGAATATGAATGTACTTCTTTTTTGATTTCTACGCAAAAATCTTCTTCGGTCATTTATAAAGCAATAGCAAACCATTTAAGAGTAAACACTTATTAGACTTGTAGTTGTTTATCCCGACTTTTTGTCATTTCTCGATTAAATTTTAATCATCTCATTTCCAATAACTTCCGAAAATCAATCCTGTCGCGCACCCAAAACGCCGTCCCCGATTTGTCCTTTCGGAGCAGTATTACTTCCCCCCGCCACCCCTCCCCCTCATGAATATCCTTTCTCGCTGACTAAATCCAACCAACTACCACTATTTTCCTGTATTCAGATCCCAAACCCGACCTCCCCGCCGCATCACGATGACCCTGCCCCCATCCCCAATACCACCCTAATCCCCCGCGAGATCCGCCCTCCCTGCTACCCCAAACCGCCCTGCCTACCCACCTAAGTTTCCCTACCTATCTCCCGAACCGTCCCCCGAACCGTCCCCCCGAACTTCCGCCCTGCCTGCCCCTACGCCGCCGTCAACGTGAACCCAAACCTGCTCCCCGCCCCCAACTGACTGCTCACCCAGATCCGCCCACCCTGCGCCTCGATGAATTCCTTCGAGATCGACAACCCCAACCCCGTCCCATTCCGATCATGCGTCCCCGGCACCTTGAAATATCGTTCGAATATCCGCGGCAGATACTTCTCATCGATCCCCCGCCCATGATCCGTCACCAGGAACTCCACCTTATCCTTCCGGCGATGCGCCGAGATCTCTATCACCGACTGATCCGGCGAATATTTGATCGCATTCGTCAGAAAATTGATCAACACCCATGACGTCTTCTCCACATCCGCCTGGATCAACGGCAGGTCCTCCGCCACCGCCGGCTGGATCCGTATCCCCTTCTGCTGCGCCTGGAAGCTCACCGCCTGGATCGCCTGATCAACGATCTTCGCCGGATCAGCCGCCTGTAACTTCAATTGGATATTCCCTGTCTCCACCTGCGACATGTTCAGCAACTCCCCGGTGATCTTCAGCAACCTGTCCGCATCATCCGTAATGCTCCGGATGAGCTCCTGCTGCTCGCCATTCAGTTCTCCCACCCGCAGATCCGTTAACAATTGCGCGCTCATCTTGATCGAAGAGATCGGCGTCTTCAACTCATGCGATACCGTAGCGATGAAGTTCGTCTTCGCCTCATTCAATTCATGGAAAGGCGTGATATTCCTGAGCACGATCACCCGTCCGACGACCTCCGTATTGTTCGTCACATCCACGACATCCTTGCTGAAATAGCTTTCCTTATTGTCCGCAAAGATCTTCAGCTCCTTTTTCTCCGGATCATCCTGCAACAACGTCCGCATCAGATCGTTCTTCAGCGCGATATCCGGCGCATACTGCCCGATGATCTCCCCTTCTTTTAATCCAAGCAGCTTCTCCGACACCGCATTCAGGAAGAGGATATTCCGCTTCTCATCCAGACCGATGATCCCATCCCGCATCTGATTGATGATCGTCTCGATCCGGCTCTTCTCGAACTTGATCTGCGCCAGATTGCTGCTCTCATACTCATCCAGCTTCCCAGCCATAATATTAAAGGCGTTCGCCAGATCCCCGAACTCATCTCCCTGTTTCAGATAGATCCGCTTCTTATAATTCTTTCCCGCAATTGCCAGGATGCCCTCCGACAAACTTCTGATCGGTCCGGAGATAACCCCCGGCAGGTTGAAAATGAAAGTAAAGGACACCAGCGTCAGGATCGTAAAGACAATGGTCAGCACGTTCGCCGCATTATCCGCCGTCTGCTGCGCGATCGTATTTTTCCGCAATATCGCCTGCTCATTGAGCTCCTGTATCCGGTAGATCGACCGCCGGATATCGCTGTAATTGCTGGAATCCGCAGGGTCAGCCAGCATCTCGTTAAAGTTCCTCGTCAGCTCGTCGGTCGCCTCCTTCTCTCCGACTTCCGTTATATTCGCCTGCTGCCGCTTCAGGTTATCCTTAAAGATATCCAGCCCGTCCTTTTGCGTTCGGATGTCCTCCAGCGATTGCAGCATCCGGTTGCAATACAACAGCGACTCCTGGTTGTTCTGCAGCACCTGCCGCCCCTCTTTGTTGAGCTGGTTGATATAGAAAAGCCCCAATACGCCGAACAGGACGATCACGATGAAGAGAAAGATCAGTCCCAGCGATAATTTGGTTTTAAGTCGGACGCTCATATCAGCTTAATATTACCACGTCGATATCCGTCGCCGCCAGCCTTGTCAGGAGCTGATTGAATAGCGCCGTGCGTATAATTACATTGTACAGGTTGAGATGTGGCTTGCCGATACAGATCGTCGTGATCTTATACCGCGTCGCCACCTCCTTTAACGCCAATTCCCGCAGCTGCAATATCTTATCCGGCTGAAAAAAGTTCTTTAGCGTTATCCCTATCTTATCCGAAAACAGCCAAATTGGATGCCGGATCGCCCATGCCGCATCCGTGGCCGGTCCTGCCCGCCGCGCCCCCTTCTGCAACCCTATCAAAATGGAAATGGATGCGTCAAAATGGAAGTGATTTCCCCTAGCCCTCATAGGACAATTTGTACTCCTCGATTTTCCGGTAAAGGGTGGTCAACCCTATATTCAGAAGCCTGGCAGCTTCTGTCTTATTGCCACGGGTATGATTGAGCACCCGCTGGATATGCAGCTTTTCAACACTAGCGAGATCGAACGCCGATATCGGCCCCGACATCCGCAACCCCGTCACCTGCATTTCCGTCGGCAGGTTATCGAGGGTCAGCATCGGCCCGTCCGCGAGGATCACCGCACGTTCGATGATATTCTTTAACTCGCGGATATTCCCCTTCCATTCATGGCTCTGAAGATGATCCAGGAATTCTTTACTGATACCCTCGATCCTTTTCCCTCCCTTCCGCGCAAAAAAGCGCAGATAATAGTCCGCGATCGCCGGAATATCTCTTTTCCGGTCACGCAACGCCGGCAACGGGATCGTGAATACATTCAACCTATAGTATAGGTCATCCCGGAATTTACCTTGTTCTACCACCTGCGCCAGGTCCCGGTTGGTGGCCGCGATGATCCGGACATCCACTCTTGTCGATTTGGTATCGCCTACTTTGATGAATTCGCTTGTTTCCAGCACCCGCAGCAGCTTTGCCTGCAGGTCGATATGCATTTCCCCGATCTCATCCAGGAACAGCGTCCCCTGATCGGCTTCCTCGATCAAGCCCCGTTTATCTCTCGAAGCGCCGGTAAAAGCCCCCGCCTTATGGCCGAATAGTTCGCTCTCCAGCAACTCCCTCCCAAATGCGCTACAGTTCAGCGCCATGAAAGGCTTCGTGGCCCGTTTACTTCCATAATGGATCGCCTGCGCGAAGACTTCTTTCCCCGTCCCCGTCTCCCCCAGCAGCAGCACCGTCGCATCCGTCGGCGCCACCTTTCGCGCCATCGCGATCGCATTAACGATCAGCGGCGAATGCCCAAGAATAGCGTCGAAGGTATACCGTTTGCCCACCTGCTGCTCCAGTAAAGCCACCCGCTTCTGCAACTGGACTTTCTCCATCGCCCGCGCAAGCAGCGGGATGATCTTATCGTTGTCGTCGCCCTTCGTGATATAGTCGAAGGCCCCATTCTTCATCGCCGCAACGCCATCCCCGATATTCCCATACGCCGTCAGCAGTATCGTCTCCACCGACGGGAACTTTGATTTGGCCTCTTTGACAAAGTCAACTCCATTCCCATCCGGCAGCTTCACATCACAAAGTACGACATCGATATCCTCCCTCTCCAACATCCGCCCTCCCCCCTTCAGCGTCTCCGCCTCCAGCACCGTCAAACCCTCCAGTCGGATGATCCTGGCCAGCAGCGCCCTCAGCTTCTCCTCGTCATCGATGATTAAGACGATCCCGTTTGCCATTTTCCGCCCCGTTTTGCCGCCAAAACTATTGGATTTCCGGGGATTTGCGCCGTTAGTCCAAAATTCTTTACATTTGCTCCCCCGCGGACCCCGTCCGCGCCACCGGTTGGCTCAACCCAACCTTCGACCCGGAGAGATGGCAGAGCGGTCGATTGTGACGGTCTCGAAAACCGTTGTACGGGCAACTGTACCGAGGGTTCGAATCCCTCTCTCTCCGCTTGAGGAGACGTTCAATTTTGAATGTCTCCTTTTTTGTTGCCCATAAATCGATGAGTACAAATGTATTGTTGGCATTGCAAAAGCTGTTCGATAATTCGCTTAAAGTTGCCTGGCTATTTCATTATTGATTTAACGGCAGTCAAATCCTACTAGAATCAATGGTCCTGATGTTCGATTTCTCCTATCGTAGAAACACTCCTTCGAATTGTAGTCGTAAATGACAACCATGCCGAGGTTAGGGACCTGGCGGGCAAGATAGCCCAGTCGGGAAGTCTTGAACGGGTAGGTGATCATTGTTCCTCCGGAAATGGTTTCGAGTCGCCGGACGCTCTTCAACTGAACCCCGAAGTGCGAATTCCGGCTCCGCCCCTCCGCAATCAATTCGACCTGGAAATCCACGCCCGTGTCCGGGATGACCGGACGACAGATAAAGCCGTTCTCCTCGCTGAAAATTGATATCAGCGCAGTAACGCTCTCGTCGGAACGCTTCGACGCCTCATCAACCTGGGGGTCTTCGAAAAAAGCCATATTCAAGCAAATGTATGAAGATGATTTGCTTCCGGAACGATGGAGATTTCCCTTCCAACCACTTTTTCCACCGCCGCGTTGACAAATCGACGAAACGTGGCTCCTCAGCTGGGGAGCAGTATTCTCGAGCCGTAATATGAATTGAATGAGGGCAAATAGCGCATATATCCGAATCGCTCCAGATCTCGGATAAACTTGTGATAGGTAGCCTTTGAACTGATCTTTGCAAGTTCCATCAGCCGGTTTCTGGCGATCGTCACTACCTGAGTGGCGTTTGTCTGCACTCCCATCTTAAGCTTGCTGACCCGTCATGGCCTGACATGCATCGAGAAGATTGTCAGGCACTGTCAGGACAAAATAGCATATATATTTTTAAATGTAATTTGTTTTTGCCCTCGTGAAACCCTCTAAGGTTTTGAGGCGTCCAAAACGGCCTCGAATTATCAAGTTCGGCACGGCTTCAAATTTGATACAGGGAAAGCTCATCAAACACATTAAATATCATGCTGAACGACTTTAAAAAATGGTTTTCCTACATTGAGCCCGAAATCGAAGAAATCAGGCAAATGATCGATGCGGTGTACCAACGCACATCTTCGGGAATTATTAATTGTGTTCAAGGCAACGGACCTGACATATTGATAATTTCTGAAGACGGACAGCCAGAAAAGCTCCTGCTAGTTTCGTCGGCCCAGCGACATGCATTCCTAGATTTTCTTGAGGAGGAATTGTTTCGCCGTCAATGCAAGGAATAATCGTGTCTAGGTATTCGCCACATATCCGGAAGAACTACCCCAGTCTTCCGGATATTTATATTAGTGGTTGGGAAGGTGAATGGTTAAGAAGCTTTTACACTGTCTGCAGGACAACCTCCTTTTGCACAAATCCCCACATTATCCAAAGTTGTCCCACGACGCAACGGGGTAACTGATGGGCTCTGTTCCACGGAGCAATCAGGCAGTGCTCATTGGAAAGGTCAGTGCCGTCTGGTAAATGCCTGCACACTTCGAGCACTGAACATGGAAATTCGCCCCGCAGCAGGCTGATAATCGCCTCCAGTCCTAATAAATATTGCATACCGTCTGCGAATTCGGGCCGGGGTGGGCTATAGAACAGGGTATTCTTCTTATCCATGATCAACGTCCATAGGAAGGTTGTAAATTTTGAAAACAAATTAAAGATATTGTATATTGTTCGCTGCAAATTATAATATATTTAAACCTTACTATGAATAACCGAGTATATTACGGACAATATTCCCTTAAGCACTGGCTTGACCTGATTTTAAAACAAAATATTATTCTTCCAGATTATCAACGTTTTTTTGTTTGGGATGAAGAAAAGGTCAAGACGCTGATTAAAGCATTTAAAAATAAACAATTCGTACCACCGATAACAATCGGAGCCTTCAACATAAATGGCACGACGAAAAATTTGATACTTGATGGCCAGCAACGATTAACCACCATTTTGCTGGCATATGTAGGTTTGTTTCCTGACAAGAATCTTTACAAAGTAACTGTCGAAAGGATGGCAAATGAAAATGACGATGACGTCGATGAAGATGTTAATGAACAACTTGATAATATCCTGCAGTGGGATTTCGAAATGTTAACGGAGAAAGGCAATAACAAGGCCGCTATCCTCGGGCAGATAGCACCGGGTAATTATAAAGTAATCGACTTTGCAATCGATGATGATTTTCTAAAAAAGACATTTTTAGGCTTTTCCTACCTGGTACCGCAAAATGATGACCAGCATGTTCAACAAAAGTATTATTCTTCAGTATTTAGAAGTATAAATATTGCAGGCCAAAGGTTATTTCCACAAGAAAGCAGAGCATCTCTTTACTTCTTAAAGGAAGACTTGAAAGATTTTTTCGATCCAGCGTTCATTAAGCGAATAACGATCAAGAATTATAGCACCGAGAGCGCCGTAGATTTTCTTAGGTTTTTAGCTCTTTTATCCCAATATGAAATGAATGGAAACGCAAATTCTGTTGCAGCGGGTTTCAAGTCTAAAATGGAAGATTATTATGAAGAATACATTTACTCCGTAGCCGGAGATGAGCCATCGGCCAAGTTCAAGCCTTTTGCAGAAGTTTTTCCTGATGGCAACTTTCAATCACGGTTTGAACGATTGGATCAGGCTATTACTGAATTGACTATACCACTACAGTTTACTTCGATAATCGAGATGGACACCTATCTTTTTGGGCTTATTTATGCTATAATATTTGAGAATAAGGTCATTGATGTAACCAGGCAAGCGGAGCTTATCGTCGACGTGAATGAAAAAATAACTGAATTCAAGAACGTGGGGGCACACAAAAAAGCACCTAGTTCTTTTAAATATTTAAGAGCTCGTATGACTTCATCGATAGAAATATATAACAACTATATAAATGGGTAGGCACACAGAATTTATTTTATCACCCATTACTGGCATTCTTACGGATGTGGTATCAGCTAGTGCTGGTGTAGGCGTTGGAATTGAAGCCTTCCCGTTGACTGAATATGTTATGCAGTCTACCTTTTTAAAGATGACCGGTTTTCATGAACAAAAAATGAAATGTATTTGCTGGGAGTTGGCGACCGATGATTATGAGTACAGGTATGAGTTTACACGAAAGCCGATGGGTGAGTTTTCAAATTATGATGACAAAAAAAAGGTTTATCAGGACTTGCTCGTGCAAATAAAGAAATATGGAAACTATAATATTAGCGATATAGATAGACCGAATATCTTGACAACGACTATTCGGGAAATTGATTCGATATTCAGCGGAACGGCATTGTTATCGTGGACGCAAGAATCCTTTATCGAATATGAAAGCTTAATAGATATTTATCAGTCCAATCACTTTGCAAGCGACGATAAAGCATTGCTTGCCGAAACTGCTAATATCTATTCCTTAAAGAAAATTTATGAAAACCATTTATACAGGCACAGGAATAGGTGTGCTCATAATCTGCTTTCCTACCAGGAAAATTTGCCTTCACTGAAGATGCTAAGAGACCCAAATTATCATTATAACAACTATTATGTTTGGTTTGCGCTGCTTAATCTAATGGATAAAATATTTATTGAGTTGTATGTAAAATATCAGCAAGTGTTTGAGGAGCGATAGTCAGGCCAGACATCCTCTCTAGTGTTGCAGGAGAACTAACTACAACAACAAAGCTGAGTTGCATATGATCTTGGAGGCTTTTTATTATTAATCTTAGACGAGCCAACTACGTCTGTTAAGACCATATTTCGTTAGAAACTCACAGATTTTTATTAAATCTTTCACAAAAAGGTTCGAAAGTTGTCCCCTTCTCTCCGCTGATCGTTTATCAAACTTTTCTTGGAAGCCTGTAAAACGTAGTGTTTACGGGCTTTTTGCTTGATTGGGGTGTCCGGACTTTACTTCGCTTTACCCCGTTTTGCGTGGTTTTTCAGTGAGCAATTCGTGACCTGCGGGTGATCCTTCTAACCTGCTCACTGGAAATGATCAAAAGCCCTGAATCTTCGGAGGTTACGCGTATTTAGCGCAAGTCAAAGACGTATGCAATTGCTAATTTACTCACCAGTTTAAAAGCACTTGTGTATGATCCAGAAGAGTTTTGGTTTGCTTTTTTACCACAAAAAGCATCACGGTAACGCGAATGTTCACCGACCCGTCTATCTCCGAATCACCGTCGACGGAGTAATGAAAGAAATGTCCATTCATCGAACATGGGATCCCGCCAGATGGAACACTAAGGCTGGCCGTGTGATGACTGACCGCCGGCCGTTTAAGAAACCGCCCGAACAAGGCATGCCAGAGGCCGAAGCACGCGCCATAAACGCCTATCTCGACACACTGCAGGCAAAGGTCCATGAAGGCCGCCACCAGCTGCTCATGAGCGGTAAGCCCGTCACCGCTGAGGCCGTCCGCGACTTCGTTCAGGGCCGCGAGACTAACCCGGAGCGCCCGCACACAATAGCATTTATTTCAGAAAAGATGTGTTGAATTTCATCTGCACCGAGCTTTTTTTCTTTCACAACATTACCAAAGCCTAAAATATCAAAAAAGCAGACGACTCTATTTTGATACGCCATAGCAATTGCTATTAATATATAAAAGGATTCCAAATTCTAATGATCAAAAAGAGGTACAATTTTATAATTTTTATGCAAAGGAAAGCAATGTGAATTAACCCAGCCTCCTTTTAGTCGGGTCTTGCTTGGTCATAAAGACACTATAAACGGCGACGATTGTGCCAACGATTTCGAAAACCACTACATAGGGGAAGCGGTTGATTTTTCCTTGTCTGACAGGTCTATCGTAGTACCCATAAGAATTAGGATTCCGTAATAAGGCGGTATAAAAAATGTCTAATTCTTCGAGAAATTCAGTGCCTAAGCCTTCTCTTTGTAACTCATACCAATCAAAAGCCCCTATGATTTCCATTGCCGCCAGAGGTCTGATCTCCAACTTATAGGCCATTCCTCTGATCTTTATTGAGCGCCATGTTCTTCACTTCGTCCCAAGTGAAAGAACCGCCTTCTCCACGTAGATATTTTTCCCTTTCTTCACGAATTAAGCTCTTGCGAAGATCGGCCACTTCGGGTTCGCCCGACAAACCAACGAAGTTTTTGGCTACACTTAACAGAGATTCCTTTTGGACTAAGGAAAGCTTAAGCCAGTATTGCATGAATTCACTATCTAAACCACCAGATGTACCTGCCATAAGGAGTTTTTTACAAATTTACCCAGAATTCCAGCCAATCCCAAGAGAAAAAGCGGTCACAAAAGTGTCAGGTAATTTACCAAATTTGATGAACTAAAGAAATGGATTTTGACGATTGGAGGCCGGTTGCGCGTTAATTACATAACTTTATCATGATAAATTCGCCTACGCACTTTGCCATTCGCCTAATTCGTGACCTCAGCCCTCACAGACCAACAAGAAGTTGATAACCAACACATAAGCGGCAGAGCCTAAACCCCTCTCTCTCCGCAAACGCAATGGCAACAGTGCCCGGCCTTTTGGCCGGGCATTTTTTATTTCCCGGACGAGAGCCGAGCTTGCTCGATTGAGCGGGAGGGAATAAAAAGGACGCAATATGTGCGTCACTGCTGCCGTTGCGTTTAAGCCCCTCTCATTGGGATCAGCGA
>DASRRX010000008.1:0-122462 GCA_035695565.1 Puia sp. | reverse complement strand
CCTCGAAGTCGGAAACGAAGAATTCTTTATCGACCTCCTTTTCTTCAACCGCCACCTCCAGGCCCTTGTCGCCTTCGAGCTGAAACGCGGCAAGTTCAAACCCGAATACGCCGGCCAGCTCAACTTCTACCTCAATGTCCTCGATGACAAGATAAGGCTGCCTCACGAAAACCCCTCTATTGGCATCATCCTCTGCAAGGAAAAGACCAACACTATCGTCGAGTACTCCATCCGTAATATCGACAAAGCCATGGGCGTCGCCACCTATCGCACCACAAAGGAAGTCCCAAAAGAAATGAAAGGGATCCTGCCCGACACCACCGAGTTGGCGAAATTATTATGAAGCCGCCTTCACCGCCTGCCTCGCCAACAACCTCCACTGCCCCTTCTGCTTCATCCAGATCAACAGCACCGACAAATGCGCCTCCCCCGGCTTCCCCCCATCATTCGTCACCGCCGACAACTTATGCCTCACCCAGGCTGTATTCCCCACTACCTTCATCGTCTGATCACTCAGCTCGATAGACACAAAATCCGAGGCTCCCGAAAGCAACGCCTGCTCGAATGCCGCCTTATCCTGGATCAACCCGCTCGAATGCCCATACGACAACTCATCCATCGTCAGCTTGTCCAGCGTAGCCTTATCCGGATCGATCAGCGCCTTCCTTAACGCCTCCACCGCCGCCGCCAACGTCGGATTCCCTGCCTCCTGCGCCACCACGGGACCTACCACCCCCACCATCATAAAAAAAGCGATCCATATCTTTTTCATAACCTAAATTTTCACGACTTCCATCTCCAGCAACGCCCCCAGCTTGCCGATCGTCGACGCCACATGCCCCACCCCAACCGCACAATGATGAGCCGGGCCATGACTGTTCCAACTGTTGACAAACTCTCTCGCCCCCATCGGGAACCGGTAACGGCTATTCGTATTCCCAATTGTCAGGATCGGCCCCGGCACCGATTCCCCCTCAGCCACCAGCAGGAATAACCCGCCACCCGCCTTCTCCACGACCGACAACAAAGTAACCGGCCCGTTCCTGACTGACATTTCCACCGAAAGCCCGCTGCCCACCTTCCCATGATATACCTGCAACGGCCGCACCTTCGTCTTCCCTTCCGCGATCGCAATATGCCCCGGCCCGTCATGCCCCATCAACACGACGTCATCGTTAAGGTCAAGCGCATAATATTCCGTGAACGATCCGCCCGCCCCCAGGCAATCCATGATCTTCATCGCCTGCGCATTCTTGATCTCGTACTCGCCCGCTACTGGGATACCCCTGGCCGTTAGCAACGAATTGCCCGGAATGATCGAACTGATCGCTTCTTCATTATCCGGATTGCCCGTCCCTTTATAATAGTATGCCAGCGATCCCAATGCATGATCACTCACCAGCCGGTCCAGCGCCACCGAAGTCTTCGCCGCCGCCGCCAGCTCGACCTCCGGACAATCCGGCTGAACATCGAAAGCTTCATGGAACAGCTGCACCCGCAATGCCACCTCCGTAGCCGTCACCTGCCGCCGCCGCACTACCAGCTCCTCCACCTCGATCAGCTCGATATGCCCGCCGAACGCCGCATACTGCTGGGTAAGATCGGTATAGATATCCAACATCCCGCTATAATAATGGCCCATACAACCCAGCCGGTTAAACGCCATGGTATGCCGCACCTTTGCCGCCGCCACCCATTCGGCGATCTCCCGCGCCACCATCGGGTCATTCCGCAGCATCCCTGTAATGGAATGGAACCGGATCCCTACCCGCCGGAAGACATTGGCGATCTCCGGAACGGGACAAGGTGAACAAAAAGCCAGCCATTCCCCCGTCATCCGCGTCCGGTCGGTCATGGCGTTGAAAGACGCATAGTCGATAGCAGCCTCCGGCGCCAGGTTCAAAACGATAACGGGAACCCGCGCAAGCCGCACCACCGGCAATACCGTGGAAGAAAGCGCGTAGGTAGTGACATAAAGAAAGATCAGATCCACCTCATTTCGCCGGAACAGACTGCCGGCCTCCCAGGCCTTATCCACGCTATCGACCAGCCCCGCATTGACAATCTGCGGATGCAAGGCCTTCAACTGTTCGTGGACCTCCCGCAGATATCCCTCCAGCCGTCGTTTCAAGCCGTCGAACTGATCCCAATACGAATCGAGACCGATGCCAAATAACCCGATGGTCAGCGCGGATGACATAGTTAAGCTATTCCAAGATCTTTTTGTATCTGCTCGAGCGACTTGCCCTTCGTCTCCGGCATCACCCGCCACACAAACAGCAGTTGCAACAGCATCATCGCAGCGAAAAAGATAAATGACCACCGTCCACCTTCCGTATTCATCTCTCCATTCGCCTTATCCAGGATGGAAGGTACTATCGTCGTAATGATCGCCGCCATGAGCCAGTGCGTCGTGCTGCCAAGCGACCCGCCCTGCGACCGGACGGAATTAGGGAATATTTCGGAAATGAAGACCCAGATGACCGCTCCCTGCGAAAAGGCGAAGAACGCGATAAAACCAATAAGGTACAGCAGTAGATGACTATTAGCGGAAGGATGGTCGGAGAATGTCCCGGCCGCCAGCGAAAGAAAGACGATCATCCCGACCGAGCCGATGAGTAGCAGCGTTTTTCGCCCTAGTTTATCGATCACCGTCATCGCCAGCAGCGTCGAAACCAGGTTGGCCACCCCGATGAAGATGGATTGAGAAAAAGATTGACTCTTGTCATAGCCCGCCATCTGGAAGATCCGCGGCGCATAATATAGGATGGCATTGATCCCCGAAAGCTGGTTGAACATCGCCAGCAGTATCGCGCAAATAATGGGTTTGGAATACCGGCGTTGCCACAACCTTTCCTGGTGTTCCTTTACCGAATCGCGGATAGCACCCACTGCCGACGCAATATTTGATTCCCCCAGCCGATGCAGGATAGGAACGGCGGCAGGTTCGCGGCCCTCCAGGATCAGCCACCGGGGACTTTCGGGTATCGCAAAAAGCAGCGCTGAGAAAAGGACCGACGGCACAACCATAACCCCCAGCATCCACCGCCACGAATCGGCCAGCTGCAACCGGCTGAATAGATAGTTGGTCAGATAAGCCGCCACGATCCCCGTCACGATCATAACCTGAAATGAGCCTGCCAGCCTGCCCCGGAGCCCGGCCGGCGAGATCTCCGAGATATACATCGGAGCAATGACCGAGGAAGCGCCCACCGCCAGACCGCCGATGATCCGAAAGCAAATAAAGAATCCCCACATCGATGTAAGGGCGCATCCCAACGCCGCCACGATAAAAAAGATGGCGATCACCTGCAGCGTCTTTTTCCGCCCATATCTCCGAGCGGGGAAGCCCGCAAGCAGCGATCCGAAAACAGTCCCGAAAAGACTCGATGCGACCGTTAACCCGTGGGAAAGCGAATTCAGTTTCCACAAGTTCTTCAACGTCTGCTCAGCCCCCGAAATAACAACCGTTTCGAACCCGAACAGAAACCCGCCCAAGGCAGCGATCAGGGCAATACGAACCGGATAGGAAAGCATGGCAATCGTTTTAGTGAATCCGAAAATACAGTAAAATAAATTAATCCAGCTGCACCCGTGTCATCTTTGGCGCAAACAGATGCATCAACAGCCACGCCAGCAGATAAGAAACCCCGCAGATCATGAAAATAAAATTGTATCCCAGCGTCGCACTTTTAATGCGGGTGAAATAGTCGAGGATGCCGCCCACCATCGGCTGAAAGATAATACCGCCGACCGAACCGGCCATGCCCCCTATGCCGATAATGGAGCTGACAGCTTTTTTGGGGAACATATCGGAGGCCGTCGTGAAAATATTGGCGCTCCAGGCCTGGTGCGCGGCCGCAGCCAGGCTGATAAGGGCTACGATCATCCACATATTCTTAAAATATTGCACCGTGAAGATCGGCGTCACGCAAAACGCAAAAATCAACATCACGGTCTTCCGGGCCTTGTATACCGGCCAGCCTTTCTTTATCAGCGCCCCTGACAAATATCCGCCTCCGATGCTGCCAATCGTGGTAGCGGAATAGATGATCGCCAATGGCCAGCCGGGTTGCTTCACATTCAGATGGAAAGTCTTGTCGAAATAGTCGGGCAGCCAGAAAAGAAAGAACCACCAGATAGGATCGGTCATGAACTTGCCCAATACAAACGCCCAGGTCTGCCGGACATTTAATAATCTGCTCCAGGCCACTCTCGTTCCCGCCGCCGTCACAGCCTCGTCATCGCCGTGAATATATTCGAATTCGGACCGGCTCAATTTTTTCTTCCGCGCGGGGATCTCGTAGATGAACCACCAGAAAAATAACCAAATAAATCCCAGGGAGCCGGTGAAAATGAACGCCAGTTGCCAGCCAAAGGCGCCCAATATCAAAGGCACCATAATAGAAGCTACTACCGCCCCGATATTGGTCCCGGAGTTGAAGATCCCTGTAGCCAAGGCCCTTTCCCTTTTGGGAAACCATTCAGCCACGGATTTGATCGCAGCCGGGAAATTGCCGGACTCCCCTAAGCCCAGGCCCGAACGGGCGACGGTAAACCCGATGGTCGAACGGGCAAGCGCATGCGCCATGGCGAATATGCTCCAGACGATAATAGAGATCGAATATCCTATTTTGGTGCCCACCCGGTCGATGACCCAACCGAATCCCAACAAGCCGAAAGCATAAAAAAATTGGAAAATACCATTGATCGTTCCGAATGTCGTGTTATCCCAGTTGAATACCGCGGTCAGCGTAGGCTTCAACAACCCGATCACCTGCCTGTCGATATAATTGATGGTAGTGGCGGCAAACAACAACCCGCAAATCGTCCACCGATAACGGCCGATAGTGGAATTAGGCATATTACGAAAGATTAGAAGGCTCAATATAGTCCGATTATCGCAGATCAGCGATCGCCACCGCATCCATGTCCGTATACGTATAGTTCTCACCCGCCATCCCCCAGATAAAAGCATAATTGCTGGTACCGCAGCCCGAATGGATCGACCAGGGCGGTGAAATGACGGCTTGCCCGTCCGCCACCAACAAATGCCGCGTCTCCTGCGGCTCGCCCATGAAATGAAAGACCCGCTGCTGTTCCGGGATGTCGAAGTAGAAATAGGCCTCCATCCGCCGGGTATGCGTATGCGCCGGCATCGTATTCCAGACGCTGCCCGTTTTCAGGATCGTCAGCCCCATCACCAGTTGACAGCTTTTGATCCCATCCGCGTGGATGTATTTGTAGATGGTCCGGGCATTCGAAGTCTCCGCCGATCCGACATCGGCCGGCACCGCCTCCTGTCCCCGCATCAGCTGCACCGGATGATCCGCATGCGCCGGCGCCGACAGCAAATAGAAAGCCGCCGGATGTTGGGGTTGATGACTGCTGAACCCGACCCGCTTCACCCCCCGGCCGATATAAAGACAATCCAGCTTGTCCAGCTCATATTCGGCATTTCCGGCATAGACTTTCCCCCTCCCGCCGACATTGATGATCCCGATCTCCCGGCGTTGTAAAAAATGATCGGCCTTCAATTCAGAAAAGGCCTCAAGGCTAAGCTGGTGGTCTACCGGCTGCACGCCGCCCAGAATGACCCGGTCATAATGCGTGTACACCAACCGGGTCTTGTCCACTTCCATCAATGGCTCCGTCAGGAACGCCGCCCTCAGCTCATCCGTCGTCATTCCCCGCACTTCCTTCGGGCTGTGCGCAAATCTTATTTCCATAATAATAATTATCTCCCCATCCGCCGGGCGCCGTCTCATCTCCCCATCCATCCCCCATCGACCGTCAGGATCGTCCCATGTACATAGTCCGCGGCCGCCGACGCCAGAAACACCACCGGTCCCCTGAGATCCTCCGGCTCCCCCCACCTGCCCGCGGGTATCCGGTCTAAAATAGCCTTGCTCCGGGCCGGATCATTCCGCAGCGCCTCCGTATTGTCCGTACTGATATAACCCGGAGCGATCCCGTTTACATTAACCCCCTTCGACGCCCACTCATTCGCCAACGCCTTGACAAGGCTCGCCAGCGCACCTTTGCTTGCCGCATAACCCGGCACATTGATCCCGCCCTGGAAACTCAGCAGGCTGCATGTACAAATTATCTTCCCCGACCCGCGCGCCAGCATCTCCCTGCCCATCTCCCGCGCCAGGATAAAAGCCGCATCCAGATTGATCGACAAAACCTTATCCCAATCCTCATCCGAATGCTCCGCCGCCGGTTGCCGAAGGATCATCCCCGCATTGTTGATCAGGATATCTACCTGCATCCCCGACGCCCTCACCCCATCCACCAACTTATACACTTCCCCACGATCCGTCAGGTCCGTCCCAAACGCAGTAAACCTGCGCCCCATTGCCACCACCTCCCGCTCCACCTCACTGCCGGGCGCTATCGAAGCCGATACCCCAATGATATCCGCTCCCGCCTCCGCCAGCCCAAGCGCCATCGACCGGCCGATGCCTCTGCTGCACCCCGTCACCAACGCCGTCCTGCCCTGCAAACTAAAAAGATTATTCATATGACTAGACATTAACCAAACCTCTCCACCGCAAACGGCGCGAGGTCGATGCTTGGCTGCCGCTCATCCACGATCTCCCCTACCAACTTCCCCGTTCCCGCCCCAAGGCTCAACCCCAGCATCGAATGCCCCGTCGCAACAACCACATTCGAATAGCGGCGGATCCGCCCGATATACGGCAACCCATCCGCCGAACAGGGCCGGTACCCATACCAGATCTTCTCCACCGGCGGCATCGGCACATCGAAGTCCGGATAGAACCGTCGCACCGCATTCAGAATGCCCTGGACCCTGCTATAACGTGGAGGAGTAGTTGTAGTCGTGATCTCCATCGTACCCCCGAAACGAATTTTATTCCCATCCATCGGCGTAATGGCCGCCCTTCCCTCCACCAGGATCGCCGGATGGTTAACCCGGTAAGGCGAATCCTCCAGGGTGACCGAATATCCACGCCCCGCCACCAACGGTACCCGCGTCCCTAACATGGCCGAAACCTCCCTGCTCCATGAGCCAGTGGCCACCACGACGACATCCGCCTCATGCACGCCCGCAGAAGTGATAACCCGCCTGATCGTCCCGCCACTCGACCCACCGGTCGCCCCACTTCCGCCACCCGTCTCGAACCGCAACACCTCCTCCCCCGCCAATAACCGCACTCCCGCTGACTTCAACACGGCCAGCAGCCCCCGCATCAGCTTGTCGGGATAAAGATGCCCATCACATCGAAAAAGGATAGCCCCCACTCCATTGACCCGCGTATGCGGCTCCATTTCCTGCAAAGCGGCATGATCCAGCCAATCGGTATCCAGCCCCAGCTCATGCGCCCGCCCGACCGTATGACGCGCATGCTCCGCCGCCGGTTCCGTCAGACAGATCTCCAGCAGACCCTTGTGCTGATAGGCAAAATCAAAATGCGGCATCGGCAGCCACTCGTTTTCATATTCATGCTGACTCAATAAAGCGATATCCCGCAGCGGAACCGCCGACCGCTCCACATGCTCCGGCGTCGCACTCTTCATAAATTTCAGCCCCCAGTCGATCAATGACCGGCTCAACCTTGGCTGGACGTAGAAGGGGCTTTGCGCATTCCACATCCACTTCAGCCCCTGCCGGACGATCCCCGGCGTTGCCAGCGGGATGAAATGACTTGGACAGACATAACCGCAGTTCCCGTAGGAACAGTTATCCATAAAATCCGACTTGTCCAATACAGTAACCTGATGACCAGCTTTTTGTAGATAATATGCGCTGCTTAACCCAATGATCCCGCCGCCAACGACGATGACTTTTTTTCCCATCCGGCAAAGGTACGTGGTCGCGCCAACCATATTTTAACCGGTTTTTATTGGATATTAATATCGAACTGATAATATTCGCAAATAGCGTAACTTCATCGTCCCGTTCCAACACCTCTCAAAACCTTCGTGATGAAAGTATTGCAGTTTACCATCCCTGTGCCGCGCGATAAGACTGTCATCGTCCAAAAAGACGTCCTCCCCTATTTTTACCCGCACCTTCACCGGCACGAAGAGATTCAGCTTACCTGGATCCAGCAGGGTGAAGGCATGCTGGTCGCGGAGAATAACATGTACTCATTTCGCAGTGGCGAGATCTATTGCCTGGGTGTCAACCTTCCCCACGTCTTCAAAAGCGACCCCTCCTATTTTTCTCCCGCCAGCCGAAAGAAGATCAGGACGCTCAATATTTTCTTCAACACCAAAGGGCAGCTGGATTCCTTTTTCGATCTGCCTGAGATCAAAAACGTAAAGACCTTTCTCCAGAACCAGCAATCGGGATTCAAAGTGCCGGCCCATCATGTGGATGAGATCTCGAAGAAAATGCTGCGCATCGAGCATTCCTCCGGCATCGACCAGCTCATTCACTTCATCGAGCTCCTCAGGCTCCTGAGCTCCTTCCACCAGTTGACGCCACTTTCCGACCGCTCCCATCCCATCGCATACAGCGAACACGAAGGCATCCGGATCGGCGCTATCTATAATTATATCATGCAGCAGTTCGACAAACCGATCACCCTCGAAGACGTCGCCCGCCAGGCCCACATGACCCCGCAGGCTTTCTGCCGCTATTTCAAGAAACATACCCTCCATACGTTCGTCGGCTTCCTCAACAAGGTCCGCATCAACGAAGCCTGCAAAAGACTGACCGACGGCGGATACGACAGCATCGCCACCGTTGCCTACAACTGCGGCTTCAACAGCATCACCAACTTTAATCGGGTATTCAAAAGCGTCACCGGCAAATCACCCAGCGAATACGTCGAATCCTACTGGCACAACGTCGCCGTCGCGGAGTAATCGCATTTTGCATCCTCCCCATCACCCTCCCGCGTCCCGCACCATCCTTATCACCCCCGAAACCGGCCCCACCCCATTCTGCGCCGCCCGCGCCACAAACTTCACCGTCACCATCTTCTTCCCCTTCACCAGTTCCGCCGGCACCGGATACGCTACCTCATAAAACTTACTTTGCTTAAAAGCCCCAAGGCTCTGCGTCGCGATCGTCCGCCCATCCACCTGGATATCGAATACCCGCCCCCGATGATCATCCCCCCAATAATCACAGACCAACGTATTCGCCGCCGACCCATCCACCTTCATTACAAACGAAAAGTACCCCCCATCCTCCGCCGACCGCCATTGCCGCCCATGCGCCTCCCCGCCATGCAGATTCTCACCCGTGAAGGAATGATCCCGCTCCGGCTGCATCTCCCCCAACCGAAGCCGGTCAACCGTCCGGTCATCCAGCTCCTGCGTCCGAACCCGCTCCGCCTGATATTTCTCCTGCTGCGCCGCCCAACCTTGCGGCGTGAACAGATCCCAGTATACACTGTAATATTCATTCTCCGTTCGATTGAACGGCACCATCACGATATCTCCCGGCTGCCCCGTCCCCACCGTCCGAAAAACCAGCGAATCCCCCGGAAGCCGCCGCACCCACCGGTTCGGATCAGCCGTCGCCGTCACCAGCACCGGTATCCCGCTGACGGGATCGGGTTCCTTGTCCCCCAGCTCACCCGCCAATAACACCGGCCCATACAGCAAAGCCACCCGCGCCGGATTGTCCGGCATTCCCTCCGAATGAATATCCTCCGGTAATTCAACCACCACCCGATCCCCTGACCTCCATGTCCGCCGGATTGCCAGATACCCGTCGCTGCCCACCTCCACCTTCTTATCGGCAATCCCGTTCACCCATATCCGCACATTCCCGGCCGCCCAATACGGCTTTCTAACCCGCAACACCCACCGCCCGCCACGCCTCATCGTCTTTACCTTCAGCACGATCCGGTCATTTACCGGGATCCCCGACCGCTGCTCGATCCGGACCCCCCTTTCCTTCCAGTCCAGCCGCGAAGAAATAAACAGGTTGACATATAGGCTGCCATCCGCACCCCGCGAATAGATCCCCTCACCATACTTGACATGATTTTCCATTCCCGATCCCACACAACAAGTGAAGGTATTGAACGAATCACTGTACTCCTTGTGCCCACCCATCCGCAGCGGGACGAAATAACACATCATGCCGTCCCGATGATCCTGCGAAGCGAGAATATGATTGTACAACGCCCGCTCATAATAATCCATCAACGCCGCCGACGGCTGCCACGCGAACAAATGCCGCGTCAGCTTTAGCATATTGTATGTATTGCAGGTTTCCGTTGTGTTGTCTGTCAGTTCATCATTGAGCCTGCCGCGCCGTCCGAGATATTCATAATCACTATTGCCGCCGGTAACATAGGAGTGGCCGCTAACCACGAGCGACCAGAAGGACTCCGCGATCCGCTTGTCCCTTTCATCCGCCGTCAGCTCATACCGCCGCGCACACCCGATGACCTTCGGGATCTGCGTATTCGAATGTTTGCCGGCAAGATCATCCAACCCCAATGCCAGCGAATCCAGGATCCGCTTATCATGGAAGTCATAGGACAGCTGAAGGTATTTCTTATCCCCCGTGATCGCATACGTATTCGCCAGCACTTCATTCATCCCGCCGTATTCACAGGCAAGCATCCGCTGCCGCACCGAATCGCTCAACCCGCCGACGATCCCGCCGGCCCAATCCGCCATCCCACGCTCCACCCGCAATGCTTCCATATTGCCCGTATACAGATACGCGTCCAGCAGCCCCGCCATCACTTTGTGGACCGTATACCAGGGCGACCAGGCGCCATTCAGATCGAAACCATGCGACCGGATCCTCCCCGCGGCTACCTCCGCCCACAACGTATCCTCCCGCGGAATGGCGCCGATATACCCCGAGCCTCGCGCTTTTTGACAAAGCGCCAGCTCCCCGACGATATAGCTGACCCGCTCCCTGAACCGCACATCGCCCGTAGCCGCATACTCCATCGAACACGCCGACAGATAATGCCCCAGCGTGTGCCCCGCAAGCCCCGACGACTCCCAGCCGCCATATTTTTCCGCCTTTGGCTTCAGGCCCGCATGCGCCCGGAATTCCGACAACAGCCGGTCCGGCTCGATCACCAGCAGATAACGCGCGTCCGCCTCCGCCGCCACCTTGAACGGCCCGTCCAGCAATCGTACATCCTTAACCGAAAAAGGATAGGCCGCCACCCGAACGACCGGCGCGACTTTCATCGAGCCCGCCCTATATTCCGGTACATACGACTGCCCGCGGGCAACCGTCGCCAAAACAGCCATCATCCATATCATCCCCCTCGCCCTCATCTCCCCCCTCCCGGACAATGCTCCTTTAAATAAGCCGTAAAAAGATGCGATAGATGCAACGACGTCCCCTCCCCTTCATTGATCGCATGCGTCCGGTTCGGATACACCATCACCTGAAAGGGTTTGTCATATTTAACCAGCTCATTGATCAGCATCTCCGTCCCCTGATAATGCACATTATCATCCCCGGTACCATGGACGACGAGCAGATTACCCCGCAGGTTTTTTGCATAATACAGCGGTGAGCCCTTTACAAAATCCTCGCGGTTTTCCTGCGGAAGCCCCATATACCGCTCCTGGTAGATATTGTCGTACAAAAGCTCATTGGCAACGGGAGCGATCGCAATCCCCGTCTTATAAATATCCGGATACTGGAACATCAGATTAAGCGTCGCAGAGCCGCCCCCGCTCCATCCCCACACCGCGATCCGGCTGGAATCGACAAAAGGCCACTGTAGTATCTTCCTCGCCGCCATCCCCTGATCCCGGATATTGATGATCCCGACCTTCCGGTAGATACACTTGCGCCACGCCGCACCCTTGGGCGCAGGCGTGCCCCGTCCGTCGAGACTGATCTGGATATAGCCGTCGGCCGCGATATCGCCCGCATACAACCGCGTTCCCGCCGCTCCGGCCGCATCCCTTACCGTAGCGCTCGCAGGCTCCGTATAGACATAGAAGAGCACCGGGTATCTCTTCGTGCTGTCGAAATTCTTTGGCAGTATCATCCACCCATCCATCGTCACCCCGTCATCCGTCGTCAGTTGGAACATCCTGACCGGATATTGCGTCCTGCCACCACGGCCGCCCATGCCCTCATTCGTCTTGATCGTCCTATGGCCCGGCAGACTCACCCATTCCGAGACCGACTCATACAAATGGTTCGAGAAGTTATGGGTAGCATATTGCGCCCCCGGCGAGATATTATAGTTGTGCGTCCCTTTCTCCGAAACCGGCGACACAAGCTCCAGCTTTCCTTTTCCATCCAACGCGACCCGATAGAGATATTGCTGCGTTGCATTTTCCGGCGAAGCCATGAAGTACACATAACCGCCCTTTTCATCGATCGCCCGGATCGTGATCAGATCGTAATTGCCTTTCGTAAGCAAAGTCTCCTTCTTCCCGTCCCTGCTGATCCGGTAAAGATGCCGCCAGCCGTCCTTCTCCGAAACCCAAAGGAAATCCTTGCCGCCGCTCATCCATTCCCAACCCGTCGGATCATCGCTCCACCGGCTTTTCACATCGATCCAGGTACTGTCCGTCTCCTCATAGACCGGCATAGCCGCACCCGTCGCCGCATTGCAAATAAAGACCTTCGCATCATCCTGCTTGCGGTTCAGCTGCTCCAGCACCACCTCGCTGCTGTTGTCCGCCCATTCCATCCTTGGAATATAATGCTGCCGGCTGTCTCCCGGCACCTGCATCCATACCGTCGCCCCGGTCGCCAGACTGACCACTCCCACCCGGCAGGCGGAAGGATCTTCCCCGGCCTTGGGATATTCCACCGGGATCGTGAAGGAGTAAAGTGAATCGGTATTGTCTATCAGGAGAAAATTGCGGATGCCCCTTGCATCGATCTGCCAGTAGGCAATGCTCTTGCTGTCCGGGCTCCAGCGAAAACCGTCCCGGCAACTGAACTCCTCTTCATACGCCCAATCGAACGTCCCGTTGATCATCCGAAAAGCGCCGTCGCTGGTTAAAGGAGTGACTACCCCCGAAGCCAGATCCTCCACATAAAGATTGTGCTCGCTGCTGTACGCGGCCTTCCTGCCATCCGGCGACAGCTTGGCGAACATCAGCGAAGAAGCCGGCCTCCCCGCACCCAACTGCTTCAGCGTATGCGCACCCAGATCCAGCACCCAGTAATCACCCCGGGTATTGAGCCGCCATACCTTTTTACTGCTGGTATACAACAACCATTTCTTTTCATCATCCACACACGAGAATGCCTGCACCGCGATCGGCTGATCCCTGCCCGCGGGCGTCAGCTCCTTCGCATCCGCAATGACCACCCTGGTGAAGGAAGGTAGGTCATAACGCACCAGGAAATTGCTTTCAACCGCATAGTAACTTTTCCCGTCTTTAGCCCACTTTACCCCGCCGCCCCGTTGCGCCGAAATAACCGTCACGCCAAACAGCATGACGACAAGAAGAAACATAGATCGTCTCATGGGGAGTAATTTACGAAAATTACCCCACCCCCCCTATAAGGGTTCCAGCAACTCCTCCGGGGTTACTCCCAAACCCTTCGCTAACGCAAGGATCGTCGTAAAATGGAAATTCACTTCTCCGGCCTCTATCCGGATAAGCTGCCGGGAGTCTATTCCGGACCGTGAAGCGAGCTCGCTTACACTGAGATTTTTCTGTTCACGCAGTCGGGTAAGGAGCTGCCCAAATCTGCGCAACGGATTTTCGTTCCTGTCCATGAACCAGTGATTGTTCTTTTAATTGATTTACATGGTGGAACAGCAGGACGTGGATACTTCGTTATTTAGGTATACGCGGAAGGCGGTTAATTAACCACCGCGTTTATTCCGGTTCGTACTGGAGCAGGGTCGAAGGATGTGTCTCAAGGGCCGTTGCAAGTTGCAATAAGGTGGTAAAGGTGATATTGATCATTCCCTTCTCGATCTTGGCGATCTTGCTATTGTCGATGCTACAAGCGTAGGACATCTCCCGAAGACTAAGACCCTTCTCCTTCCGAAGTTTTCTTAGATTGTCACCAAATATTTTCAATACTTTTTTATCTGCCGGTGTAATCATTCTGCATTCTTCTAAGCGGGGCCTAAATTGGCCGATTTTTTCAAAATCAATGTGGCCTAATAAGGCCGCATCAGTTATTAAAATTCACCCTGTTATTCATACCAGTCCTCGATATTGTTGCCGATCACCTCGACCATGACCGCACATTTTGGGGAATCCGTTTCCCAATCGACTCCCTTCTTGCGAACCAACCCACAATATACATTATTCAGAAAGACCTGGAATAAAGTGGGCAACCTCTGCCCGGTTTGTAACGGTTTGACCTGACCGTTGTATTGCTTTCCATCATAGCGGAAGGTGATAGGGAATTTATTGAACATAGCCGGGGGATTTAATGTTTGTCCTTAAATTTCCATATTCACCATTAAATCTTGTGCCAACCTTTATAACGGGCATCCATCCCCTACCGGATCCGCGGAAAATCGATCCCTGTGATCTTCCGGTACAGATCCACCGCATACAGATCCGTCATCCCCGAAATGAAATCCACTACCGACTGGATATCGGAATACAAGCTGCCGGGCTGACCCGCGATCACAAACTGCTTGGAGATCAACTGCCTTAATTTTTGCGACTTGATGGACCCCGGCTGAAGAAGCGCCCCGAAGAATTCCCGTAACATCCCTCCGATCACATTATATCCCGCAATCTCGATCTCCACCACCGAGCGGTGATTATAAATATGCTGCACCGAAAAATCATCGATCCGCCTGATCAACTCCAGCTCCCTCTCCGGCAAATATTCGATCAACGCCTTTGACAGCCTGCCGTTTAACAGCTCCTCCTCCTTCGCCATGAAGATATCCCTCACCCGAAAGATCAACAGGTTGATCAGTTTGGCCCGCAGGAACTGCACCTTCTGATTGTCGTCATTGATCTCATAAAAGACCTTCTCCACCCGGTCCCGCGCATCATATCCCTCTTCCTGCTCAAAGAAGGACAGAAAAAGCTCCCGGATCGTATCGATAGAAATGATATGAAGCCGGTGCGCATCCTCGAAGTCGATGATCCGGTAACATATATCATCGGCCGCCTCCACCATGTACACGAAAGGATGCCGCGCATAGATATTCCTGTCCGGACTGAGCCGCGGGATCCCCAACTCTTCCGCAATAGCGGCAAATGTCCCGGTCTCCGAGTCGAAGAACCCCGATTTCCTGGTGACCAGTTGTTGTTTGTTGAACCCGTTGAGGGAATCGGAAGGGTATTTCACGATCGAAGCGAGCGTGGCATAGGTCAGCCTGAACCCGCCCGGCGACGGCTCATTGAAGGCATGGGTCAGCGTCCGGAACGCATTCGCATTCCCCTCGAACCGCAGGAGATCCTGCTGCTGATTCGGCGTAAGCTCCGCCATGAACCGCGCCTTCCCCTCCCCTTCCAGCTCACGGAAGAAATTCCGGATCGCATCTTCCCCCGAATGCCCAAAAGGTGGATTACCGATATCATGCGCCAGACACGCCGCCGCGATCACCGACGGCAGTTCATATTTATAGAACTCCCTGAATCCATCTCCATTCCCCGGATATCGCTCCGCCAGCGCATCCCCCACCGCCTTTCCCAACGACCGGCCCACCGACGCCACCTCCAGACTATGCGTTAGCCGGTTATGCACAAATATCGGCCCGGGTAATGGGAACACCTGGGTCTTGTTCTGCAGCCGCCGGAATGCCGAAGAGAAGATGATCCGGTCATAGTCCCGCAGGAACGAGGTCCTCACCTCGCCGGTCTCTTCCCCCCGGCCCGTCACTCCGCTTTGCTCGCCCCGACTCCCCCCACCCTCTTCCTGCCCTGTCCGGCCCGCCCGCTTCATCCCCCCTCCCGTCCTTACCGGACTATACAATTGCTGCCAATTCATCATAATGCGCAAATATCGCCCCTTATTCATTTTACCGCACAATCTTTTCCAGATCCCTCACAAGGCTATCGGTGAAGATGTCCCCACCCGCCGGCCAAAGATGGACCGCGTCGAAAAAGAACGAGTCCCGGTCATCGACCGCATTATAAAGATTGAGAAATATCCCGCCGCTTGCCTCGACAATGGAATCGCAAATTTGGATATGCCGCCCGACCTGCGCCCGCAGGGAGGCGCCGGCCAGATTGCCGGCCCTGATCGGACACTGTACAAAGATCAATTGGACATGCTGCTCCCGCAACCACCTGCTCATCGAATCCAACGCCCGATAATGCACCCGCTGGTATACCGTGTCAAATGACAGTCGCCCCAGATAGGCCCCGGGATCATTCGCCACCCGCTTTTTGATCAGGCTCCGGTCATAGGTCTTGACCCCCCCTCCCCATGGGTCAAAGTCCAGCCACGTGACCTTCAACTTCCGGTAAACGATCTGGTGAATGGAATGATAATCGAGGAGATACAGCAACTCGGGACAATACCGTTTGACGAGCGGACTGGCATCCGCATAGTAACTATAGGTGGAATCCGTCCTGCGGCCAAAATCCCCGATGTTGCTCCCTATCATGATATATTTTGGCTGGAAGTCCCGGACGATCGACTTCACGATTATCCAGGAGCTCGCGACATTCAACAGCGGTGCGCTGACATTGTAGTAAGTAACGGGAAGGCTGCGGGCCATTTGACCGGAGCGAACATTATACAGCGCCGTGGATGAGCCAACCACAATGAATTTCGGCTGTCGCGCCTGATGTTGTTGCAGCCAGAACATCTTGCGATCGAAGATGGTGGCGTCCGTGACGACCGGAAGAAATCCCGCCCTGTATAATCCCTCGAATCCCGCCAGGACAAGGATAATATATAGCGCGGTCTTCAGAAGAAATTTTTTCATCCTGCCTAAAAATTGAGGTAAATGAAATCGGCATTCTTCGTCGGCCCAAACGTAAGGATCACCAATATCAGCATACAATAGATCAACGCCCGGACCCCCCATTGCCTGACCCTGCTCAGCTCGAGGGCGTGCTTCTTGTCCCGCTGTCTCCATTCTGCGCCGAACATTACCAGGATACCGGCCAGCATCGCCGCCGTATTGACCTTTTCGAATATCGGGAACCGGGAAAATAGCGAAGGTGACAGCATCCTGCGATAATAGTCAAAGGCCTCCGCAAGATTGTCCGCCTTGAATACGACAAACGTAAGCATCACCAGCAAAAAAGTCCATACCATATGGATAGGCCCGCGCTTTTTATTCACCGTCCGCCTCAAGATCAACGGGACATAGTAAAGCCCATGCAAAAATCCAAACAACACAAACGTCCATCGCGGCCCATGCCATGCCCCGATAGCAATGAAGTTTATCAGAATTGCAAGGATCACCCCCCGCCGGCCGAGGTTCCGGAAGGAAATGCTCAGCGGCGTATATACATAGTCCGTCATCCAGCTCGTTAACGTGATATGCCACTTCCGCCAGAATTCAGCGATATTCCGGGCAAAAAATGGATAGTTGAAATTCCGGCTGATGTCAAATCCTAACAGTCTCGACGCCCCGATAGCGATATCCGAATAACTGGAGAAGTCCGCATAGATCCGGATCGTGAAAATGAAAACGCCATACAGCAGCGCGCTTGCCGGCTGACTCCGGTAAGACCTGAAGATCTCATCCGAAAATACGGCGGCATTGTCCGCAATGACGATCTTCTTGAACAGACCCCATAGGACCTGCCGCATTCCATCCGCCGCCTGCCCGTATTCGAATACCCTCCGGGCCTTCAGTTGAGGGATCAGGTGGCCGGGCCGGTCGATCGGCCCCGACGTAATACAGGGGAAGAAGGCGATATAGGAAAAAAAGACGACCCAGTCCCGCTCCGGACCGATCTTCCCACGCCGGATATCCAACAGATAACTGATCGTTTTGAACGTGTAGAAGCTGATCCCCAACGGAAGAATGGGGTTGAAATATTTGAAATACAAAAGACAGCCCAACCCCTGCACCAGCCCGATCCCTACCAGCAACTTTTGGAATCCGTCCCCCTTTCGATATCCGTCCCCCTTTTGATATCCGTCCCTCCCGGTTCGACCCATCATTATCCCCAATACGTAGCTCAATGCCGAACTACCGGCCAGCAAGAGCAGGAAACGCCAGTCCCACCAGGCATAGAAGCCATAGCTGGCTGCCAGCACCAGGAAGTTCTGTGCCTTCAGCCGCCGGTTGAATACCCCCCAATATAAAAGGAAAAACGCCGGGAAGAATACCAGGAACGGGATCGAAAGAAAAAGCATTAGCGTTGTTTTTGACTGAGCAATTCGATCATGCCGTAAGCGGCATACAGAAAGGCGACGGGCCGCCCGTCGAAGAGCGCCGCCGGCTTTGGCGGAACGATCAGTTTCGCCCCTCCCGCCACCAGTCGCCCGATCTCCCCATCGATATCGCTGACCTCAAAGCACAAATGGTATAAACCGATATTCCTTTTCACCAACATCTCCACCGCGCGCCCGGCGACCAGCTCGATCCGGGTCCCATCCGATAAGGTTAGCATCACGACATCGGCGTCCTGTTCCGGATCCCGGATTACCGGTGTTCGCGCTACGATATCATGGATCAGGGAAAGCCGTTCGATCCCCTCCCCGATATCCTGACAGGCTACACCGATATGATGTAATTGCATCTTTTAGTTCTTGATTTTGGCTAAGATGGAGTCGAGCATTTCGCCGACATTTTTCCAGGACTGGATCTCCCGGGAACCAAACCGGATGCGGAATCGTTTTTCCACCGCCACCACCAGTTGGATATGCGTCAGAGAGTCCCAATCCTCGACGTCGCCGGCGGTCGTCCCCTCCCCCAGGATAACATTGTCATTGCCCAGCACATCCCGGAATTCTTCGGTGACCTTAAGCAGGATTTCGTCTCTGATCATAGATTAACGAACGGTTGACAGCCTGAAGCGGTTGCTTCACCCCCTAACCGCCCCGCCCGGATGGCCCGCCCCGCCCCCTAAAATCCCGCTTCGCCCCCGCGCAGATGCCTAACCGCCCCGCCCATTGGGCTTATAACTGACTGAATTGGCCAATGTTCCGATCCCATCGATGGATATTTCCACGTTGTCCCCTTCCCGTAACGTAAAATCATTGCCCGGCACAAGACAAGTGCCCGTCATCAGGAAACATCCCGCCGGGAAGTCCGATTCCCGGTACAACCACGACACCAGCTCCGTCAGCGACCGCTTGATCTGGCTGATCGCTACCTCTCCCCGGTAAACGACCTCCACACCCCGCCGGATCGACATTCGGATAACCGTGGCCGGCGCGATCGGCGCAGGAGTGATATAAAGCCCCGGCCCAAGTGCGGCGCTCCGGTCATAAACTTTCGCCTGCGGCAAATAGAGCGGATTCTCGCCCTCAATGCTCCTGGAAGACATATCATTTCCGATCGTGTACCCCTGGATCTGCCCCCGTGCGTTGACGAACAAGGTCAGCTCCGGCTCCGGAACATTCCACGAGGAATCCCGCCGGATATATACCTTCTCCCCATGCGCCGCCACCCGGTGAGGCTGCGACTTGAAGAACAACTCCGGCCGCTCGGCCTCATATACCTTGTCATAGAAACTGGCGCCCCCTGATCTCTTCGATTCCTCCATCCGCGCATCCCTGCTCCTGAGATAAGTTACCCCCGCCGCCCAAACCTCCTGCGAGCCGATAGGGGCCAGCAGATCCTGCTCCATCAGAACCGCCGCTTCCAACGGCGAAAGCTCCTTGTCCCTCGAGGCGGCATTCGTCAGATAACCATGCAGATCACTCCGGTTGATCAACTCATCCCAACCCTTATCAAACAGCCAGAATTTCTCCTGATTTTCCAATAAATTGCCTTTTTTCGTCCGATATAGCCGCATAAGGTCTTTTTTTACAGACCAGCAAGCTAGGCAGATTAATGCAATTTTAATGAGCGGACAATCAAAAATTTTGTATTTTATGCGACCTCTGATAACAAAAAGAAATTAAATAGCTGCCATGGGAAGTTCCAGGTCAAGACCCCGCGGACCCGCACGCTTTTCATTTCGCAACCTGTCCATTAGACAACAGCTCCCGCTGTTGATATGTCTCCTATTGCTTTCTCTCATCCTTCTGTTTGGAGCAGTTTCTTACTTCGGCGTCCGCAGCGCCACAATGGGCATCGGGCAGGATAGACTCAAGACCCTGACCGGTCAGCTGTCTTCATTGTTCGGGCAAAACGCGAAGACCATGCTGACGGCTACTCAGGCCAGCGCAAATCAGGTCAGCGTCTCCGGAGGAAACGAAGCGCTCCGGAAGATCATGGAGGACACCCTGACTGTCCGGGTCGAACTGGTAGATACCTCCGGGAATATCGTTTTGGCCGAAAGCCGGGCCGGAGCGGATAAGTTCCGCACCGGGCTTAATGCGAAAGATCTCCCTACCCCGGCAATGGCCTCCATCGCCGCTCCGGAGCTGATCCCAAAACCGCTCGATTCCGATTTTGTCGGGAAATTCTACCTTCTTGGCGACTCTTTATATTACCCGGTGGTCGCAACAATCACTGTTGACCGAAAACCCACCGGTTACCTGATCCGCTGGCGCGTCGTAAAGTCGACCCCAAAAGCCGTCGCCCAACTGTCCCAGCTCCTGGGCGCCAACGCAATCCTTCACTTCGGCAACTCCGACGGCAGCATCTGGACAGATATGGTCAACCCCGTTCCGCCGCCGCCCTTCGACATTCATACCACCAAAGGCGTCGTCACCTATGACCATCCCGGATTAGGCCAAACCATCGCCAGCACAATGCCCGTACCGGGTACCAAATGGGTTATCCTGGTCGCACTTTCCCGGTCCCTGATCCTCGAAGCCGCTGACCGCCTCCTTTATTGGCTCATTGGATTTGGGGCCCTCCTGGTCGCCATCGGCATGTTCATCGCCAGGCGCATCAGCCGCAATTTCACCCGCCGTCTGGACCGCCTGAACCAGGCCACTACCGCCCTCGCCACCGGTGATTTCTCCTCACCCGTAGCAGTCGACAGACATGACGAACTGGGCAGGCTGGCCCAGGCCTTCAATGCCATGGCCCTCCAGGTCACCCAGGCCCATCAATCGCTGGAACACCAGGTTCGGAACCGGACAAAAGAGCTCGAAGTCGCCAATAAAGAACTGGAGTCCTTCTCTTATTCCGTATCCCATGACCTGCGGGCGCCGCTTCGCGCCGTCAGCGGCTATGCTATTATGCTGAAAGAGGACTACGAACATACTTTCGACGACGAAGCCAAAAGGATCACCAATAATATTATCTCTAACGTCCGGATGATGGGGCGGCTCATCGACGACCTCATTGCCTTCTCCCGCCTCGGCAAACGGGAGGTCGCACGACGCAACGTCGACATGAAAGCCCTGGCGGAGGCTTGCACCAGCGAGCTGCTCAACGTATGGCCGGAAGAGAAATTCAATCTCATCGTAGGCGACCTGCCCCGCTGCTTCGGCGACGAAGACCTCCTCAAACAAGTCTGGCTCAACCTGATCGGTAACGCACTCAAATATTCCTCCAAGACCACCGACCCCCTTATCGAGATCGGACATACCGCCGGCTCCAACGAAGCGACCTGGTTCGTCCGCGACAACGGGGCAGGTTTTGATATGAAGTACTCGGATAAATTGTTCAAGGTCTTCCAACGCCTGCACAGCCATGAGGAATTCGAAGGCACCGGCGTCGGGCTTGCCCTGGTCCGCCGGATAATCGATAAACATAAAGGCAGGATCTGGGCCGAATCAACTCCCGGCAAAGGCGCCATATTTTATTTTACGCTGTCGCAACAATAATTTAAAAAGCCAAACACTATGACAAATCAAGTAGAAGTTCTATTGGTAGAAGACAATATCCACGACGCGGAAATGACCATCCGTTCCCTGAAGAAAGTCAACCTCGCCAACAACCTCGTCCACGTCAAAGACGGTGAGGAAGCACTGGATTTCATCTTTGCACAAGGCATATTCTCTCACCGGGATGTGATAAACGCCCCCAAAGTGATCCTGTTGGATATCAAAATGCCAAAAGTCGACGGCATCGAAGTGCTGCGGCGGCTCAAATCCGACGAAGCCACCCGTTGCATCCCGGTCGTGATCATGACCTCCTCGAAAGAAGAACAGGATATCATAAATAGCTACGAGCTTGGCGTGAACAGCTACGTCGTAAAGCCCGTCGACTTCGAAGGATTTGCCAAGGCAGTAAGCCAGCTTGGCATGTATTGGCTGCTTACCAACCAGCCTCCTCTGTCACCTATCAAACAACGCTCCTGACATGAACCGGCCATTAAAGATCCTGCATCTTGAAGACCTTCCCGCCGACGCCGAAATGGTGGATCGCGTACTGCGGAAGGCTAAGATGCAGTTTGATAAAAAAGTAGTCATAGACAGGCCCGATTTCCTGAAAGCCCTGCGCAACTTCCAGCCGGACATCATCCTCTCCGACCACTCGCTCCCCGCTTTCAATTCACTCGAAGCCCTCAAAATAACCCGTGAAGAGGGTATCCTCGCGCCTTTCATCCTCGTCACCGCAACGGTATCCGAAGAATACGCCGTCAACGTGATCAAAGAAGGCGCCAGCGATTACATCCTGAAAGACAGACTGGAAAGACTCCCCAACGCCGTCCAGAACGCGCTTGACCGCCAAAGGGCGGAAGTAGCGCTGGTCCGCCAGCGCGAACTGCAACAAAAGCTGATCATGGAAACCAGCATCCAGGTCCAGGAAAAAGAGCGGGAGCAGATCGGCAAAGAGCTGCACGACAACATCAACCAGATCCTCGCCGCCGCCAAGCTATACCTCGATATCGCGGCCAAAGATGACGACGATACCACGGTCGAAGCGCTTGAAAAATGTCAGCGCAACCTCAACCTCGCCATGGAAGAGATCCGGCAACTGTCCCAGTCCCTCGTGGCCCCCTCACTGGGCGGCATCGGCCTCGACCTTGCGCTCCGCAAACTCCTCGATAATTTTCCGCTGGCGGCTTCACTAAAGATCGACCTCGATACCAGCGGCTACCGGCAGGACATCACCGACGAAGGGATCAAGCTCACCTGTTACCGGATCGCCCAGGTGCAACTCAACAACATCGTCAAGCACGCCCGGGCGAGCTCCGCATCCATCCGGCTAAGCCGGACCTCTGATCACCTGTCGTTGAAAATGACGGACGACGGGATCGGATTCAATCCGGCAAAAAAGACCAGTGGCATCGGCCTCCGGAATATTCAAAATCGCGTCGGCTTTTACAATGGTACCGTTCAGATCGACTCCGCCCCCGGTGAGGGATGCACCCTTACGATCTCTATCCCCGTTCCCGAATAATTAACAACCATCCCTTCCCCTTTTCCACCGGGATGGCCTCATCGATCCCGAATTTCCGCGCCCCCTGAAAATCCTTGATCTCCGGCGCCTCGATAGTTGCATGAGTCGCATCTATCCCTAGCGAGCCCCAGTCGATATGCAGCCTTACCGTCGTGTCCCGCGCCGCCCAACTGGCCACCGCCACAAGCGCTGCGCCTTTCTTTCGATATACCGTCACGGGAACCGCCCCGTTATCCGTGGTCACGGGGCATGAAGGACTCCAATAACCGATCATTTTCGTTCCCTGCATCCCGAATGCGTCCCACACCTTCCAGATCGGCCGCGGGTCCGCATTTTCCGTCCACGGCATCCTGTTGGTCATCCCATAGATCATTCCCCGCCAGGCATTGCCGCCGCCTTCCAGCATCTCACCCATCAGCCCGAAAGGAATGCCGCTTACCTCCGTCAGAAAAAAGTCCGGCGCATTACGCTCATAGTCGAAATATTCCCCGAACCAAAGCCGGTTGAGATACGGGAAATGCTCCATATATAAATTGGCGCTGTTGTTGTACCCGTCCCGCGGGTTGAACTGGTTGGCCGAATGCAGATCGATGATACCCGGATGACCGTCTGCCGTCAGGACACGTTTGATCCGCTTCATCGTCACCCGGTCGAATGCAACGTCATCCAGATAAATGCCGTCGATCCCCACATTTTGTACAAGCCAGTTCATCCCCTCCACGTAATAGTTATGCCACCTGCTCATCCCGCTGTTGACCAACGCCGCATCCTTGATCTCCGGCACGAACCAGGCCGGAATATAATTGTCCGCGACATGCTCCTGCAACCAGCTGAACCCGCCCCCCGGCCCCGCTGAGTAGATCTCATTGCCCAGGCTTCGGAGCGCGAACAGCTCATACGCATGATCCGATAGCTCCCGGACCGTATTGTAGATCTTTACTTTCAGCCCGAGCCGATGGGCGCTGTCGATATATGCCTTCATCCGCCTCCATTCGATGAACGGATAGTTGATCCAGGGATTGATCGGCGTAGCGTGATGAATATTCACCACCGTCGCCCCCGTCGCCTTGATCGAATCCAGGTTGTTATACCGGTGATAGAACCGCGTCGCCCATTGGAAATCGGTGTTGAGAGTATGGAACGGCGTTACCAGCAAATTGAAATTATAATAAAGGGTATCTCCCTTCCGCATCCGCCGCTCCCCGCTATAATTATTCACCAACACCGATCTGCCTTTTGTCCCGACATCGATCCCCCCTTTATCCCCATTCGCCCACGAAGAAGGGGCGATCAGTGGTTTCTGCAGATAGAAGTTGGTGTTCAGCGGCCGGACATAGCTCTGATCCCGCAGCGAATACTGCAGCCCGGCGTTCACCGCGCCGATCCAGGCCCCATCCTGATTCTTATGAGCGACGTCCCACTTCCATCGGAAGAGGCTATCCGGCCGGTAGCCGCCCTTCCTGCCTAACCCCATCATATACGTGGCGGCCCCCTGCTCGAATGGGATATGCATGGTGATATCCTTCAGATCGATGTCGGCCAGCGCAATGACCTTCACGGTATAGGATAGAAAACCGTCGAATTCCAGCGAAGCGCTCACCTCCATCTTCAGCGTATCGCTCGTGCTGACCGCCTTCCAGCTAACGGTACCGGGTGTCCGCTCAACGAACCTGGGGCCGCCCGGATCCAACCGGATATCTTTACCATCTGCCTCCCGCACAAAATGAAAATGGATCCCCTCCGCCAGCAGGTTCGTCGGCCGGTCCGTCATCTCCGTCATTTCCGGAGTGAAGTAAGTCCGGATCTGCTCGGGAAACCCCTGAGGGCCCAGCCGGATGCTCCGCCCCAATAACCGGACCACCGTATCCCCCACAACCTCCAGCGGCGTATACGGCGCAATCACCGTATTCTCCTGCGCCAGCGTGGAATTGAGCCACGGCAGCCGTGTCATCTTCGCCGGTTCACCCACCCCGTGATCCCCCCTCAGGCTGCTGTCTACATATAGCTTCAACTTCACGATCTCTCTTCGCCCATCCGCCTCGACAGCTACGTCCCCGTTATATATACCCGACGCGTCCTTTGGCACCCGTATCACACACCACAACGCCTGGACCTGACCTGCCGGAACTTCTATCTTTTTCGTAAAAGGCTTGCCATCATAGCTGACGCCGCCGGTATTGATGCAAAAGGAGGAATCCGCGGGTATCCTTCGCCCGTCACCCCCGTCAAAGGAAGAAAATTTCACCCGAACATCGGTTAACGATTGCAGTGCGTATACTCCAAGCTGATACGCATAATATTCCCCGCGTCTGGCTATCCCGTAACGCTGCCATACCGGCCCATTGACGATCCAGCGGTGAGGAAGATCCTTCCGCATCCGGATCGGGAATTCCCGGTCCTCGGAGAAGACCAGAAATGCGCTGTCCCGGTATTTCGTCTTCAGCTCAGCCGTCTCACGCGCCGTAGCGATAACCTCCATCGGGTACATTGAATTGAATTGGTCGATCGCCTGAAACTCCTCCACTTTCACCTTTCCCGCTTTCACCCTTTTCAGCCATCCCACATCCGCCGTGGTATCCGGCCGCCAATATACCCCCCTGGGATAATTGCTCCTTCCCTCATTCCGATATGGCAGATAATACACATAATAACAACCCTTCCCCGACACCGGCTCAAATAATATATCTCCGATCTCTCTCGTCACCGACCGCACCTCGACATTCTTCACCCGCAATCCCGTCGCCGAATCCTGCACGATGATCCGCTTCCTCTCCGGATTTTCATCCCGCCGCCGCCACGGGATCACCGCCTCCGCAACCACAACCCCACCCGCACCGGCCCCGCCACCGGAATACCGCACTACCACCCGCTGATTCCCCAGCGTGTCGGCGTCCCAACATCCGGTGCACACCGTATGCCGCGGCTGCTGCGCCTCCACCCCTAAAAACAAAAGCAAAAATGAATAGGTCGTCAAGATCTTTTGCATGGCCTGAAGATAAGGCATCGTTCCCATCCTTTACTAAGTTTCCGCAAAGTGACCCTCTCCATCCGGTCATCAAAAAAAGCCCGCCGGCCACAGCGTTTAGCGTATATTTGCAGACCTTATTCTAACTTACCGGTATCACACAAAACATCGCATCATGTCACCATTCGCCATCTATCACGAACACCCCGACTGGTTCCGTCCGCTCTTCGAAGAGCTGAACAACCGGGGCATCCCATATGTCCGGCTCAACCCCGCCGCCCACCAGTTCGCCATCGAAGAATCCCGGCCGGATTTTTCGCTGTTCTTCAACCGCATGAGCCCCTCCGCGTATCTCCGCGAAGGCGCCCAGAGCATCTTCTACAGCCTCAACTATCTGAAACATCTCGAATACCATCAGATCCCCGTAGTCAACGGGTATAAATGTTTCACCTACGAGACGTCGAAAGCCCTTCAGCTGATGCTGATGCAATCTCTCGGTATTCGATACCCGAAAGCCCACGTCGTCAATCACCCTTCCAAATTGCCGGAAGCCGCCGAAGGCCTTCGTTTCCCCGTGGTTGTCAAAGCCAACATCGGCGGTAGCGGCGCCGGAATCACCAAATACCAGACGCCGGCCGACCTCAAAGCGGCGGTAGCCGCCGGCGACATGGACTTCGGTGTCGACCATACCGCCCTGCTCCAGGAATTCATCCCGGCCCGCGGCGGCTATATCACCCGCGTCGAGACCCTCGGCGGCAAATTCCTCTATGGCATCCGGGTCTACCTCACCGGCGACACCTTCAACCTTTGCCCGGCGGATATCTGCCAGACCAACTCCGGCGTGGAGCTCGTTCGCAACGCCTGCGCCATCGAAGCGCCAAAGAATGGCCTCAAAGTCGAAGGCTACACACCCCCCGCCTCCGTCATCGCCAACATCGAAAAGATCGTTCAGCACGCCGGCATCGACGTCGGCGGCATCGAATATATCATAGACGACCGGGACGGCGAACTGCTGTACTACGACGTCAATGCCCTGTCCAACTTCGTTGCCGATGCCGTCAACGTGATCGGGTTCAATCCCCACGAGCGACTCGTCGACTACCTGGAAAAACGTGCCGGCCTCCGGACACAACCACTCCACACCACACACCAAGCATTATGAGATACGGATACTGGATGCCCGTCTTCGGCGGCTGGCTCCGCAACGTCGACGACGAGAATATGGAAGCCACCTGGGAATATGTAAAGAAGCTGGCCATTCGCAGCGAAGAGATCGGCTTCGACCTCAGCCTCATCGCCGAGCTGAATCTAAACGATATCAAAGGGATCGAAGCGCCATCCCTCGACGCCTGGTCCACTGCCGCCGCCCTCGCCGCCGTCACCCGCAACCAGGAACTGATGGTCGCCGTCCGCCCCACTTTCCACAACCCAGCCCTGCTCGCCAAACAGGCGGCCAATATCGATCATATCAGCAACGGCAGGCTTTCACTGAATGTCGTATCCAGCTGGTGGCGGGATGAAGCCACCAAGTATGGCGTCGGCTTCGAACAGCATGACGACCGTTACGCCCGCACGGCGGAATGGCTCACCGTCCTCAACGGCGTGTGGGACGAGAATGGCTTCAGCTACCAGGGAAAATATTATCAGGTAACCAACAATACCCTCCAACCAAAGCCCCGGTCAAAACCCAGACCCGCCCTGTACGCCGGCGGTGAATCCGAGACCGCCAAGGACCTCATCTCGACAACCTGCGATGGTTACGTCATGCATGGCGATACCCCCGGGACCATCGGTAAAAGGATCCGCGATATGCGGGAAAGAAGGGAAAAGAAAGGACTGCCCCCGATGCAATTCGGCGTAGCCGCCTACAGCATCATCCGGAGCACCGAAGCCGATGTCAGAAAGGAGATCGACCGCATCACCGACGTCCGGCCCGGCAGCCCCGGCTACGGCAATTACCAGCAATGGCTCGCCGGTACCCAGCTCGAACAGAAAGTGTCATTGGAAGAATATTCCGTCTCCAACCGCGGCCTTCGCAGCGGCCTGACCGGCACCCCCGCCCAGGTGGAAGACCGGATCGGCGAATTCGAAAAAGCAGGCGTGGATTTCTTTTTGTTGCAATGCAGCCCGCAGCTGGAGGAGATGGAACGCTTCGCCGATGCTATCATTACCTCTCCTGTTCAACCTGACCCGGCCCGGGCCGCCCGCCACTGATCAGCAATGCCGCCGTATCCGCAAGGATCCGCATATCCAGCGCAAACCCCGCATGCCGGATATAATAGGCGTCCCACTGGTATCTTTGTACGATCAGCCGCCGGTCCTTGCTGACCTGCCCATGTAACCCTTTCGCCTGCGCCATTCCCGTGATCCCCGGCCTGACCAGATTCCTGAAATCTCCGTCCGGCACCAGTTCCGCAAACCGGCAGCAATCCGCCGGCATATACGGCCTCGGCCCGACGATGCTCATCGCCCCCGACGCCACATTGAAAAACTGCGGCAGCTCATCGAGGTGAGTCCGGCGCAACCAGTTCCCCAGGCGCGTGATCCGCCCGTCATCACCCGCCGCAGGCCGGTCGTCGGCCAGATCATTGATCACCATCGACCTCAACTTATAACAAATGAATAGCCTTCCATTCCGGCCCACCCGCTTCTGGACGAACAATACCGGGCCCTTCGAGTCCAGCCTGATCAAAACGGCCAATAACGGCAATAGCCAGCTTAACACGCCGGCAATGACCAGTAACGCGACTAACAGATCGAATGTCCTTTTTACCAGTAAATACCCCTTCTTATCCGCCACCCCATCATTGACCGGTTCTTGATCCGCCGTCAGCCAATGCTCCCCGGCGGCCCGGAGCGCAATTTCCATTTTACCGCTCATTCAATATCGAACGTCTCCGCAAATCCAAAGGTTGCCCCGCAGCCGCATCCCAGGCCGGCTGCTGCTCCCCCGCCGGCTAAGCAACTGCTGCAAACAAGCCTGCGTTCTCTCTAATATGCAGCTCCGATCCAGTATACTCAAGGCCATCGCTTACTTCGACATCTTCAACTATCCCCTATCCATAGAGGATATTCTCTACTTCCTCGACGTCGAATCCACCGAATATCCCGTCAGGAAAGAACTGGACGCCCTCATCGAAGAAGGCTGCCTCTTCCGGACCGGAACCTTCTATTCGCTGCGGGACGATCCCACCCTCGCCGACAAAAGGAACGATAGCCGCAAACGTGCCGACGCCTTGCTCCCCATCGCCAAGAAGGGCGCCCGCCTGCTCTTTCAATTCCCCTTCGTCCGCGGCGTATTCATCTCCGGATCGCTATCCAAACGCTGCGCGGAGGAAAAGGAAGACGTCGACTACCTTATCGTCACCAGCGCCAACCGGCTCTGGATCGCAAGGACATTGATGCACCTGTTCAAAAAGCTCACCTACCTCCGCGGCCGTCAGCACCGGTATTGCATGAACTATTACGTCGATGAAGAAGCGCTGGAAATCAGGGAAAAGAATATCTTCACCGCCACCGAGCTCATTACGCTCATGGCCGCCAGCGGCAACGGCGGAGTCATCGGTTTCTTCAAAGCAAATGAATGGACCACCCGTTTTTATCCCCAGTACCATAACAAGAACCGCGAATCCACGGGAACCCCACGCTCTTCCTGGCTCAAACGCGCCTGTGAACGGATCCTGAATAACCGGTTCGGCGACCGCCTCGACGATTACTTTCAAAAGATCACCGCAGGCCGCTGGAAGCGAAAGGAAGACCGTGGGGACCTCAATTTGCGCGGACATCGGATGTCGCTGCAATGCGGCAAACACTTCGCCCGCCCCAACCCCGGGATCTTCCAGCAAAAAGTGCTCACTTGCTACCAGCGCAAGCTAAAAGAGCTCTCTCCCTATCTCTTCCGAAACGAGATGATGTAATAGTCGCCGATATTGCGCCAGGGCCATCTCCCTTTCCACTTATTCTCCAACACCCGCAACACCCGATACGCCATCGGATGCTTTTCCGCAAACCCCTCGATATATGAGGGCGGCACGAGCGTACACAACCCTTCCACCGACAATAATTCATACTCCGGCCCCAAATTCCGGATCACATACGAAGGGGAATAATACGAACAGCTGAAATAGTGCCCTTCCACATTCGACATCACACCACGGCTTCCACTGAATACCCGCCGGAAAGCCGTCCGGAACTTACCCCTGAACATCATGAGCGTCTCCCAAAGACAAAAGCCCGGCAGGATCACCAGGGTTACCTGCCCCCCCTTCTTCAACAAAGGTGAATAGGACCGCAATACCCGATCCAGCTCGCCCGTACAGTTCAACCCCGCGAAATTCGAAAAGATCAGATCATAAGGCCCACGCTTCCGCAATGTCTCCAACGCCGTGAACGAACATAATTCCGTCGTGACCCGGTCTTCCATTCCCAGAAGCTGCACCTTCTCCCTCAGCTTTCCGTGCATCCCTTCGGCAATATCGGTGGCGTGTACCCGATATCCCCGCTCCGCAAACCATACGGCGTCCGTACCCGTACCCGCATTCAGCTCCAGGATCGAACCCGACGCCGGTAAATACCGCAGCACATGCTCCCTGACCCGGTTCCGCTTGTAGTGAATGATCGTATTCCCGGCGTCATATTCATCGAAACTCCGCGCCTGCTTGCTAAAAGCCGCCGCCACCTGCCGTTCATTCCACTGTCCGGTAATATTCATGAGATCATTTTTTGCTTTAACCGCCAACCCGCGACCGCCGCATCCATGAGATACCAGCAAAAAGACGCCGCCATCCTCAACCCTTTTTTCGTCAATTGCGTAGGCCGGCTGAACAACCGCCGGATCTCCCGCAACGCCAGCTGCCGCCGGAAGGTCTTATGCACATACCGGTGCAATTGCTTATAAAAGGCCGGCGAATAAGTGTTCCTAAACATCAGCTTTAGTTCATCCGAATCCGTCCAGTTTGCTTTTTCTTTCAATTCCGACTTTACCCGCTCGTGGAAGACCGTTCCCGGCAATGGATACGAGACCGAGATCCCGATATTGTCCGGCATCAGCGTCTTGATCATCCGGATCGTCAGCCCGATATCCTCTTTTGTCTCACCCGGATACCCAAATTGGATAAAGAACGACACCCGGATCCCATGCTCGCGCAACAACCGCGTCGCACCGGCGATCTGCTCTACCGTCGTTCCTTTATCCATCGCGTCCAGGATCTTCTGTGAGCCGCTCTCCGCGCCTATCCAGCTGTTCTCGCAACCGGCCCTCGCCAGCGCTTCCACATAGCTGCCCTGCACGAGCAGATCCGCCCTCGACTGGATCGTAAAACGGAACCTCAGCTTCTCCCGTTGCACCAACTCCGCGAATTCATGGACCCAGCCGGGCTTCAACCCAAAGATGTCGTCACACATCCAGAGATGATCGAACCCGTACCGCTCTTTCAATACCTTGATCTCCTCCACCACACGCCGGGGCGATCTCGCATTATACCGGTTCCCATATATCGGCTTGGCACACCAGTTACATTTATAAGGACATCCCCGCGTCGTGCCGACGTTTAAAGAAAAGTAGCCGTGATGTCGCATCCAGATCGCACGATAGCTTTCGATCCCGACCAGATCCCAAGCCGGAAGCGGAAGGCTGTCCAGGTCCTTCATCACCTTTCGCGCAAACGACCTTGCCGGCACGCCATTCTTCAGCCATGCCAATCCCGCGATCCCCTCAAAGGCGGTGTGACCGTCACGGATCGCCGTCGCCAACTCAAGCAGCGTCTGTTCGCCTTCGCCCAACAAGACGAAATCCGCCCCCTTCTCCAGGTATTGCCGATAATGATCCGTGGAATCGGAACTGCTCACGATCACCACGCTTCCACGCTGCCGTGCCAGCTGGATCATCCGGAATGCCGCCTCCCGCATATTGGTGAGACACATCTTTGTCAGATAGTTGAAGCCATCGTCATATACGACAAAAAGATCCGGCTTTTCCGAATCCAGCAACGGCGCCACCTCTTCGGGTCGCTCGACGAACATCGTGTCGAAAAGCGAGACCCTGAACCCATGCTCCCGCATCAACGCGGCGGCCCCGATCGTCGCCAGCGGCGGATAAGGCTGCCCCGTCGCCCACTGTTTGGGATCATATCGCATGAAATAGGAGTGAGAGAAGAGTATCCGGTTCATATGGATTTTAAACGCAGGATTCCCCGCAGGGGATGCCCGCCTAAAGCGCCGGATCGACGCGGTATATAAAATAATTTTCTCCTACAATGCTGTTTTCGAATGTTTTAAGCGGCGTGAGCCGGTACGCCCCAACCAATCCGCCGCCCAAATTCCGGTTCGAGACCAGGATGAATTCTCCCATTCGTTGTAACCCCGGATTCCGCGCCAGCTCCTCCCCGATCGACAATCGCGGCGTCGGGAAATATGCTTTTCGCCAGACACAGTAACTTCCCTCGACCCCCGTCGCAAGACAATACAATTTATCCTGCAGATACGCACACAGTTGCGGCCCCGCATTGTAGCCATCCAGCACCACCGGCCGCCCTTCCGGCTGTAACTTCCGGAGATATTCCGCCGCATTCCGGGACTGTGAGAACGGCCGCCGGAGATCTTCCTCGTATGCATATACGCCAACCAATACCTGCACCGCCAAAATTGCCAGCCAAGCCGTCCACCATAGCCGCCCCGGCGCCCGGCCACCCGGGATCCACCCCGGTGACAACACCGGCCCTGATTCATTCGCGGCCGGCCCCGATCCATTCGCCGCCAATCCCGGCCAATCCGCCGTCAGCCACGCCGCCGCCAGGAAGAAAACATAACCCATCCCGAAATACCGGTTCGCAGTCATCTGCGTCACCACAAAAAAAAGCAGCATCAGCCCCACCGTTGAATAATAGAATAACATCGCCGGAACCCGCCGCCGCAGCACATACGCCGGAAACGCCAGCAGCGCCACACAAAGCACCCACGGCGCCACCGGCCCCAGATGACCGGCATTCAGCCAGCCCGTATTCCAGAACCTCCCCCCATTCACCTGCGGGACCGGCAACCACCCCTGAACAAACGCACCTGCTGCAAAAGATAAATTTCTGCCCGACAACCACTCCTCCGGATGTACCGGCGTCATATTGACATTGTCCATCGCAGGCGCCTTCGCCTGGATGATCGAAGTGGCGAGGCCGGCTACAAAGAAGCACGTCAGCACCCCCAACCTCCCGATCCGCCACCGTCGCTCCGCCAGCACATCCAGGAAGATGCCCGCCGCGGCAAATGCAAAAAATAAATGCGCGCTGCACATCAGCACCATCAGCGCCCCAAGCCACCATACGTTCCGGTCCCCACCCCGCAAAAGATGACAGCAAAGCCACAACATCCAGATGCCGATGGCATAATTCCGGCTCAATACGTCATACTCATACAGAAAATAGTAGCCCGCGAGGATCAACACTTTCATCCAAAAAGTGAACGGCCCGTAACGCAAAAGCGCATAGGCTCCCGCCATCACGAACAACCATTGCAAAACCTGCATCCCTGCCGGATCGGCGGTGATGAAATGCGTGATAAAGTATAGCAGCGCACCCCAGAGCCGCGGATGAGCGTCATACCGGAGATTGTAATAGAAGTCGCCCAGCGTCGGACTATCCCGCGATACCAGGAAATGATGCGCTTCATCCAGAAAAAGTTCATGGTTGTGCAAGCCCACCGCGCTCACCACGCCATAAGCAATAAGCACGAAAAGCGCCCGCTTGTTCATCCGTTCAATTTAGCCCGGGGTGAAAGATGAAGATAACATACACATCTTTTGCATGTCTCATTTTCGTCCATATCCAGCCCTTTCCGGAACTCGACGGCGGCATGACCATTCAGAATTTCCCCCAGCGGTCGCTTCCGGATATTTCCGAGCGGCGCATGGAAGAAGCAGGGTCTCACCGTTCCATCCGCCTCCACTACCGCCGACACCCATGGTGCATTGCACTTCTTATAAGGATAAGGATTCAGCCCATAAGCGGCGGAATAATATTCGCCGATCTTCCGGAGCTTGTCGGGCGCCTCCGCAATGAACCCATTGTCGAAAAGGTCCTGACGGTCCCGGATCAACGCCTCGATCACTCCCGATAGCTCTGGCAGCTCTTCCATCGCCGGAAGGATCTGATGTTGCCGTGGCGCATCCCACGGCTCGGCCCGGTTGAACGCCTCACTCGTCACATCCGCCGGAAGGAAGCTGATCTGGTCGAGACCCATATCGACGGCCGCCCGCACAATGGCCGGCCAACTCCTGAAATTCAGCCGGTGAATGACCGTCCGTGCCGTGATCCGGTAATCGGGCACTTTCGAATGCAGGAGCTTAACCCCTTCCTTCAGCTTCCGGAAGGCGCCCGGAATATTCCTGATCCGGTCATGCACGGCCTCATCCCCATCCAGCGATACGATAATATCATCCACCAGGCTCAATAGCTGATCGGCATGACGGCCCAACGAAAGCCCTGTAGACAGCAGGGTGATCCGAAGCCCTTCTTTTTTAAGGATGGCGCAAAGCTGGAAGAAATTTGGGTTTAACAAGGCTTCCCCGCCCGACATCAGGATCTGCTTCGTCCCCAGCCGCCGCAAGCTCTCCCGCAACCCCTCCACATCCTGCGCGGTCAGTTGCCGGAGATGGTGATTGCCCTTCCAGATATCGCACATCACACATTTGCAGTTACAGGCGCTATGTGGCATCAGGATAACGATCGGAAGCGCTGTTATCTTGTCGGTTTTAAGTGTGCGATAGCGCTGGTACGTATGAAAAAGCGGGATGGTCATTAATCGTCAAATGTTTTTTATCCGGATCCATGGATTCGGGTTGCCCGTCCGCATGAGCCGGCTCCGGACAGAATGAGGATTGTGCAGCAGATCATGGTGGAAAGATCGCAGATCGAAAATGTTATGGTGATAATAATAATCCGCCATCTCAGGATAGCCAAAACTGGCAAAATATGCCTGGCTCTGCCTCCTGGCCCGCTCGATCTGTTCAGAGCGGTACAAGGGAGTGTCGAGAATGTGGATCTCTCCTCCCGGCTTGAGGCACGAGAGGCAGAAATGGACGATCTTCTTTAATGAAGGGAAATATTCGATGGAAGCCGCATAGACAATGCAGTCAAACTGCCGGTCTTCCAGGATGCCGGAACGGATATCCCCATGAATGAACCGCAGGTTCGGGTCATTGCTGAATACCCGTGCAGCCTGTTGTAATTCGGTGAAGTTGATATCGACCCCCGTCACTCTCGTACCCGGGATCTCTGCCAGGTGATGGGTCAGCCAGCCATTCCCGCAGCCGACATCCAGGATATCCAGGGATCTCTTCCGCCCGCTCAGATACCGGATCAACCGGATCGCGGAACGTTTCCGCATTTCCCATTCCCCGTAGTGCGGGTGCTCGATCGATATCTCCGGCAGTTTGGATAGCTCCTCGTCGGTACAAAGCCGGTTCTCCAGACTGCGGATAACGATGTATTTTTTTTCGAAAAGTATCTCCCTGAGCCTGCAATGGCCTTGTACTTGAATATTGGTCAATATAGAGGAATCTGGCAGGTACATTTCTAGCTGATTTTAAGGTTTTAGAATCCCTGGATCTCCGGCTGCCGGTACTTCCAGATCTTATGCAACAGTTTGATCTCATAAGGATAAGCATAGACGTTCATCCTATAGCGCAATCCCGATACCCAGCGGATGATCTTCCGCTTCACGCCGTTCAGCCGGATATCCGAAACTGTCGGATAATAACCGTTAAGCACCGTCTCGAAATTCCGGATCTTATCCACCATCTCCGGGGTTAGCCACGGCGTCAACGGATTCTTCCGCAGGTCGAAGTCCTCCCACTGCGGCCCGATCCAATCCTCCAGCTTTTCCGGGAACCTGAATCCCGCTTCCTGAATGGTCTTATACAATTCGGAACCCTCGGTCGGTACAGGGCTATAGATGTAAATGATAATTTCAGTCCGGGGATTGATCGCCTTGATCTCCTTGATAAAGGCAATATCCTTTTCGATATTCTCCATCACCTTCTCCGGCGTCTCCGCCGGCATTCCCAGCACGAACGAATATTCCGGGATAATGTCGAATTTGGCCATCCGGGCCGCGAATGCCCGGATCTGCGCGGCCGTCTGCGTCCCTCCCTTATCCATCTTCTGCAGGATCTCGTCATTCCCCGTCTCGGCGCCGAAGAAGATCATTTTACAGCCCGACTCCCGCATCAGCGCAAGGGTCTCATCCTTGTATTTGTTGATCGTATCGATCCGCCCCTCACCCCACCAGACCATGTTGTCGTCCATTACCAGCTTCGAGAATTCGACAACCCGCTTTTCCGATACGAAAAAGTTATTGTCGTGGAACTCGATCGCATCGGCGCCCCATTTATTCCTTACATACCTGACGTCTTCATATACCTGCACCGCCGTTCTTGCCTTCCAGCGCGCTTCGAAGATCGGCACCACGGCACAGAAGGAACAGGTGAAAGGACAACCCATGCTGGAATGATAAGCCAGCGTCCGCGTTCCCAGATACGTCTTGCCCAGGTACCGCTGCATCGGATAGAACCGGTCGAGCTTGTCATAAGGCAGCGATGGCAGCCCTGCCTGATCCACCAGATCCTCCTTTGGCGTTCGGATGATCTTACCCCCGCGCCGGAAGATCAAACTCCTTATCCCATCATAGGACCGGCCATTCTCCAACGCTTCGATCAATTCCGGAAATGCATGATCCCCCGGCCCATTGATGACAAAATCTACAAGACCCGACTCGAGCACGACCCGGTATTGGTTGCTGGCAAAATAACCGCCCCAGATCATAACCGTGCCGGGGAACTCCTCCCGCAGCCTCCGGGCATACGGAATAGCCTGTTTGAGCTGCGGTCCCGGCATGACTGTGATCCCCACATAACCGACATCTCCTGCTTTCATCCAGTTTTGGATCTTCTTGTACGGATCGCTTTCGCAATTCCCATCCACGATCACCCACTCGTATTTCCCCTCAACCGCCGCCGCGATCTGCAAAATCGAATTGGGTACCCGGTACTTATTGTTGGCGCTTCGCGGATTGAATAATAGAATCTTAGCCATATTTCACCCTCCTTTAGGCATCCGATCACTATAAACGCTCGTTTTTTAGCAAAGGATGCCTATACTCGATGTGCTACGACAGCTTTTCCGCCCCGTCCGCCAGCCTGAATCCGAACCGGCCGGGGCTTACGATATCTGGTCGCAGGACTACGATGATCAGCCGGATAATCTTATGCTGGTATTGGACCATGTCCTCTGTAAGAACTTCCTGACCACCATTCCCCTGGCCGGAAAGACCATCGTCGATATCGGCTGCGGGACCGGCCGTCACTGGCCAACCCTCTTCAACGGCTCACCTGCCCGGCTTGTTGGTTACGACGTCTCCACGGGCATGCTCAACCGGCTACGCATTAAGTTCCCCCGTGCCGAGACCCACTTGCTGTCCGGCGTCACCCTTACCGGCCTTGCCGACGACAGCTGCGACTTTGTCCTCTCCACGCTTACCGTCGCCCATCTCCCCGACCCAGCCGCCGCACTCACCGAGTGGAACCGCGTGCTAAAACCCGGCGGCGACATGCTTATTACCGACTATCACCCGGCCGCCCTTGCCAAAGGCGGCCAACGCACCTTCCGCGAAGGAGACCGCCTGATCGCCGTCCGCAATCATGTTTATCCTATTTCCCAATTACTCGGGATCACCCGGCGGTTGGGCCTGAAAAAAGTCATCCTCACCGAACAAAAGGTCGACGACAGCATGCGCTCCTGGTACGAACGACAAAACGCCCTGCCCGTCTTCCGGCGTTTCCTCGGCGTTCCCATTATCTATGGCCTCCAATTAAAGAAACCGGATGCGGCTCAATAACCTTCGTTTCCCGGATGCCGACGGTCTTCACGACCTCTGGATCCATGACGGCAAGATCACCGCCATTCTGCCGTCTCACCCGTCCTCATCTACCATGTTGGCCACCGTGCCGTCCATCTCCTTTAAAACCATTAATTCTAATTGGGGCGAATTCGCCACAATTAGGCCAAACGTTTCTGACACACACCCCGCCACCCCCGAGCCCTCCATCGATCTCAACGGCGCCCTCGCCTTCCCCGGCCTCATCAATTCCCACGACCATCTCGACTTCAATTTATTCCCCGCGCTCGCCAACAGGATATACAACAGTTACACCGAGTGGGGACCCGACATCCAGGCCAGCGACAGGACCGCCATTCAACGCATCCGGAAAATCCCCCAACCCCTCCGTACCCAATGGGGTATTTACAAGAATCTCCTCAACGGGTTCACCACCGTCGTCAACCACGGCAAACACCTCGACATAAAAGACCCGCCGGTCACCGTCTTCCAGGATTGCTACTGCCTCCACTCCGTAGGCTTTGAGCCAAACTGGAAATGGAAGCTCAACCGCCCCGCCAAAACAGGCCGGCCCTTTGCCATTCATGCCGGCGAAGGCACCGACGTCTCAGCCGCCAAAGAGATCGACGAACTTATCCGCTGGAACCTTTTTCACCGGCCCCTCATCGGCATCCACGGTGTCGCAATGACCGCGGAGCAGGCCGCCGCCTTCCATGCCCTCGTCTGGTGCCCGGCTTCCAATTATTTTCTGCTCGACAGGACCGCCGCCATCGACCAACTGCATGCTAAAGTCCGCATCCTGTTCGGTACCGATTCCACCCTCACCGCCGGCTGGAACGCCTGGGAGCAAATGCGCATGGCCCGCAACCTTCGCCTGATCACCGACGATGAATTGTTCGCGACCCTGACCATTAACCCCGCGACCGCCTGGGGTCTTGCCGGCCGCGGAACCCTCGCCCCCGGAAAAATGGCCGACCTCGTGATCGCCCGCCCTCTGCCCGGCATGACCGGCATGGACGCATTCTTTACCCTCGATCCCCGGGACATCCTTCTCGTCGTACACGCCGGCAGGATCAGGCTCTTCGACCGTTCCTTACTGGGACCAATAACCGAAAATAGTCTCACCGCGGAGAGTTTCCAACCGGCGCGGCCCGGCGGTAAATACGTAGCCGGTGATCTGCCCGGCCTCATGCAGGAGATCCGTAGCTACTGCCCGGATATCGCCTTTCCGCTGTTTTGATGCCCTCCACCCATTTTCTGATGCAAATAGTACAGGAAGTGAATATGATGCAGCCGCGGCGTCGCCGGCTTCAGCACTACATCCTCATCCCACTCCCCGCAAAGCAGCATGTGACTCCCGAGATCCTGCGTTCGCCCGATCCGGATCTCTTTATAGCTTTCCACCCAATCCGGTAAATAGTATCCCCATTTCCGCGTCGCGACAAGGCCAAAAGGCAGCTGATCCCGGGGCGGCGGACTGGCGCTGTGATTCCGGCCAAGCCGATAGATCAGGTCCTTATATTCCGCCGGCGCTTCCGCCACCACGATCTGCCCGGCCTCCATTATCCGTTTCAGCACCTGGTTGGAATGCCGCATCCCCAGCAGGTACCGCCCTGCCGTACGAATATCCGCCAGCAGGTCCATCGGAAAGATATAGTTGTTGTTGTCGTCGAAGCGGAATGATATGATCCTGACCCGGCGTGGATAGGTATACGCCGCCGCAACCGCTTTCAGCCGTTCATAGGTCACCCCTGGCTTCTTGTAGAATTTCTGATAGAGCAACCAGGCCCGCCACGGCTCGATATGGTGAATGACCGTCGATTGCACCCGGAACAGGAACAACGTCCCGTTATCTTCTATCATCCGGTCCGCATATTCAAGCTTCATTACCCCCAGCGCCTTCGGCGCCTCCTCTCCTTCCTTCACATATAAATTATAGGAAAGCCGCCCTCCCAGGTCCTCCGCTACTCCGCCCCCCATCCCCTTGCCGCCCTCCCCTCCATCCGCCTTCCCCACCCAGATCCCCATCACCCGCGGATCAAGCCCCAGCAACCACTGATTCCCCGTCACATCCCATTCCCGCCCATCCGCAACTAAATAGACCTTTTCCCGGAGCTGATCACCCGCCGCCACCGTCACAAAATCCCGGATGACCTTTTCTCCCGTCAACAGACGTCCATAAAGTGCGCCCAGACCAAGAGCCATGATGATTGATTTATATAATTTAAGCCATCTGCGGCAAAAAACTATTTTTTCCCGGTCTTTTGCCGAAACCTTTGACACAAAACGTCCGTTTTTGACTGGCAGATGCCTCCTGTACGACGATATCTCTGGTTCATTCCCCTCCTGCTGACCCTTGCCTTCGGCTTGCGTCGCTCCATCTCCTCACCCCCATCCGACTTCGCCGGCTATTACTTTGGCAGCCTCGCCCTGATCCACGGCGACTATACTCAGGCATATGACATGACGCAACTCAACGACCGGATCGCCGCCGCCGGCTACCACGACGTTTTCGTATCCTATACTCCCTTCCCGCCTTTTACCTCCCTCGTCTTCGCGCCCTTTTTGGTCTTCCCGATGAGCGTCGCCAAACTCGTTTTTAACGCCCTCGGCATCGTCCTTTTCCTCTTTAGTCTCGTACGCATCACCCGTTATCTTTCGACGCCGCCCTGGCTGATCCTTGCGCTGCCGCTCATCTTCTTTATTCCGCTATTCAACAACCTTGCCTTCGGCCAATCCTATCTTCTCCTGTTCACCCTTCTCACCGAAGGCTACCTTGCTTATCGCGAACAACGGCGCATCCTGTCTTCCCTCCTGTGGGCCGTCGCTATCCTCTTCAAACTCTTTCCTGCTTTTTTGTTTGTCTTCCTCCTGCTGAGACGCCGTTACCGCGACGCCCTTTATCTCGCCATCGGTTGCTCATTACTGTTACTGCCGTCTTTATTGGTCAACGGCGTCGCCGCATGGATGTTTTACAGCGCTAACATCATCCCCCGCATGAACCACGGCGAGCTAAATGACAGTTTCACCTATGTCTTCCAGTCCGCCTTCATGCTGCTGAAAAGGGCCTTCAGCTATGACCGGCTGCTCAACCCGCATCCCATCACCGATAATCCCTGGCTTCTCACCCTGGGCCTGGCCATTTTTAAATCGGCCCTGCTGACGACCGTCATCCTCCTGACCCGCCGGGAAAAAGACGATCTCATCCCCTTCACTGTCTGGATCGCAGCCAGCATGCTGATCTCCCCGAACGGCAGCAGCTATTCGCTTGTCCTCCTCATCTTGCCGCTCCTCGGCCTTGCCTCACATCTCCGACCTTCCGCTCCAACGGCCATCGCCGCTCTCCTGCTCACAGCCGCCTGCTTCATTCCCGTCACCCGCCTCGCAGGCTCCCCCCTCGCCGCCCAGTTCCCCCGGCTATACCTGCTGCTTCTCGTCTACTTCCTCCTCCTCCGAAAACGCCAAACCTGGAACCTCCCCCTGTTTACCGCCCTTACCGCCCTCTTCTTCGCTCTCGACCTCCGCGGCAACCTCCCCGGGAAAGACGCCAGCTCCTACGTCCTCACAAAAGAAGCGCACCTCTTCATAGATAGTTTCACCGCCCGCGACAACCGCCTGGTCTATTCCTGGCGCGATGACAAAGGCCGCCACGAAGAAAGCACCGGCTATCCCGTCTATTCACTGACCACAGCCGGCGTGGCGCTGATCGACGATCAGATCTGGTATAACGGGAGACAGCTCACCAATACCCCCGACCGCAAGTCCCGGCCGGCCCTCGTCAACGGGAATCGCATTCTTTACCTTTCGGACAAGCACCGGGGATTTGAATTCTATACGCTTCGGCAGATCAGCCCGGATGGGCAGCCGCAAGATGCCCAAGCAGCTCCTGGATCTTTGCAATGATCGCCGCGGCCGGAATATTCTTCATACAGAAATTGTTGCCGCCGCAGGGTAGCGTCTCATAATGATGGACGCATGGTGAACAGGGGCTCCTGAGATAATAATACAAATGCCGCTCTTTTTCATGCGGTTCGACCCGCAGATAACTTTCCGGATTGGTGGGCCCCCACACCGATACCGTCGGCAACCCCAGCTTACGGGCGATGTGCAGCGGCCCGCTGTCGATCGTCACCAGACAGACGCCTTTATCGCGCAGGAAAGAATAGTATGCCGCGAAGTCTTCCGCCATTCCCGCATAATTCAATATTCGCTCCCGCCGCCCCTGCAGATCCGGCTTACTGCTGATCAGGAGATTGATCGCGTCCCGGTCACTCGGCATTCCCAACAAAGCCACCTCATAATCAGTGTGCTCAAGTATCCACTGAACGACAGCCGAGAAGATCCCGTCCGGCAGCTTCCGCACATCTGCCAGACCGCTGCACGTATTGTTGAGGATGATGTACTGCTTCTCCAGCTCCGCCTGCCGCACCGCCGGAACGAACGTCGGAAGCGCGCTACCCGTGAGCTGTCTGGCCATATAGCGATAATTGTCTTCCAGGAAGACCGCCTGGTCCCACGTTACATTATGCGTATTTAGAAATCGCCGGAAAGGCACATAAGAAAGATAGAACCCCACCCTGTTCCGCGCCAGCGTCAGCAACGCCAGCACCGTCGTTAGCTTCGAATAGACCTCCAGATCGATCACCCAAAGTCCCCTCCAGCTCCATGCCCTGAAAAGGAACCGGATAACTCCCCTGGATGTCTTTCCCAGGTTCTCCGTGTCGATCGGATATATCTCATCGAATAAGTGAAAAGGTGCAATTCCATCGGCGATATTTTTATCCGTCAACAGGATCAGCCTCGCGCCGGGGAATCGTACCCGTATCGCCTGGATCGCATCCGCGGCCACGATCAGGCTTCCCAACCCCAATAGCTTGATAAAGATGATCCGTTTCGGCTCTTGCCCGATCGAATGGTCCCGCCGCATGACGACACCCAACAGGCGGGTGAGAGGTAGGAGAATGCCGATCAGCAGATAGCCTGCATACCAATCTATCTTCTGTTTTCGGCGTATTTGCATAATTCTAATGTTTTTGTACACCAGGCAAGGCTTTGCTTGTTGTGCGTGATCATCATCACCAGTTTGCCTGTCTCGGCCAGCTGCGCCAACCGCCGGAGCAGCCGCTCTTCCGCCGCCTCGTCCAGCTCGCTAAAAGGCTCATCCAGCAGGATAAGATCGGCTTGCTTGTACAAAGCTCTCGCAATGGCGATCCGTTGCCGCTGTCCACCGCTGATATTCTTGCCGTTCTCCGTGACGGCGGCCTGCAACCCGCCAGGCAGCTTCCTGATCAGCTCGTCCAGCCCCGACAACGCCACCGCCGCTTTCAGCCGCTCCTCATCATATCCCTGCTCCTGCAGCGTGATATTGACCAGGATGCTGTCGTGCAGGATGAAGGGCTGCTGTTTGACATAGGCTATCCGGCTCCAGTAACGTCTTCGTTCATCACGCCCCACCGGCTCGCCATTGATCTTTACCCGTCCCGTCTCTTCGCCGGCAAAGCCAAGCAGGATATTGAACAGCGTCGTCTTGCCCCGGCCGGAATCCCCCTGGATCCCGAGGAAATCTCCGCGTTTCACGTCAAGGCTTACCCGATCGAGAATAGTTTGCTGACCGTAGTGAAACCCGATCTGCTCCCCGCTGATCGAACGAATGCTTTCCGTATATTCCTCCCAACCCGGCATGCCCGCTGCCTCCTTCGTGCCCCCTGCATACCCCCCGCCCGCTTTCCTCCCGCCATTTGCTCCCCGCTCCGGCAGTCCATTCACCGTGAACTCATACGTCCTCATCTGACCCGTCAGGTTCAACAGCCGCGAGATTCCAGGAATGACCTTATACGCCGCCGCCAGGAAAGCCCCCAAAGTCACGAACTCCGTGCCATGCGGATTGCCGGAGAAATGCCCGATGGCGATCAATGCCAGCAACCCGAAGACCGCGAAGATCTCCGCCAGCCGGGAAGGCGCGCCTTGCATAGCCTGCACCGTGGCCAGATGCTCATTGAGAATAGCCTGCGAATCCCCATAACGCGCGGAGAAAAATCCCTTCTTATCATAGAGATTGCTCTCCACATAGCTGGCGATCGACTCTTGCAAATGCTGCCACATGATATCCCTGCTACTTTTGATATACAACCGGGCCGTATGCAGCTTTTGCCTGGCCAGATACCCCATAATGACGACCGGCGGCAGCAACAGGACCAGCAATAACAAAAACAGTTTCGCATTGAACAGCAGCACCGCCACGACGGTAACCCCGATCAGCGTCGCCTCCGTAATACTTTGCTGCAATCCCCCCAGCACAAACTGGCAGAACTCGATCGGCTGCTGCGCAATCTTCAGGACATGCGCCGCCGAATCGGTATGGGCATATTGGTCGTAATCTCCTTCCAGGTAATACAACAGGTTTTGCCGCGAGATGCGCGAAGCCACCCTATAACGCAGCTTCGCCTGTGCGGAATAGATCAGAAAACTAAGCCCGTTCTTGATCCCGAACACCGCAAAGAATAACCCGATCGGCCACAACGATACTTCCTTCCCCCCGGTAGCTCCCGCATACAGCTGGATCACCCACAACAGCAATGCCAGCCCCGCAATATCCGCCACGCTGCTCAGCGTATCCATGGCCGTCAGCAGCAGCAGCCTGCTCCTTTCGAGTGGCGTAAGCACCGCTATTATTTTCCGGACCAGTTTCAGCATCTTATCAGCGCTTCTTCTTCAGGTTGAAATTCCGGGAGATATTGAACCCGAAATAAATATCTCCTTTCCCCCATGTTCCTGTCGTCTGCGTCAGGAATTGCGTAGGGACGATACTTTGTGAATTGGTGAACACCAGCTGAAAGACATGGCCGCCCGTCTCGATGTCCCAACCCAGCGACAACGAATTGTGCACCGTATAGGAGACGATCTGGTTCTTTGGGACGACGTCATATTCCGCATTGATGCTCATCCGCCGGGTGATCTTCATCCGGCCGCCCAGCCCGACGGCGAGAATATCGCTTTTGTCCTGCGGCGTCGGCACGAAATTGTAGTGCAGATAGGTCGGCGATACCTGCAAGGACAAATTCCGCCCGAATTTTCGGGCGATCAGCAATTCCGCGGAATAAGCCGTCCTGTCCGCGGTATTCAGAAAGACCTCGTCCGTGATATCCTGCGTGAAGTCCGTGACCGTTCCGACAATGGCAGCCGTTATCGGCATGCCTCCGCCCTCCGTCTGCTTCAGGAACCGATATTTGATATAGCCGTCAAAGGTCTTGAGATAGGAGCTCCGCCCTACGCCCACCGACAGGTCGTCAGTGATCCCGTAGTCGAGACCAAGCCGGAGCGTTGCATTGTCCAGCCCGAAGAAGTTATATGATCCGCTGTTCAGCGTGCCGAACCGGTGTTGGATCACGAAATTAAGATTACCGTTAGCCGGCGATTCCACCGTCTGAAGATTGACGATATGTTCCGCCTTGAACGTCCCCGTGACATATATTCTTTTGGGATGCGCCGCCATCGAGTCGTTCAGCATATGAAGTAGTGAGGTATCCTGCGCGGAAGCCGCCAGCCCAGCCAACAGGAATAAGAGGGTCAATGGGTATTTTGTCTTAGTCATAGCAGATTTATTTATTTTGTAGTACAGTCGATATTTATTTTAACCGTTATCTCTTTGTCGATCTTGTCCCGGACGATCGAGGGAATGCTGATATTGAAATCCTCCGGTTTGACCTTGAATTCCGCCAGTCCCAGCAAATGCCCGGCCTTGACCTCCAGCGTAGCAGGTGTTTCGATCGTCCGGGTAACATTATGCAACGTCAGGCTCCCTTTGACCATGACCTTATAAACGCCATCCTTGTCAAGCGGTACGTCACCGGTATAAGTGCCCGCGAAGGTCGCTTTTGGATACTTGTCGCTCTCTACATAGTTCTCGTTGAAATGCTCCTGCATCAGCTCCTTTGGAAAGTTGAATCCTTTTAACAGCGCGGCAAAGGCCAGGTTCTTCTTACCGGCGTCGATAACCACAAACACCTGGTTGTTCTCCCCCCTGATATCTTCCAGCGCCGTTTTTGAATAGAACCCGATAAAACCCGACCGGGTGGCGTACAACTGAGAGTAAGCACTGGACGGCCGGATTACCGCCAGGCAAAGGAGTGCGGAAATGATCAGCTTCATAATAAATAACGATTGAATGATTGTTAATTGTTCGGCATTCCCTGATGGATCCACGCAATGATCGTGTTGATGTCACAGCCGGACAGTGGCGGCAATCCATAGGGCATCGGAGTATAGCCTGGCGCGGCGGTGATATCCCCAACCACATAGCCGCTCTGCGCCCATCCCTTAAAAGCGCCGTAATTGCTGAAATCGATACCGCTTGAGGCTCCGGCGCCCCGATGACATACATAACAATTGTTCTGCAGGATCGCCACGATCTGCGTGGAATACCGGACATTCGTCGTATCGCAGTTTCCACCTCCGAGCTCGGCCGCATTATGCTTCGAGCACCCCGAAAGATAGAGCAGGAAAGCGCCGGCAACGACTGCTGCCAGCAGGATCTTCACCTTCATAATTTGGTTAGTTGATATAGTTTAAATGAATGTTCCGGAGTGCCATTATTTACGCAATACGCAATCAGCCAGGTTGACGTCCATCAGAAAGCCCGTACAGCGCCCCTTCACCGTTACCGCATTGCCGCTCTTCGGCTCGGGATCGATCTTCGTCCCCGCGAACAGCTGACAGTTGATGCCGCCCCCGCCCGGTTGCGGGGATAGGATCCAGATCTCCGAGGTTCCGCTGTGCTGGATCTCCGCCAGCTTGCCCGACACTTCGATCACCTTCCCCAGATACTTCTGGTCGGCGGCATGCTCATCCGCCTGATACTGCCGGTATAGCGAATCCGCACTGATGGTGAAATCAGCCGTCTCACCCGCCGCGCTCCGATGCGGCTTTACATAAAGGTGATAAACCCACGCTGCACCGATCAGTAGCAGTAAAGGGATCCCCATCCACAGAATGGTTGTTTTTTTCCGCATACTATTACCGTTAATTAATTCCTACCATAGCTGGTGCGTGAACCCGATATTCACGCCTGCGCTCAAAATGTGCAAGCTTCCCGTACCGATGCCGGAAAAAGGTATCCGGATATAAGGCTCCAGCCGCAGGTTCCCGATCTTCCCCAGGCGCTGTTCAAATCCGGCGCTCAGATTGACGATTGAAAACCAATATTGCGAGGGCTTTCGGATATTCCAATTACTGTCTTCCGTTTGCCAATTGTATTGATAAGAATAGTTATAGTTCTCGCTTGACATCAGGTAGGTCGAAAGCCCGGCTGTCGCAAACCACTTTATTCTCGGGCCCGTGCTTAAATTGTACCGGACATTTACCGGGATCTCCCACATATCACAGCTCCCATTCACATTTAGCAATTTGTAACCGGAAGGCATCGACTTTTTGAAATACTCCCCGGCGGTGTAATAACTCTTTCGGTCCAGATACAATCCCGACTCGACCGCCCACCGGTCATTGAAGGAATAACCTAACAACACTCCAAACGTCGTACCCACTCCCTTCATCGACTGGAACCGCACCGTGCTGAAATCCGGCGCGCCGGAGATGCCGATATATCCATGCGAATTCTTCGCAGTTGAATTCTTCTTCGATGGAGTCTTCCCGCCCGCCGTCATCTTCGGAGCGACTACATCCACGTCCACATAATAACCTCCGCCTATCGGCGCCCGTCGCAGATCCAGCAGCGCCAGCATCGGATCATGATCGTAGTCCGTCATTTTCACTCCGGTACCGCCTGTCGTCACCTTTTCGCTTTTTGCAGTTTTTCCTCTTTTCTTCCCGTGCACACCCTCAACCACATCTTTCGATCCTGCCGTCAACGATCCTGCCGTCAACGATCCTGCTGACAAATCACTCCGATCAACAACCGCCGCACCCGTGACATTTCCCGGGCGCACACTATTTCTCGCCGCACTTCGCGTCCCCGCATTGCCTGTCTGAGCCGCTGTATTGCCCGTCCGGGTCGCCGCATTACCTGTCTGGCTCCCCGCATCCCCCGCTCCCGTCCGCACACCACTCGCCCGGGTTGCCGCATCTCCCGTCTGCGTCCTTGCATCTCCCGTCTGCGTCCCCGCAACCCCGGCATTCCCCCGTACCACAACCTTAGCGGTTTGCACCTTAGCCACCGCCATATGGCTCCCCTCCAGCTGCCACGTCAGATATCCGACGCCCGCCAGCGGTATAAGCAGGAACCACCAGAAGATACCCCTCCGGCGACGCTTCTCCTCATCGGAGGGAGGCGCCGGCACGCCATCAAGGTCGGCGGCGAGCCGGTTCCAGTCGTCACTATCCGTCCTCAGCGGATACCCTTCGGATGCCCGCCTGAACAGATCGTCCATATCACCGTTATTGTATTTCATAAGTAAATGCAGAGTTTTCAGAGGTTAAAGCTTTTTGCAAATGCGCCCGCGCTTTTGATAAGTTGGATTTCGAGGTCCCCGTCGTGATCCCCAGCATCTTTGCAATCTCCGGATGCGAATATCCTTCGATCACATGCAGGTTGAAGACCATCCGGTAAGCCGGCGGCAATTTCTTGACCAACGCGATCAGTTCCTTATAAAGCACGGAATTATCCGACGATTGCCCGTCATCTTTATGTTCCCAGACATGCTCCGGGATCGGAAAGCTTTTCGTATTATTGATCTCCCGCCGCATATAGTCTATGGCCGCATTGATCACTACCCGCCGTATCCAGCCGATCAGCAGCATCTCCACCTTTTCTTTATCCCTCACTTCGAACCGGCTGAAATTCCGGAACATTTTCAGAAAAGCATCGTGCACCACCTCCGTCGCCTGCTCATACGTATTCACATATCTGAAAGAGATCTTTATACATAGACCATAGTACTGGTCGTAGAGCATCTTTTGGGCGTGCCTGTCCTGTTGAGCACAACCTGAAATTATTTGAATTAGTTTTTCCAAAGTAGACTACTTACTGAACCCGCCAATGATTGATTCCTAATGAAAACGCTGTATTGTTCCATTCGGTTGCCTGAATGCGCCTCTGTCACAAACTGTTGATTTTCAACGGATGCCCCTCTTACCTCTGTCACCCCTGACTATCACGGGACCCGGTCAATCATCCCGTCATGCCGCAAATTACCATTTTTCTCCCCGCCGCCTCCCGATCGAATTTGGTAGAAAATGCAATATTTTACATACATTTAGTGAATTAATTGCTCTTCTATGAAAGGGACCCATCTGGGGGAATTCGAAGAACTGGTATTGCTCACCATCGCTTCACTGGCCAACAACGCCTACAGCGTGGCCATTTGCGACGATCTTTCCAAATATGCGCAGCGCAAGGTCAAGCTTGGCATGGTGCACGCAGTATTGAACCGATTGGAAGAAAAGGGGCTTGTAAGAAGCGAACTTGGCGAGTCCACTGCCACGCGCGGCGGCAAGCGAAAACGATTTTATACCGTCACCGGCGCAGGCGCCGCATCCCTGGTACGGTCAAAAGATATCCGGGACCGGCTTTGGCAGAAAATCCCCTCCCTCACCTTAAAGCGTATTTGATGAAAAAGAAGCGAACGCCCCGGCCACCCGGATGGGCTACCTGGTTCCTTGTCGCATATTGCCGCCCTGAGCTGCTGGAAGATCTGCAGGGAGACCTCAATGAATTCTTCGAACGCAACCTCCGGAAGCATAACGCCATTTTCGCAAAGGCTATCTATATTATCGATGTCTTGAAGTTTTTCCGGCCGTATACGGTTCGCAAACCCTCATTTATCACTGCGGTAAAAAGAAATCACATGTTTGGCAATTATCTAAAAATGTCCTGGCGGGTAATGATGCGCAATAAGCTGTTTTCCGGCATAAATATCATTGGCATGGCTTTTAGCCTCTCGGTCGGCCTCCTCGCTATAGTATTCGTGTCGGATCTTTTTTCGTATGACAACGACCTGCAAAATAAAGATCGGATATTTCGTGTCGTTTCCACCTTCGAGCCGGCAGGCCAACCGCCGGTACAACTGGCGTCGACCTCCTGGAAGTCGGGTATCCTGATCCGGCAGAATATCCCGGGTATTGAATCGATCACACTTTTACGTAACGGATTCGGAGGTAATGTCAGGATCGGGGAGAACAGTATCCCGGTTACAGGTTTTTATGCCGACCAGGGCTTTTTTGACGTCCTTAGCTTTCCGCTGATCGAAGGAGCGGCAACCACCGCGTTGAAGGACCCTCACTCGCTGGTCCTCACGCAATCCACGGGAGTGCGGCTATTCGGAAACGCCGACCCGCTGGGGAAGGTAGTAAAAGTCGATACGGTCAACTATACTGTCACCGGCGTTTTGAAGGATATTCCCAAGCTTTCCCATATGCGCTTTGAAGCCCTGGCGTCCTTGTCCTCCATCGATCCGACCGGCTCCGGCTCCGACGGTGCTTATATGGACTGGACCAACGCATTCTCCAACTATGTATACGTATTGCTTTCGAAGAATAGCAATCCGGCTTCTTTTTCCGCATCGCTGGATACCCTCTGCCGCCGTCAAAACGCGCCATACCGCAACAAAATAGCCCTTTCGCTTCAGCCCCTCAAAAATATTGCCGTCGGCATGCCGAAGGGAAACGAGATCGGCCCCGCTATGCCAATTGCGGGAGTGTTCATCATCTGCGGGCTTGCCTTGATCATTATTCTCTCTGCCTGCTTCAATTATACCAATCTGTCGCTTGCTCGTTCGCTAAGGCGTTCGCGTGAGGTTGGGATTCGCAAGGTAATAGGTGCGCAACGCATCCAGGTGATCGGACAGTTTATCGCCGAGTCCCTCGCCATATCGCTGCTCTCCCTCTGTTTTGCATTCTGTATTTTCCTCCTGCTGCGTATGCAGTTCCTTTCTTTACACCCGTATCTGAATTCTATGTTTTCAATGGAGCTTTCGCCGCAGCTTGTGGTGTATTTTATATTGCTTGCCATTTTGGTCGGCGTGGTCGCCGGTTTGCTGCCTGCCCTCTTCTATTCCAAAATAAATGCCGTGCAGGCCTTGAAAAATGCTTCTTACTTCAAAGTATTCCGGCACATCAGCCTCAGGAAAGCGCTGGTCGTAATTCAGTATACCTTCTCGTTCATCTTTATTACCGCAACCATTATTAGTTACGATCAATATAAGGGCTTCCTGCACTTCGACCTGGGTTTCAGCACGGATCATATAGTGAATATCGCCATGCAAGGCAATAAGGACGACGTTTTTACAAAAGAGCTTTCTGCGATCCCGGCCGTCACCGGCTTTTCCAGATCGTTGATCGTAAGCAGTCTCGGCTCCATGACCGGCTCATCTGTGAAGTACAAGGATCCAACCGATTCCGCCGGCGTTGACCTCAATTATATAGACGAGAATTATCTGCCGCTGCACAAATATACCTTTCTGGCCGGGCGTAATTTCGCAGCGAAACCAAAAGCCGCACCCGAATCGGAAACGATCGTCAACGAAAAGTTGGTCAGACGTTTTAATATCGGCCATAATGATCCGGAGAAGGCGATTGGCGAAACGGTTACCTTCGCCGGCAAAAGACTGACAATTATAGGGGTGCTAAAAGACTTTCATTATGGCAGCCTCGAAAATGGAATTAATCCGACGGCATTCCGCTATTTGCCTCAACCTGGCGGCTATGTAAATGCAAAGGTCAGCGGCCCGGATTTGGCCGCTACAATGGCCGGCATTGCAACTGCCTGGAAGAAACTCGATAAGGTTCACCCCCTCGATGCGAAGCTGTATGACGACCAGATCGAAGCGGCTTACAGTCAGTTCTCCGTATTGTCCAAGGTCATCGGCTTTTTTGCTCTCCTGGCGATCATGATCTCTTCACTTGGGTTGTTGGGAATGGTCGTCTATACCATGGAAAGACGGATGAAAGAAATAAGTATCCGCAGAGTATTGGGCGCCGGCAACGCCGCACTCATGTATCTATTGAGCAAAAGCTTCTTGTTCCTGCTTTGTATTTCCGCATTGATCGCACTGCCCCTGACCTGGTTGTTCTTCGAAAAAGTGATTTTGAGCAACTTCGCCTATCACCCGCCCATCGGATTTAGCGATGTATTTACCGGGCTGATCGTAGTGGTTGGGATCGCTTGTGCCATGATCGGCGCACAAATGCTAAAAATCGTTCGCACCAACCCGGCCACAGTGCTAAAAAACGAATAATCCCAAAGTTCTCCATTATTTACATTTTAATGGACGTAAAAATGTATTTTGCTACACTTTTATGAACGAGTTATTGTATTTTTATACATAAAATCAACCATTAGGGAACACTATGAATCGGCAAGCACTGCAAAATCTTATCCGCTGGAAAGCATCCGAATACCGCAAACCCCTTATTATCAGGGGTGCACGGCAAGTAGGTAAGACTTGGCTAATGAAGGAATTCGGTAAATTATATTATGAAAAAATAGCATATATAAACTTTGAAAGCAGTTCTTCCATTCGAGGCGTATTCAAGGAAGATTTCGACCTCAACCGGATACTACTTGCCATACAGATCGAAAGCGGAGTAACTGTGGAAGCAGCAAATACCCTTATCATTCTCGATGAAATTCAGGAGGCGGATAAGGCGCTTACCTACCTAAAATATTTTCAGGAAAATGCTCCAGAGTACCATATCATTTCCGGTGGTTCACTTTTAGGAGTAGCATTGCATAGCCATTCTTCCTTTCCAGTTGGGAAAGTAGATTTCCTGGACCTTTATCCTCTCAACTTTATTGAATTCATGGAAGCATTAGGCCAGCAGGCTTTGCTGAATGTTTTGAACAATAAGGACTGGGTGCTGGCAAAGGGATTCAAGGATCGTTACATTCAGCATCTGAAAGAATATTACTTTGTGGGGGGCATGCCCGAAGCCGTCCTTCGTTTTATTCAAACCAAAAACCTAAAAGAGGTAAGAGATCTGCAAAAACAGATTCTTAACGCTTATGACCAGGACTTCTCCAAACATGCTCCTAACGACATCGTGCCACGCATAAGGATGCTATGGAACAGTATTCCGGCCCAATTGGCAAAGGAGAGTAAGAAATTCATTTATGGAGTGATCCGACAAGGTGCCAGGGCAAGAGAATATGAACTAGCCCTTTCCTTGTTGATCGATAGTGGTTTAGCCCACCGGGTCAACCGCCTGTCCAAGCCAGCCCTCCCTCTTAAGGCTTATGCCGAAGAAAGTATATTCAAACTATATATTGCCGATGTCGGCTTATTGGGAGCGATGACCAATCTCGATGCACGAAGCCCGCTGCAGGGCAATGACCTATTCCAGGAATTCAAGGGCGCTTTGACCGAACAGTTCGTACTGCAACAACTGATAACCTTACCAGGCGTCTCAGTATATTATTGGGCTGCGGAAAACGCCAAAGCTGAAATCGACTTCATCCTTCAATATTCAGATAAGATTGTGCCATTGGAGGTTAAAGCGGAGGAAAATCTAAGGGCCAAAAGCCTTCGAAGCTATGTGGATACATTTCATCCATCCAGTGCATTTAGGGCGTCAATGTCTGATTACCGAAAGGAAGAGTGGATGACGAATATCCCATTATATGCTATACAACAAATAACGGAGGTTATCGAATAAAAGGCAAAATCCCCGACAAACCCGCCGATCGCGCGCCCTCCTCAGATCCCCAACTCCTGCAACACCTCCTTCCGCACCGCCTGCACCCCCTCACTCGCCAGGATCGTAACCACCTCGGTCAACGCCCCCTTGTATTGCTCGCCCATCGAGATCTTCTCTCCTGCAAGATACACATGCTTGTTGTCAAAAGATTGCACCTTCTCGATCGAGACGATATAGCCCCGGTGAACGCGACAGAAGGTCTCCTTCGGCAGCATCTGGTCCCACTGTTTTAACGTTACCAGCACCATCAACGTCGGCCGGTTTTCCATCACCAGCCGCGTATAGTTCTTCCGGGCCTCGATGTACAAAATTTCCTTAAAGTCGACTTTTACGTTCCTGCCTTCATGGCGAATAAAGAAAAAAGATTGCACTTGCTCTAGAGTTTATAGCATTCTGAAAAATAATTCCACCACAGGAGACAGCTTTTTGGAAGAGGTTTAAAGGATGGCATTTGGCGGGTGAAGACTCTTCAAAAACAGCAAGGGCCTTGTAGACACAAACCCCTGATGGACTGAAAAGGTCACATGAGAAAACGTAATACACTTTATATAACTAAAACAAACGATACCAGGACCCGCAAAAACGGTATCACCCATACTACTTCGGGTGGCGTTCTTTAACCATTAGGCACTATGATTTTAGTATTAATTTCGTACCTTAGCCGCCTATACTCACCCGCCGGCCCCGATATCCGGATAATTATCGACATTATGGCCAACAGGTTTTCGGATACCTTATTCCAATTGATCCATTCACTCGAAAAGTCAGAAAAACGGCACTTTAAGCTATACATCAAACGCAGCTCCACCAAAGAGGACCTCAAGATCGTCCAGCTATTCGACGCCCTTGACAAACTCAACGACTATGACGAAAGGAATCTCCTGAAAAAACTGCCCGGCATCGAAAAACCCCAGCTGTCCAATCTCAAAACCCATCTCTACAAGCAGATCCTCGCCAGCCTCCGCCTCCTCAAAAGCGCCGACAGCATCGACCTGCAGCTCAATGAAATGTTCGACTACGCCCACATCCTCTATAAAAAAGGACTGTTCCAGCAAAGCCTTCGCCTCCTCGACCGCGCCAAAGAGACCGCCAAAGCCAACCAGAAATTCAACTTCCTCGTCCAGGTCGTCGCCCTCGAGAAGCGGATCGAGACCCTCCATATCACCCACAGCATGCAGATGCGGGCTGAACAACTGTCCGCCGAATCCGTCGATGTGCTGGGCCGCGTCAGCATGGTAGCCCGGCTCTCCAACCTCGCACTCCTCGTCTATAGCTGGTATATCAAGAACGGCCACGCCCGCAACCAGAAGGACGAAGACGACCTCCGCGAATACCTCAAACAACACCTGCCCTCCGACGCCTGGCAACAGACCGGATTCTATGAACGCCTCTACCTCTACCAAAGCTATAACTGGTACGCGTTCATCCGCCAGGACTTTCTCATGTACTACCGCTACTCGCAAAAATGGCTGGACCTCTTCGAAGAACAACCCCTCATGATTCGCGTAGAGACCGGACACTATATCAAAGCCCTTCACAACCTGCTGAACGCCCACTTTGACCTCCGTAACCATGCCAGGTTCGAGACCGTCCTGCGCAAATTCGAAGAGTTTTCCCGGACGGAGCGCGTGATCGACAACGACAACTTCCGCATCCAGGCCTTCGTCTATATTACCACCGCCCGCATCAACCAGGTCTTTATGCAGGGTACTTTCAAGGAAGGCCTCCAGATGGTCCCCAGGATCGAACAACAACTGGCCGAATATGACCTCTTCATCGACCGCCATCGCATCCTCGTACTCAACTACAAGATCGCCTCCCTCTACTTCGGCGCCGGCGACTATGGCACTTCCATCGACTACCTTCAGCGGATCATCAACGACCAGCAGGACCTCCGCAACGACCTCCAATGCTACGCCCGCGTCCTGCACCTGATGGCTCACTATGAGCTCGGTAACTTTGACCTGATGGAATCCCTCACCAAATCCGTCTACCGCTTCATGGCCCGCCGCGAACGCCTCACCAAAATCGAAGAAGAGATGTTCCGCTTCCTCCGCACCTCCTTCCAAACCTCCCGGTCCAGTTTGAAAGCCGAATTTGAAAAATTTCTTGAAAAGATCCGCCGCTTCGAAGGCAACCGCTACGAAGCCCGCGCCTTCGCCTACCTCGACCTCGTCTCATGGGTGGAAAGTAAGGTTAGCCAACGCCCGATGAGTGAGATCATCGCGCAGAAATACCGGAACAGCAGACGCCGCATCCGGGCCGTCGAAGCCTGATCAGCCGCGGATCAGCCGCCGATCCCCCACACATCCTTCAACGCCCGCCGCGCCGCATGATACCCGCTCATCCCATGTACACCCCCGCCCGGCGGCGTCGATGAGCTGCATATATATATGCCACGGGCAGACGTCCGGTACGGCGACCACCGTAACGCCGGCCGCGTGAACAATTGCCCGATATCCATCATTCCGCCATTGATATCTCCGCCGATATAGTTCGGATTGTATTCCTCCATCTGCGCCGTATCATACACATGCCGCGCCAGCACCCGCTCCCGGAAGCCGGGTGCCATCCGCTCCACCTGCCGCTCGATCCGCTCCGTCATATCCTCCCGCGACCCATTTGGCACATGACAATACGCCCATGCCGTATGTCTGCCCAGCGGCGCCCGCGACGGATCAAAGACACTCGGCTGCGCCAGCAATACGAATGGTCGCTCCGCAATCCCGCCCCGCTCCGTTGCCGCCTCCGCCGCCGCGATCTCCTCAAAGTCACCCCCGATATGCACCGTCCCCGCCTGCCGGCAACCCGCCGCCACAAATGGAATGGGCTCCGCAAGCGCCCAGTCGATCTTAAATACTCCCATCCCATACCGGTACCGCTCCAACTGCCACCGGTATAACGAAGACCATCGATGCCCGCCCAACTGCAACACCTGCCGCGGCGTAATATCCAATAGCACGCAACGCGACGACGGCAGCTGCGACAACGACCGGACATATACCCCCGTCTCGATCCGTCCCCCCAACGATAAGAAATAAGCAGCCAGCGCATCGGCGATCGCCATCGACCCCCGCCGCGGCATCGGCCACCCCTTCGTATGACCTATCGCCAGAAAGACCAGCGTGATCGCCGCCGTCGTCCAGTTGGTCAAAGGCTGCATTCCATGCGCCGCCATCCCCGCCAGTAACGCCCTCCCCCCGCGCGTCCTGAACTTCCCCGCCAGCCACTCCGCGCTCGGCAATCCCTTCAATCCAAACCGCGCAAGCATCAACGGATCTTTTGGAAAATGCAACGGCCCCAACAACACCGGCGCCAGCTTCTGCCAGTCCCGCACGATCGGCTCCATCAACCGCCGGTACACCGCCCCGTCCTCACCCAATCGCTGAGCCGTCTCCTCCACCGTCTCCGCCAGCAACGCCGCTTCACCCCCATCCAAAGGATGCGCCGCCGCAACCGGCGGATATATGAACTCCAACCCATATTGGGTCAATGGTAAAGTCTGAAAGAATGGCGAACCAACCGCCATCGGATGCACGGCGCTGCAAATATCATGGATATATCCGGGTAACGTGAGCTCTGCCGACCGCAGGCCGCCGCCAATTGTAGCCTTCGCCTCCAGCACGACCACCGACAACCCCTTTTGTTGCATCGCGATAGCAGCCGCCAGCCCGTTGGGCCCGCTACCAACCACCACCACATCATAATCCATTGCTTGCCTAGCCATTTTCCAAAAGTAGGGCTATTTCCCACCGCCCGATAGATTCTAACTCCCCCATCCCAAGAAATTACTTTATATTGGTCTGACAATATACGTCACATGAGATATCTGTTAGCCCTTCTACCGCTATTCTTCGCTTCGACGCTGACCGCCAATGCCCAGACGATCAAGCCTCTCATCGACTCCCAGAATTATGTCTTCATTGCGCAGATCGCCCAACCCCTGGGTACTGAATCCCGCAATCTGACATATGGTACCTATAACCTTAAGATCACGAAAAGTAAGATCGTCTGCAGCCTCCCCTATTATGGCCGAAGCCGTGTTGCCTCCGACCCCGGAACGAACCCCCTCGAGTTCACAAGCAACAAGTTCAAATACACGGTTACCCCGCATAAAGATGGCTGGAAAGTATCGATAAAGCCCAGAGACGCCGGCGACCTCGATCTGTTGGAGATCTATGTCTACCCCGAAGGTAATGCCAATGTTCAGGCCACCTTCAATGGCCGCGATCCGATTGGCTTCACCGGCACGGTCATCGCCCCCACCAACCCTTAGTGGCGCAGTCACCACCCACCAACCCTTAGCCTTCCCACCACCGTTCATCCGGATTGTACACCTCCAGATACGTCTCCGGCTTCGCCGCCGCCCGCCAGCCAAACTGCTCATACAGCCCATGAGCGTCCATCGTATGCAACATCCACCGCCGCAGCCCTTGCAACCCGGGATGCGCCATGATCGACTCCATCAGCCATTTCGCAAGCCCCCGGCCCCGATGCTCGCTGATGATGAATACATCCGCCAGATAGGCTACCCGTGCATAGTCCGTCAAAATTCTCGCATACCCGACCTGACGGCCCCGGCCATTCCCTTCATCCTGGCCGCCCGGGTCATTCCCTCCATCCTGGCCGCCGCCCTGATGATATAAGCCGAAATTCAGCGAATGGTCCGCCGCAGCAACCACCTTCTCATAAGGTATGCCCTTACCCCAATACGATTCGATCGACAAATAGTCGTGGATGAACCGCAGGTCCAGCCGCGCCCGGTCCGTCGATATCATATAGCCGTCCTTTAGTATTTCCATATTTGCAATTGAACATGAAATTTAGCTTCCAATGCCCGCCCGCCCTTGGCCGTCACTGCACCCCCCTCGGCGTTACATCCAACTCCTTATCCCGGTAAACGATCAGCTAATGCCGCAGCAGACTCCCCGGGATCGATACCCCGACCTTGCCCGCAAGATGGCGATAATAATCAACTTATTTGCCTAAATTGCCGGACTTAAAATCTGCTTTATTTTTAAAAAAGCGACCCAATTCCCAGATTACGACAGATCATTCTTTTCCTGCTTACCGGGCTCCTATCCCAAGCCGGTTTTGGCCAGACCAGAACGATCACTGGAACCGTTCTGGACTCGAGTACCCGCGCCCCGCTGGTGAACGTCAGCATTACCGTCAGAAATGGTCGCCACGGCGTAGTCTCCAACGCCGAAGGCCAATTCAGCATCCGCGTTGACCATAACGCCTCGCACCTCATTTTCAGCGCGCTTGGCTATGATCCCGTCACCATCACCCTGAACGGCCTCCCCGACAAGCCGCTGACCATCCGATTGTCAAAGACCTTTACCACATTAAAGGAATTTGTAATCACTGCAAAACCAGGGAAATACCGGAATAAGAACAACCCTGCAGTCGATCTCATCCGCCGCGTGATCGCCAACAAGACGCGCAACGGCCCCAAAGCCCCCGCTTATACCTCTTTTCAGGAATATGAGAAGATCCGCCTCCTGCTCGATAAGATCCCCCGCCTCATCGCCGATGACCGGGTACTGAAGCGATACCATTTCCTTGTCGAGAACCGCGACAGCATGCTTATGCCCGGCAAGTCCCTCGTCCCTGTCTATATTGAAGAAGTATTGTCCGATAACTATTATCGCAAACGCCCCGAAAAGACAAAGAAGATCGTGCTGGGCCGCAAAGCCGTTGATTTTGGCGAGTTCATCGATATGAAAGGGATCAGTCAGCTGATCAATCACCTTTATGAAAATATTAATATCTATGACAATACGATCAATATCTTCGCCACCCAGTTCATTAGCCCCATTGCGGATATCGCACCTACTTTCTATATGTTCTTTATTCGCGATACCACTATCCAGGACGGCGAGCGCATCGTCCGGATGTACTTTACTCCCCGCAACCCCGAAGACCTCCTGTTCCGCGGGTACCTTTATATCAACCTCGACAATAACTACGCCATCACCCGTGTCGAGCTCGGCGTCAGCAAGAACATCAATCTGAACTTCGTCCGCGAATTCCAGGTCAAACAGGATTTTGAAAAAGGCGACTCCGGTCACTACCACCTCCTCAACTCCGACGTGATCGCGCTTTTTAACGCCATCCCCGGAACCCTGGGGATGGTCGGCGAACGCATCATCAAACTGGACCAGATAAAAGATAGCGTCCTCCCCGACGAAGTATTCAAAGGCGCCGACGTCGATACCGCGCAACAAGCCGGCCAGTCACAGGATAGCCTCTTCAACGCAAGACCTATTCCCCTCACAGCCTCCGAAACAAAGACCTACTCGAACACCGATAGCCTGATCAAAATGCGCTCCTATCACCGGCTGCTCGATTATATGACTGCCTTCACCGCCGGCTATAAAACCGCGGGCAAGGTCGACATCGGTCCCATCGGCAACTTCTGGACATTCAACCAGATCGAAGGCCAGCGCCTCCGTTTCGGCGCCCGTACCAATACTCACCTGTCCCACCGTTACTATGCCGAATCCTATGTCGCCTATGGCTTCAGGGACCAGCGATGGAAATACTTCGCCAGCGCCTCCTATGCCCTCAACAATAAATCGATCTATACCTACCCCCTGCATTACCTGCAGGTTAGCTGGCTCGACGATATCCGCAGCCTTGGCGCCGAGAACGCCTTCTCACAGGCCAATAACTTCTTCAGCTCCTTTACACATGGCGACAACTCCAAATGGCTCTACAGCCATATCGCCCGCTTCTCCTATATCCATGAATACAGCAGCCACTTCTCCTACAACATAGGAATGAAATTCTGGCAGCAACGGCCGGCCGGTTCCTTGTATTATATTTATCAGCCCGCCGTCACACACGTCGACAGCGTAGCCCAACTGACAACCGGCGAAGTTTCCCTGACCTTACGGTGGGCCCCACACGAAGAGTTCTTCCAGAACAAAGCCGGCAGGGCCAACGTCGTCAACCGCTGGCCTATCTTTACCCTGCAATATGCGAAAGGGATCCGGGGACTGTTCGGCGGCCAGTACAACTACGACGCCTATCATTTCAATATCTACAAACGCGTCTATATCTCCCCGATCGGTTTCTCCGACGTTACCCTCGACGCAGGCTACCTCAACGGGAACCTTCCCTTCCCCTTACTAACCATCGCCCCAGGCAACCAATCCTATTTTTACGGTGAGAATGTCTACAACATGATGAATATCGGCGAATTCCTCAGCGACCACTACGCCGGCCTCGACATCGACCATTTCTTCGGCGGTTTCTTCTTCAACAAGGTCCCGGGGCTGAAACATCTCAAGCTCCGCGAGGTCGTCGCCGCCAAGATCCTCTACGGCGGCCTCCGTGATCAGAACAACCCCGCCGTCAATCCCGCCCAGATGAAGTTCCCCATGACCAACGGTCTCACAACCACCTATCCTCTCACCGGCAAACCTTATGTCGAAGCCTCCGTCGGCATCTATAATATCCTTTCCGTCATCCGCCTGGACCTTGTAAAACGTTTCACGTATCTCGACCATCCCAATATCTCCAGCCTTGGCCTCCGCATCAGCACCAGCTTCAATTTCTAAAGTCGGCCCTTTCGCCCCATTCAATCCCTCACCCCTTCCCACCACCGTTCCGCCGGATACGGCCCACCGACCCTGAAAGCCTGCCCGATCATCGGCGTCACCACCGCCAACCCGTTTGCCGCCGCCCCCGAAGGCACGCCCGCCGTTGCCCGCGCCCCCGAAGGCACACCCCCTGCCGCCGCCGCCGAAGCGCCCGCCACCTCCGCCGCCGCCATCAACCGCCGCACCGGCTCATCCCACGCATGCAACGCCAACGTGAACTTCCCCCAATGCACCGGCATCAGCGCCGCCGCCTTCAGATCCAACGCCGCCTGCACCGTCTGCTCCGGCAACATATGAATATACGGCCAGTTCTTCCCATACTGCCCACACTCCAAAATCGCCAGGTCGAAGGGCCCACACCGCTCCCCGATCTCCCTGAAATGCCCCTCATAACCCGAATCCCCTCCCAGGTATAACGAATACCCCCTTCCCTTCAACACGAACGACGACCACAACGTCCCACCCCGCTTGAAACTCCGGCCCGAAAAATGCCTCGCCGGCGCCGCCATCAGCGTCAGGCCGCCCGCTCCGCCAAGCCTCCCACCCCCTCCGCCGCCCGCTCCGCCAAACTCCCAACTCTCCCACCAATCCAACTCCACGATCTTCCCCGCCGCCACTCCCCACGCCTCCAGATGCGCCCCGACCCCCAACGACGTACACACCCGCTTCACCCCCGGCGCCAACCGCTTCACCGTCTTATAATCCAAATGATCATAATGATCATGCGTCAGCAACAACACATCGATCTCCGGCATCTCCTCCACCCCATACACCTCCGTCCCCGCAAACGCCTTTGCAAAAAAAGATACCGGCGACGCATTTCCGCTAAACACCGGATCCACCAATATCGTCATCCCCCCGATCTTCAACAGATACGACGAATGCCCAAACCAAACGATCCACGCGCCCTCCGCCGGCAACGCCCGCAGATCCGTCTTCACCGCCGGTATCCGCCCCGCAGGCGCCGTATCCGCCGGCCGGTTGCGAAATTCCCGCAACATCTTAAAAAAGGAGATACCCCTGACCGTTACCTCCGTCGGAACAAGGTTCTCAAACCGGTCCGCCTTATAATTCGGCGACCGCCGCATCCGCTCCAGCCGCATCCCGGCCGGCGAATTGCCCATAACTGGAAATAGTCCCATGCTCGCTGAACACTTGATAGCGTCACTTAGTTGTCGCTGTCCGCCTGATTACCTGACAAAACTTTGATAGATCACCTGCTCCACCTTCCCCTCCAGATCCGCATGACTGTTCGGCGTCTGCTGCGTCATCACCAGACAAACAAGACCCGCCTTAGGATCCGCCCAATACGTCGTCCCGAAAAACCCGCCCCATGAGAACGACCCCTCATTCCTTACCCCCCGCGCCGCCGACCTTTCACTCGTGATCTCGAACCCTAATCCGAAATTATCCATCCCATTGAAAAGAAATGACAACTGCCCGCTTCTCATCAGTTCCACCGTGCGCGGCGCCAGGATCTGTACCCCATTGTATCGCCCGCCATTCAGCATCATCTGCAAAAAGATCGCATAGTCCCATGCCGTCGAGGTCAGCCCCGCACCACCCGAGAAATATCGCTTGCGCACCATCGGATAATTCGGATCGATCCCCGTCTTCTCCCTGGTCCAGCGTATCACATGCTGCAGCGAGTCCTCCGTATAAACCGCCGTTAACCGCCCCGCCCGGTCCGCCGGCACATTGAAGTACGTGTCCTTCATCCCCAACGGCCGGAAGATCGTCGTTTGTAAATAATCTTCCAGATTCATCCCCGTCATGACCTCGATCAGACATCCGATCAGATCGACGCTCAACCCATATGTCCACTTCTCACCCGGCTGATGGACCAACGGCAGCTTCGCCATCGCTTCCATCCTTTCCCGCAGATCATCGTCGAACACCCCAAGCCCCGACGGGATCTGCGCCTTCGCATAAATAGCCTTCATCGACGGACTGCCGATCCCCGGATAATCGAGACCCGATGTATGCGTGAGCAGATCGCGGAACGTGATCTCCCGTTTAGCCGCCACCGTCGTATAAGTCGTATCCGCCGCATTGAACTTATCCAGGACCACCGGATGCCGGAATGCCGGCAGGAAATCCGCGATCGGCTCATCGAGATTGAATTTCCCTTCCTCGAACAACCGCATCAACCCCACGCTGACGATCGCTTTGGTCTGACTTGCGATCCGAAAGAGATCATCCCGCCGCATTACTTTCCCCGCCTCCTTGTCCGCATACCCATATGCCTTATACTGTACCACATGCCCGTTATGGATCACCAGCGTCACCACCCCATTGACCCAACCCTTATTAATATAACCCCCGATCAGCGTATCCATCCGCGCAAGCCGCGCCTGATCCACCGTAGCATCCGGAATATTTAGCTGAATGGTCTGCGCAGACCCCCCAACGGCGAGGAGACATCCAAGACACGCTGGCGATAGCAATTTTAACAGGAACCTTTTCATAGATCGACCGTATTTCGCAGAAAGATAATTTTTTTTCTCTGAACGCCGAACTACCTTTACCCATATGAGACGATCCACCAGAAGGACATTCATCGGAAATAGCGCCGCGGCCGCCGGAGCCGTCCTGACCGCAAACTCCCCCCTCGCCACAACCGCCGCCGATACTGAGCGCCCACCCGTCGTTCACCATGTCTTCTTCTGGTTAAAGAATCCCACCTCTGCCGAAGACCGCGACCAGCTCGTGACCGGCTTGAAAACACTCGCCGGCATCCCCCTGATAAAAGAGCTGTACGTCGGCATCCTCGCTAACACCGAGAAACGCGACGTCGTCGACGCCTCCTGGCAAGTCTCCGAGCTCATGTTCTTCAACGACCTCCACTCACAGGCCTCCTACCAGCAACATCCCATCCATCTGGACTTCGTAAAAAATTACAGCCACCTCTGGGAAAAAGTCGTCGTGTACGACACCATCAATCTCTTCAATCGCATCGGCTAAAACGCGCCCCGATCGAAGCTTGACCCGACTAAAGCCTATCCCGGCCGAAGACCTCCGGGATATCCCGCCCTCAGCCAAAATCTTCCCAACCGACATCGTTGCATAACGGTGACCCATGGTTTAAAAAGCCCGCTGCCTCTGCCTGCAGCCCCACAACACATATTTTCATTGTTGCCATATAAACTGATTATGACGAATCAACACTGTTGAATTATTACAAATAAGAAATTTCGCTTTTATTATTTTTTTTGCAACAAAAATTAACATTAATTTGGCGGTCACCTAAAACTACTACACATGAGAAGACTTCTAGCACTGCTCGCGGTGTGTATGTGGCTTTCACTGCCAACACATGCTCAAACAAAAACAATTACGGGGAGGGTTACCGACCAGCAAAATCAGCCGGTTCCCTTCGCCACGGTAAGGATTAAATCAGCAAAGGGAGGTACAGCGGCAGACGCCGACGGGTATTTCACCCTTAAAGTTCCACCATCCGCAACATCTCTTGTCGTCACCGGTGCGGGGATCACAACAAAAGAAGTCCCGCTGGGAACCGGCAACAATCTCGTTGTCCAGGTTGTCAGAACCACATCGGAATTATCCACTGTCGTAGTTACTACGGCAGCCGGAACGCGGGTCAATAAGGTCCAGCAAGGCTTCAACTCCACCACTATCAGCGCCGCATCCCTGACCGAAGCCAAACCCACTGTGCTCGCAAGCGCCCTGGCGGGAAAAGCGCCGGGCCTGCAGGTCATGGCCACCGGCGGCGGCGTCAATCCGACGTATAGGATCCTTCTCCGCGGTCAAAGGTCCCTCACCGGCAACAATCAGCCCCTGCTGATCATAGACGGAAGCATTGTTCCATATGACCTTTTGACAAACATCAGTCCCGAAGACGTCGACAACGTCAACATCCTGAATGGCCCTGCCGCAGTTGCACTCTACGGATCCCAGGCCTCCAACGGCGCACTCGTCGTGACCACCAAGCGCCCCACTTCCGGGACCCAGCAGATCCATATCGCCCAGACAACGACAGTGGAAAAAGTCGCTTTCAACCCAAAAGAGCAACACTCCTTTGGGTCCGGCGGTAGCGGCTATGGCACGGATACTACCGGTAAGCCGATCTATTCCCCGCTGGAGAACGAATCTTACGGCCCCGCATTCGATGGCTCCAGCCGTCCGCTTGGAAATCCGCTGGAAAATGGCGACCAGTTGATGGCCAAATATTCGTATTTCAAGGACCGGAATAAATTCTGGCAGACCGGCATCTCCAACCAGACCGACCTGTCCCTGTCCGCAGGCGATGAAAGGTCCTCCACTTACCTTGCCGGCCAGTACCTGACGACCTCAGGCACGATGCCATGGGACCAGTTCACCCGGGCCTCCATCCGGTTCAACGGTTCGAGAAAATTCGGCACCAAGGTGCGCGCCAATTATACTCTGTCTTACCTGCAAAATCGTTATAACGTCACGTCTCAGGAGACGACTATCTATGACGAATTCCTGAACATGCCGGGGGAGATCCCGATCACCCTGTTCAAGAACTGGCAGACTAACGAATACGCAAACCCGAACGGTTACTACAACCCCTGGTACGGCAACCCTTATTTTACGGCACAAACTAACAGGTCCCTTACCAATAATGACTACCTGACGGGTAGCCTCGACCTGCACTGGACGCCCGCTCCGGGGCTCGACCTCGTGTCGACGACCGGTTATACGATGAGGACCCAGAGTGCCAAGACTTATCAGAACTCGTTTGTTTATACCTCCTTCGCTACTTCGTCGAGCGGCGGCTTCAAGACCAACATCGCAGGCAGCGACGCGGAATCAAGCCAATACTACAACGAAGTCACCGAGAACCTGAAGGCGATCTACAACAAGAAATTCGGCGATCTCTCCCTGACCGCATTAGGCGGCTTTGCCGTCCAGCAGGACGCCCAGAGCAACCTTAGCGGCTCGATCGGCGGCCTGGTCCAAAGCGGTATATACACGCTGGGTAATACGGTCAACTATCCCGCTGCCGGAAGCTCCACTTATGAGACAAGACAGGTTGGATTTTATTATGACGTGCAGTTGGGATGGAATGATTATCTATTCTTGCACACCACCGGCCGTGAAGACGTCGTTTCCGTTCTGAATCCCAATAACAGGGCGTTTTTCTACCCCTCGGTAGACGCTTCCCTCGTACTTACCAGATTGCTCCCGTCCCTGAGCAATAGCAAGTGGCTCGATCTGTGGAAGATCCGCGGAAGCGTATCGAAGGTCGGCCAGGTCAACCTGGGCCCCGGAGCCAACGCTTACGGCGCCTACTCGCTGCTGCCGACTTTCGGTCAGGGCAACGGTTACCCATATAACGGCGCCGCAGGCTATCAGCTGGCCACCGGCTTGATCTCCACGAACCTGAAACCTGAGCTGACCAATAGCTGGGAGATCGGGACCGACTTCAGATTATTTGACGGCAAGGTCGACGCAGGCGTCACTTATTACGACGAACATACCAGCAATCAGACGCTCACGACCAATATTTCATGGACCACCGGTTTCAACAACCTGCTCACGAACGCCGGTGAAACGGAATCGAAAGGTATTGAGTCCTCCTTGAAGTTGAATTTCCTCCGCAACCGGAATTGGAACATCAACCTCGCAACGACTTACACCTATAACTCGAACCAGACATTGTCGATAACGCCGGGATTGAACAATCTTTCCCTGTCCCAATACAGCGACGGGACCGGCGCTTATGCCATACCCCACTATCAGTGGCCGGAGATCATGGGCTATGATTATCTGCGCCATGATGGCAAGGTCGTGATCAATAGCACGACGGGAATGCCGGTCGTAAACCCCAACCTGGTATATCTGGGCAATACGAACGCACGCAACATAGTTTCGCTTTCGCCCAGCATTACCTACCGGTCATTCACCCTTGAAGCAGTCTTCGAATACCGTGGTGGCATGAAGAGATATAACAACATCGGCTTCGATATGGACTGGTCCGGAATGGGTATCCGTACCGTCGAATACAATCGCCAGAGATTCGTATTCCCGAATTCTACTTACCAGGACGGAACCGGCAAATGGGTGAACAATAGCACCATAATGATCAGCGAGAATGGCAACGGGAACGGCGGTTTCTGGACCGATGCTACCGAGAACTACGATGTTACTTCCAACTATGTTACGAACGGCGCTTTCTGGAAGGTGAGGGAATTATCGCTTACGTATAATCTTTCATCGAAACTGGCCCAGGCGACCAAAGTTATCAAGTCGGCATCCATTAGCTTTGTCGGCCGTAACTTGTTCCTGTGGGTGCCAAAAGATAACCTGTACACCGATCCGGATTACAGTGACGCAGGTAGCACCTCGAACGGTATTGGGCTTACAGGCTATCAACCGCCCCCATCCCGTTTCTTCGGCGGCAACATTTCTGTTAACTTTTAATTCGACTGAAAATGAGAAAAATATTCCTGATTATTATAGTCTTTACAGCCTTGTGCGGTGTATCGTGCAAAAAGTATCTTAACATCAATAGCAATCCCAATTCACCCACCGCCTCAGGCGTAGGGCCCGTATTGCCGCTGGCCATTGTAAATGCGGCGCTCCTGACCTCCGAATTGAACGACTATGGCAGCCAGACTTGCGGTTATGCCGCAAACGCCGGCGGTTATGGCGGCTTCGGCTCTTCCTGGACTTACGATTACCCCCCTTCCCAGGGCGAAGGCTATTGGGATCTGGGCTATCAGACGTTGGAGAACCTCCAGTACGTCATCAATGCTTCCGCAGGCTTTGATTCCCTCTCGTCTTTCAATGCCTCGGCTAAGATCATGAAAGCCTATGTATTCCAGATGCTGGTGGATGAATTTAACAGCATCCCCTACGACCAGGCGCTTCAGGGAAGCAAGGACTTTACTCCCAAATATGATTCGGCTACGCAGATCTATCCGAAACTGGCTTCATTGATCGATTCTGCTATCGACGAGATCAACAACGCATCCGCGCCGCTCGCACTTACCACCGCAACCGACCCCCTGTTTGGCGGCAATATGACAAGTTGGAAGCAATTTGGCAATTCTTTGAAATTACGCCTCATCATCCGGGCTTCCGCTGTCGTTACCTTCCCGAATATGACATTTAGCTCCGATGGGTTCCTGACCAGTGACGCCGTTGTAAATCCCGGCTATAAATTGGCCAACTCTTCATCGGGAACTCAGGTTAGTCCGTCCTGGAATACCTGGGCTACCAACTATGAGGGCTCCAGGGTCGGGCAGGCATGGATCCCGGCAACCTATGTCTTTGGATTCTATGATGGCACAAAATTAACGGATCCCGTCAGAGGCGCGGCTATCTACTACAAGTTCCCCAATACCCCCCATAATCAACTGGGCGTTTCTCCTCCCAATAATACCCTCACTTCACCGGCGAAGGCCGGCGCATGGTATTCCGGCACCGGATCAGGGACGACGTTGGGAAATGCCATCGGCGTTTTGAAGGGCCCCAATATGGGTGAACCGCTGATGCTGCTGGCGGAAAGCGACTTCCTGCGGGCTGAAGCGGATCTCAGAGGCATTTTAAGCGGAACCGCGGCCACCGACTTCAATAACGGCATCCTTGCCTCCTTCACGTACCTCGAAGAGCTGCCTAACCTTTCCCTCGCACCCGGAAAGAACCCAAGCGCGGACGTGGCGGCTTATATCGCGAATAATGCCGGCAACTATCTGGTGGATTTCACGGCCGCAACGACGCCCGCTGAACAACTCGAAGCCATCATCACCCAGAAATACATCGCGTTGAATTTCATCAATGGCGAAGAAGCCTGGAGCGAATACCGCAGGACCGGCTATCCGGTTACTTCATCCACGACGCTTAACAACCCGTATGGCTCCTTTGCCTCGACCCAATCACAGGCGACCAGACCGGATCACCTTCCTACGCGCCTGCCTTATCCCGCTACCGAAGCTGCAACCAATGCCTCAAATGTGCCGCAGAACGTCAGTGTATATACGACGCCAATCTTCTGGGCACAATAAATCGAGAACCGAAAAAAATGACAATTATGAAAATTTTCAAATTAATAAAGCCTTTCACGTTAACTGTCATTGCGGGGATATGCCTTAGCTCCTGCTTAAAGGATAACACGCCCCCGCCATTGGCTGGTCAGTATTACAGCGTTCCGAACCTGATCTCTTTCCAGGATAACGGCGGATCGGACGCCAGCGGAGCAGGATATGGAACCACCACCACCCCTTATCCCCTTTACCAGTTTTCGCTGAGCCTATACAATGATACGGCGGGCTTCGCCGCCATAATCTTCTATGGCCCCCAGGGGAACGCTTCACAGGACATTACGGTGAAACTGGCGATAGATACCGCGGCATTGAACGCCTTCAACGCCGCCAACTTTACAAACTTCGTCGCCCCGGATCCTTCGACCTATACCTTTCCGGCATCGGTTACGATACCAAAAGGCCAGAACCAGACCTATGCGCGGATTACGGTAAACAATAATTCAACCCCGGACCCGAATGCGAATTATGCCATTCCATTGATGATTTCATCCGTCTCTTCCGGAACGGTCAGCACCAATTTCGGGATCGAGATCAATGCATTCTCGGTGCAGTAGGCAATTGAAGTAATAAAGCTCAAAAGGCCGTCTCGTAGATCGGGGCGGCTTTTTCAATTAAAAGCGATCAGCTCCACATCGAAGATCAACGTACTGTTCGGCCCGATCTGCGCACCCGCCTGCCTGTCCCCATACGCCAAATGCGGCGGAATATAAAAACGCCACTTACTCCCCGCCGGCATCAACTGCACACCCTCCGTCCAACCCTTGATCACCCCATTCAACGGGAACGTAGCCGGCTGCCCCCGCCGGACCGAACTGTCGAAAACCGTCCCATCGATCAGCGTTCCATGATAATGACAGGTTACTTTATTCGTTGCAACCGGCCTGGGCCCCTTCCCCTCTACCAGCACTTCATATTGCAGCCCGCTCGGCAACGCCACGACCCCTGGCTTCTTCTTGTTCTCTTCAAGAAAATCCTGCCCGGCCTTCAGATTGGCCTCCGCTTTCTCGTTTTTCATATTGATCATTTTTAGTTAATACCAACTAATTTTAACAAATGCAACCAACGACAACCGTCCTCATCCTCGGCGCCAACTCCGACGTGGCAAAGGAATGCATCAAACAGTATATTTCTATGGGATACGACGTCATCGCCGCCTCCCGTAGCACCGGTGCACTAAAGACATTCGCCGAAACCAACCGCATCCCCGCCAACCGGCTCGATATCCGCTATTTCGACGCCATCGCGTTCGACACCCACGACGCCTTCCTCGCCGCCCTCCCCGCAAAGCCCCATATCGTCGTCTATTCCGCCGGTTTCCAGGTCACAAACGACCAGGCCCTCGTCGACTGGGATGGCAGCTTCCGCATGATCCAGGTCCTCTACGCGGGCGCCGTCTCCATCCTCAACCGGATCGTCATGGACAAGGACAACCCCAACCTCCAACGCATCATCGGCCTCTCCTCACTCTCCGGCGTCCGAGGCAGAAAGAGCAATTTTATCTATGGCAGCACCAAAGCCGCCTTCACCCAATATCTCGCCGGTCTCCGCCAATACCTCTTCCCCCGCCATGTCATCGTCAACGCCATCGTCGCCGGATATATCCGTACCAAGCTCACCGCCGGCCTCGACCTCCCAAAATCCCTCCTCCTCGAACCTGCCTATATCGCAAAAGCCATTACCACCGCCGGTAACCGTTTCATCATCGTCCCCGGCTGGAAATGGAAGCTGATCTACCGCGTGCTAAAGTCCTTGCCCGAAAGCCTTGCCGCCAGGCTGCCCTGACCTGCCACCAGCACGATCATTCCCAGTACCGAAGACACGGCGATCACCACTACCATCGGCGTAGCCGTCCCATTGCTGAATATGCTCACCGCCACCGACGCCAACGCCCCGACTCCAAGTTGGAAGAAGCCCAGCAGCGCCGACGCGGTGCCCGCATTCTTGCTGAACGGCGCCAGCGACAACGCCGCCGCATTGGGATACGTGAACCCCAGACAAAACAGAAAAAGGAACAGGAACCCGATCGTATACCCCAATCCAACCCAGCCCGCCATATTCGCGATCAGAAATAGCACCGCCACCACGGCCTGCCCCATGAGCGCCACCCGGACGATCTGCTCGCTTTTATACCTGCGCAACAACACCGTATTCAATTGACTTAACACGATAAAAGCCACCGACAGGAACGCAAATACCCACCCGTATGTCCGCTTATCTAAATGAAAATATCCCATGAAGACCAACGGCGATCCCGACACATACGCAAACAGTCCCGCAAACGCAAACGCCTCCACAAACACAAAGACAACAAATTGCCGGACCCGCATCACCGCAAGGAAGTTCCTCAAAATGGGCAGCGGCTTTAAAGAAAACTGCTTATCCGGCGGATAACTCTCCGGTAACAGGAAGATGGTCAGCAACGTGATCAACACCCCTAATATCAGCAGCACCAGGAAGACGATCCTCCAGCCCCAGAGTGCAACAATATACCCCCCGGCCGTGGGCGCGATCATCGGCGACGCACCGATCACCAGCAATATCAACGAAAAAACCTTCGCACTTTCCTCGGGCCCAAAAAGATCCCTTACCATCGCCATCGCCGCCACCTGCGCCGCACAACTCCCCAACGCCTGGATGAACCGAAGCAGGATCAACGTATGGATATCCTTCGCCTGCATGCACACGAACGTCGCCACGATATACAGGACCAGCCCCACATACAACGGCTTCTTGCGGCCATACCGGTCCAGCAGCGGCCCGTACAACAGCTGCCCCGCCGAGATGCCGATGAAATAACTCGATAAAGACAGCGTTACCACCGCCGCCGTCGTATGCAGGCTCGCGGCAATATCCTCGAAGCCCGGCAGATACATGTCGATGGAAAAAGGGCCGATTGCGCTTAGAAGGCCCAATACGATCACATATGTAACATAAGTCCGCTTAGTCATCATCTACTCGATACTCCGTCTACCCGATACTCCATCTACTCGATACTCGCCATATTCTGCAACACCCTCGGATGGCTCTCCAGCTTATACCATTCCTTCGCATACGGCTTCAATAGCTTGTCCGCCGCCGCCGGCCCCCAACTCCCCGCCGGATAGAAGTACAACTGCTTCCCCGGCGACTTCTTCCACGCGTCCAATATCGGCATCACCACCTTCCACGCCGCCTCTATCTGGTCCGTACGCATAAAGGACGTGGCATCGCCTTCCAGTATATCCAGCAACAACGTCTCATAGGCTTCCGGCAAAGACTGGGATAGCTTGTCCGAATAAGTGAAATCCATTTCCACCGGCACCAGCTTCATATGCAGCCCCGGTACCTTACTCTCGAATACCAGGCCGATCTCCAGCTCCGGCTGAATACTGAACACCAGCCGGTTCGGAGCCTTGTCATCACTGAATATCGGATGCGGGCTCGGCTTGAACTGTATCATGATCACTGATGACTGCCGCGGCATCGATTTCCCCGTCCGCAAAAAGAAAGGCACCCCCTTCCACCGCTTATTGTCGACAAAGAACCGCGCCGCTACCAAAGTCTCCGTCGTCGAATCCGGCGCCACCTGCGCCTCCTGCCGGTAACCGACCCGCGGCTGCCCCTGTACCTCCCCTTCCGTATACTGACCCCGGACCACATTCTTGAAAACTTCTTCCGCCGTCAACATCCGCATATTCCTCAGCACCTTCACTTTGCTGTCCCGGATCGCCTCCGCCTCATAGGCCTTCGGACAATCCATCGCCACGATACACAACAACTGCAGAAGATGGTTCTGGATCATATCCCGCAACGCCCCGCTGGTGTCATAGTACCCGCCGCGCTTACCCACGCTGACCTCCTCCGACACGCTGATCTGGATATGATCGATGAAATCCTTGTTCCACAGCGGCTCAAAGACATGATTGGCAAACCGGAAGGCCAGCATATTCTGCACCATCTCCTTCCCGAGATAATGATCGATGTGATAGATCTGCTTTTCCGCGAACCGCTTGGAAAGATACTGATTGAGCTTTTTGGCGGACTCCAGATCGGTCCCGAACGGCTTTTCCACGACGATCCGGTGATGCGTATCCACCGTACAAAGCTTCGACTTACACAATGCATCGGCGATCAGCTCGATAAAGCGTGGCGCCACCGCGAAATAGAACATCCTTGTCACCCGCTCCGTATACTGCTGTTCGAACTCCTTGATCTTTCCCCGCAACGTGGTATAGGTAACATCCTGCTGAAAATCCCCCTGAATATACGTGATCCGCTGACCGAAATCTCCCCACTTGGCCGCATCGGCCTTTCCGCTCCGGCTGAACTCATTGACCCCTTCCAGCAACTGGTCCCGGTACGCCTGCTGATCGATTTTGACAAAGTCGACGCACAGGATAGTGAAATGAGCGGGCAAATGCCCGTCTACATATAGATTATATAGCGCCGGGATCAGCTTTCGGATCGTCAGGTCGCCCCGCGCGCCGAAAATGGTGATCGCCGCCGACTCCGGTCGTTTGCTCTTGCTCATATGATGGTTCTTGGTTTTACTGCGCCTTCCAAACATTATTCGACGGATCGCTATCCGGATACCGCTTGTCCGGATCCACCGTCACCTGCGTCACCTTATCCGTGGACGCAAAGTGGAATTTCCACACCGGCCCATGCATCCAGACCTCCACCGGCAGCTTCACCCGGCTCGTCTTCCCATTTGCTTCCACGACGTCCACCGTCACCGGCATCGGCAGCTTCTGAAGGTTCTCCACCGTTATGATCACCCCCTTCGAAGGATCATCCGCACTCACCGGGGTCACCGCCGTCACCGCCTGATCGATCTTCCAGTCCTCCAGGAACCAGCCGCGCCAGAACCAGTCCAGCGTCTCGCCCGAGCCATTCTCGATCGCATGGAAGAAATCGAACGGCGTCGGATGCTTGAATGCCCACTCATGCACATAGTACCGGAACGCATAGTCGAACCTGGACTTGCCCAGCACCTCGTCCCGCAACATCGTCAACCCGCGGCTTGGCTTCGCATACGCCGTCAGCCCAAGGTTTCTTCCCTGTACCACATCCGGGATCGTCATAATAGGGTCATCGCCGTTATGCCAATAATAGGTCTCCCTCCCAGGATTGTCCTTATAGTTGTACTCCCCATTGTTGAACGCCGAATCCGCGACCGTATTGATAAAGGTGTTGAAGCCCTCATCCATCCACGGATACTTCCGCTCATTGCTGCCCACGATCATCGGGAACCAGTTATGCCCGAACTCATGCCGCGTCACGCCCCAAAGATTCCCCATCCTCGCATGCCAGCCGCAGAAGACGATCCCCGGATACTCCATCCCGCCCACGACCCCCGCGATATTGGTCGCCGAAGGATAAGTGAACTCATAGAGATACCGGGAGTAAAACTCGATACACCCCTTCACATATTCCGTCGATCGCCCCCACGCCGAATCACTCGACACCTCCACCGGATACATCGACTCCGCCAGCGCCTTCTTCCCGCTCGGCAGATTCATCCTTGCCGCATCCCATACAAACCCCGACGACGCCCCCCAGGCCACATCCCGCGTATTCGTACAATGGAAGCGCCACGTCAGCCTGCTCTGAGCCGGCCGTGTCGACGGATCACCCACCTCATCCTTCCCCCGGATCGCCACCTTCTTATCACTCACCCGCGCCGCCGCCAGCTGCCGCTGCTCCTTTGCCGTCAATACTTCCGTTGGATTCATCAGCTCGCCCGAACCGCCGACGATCATATTCCCCGGAACATTCACGCTGTAATCGATATCCCCGTATTCCAGGTAGAATTCGCCCTGACCCAGGTAAGGAAGCGTATTCCAGCCATACACATTATCGAAGACGCACATCCGCGGATACCACTGCGCGATCTCATAGATCCAGGAGCTGTTCCCGGGTTTCGGCTGCATCCTTCCCATCCGGTCCGTACCATACTCGGGGATCTTGAAGCTGTACTCGATCCGGATCTTCAGCACCCCGCCCGCCTTCAGCTCGGCCGGCAGCTTGATCTGCATCCGCGTATCGGACACCAGGTAATCCGCGGCCATCCCTTTCCCCGTCGCCGGATTGATCAGCTCCACCGATTTCAGCTCATCCCCGCCGGAAAAGGCATTCCTGTTTGCCCAGCGTCCACCCGTGATCTCCGTCACCGCTTCCCCCCGCGAACTGTCCTTATAGATGTTCTGATCCAACTGCAACCAGACAAAAGGAAGATTCTGCGGCGAGTTATTTTTATAGGTGATCGTCACCGTACCCGAGACCGTCTGCTCCACCGTATCCAACCGGGAGTCTATCTTGTAATCCGCCCGGTTCTGCCAATAATGGGGACCGGGTGCGCCGGCCGCCGACCGGATGTCATCGCCATAAGCGGGATAGAACAATGGTGCAAATGCCTCCCGATGATCATATACGCTCCCGGACGCAGCGGACTGCGCCCTGGTAGTAACCTGTAATAAAAACAGTGCCACCAGGGTCAAACTAAAAGTTTTTCTCATATGTCGACAATATTTATTTTGAAATACCGGCTCGCCGGTTTGCCAGCGAAGGTAAGCAAAGCCGCATGAGCCATTGAACCATACATCAAATATTTTGTCGGACAAAGCCGCTCTCAAGCGGTGAGCCCGACATATACTACCTGATCTTTTTGATAGGCGTTGGTATCGGCCCTCACCAGCAGCCGGCAACCCGCCAACTCCACCTCCACCTCATAATAGCCGCCCTGGAAGGATATCCCCTGCACTCTGCCCTGCGCCGCCGCACTGCCCAGCCCCGATAGCGTCAGCTTCTCCGGCCGGATATACAAGTCCTTCCCCTGCCCCGCTCCCGGCAACCGGCCAAGCCGCGCCGCGAGTGCCGGATGAATCCGGTTGTACTTCCCAAAAAGCCCCGCGACATATTCGTCCACCGGCTGCCGGTAGATCCGCTCCGGCGTCGCCTTTTGTACCATCCGCCCCTCATTCAGGACCAGGATCTCATCCGCCCACGACAAAATGTCCGGCGGGTCATGCGAAATAAGGATACACGTCATCTCATACCGGTCAAGGATATCCCCGATCACCGTCTGCAGCATCTCCTTATGCAACCTGTCCAGGTTGGAATACGGCTCATCCAGCAACATTAGCCTCGGCGACCGTACCAGCAACCTCGCCAGTGCGATGCGTTGCCTTTCCCCACCCGACAACTGATCCGTCCTCCGCCTTAACAGCTGATCGATCCGGCAGGTCGCATACAATGCCTCAGCCTCCTCCTCCGTCAGTTCATTCTCATAGGACAAGATCTCTTCCACCCGGTAATTGTTCCATAATTCAAAATGCTGGGATAAATAAGCGATCTCCGGATGCCCCGGCACCAGCGTCTCCCCTGGCCCCAACACCCGCCGCCCCTCGAAAAAGACCGCCCCCTCATCGGGTTGCACCAACCCGGCGATCACCTTCAGCAGCGTACTCTTACCCGAGCCCGTCGCCCCGGTCACTGCAAGTTTCTGCCGTCTTTGCTGGGAGAAGCTTATGTCCCGCAACACGCCGCCGCGCGCGCTAACTCCGGACACTCGTAGAAGATCCATGTGTAAAAATACAAAAATCGCTCACTTCACTCACCCCCCGATAACCTCACCGCCTCCACCGTCGATTGCTCCGTATCGATGATCAGAAAGCCATTCGTAAACTGACCCCTCGCCACACAAGGCCCGGACCAATATTGCAGCTCCTGCGAATACCCATATGACCCGAAACCCTGTCTCCGGATATCATCCTCCCGCACCCTGCTTAACCCCTCGAAGTGGAAATGCCCCGAGACCCCTATCGTACACCCATGCCGCTCGATTAAAGCCAGATGCTCCCGGAATTCCTCCGCCCGCTTTGGAAAATACGCCCGCAACCCAAGCAGGTCCGGATACACGAAATGCGAGAAGAAGTACTTCATCCCGCCATACTCCCCTATCCAGATATCGGGCAAGCTTTCCAGCCACGCTTTGTCAGCCTTCGTCAGCAGCGCGCTCAACTGCACATCCTCGTATAAAAAGACCGAATTCCCAAAAAGCGCTTTGCGTTCATGGTAGTCCAGATCATACCAGTTGTCCGGGAAATCGATGCCGCCCCGATACGCCGGCAGCTTCCGGATCTGATACAGATCGTTGTTACCGATCACCACTCCACGGCAATTGTCCCTCACCATCGCAATGCACTCATGCGCGCTACGCGTATCCAGATAATGATAAGTGTTGACTTTGAAGCCGGCGATATCGCCGAGACATACGGCTTCCGTACAGCCGGCTTTTTCCAGCAAGGAGAAGGTGGCTTTGAGCGCTACGATGTCTTCATGAATGTCCGCAATGACCCCTATTTTCATCCGCAAATAATGTCTTGTTCAATGGTCGGATGGAACCTTTCGGTTTCATCTCGCTAAAGGTAATATTCCTTTGTTATACTCGGCGGAGAATTTGCGGTTTCCGTCTACCCAAACCTGTGATACCGCCGCAAACGACCGCTCTCCCGCAAACGCCACCAGATCGGCCCGCTTCCCCACCTCGATGCTCCCCGTGTGCTCACTCAACCCAAGCATCCTCGCGGGATTCAACGAGACCATATTCACCGCGGTCTCCGGTTCAACCCCATCATCGATCATGCGCACTACGCTCCCGAGCACCGTCGGGAAATGATAGTCGCTGCACAGGATATCCACCAACCCCTCATCCATGGCCTCCTCGCAAGACAGATTTCCGCAATGCGACCCCCCGCGATAGTAATTGGGCGCCCCCATGCAAACCCACATCCCCATCTCTTTCGCTTTCCTCGCCGCCGCCAGCGTCGTCGGCATCTCCGCCAGCGTGACCCCATACGCCGCGGCCTCCATGATATGGTCCTCCGTCGTGTCATCATGACTCCCCAGGATAGCCTTCCCGCTGAACGTCTCCCGGATCACCTCCCGGTGATTCACCTGCCTCGTCACCTCGAACCGCTCCGTCAGAAGCGCAACCGCCTCTTCCCGGGTGATGCCCCTGCCCTGCATCCGCATCTCGATATGCTGCTCCATCGTATATTGTCGCGTACCCGGGATCGTATCATTGAAGACTACGATCGTCATGCTCTCCAACTCCGCCATCTCCGCCAGATGCGGCAGGATCAGGTCCGTATTGGGATCCACCCGCGCATGCAGATAGTGCCGGACCAGCGTCGAATCCCGCGTTGCCTCGATCTGCCTCGCCAGCATCACCGCCTCGTCGATCGACCGCGACTTACTTTCATTGTTGCTGAAGCTGATCGCGCAAAAGACCGTCGTCAGCCCGCACGAAGCCGCCCGCACATCCAGGAAATGCTGCGCGAACGCCGGACCGAAATTCGCGCTGGGCCGCGGATGCAACTCCTTCTCCAGATAATCCGTGTGAATATCGATACAACCCGGGATCAACCACTGCCCGCGCAGATCGATCCCCTCCGGATAGAATTTATCCCTGTAGATCCCCGTAATGATCCCGTTGTCGATGCTGACCGTACCCATGAAATGACCCGCCGGCGTCACGATCCGCGCATTGGTCAGGAGAATGGTATTCATAAATGTATATCCAGTTTCGTGCGAATTTCGAGAGCAAATATTAGCTGCCTGTTAGGGAAAAGTAAGATACTCATGTAGAATATTCGCTATTTAAGCGTCGCTGCGCCCAGTACCTTTTTCCGCAGGTGATCGGACAGTTTTTCCATAATGGTGATGAGGACGATGGTGAAGCAGATCAGCGCCAGCGCATCCTTGTACCGCAAGACTCGCATGGCCATATACAATTCAAAGCCTATCCCCCCGCCGCCGAATATTCCCATGGCAAGTGCGGCCCGCATGTTGATATCGAAAGAATAGAGCAGGTTGGCGATGAAGGAAGGAAAGATCTGCGGGAGGATGGAATACCGGATCACCTGCACGCGTGAAGCCCCGATCGCATAGATCGCGTCGGAAGGAGCCGGCTCGAGATTCTCGATGATTTGCGTGAATAATTGACCGAACGTGCCGATGGTCGTCCAGACCAGGGTCAGCATCCCGGCAAAGGGCCCCAACCCGATGGCCACCACAAAGACCAGGATGATCACCAGGCTGGGGATCACCCGCATCAACGAAAGACAGAACCGCACCACCTGCCGGATAGCCCAGGCCGGCATCGTGTTGGACGCCGCCAGAAAGGCAAGGACGAAAGCGATCGATCCCCCATAGATGGTCCCGAGAAAGGCCATGCATATCGTCTCCAGGATCGCCCGCCAGACATGCCCGTTGCTGCGGAACATCTCGAAATTCGGCGGCAGCATGTTGCCCGCAAGGTCCACCACATAGTGGAATTCGGTAAAGAGCATCAACGGGTCGAAACCCAGATAGATGCAGATGCCCACGGTAAGAATAGCAATGAGGCTGAAGACCGTGGCTTTTCGCTTGTACCTGGTCGAAGGCAGCGTATAAAGTGAAGGCTGTTTCATTTCAATGCGCCCTCCATTCTTACTTTGCTTCGAAGATATTCAGAGAGCCGTTCCGTAATGAATACAAGGACCAGCGTGATGATCAGCGCCGAGCAACCCCTGTTGTAATCCAGCAGGCTGAAAGCGCGGTACAATTCGAGGCCGACGCCGCCGGCCCCCACCGCGCCCAATACCACCGACAACCGGATATTGAGCTCGAACCGGAACAACGCGAAACTGATAATGGATGGGATGACCGGCTGCAACACCCCGTAATAGATGACCTGGATCTTACTGGCGCCTAACGCCTCGATGGCTTCGATGGAAACCGGATCTATTTCCTCGATGGCGTCCGCGAACAGCTTCCCCAGCATCCCGATACAACCTATCGTCAGGGAAACAACGCCGCCGAATGGCCCCAGTCCAAAGGCCGCCACCAGGAAAAGCAGGATGACGATCTCCGGTAATGCCCTTTCGATCCGGATAAATCCCCGCGTGAGCCGCCTCAGCCAGCGCGGCGCAACATTGGACGCCGCCGCAAGCCCGAATCCCAGGGAAATGATCGTCCCGAAGAAAGTTCCGAGCACCGCGATGACGATCGTATCCACTGCGGGGCTCACCAGATCGGGAAAAGCGCTCCAATCCGGCGGGAACATCTGGCCCAGGAATATAAAGCTGCGGATCAACCCGCTGTTCAACTCCCGGATATCGGCTCCGCAAACCAAAGCGGCGCCCTCTACCGCTATCGCCAATGCGATGACCGGAAGCACCCATTTCCGGTATCTTTTCAGATTATAGGTTGGATAGGTTTGGCCGGTCATGTAATTCAGGTTTGCTTTTCGTGAAAGTGACCGGCACCGCCTGAGCCTCCGGGAAGAAATTTGCTTCGAGATGACGCAACTCCTCCCCATAGATCTCGATCAACAGCTCATCCGAGAGTTTGGGATCTCCATCGTAAATGACCTTCCCGGCCTTGATGGCAATGACCCGCGTACAATACTTCGCCGTCATCTCGGGCTGGTGGAACACGCCGATGACGGGCATCTCCTTGCTCAGCGGCTGGATCAGCTTCATGATATTCTTCGCATTGCTGGGGTCCAGATTGGAAAGAGGCTCATCGGCCAGCAATAAGGTCGGGTTTTGGAAGATCGCCCTTGCAATCGCAACCCTTTGCATCTCGCCGCCGCTCATGCTCGAAACCCTGTTCTCAACGAGATGCTGGATCTTCACCTTTTCCAGCGCCGCCAGCGCTTCTTCCGCCTCCTTGTCCGTGAACCCATAGACAAGGCTCCGCAGGGAATTGATCTGACCTAATCGCCCGATCAATACATTCTCCAACGCCGTCAATCGCCTCACGAGGTGGAACCCCTGGAAGATGACCCCGATCTTCTCCCGCACCTTCTTCAACTGCCGCTTCGAAATGCCGCAAATATTCCGCCTAACGCCGCGTTCATCCTCCACGATCACCTCGCCGGAATCCGGCTTTAGCAGCCCGTTCAGACAACGGATCGTCAGCGTTTTCCCCGCCCCGCTCGCCCCAAGTATCCCCACGAATTCCCCCTTGCCGACCGTAAAAGTTATCCCGTCAAGCACTTTCCGCCCGTTAGGCAGCGATTTTGTCAGATTTTTTACCTCGATCATAACAATGCATTTATTTATTACCAACGGCCTTCAGGTCCTTCACCCCGGCTGCTATCCTGCGTAAACCATCGTAGAAGGAATCCTGGGCCACCACATAACCCAGGCTATCCGGATTTCTTTGGAACAGCGAAAGGTATTTCTTCCAGAGGGCCGTATCCGCCTTTGGCATCCGGAGATAAGCATCCCGCACCTTTTCCGCAAAAGCCGGGTTGATATCAGGACGCATGGCGATGACGTCGGCGACGATCGGATCGGACTGCCACAGCACATTGACATCGCCCGGCTTCATCACCCCCCTTTTGCTCAGCATGGCAATGATTGTCTCCGTAGTGCAACCGATGTCTACTTTTCCGGATTTCACGCTCATAATGGAAGCCATGTGCGTACCCGCAAAAAGCACCTGCTTAAAGGCGCTGTCGGGATTAAGCCCGATGCTGGTGAGATACGCCCTCGGTATCAGGTGGCCCGATGTGCTCGCCGGGTCGGCAAAACAGAGTGTGAGATTTTTGGCTTTGGCCTTGACATCCTCCATGGAGGTTATCCCGCTCCCGGGATGGGTAATAATGACGCTTCGGTATACGCTGGGCTTCCCGGCATTTCCAATGACCACCAGCGGGACCAGCGACGTTTGCCGCGTCGCCAGCACGTAGGAAAAAGGGGACAGATAAGCCAAATGCGCTTTCTTGCTGACAATGGCCTCGATCACGGACGTGTAGTCGGTACTGGTCACCATCTCCACCGGCATGCCCAACTCCTTTTCCAAATATTTTCTGATCGCTGCGCGGATAGGGGTCATGGAGCCCGTCGGATCATCCCCGGCATAGACCGCCACCAGCAGCGTATTGGGGTTGCCGTTGCCGTCCAGGGACCGCTTGTCCTTACACCCGCCTGCCGGCAGCAGCATAAGCAGGGCGAACAAAAGCGGGAGTGATCTTTGCATGGGTTGGTACTATTTTTTCGTCATGTTGATAATGTCGATCCCGGCCGCGATCTTCCGCAGCCCGTTATAAGCAGAATCGTCTACCCTTACATAATCGATGCTGTCCGCCCTTCCCGGATCGTACATGGAGATATAGGCTTTGAAGACGTCGGGCGCCCTTGTCCGCATGTTGAGATATGCTTCTCTCACCCGCTCCGTAAACGCCGGATTGACATCCGGCCGCATCACGATGGGGCTTTCCACGATCGGGTCCGACCACCAGAGGATGTTCAGGTCTGCGGGTTTGAGGACCTTTTGCCGCAGCAGTTTATTATAGCCGAATTCGAAAGCGCAGCCCACATCCACCTTTCCACCCTTCACCGCAAGCAGCGAGGCGAAATGACTGCCGGCGAACATCGTCTCCTTAAAGGCTGTTTTCGGGTCCAGGCCGATGCTCATGAGATAGGCCCTGGGTACCAGGTGCCCGGAAGTGGAGCCGGGATCTGCGAAACATAGCGTCAGGCTCTTCGCCTTCGCCTTGACGTCGTCCATGGTCTTAATGCCTGTACCCGGATTCGCGAAAATGATGCTCCGGTAATTCACCGGCTTGCCGTTCATCCCCGGCACCACCATCGGCACGAGCGGCTGTTTTGACGTCGCAAGCACATAGGCGAAGGGCCCCATATAAGCCATGTGCACTTTTTTGGTTATCAGCGCCTCGATCACGGACGTATAATCCGAAGATTTGAAAAATTCAACCTTGATGTCTAACTGCTGTTGCAGGTATTTCCTGACCTTTTCCAGCACGACGGTCTGTTCCGCGACGTTATCTTGTTCAACGACGCCCACCAGCAGGGTATTCGGGTTGCCCTGGGCGTCCAACGCCCGCTTATCCTTACACCCGCCTGTCGTCAGCAGGGCTGTTAGACATAAAAGGGCGAGGATATAATTTAGTTTTCTCATACGGGTAATGCGGCATATTTGCTAAGAAAGACATCCAAATGAAGCAGGTCCTCGAACCGCTCCTCCAGCGTCGCCCGGTCCCAATCCCACCACTTGCTCTCCAGCAGTTTTTCGACGACATCATCCGGGAACCGCTGCTTGATCACCCGCGCCGCAACCCCGACCGCGATCTGGTACGGCCCTACATCCTTCGTAACGACCGCACCCGTCCCGATGATCGCGCCCGTCCCGATCTTCACCCCCGGCATGATCACCGCCCCATGACCGATCCAGACGTCGTGCCCGATCACGCAATGGTGATCCTTTCGCCATTGGAAGAACTCCAGGTCATCCGACTCCCCCAGCTTATATTGCTTCCGGCGGTACGTCATATGATGCTGGGTCACCCGCCACTGCGGATGGTTCCCCGGATTGATCCGCACGCTGTTGGCGATGCTGCAATACTTACCGACCTCCGTATAGATGATCTGAACGTTCCCCGCCGCATAACTGTAGTCGCCAAAACTCGAATCCACCAGCCAGGTTTTTTCGCCCAACCACGTCCACGGTCCGATCTTACTGTTGCGGATGCGGCAACTCGGATCGATAAGCGGTTGCTCTCCAAGCTGCTGCCCGGGGTTAGTCTCACCATGTCCATCGCGGGGCGCGGCCACTGGAAATTGATCGAAATATTGCATGATTAAAAAGGATTAAAATTCATAACGTGGATACCCATCCGACCGCAAAAAAGCGGACAGATGCTCATACCGCCGCAATCCCGTACCGGAGAAACTGAATACCGGCCTTTCTTCCCTGATCTGCTCATTCAAGACCCCCGCCGCCTCCGCCAGTTGCCGCCGCTGTTCGGCCGAAAGCTGTTTTTCGATATAAGCAAGCGTAATATGCCCAATAAAAGGCCGCGTCATCCGCACGTCCAGCGCCGCCAGCCCCGGATCCGCATACAATCCGGCCCTGAACCGCAGGATCCGCTGATAATGCTCCTCGTCCTCGAAAACTCCCAATACCCCCAGCGCCGTACCAAAGATGCTCAGCCCGATCAGCTGCATCTCCACCGGCCCCCGCCGTTCCATTTCAATCCGGGCAAAAGCCTGCCCTACCATTTCCGGATACTCTTCCTCCAACCCCGGCTCCACGATCCGTTGCAGGAACCGCTGTTCCGAAAGCATATTCGCCACTGTTTGGTGGTAACTGTCCGCCGGCAACAGATAGATCGCCTCCTCCCACGGACACCGCTCCACCAGACCCTTCTGCACCGCCCCCAGTATCCCCGGCAGCGCCTCGTTACCCGCATGCTCATCCACCATCGACAACACCGCAAAACCCGGATAGGGCTGCGGAAGCCACCTCAACCCGTCATACCGGTAATTCCCCGCGTGCCGCACCTGCATCGCCCGCTCCAGCAGCCGGTCCGCATCCAGCTCCCGGTACTGCCGCGCCGTGTACTCTTCAAATGCCAGGTCCGTCGTCGCTGTCGTCGTTGTCATAAGCTATTTGATATTCGAGCTATTTGGTATTCGTTTCCATGACCCATTTACCATTCACCATTACTTTCGCGACGACCGGGAGACTCCCGCGAAGCCGGACAACCACCAGGTCGGCCCGCTTGCCGTGCTCCAGGCTCCCCGTCTCCACATCCAGCCCCACCGACTCCGCCGGATGCAGCGTCGCCAGGTTGACCGCATCATTCAGCGGCATTCCATACTCCAGGTGCAGCTTGAAGATCGAATGCAGGATCGCCGCCGGATAATAGTCCGAACAAAGAAGGCCCACTACCCGCTCCCGGATCGCCTCGGTCATGTCCAGGTTACCCGACAACGACCCGCCCCGAAGGACATTCGAAGCCCCCCCGGCCACATACAACCCCATCCGGGTCGCATACTCCGCAGTCTCCATATTGATCGGGAATTCGCTGATATCCACTCCAAGCGCGATCATCTCATCTACTTTTGCGATCGTATCGTCATCATGCGACGCCACCGGAATATTGAGCTCTTTCGCCACATCCACCATCCCCTGCAACATCTCTCCTTCTACCTTCGGCCAGGATAGCCGCTCCTCGAGCAACTGGTCCATCTGATCCTGGCTTTTCCCCTGCATCAATAAATATTTTTTGTAATACTCCTTTCGGATCTGACCCTGCCCCGGCGTATGATCCATCACCGACAGCAAGTCGACATACCCGTTCCGCATCAGGTCGAGACATTGGTCGTACGACTCTACTCCGCATACCTCGAACCGTAAGTGTATTTTATTATGGATCAGGGTAGGCCCCGACGCCGCACGTTTGACTTCCCGGAAAACCTCTTCCCGGCTGTACTTACTCCGTGAAAGATCCTCCGCATGCTCGTATCCCAGGTGCAGCGAATGGAACACCGTCGTGATCCCGCAGGCGCACATCTTCCGCTCCAGCTCATTGAACGCAACCGCGATCGGAATATCCGCTCCGGTCCGCGGAACGATCTCCGCATCCATCGCATCCGTATGGATATCGATGATCCCGGGCATCACATACGCCCCATCGGCGTCCAGTATCTGCACCTCCCTCAGCCCTTCCTCCCGCGTTTCTCCTCCCCGCCCCTCCCACCCCGCATCTTCCGTCATCCTGCCCACTTCCCGGATATCCCCATCCTCGACCCAGACGGAACCTCCATCGATCACCCCGTCGGGCGTAATAACTTTAGCATTTTTGATCAACCATGTATTCATATCGTTGTCGTTATTAGATCGTCGCCGTTACCGGCGCTGTAATATGCCCTCCCGACAAATGCAGCCGCCGGTCAGCCATCTTCCCCAGCGTATACTCATCATGTGAGATACAAAGCACCGAAGTTCCCTCCTGCTTCAGCTCCCGGATCAGATCGATCACCACGTCCTTCGTCCGCGCATCCAGCGAAGCCGTCGGCTCGTCGATCAGCAACAGCCGCGGCCGGGAGATTATCGCCCGCGCAACATTGATCCGCTGTTGCTCCCCGCCACTGAAGGTCACCGGATAAGCATCCCACAACTCCGTCGGCAGCCCGAGCATTTCCAGCAGTTGCCGCGCCCTCGCCCTTGCCACATCCCGGTTCCGCTCCGTCCGCATCAACGGCTCCGCTACCACATCCACCGCCGGGACCCGCGGGATCACACTCAGGAACTGCGAGCAATACCTGATCTCCGAGCGCCGTAACGCCAGCACGTCATGGTCCCGCGCCTTCACCAGATCGATCACCCCTGCCTGTGAAGAATACAGGATCTCCCCCGAACTGGCCAGATAGGTCCGGTACAGACACTTCATCAGACTCGATTTGCCCGAACCGGATTTACCCGTCAACCCGATGATCTCCCCCTCCTCGATCTTCATCTCGATCCCATTCAGGGCCGTGATCCGCTTGCCGTTTAGAATATGGAGTTCGAACGTTTTCGTCAGCTGATGGACTTCGACAATATTCATAATTAATTCATTCGCGGCCCGCCGCCGTTTACAAAAGAGAACTTACCAGTAATTGTGTATACGCATGCTGCGGATCCTGCAGGATCTGATCGGTCAGCCCGCTCTCCACTACCCGCCCATGCTTCATCACAAGCGTCCGGTCCGTCAGCATCCGGATCACTGACAGGTCATGACTTACTACGATCATCGCAATCCCCAACTCCTGCTGCAGCTCGCGGATCAGATCCAGCACCCTCGCCTGCACCGAGACGTCCAGTCCCGTCGTCACCTCATCGAGGAATAGCAGCGGCGGATTGTTGGCGATCGCCTTTGAGATCTGCACCCGCTGCTGCATCCCCCCGCTGAAAGCCGCAGGCGGATCATCCATCCGCCGGACCGGCACCTCCGTCTTGTCGAGCAGATACGACGCCCTTTCCCGGATATTGCCGACATGCATATGCCCGGCCATGATCAGCTTCTCCGCAATATTTCCGCCGGAAGAGAAGGAGAAGTTCAGCCCGTCCCTCGGGTTCTGATACACTGTCCCCATGAGATGGTTGCGGATATATCGCTTCTGTTGCCCCGATGCTTCCAGGATATTCGTTTTCCCGTCGCCGTAAGGCCGCAGCCACGCGGAACCCGCCGTTTTCTCGATATCGAAATACAGCAGCTTCACCACCGTGCTCTTGCCCGAACCGCTTTCACCCACGATTCCCAGCACCTCCCCGGGATACAGGTCAAAGCTCACGCCCGCACAGGCTACGATGCTGTCCGTCTCCGGGCAGATATTGGTCCCGTGCGCCGGGCCCGTCAGCTCCACCGTCCGCTCATTCGGCTCGCCATAGATCTTCGTCAGGTTGCGGACCTTCAGCAGCCACGAGTTTTCATTATGATGGATCATGATAGTTGTTGTAAATAAGGATTCGTGAATTGATTGACCGGTTCACCCTGCTCCATCTTGTCGAGGAAATTGCTGTCGTTGATCACAAAGGTCTTCGACCCGTCATCCAGGAACAGCTCATCCAAAAATGCGCGCCGGTATCCCGTTTTGGAACAACTGGCCCCATTGAACCGCTCGATGTTGAACTTGACGTCTTCGAACTCCAGCGGCTCCACTGTCGTATGCGGCGGGACCGCATACAGCCGCTTCTCCCGCCCCGCCCCGAACAGATAAAGCGTCTTCGCCTGATTCAGGTTCGGGATATCCCAGCGCGGGATCGGCGACGGCGCCATGATATAGCGCCCGTTGACCTTTACCGGATAACCCGCCCCAAGCATGATATCCCCATGACGCACATATGACTCGTAAAGCGATACCCACATCTTCGCATAATCCGCCTCCCCATGCATCTGCCGCGTCCGGTACTCATACCGCTCGACGCCCCGCAACGGCTCGGGCTGCGGCACCTGGAAAACGAACAACTGGTCCTCGCGCAATTCTTCTTCCGTGATCCGGTGCCGCGTCTGGATCAGCGTCGCCTCAGCCGTATCATAAGTGATCTTACACCCCGTCATCGCCTGCACGAATTCCCGCAGGTTACACGCATTGACACTCGCGTCGCTACCCTGATCGATGATCTTGAAGATATCGTTGCGCCCGATCAGCGACAACGTAACATGCAGCCCCCCCGTTCCCCAACCCCGCGCGATCGGCATCTCCGGCGAAGAATAGGGCACCTGGTAACCCGGGATCGCCACCGCCTTCAACAGCTTGCGCCGCACCTCCTTCTTGGTCGACTCGTCTATGAAAGCAAAATTGTAGCTCTTCTTATATTTGATGTTCTCTATCATATCGACATTTTTCGACCACACTCCACTCCCCAACTACGCCCCCCATCCTTTCCTTCTCCTCCTCCTATCCAACCGTTTCCGTTTCCTCTTCCTCCTCGGCATCCGCATTCGCGCGCCGGACCGCCGCCCTGACATTGCTCAACCCCGCCTGGAAAGTCACATAATGCGGCAGCTTCAGATGATTCGTGAACCCCATCGCCTCGATCCCTTCCGTATGGTACAGCACAAACTCCGCATCGTTAGCCGGCGCCCCATACTCCGGACTGCGCATTGCCCGGTCCAGGATACCCATACAGATCGCCTTCGTATCATTCTGACCAAAGCACAACCCATACCCGATCGAATAATATGGGATCGAATTCTTCTTATCCGTCTTGATCGTCGTGATCATCTCCGCCTCCGTCACCTCGATCTTCCCGATATACCGGGCCCGCCCCCTCGCATCCTTCACCCGCACCGGCACCGTCCCATATCGCAATTCACCCACCGTCGGATGCGTATTCCCAAACCCTCTCAGACTGCTGTATCCTAACGCCATCAGCCCACCCGTCTCCGCCCGCGCCATCATCTGCAGCCGCGCGCTCCGCGGCGCCGGGAACTTAATCGCCTCCCGGGTGATATCCTTCAGCCTCGTATCCTCGGCATTACCTACCCCCTGCAATAACCCCTCCGCACGCAGCAGGTCGATCACCTTGCCATATGAGGTTACTTCCTGGAGCCGCGAATGATCGATCCCCTTCTCGAACCGCGATAGGAAGTCCCTGATATCCGCCAGCGTTTCACTTACCTTCGTCGCATCCAGGATCCGTTGAGTATAATCCCGCGTCGGCCCAAGTACCTGCCCGCCGGGTATCTCCCGGAACGACGCCGAGATCTTCCGCCGGATGAACATCTCTCGCGTATTCAACGTCTCCGAATAATACCGCCGCTGTAACGTCGTAATGAACGCCCGCAGAATAAAAGCCGCTTCGAATACATCCCCTTCCGCCTGCTTCAGCGCGATCGCCGCATACTCCGGCGCATACAACCCGCCCTCCGAGACCACCTTGTCGACCGATAACCGCATCTGGGTCCTGATCTGCTCGACAGTGATCGGCGTCGTTTGAGCCTTTACGCGGTAAAACTCCACCAGTTCCTTTGCCTGATGGATAGCATCGCTACCACCCTTGACGGCTACATATCCCATAATAAAGAGTTGATGAATTAATTGATCCCGATCTTCGTACTTCTGGGAATACACGCCACCCGCCGTTCCCCATCCGTCAGGATCACATCGATCCCCAACGGGAACTCACCATTGATCGTCGCCAGCGCTTCGAAGAAAGTACGATCCAGTCCTATAACACAAAGCTTCTTTTCACCCGCAACCCCCGGCCCCTTTAACAGCAAGACTAACCCCTCGCCTTCACTCGCCAGCCCATCCACCGCGGCGACCACCGTGGCGCCATCCTCCGGATAAGGTAGCGACCCCACCTTCAACTCCTGCAACAACTCCGCCGGCGCACTGCCATCCAGAAAAACATAATCCGCCTCCTCCCTGCCTACCGGCCGTGCCGACGTATTCACCAGCAGATAACGCCCTACTTCAAATGCCGTGGGGCCTTCGACATAATACGTCACATCGGCATTCATCAGCGCGAACCCGACAAGCGCCCCGGCGGCATGAATTCCCTTGGGGGCCGTCAGCTCCATCTCAGGCAGCACGTTGATCTTCCCCGGCCGCGCCATGCTATCCAGTAACAACCGGTAGTGCCCTTGCGCATCATAGACATCGTCGTATAGTATCTCTCTTTGCATAATTGAAATTCGACGGGTCTCCGCCCGGTTTAATCCTGTTCCAAAAGTTTGAAATCCACCTTCGTCCGTTGAATATGGTTGTACTCCAGCTGCTGCCGCTCCGCGATCGCCGCGCCCTGCTCCTCCAGGAACGCCTCCACCCGTACCAGGTTCCGGTCAGGGGATAACAGTAACGCGTCAACGAAGGCGATACAATAACACCGCAGCGGCTCATCACCGAGACAAAGCCCGTAGCCGGCATGGCCGTTCACCTGCAATTCACACTCCGTCGTCAGCGCCTCGCCCAGATAAAAGGCCTGTCCTTCCACCGAGTCTTCCGCCTGCACCATCGTCATACAGACCCACGGCTGCCGGACGACCGTTACCGCATATTCCTGCTCCAGCTCGCGTACGAATGACGCCAGCGTTTCCAGTTCACATTCGCATAATATGTGATCGGCTTGCTCCATGTGATCTGCTTGCCCCATGTGATCAGATTGCCCATTATGATCCGCCTGCTTCATATGACCTCCTTGCCCCATCTGATCGTCCTTCATCTTATGATTTTCCATCACCTTGATTTGAGTAAAAGTAGCCGTCGATTGTTTGGGAATGATTAGTGAGCAATTTCTTTTTGTTAGTTGATGATTACCTTATAAAGCCTTTTCATTCAGTCGGTATCCTACCGATCGTACCGTCTCGATGCCGTCTTTGAACCTTCCCAGCTTCTTGCGCAAACCCGCGATCTGCACATCCACCGACCGCTCGGCTGCAAAATAATCCATGCCGTTTATCCTTTCCATAATGAGGTTGCGCGAGAAGACCTTTCCCGGCTGTCGCGCCAGCAGCTCCAGTAACCTGAACTCCACAATCGTCAGATCCAACGGCTCATCTTCCAGGCTAACCGTATAGCTCGCCAGATCTAACTTCAATCGCCCCCTGACAATATAATCTTTGTTCTCGCCTTTAACCTGCGCAAGGATCTCGCCTGCTTTCCGGCGAAGGATCTTCTTGACCCTCGTCAGCATTTCCCGCATCCGTACCGGCTTCGAAATATATTCCTCCGCCCCTACTTCCAAAGCCGTCACCACATCGATCTCATCCGACTTGCCCGTCAGCATGACAACCGGAATATCCTGCGTCGAAGGATTATGCTTTAAATTGCGGCACAGATCCAATCCATCCATCTCCGGCAACATCCAATCCGTTATGACCAGATCGGTATTCTCCATCGTCACATATTTTAGCGCGTCTACCGCATTGAAGAACGCTTTTACCTCATACCCCTCCGATACCAGGTTGTATTTGAGAAGCTCTATCGTATCGTGATGATCATCTATAATGATAAGCTTATACTTTTTCATTCTCGCCGGTTTTTTCCGATCACATTTTAGCCATCGAATGTGACGCAATTTTTAGGCGAATGTTAAATAAAAAATAATTCCCCCTCATTCGGCACTCCCCGCGCAGCTTTATAGTCATTTATTCATCGTTCACACATATTTCACTAACAATTCAAAATCGCCATCCCCATTACAAAAGAATAATTAACTCCTAATCATTGCCCAATCAAAGCCGAACGGGACCGGCTCAAATTCGTGCCAGAATGGAGATTGACCTGCTTACGATCAATACCTGGAAATGCGACGGCGAGTATTATAAAAGGCGGGAAGTATTGGCGGCAGGACTGCGGCAAATGAGTTTTACCGATCGGGTGATCTTCTGTCAGGAATGCTTCCGGACCATTGATGGAGAAGTGGATACCCTCCATTATCTGTCAACCGCGCTGAACATCCCGGGTTATTTCGTGCCCGCGCGCCGGAAACACCGTAGCCTCGATGGCTGCATGACCGACAGTTTCTCCGGATTGGGCATTCTGACCAATCTCCCGGTGAGCAGCCGGACAACCGTGGAGCTTCCATCGAGTCTGGCCGACGGCGGAAGAGCTGTACAGTTGCTCACCCTGGAGCTGACGGCGGGAAGATCGATGCTCGTGGCAAACGTGCACCTCACCCATCTTCGAAACCAGGCGCTTCGCATCCAGCAACTGCTCCGCGTCATGCAGGAAATATCAGCATCCACCGCCCACTACCGGATCATCGGCGGAGATCTGAACGCAGAGGAGAATTCAACTGAGATACAATTATTAAAGGAGCGCGGGCCCGTCATCGACAGCGCCTCGCACTGGGTAGACCATCTTTTGATCGTTCGACCCGCGGTACAACCTTATCCGCATTTCACCCGCGCGGAGACCGTGCTTGACAAGCCGGACGCAGTGAATGGCCTGTATCCCAGCGACCACTTCGGCGTCCATGCACATCTCCTCGCCCCGGATTAGATCACAGACACTATTTATATTATTATATGCCTCAGTTGTTCTACATCGTGGGCGCCTCAGGCGTAGGAAAAGATTCCCTCATGGAATACGCCCGCCTGCGCATCAACGGCTCAATGCCCGTCCTGTTTGCACACCGCTACATCACCCGCCCGCCAAAAGAAGGCAACGAGAACCATGTGTACATCTCGCCCGAAGAATTCCGCCTTCGCCGGGACAAGGACCTCTTCGCCCTCCATTGGGTAAGCCACGGCCTTTATTATGGTATCGGTAAAGAGATCGATTTCTGGATGGAACATGGATTTCACGTCGTCGTCAACGGCTCGCGCCAATATCTGCCGGCGGCTCTTCAACTCTATCCGGACCTGGTAACCATCGTCATCGAAGCCGATCCCGAGATCATCCGCCGCAGATTGGAAAGCCGCGGCCGCGAGACTGCCGCCGATATCGAGAAGCGCCTTCAACACCAGCCTGAGCATTGGTCCGGCTCATCCGGCCGCATCAGCATTCACAACAACGGCCCGCTCGAAGAAGGCGGCGACGCCTTGATCGCCGCACTCGCCGTCAACCCGTAGCAACCTCACCGTGAACCTCATCCAACCCCTCGCCGTCAACCTCGTTCGCTACCCCTCCCGTCAACCCCTGAAACGCCCACCCTTACCCTCCGCCGTGCCCTTAATAGTTTATTAATAGTAACGTAACAATCCAGTAATCTTATATAAAACTCATTTTCAAGTAGTTGTTTTTAATCCATGTCCTTGCCGCACGGGCCGTACAGAAAAATGTTCTGCCCGAACGGCAACGTTGAAAAACGTTGGCCATTAGGACAGCTTTGTATAACCAGATATGCTTATTACCACTTTCATTAATTAACTACAAAACAAATGAGACAAAAATTGACTTCGACAGCAGCCATTATTATGGTACTGCTCAACTGCCTGTTCCCGGGCGGTTCTCTTTTTGCCCAGGAGAAGACCATCATCGGCAAGATTACCGCGCCCGATGGGTCTGGCATCCGGGGCGTCACCGTCCAGGAAAAAGGTACGACAAATGCCACCGTTTCAGATGCCGCAGGGACCTACGCCATCCACATCAGCAAAGCGGATGCTGTCCTCGTCTTTTCCTATGTCGGATTTGCGACGCAGGAACTGCCTGTCGGAAAAGATCCCAATGTGAGCGTACAACTCCTCCCCAGCGGCAAACAATTGAGCGAAGTGGTCGTTACCGCCCTGGGCATTAAGAAAGAGATCCGCCGCGTCGGCTATGCCATCCAGGAAGTCAAGGGTGAAGAGCTGACCAAGGCCCGGGAACCGGACGTCTTTAATGGTCTCGAAGGGAAAGTGGCCGGCCTGACCATCGCCACCTCCCCCGAACTCTTCGGGCGGCCCCAGATCGTCAACCGCGGCTCAAAGGATATGCTGATCGTCGTGGACGGCGTTCCCATCAACTCCGATACCTGGAACATCAATGCGGACGATGTCGATAACGTCTCCGTGCTGAAAGGACCGAACGCCGCAGCCCTCTATGGCTTCCGCGGTCAGAACGGCGCCATGGTCATTACCACGAAGAAAGGCTCCCGGGACGCAAAAGGCTGGCAGGTCAACTTCAATTCCACCAACATGATCGAAAGCGGTAATACCGTGCTGCCCAAAGACCAGAGCGAATATGGCCGCGGTACCGGCGAGTATTATAGCTTCGGCAACGGATTGGACGACCACACCCAGCGCCTGCCTACCTGGGGCATGCGGATGGAAGGCCAGCCGGTCCTGCAATATAACAGCCCCTACGACGCCACCACCGGCACCCGCACTCCCACGGCCTACAATTCGATCGGCGCGAACAATTATAAGAACTTCCTGGCTGCAGGCGGGCTCTCTACAACGAATATCTCCCTGGCCTCTTCCGGCCGGAACAACGATATCCGGATGTCCTATTCCCACGTCTATCAGAAAGGGACGGACCCGAATACCAAGATCAACATGGATGTCCTCAATATCAATGCCGACTATGATATCAACGAACGGTTGAAGATCTCCGCCAACATCAACCTGGACGTCCAGTATACCCCCAATATCCCCGACGCGAACTACGGTCCCAATAGCTATGTCTACATGTTCAACGTGTATGGCAACGCAGCCTACGACGTCCGCGACCTGAAGAATTACTACAAGTCGCCTATGGGTATCCCCGGCCTGCGCCAGTACTCCGAGAACTACGGCCGGAGCAACAACCCCTATTTCATGGCCAACCAGTGGATGCGCGGTCACTATAAAACCGATATCTACGGCTATATCAAAGCGGATTATTCCATCATGCATGACCTCGTAGCTACCCTCCGGACCCAATTCACCGGCTGGGGCCTGGAGCGGACGGAAGACGTACCCGCCGGCACCATCCTTAACCAATACCTTCCCTGGTATTACTGGGGGTGGTATGGGGACTATCGCGAAGACCGGCGGAATCTGATGGAGAACAACTCGGACTTCCTGCTGTCCTATAATAAGAAAACATCCGACTTTAATATTTCCGCCAGCGTCGGCGCCAGCGAACGCAGCTTCCGCTACAGCACCTCCTACGGAACGACTGTCGACCTGGCCGTGCCCGGCGTCTACAGCCTGGCCAATTCCCAGACACCCGCCCTCGCATTTAACTGGCGCTCCAATATGCAGGTGTACAGCGGCTACTACAGCCTTGATTTCGGTTACAAGAATTATTTCAATATCTCCAACACTGGCCGGATAGACAACGTATCGACGCTTCCTTCCGGACAGAATTCATTCTATTACCCGTCGGTGGCCATCAGCACCAACCTGGCCGACTATCTGAACCTGCCTTCCGCGATCAGCTACCTGAAATTACGCGCTTCTTACGCAGACGTGAAAGGCGCGCTGACGTCAGCCCAGGCCCCGTCCGCCTACGCACTCTCCACCGGCAGCTCTGTCGGCAATCTGCTCGGTTACGGAACGGAATATATGACCTCTTATGACGGCCCCACCTATCAGAATCAAAGCGCCTACCAGGTTACCACCTACTACAATAACCAACCCGCGGTTACCTATTCTTCAACCCGTTCCGACCCCAATTTGAAGCCCTACGACGTTAAATCTACGGAGGCAGGGATGGATTTCCGGCTCTTCCAAAATCGCCTGGGCCTGGACGCCACTTATTTCCATACCGTCAACGGCCCGCAGATCTATAACCTGGCCATCCCTTCGTCAACGGCCTATAGCTCCCAGATCGTAAATGGTATCACCACCTTGAAGACAGGTTGGGAACTGACGCTTAACGCCTCCCCCGTCAAGAACCCCCGCGGTTTTTCCTGGGATTTGCTCGTCAACTGGTCCACGTACAAGGAGACGCTTAAATCCATCTACCCCGGTACTCCGTTGCTTTCAGGTCCCCATCACAACTATTCGATCGGCGAACGACTCGATGATTGGTACAGCAGCGGCTTCGTACGCGACGGCAGCGGCGACATCGTTTATTCAGGCGGCGGACCCCTGCTGGCCCAGGGAAATGCCACCGAGTCTCAAAAATACCTCGGTCACCTCGACCCGGATTGGTCGTTTGGCATCAACAACCGCTTTTCGTACAAGAATATCAGCCTCAGCTTCCAGTTTGATGGCCGCATAGGCGGGGTCATCTACGACGACGTTTGGTATCACTCGATGAACGGCGGAACCGCCATCGAATCCGATCAAGGCGCCATTAAAGCCGGCCGCTACGCCGACTGGGAAGCGGCCAAGAACGGTCCTGGCGGCCAATTACCCGGAGCCTACACCGGAACCTACATCGCCCCTGGCGTTATCATTGCCTCCGGCACCCCGACCTATGAAGGCGGCAAGATCACCAACGCGAAATCGCTGAGCTTTGCGCCCAATACTACCCCTATCATCATCCAGAGCTATTTGTCCAGCGCCTTGGGTTCCAACGTCGATGAATATTACACCATGAGCCGGACCTTTGTCAAATTAAGAGAGGTCAACCTGACCTATGCCTTTACGCCCCGAGTGCTTGGCAAGGGTATCTTCAAGAGCGCGACCATCTCCCTGGTGGGCCGGAACCTGCTTTATTTCGCCAAGCGTAAAGACTTCGACATCGACCAGTACGGGAGCGGCTATGATGCCTACACCGGAAGCTATGCCGGTACGTCGGGCGACGTCACCCTTTCTTCCCCGACCTTCCGCCGCTATGGCCTTAATCTAAACCTTGGTTTCTAACCCTCCAAAAAATTAATTATGAAACATATTCTTATTCCATTCATTTTAGTCCTGGCGCTCGCGGGCATCGGCCTCAGCAGTTGCCAGAAAAGCAGCCAGCTGCTCAACAACCCCAATGTGGCCAGCACGGCATCCACCGTTCCGCCCACCCTCATCCTGAACCGGCTCACCAACGAGCTCTATTACGGCGGTGGCGTGCTGGACGGAGTATCCGGCGCCCAGAATGAAGGCCCCTGGAACCAGATCATGCGCTGGAACCAGTACTTCGTCTCCAATTACTCCTACTACTGGGGCAGCAACGCCTATAGCTGGAGCAATACGGCATCCATGTACAGTGTGCTCAAATATGTCGAGCTGATGGAATCCCAGGCTGCCAACCTCTACAAAGGCGCCGGCAACCCCTATACTGCCCTGGGTAAATTCTTCCGGGCCTACTGCTTTGTCTGGTATACCCAGCGCGTAGGCGATATCCCGATGAGCCAGGCAGGCAATGCCGCGCTGTACCCTACCCCCAAGTACGACTCGCAGCACGACGTATACAAAGCAAGCCTGGCCCTGCTGGATACGGCCAATACCCTCATGGGCGCCCTGGTCAATTCGTCTACCTCGGGTAGCAAGGTTGACGCGAACGGCGATATCTTCGGCCTGACCTACCTGCAATGGCAAAAAGTGATCAACACCTACAAGCTCCGGGTGCTGATCAGCCTCAGCCGCCGGGTAGCCGATAACTCGGCCTCCGATCTCAATGTCCCGACCCAGTTCGCCACTATCGTCAACAACCCGGGCCAGTATCCGATTATGACCAGCAATAGCGATAACATGGCCTATCATTATCTTTCAGCCCCGGCCAGGGACAATTACCCGCTGTTCCCCAACTACACGCCCTTTGTCAACTACGCAGCGATGTGCAGCACGTTCATGAACCTCGTGACCTCCAATAGCGATCCCAGGACCTTCGTCGCAGCTACCCCCGCCCCTTCCATTATCAACGGCGGCGGCGATTATAAGTCTTTCAGCTCCTATGTAGGCGCCGATATCAACCTGACACAATCCGTGCTGCTTGCCAATACCAATGGCGGCAACTATTCCTACAACAATTATCTCCGCTATTACGGCAATGCCGCCGGCCCCAACACCAGCGGTTCGACCTGCGAACCATATATCATTATCGGCTATCCGGAAATGTGCTTCAATATCGCCGAAGCAGCCAACCTGGGCTGGATCCCCGGCACATCAGGCAGCACCTGGTATACCACCGGCATCAAGGCTGATATGAGCTGGTTAGGACTGAGTGACGGCGCAACGGTCACCGTGGGCATGCCCGTCTTCTCACCCCAGAACCTCACCAACGTGCTGGGTCCGGTCACCGTCAACGTCACCAACTACCTGGCACAGCCCGCTATCACCTACGCCGGTGACAATGCCAACGGGCTCAACCAGATCCTGACCCAGAAATATATCGCCTTCTGGCAGAACTCAGGTTGGGAAGCCTATTATAACTGGCGCAGGACGGGAGTACCCGCCTTCGAGCAGGGTGGGACCGGTATCGGAACAAGTAACGACATGATCCCCTTCCGCTGGCAATATCCGAATGACGAACAGGTGAGCAATGCCACCAACTACAAGGCTGCGCTCCAGTCGCAATATGGTGGGGTTGACGATGTCACCCAGAAGATGTGGCTGATCAAGTAATTCCAAACAACAAAAGAGAAGGCCGCGAGTGGCCTTCTCTTTCTATTTTAATCTTTTTACGATGCGCATATTATCTTTCCCCATACTATCATTTTCTCTTTTCCTTCTTCTCGCCTCGGTCGCCTCCCCCGCCTTTTCCCAGATCGCCGACAGCTCACTCCGTCATGTCCCGCTACAGGGCGCCATCAACTTCCGGGATCTAGGCGGCTACACCACCAGCGACGGCCGCCACGTAAAATGGAAGACCATCTATCGCAGCGCCGATATCAGCAAGCTCACACCCGCCGATCTGGACACCCTCCAGGCCCGCCATATCTGGTACGATATCGACCTCCGCGGCGTCGCCGAATCCACCAAGGCCCCCGACCGGAAGAATCCCGGTACCGACTATATCCTTTGCCCTGCCGGAAGCGACAGTTTGAACGCGCAAATGCAGCGCAATATGTTCCAGACCCGCAACGGCGATTCCATGATGCTCACCTGGTACACCAACACCGCCTATCTTTCTGCCCGCTACCAGCCCTTCTTCGCAAAGCTTCTCGCCCTCCCCGACACCGATGCCCTCGTCTTCCATTGCACCGCCGGCAAAGACCGCACCGGCATCGGCGCCGCATTGCTCCTCTATGCGCTCGGAGTACCCTACCCGACAATAGTAGAAGACTACACGGCGACCAACTATTATCGCTCCCAGGATAACGGCCGGTCCCTCCAGTCCATGGTTAGCCAATATCATCTCGATGAAGGAGTCGCCCGCTCCATGAATGCCGCAAAGGCAGAATACCTTAACGCTACGTTCGACGCCATCCGCAGGCAGTACGGCTCCATCGACCACTACCTCGAAGCAGAGCTCGGCCTGACACCCGACAAACGTGAACAATTGAAAAATAAATTCCTCACCAATTGATCAGACGCGCCATTGTTATTGCCCGACCCGCGCCCCCGGTTCGGCCACCCGCATGACCCGCCGTTTCCGGTACGCCGACGGCGTACACCCCGTGATCTTTTTGAAGTAGTTGTTGAAAGATGACCGGGAGTTGAACCCGCAGTCGAAGGCCAATGAAAGTATATTCACCTCCGCCCTCGGATCATCCAGCCTGGCAATCGCCACGCCGATCCGGTATTCATTGATAAAGCTGTAGTAGTTTTTCATCAGCCGGTCGTTCAACAGCTGCGTAAGATGATGCCTTGATATCTTCAGCCGTGCCGCCAGCTCGTCAAGCGACAGATCCGGATCCAGATAGATCCTGCTCTTCTCCATATAGGCCATCAGCATCACCGCATATTCATCGAGCCTCGCGCTATCCAATCCCGATTTTTCATAACGCCGATCGCCGTTTACCAGTCGTTCTTCTTCCCGCTCCGCCAATTTCACCACGTTCCGCTCTACCTCCTCCACTTTCAATATCTCCCGCATCGTCCCTGCCTCCCCTACCTCCAATTTACCCACTTCCACTATCGATCCGGTCTCCGCCTCCCCGTTCTCTTTGCCCGCATCCTCTGCCTCCCCCCACTCCCCGACCACACCCCCCGCCTGTCGTTGCAACCGATGCCGCAGGATCAGCAAGGGAATCGCCGAGAAGCAGATATACGGTAACATCCTGAGATCGCCCCCCGTCATCCGGACCCCCGCCCGCCGCACCAGGCTGAACACAAAACCCGCCCCAACTCCCGCCAGCAGTACATTGGCGATCTGTCCCAACAACCGGCCCCTTCCTCGATCCTTTATCTCCCGCCGCTGCTGCCGCAGCAACAGCAACTTGACATATAGCGGATATCCGACCAACGACGTCAGCACCAGCCATTCATAGCGGGATGTAAACTGCAGGATATCCGGCTTCGAGACCCAGCCCTGCAATCCGCCGGTCACAAGCAAAAGATAGGTGACCGAAAAGACCAGGAAAGGCAGGAACTGATAGAAGATCATCCGCCGCCGCATCGGCCGGCCCATCCATGACCGGACCGTGACCAGCAAAAGCGGCCCATATGCCAGTCCGAATCCCGTCGGGATCTGCGTATACATGAATATATCCCCCAATACTCCAAGTAAAAGGAATTTCACGGAGAGGTGGACAAGCAGGATCAGCAACAACGCCCGCAGGCTTTTATCCACATCATCCTCGACCCGGACCGCATTTAGCAGGAAAATGGCTACCGCCGTCTGGAACAACACGCAGGTTATGACCAAAAGACTCCACATCGCAGGTGCAGTTAAATAGTATCCGACGGTTTTTCCGCCGGGCAGGTAAAACTAACACCCTGGTATTACCCCTATGTTAACCTATTGGCGTTTACCGATCCATATGGGCCTTTCACCCAAAAACTTTTCCCCATTTCACCCTATCACTGATCTTTATTGGCCATTTGTAACAGTTCCTTCCGTAGCAGCATCCGACCTGCTATTTTAGTGGCCTGTTAAAGCCAAAAACTTGAGAGCTACCCAAATCCTGCTACTTCTTGTCTGCCTCTGGCTCACCCATCCATCCTTCTCCCAGGGCCGGATCAAAGGATCCGTTCGGGGCAAAGTGGTCGACTCGGCCGGCAAACAGGTCCTGACCGACGCCACCGTCAGCGTAACCCCGGAAACCGACTCCACCGAAATCGAATATACCGTCGCCGACAAGAACGGCAACTTTCTCTTCCGGAACCTGAGCCCCGGCAATTACCATCTCTTTATCACCTTTGAAGGATACCATCATATCATAAGACCATTCACCATCGGCGCCGGCACAAAAGACATCGATTTTTCTACGCTGAATATGCAGCGGACGACCGACCTCCTGCAGGAAGTGGTCATCCAGCGCCCGCCCATGACGATCAGGAAAGATACCGTCGAGTACAACGCCGAAATGTTCGCCACCAAGCCGAATGCATTCGTGGAAGACCAGCTGAAGAAGTTACCTGGCGTGGAAGTGGACGCCAGCGGTAACATCCGCGCCCAGGGCGAGACCGTCACCCGCGTCCAGGTCAATGGCCATCGGTTCTTCAATGACGATCCGAAACTTGCCACCCGCAATATCCCGCCCGATATCGTGGAACGATACCAGATCTTCGACGACCTCGATGACCAAAGCAAATTCACCGGCATCGATGACGGCGTCCGGATAAAAACATTGAACATTATTACTAAGAAAGATAAGCGTGTCGGCTATTTCGGCCGGGCCATCGCAGGTCTCGGCACCAACCAGAAATACGATGAGAGCTTTAATTTCCACCGCTTCAATAATGAGCAGCAGATCTCCATCCTCGGTCAGGGCAATGACATCAACAAACAGAATTTTACCATCCAGGATATCCTTGGGTCCTCCGGCAGCCGGCGGGGCAGCGGCGGCGGGCCCAGCGCCGCCACCAACCAAAGCAGCCCGGGTATCACCACCGTATGGGCCGGCGGGGTCAACTATCACGACAACTGGGGGCCGAAGATCGAAGCCTATGGCAGCTACTTCTATAATTTTACCCATGTATCCCTCGATCAGCAGAGCCTCGTCGGGAAATTCATCCCCGGCTTCCCCGACAGCGCCAATACCGTCACCGATACTTCAGCCGCCATTTCCCGGACGACCAATCAACGCATCTATTTCAACATGGAGGGAAAGTTGGACAGTAACAACGCCTTTGTGTTCCGGCCCAACATGACTTTTCAATCTACCTCGCCAAATTCTTCGTCCTCCGCCAGCACCGTCGATCAATTCGATTCCGCCATTAGCCGCTCCATCGGCTTTTCTAATAGCTCGAATACCGGCTTCAACATCAACGGCTCCAATTTTACCTTTCGCCATAAGTTCAAGAAACCTTACCGGACCCTGACCCTCGACCTCACCGGCGCCGCCAATGCCAACGATGGCAACGGATACTATCGGTCGCAGAATACCTTTTTCAAGCTCGATTCCAACCAGACCATCAACCAGCATTATTTCGATTCCCTGCACTCCTGGTCCATCAGTCCGACCCTCAACTATACCGAGCCCGTTAGCAAACACACCTTCCTGCTTGTGTCCTATAACTATTCCTATAACAAGAGCAAAACCGTCAATGATACCTACGACTTCGACAACCTCAGCGGTAAATACATGTCCTTCGACAGCCTGTTCAGCAACTCCTATAAGTTCATCTCCAATTCTAACCGCCTCTCGCTCACTTACCGCATTCAGAACAACAAACTCAATATTAACCTTGGGTCGGGTTTCCAGCTATTGCACTTCAACAGCGTCAATACGACTAAGAACATCCCCGTGACCCATACCTATACGAACCTCACGCCGACGGCCCAGTTCACCTACTCCTTTTCCAATTACCAGCGCCTGCGCATCTATTATACGGGCCGGACCGGCAGCCCCAGCGCCAGCCAGTTGCAGCCCCTGACGACCACTTCCGACGATATCAATTTCACGACCGGCAACCAGTCGCTGAAGCCGCAGTTCACCCATAGCCTCCGGATGCTCTATCAATCTTTCAACCCTTCGAATAACCACGTCCTGTTCGCTACCCTTAATGCGAGCACGACCGTCAACGATATCCAGAGCAAGATCATCCCAACCGCAAAAGGCGGCGACAGTACGACATACACCAACCTCAACGGCACCTATAGCGTCTCCGGCTATTTCAACTACGGCTGGTCGCTCAGGCATCCCAAGTCCAACCTCAACCTCATTACCGACGTCAATTATTCGCAAAGCCAGAACCTCGTATACTCCAAGGAGCCTCCCGTCGGATTTCAGCATGATTATACGCGGTCCACGTCCTTCACCGAAAAAGTGAATTGGACCACCAACATCAAAAAGAATTTCGACATGAACTTCAGTTCCGCGTCCACCTATACCATCAATCGAAATACCCTCACTACCCTATCCAACCTGAATGCCTTCTCCGAAGTCTTCAATGCCGAGATCACCGCATATACCAACAGCGGCTGGCTGATCGCCGCCACGCTGACCTATACGATCGCCGACAACCATACTCCCGGATATAATGAAAGCGTTCCCCTGTTGTCCCCCAGCGTCGCAAAGGAGCTGTTCAAGAAAAAGGATGGCGAGCTCCGGTTAACCGTCTTCGACCTCCTGCATCAGAATACCTCCGTCTCCAAATCAGCCTCCCTCAACCAGATCACCGATACCCGGACCACTACCCTTCAGCAATACGTCATGCTCACGTTTACGTATAACCTAAATAATTTCAAAGGCTCCCAGCACGGCAGAATGCCCGGTAGACTGCCCGGCGGCGGCCGGTTCCGCGGCGGCGGCGGTGATGGAGGCGGCGGTGGCGGCGGTTTCCGCAAAGGTCCCTGAACCTGCGGCCCGCAGTTCCTGCGCGCGTGCACCGTTGTACCGGCACAAGTCGACCGCAACCCAAACACAGTTATGGGCATCAGCAACACACTTATCGCTTAAACCTGCACACTTATAAATTTTAATAAAAAACTTTTATTTTTTTCTAGGAATTAACAAATAGAATTCCTTATTTCGTTTCTACTAAACCGTACCACTGCCTTCTCCTCTAACAGTCCTGCCCGCCGGTATCGATCATTCAACCTTTCACCCCAAAAGCCTCCTGACTACCATGGGACAAATTCTTTTGCGCGTACACAGTATGTTGTACGCTCCGTTTTGACAACGTCGGCTTATTTCCCTTGCACTTTCCAGACAGCACTTCACGACCAGTAACTGATTACTGAAAACTACGTCATATGCTGATGAAACCGGCATTATGCCTGTCGGCCTTGCTATGCTTTGCCGTCGCGGCCAGCCATGCCCAATCCGTCGATTCCGTCGCCGATAAGCTGACGCATTTCCCGATGCGCCTCTTTGGGCACATTCAATCCAAGACCGCCGGCCTCAATCAGCGGCTTCAGCGTCAAACGCAGAAATACCTGCAAAAACTCGAGAGCCAAGAAGATCGCCTGGAGAAGAAGATCTTTGCGCTCGATTCCGGCGCGGCCAAAACGCTATTCGCCAATTCTTCCCAGCAATACGCCCGGCTATCAAACAAACTCCAATCCGATACCGGTAGTGCACGCCAAAAACTATCCGGCCAATATCAGCCCTACACCGACTCCCTTCAAACGGCGCTTGCCTATTTTCAAAAGAACCCACAGGTCCTTGGCCAATCGGCCAACGCGGTCCCCGGCAATCCGTCCCTTTCCCCCGAGGTTCAGGCTCAACTCCAAAGCTCGATCACCCAACTCCGCGCCCTACAGGCCAAAATGCAGGACGCCGGCCAGATCAAAGCCTACATGCAGCAACGCAAGCAAGTCCTCAACCAATATATCGCGCAGCATACCAATGTGCAACCGCTACTCAACAAACCCTTCGCCGCCATGCAGCGCACGATGTACTACTATTCCGCGCAGGTCAACCAATATCGGGCGATGCTCAACAGCCCGGACCAGTTGGAGCAAAAGGCGATGTCCATGCTCAGCCACCTGCCTTCCTTTGCCAGCTACATGAAGATCCATTCGCAGCTGTCCTCCATCTTCAGCTTGCCCGGCGCAACCGGCACGCCCCAGGCGCTTGCCGGGCTTCAAACGCGCAACCAGGTCTCCGATGTAGCCAAAGGTCAGTTGACGGCCGCCGCCACCGGCAGCAACAACAATAACAACTCGTCATCATCTTCGTCCTCCTTGCCCGGTAATGCGCAGTCCGAACTTGCCGTATACAAAGCCAAGCTCAGCCAGCTCGGCGGCGGTAGCAGCGATATCGATGCGCCCAATTTCCGGCCCAACGATCAGAAGACAAAATCATTCCTCCACCGGTTGCAGTACGGCATGGACCTTCAGACTACGCAAAGCACTTATTATTTCCCTACGATGACTAGCCTCGGGCTATCGCTCGCTTATCGCCTCGGTCATGGCAATGATATAGGGGTCGGAGCCGCGATGAAAATAGGCTGGGGAACCGGCTTCAACCATATTGCGGTGACCGGGCAGGGTCTTGGAATCAGATCTTTCATTGATATCCATATCCAGGGCACTTGGTCGGCGACGGGAGGATTTGAATACAACTATACCCAACCTTTTACCGAATATCAACAGTTGAAGCAGATCCAAATTTGGACGAAATCAGGGCTCGCAGGAGTAAGTAAGACGGTATCGGCGAAGAGCCGGGTGCTGAAGCAGACCAAATTGTCTCTGCTTTGGGACTTTTTAAGCTACCAGGCGGTGCCGAGAACAGCGCCGCTGGTATTTCGGATCGGCTATAACTTTTAACTCAAATGGCAGCTGCAAAACTCATCTTCATGCGACCATCGCTGACAATCAAAAGGATTGTTGTATCCATAGCCCTGCTATTCTCTATTTTTTTTGCATACGCCCAGAGTACCGGACCTCAACTGGCGAACATTACCCGTCCTTCGCCGACCCAACAGGCTTTTCAAAAGTACGGCGACATCCCGGTCAGCCCCTACACTGGCATTCCTAATATCTCGATCCCTTTATACACCGTTTCATTCCGGGACATCTCGGTGCCGATCACGCTTAGCTATCACGCCTCGGGGATCAAAGTAGCCGAAGAGGCCAGCCAGGTCGGCCTCGGCTGGGTGATCAATGCCGGTGGTAGCATATCCCGGAATATTATCGGCGACGATGACCTTAATGGCGCGGTATATTACAACAGCAGCGCTCCGAGCCTCGCCGACACAATCGGGCCTATATCTCTTAACAGCTATGGATGTACGCTTACTCTCTACGACAACAGCAGAGATGCGGCAAGTACGATCATTCCAAACTATGATCTGTCCGGTTACCTGACTACTAACCCGCCGGTCGATTTCCAACCCGATCAATATTATTACAACTTGCCGGGGGAAAGTGGAAAATTTGTGATGAAACGTAATGGACAGGCTGTATTGCTTAAGCAGGAGAAGCTGCTCATAACAATGACTGCCGGCGATGGCACATCTTGGGAGATCACCACCCTTGACGGCACCCGCTATGAGTTTACCCAATACGAGACCTACCAGGACGGCCAGGGTGGCGGCCTCACCACACACATTTCCGCCTGGTACCTCACCAAAATTACCTCCCCGGCTGGTAACACGGTCACGTTCAAATATAGCATCAACCAATCTCAATTCATCGTGCCTCAGGGCAGCTATTCAGAAACCCGCGATGACTTCGATGTACCCCTGTCCTGGAGCAGTCCAAATTACCAGCTCAACGGGATCTACGCTCCTGAACCGCTCCCAAATCAAAAAGGGGAAACACCGGGAAAGAACTACTCAAAAGTCACCCTCGACACGATCGATTTCAATACCGGAATCGTCACCTTCAACTATTCGTATTACCGCCCTGATTTACCGGGCGACCAGCGTCTCGATAGCCTCTGTGTCTTCTCCCGAAATTCGGCGGGAGTCCTCGATCCGGTTCCATTGCGAACAGTTGCCCTGTCATATGACCAGTTCCGTTATGGCGACGTGGATGACCTCGTCAATGCCAATCCGGGCTCGGATTCTGCATTCTCCAACCGGATGAAGCTTACCAGGGTCCAGCAGAAAGGTTATTTTGGCGGCACGCCGGTGAATGAACCACCATATGTCTTCACCTACTACGAAGGGTCCGAATATACTACGCTGCCATCCAAATGGTCCTTTGCCCGGGATCATTGGGGTTATTCCAACGGCCAGACGGGCAATACGACGCTTATCCCAACTGTGCTCCCGGTTAATTCCCCCGATCTGATCACGGCAGAGCTTGGCCTTTCAGGAGTGGAACGAGAACCGGATTCTAATTATATGGCCGCGTTCAGTCTCGAAGCCATCCAATACCCAACCGGAGGGACAACCACTTTTGAGTACGAAGCCAATGATTTTGACGAGCCCAACTCGGAGGTTAATGATTTCTCATTCTTTTCCCGGGTCCCGGATGTGCAGGAGCAAACACAGGAAATGATCTACGACGCCGTCCTGCAGCAATATCATGGGACCGATACGCTGGACCTTACCAATGAGAGTTCGTACAGTCTTAACCCATTGGTCCCCGGCAGTTCGGCGACGGTGACGATCAATTGCGCTTTTCGGTTCTCGGATGCCACCGATTGCAATCTGAATATCAACCAAAGTGGTCTGATGTACTTCCAGCTTTCAGACACCGTGGGTAATGTGCTTAGTCGCGTCGATCCCTCGCAGATCGGCGTTTGCTCCGGCGGGAATACGAGCAACTGCGTCCTTTGCAACAACGGCGTTTTCAGCTACAGCTATTCAATGAACCTGCCACCCGGCAAATACATCTGGCAAGCTTATGTAACCGGCCAATCCACTAGCTATACCTCCCAGTTGCAGGACATTCATGCGATCTATACCTTCTATGGCAATCAGTCGACCAATCCTGTCTATGGAGCGGTCAACGGGGCATACTACCAGGTGGGCGGCGGGCTTCGTATCCACCGGATCACCGATCATGATCCCCTGAATCCTTCCAGTGACAAGATCAGGAGGTATGTCTACCACTATACCGACGATAGCGCGAGCATATTCACGGAAAGCGGTTATGTAAACGGCACTCCCATCGAGCGCAGCTTTGGTCGCCGGATGTCCAAGCCTGAATATGCCTATTTCCCTGCCACGGTCGAACAGAACCAGATTGTATTGAATGGCACCACGGTAGGAAATGCAGTGTATCCTGGCTTCCATCTGGTCCGCACGTCTGAAAGTAATATCCCGCTTAACGGTTCGGCGCTGGGAGCTGTAGTGGGATACGATCAGGTGACCGAATTGCAGGGGGAGAATGGTGAAAATGGCAAGACGGTTTACCAGTACCATAATCAGCCTGATCACGTCACTTCCTATAACGATCTTATTCCGGCCGCCGTCGTCGGCGGATATTTGCCTGACCGGCCGCCTTATGCTTCCAACGAGCCCGATCCCCTGAACGGTTCCCTGCTGAAACAGACGGACTATGCCAACGTGAACGGGAATTTTGTTCCTGTCCGATCTGAGACCAATACTTACACGCAGGTGACAGGAAACCAGCAAAACAAGGTCTGGGGCCTGGAAAGCCGGTTCCCGACCATCCACGTTCTTAATGACGGGGGATTCGAATCGACTTCTCAAGGCAGCGCTTGCGACCGATACCTGTTCGCTTACATTTCCCTGCAATCCGACTGGATCTACCAGGCATCCACCGACCAGAAAATGTACAATCCGAACGATTCGACTAAATATGTCGAATCATTTACCCAATATTACTATGACGATACGGCGCATCTGCTGCCCACGAGAGCCGTGACTACCAATAGCAAAGGTGAAACCGTAACTACTACCACGCACTACCCGCTCGACTTCGCGGGAGCGACCGGCTCCGACGCCATCACCTCGGGCGTCAGGAACCTCCAAAACGTGCATGTGGTCAACGCTCCGATAGAGAAATATGTCCAGAAGGTCAACTCCTCCGGAACCAACATCGGTACCACCAACGCCACCCTGCACTCCTATAAGGTCAACAATCCATTACCCAATTTTATCTACGAAGCTAAATTAGCCGGACCGTCTACGTCCTTTACCCCGGCAAACGTCAGCAGCAATAGCATTGCCATTGACGGCAGCTATGAGCAGCGGATCGCGATCGACGCCTACGACAGCTTTGGCAATGTCTTGCAACAGCATAAGGTCGGCGATCTGAATCATGCCTACATCTGGGACTATGGCAAGACGCTTCCGGTCTGCGAGGTCGTCAATGCCGATACGGGAAGCATCGCCTATACCAGCTTCGAGGCTGACGGTACCGGCCACTGGATTATCGGCTCCGGAACCATTGACGCGACCACCAGCCTTACCGGCAGCAACTCGTATAATATGTCCGGTTCGATCTCCCGAAGCGGGCTGAACAGCGGTAACACTTACATCGTTTCTTACTGGACCACTAATAAATCTCCTCTTTCAATTGCAGGTACAATTTCCGGTTACCCTATCCAGGGAAAGACTGAGTTTATCAACAATTCCAATTGGACCCTGTTTGTACATAAAGTCACCGGCCAATCAACCGTCACGCTCAACGGATCCGGCCATATTGATGAACTGCGGCTTTATCCCGCTAATGCCCGGATGACTACGTACAACTTCACCCCCCTCGTAGGCATGACAAGTCAGACCGATGTTGGCAACCGGGTCACTTACTATCAATATGACGGGCTATCGCGGCTGAAGCGCATCCGGGATCAGGATTATAACATTCTGAAGACGTTCGATTACCAATATCAAATACCCGCCGGCTGCGGTACGGGATGCTCCGTGCTTGCCATGCAAACCTTTATCGGCACTAATACTCCCGGCTATCCCGTCGGCGTCTTCGATGTACACGGCAACCTGCTGGGCAACGCGACAAGTGCTTCCAGCTATGTTAGCCTATGGAACAATGACACCGCCGACACCCGCATCGGAACATTGGCAGCTGGTTCGGACCCCCTGCATTTCAACCTATCGGTCAACTCCGGTCAGACCGCGCTAGTCAGCGTGACCGGCTGCCGGTACTACCAATATGACTTACCCTGGAACAAATTGGATGGGGTAACACTGGCTAACGGAACCTATGTAGATTTTGGCGATGGCACCGGCATGCATCTACCGCGGACCGACAGCATTGGAGACACTACCCAGTATCAACTCGCGCCAAACACGACCCGCCTCGGCTTTTTCAACCAATACGACGGAACGTACTGGTTCATCCATACCTATCCGGATACCAGCCTGAAGACCGTCACGCTTTATCATAACGAAGTGGCCTCCTACGTGGGACTGGATAATGGCACCAATCCTGCGACCAGCCTCACCAAGGTCCGAAACCTCCGGGGCAATTGGCCGCAATCCGTGCAGCAGATCGGCGGCTCTTGTTATCAGCAGGCCAGCGCGCTGACCATAGCCAACATATCCAATTGGAGTTCCATCGGCAGCGTGACTGGCTTCTGGGCACACTCTGGGGACCATGTCACGCCGAGTCTTAACCTCAACTATGCGCAGGATTTCATGGCTAACAACCGGAACCTCCAGACCATCAATACCACCAATCTCAATTTATACCAGTCCGGTTACTGGGATAGCGCTTTCAAGATAAACCGGCTGAAATCGGACTGGAACACCTATTTCACCAACCTGCAGGATGTGGAGATCTGTGATGCGCATTGGAACCGGGAAGATTTGACGGCACTCACGCATTTATCGACCTTCTGTCTGCTTCCGGATAATCAAAACCATTGCAACGATGCTACCAACAATCCAAACATTCCTATTCCTTCATCGGTCCTCGACAACGTCATCATTCAGATTGCGGCAGGCGCGGGACAGAATGTATCGAACGGGGTGATCTGGATGTTGAGCGGTGGCTCGGGCGGGCGCACTTCCGCCAGTAATGCGGCCGTTCAGTTGCTGGATTCCAAAGGCTGGCAGATCTATATCGATAACGTTCAACAATAATACCATACCATGTCAAGTGTCAAACATATGCCCAGATTCAACAACGTACGACTCCTACTGACCGCAGGTCTTTTAGCCGCTACCGGCCTGCTCCGCGCTCAGACGGTCAGTTTCAATTTTTCCGCTACCACTCAGTCGGTGGCCGGCTGGGTCAATGTTACCGGCGATCCTTCGGCGGGCGTCAGAACCGTAACGGCCAATGGGATCACCGTAAGTTCGGTAGCCACTGCGAACTGGTCTCCTTATGCCGGGGTATCCGCTCAAAATGGCAACGGGTACTATCCCGGATCCTACTTTCCGGCCAGTGTGATGAGCTGTAACTGGTTTCAATACAACGGAACGGCCAGAAATCTGGCCAATTATAATGCGCTGATGCCACAGTTGCAACTGAGCGGCCTGAATCCCGATAGCAGCTATATTTTGCGGCTGAGCGGCAGCGATGGCGGCAGCTTTGTGAGCAGCCCGACTATTTATACAATTTCCGGTGCTACGGTCTACCCTACACAGAGTTTGAGTGTTCACGATAATACGACACAGGGAGTCACCTTTCAAGGGGTATACCCCAATAGCAGCGGTGTGATCAGTATTTATATCAATACGACTTCGAGTACCGATATTGCCTCCATCTGCGGATTGCAGGTTTATCCGGGAACAGCCGGGGTGGGCACGCCGGCAGTTGCGATCACGACACCTGCCACCGGAAGCATTTTCCCCGAGGATGGGAATATTATTTTCGACGCAACCGCTTCAGAAGTCGGCGCTACGATCACCAAAGTGGAATTCTATGCCGATACGACCAAGATCGGTGAGGTGGATGCGGCGCCGTACAATTTTACCTGGGTCAACCCCGACCCCGGTTCGTATACCATCACGGCGAAGGCAACCGACAATTCAGGAACGGTCAATAGCGCCATGATCTATATCGGCGTGAAGTCGCTGAACTACTTCTGGTCCACAACCGGAAATATCGCTACCGGTGGCGATACCAGTTTTATCGGCACGGTGGATAGCAACCGGCTGGCCATTCGCACGAGAGACACGGAAAGAATGACCATTCTTCCCAATGGCAACATTGGCATCGGCACGACCTCACCCACTGCCCAATTTCACACCACCAAATCGGTTCGGCTGGCCGGTCTCACGAATGACAGCACCAAGACTCGTGTACTCGTCAGCGATACCAGCGGTAATCTCTTTTATCGAAATGCCTCCACCATTTCCGGCCCTTGGAAGTACAATAATGGCGTAGTATATGATTCCACAGACGCCATTGCCATCGGCACATCCAATCCTCAGGGCTATAAGCTCGCGGTTAATGGAACGGCCATTTTCACCAAAGTGAAGGTCAAGACGGCGGGCACCTGGCCGGACTACGTCTTCCGAAACGGATATACCCCGCCTGACCTGAACATTCTCGAACAATACCTCCGGACCTATCACCATCTACCTGGTATCGCCTCTGAAGCGGATGTACAGCGCGACGGCATCGATGTAGGTGAGCAACAGGCGGCGATGCTAAAGAAAGTAGAAGAGCTGACCCTCTACCTGATCGAGCAGAATAAAACGCTTGCCGACCAAAACCGTCGACTACTGGACCAGAACGCCCGGCTGCTGGACCAGCAGCGCCAGATCGATGAGTTGAGGAAGCTCCTGGAAGCAAAAAAATAATTCATCACCGCAACCCGCGCACATGCGACGTCGAACGACATATTGGCTACTATCGGTCATCTTGCTTTGGCAATTGCAGGTGATAACCGCCCATGCCCAGGTTTCCAACAAACCCGGATCGGCTACCCAGGTACCTGCCCCAACCGGCGTCGTGGCTACGGCGCCCGGCAGTTATCTTATCGCCGGGCAGTCCCCGATTATCAACTTTATCAAAGAGCGGGACGCCATGGGCCGGATCACCGACACGGTCGTGTTTGCCAATGCCGGCTATGTGGATGTCCGGCAAACCACGCTATTTGTAGACGGCCTCGGCCGCCCGGTCCAAACTGTAGTTCAGCAAACAACCCCAGGCAACAGCCCCTCCGACCTGGTTACCCCCGTCGTCTATGACGCCTTTGGCAGAGAGGCATACAAATATCTTCCTTTCGTTTCTTCCAGCGGCAATACCAATGACGGTAATTTCAAGCAAGACCCTTTCACCGATCAACACAACTTTTACCAGAATGTCTATCCCTCCCAGCAACCTTCTTTTACGGGAGAGCAGGTCTATTATGGCCAGACTATTTATGAAGCCTCGCCATTGAACCGGGTCTCCCAATCCTTACCCCCCGGAAATAGCTGGGCCGGCAGCGGCGTTGGGACAACTATGCAATACTTGACGAACACTGCCGCCGATAGCGTGCAGATGTGGAATGTTACCGGTGACACGCTAACCTACATAGACAATGACCTGGCGGCCAACATTCCCACCAGTACGGGCGCATATCCGGCAGGTGAGCTATTCAAGAACGTGACTATCGACGAGCAGGGTCATACAGTAGTCGAATATAAAGACATGGACGGCCTCGTCATTCTGAAAAAGGTCCAGATCGGCACTGTGCCCGCCGATTACTCTGGCTATTCCGGCTGGCTATCCACTTACTATATTTACGATGACCTCAATCAACTTCGGTTTGTCCTATCGCCAAAGGCAGTCAATATTGCCTACAGCAACAGTTGGAACCTTTCTACTGATACCACTACTATCAACGAGCTTTGTTTCCGCTACGAGTATGACTATCGTCAGCGCATGATCGCCAAGAAGGTACCCGGCGCCGGTTGGAATTATATGGTCTACGATTTTCGGGACCGGCTGGTCTTTACCCAGGACGCCAATATGCACAGCCGGAATCAGTGGTTGACGACGATCTATGACGCGCTGAACCGTCCCACGACCACCGGCATGATCATCTATACCGGCACGCCTAACCAATTGCAGCAATACGTTACCGGGAATACCGTGTCTGGCACGCCGGGAACGGTTACCGTTTCGGGCACCTCACCTAACAGCATCCCCCAAACCCTCGATCTTTCGGGACAGGAGAATGGTGACCTCCAGGCGCAAAACACCATCATTCTCGATAACGGCTTCACTACGCCGGATAATGTTGACCTTACCGCGGAGATCGTTGCTGGCGGTGGTAGCGGTACGTCCTTTACCAATACTTTGAATGTCGTCGACAACCCGATTCCACCGGGAATTAACCTGATCCCGCTGACGATGACCTTCTACGACGATTACAGCAACACGCCGGATAAACAGTATTGCACCGCCTATACAGCGCTCCTCGATCCTGGCGCCAACCAGCACGTCGAGACGGTCCCGCTCACTTCGGCACAGCAGGCCGTGCAAACGATTGGCCTGGTCACGGGCACAAAAGTCCACGTTATTGAAAACCCCAACGACCTGACCCAGGGCAACTGGCTGGAGACCGTTAGCTATTATGACGACCGGCTTCGCGTTACCCAAACCCAAAGCGACAACTATCGCGGTGGCCAGGATACCACCGTCAACTTATACAACTTTACCGGCAAGGTCCTGACGACCTATCTTGCCCATGGCAACCCCCAGGCGGGGTTTAATTCCAATACCCGGGTCAAGACCAACGTGAACCTTGATGCCGACAATCGTGTCTTGCAGGCTTATACCACGGTCAACGACACCAGTAAGCGGCTGGTGGCCCAGCATTCCTATGACCAGATGGGCCAGTTGATGCAGAGGCAGCTTGGCCAGTTGCCCGACAACAGCTTCCTGGAAACCCAGGACCTTACTTACAATATTCGGGGTTGGCTGAAAGGTATCAATAAAGACTATGCGAACAACGACAACAGCCACGGCACCAACAACCGCTGGTTCGGCATGGAGCTCAGCTATGACTGGGGATTTGGCACCAATTATGTGAATGGTAATATCTCCGGCAACAAATGGCGCAGCAAGGGTGACGGTCAGCAGCGCGCCTACGGATTTGGCTATGATGACGCCAACCGTTTCCTCTCCGCCGATTTCAACCAATATAGTGGCAGCGGCTGGGATAAGACGGCGGGGGTCGACTTCAGCGCCCAGATGGGGAACGGCACTGACCCGACCACAGCATACGATCCTAACGGCAATATTCTCTTCATGCAACAAGAGGCCTGGCAGTTAGGCGGAAGTCACTTAATTGATTCGTTGAAATATACATATTATAGCAACAGCAACAAGCTCCAAAACGTCATTGACGGCGATAATAACCCTTCGACCACCCTCGGCGACTTCCGCACTTCCTCGCTCAGTCCCTATGCCAGTGGCAAAACTACCGCCGCCATTGACTATAACTATGATAACAATGGCAACCTGCTGACCGACCTCAACAAGGATATCGGGAGTCAAACCGCAAGCGGCATTATTTATAATCACCTCAACCTTCCCTGGCAGATTACTTTCCGCTCCGCCACCGGAACCAAAGGTACTATTACCTATATCTATGACGCCGTCGGCACAAAGCTGAAGAAGACCACCCTCGACAGCGCCGGCAACCTGGAAACCGTGACGACCTATATCGGTCCCTTTCAATATCAGGCGAAAGCTCCGCTTACCGGAACAGGAAGCGGCAACCTGATCGACACGCTTCAGTTCTTCGCCCATTCAGATGGCCGCGTTCGGGTAGAGAACGATACTACCGACGGCGAAACGGTTGGCTCGTTCAAATATGATTACTTCCTCAAGGATCATCTCGGTAACACCCGAATGGTCCTTACCGATGAGCAGCAAACCGATAGGTATCCGGCCGCGACGATGGAAACAGGGGACAGCGCAACGGAAAATCTATATTATTCGAATCTGGACAGCACCCGGTCCACGCTGCCTCCGGGGTATCCGACCGATACGACGACCAACCCCAATAATTATGTCGCCAAGCTCAGCGGCAGCAGCTCCGGCCCCGTGATCGGCCCGGGCATCGTCCTCAAAGTAATGGCCGGCGACCAGTTCAGCATCCGGGTCAGCAGTTGGTACCGGCTGAATGGCACGACACCTGGTACGCCCGTCAACCCGCTGACCGACATCCTTGCCCATCTCATCGCCGGCATGGCCGGTGTTCCAAACCCTGAAAACCCTGGTCTGGCCGCCTTTCAAAACAATAGCCCCATCCTCAGTTCCAATGTCATGAATTTCCTTCAGGATACTGGGACGAGCATCAACAGCGGTAAACCCCATGCCTTTGTCAACTGGATCTTGCTTGACAATCAATACAATTACGTCGCAGCCAGCAGCGGCTTCTCCCAGGTTGGGAATGATCAGGAGCTCCACATCACTACCCTCACCAACCTCCCGGTCACATCCAGCGGATATTTGTATATTTACACCAGCAACGAGACCCCTAACGTTGACGTGTTCTTTGATAATTTGCAGGTGACGCATACGCGTGGACCGTTATTGGAAGAAGATCATTATTATCCATTCGGGCTCTCCATGAGCGGGATATCCGACAAAGCACTCAAGACGAATTATGCGGAGAATAAATATCGGTTTAACAAAGGATCGGAGTTGCAGAATAAGGAGTTCTCCGATGGCTCAGGATTGGAGATGTATGAAACGCACCTCAGAGAACTTGATCCACAGTTGGGCAGGTGGTGGCAGATCGACCCAAAAGCAAGTGAAGCGGAAAGCCCGTATGCTTCAATGGGTAACAACCCGGTTAGATTTAATGACCCCTTGGGCGACACTATTATTGATGCCCAGATAAAAGCAGATAAGAATTGGGGTAAGGCGTACAACACCTGGCTTAATTCAAAGGCCGGCAAGGCTTTCGCCAAGCTCTACAGCCCAGGCGGAAAATATGGATCGACTACCGTTACTTTTAAAGTAGGAAAGGCAAACGAGGATAACTCCGCTCAGGAGAATACCAAAGTCTATGACGTTAACAGGAAGACAGGCACTGAAACAAAGCTAGAGACCAATGTAGAATATAAAGGTATTGATAAGGTGGCTGAGGGGAAAAGCTCCACTGATTATTTAAAATTTGATATCACGGTTCGGGCAGGAGATGAAGCCAATACCCCGGAGGATGAAATTGACCATGCTGAGGGTATATTACATGAGACACAGCATGTGAGAATAGATCAGCAGACCTTGAGCACCAACAGCGAAATGGCCCCTTCTGCTGTTCAACACTACTACTGGATGAAGCCGACGACGTCGACTTGGTATAAAGAAAGGGCTAACTTTTACCTTGAAAATAAGCAGCTATGGCAGGCCGACTATGACCGCCAAAAAGCTCAGGGAAAGGTCAAAAACGAAGCTGAATATATTAAGTCAAAGGTCAACGATTTTGTAAATTAATCTATGCGGAATATTTTAATTGCGGTTGTCTTGATGGTGCAGCTCATCTCATGTGACACCTCAACGGTGAATAAGGAAGGCATGCCAGCTGCAAGTACAGATACGTCATTATCCTTTTCGGTTATTTATAAGGACAGTGCTCGTGTGGTAGATTATCAATATAAAAAGGAGCCGGTTAAGGACAAGGGGCTCGTTTTTCGTTATTCAAATAGTGCTGATAGCTTCACGCTGTTCCTGGATACTTTAAGGGGAGCATACACCGGCAAATTTGGAAATGGCAAGATAGCAAACCTGGACTTGGAGAATACAAGCTATTATACGATTAACGGGGCTGATTACAAGATTTTAAAATTAATCGGAGATAAAGATGTAACTGATGGGGCATTCTCTCTTTTCCTTAGCCCTGAATTTGGTTTGCTAATAAGTAAGTCCAATACATGGCGGGCTGCCAAAGTGAGGTGTCCTGACAAAGACAATACATTAATGGCTTTATTATATAGAGTACAGACGGACAGCGGCTTCTTCACAAACCCGGTTCCTGCCCTCGATAAAAATCTAAAAACTCCCAAGGTTGAGTAAAAATACCTCTCATGACGCGTATGCCTTTTTTGTTTTTCTATCTCGCAGAAAAGCATCGAGCAGTTCGAAGATATGGGCCTTGTCCTGGTCGTTGAGCGACTGAATATCCTGCAATCGCTTAAGCGTTTTGGCGTCGATCTCCACGCTGGTCTTGCCCACGAGATAATCCAGCGAGACCTCTAGGGCGTCCGCAATCTTGACGGCGACCTCGATAGAGGGCTTGACCTCATCGCGTTCATACTTGCCGATGATATCCCCGGATGTGCCGACCTGTTTGCCCAGTTCTCCCTGGGAGATGCCCTTACGCTTGCGCAAGGTGACTACCTGTTCGCCAAAAGTCATATGTATCGTTTAAAAGGCAGATATACAAAGCTTTTGGCAAAGATAGCTGGTATAAATATCGGAATCAAGGCAAATAACTCTTGCTTGATTCTGATAAATGGGTTAGTTTTACGATAAATATATCAGCAACCTGAATTTATCCACATGCCCACTCCACCGATCCCGGCCATCGATGTCAGCCACCCGGACGCCATCACCTACTCGACCGGGGAGCTCATCTTCACGATCCTGGGCGGCATCCGGCTGGAAGGGCTGGACCGGCTGCGGGTAACGATCCGCACGGAGATCCTGAACCGGAAGTTCCCGCATTATATGAACAACGCCGAGTTGGCAGCGCTGCCCATGCATCAAAGTCTGGACCTGTACAACGACAACCAGGTGGAAAAGCTGATCCGAAAAATCGCTGAACGGCTGGAAGTGGGCATCGCTCCGGTAGCGCAGGCTCTGGCAGCGATCACCCGGCAGCTGGAGCACTACCGGCAACAGCAGATCGAAGCCCGGCAGACCAAGGCAGAGGTAAAGAAGCCGCTCAGTGAAGCGGACGGCAAAAGTGCCATTACTTTTTTAGAGCAGCCCGGATTACTGACACGCACTAACGAGCTGATCGGCCGCAGCGGTATCATCGGGGAGACTACCAACCGGATAATCCTATGGCTGATCTTTACCTCGCGGCTGACGGGTCGCCCGCTGCATGCCATCAGCTTCGGCAGCAGCGGCACGGGCAAGAGCCACCTGCAGGAGAAGGTAGGGGAACTGATCCCCGAGGAGGACCGCATCGAGATCACGGCCCTGACGGAGAACGCCTTTTATTACTTCGATGAGGCGGAGTTGGGTCACAAGCTGATCCTGATCGAAGACCTGGACGGCATCTGGTCGGCCCTGTATCCCTTGCGGGAACTGCAATCCAAACAACGGATCAGCAAGACCGTCACCATCAGGGACCGTAACGGTCGTACCCGCACCATCCACCTGAAAGTCCATGGCCCGGTGAGTATTGCCGGCTGCACGACGCAGGAGAGCCTGTATGAAGACAATGCGAACCGGAGCTTTTTAATCTATCTGGACGAGACGGGCGACCAGGACGAACGGATCATGGACTATCAACGGAAATTAAGCGCGGGCAAGATCGATGTTGCCGCCGAAGGGCAGGCCCGCAGACTGTTGCAGGATGTACAACGGGTCTTACGTCCGGTGAGCGTCCGCAATCCCTATGCCGAGCAGTTGCACATCCCGAGGGAAGTGTTCAAGCAGCGGCGGAGCAATGCGCATTACCTGGCTTTTATCGAGGTGATTACGTTCTACAAGCAATACCAGCGGGAGCGGAAAGTCGATGAGGTGACCGGGGAGGCCTATATCGAAACCACGCTCGAAGATATCCGGGAGGCCAACGGCCTGCTAAAAGAGATCCTGCTGCGCAAGAGCGACGAGCTGAACGGCGCTACCCGCAACCACCTGGAAGCGCTGAAGGCCTGGCTACAGCAAAGCAGGCAATCCTGCTTCACCAATGCGCAGGTACGTAGCCGCCTCCGCATCCCGATCTCGACCGTCAAGCGTTACCACGCGGCGCTCTTGCAGGCCGGATACCTTAAGCGGATCACCGACCAACAAACAAAGGCGTATCACTATGAGATCGTATCGTATGAGGAATACCGGCAGCTGCAGGACAGCATCGCGGGCGTGCTGGACGGGATCACCGACCGGCTTAGCGGCCCGGCACCGGCTCACTCAGGCAGTGAGCCGAAGAAGAAAGTGAGAACCAACGCACTAGCCTAACGGCTCACTGCGCTGGTGCAAAGACGATCCCCATAAAAATAACGTCATGAAACAACTTGCTTTGCAAAGTGAAGCCTACCGGTATCTTGTCCACGGCTTCCGGCAGTGGCTCGAGACAGTCGGCTACAATGAACAGGCGGTCTACCAACTGCCCAACTATGTACAGGAACTGCTCTATCACGCCGAATCCAGGGGCTATACAGCCTTATCGCAGTTGGACAACACGCTCATCCGGGAACACTACGACCGCCTGAAAAAGAGGCCCAATCAGCGCCGTGGCGGCGGCCTGAGCAACAACTACCTCAACAAGCACCTGGACGCGTACAAGCGGTTCGGCGAGTACCTGCGGCAAAGCGGCAGACTCCTGCTGCCACCGCTGGATATCGATACAGAAAGCAATGAAGACCGGATAACGGCCATCCTTACCGTGCGGGAGATCGGGCTGCTGTATGATACTACCCAGCTGCGGTACGAACTGGGTAAGTATGACCGGGGGCCGGCTTACCATGAAGCGATGCAGCTGCGCGACCGGGCCATGCTCACGATCTTTTACGGCTGCGGGTTGCGCCGCAGCGAAGGCTATCACCTGGACAGGGATGACCTGGACGGGAGTAAAGCGCTGCTGCATGTCCGAAAGGGTAAGAATTACCGGGAGCGCTTTGTACCGCTTACCGGCCCTTCCCTTGCCTGCCTGCAAGCCTACCTCTATGAGGGGCGGCCCTACTTTTTGGCGGCGAGGAACGAAGCCTTCTTTGTCGGGCCTGGCGGCCGGCGGCTCAGTGGAGCGGCTATGCTGCTGCGGTTGCAAAAGCTCATTCAGCTGACGGAGGACGAAGCGCTGATCCGAAAGGAGATCCACCTGCACAGCCTTCGCCACAGCATTGCCACGCACCTGCTGGCCAACGGTATGAGCCTGGAGCGCATCGCCGAATTTTTAGGGCACTCGTCGCTGGAGAGTACGCAGCTCTATACCCATTATGTACAAACACTTCAATCATCAAACCATGATCCTGAATTATCCGAAGTTCCGAGAGTGGCTGACCCTGAAGGGTTATAGCTCCGCGACGGTCGCGACCATCCTGCGGCAGACCGCCGATTTTTTAGCCTGGGCTGACCGGGAGAATATCCCTGAGCCAGCCGAAATAAGTTATAACGATCTGATGGGCTACGTACAGGCCTGCCAAAAGCGGGGTGTCTCTCAAAAGGCCATCGCGCATTACGTATCGGATATCCGCAAGCTCTTTGATTTTTTGATCAGCGAAGGAACGGCGACGGACAATCCGGCTGCTTTTGTCAAGCTGCGCGGCATCAAACGCCGGGTGTACCACCCTATTCTTTCTGTCGACGAGCTGCAACGGCTTTACCGGCAATACCCCGTGACGATCGAGCGGGAAGCCGGAAAGATCATCCCGCCCCAGGAGCGCAATCTGCTCTCCCGCCGAAGGAACAAGGTCATCGTAGGGCTGCTGGTCAACCAAGGCTTGCGGGTAGAGGAGATCAAAGCACTCAACGTACAAGACCTTCAGCTACGGGAAGGGCGGATCACCGTGCACCACCAGCGAAGGACAGCGGAGCGCGTCTTACAACTCGAAGCCATGCAAGTCTACGAGCTGATGGACTATCTGGCCGACACGCGCAAGCAACTGTTGCAGCTGCATCCAGCCGGAACCGATGAGCTGTTCATCCAGCACCGGGAAGCCCTTCATTTTTACGGGGTCACCGGGGTGATCCTGAAGCACCTGCGGCAGATCAATCATGCGGTAAAAAACCTCGATCAGGTCAGGGCATCGGTGATCACCCACTGGGTAAAGGTGTATGACTTGCGAAAGGCCCAGTACCTGGCCGGTCACCGGCACGTCAGTTCGACGGAGGAGTATAAGCAGCAGGTGCTCGATGAGTTGCAAGCCGACGTGAAAAAGTTCCACCCGTTTTGAATAACCGAATAAATAATTTTGCGTCCCGGTATCGCCCATAGTGATACCTCAAAAACCCATCTTATGGCAAAGACAATAGCATTAGCAGAAGAAGCGATCATCAGTAAAATTTATCTGGTCAGGGGACAAAAAGTAATGATAGACCGTGATCTGGCAGAATTGTACGGTGTAGAGACCAAACGACTAAAGGAAGCGGTAAGGAGAAATATTAACCGCTTCCCGCCGGACTTCCTGTTTGAAATGAACAAGGAGGAGTTCGAAACCTGGAGGACGCAAAATGCGACCTCCAAAGAAGACAGGCAGGGCTTGCGGTATGCTCCCTTTTGTTTTACTGAACAAGGAGTTACCATGTTGTCTTGTGTCTTGAGCAGTGAAAGGGCGATAGCCGTAAATATCCAGGTGATAAGAGTGTTTGCGAAAATGCGGGAAATGCTTTTAACGCATAAGGATATCTTAATCAAGTTGGAGCAGATGGAAAAGAAAATGATCAAACAAGGCGGCAAGCTCCAAAAGCATGACCGGGACATACGGCTCATCTTTGAATACCTGAAGCAATTACTGAATCCG
>DASRRX010000007.1:0-281243 GCA_035695565.1 Puia sp. | reverse complement strand
CGTGTAAAAGCTGAGGCCCAGTCCGGGGTGGTGGCCGCCCTGGAGGAGGAGCTGGTCGCCGCCCCAGCGGAAGGTTTCTTCGATCTTTCGCTTATAGGTATCGATGTCCGTGATATAGGCGTCGGGGTGGCCGGGGATGCGGTAGAAGTTGCAGAATTTGCAGTTCGCGATACAGACGTTAGTGGTGTTGACGTTGCGGTCGATCTGCCAGGTGACCTTACCGTGAGGGACCTGGGATCTGCGCAGCTCGTTTGCGACCTGCATCAGTTCGGTAAGGGGGGCGTGAGTGAAAAGGTAGACGCCCTCTTCCTTGTTGAGAAACCCCTTGTCGAGCGCTCTATTGTATAGTTCGGATAAATTCATGGCCGTTCGGGTGATTCAGGAGGCAAAGGTACGCATTGTGCAGGAAGTTGAAGATTGTGCAAAGAAAAGGTAAACATTGTGTCCGGAAACCGGCCGGGACGTTGTCTATACCTTGCAGGCGGGCGTCTGTACTTTTTTGGATGACCGGTTTGCTAACCTAACGAATAGAATATATATTTAATAGATCGAACTTCACATGATAATGCGAAACCAAAACTGCTGGATACTGCTTTTTGCATCTATCCTCACTTTATCCCATGTTCCGGCGACCGCTCAGGAAACCTTCGTACAATCACCGGCGCGGTTGCTCACTAAGTTTCCGTTCACACTTTTTACCGGCGGGGTGATGGTCCTGCGAGCGCGGCTGGATGATTTTCCGGACAGTCTCAATCTCATTCTGGATACGGGCAGCGGCGGCATTTCGCTGGACTCGACCACGTGCGAGCGGTTGCGTCTGAAGCCGGAGCTTTCGGACAAGACCATTCTGGGTATTGCGGGGGTGCGGAAGGTACGGTTCCTTTACAACAGAACGCTGCATCTGCCGGGTCTTACTGTGGACAGTCTGAATTTCCATGTCAACGACTATGAGATTCTAACCAGCGTTTATGGGGAAAAGATCGATGGGATCATCGGGTACAGCTTCTTTTCGCGGTATATCGTCGGGATCAACTATGACAGTCTTAAAGTATCGGTCTATTCGCTGGGGTCTTTCCGGTATCCAAAAGGTTCGTATGTCATGCGGCCGCTGATCCCCAATCTGCCGATCGTCGGCGCGGAGACGGTCGATGCGCGAAAGATCAATGCGCGGTTCTATTTCGATACGGGGGCCGGGCTGTGCGCCTTGCTATCCACCGATTTCACTACGGACAGCAATTTCCTGGATACCCGCAAGAGGCAGTATCTGACGCGGGCGCAGGGGCTGGGCGGGAAGACGACGATGCGGCTGACGACGATCCGCGAGCTAAAGCTGGGGCCCTATCATTTTCACCGGGTGCCTACCTACATCTTCGACGATACGTATAATGTCACTTCCTATCCCAACCTGGGCGGGCTGATCGGTAACGATATCCTGCGCCGTTTCAATGTCATCCTGAACTATGATCGCCGGTATATTTGTCTCACCCCGAATTCGCATTATCACGACTTCTTCGACTACTCTTATTCGGGGTTGAGCATTTATTGGGAAGACAGTCTTATCCGGGTAGGGGATATCATGCCGGGGTCGCCCGCCGATAAGGCCGGTTTGAAGGTGGATGACATCCTGATCGCGGTCAATACGAATTTCAGCAACAATATCCAGGCTTATAAGAACCAGATGCAGAATGCGGGGGAGCGGGTACGGATGATCATCCGGCGGAAGGGCCAGCTTATGACGTTCGACATGAAGGTGAAGACTATTGACTAGGATTCGTTAATTTTGCAGGCCCGCGCTTTACGCGGGTTCTGCTATTATGACCATAAAATTTGATAAGTTCGAGCTGGCGAATGGTCTCCGGGTCCTGGTGCATGAAGACCCGTCCACTCCGATGGCCATCGTCAATGTGTTGTATGATGTCGGCGCGCGGGATGAGGATCCGAAAAGGACCGGTTTCGCGCATTTATTCGAGCACCTGATGTTTGGCGGTTCGGTCAACATCGAAGATTTCGAGACTCCTTTACAATTGGCGGGTGGTGAGAACAATGCCTATACCACAAATGACTTCACCAATTACTATATTCAGTTGCCGACCGAGAATATCGAAACGGCCTTTTGGCTGGAGAGCGACCGGATGCTGTCATTGGCTTTTAGTGAGAAGAGTCTGGAGGTACAGCGAAAGGTAGTGATGGAAGAGTTCAAGGAGCATTATATCAACAAACCATATGGAGATGTCTGGTTCAAGCTGCGGGAGCTTGTCTACCGGGAGCATCCGTATCGCTGGATGACGATCGGCAGTGAGCTGAGTCATATCGAGGAGGCGAAGCTGGAGGATGTCCGGAATTTCTTCTTTAGATATTATCGGCCGATGAATGCGATCCTGGTTGTAGCCGGAAAGGTGACGACGGCGCAGGTGCGGGAGCTGGCGGAGAAGTGGTTTGGGGATATCCCCCCGGGCGAGAAATATGTTCGTGAACTGCCGCGGGAGCCGAAGCAGGAAGCGGCCCGCAGGATGGAGGTAAGAGCGGACGTGCCGTTGGATGCGCTGTACAAATGTTATCCGATGGCGGCCCGTACGGAGAAGGGGTATTATATCGCCGATCTGATCACGGAAGTGTTGGGCGGCGGCACCTCTTCGCGGTTGCATCAGGCGTTGGTGAAAGAGAAGAAATTATTCAGTCAGATCGAATGCTATCATACCGGTTCGGTCGATCCGGGGTTGGTAGTGGTGGAAGGCAAGCTGATCAAAGGGGTGCGGATGGAGAATGCGGACAGGGCGGTGGAGGAAGAGCTGGAGAGGATGCGGATGGAGCCTGTCACGGAAAAGGAGCTGACAAAGGTAAAGAACAAGACCGAGTCGGCGATCGTGTTCGAGGATATGAGCGTAATGAACCGGGCCAATAGTCTTGCCATCTATGAGCTATTGGGGGATGCGAATATGATGAATACGGAGTTGGACCGGTACCGGTCGGTCAGCGTGGAGGACATCCTGGCGACGAGCCGCGAGATCTTCGATCAGCGGAATAGTAATACGTTATATTACAGAACCCTGGAGGGGGTGGGTAATAACCTGGAAGCGTCGGATAAAAAATAAGTGAAACATGGCTGTACAAGCGAACAGAAAGTTGAACAGGAAGGTAGCGCCGGCGGTGAAGGACGCCAAGGAATTCGAGCTGGAGCTTCCGCCTTATGTGCGATATACGTTGTCGAACGGGGTCGAGGTGTATGCGATCGATCTGGGTAAGGTCGACGCGATGATGGTGAGCTGGATCTTCGATGCGGGAAATTCTTATGAAACCGGGAAGGGGGTAGCGGCTGCGGCGAATAGTCTGCTGAAGAACGGGACGACGACGCGGAAGGCGTTTGATATCAGTGAGCATTTCGATTACTATGGCGCCTATCTGAGCCGTGCGTGTCATCATGAGACGGCGGAGCTGACATTGCATTGTCTGAACCTGCATTTTCAGGAGCTGGTGCCGGTCGTGGCGGAATTGTTGACGGAGTCGGTGTATCCCGGGGAAGAGCTGGCGATCTATAAGAAGAATGCGCAGCAGCGGTTACAGGTGAACCTGAAGAAAAGTGATTTTGTAGCGGGGAGGCTGATCGATTCCTACCTCTATGGCGAGACGCATCCGTATGGCCGTTTCAACATGCCGGAGGACTATCAGGCATTGGATCGGGAGGCGCTGGTGGCGTACTATCGCCGCTATTACCAGAGTGGGGCATGCCGGATAATTGCGGCGGGGAAGCTGCCGGGCGATCTGATCCCGTTGCTGGAAAAGTATTTCGGGCCGCTGCCGCTTGGCAAGCCGGCGGTTGGGGATGAGGCGCCATTTTTCCCGATCGTGGCGGCGGGTCAAAAGAAATATCGGGTGACGAATGATCCGGATGGGGTACAGGGGTCGATCCGGATTGCGCGGAATTTTCCGAACCGGCATCATCCCGACTTTCAGCGGGTACAGGTGCTGAATAATGTGTTCGGGGGCTTTTTTGGTTCCCGGCTGATGACCAATATCCGGGAGGACAAGGGATATACGTATGGGATCTACAGTTACCTGGTCAACAACCGGCAGGAGAGTGCGTTGATGATCAGCACGGAGGCGGGCAAGGAGGTGGCTGAGGCGGCGATCGGCGAGGTCTATAAGGAGATGAATCTGTTGCGGGAGGAGTTGATCGATGAAGAGGAGTTGCAGATGGCGCGGAATTTTGCGATCGGGACGGTGCTGGGGGATCTTGACGGACCGTTCCATGTGGCAAGTCGCTGGAAGAGTATTCTGTTGAATGGGTTGGATGAAAATTATTTCCGGGAAGGGATACGGATCGTGAAGACGATCACGCCGGAGGAGTTGCGGGAGCTGGCGGTGAAGTGGCTGGACCCGGCGGCGTTCTTCGAGTTGGTAGTCGTATAGGGGGGCGTGGATGTGGTGTAAGGGGGTTTGATGTGGTGTAGGGGAGTTGGTTGTGGCGAAAGGGCGGCGGACGTACTTTGGATCACAAGATAAGACAGATCGTATGAACTTTGACAGAAAAGGCTGCAGCAACGAGGAGCTTGTTCGCTTGTACAAGAGCGTCCTATTGCCCCGGATGATCGAGGAGAAGATGTTGGTCCTGTTGCGGCAGGGGAAGATCAGCAAGTGGTTTAGCGGGATCGGCCAGGAAGCTATTGCGGTGGGGGCCACCCTTGCGATGGCCCAGGATGAATGGATATTGCCGTTGCATCGCAACCTGGGGGTCTTTACCGGCCGGGGGATGCCGTTGTCAAAATTATTCCAGCAATGGCAGGGCAGTCCGGACGGCTATAGTAAGGGCCGGGAGCGTAGTTTCCATTTCGGAAGCCGGGAGTATGCGATCTGCGGGATGATCTCGCATCTGGGCCCGCAGCTGGGGATTGCGGATGGGATCGGGTTGGCAGCCAAGTTGCGGAAGAATGGCAAGGCGACGCTGGTCTTCACCGGCGAGGGCGGCACCAGCGAAGGAGATTTTCATGAGGCGCTCAATGTGGCTTCGGTGTGGGATCTGCCGGTGATCTTTGTGATCGAGAACAACGGGTATGCGCTGAGCACGCCGGTTGGCGAGCAGTATCGCGGCGAGAGCCTGGTCTATAAGGCGCAGGGTTATGGCATGGAGGGGATCAGGATCGATGGCAATAATATACTTACAGTATATGATACGATCCGGGGGTTGAGAAAATACTGTACAAAATATCAGCGGCCATACCTGGTGGAATGTATGACCTTTCGGATGCGGGGCCACGAAGAGGCCAGCGGGGTCAAATATGTGCCGAAGGAGTTGTTCGAGGACTGGGGCAAGCGGGACCCGGTGGTCAGCTACGAAAGCTATTTGCGCGAGCAGAAGGTGCTTAGTCCTGAAGAGATCGAAGCGATCCGGCGGGAGACGGGCCGCTATATCGAAACGGAGTTGAGCGGTTTGCCGGAGCCGGTGACGATCCTGCCGGATACGGATGAGGAGTTGGCGGATGTATATGCGCCGGCGCCGTATGTCCGCGCGGAGCCGGAGGAATCGGGAGCCAATGTCCCTGAGAAAAGGTTGATCGATGCGATCAGGGAAGGGCTGGATCAGTCGATGAAGCACAATAATAACCTGGTCCTGATGGGTCAGGACATTGCGGAATATGGCGGCGCTTTCAAGATCACCGAGGGGTTGCTGGAGAAATATGGCAAGGAGCGGGTCCGGAATACGCCGTTGTGTGAAAGCGCGATCGTCGGCTGTGCGTTGGGGTTGAGCTTGGAGGGGTTTAAGAGCGTGATGGAGATGCAATTTGCGGATTTTGTGACGGCGGGTTTCAATCAGATCGTCAACAATCTGGCGAAGATCCATTACCGGTGGGGGCAGGCGGCGGATGTGGTCATCCGGATGCCTACGGGGGCCGGGGTTGGGGCGGGACCGTTCCATTCCCAGAGTAATGAAGCCTGGTTTGTCCATACGCCGGGGTTAAAGGTGGTCTATCCTTCCAATCCATATGATGCAAAAGGACTTTTGATTGCCGCCATCCACGATCCGAACCCCGTAATGTATTTTGAGCACAAAGCCTTATATCGGAGTGTCAGCGGACCGGTGCCCGAGGACTATTATGAGCTGGCTATCGGGAAAGCCAGGCTGGTAAGGGAGGGGGAGGATATATCCGTCATTACTTATGGTGCGGGGGTGCATTGGGCGCTGGAGTATGCGGCGGTTCACCGGGAGCTGTCGCTGGATATCCTGGATCTGCGGACCTTGCTGCCGCTGGACTATCCGGCGATACGGGAATCCGTAGGCCGGACGGGGAAGGCATTGGTTTTGCATGAGGATACTCTTACGGGTGGAATCGGGGGTGAGGTGGCGGCATGGATAGCTGAGCATTGCTTTCATCTGTTGGATGCGCCGGTCACCCGTTGTGCGTCGCTGGATACGCCGGTGCCGTTCAATATTGAGCTGGAAAGCAATTTTCTGGCAAAATCGAGGTTAGACAGCGTTGTGAGGCGGTTAATGGAATATTAGGGGGCGTTCAGATCAAGTTTTGCACCATTCGTTCACAATTCTTGACTTTTGGATTCCCAGTACTTAACTTCACTTCAAATAGGATAAGGTTTAATGGTTATGGAAAACTGATTAGAGCAGCCTCCCCAAAAGGGAGGTTTTTTTATGGATTTTCCTTTCTTTCCTTCAGGTCTTTCTCATATTCGGTAAAGGCCAGTTTGGTATATTCCATGAGGTCGTAGTCGGTTGCGCGTTTGCAGAAGTTATAGGAAGGCCGGTATTTGACCATGAAGCTATCCAGTTCGTCCCCCTGGAGATGGGTCACCCTAAGTACCAGGGAGGGGTTGAACCGGTGGTCGATGTATTTATCCTGTTCGTCTTCGACCAGGCGGCGTTGGAAGGACTGCAGCCGTTTCGTGCGGTCGAACTGGAAATAGCGGATGATCTGGTCGAGGTCGAAGCCGGCGCCCATGCCCATGCCGCTACCGCTGCTCAGGGTAAAGGGGTTTGGCTTTTTGAAGTCGAAATACTTTTCGTAATCCTTTCGGTTCTGGAGCGAGTCATTATGATAGCTGCGCGGCATGACCTGAACTTCCTTTAATTCGGTCGGGTCTACGTGCAGGGCGATATCGAAGGTGTTAAGGGTGTTGATATCCTTAACGGGATATTTGACGGTGGCGCGGCCCAGGTAGGAGAAATAGATGGAATCGTCGGGCGGGACGATGATCTGGTAGTAGCCGTTGCTGTCGGTTACCGTACCGCGGCCGGAGCTGCTGATGACGCTGACCCGGTCCAGGGGTTTGGTCCGGTACATATTATATACTGTTCCGTGTATGGTGACCTGTCCCCAGACGCGACTGCCGGCGGCGAGGAATAAGGAGAGAATGATAAGCAGCGACAGCCGGCGCGTAAAAAAGGACAAAGCGCTAATTTTTGTGAATATTACTACCAAAACCGGACATAACCGCCAGGCCATGGGCATTTTTAACGATGATTTGACAGATAGACGGCCTCTTCGATCACGCGGGGAAAGTGGGTATGTTCGAGGTATTGGATCTTCTTTGCGAGGGTTTCGGGGGTATCACCCGGTTCGACGACTGCCTTTGCCTGGAAGATGGCCTGGCCGTGGTCATAGAGCTCGTCGACATAGTGGATGGTGATGCCGCTTTCTTTTTCTCCGGCTGCGATGACCGCCTCGTGGACATGGCGGCCGTACATGCCTTTTCCGCCATATTTTGGTAGCAGGGCCGGGTGGATATTGATGATCCGGCGGCTATAGGCCTGCACCAGCCTGGGCGGGATCTTCCACAAAAAGCCGGCAAGCACGATAAAACCGATGTTGCGGGCCTGTAGTTCGGGGACATAAGCCGAGCCGCGGAAGAATTCTTCTTTTTCGATCAGCAGGACGGGAACGCCGGCTGCGGCGGCAATGTTCAGAACGCCTGCGTTCGGGTTGTTACAGCAGATAAGGTGGACGGAGATGGTGGGATGATCCTGGAAATGTTGGATGATGCGGGCGGCATTCGAGCCGGCGCCCGAAGAAAAAATGGCGAGATTGGTCATGGGTCAAAACTACGGCAGCAGCGGTGAATAAGCGGCTAAATTTTGTTTGCCCGGCGGATGACAATCCTATGACAGAAGGTCAGCGCGATTTGGCGTAATTCGCTGAAACCCACGCCCAGTCAGGCAAAAAAAAATTTTTCCATGTTGATAGATTGTTAAAATCCTGACTTATTTTTGCAACCTGTTAATGTAGAAGAAAAGCGCCTTCGGCGCAATAACATGGAGATTTTTCCACATTTATACAACTATTTGTATATATGATTAACCAAAGACCAACAGTCAAATCGTTGCGAACAGTCAAAAAGCTAATATCCAGTCTTCTTCTTCCCGCTCTGGTCCTACTTTGTAATAATAAGGTTTTTGCTCAGGCTCCGGATGGTCATCAACTTTTTCAAACTTACTGCGCACAATGTCATAATCCCATCCGGAAGGTTACCGGTCCTGCGTTGCAAGGGGTGACCTCGAGGGTGCCGGATTCGAATTTGCTGCACCGGTGGATCCATAATAATGGGGCCGTCCTGGCTTCGGGTAACAAGTATTTCAACAACTTGTTCAATGAGTACAACAAGACGGCGATGAACCTGTTTCCGACTCTTACGGACCAGCAGATCGACGCGATCCTGAACTATGTGGAAACGTATAAAGCGCCTGCCGCCGACGCCGGCGGGGGTGGGGACGTGGTCACCGCGCATCAGAATGAAAGCGACAATGTGCTCCTGTACGGGATATTGACCCTGATCCTGGCCATAATCATGTTCGTTCTGCTCCAGGTCAACAGCAGTCTCAGGAAGCTCTCCGATGACAAAGAAGGCATTCCTGCCCACGAGCCGGTGCCCTTTTATCGCAATAAGGTCTATATCGCTTTTGCCATCCTGATCGTCTTTCTTGTCTGCGGGTTTTACCTGGTACAGGGAGCGATCGGCCTGGGCCGTCAGCAGGGTTATCAGCCGGTCCAGCCCATCTTCTACTCGCACCGGGTACATGCGGGGATCAACCAGATCAGTTGTTTGTACTGTCACAGCAATGCGCTGCTCAGCAAGCATGCAACTGTTCCGCCGTTGAATGTTTGTATGAACTGTCATGCCGCCATCAATGAATATACGAAGGGTCCCAAGCTCTATCGCGAGGATGGCAGTGAAGTGGATGGAACGGCGGAGATCCAGAAACTGTACAGCTATGTCGGGTTTGATCCCAAGACGAGCACCTATCATGCGGAAGACGCCAAGCCTGTCGAATGGATAAAGATCCACAATCTTCCCGACCATGTCTTCTTCAGCCATTCCCAGCATACCGCGGCCGGTAAAGTACAATGTCAGACCTGTCATGGTCCGATCCAGCAGATGGACGAGGTGCATCAATTCGCGCCTTTGAGCATGGGCTGGTGTATCAACTGTCACCGTACCACCAAGGTCGACTTCCCGGATTCGACCGGCTCGAATGGCAACAAATTCTATAGCATTTATGAGCATTTCCACCAGGATCTGAAGAACGGTGCAGAGAGTGGGGGTAAGGACAGCATCACCGTTAAGGACATTGGCGGGACCGAATGTCAGAAATGCCACTATTAATCCTCACCTCCGCGGCGCGGAGATTGCATTCCACACGCGCGGAGAAAGTAAATCGATTTGGAAGACAATATATATAATATAAAAATTCAAGCCCCTTTAGAGCCGGCCGGAGCCTATCCCGGAAGGGCATGGGGGTTAACTTCTCCAATATGAGCGACAAAAAACACTGGCAAAGTTTCGGAGAGCGTAGTAACAGCGAGGGGTATCGGAAAGCGACGGAAAACGAATTTCAGGAGAGCTTACCGTTGGAAGGCCTGGATGGAAAAGGATTGTTCGACGCTATACATCCCCGCAGGGATTTTCTGAAATATCTGGGTTTCAGCACGGCTGCCGCCACGCTGGCCGCGAGCTGCGAGATGCCTGTCCGGCATGTTGTCCCGTACGTCAACAAGCCTGATAATATGGTCCCGGGTGTAGCCGATCTCTATGCCACCACCTATACGCATGGCGGCGACATTATTTCTGTTGTAGCGAAGGTCCGGGACGGGCGGCCGATCAAGCTGGAGGGGAACAAATCATCTACATTGACGGGTGGCGGGACTTCGGCGCGGGTACAGGCCGCGGTGCTCGACCTTTATGATCCGGCCCGCCTTCGTTATCCTGTTCAGATCGCCGATGGCAAACCGCAGGAAGTCACGACATTCGACTCCTTTGATAAAATGGTGTCCGGGGCGCTGACCGCGGGTGCGGGACCGCTTGTCCTGTTGACCGGTACGCTGACCTCGCCTACGACAAAACAGATCATTACCGAATTCCTTGCTAAATATCCCGGCAGCAAGCATGTCCAGTATGACGCCGATTCTTACAGCGGTCTGCTGCTTGCGGCCGAAGCGTCTTATGGCAAAAGGGCGATCCCTTCCTATCATTTCGATAAGGCCGATCTGATCGTCAGCCTGGGCGCGGATTTCCTCGGAACCTGGCTGACGCCGGTGGAGTTCGCTCATCAGTGGGTCCAGAAGCGGAAGATCGACGGGAAGGACCGGGATGTCCGGTTGAGCAGGCATTATCAGTTCGAAAGCGTCGTGACGCTGACGGGGGGCAACGCCGATCACCGGTATACGCATAAGCCGTCGGAGGCCGGTGCGGTGGCGCTGGCGCTGCTGGCCGAGCTGGGTGGTTCCGTTACTGCTCCCGCGTTACCCGATTCGGTGAAGGCCGGGATCAAGCAGGCGGCTAACGAGTTGAAGAGCAGCAAGGGGAAAGCCCTTGTCGTCAGCGGCAGCAACAATATGCATGTCCAGGTGATCGTGAATGCGATCAACGAAGCGATCGAGGCCAACGGGAATACGGTGGACTGGTCTTCGCCGGTGCAGGTTCGTCAGGGTGTCGACAGCGATTTGAACGGTCTGGTGGCGGATATGAACGACGGAAAGGTCGGGGCGTTGCTGATCTATGGCGTGAACCCGATGTTCACCTATTACGATGCGGATAAGTTCAAGAGCGGTTTGGGGAAGGTAAAGACGACGGTCTCTTTCAATGACCGGCTGGATGAGACGACGGAGTTGTGCAAGTTTGTGCTGCCGGCGCCGCATTTCCTGGAGAGCTGGGGTGACGCCGAGCCCCGTCCGGGATACTACAGCTTCCTGCAGCCTACTATAGCCCCGCTTTTCAAGACGCGGCCATTTGAGGACTCGCTGCTTAAATGGAGTGGAAGCGCGACGACGTATCAAGCGTTTTTTAAGGAATACTGGATAAATAAATTGGGCGGTGTAGAAGCCTATGAGAGAGCGCTGCAGAAGGGGGTGATCGAGCCGGCTTCGGCTACTGCCGTTACGGGCGCTGCCACGGCGGGTACTGCCGCCGCAGGTGGGACTTCGGGTGGGACATCCGGGGGCGCTACCAGTCCGGCGAAGGTTACGGATGCCGCCACGGCTCTGGCTGCGGTCAAGAGCGCCGGTCCGTTCGAGGTGGTGTTCTATCAAAGCGTGTGTATGGGTGTAGGCAATCAGCCGAATAACCCATGGTTGCTGGAGCTGCCCGATCCCGTATCCAAAGCGGATTGGGACAACTATGCGGTGATCTCGCCGAAGGCGGCCAAGGATATCTTCCATATCGATCTGGGGGACCGCAGGCAGGCGGACGCGTTCGAGGTATTCCCGGACCGGAACGTGATCAAGATCACGATAAACAATAAGGAGTTGGATCTGCCGGCGCTGATCCTTCCGGGTACGCACAATGAAGTGATCGGTATCCCGGTCGGCTATGGTCATCAAAGCGCCAATCCTGACAATACGGCCAACAATATCGGGATGGCGGCGGCGGGTGCGGGAAAGAATGTTTTTCAGCTGTTGACGTATAACGGTGCGACGGTGGACTGGTTTGCCACCGGCGCCAATTTCTCGGATACGAAGACGACCTATAAGGTAGCACAGATGCAGACCCATACGAGCTATGAAGGCCGTACCGAGGTGGTCAAGGAGATAACGCTCGGGGAGTTCAAAAAGGATCGGAATGGGATTCTGAAAGAACGCGAGGAAGAGCTGAAGCCTTATGGCGGACTGGAGAATTTCGAGCGGCAGGGAACGTTGTATCCGGTCTACGATAAGCCGGGGATCAAGTGGGGGATGTCGATCGACCTGAATTCCTGTATCGGCTGTGCGGCGTGTGTGGTCGCGTGTCATGCGGAGAACAACGTACCGGTGGTCGGGAAGGATGAGGTGTTGCGGTATCATGATATGCATTGGATCCGGATCGACCGTTATTATTCGGCGGCCAATCCCCGGAACCTGGACAACCCGGATGATATCCAGGTGATCTTCCAGCCGATGCTTTGTCAGCACTGCGACAATGCGCCTTGCGAGAACGTTTGTCCGGTCAATGCGACCCAACATAGCTCGGAGGGTTTGAACCAGATGGTGTATAACCGGTGTATCGGTACAAGATATTGTGCAAACAACTGTCCGTATAAGATCCGGCGGTTCAACTGGGCCGACTATACCGGCGCCGACAGCTTCCCGAACAACCAGGATCAGAAGACCGTAGGCAAGCTCGATCCGGCGGTATTCCAGATGAATGACGACCTGACGCGGATGGTGCTCAATCCCGATGTGGTGGTCCGGAGTCGCGGGGTGATGGAAAAATGTTCATTCTGCGTTCAGCGGCTGCAGGATGGCAAGTTGAAGGCCAAGAGAGAGGACCGCGTCTTTACGGACGCCGATGCGACGACGGCTTGCGCGCAGGCTTGTCCGACGAATGCAATCGTCTTCGGGAATGCGAACTCCAAGGACAGCGAGATCAGCAAGACCCGCAGGGACAATGCAGAGCGCGTCTTCTATGGCCTGGAAGAGCTGCACACGCTACCGAACCTGAATTACCTGGCGAAGGTCCGGAATACGGATATGGTTTGGGGCCCCAACAACACCGATTCGGAAGAGATCAAACCGGATTCGCTGTCAACGAAAAAAAATAATAGCTAAAAGCGCAAAATACTATGGCATTATTAGCATATGAATCACAGGTCAGGCCCGCGCTGGTAGAAGGGCAGAAGGATTACCATCAGGTGACGGAGGATCTTGTTCGTCCTATCGAAGCCAGTCCCAGCAGGGCCTGGTGGATCGGGTTCCTGATATCTGTCGCCTGTCTTATTTTCGGCATCTATTCGGTGACGATGCAGGTGATCTATGGAGTAGGCCAGTGGAACCTTCACCGAACGGTCGGCTGGGGCTGGGATATCACCAACTTCGTCTGGTGGGTCGGTATCGGTCACGCCGGAACGCTGATCTCCGCGATCCTTTTGTTGTTCCGCCAGGGCTGGCGTACGGGGGTTAACCGTGCGGCGGAAGCCATGACGATCTTTGCGGTAATGTGCGCCGGTCAGTTCCCGGTCTGGCATATGGGACGGGTCTGGTTGGCTTTCTTTATTATGCCGTACCCCAATACGCGGGGCCCGCTTTGGCCGAACTTCAACTCTCCGCTGCTGTGGGACGTATTCGCCATCTCGACATATTTTACGGTATCGGTCTTGTTCTGGTATACCGGGCTGATCCCCGATCTGGCTACGGTCCGGGACCGGGCCAAATTAAAGTGGCGGAAGTTCATGTATGGTACGTTGTCATTCGGCTGGTCGGGCTCGGCCAAACACTGGCAGCGGCATGAGGCCCTGGCGCTGGTGCTGGCCGGTTTGAGCACGCCGCTGGTGCTTTCGGTACACACGATCGTGTCCTTTGACTTTGCGACTTCGGTCATCCCCGGGTGGCACACGACGATCTTCCCGCCTTACTTCGTTGCGGGCGCCATCTTCTCGGGGTTTGCGATGGTACAGACGCTATTGCTGGTAAGCAGGAAGGTGTTGAACCTGCAAGAGTATATTACGCTCGAGCATATCGAGGTCATGAACAAGGTGATCGTGCTGACGGGATCGATCGTGGGGATCGCCTACCTGACCGAGCTGTTTGTAGCGTGGTACAGTCAGAATAAATTCGAGAACTGGGCCTTTATGCAGAACCGGGTCAACGTGTTCAGCCCATATGGATGGGCCTATTACCTGATGATGGGATGTAATGTGTTGTCGCCGCAGATCTTCTGGTTCCGGAAGATGCGCCGGAATATTACGGTCACTTTCTTTATGTCGATCATCGTAAATATCGGGATGTGGTTCGAGCGGTTTGTGATCATCGTCCTCTCTATTTACCGGGATTATATCCCCAGCAGCTGGGCTACGTATTACCGCCCGTCGATCTGGGAGGTCGGGTTCTATATCGGGACGTTCGGGCTCTTCTTTACGTGTTATTTCCTGTTCTCGAAATTCGCTCCGGTGATCGCGATCGCCGAGATCAAGCATATCCTGAAAAAATCGGGTCACATCTACAAGGACAAGATGGGTCATGCCGAGGCGGAAACGGTGGATGATTTTGCGGGCGAAAACCTTCATCACGGCCACTAGGGTCTAAAAGATTATAAGTATGTCAGTCAAAAAATTTGTTGTCGGTATTTTCACAGATGAACTGGTCCTTTTTCCCGCCATAAAGAAGGTGCGGTCGGCGGGGTATAAGATCTTTGATGTCTTTACTCCGATGCCGATACATGGCCTGGATCAGGTGATGGGACTGCGGGAGACGAGCTTGCATACGGCCGGCTTTATTTACGGTATCACGGGGACGACGACGGCCGTTGGCGGTATCGGCTGGATCTTCAACAGCGACTGGCCGATCAATTTCGGGGGCAAATCGCATTTCGACCTTCCGGCGTGGATACCTATTACGTTCGAGCTGACGGTGCTCTTCTCGGCGGTGGGGATGGTCCTAACCTTTTGTTATCTCTGTCAGATCGCGCCTTTTGTGCGGAAGCATCATTTCAACCTGCGGTCCACGGACGATCAGTTTACGATGGTGATCGAGTTGACGGACAAGACCAATGAGGCGGCGGTGATCGACTTTCTGACGAGTGTAGGAGCGACCGGGATCAATACGCAAATCGCGGAGACCGGCTGGTGGCTGGGTCGTTACGATAAAGACAAAACCCCATTCGAACAAAAAGGAACTGCATTAGTATGAAAAAACTGATAATAGCTTCGTCGATCTTTGGTGCGGTAACGCTGGCTATCGGCTGTTCCGACGTACAGCGCACTCCGGGGAGGGTCTACATGCCGGATATGGCTTATAGCCGCGCATATGAGACGTATGCTACCACGGAAGAGATGAAAGCGGAACTGTTGAAGAAGGGGATCCATTTCAGCAATACGCCGGTCCCGGGTACGATCAAGCAGGGAGAATTGCTGCCTTTTCTTATACCGAAGGATTCCGCGGGCTCTACTGTCAACTATGAGGCGGCGAAGCAGGTAAAGAATCCGTTGACGTCGATGGATACGGTGGAGGCAGCGCGGTTGTACCTGGTAAATTGCGCCATTTGCCATGGGCCTAAGCTGGATGGCAACGGACCGCTGTACAAGGGCGGCGAAGGGCCTTTCCCGGCTGCGCCGGCAAACTTTACCGGTAATCCGCAATATACGAGTATGCCGGAAGGGCAGATGTTCTATTCGGCCACTTATGGCAAGAACAAGATGGGAAGTTATGCTTCTCAGCTGAACACGGAACAGCGCTGGATGGTGATCGCCTATATCAAGTCGAAGCAACCGGCGGCCAAGCCGGCCGCAGCTTCCGGCGCCGCCGGTGGTGGGGCTGCCGCGGGTAGTGGCGGTGCTAAAGCGGATTCGGCCGGGAAAAAGTAAAGGAAGCTAATACAGAATACTATAAATCATTCCGAATGTCATCTATATCTCACATTAAGGAACATTTTCAAACGCCCACCCGGTACAAGCAATGGTCACTCGGGTTGATGACCGTGGGTGTGATCTCGCTGATCATCGGATTTATCGTGTATGGCGGCGGCAATAACGTGAGCGGAAGCCGCTTCTGGGCCGCACTGCTACAGAACAGCGTGTATTTTCTGCTGATCGTGAATGCGAGCTTGTTCTTCTATGCGGCGCATACGCTGGCGATGGCCGGCTGGGTGTTGTCTTTCCGCAGGTTGACGGAGGCGCTTGCCGCCTGTGTGACGCCGCTCGGCATCATCTGTTTCGTGATCCTGATGTGTCTGGTCTGGGGTGGGCATTCGGCGCTATATGAATGGGTCGACAAGGGCGTGGTCGCAAATGATGCGGTATTGAAAGGTAAATCCGGGTTCCTTAATCCCACCTTTTTTACGATCTGGACGGTGCTGACCATCGGGCTGTGGACGCTGCTGGGCTTCAAGTTGCGGAACCTGTCCCGGTCGATCGATGACACCAAGCTGACGGTGGGGGAAGGGAGGCGATACATTTTTACCAATACGGTTTGGGCGGCAATATATGTCGTCTGGTTCGCATTGACGGTAATGTCGGTCACCCCCTGGCTTTGGCTGATGAGCCTGAATGCGCACTGGTTCTCTACGATGTATAGCTGGTATACGTTCGCCAGCACATGGGTATCGGGGATTGCGCTGATGACGATCTTTATAATCTACCTGAAGAATCATGGTTACCTGGAATATACGAACGAGGAGCATCTGCATGATATGGCGAAGTATCAATTTGCTTTCTCGATCTTCTGGTGTTATGTCTGGTTCGACCAGTTCATGCTGATCTGGTATGCGAATATTTCTGAAGAGACCGTGTACTTTAAGCCGCGGTTTGACGGAGCGTATGCGGGTATCTTTTATTTGAACTTGATAATCAACTTCGTAGCTCCGCTGCTCATTTATATGAAACGGGGATCCAAGCGGAACTGGGGCACCGTAACTTTTATGTCCGTACTTTTGATCTTTGGGCACTGGCTGGATTTTTACCAGATGGTATTCCCCAGGGTCGACCCTGACCATGTTATGCTGAACCTGTTCGATTTCGGGATCGCCCTGGGCTTCGTGGGGCTGATCATGTGGCAGACGCAAAGGGTATTGAGTAAATTCCCCATGCTGGCAAAGAACCATCCTTTTGTGAAAGAAAGTATTATCCATCATACTTAAAAACTCTTTTATACCATGGCTACGTTTTTTCTGTTACTGATCTTGTTACTGGGCTTCCTGATCACCTTTCAGATCGCCAAAGCCAGTGAGTATGTGGGCGTATTAAAAGGGGAAAAGAAGAATTTCGAGCAGAACAACCGGGTGAACGGCTTTCTGATGATCGTTTTTCTGGTCCTGGGTTTGATCGGCGTCTACTGGTGTAACGAGCTTTACCGTGGAAAGATCCTTGGTGAGTCGGCGTCCGTGCATGGCGAGCAGATCGATACCATGATGTATATCACGATCGTGATCACCGGGGTCGTATTCGTGATCACACAGATCCTGCTTTTCTGGTTTGCCTATAAATACCAGTATTCGGAAAAAAGGCAGGCGCATTATTTCCCGCACAACAACAGGCTGGAAGTGATCTGGACGGTGGTGCCGGCGATCTTTTTGACGGTACTGGTCGGTTTCGGGCTGTTCTATTGGTTCCGGATCACGGGTGAAGCCCCGGCGGACGCCAACCAGGTCGAGGTGACGGGCAAGCAGTTCGGCTGGATCTTCCGTTATCCGGGGAAGGATCATACGTTCGGGAAGAAATATTATCAGAACATCAATGACGGGGCGAACAATCAGCTGGGGTTGATCTGGGATGATCCCTATTCGCATGACGATATCGTCACCGGTGATATGTATATCGAGGTCAACAAGCCGGTCAAGCTGATCATCGGATCGCGTGATGTGATCCATGACGTCGGGCTGGTGTATTTCCGGCAAAAGATGGATGCGGTGCCGGGAACTCCGACGACGCTGTGGTTCATCCCGAAATATACGACAGACGAGATGCGGAAGAAGCTGAGCAACCCGCAGTTCGACTATGAGATCTCCTGCGACCAGATGTGCGGCAGGGGTCACTATACGATGCGCGGGGTAGTAAAGGTGGTGACCCACGAGGAGTATGTGCTTTGGCTGGCGGGGCAGAAGTCCAACTATGACCTGGTCATGGCAGGAAAGACCCCTTCTCCCGCAGGCGGTTCGGCGTCGGACACGACAAAGGCGACTTCGGGCGTCCCGGCGGTCCCGGCTACGAAGCTGGTCGCACAAGGCAAATGATCCAATAACATGAATAACCATACGGTATCCATAAAAATTTTGAAATGAGCAACGAAGCAGCAATACGTCCGGTAACCGAGACCAGCCATGACGCGCATTTGGATGAGCCCGAAATTCATCACCATCATGACACGTTCATAACAAAATATGTATTCAGTCAGGACCACAAAATGATCTCCAAGCAGTTCCTGATCACGGGGATGATCTGGGCGATCATTGGCGGTCTGATGTCGGTGTTGTTCCGGTTGCAGCTGGGTTATCCGGACTCGCATTTCCAGATCCTGGAGGATATTCTTGGCAAGAAATGGGCGGCGGGCGGCCAGATCCAGCCGGAATTCTATTATGCGCTTGTAACGATGCACGGGACGATCCTTGTCTTCTTCGTGTTGACGGGGGGATTGAGCGGAACGTTTGCCAACTTCCTGATCCCGCTGCAGTGCGGCGCAAGGGATATGGCTTCGCCGTTCCTGAATATGTTGTCTTATTGGTTCTTCCTGGGTGCGAGTATCGTCATGTTGTCGTCGCTTTTCATCGAGACGGGGCCCGCAAGCGGCGGCTGGACCTCTTATCCGCCGTTGAGTGCGTTGGGGGATGCTTCGGAGGGATCGAAGGCGGGAATGGACTTATGGATCACTTCGATGGCGATGTTCGTGGTCTCTTCGCTGCTGGGCGGGCTGAACTATATTTCCACGGTCCTGAATTTGCGGACGAAAGGGATGAGCATGACAAGGCTGCCTTTGACGATCTGGGCGCTCTTCTTCACCGCGGTGCTGGGGGTATTGTCCTTCCCGGTTCTTTTGTCGGGCTTTATCCTGCTGCTGTTCGACCGGCATGGGGGCACGAGCTTCTATCTTTCCGATATTTTCCTGACGGAGACCGGCAAGGCGCTTCCGAATGAGGGCGGAAGTGCGATCTTGTATCAGCACTTATTCTGGTTCCTCGGTCACCCTGAAGTATATATTATTATTTTACCCGCGATGGGTCTTGTATCCGAGGTCATGTCGGTCAATGCCCGCAAACCGATCTTTGGGTATATCGCGATGGTCGGGTCATTGTTTGCGATCGCCATCCTGGCCTTTCTGGTGTGGGCGCACCATATGTTCGTGACGGGTTTGAATCCGTTCCTGGGATCGGTGTTCGTATTGCTGACGTTGTTGATCGCGGTACCGTCCGCCATCAAGGTGTTCAATTGGCTGACGACGTTATGGCGGGGTAATATCCGCTTCACGCCGGCGATGTTGTTCGCGATCGGGTTTGTCAGCACGTTTATTTCGGGGGGGTTGACCGGTATCTTCCTGGGTAATTCTACGCTGGACATTCAGCTGCACGATACTTATTTTGTGGTTGCCCACTTCCATATCGTGATGGGGGTATCGGGGATATTAGGGATGTTCGCGGGGATCTATCATTGGTTCCCGAAGATGTACGGCCGCTATATGAACAATACCCTGGCGTATATTCACTTCTGGATCACGCTGGCGGGGGCGTATCTGATCTTCTGGCCGATGCACTACGAAGGGTTGGCGGGGATGCCACGCCGGTATCTGGATTATCGGAGCTGGCTATCCTTTAACCAGTTCGGCGACCTCAACCGGTTCATCTCGACGGTAGCGATGATCGTTTTCGCGGCGCAGCTGCTGTTCGTCTTCAATTTCATCTACTCCATTTTCAAGGGGCGGCGGGTAATGACCAGGAACCCCTGGGGGTCTACTACGTTGGAGTGGACGGCGCCGATCCGGCCGGGGCATGGCAACTGGCCCGGGGAGATCCCGGAAGTTTATCGCTGGCCTTATGATTATGCGAAGGATGGAAGGGAATTCATCCCGCAAACGGAGCCGTTGGGGGCTAATGAAAGCGTGCATTAAGATCATGCATATTGTGAAGCAATCGAGTTCTTTAAAATTTGCCGGCAAACTGCAGGACTATAAACTGCTGATCAAGTTCAATCTTAGCTTCATGGTTGTCTTTTCAGCCTTGATCAGCTATTTGCTGGCGCCGAAAGTAAAGGAATATGACTGGGCGGCGATCGGGCTCTTCTTTATTGGCGGCATGCTGGTGACGGGGAGTGCGAATGCGATCAACCAGATCGTGGAGAAGGATACGGATGCGTTGATGAAGCGGACGGCCAACCGGCCGGTTGCCTCGGGGCGGATGAGTACGGAGGAGGCGTGGACCTTTGCGGTCCTGGCGGGTATAGGCGGGGTACTGATACTGTCGCATTTCAACTGGCTTGCGGCGGGTCTGGCGGCTTTCAGCCTGTTCCTGTATGCCTTTATCTATACGCCGTTGAAGAAGGTCAGCGCGATCTCGGTGCTGGTGGGGGCGGTCCCGGGCGCATTGCCTTGCCTAATCGGCTGGGCTGCGGGAAATGACGATCTAAGCGCGGGCGGGTGGATCCTCTTCGCGTTGCAATTCTTCTGGCAGTTCCCGCATTTCTGGGCGATTGCCTGGATTGCGCACAAGGATTATGCGGCGGCGGGATTCAAGCTGTTGCCGTCCACGGAGGGGCCGACAAAATATTCCGCTATCCAGTCGATCATTTACTCGTTGTTGCTGGTGCCGGTTGGGGTGCTGCCGTGGCTGACGGGGATGTGCGGGATGGCCGGAGCGATCATTGTGCTGGTGGCGAACCTGCTGCTAGTGGCAACGTGCGTACGGCTATACCGGGAGATGACGGTGAAGGCGGCCAGAAGGGTGATGTTCGGGAGTTATATTTATTTACCGGTGGTGCTGCTTGCGCTGCTGGCCACCAAGACCTGATATTGAGAAGGATGATAAAACTGTGGAAAGGACAATAAATATATGGAAGTTGTGAACGACCAGCGAAAGAGAATACATCCTCATAAGTTTACGTTATGGGTGGCGTTGGCAAGCATTGTGATGATGTTTGCGGGGTTGACGAGTGCGTATGTAGTGAAAAGGAATGCGGCGGGTTGGACGACCTTTTCGATCCCAAAGGCGTTTTGGTATTCGACGGCGGTCATCCTGTCAAGCAGTCTGACGATGCAGATCGCATTGAGATCTTTTAAAGAGCGGGAGATGTTGCGGTACCGCAACCTGCTGACGGTGACGACGATACTGGGCATCCTGTTCATGTTATTGCAGTGGGCGGGGTTCCGGGAGATCTGGCACTCGGGGATCACCTTCCGGGGCTCGGGGGGCGGGCAGTTCCTGTATGTGATCGCGGGGTTGCATGTGGTGCATGTGCTGGGTGGGGTGATCGCGCTGGTGGCCATGCTGGCGCGGGTGTTGGTATCGAAGGTGCGAAGCTACAACAGCATTCCGGTGGAGGTAATGGCGACGTATTGGCATTTTGTGGACTTACTTTGGCTCTATCTGTTGATTTTCTTTATATTGGTTAAATAGTAAATTTGCAATTAATACAATAAGAATATGGCACATGCAGTACCAGCAGGACAGAAATGGTGGAGTGGCGGGAAGAGCCCCTTCAATGTGGAGTATGGTAAGTTGATGATGTGGTATTTCCTGATGAGCGATAGCTTTACTTTCGGTGCTTTTCTGATCTCTTACGGCTCTATCCGTTTTGCAAGCAATGGCTGGCCCGACCCTAACCAGGCATTCAGGGCTTTCCCGCTGCTGGAAGGCGTCAACCTGCCGCTGGTATTTGTGAGCCTGATGACCTTTATCCTTATTATGAGCTCGGTGACGATGGTGCTGGCCGTTGCGGCGGGGCACAATGGCGACCAAAAGAAAGTTTCTCTATATATGTTCCTCACCATCATCGGCGGTCTGGCTTTCCTTGGCTGCCAGGCATGGGAGTGGACGCATTTGCATGGTGAAGGCGCCTGGTGGGGCAGGAATCCGTTCCTCAATGCGGATGGTTCCAGAGCGACTACCAACTTTACGAATTACTTTTTCACCATAACGGGCTTCCATGGCTTTCACGTCTTCTCCGGCGTTTGTATCAATGTGATCATGCTGATCAAGAATATGCGGGGCGACTTTGCCAGGAAGGGGCATTACCTGATGATCGAGAAGGCCGGTTTGTACTGGCACTTTGTGGACCTGGTATGGGTATTCGTGTTCACCTGCTTTTATCTGCTGTAAGAAACGGTATCTAAAAAGGATCAAATAAATTATTTAATATGTCAAGTGCTGAAACAACGGGTCGCGATAACGCGCATACTTCATTCGATACCAAGCCGATCTGGCGGACCTTCTGGATCCTGCTAGGGATCACGCTTGTAGAGATCACGCTGGCGACGATCCACATGAAGACGGAGTTTCCTCCCAAGTATGTGCTCAATGGAATTTACCTGATCCTGACGTGTGCGAAGGCATTTTATATTATTGCCGAGTTCATGCACCTGCGTCATGAGATCAAGAACATGATCATGACGATCGCGGTACCGGCGTGTCTTTTTATCTGGTTCATTCTCGCCTTTTTATGGGATGGGGATTCATATAATCACCTGCGGAATCGTTATGACCGGCATTATGCGGATGAGAATAAGGTAAAGGTGGAGCAGCCGGCGGAGAAGCCGGGCAAGCCGGAGTAGGGAGGGTGGCCGGGCAGGATGGCGGCCAGGGGCGAAGAGTGGCGGCGGCTAAGCAGGGCGAGTTGTGGTGGAGGATTTTTGGTACAGCTTTTAAAAGGAATGTGTCGTGAGTAAGAAATCGTGGTTGGCTATATGTATTGCGGTGATAGTGCCGCTGGTGTTTTATGGGATCGCGAATACCTATGGGGTAGCCATGCCGCCGCGATATTTCCCCGATTCCGTTGTTACCCGCATCAAAGATGGCAAGCAGGTCACCGATACGATCTGGCATAAGGTGGCTAATATCCGGCTGGTCAATCAGCTTGGGGATACGGTCACGCTGGATTCGCTGCGCGGCAAAGTGATACTCATCGATTTCTTCTTTACGCATTGTGCCAGCATCTGTCCTATTCTCACTCATAATATGCGTCACATGCAGGACGCGCTGAAGTATTCCGATAAGGCAAAGCAGCCGGGCGCCCCGGATACGAGCTTTGTTCAGTTCCTGTCGCTTACGGTTGATCCGGCGCACGACCCGCCATCGGTGCTGAAACGATATGCGGATCGCTACGGGGTGAATTCGGATCTGTGGTGGATGCTGACGGGGCCCAAAAAGACGATCTATGATTTTGCTTTGAATGAATTGAAGCTCGGGTTGCAGGATAGTGTAAGCGTCGACTCGAATTTCGTTCATACCGACTATATTGCGTTGCTCGACAAGGACCGTGTTATCCGCGGCTATTATCATGGAACGGATACCAGTGCTTTGAAACGACTGAGCAACGACATGGTCTTCATTATGCTGGAAAAGGACAAGAACCGTAAGTCGACGGCATTCGATGAGCTAAAGCCGATGGAGATACCCATCGCGATCGTGCTGTTGGGTACGGCGCTTGGGGTCGTATATTTCAGCCGGAGGCCAAAGAAGGAGTTACCTGGCTAAATTACCGATATGAGTACACTGATAGTGCAGCGGAGCTTTAATAAGGCGATCATTGTCGTCTCGATTGCGATTCCGGCGGCGGTGGCCTTTCTGATCATGGTGCCGCAGGCGAAGATCGATGTGGGGTTCAATACGAAGTCGTTGCCGCTTTTCCATGCGATCCTGAATTCAAGTACGGCGATATTGTTGTTGGCGAGCCTGTATTTCATCCGGCATGGGCGAGTGAAGGCGCATCGGCGGGCGAACTGGACCGCGGTAGTATTGAGTACGATATTTCTTGTTTCCTATGTGATCTATCATGCATCCAATCCTTCGACGCGGTTTGGGGACCTTAATCATGACGGAGTGTTGAGTGAGGCTGAGAAGCAGCAGGCGGGGCCGCTGCGGTATGTGTATTATTTTATCCTTTCTTCTCATATCCTTTTGTCGGGTATCATCATTCCTTTTGTGTTGTTCACGTTGCAGCGGGCGTATCAGCGGCGGTTTCCGCAGCATCGCAGACTGGCGAGGATCACGTGGCCGTTATGGTTGTATGTGGCGGTGAGCGGGGTGGTGGTGTATATTATGATCAGCCCTTATTATTGATTGGGGGGAGTTCGTGAGCTATGCCCCGAAGGGGTCTTCTAACTCATTGCCTTTGTTATTTTTATCATTTCTTAAACGGTAAGCGAAGTCACCTGATTCGCTATCGACTCTAATAAATTCCGATCCTGATTTGGTGCTCAAAATCGACGAAACACTTGCAACTGCTCTTTTACGATCGAACAAAAAAGACGGCTCGTATTCAGTCAGCACCTCAACAATTTCTTTGGTGGTTAACGGCTCAGCTTGATTTTCCAAAGCAAATTGCACTTTTCTTAACCATGGCCATTTTTCCGAATATGATGATTTATTATCCACTTTCATGATACTGGAAATGGCTAGGGGAATCTCCCGCTTTTTCAGCCGTTGAATGGCTGTATTAATTTCTTTAGTTTCTCTTTCCCGATCCTGAATTTCCTCTCTAAGAATTTTCAAACGCGCTATATAGAAATCTATAAGTAACTGAACATGAGATTCTTGTATTTCAATTTTAATAGGCATATTCAAGTCTTTATCACTTGAAGTTACGAAAGATTGACATTCAAGAATAAAATTTCTTGTTTGTTTTGACCGTTTGGTTGTAATTTTATTTGGCGAAAAGCTATTGCATGCTGTAAATAAAATTCTTATGTCTAAAAAAAGCCTGCCTTCTTCATTGCCTGTGTTTGAAGCTATTAAGCAAATTGATGAGTTTGGCGAGTACTGGTCCGCCCGAGAATTAGCTGACGCGCTACAATATTCGAGCTATGATAAGTTTCGGAACGTTGGCAGAAAGGCTTTCGAAGCATGCAAGAATAGTGGGCAAAATCCTAAAGACCATTTTTCCCGGTTGGTGAAAATGGTTTCCATCGGCTCCGGGGCGAAAAAAGAAGTGGAAGATGTCAGACTAAGCCGGTACGCTTGCTACCTCATCGTTCAAAACGCAGATCCGAGTAAAGAGATAATTGCGCTAGGGCAGACTTATTTTGCTGTGCAAACTCGCATTCAGGAAATTCAGCAAATGGCGGACTATGAGAAGTTGAACACGGAGGAAGAAAAACGGTTATTCTTAAGAGAGGAAATGAAGAAGCATAACAAACATCTGTCTATTGCGGCAAAGGGCGCTGGAGTAATTGATCCGTTGGATTATGCTATCTTCAAAAATTTTGGTTATAAGGGTCTGTATGATGGCTTAGATCGACGAGGTATTCAAAGAAAGAAAGGACTGGGCGAGAAAGACGAAATTTTGGATCATATGGGAAGCAGTGAATTAGCATCTAATCTGTTTGTAGCCACACAGACTGAAGAAAAGCTTAAAAAGGAGAATGTTAAGGATAAGACAACGGCGAATCGGACTCACTTCAATGTAGGTAAGAAGGTTAGGCAGACAATAAAAGAAATAGGCGGCACAATGCCTGAGGATTTGCCAGCTGCGGAAAATATAAAGCAAGTAGAAGCGAAAACGAAAAAGAGGTTACCCCAAAAATAGCTGTGGCTTTTTCCGCCAACTATTTCGAACCTGAGACACTACCGGGCTTGCTGGTTTGGAAGGCTTTTACTTTTTATTCGTGGAGGTCTGACCGGTCTTGCGGGCGGGGCCGGCTCGTCGTGACGGACTTTTTCAATGAGTTGTTCGTCGTTATCCGGGAGCGTGGTTTCAGGGATGGTAAAGCAAAGATAGTGGATGCGGTTGCTTTGGGCGATATCGAGGCTTTCGTAGTGGGTGCGGATCTTCAGCTCTTCTTTGATGGGGATTTCACTTTCGCGGACATCGGCGATATCCTCGAGGATGGTCAGTCCGTATAGTTCGATCACCCATTTGGTGAATTGATAGAGGATGGGAGAATCGGTTTTGAGGTGGATGTGGCCGCCGGGCGTCAGGACCTGTTGATAGAGGCGGATGAATTTAGGATGAGTGAGGCGCCGGGTAGCTCTCGATTTTCTCAGCTGCGGGTCGGGGAAGGTAAGCCAGATCCCGGCGACTTCATGCCTGTTGAAATATGCGGGCAGTTTATCGATCTGGGTGCGGAGGAAAGCGGCGTTGGGAATGTTAGCCTGGAGGCAGGTCTTTGCGCCCACGTACAGGCGGTTGCCTTTGACGTCGATGCCGAGGAAGTTGCAGTCGGGGTACATTTTGGCGAGGGCGACGGTGTATTCGCCTTTTCCGCAAGCCAGTTCGAGGGTGAGGGGGTGGTTATTTTTGAAGAAGGCCGCCCATTGGCCGGGCATTCCTTCGGGATATTGGAGGACGTTGGGAAAGGATTTGATGGCTTCGAAGCGGACGAGTTTCTTTTGGCCCATAGGGCAAAATTAACCAAAATGGTCTATTGGACTTACATCAACTGGGCGATCTTATCTCTGTCCAGGGGCTTGTTCAGGAACCTTTTGACAAATTGATTCTCTTCGGCTTGTTTCCGGTCGTTCTCATCCAGCGAAGTGGTAAGCATCATGATGATACATCTCTTGCGGATGTTCTCGGGGAGATGTTGGTATTCTTTAAGAAAATCGAAACCGGTCATTTCCGGCATGTTGATATCGAGGAAGATCAAACCGGGAAGTTCGTCGGGTTTCTCATACAGCGGTTTAAGATAATCGAGGGCTTCCCTGGCGGAACTCACGCAGATCACCTTTTCGGCGAACCGGGTGGTCGCCATCACCATTTCTGCGATATACAGGTCAATCTGGTTGTCGTCGATGACCATCACGTATTTATATTTATAGTCCATACTGCGATATTAGCCGGCGAGGTTCGGCAACCGAATTTTGAATTCCGTACCCTTTCCAGGTTGAGATTCGAGTTGGATCGCTCCGTTCAGTTTTTCCACGGTCTCTTTGACGATATACAACCCAAGCCCTGAACCAATGGATTTGGTCGAGACGCGGTAGAACATATTAAAAACCTTCTCCTGGTTTTCCTTGTCAATGCCGATACCGTTGTCCCTGATCAAAATATCCGCAGCGGATTCAGACACTTCCACGCAGATCTCCACGAAAGGATCTGTAACCTCGGGGTTCTGATAGCGAATGCTATTGGAGATAAGGTTATTGAGGATGATGCTAAGGCGGCTTTGGTCCGAATGAAAGGCGATACCGTTGCGCACGCTGATCCTGATATCCACGTTCCTGAGATCGGAACCCATGAACTTGAGGTTATTGGAAATGTCGGCGAGGAGATCATTGAAATGTATTTCCTGCCGGTTGACGTCAAGCCTTGAGTTCCGGGAATAATCAAGGATATCCATGATGAAACCGTCCAGCTTCTTAATGCTACTCTTCAGGAGCGAGATGTTTTTCTGCATGAAGGCGCCGGGGTTCCCCATTTCGCACAGCCCGACGATGCCCAGCATGGATGACAGCGGCGCTCTGAGGTCATGGGATACGCTGTAGACAAAGCTATCGAGCTCTTTGTTGGTTTTCTTCAGATCCTGGTTCGATCGAAGAAGGAACTTCCGCTGTAGTTGTTCTTGCTGGAAGCGGCCCATTTCATACGTTTGTTCAATGAGGCGCATACTCAGCCTTTTCATCTGCCAGGCCCACAAGCCGCAGATAAAAAATACGACTGTCGCCAGAATACCGTGGATGGTAAAGGTCTGGAGCGTCATGTAATCCAACTGAGTAAAATAGATCTTTTCATAACCAATATACTGGAGATAGCCGAATGTAGCGTGATGAACGATGACCAGCAGAGCAAGGGGGATCTGTAATTTCCAGTTCTGGTAGGTGATCAGGATGGCGCTCCCGATAAAGGCGATGAAATGCATTTCGAACAGCCCGTGCATCTGGTAAATAAATTGGGCCATAAAAATGCCATATACGAGGCTTGCGACGTATTGGTAAGTATCCGAGCCGGGCAGGAGCAATTTTACCGAATAGTAGGCAAGCAAGGAAAGGCTGCCTATGCCGATAGCGATCAGCCAGGTGTCGTAGAAGATCGCGAGCAGCAGACCGACGAGGAAAAAGCTAACCAGGAAATAGTTCATTAGTCTATCCGACTTGTGCCTTACCTGTGCGGTGTAGGCGTCGTTCATTGACTGATATGACGGTTGCGTGCTCATGTTACTATTTTTGGGTACAGCCGGGCAACTGGCAGCCATATGCTTTCAGGGCGTAGGTGGCAAAGACCGGCCTGGGAATATTGCCGAACAGGGAATCGATCGCCATTTGGGCATAGTTGCTTCTGGAGTCCGCGCAATACCGGCTTTTATTGTAGTTGCCGCGATAGTATAACCGGTGATCTGCGTCCAGCAGGACAGCTTGCGGGGTGGAGTAGACGCCGCATGCCGCAGCCAGGGTGGAATCAAAGGATATGGGGACGTCGAGGTCGAATTTGTTTTGGATCTCTTTTGCCGTATAGGTGTTGTTGTTCAGGACGACTATTGCGAAAGAGATCTTGTCATTGTATTTCCGCACCAGTGATTTGAAAAAGGGAATGTTGAAGCGGGAGCAAGGGCAATCGGGGTTGAAGAAGTGGAGCAATACCGGTTTATCGCCGGCGACCGGTAATTTCCCGGCCAGGTCGATCCGGGTTCCTGTCGCAACAGGATGATATTGGTCAGGAACGGGCGTAGGAAGGCTGTATTTCCAGTCGGTATACCAGAAGATAACGGCTATGCCACTGAAAATGGCCAGGAGCCATACTATGGTTAGGGTTTTTTTCATTAGTATCGGATCGCATATGAACGGAGGCGGCAATAATAATATTGCGGCTCGCGGCTGAATCCAGGCGGCAAGGGATCGGGCGGCAGAGAATTTCCGGCGCGGGAACCTCTTTCGGGTCTTTTTTAATCCTATTAGCTGACTAGAATAATAACTATTTGTACTTTTTTATAAACTTTATATACTATTTGCATAATCATCGATCATCATTTTGATCTGATACGTTCTCTTTTTTGGTAACTTTATTTTAACTAGCCGTTCTTTGAATATGGCAAAGGACAGGCGATACATCACCGTTAAAAACCTGATCACCGCGGGATATATCAAATCCTTCAGTGAGATTTTCGATACTATTCCCAAGACTGTCGTTGCCCGTGATCTTGGAATGAACAATGATCGTTTTACCAAGTTAATGAATGATGTTACTTTATTCAGGATAGGGGAGTTGTATCGACTCGCCCGTTTTCTTGAAATAGATGGAATGGTTCTTATTAATTTGGTTGTGGAGCAGCTAAATGAGAAAAAGGACAAGAAAAAGGTACAGCAAGGTTAAATTGAACATTTACTTTTTATGCTTACAAAGAAACAGGTGCTTTCAGCGGTTAAGAATATGCCTGATACGTTTGATACTGTACAATTATTTGACAGGATATTGCTTATTAATAAGGTCGAAGAGGGAAAGCAGCAGTTGAAGGAGGGGAAGGGATTAACCACCCATGAGGCGAAGAAAAAACTCAAGAAATGGCTAAAGTAGTTTGGTCGCCCAGGGCGGTCAAAGACATTGATGAAATAGCAGAATTTATAGCCAAGAACTCCGTGCAATATGCCAGGGCCCAGACAAAGCTCTTTGTCGAGGAGGCGGAAGAGCTGGAAAAGCATCCTCACCGGGGCCGGATCGTTCCAGAATTAGGCATTAACAATATTCGTCAGGTTTTGTGCGGGCATTACCGGATCATTTACCAAATTGCTGAAGATACGATTGGGATACTGACCGTGCATCATCAGGCCCGGCTGCTTAGAAGTACGAGGTCGGCGGCGATCAAACGGTATCTAAGGAAGAAATAAGATAAGAAACCCCGCATATAGCGGGGCTTTTTGTTGAAGGAGCTGTAGAGGGAGGATTCGAACCTCCACGGGGCGGTTAGCAGTAGCGCAATCTGTGGTGGTCAACCCCAGTCGGGCCCGATTTTGGTCGGGTCAGGCATTACACTATGTTTATCCCGGATTCCCCACCCCCGAGACAAGGGGGCATGTCTGCCAATTTCATCACTCCACATTCTTAGAATCTCGTGGCCGGCGGGCTCGTGGCGCGGTCGGCGAAGCTCATGGCCGGCGGTCAGCTTACTGGCGGGTTTACTGAGCCGGAAGAGCTTGTTGAAGTAAAATTAAAGAATTGGCCGAAATATTGGTGGTTTTTGAATAAAAATTTTTTTATTTTAAATATTATTCAAATATTTACATTCTATTGTAGATAAATTTTAAAAAACCCCTTTCAAGATGGCTGTAAAATTGAATCTCGACAAATTGGATCTGCAGATCATCCATGAAATGATGGAGAATGCAGAGATTTCCTATGCCGAATTGGGAAAGAAGCTATTTGTTTCGGGAGGTACAATTCATGTACGGATCAAAAAGCTACAGGAACTGTCTGTCGTTAAAGGTACAAAATTACATGTAGACCTTAAGCAGCTTGGGTACGATGTGATCGCATTCATTGGCATCTACCTGGAAAAAAGCTCGTTATATGACAGTGTCGCCCGGGAGCTGCATAAGATGCCGGAGATCGTCCGGCTTAGCTACACTACGGGCAACTACAGCATGTTTGCCGAGATCGTCTGTAAGGACATCAACCAGCTTCGATATGTCCTGCATGATGAGTTGCAGAAGATAAAAGGGATCGAGCGAACGGAGACTTTCATCAGCCTCGATGAGAATTTCAACCGAAATGTGCAGGTTTTTAAAGAATGACGGCGGCTTTGAGTGATCGCCGGCTTTGAATGGCCGCCAGCTTCGAACGGTCAATGGCTTTGAATGGCCGGCGGCTTCGAATGATAAGGGCGGGTGTCGACCGCCAGCGTGGGTCACCGGCATCAGACCCGGACGTTCAGGATGTCCCGCAATGAATTCCCAAGCAGATTGAAGGCCAGCACGAGCAGCATGATCGCCAGCCCCGGGGCGAGCGCAAGCATGGGATTGTGCGTAATAATAAAATTATAATTCTCCTTTATCATCAGGCCCCAGCTTGGTTGCGGCGGCTGCACCCCCACCCCTAAAAAACTCAACCCGGCTTCTATGACAATTGCGGATGCGAAATTAGACGCCGCTATGACCCATACGGGGCCCATCACATTAGGCAGGATATGACGGAACAGGATACGAAGATCGGAATAGCCCAGGGCCCTCGCGGCTTCCACGAATTCCCGTTCCCTTATTGCGAGCACCTGGCCTCTGACGATGCGGGCCACGTTCACCCAGAGCGTCAGACCGATCGCGATGAATACCTGCCAGAAGCCCTTACCCAGCAATAACATAATGGCAAAGACCAGCAGAAGAGTGGGGATGCTCCAGATGACGTTGACCAGCCAGAGGATGATCTCGTCAACCCTGCCCCCAAAATAGCCGGCCAGTGCGCCCAACAGGACCCCGACGCTCAGGGACAACAGTACCGTCACCAGACCAACGGCAAGGCTTACGCGTACTCCGATCAGCAGCCGGCTGAGGATGTCACGGCCATATTTATCGGTGCCCAGCCAGAAGGTTATCATAACAGCCCCATTCCTGCCTGCTTCCGTATGGCCGGGCGCGATGGCGCGCAGCGGATAAGCCCGGCGCTCTTCCACGCCTTCATCCACAAATTTCTGTACGACCACGCTATCGCCTTTCGCGGCAACATTGTTGATGGGGATATAGTCGTAATGATCTTCGCGGCCAAAAAGGAGATGATGGAAGAAGCCGGCCGGCGCGGGTTGGCGAGGCTTGCGGACCGGCAGAAAAAGTTGCCGGAAGCCCGGTGGTCTGCCGCCGATCTCTACGATGATCCGGTTGGCGTCAGGCGAGCCATCGGGTGCGAGAAAATAGGCAAAGATCGCGGTCAGGATGGAAAGGGAAATGACGGTCAGGCCGAAAAGTGCGCCGGTATTGCGCAGCAGGCGTTTTCTGATATGGTTGCCGGGAGTTGTCATTTGGTTATTTTTCTGTCCTTCCACCGATAGCTGCCGAATTTGCCCATCCATCCGATGACGACGGTATAGACAATATGAAGGGGCTGAAGGAAGGGAAACCATTTCATGAGCGCGCGTTGACCAAAGAAGCGGGCGACGGTTGAGACAAAAGGATATTCGAGCAGGGTCTTTGTCAGCAGGGCGATCAGGAAGAGCCAGAGCCACCTGCGATCCCAGCAGGCTGCGACGGGCAGGATGACAAACATGAAATTCACGAGATATACAAGGAGCAATACGCGGAAGATGCGTTTGTCGTCATAACGATCTGCCTTGCTGGCCCAGCGGACCCGTTGATGGATGAAGCCGCTCCAGGTGGTCTCGGGTTGTGTAGAAGCGATGGCCCGCGGGCTTTTGAGAAACCAGACGGAATCGGGGTATTTGTTATAGATCTTATGCATGAGGAGCATGTCGTCGCCCGAAGGGATATCGTCGATATTGGAAAAGCCGCCAACTTCGATAAATGCGTTCTTTTGATATGCGAGGTTGGCGCCGTTGCACATGGAATGGAATTTTTTGGCGACCGCCGCGCCGGTGATGCCCTGCAAAGTAATAAAGTCGAGGGTTTGAAAAATGGATAAAAATGTGGGAGAGCCGGGGGCGGTGGAGTGGTTGTGGTGGGGGGCGGGCAAGGGGTCGCCGGCGGGTACGGCGGAGTGGCGGGCGGGCAAGGGGTCGCCGATCCGGACCGGGGCGGCGATGAATTTGGCGTTCTTTTCTTCATAGAAGGCGGCAATGGTGGTCAACCAATCCGGGTGGAACCGGCAATCGGCGTCCGTCGTGACGATAAGCTCGCCGGAAGCGATCTGGACGCCGGTCCCGATCGCCAGCTTTTTATAAGCGAGCTGTGGGCTAGCGCGCTGCGGGCCAGCGAGCTCTGGGCTAGTGAGCGGGGGACTGGCGAGCGGTGGGCTATCGATATCGGCAAGCCGTGCGCAGATCAGATCCATGTCGGGATAGCGCAGATCCTGGACAATTTCGGGGGTTGCATCCGTGGAATGGTCGTCGATGACGATCACCTGATAGAGGTTTTTGGGGTAGGACTGAAGAAAGAGGCTTTCGATACACGACGCGATATTTTTGGCTTCGTTCCTTGCGGGGATCAGCACTGAGATGCGGGTATGGCAGGGTCTGAGGCCGGTTTTGCCGGAGGGCACGAATTCAGGGATAGCGGTCCACGCCCGGCGGTAATAGTCGATCAGCGCCCCGTAAACGATAAAGAGGCAGCAGCCAATAAGCGTGAAGAGGAAGATCGGCACCATTTTGGGATAGCTACGATCCGTAAATATAGGGCATACAGGGGTACTATGCGGTAAGAATGGGAAGAAGGTCGGGCAGGAATTGGGGCCGAAGCAACTGGTGACCTGTGTCGAGAAGGATCAGCCGGCAAAGATCGGCGATCCCACGGTTGCGGAATTGTTCCGCTCTTTCCCAGCGGATGATCCGGTCGTATCGCCCATAGACCAGATCGACAGGTAGCCGGCGGCTGCGGATGATCGTTGCGATAGAAGCAAGATCGGGCTTGAACTTGCGCATCGTCGTCCATCGGATATAGAGGTCGTGTCTGACCTTTCGGTCGTCTATATAATGAACCGCAAATTTGTAGATGCTTGGGTTGACCAGTCGCAGGGCATTACTTATCCGTAGCAGGATGAAGAGCCAGCCTGGCCGGCACATGGTCCATCGGAAGAGCAGATTACCGAGGGCGGTGCGGGTGGCTATCCCGTACCAGATGTTAACTTTCAACCCGTCAGGAGCAAGGAGGATCAGCCGGTCGATCGATTCGGGGTGGTTTTCGGCGAGCTGTAAGGCGATTCGGCCGCCCATGCTGTATCCGATGAGGCGCCAGGGGAGGAAGGGGGAATGTGGCCCCAGGGAGGGGGAAGGGGAATGTGGCTCCAGGGAGGAGGGGGAATATGGCCCCAGGGTGGGGGAATGAAGGTTTGAGTTGGGGGAGGAAGACGCAGAGCCGGAGGCGAGGCGCGCGATCTCCCGCATGATCTCGTAGAGTTGCTGGGGTAAAAACGATAGCCCCTCGCGCCACTCCGTTTGGCCGTGAAAGGGCAGGTCGATGGCGATCAGGGTATGGCCGGGGCCAAGGGCTTCGCCGATAAAGGCGAATGAGGAAGCCGACTCGCCATAGCCGTGAAAGGCAAACAGTATCCGGGGCCCATTTCCCCAAACATAATAGTGGAGTTGTGAGGACTGATATTGAATAAAATGCCCGGGGGGAAGGATCATGAATCCAATTTTACGCATTTTTGAGTAAATTATTCCGATGAAAAGACAAGCAGTCAGCAGGTGCATCATGATTTTGTCAATCGGTTTGACCGCGTGGTTTGGCGTTTGGGGGCAGCAGCCAAACTATAACTTCCGCAACTTCGTCCGGGACGAAGACACGACCGAGTTCAAGGGCGTCAAACCGGTTGGTGACGGGTTCAGCCGCGCCTATCTTCAGACGGTCGTACAGGTCTATGACCTGGATAATGACAGCACCACCTACATGATGGGCCGGGAGCAGGCATTACTGTGTATCGAAGGCCAGCTGAGGAACAACAAGCGGGAAGGGCTTTACACATTCTATCTGATCGACAATACCGATCATTCCAAACGATATAAAGTGTGGGAACAGACCTTTGTCAATGACAAGCTGAACGGCGAGTGGCGGATCTTTTCACTGCGCGGCGGATTGGTCCGGTTCCAGACCTATCGGAATGACAGCCTGAATGGCGTCAGCAGGACATACTGGATCGACGGGAAGGGAATCATGGATGAGGAGGAATATTTTAACGGGAAGAGTAAATTCATCCAGCGGACCTATTACAAAAGCGGAAAAACGGAATCGGAGATACCGTATGAAAATGGCAAATCCACCGGCACGGTCAAACGATACTATGAGACGGGAAAGGTACAGGAGACACAGGAAATGAAGAACGGGCGGGCGGACGGGGTGCGGAAATATTACTATCCGAACGGGCAGTTGTGGATCGATCAGGTCTATAAGGCAGGCAAGTTCTGGGAGGTGAGGGCAAATTACACGGAGAAAGGTCAGCGCCGGAAGGCGGGAACATTGCATAATGGGAATGGGACGATCGTCTACTATAATGAGGATGGTACGGTCAGAGAAGTAGTTACCTATGCCAATGGGGACCCAAAAAAGGTTTAGGCCCGGGCGAAGGGGTCGCGCGACCGGTTCCCGGATTGGCGGTGTTCATGGGTGGTTGGAGTTAACCGATCAAAACTTCATGAATCCTTTGGTAGCAACATCGCCCTGATTTGATACGACATGAAGGAAATATTGACCGCCGGCCCAGCCGGAAGTCGGAATGGTAACGATAACCGATGGCGCGCTCAGCGCAACCTCCTGGCGGAAGACCAATTGACCTGAGGCGTTGAATACGGTGATCGTGCCGGTCTGAGCCGTCGCGCTGAAGATTTCGGCTTGCATCCCGGCGGCGCCCGTTACCGTCGTCAATTTGCCGATGCCCCAGCCGCCCGCGGTCAGGTCAACAGAAACGATCCGCGAATAAGCCGATGTCGTATTGTCACCATATTTCAGCCGGTAATAGCTCTTTCCGGTCAGGGGGTTGTCGTCCGTCCAGGAAGCAGTGTCGGCGGCGGCCGGCTGTTGGGCCAGAGTTTCCTGTGCCAGGTCTTCGAAATCCGTCGCGTCTTTACTGCGCTGGATGACAAACGACATGGGGCCTGTTTCGTCAGCAACCGTCCAATGAAGTGTTACGGCCCGGCCTTCCGGCGTCGCGGTAAAGTTCAGCAAGGTCAGCGGCAGCGGAGAGGCAGGCAGGATCCCCGCATTCCTGACGACCTGGAAAAGTTGCTGATGACCGGCATTGTTGACATGGGTTCCGTCAAAATTATAGATGGGATTGATGTTCAGCGAATCCGACGCCACGATCGGGTCATAGAAGTCCAGGCTCTTAGCGCCAAATTCAACCTGGACGGAGTCGCGCATCGTCTTTAGCAGTTCTTGTTGTGCGGTGGACAGAGACGTCCGGGGCTGGCTTGTCGTGATATATGCGGTCTTGCCTGCGGCGACGATCGATTGATAAATGACGCGAAGGTTGGACATCGTCTCTTGCAGCGTATAATCGGCGGCCGCGTCATTTGTAGGGAAATTAACCAGAACGACGTCGGGGTTGAAGGAGAGCGCTTTGGTCACATTGGTGGCGGTATCGGGAGCGGGGCGGCCGGCAGGTTGAACGAAATCGGAGGGCATGCCGGCATAGGTGGTCTCGCCGCCCAGCGCAACATTATAGATAGTGTCGATCTCGCCCAAACCCTGAAAATAGAATTTGGTCAGGTTGACCCATGAGCTATCGATGGGGGTGGCGCCGACGCCCTGGGCTGTGGAGGAGCCGATAACGGCAATGACATATTTTTTGGTTTGGCGGTGCGCGGAGTTAGCAGCCAGGAAGAGACAGACAAGCAACATTAGATAGTTACGCATAAAAGAAGGTTTGGGAAGTTTTTTTGGGGTGTCAGATCAACGGAAGGGGGGCGACGGATGGGCTTAAGTGGATGAAATGGCTCGTAAAAAGGATGATTGGCCGAAAGAAGTGGCGAAGAGGAAGAGTATAAAGTTAGGGCTATTTTTTTTGGAAAATTCAGAAAATTTATTGTAATTTTATTTAGTTGTCTAACTAACTGTATGCCTAACAACCAATTTAAAAAAGGCGAGCTGTACAGCTTTATAACCGGTAAGGCCAGCACAGCCATTGCCCGTAACTTGCAGAAGAAATTTGGTGCGGCTGGGTTAAAGATCACTATCGAGCAGTGGAGCGTGCTGTATCATTTGTGGAAGGAGGACGGCAAAAGCCAGCAGGAGCTCTGTGTAGCCACTTTCCGGGATAAGCCGAGCATTACGCGGCTGGTGGACAACCTGGAGAAACAGCAGCTGGTCAAAAGGGTTCCTGCGGAGAATGATCGCCGGATCAACCTGATCTATCTGACGAAGCAGGCGCAGAAATTACAGGAGGAGACGATGGCGCTGGCGGAAGCGACGTTGAATGAAGCGTTGGAGGGTGTGTCGCCGGAACGGGTCGAGGTCTGTAAGGAGGTATTGCAGGTGGTCTATGACAACCTTCGGTAACCGGGCGGAGGCGAATTCAATATGAAACGATTCTCTCACCATAAAACTATTTTCTATGAGCGCATCAACTGAAAAAGCGCAGGCCCTCAAAGGCGCTGAATGGCTGGTAAAGGAAAGCTCTCCATTCGAGACCTTTATCCCCGAAGACTTTAATGAAGAGCAGCAAATGGTAAAGGACATGTGTAATGCCTTTCTGGATACGGAGGTATTACCTGTCGTCGACCGGATCGACAAGCTGGAACCGGGGCTGATGCCTTCGCTAATCGACAAGGCAGGTGACCAGGGATTGCTGGGAACGGCGGTGCCGGAGGAGTATGGAGGACTGGGGAAGGACTTCATTACGGCAACTCTGGTCAATGAAGGTCTTGGCGGCGGATTCTCCTTTTCCGTGGCGGTCTCCGCTCATACCGGGATCGGTACTCTGCCGATCTTGTATTTCGGGACGCCGGAGCAAAAAAAGAAATATATCCCCAAGCTGGCGACGGGAGAATGGAAAGGCTCTTATGGGCTAACGGAGCCCAATAGCGGCAGTGATGCGCTGGGTGCAAAAACGACAGCGAAGTTGTCGGCGGACGGCAAGCACTATCTGCTCAACGGTCAGAAGTGCTGGATCACCAACGGTGGATTCGCCGATATCTATACGGTGTTTGCAAAGATCGACGGGGATAAGTTCTCGGCTTTTATCGTAGAAAGGGGGATGGATGGCTTTACGCAGGGACCGGAGGAGCACAAGATGGGGATCAAAGGGTCATCCACGGTGCAGCTGTATTTCCAGGACTGCAAGGTCCCGGTTGAGAATTTGCTTGGCGAGACCGGCAAGGGTCATGTCATTGCATTCAATATCTTAAATATCGGCAGGCTCAAGCTGTGTGCGGCTGCGCTGGGCGGTGCGAAGCGTGCGACGACTACCTCGATCCAGTATGCGCGGACGCGGGAGCAGTTCAAGACGCCAATCGCAAGTTTCGGTGCGATCAAGCATAAGCTGGCGGAGATGGCGATCCGGATGTGGACGGTGGAGAGTGCGTTGTACCGGGCTTCCAAGTGGATCGACGATAAAGAGGTGAGTCTGGCGGGTGCGGGTAAGCCGTTCAATGAGGCGGTGCTGGGCGCTGCCGAAGAATACGCGATCGAATGTGCGATCCTGAAGGTGGCCGGCAGCGAGGCGCTTGACTTTGTCGTGGATGAAGGGGTGCAGATCCATGGCGGGAACGGATACAGTGACGAGTACATCATTTCAAAAGCATACCGGGACAGCCGGATCAACCGGATCTACGAAGGTACCAATGAGATCAACCGGCTGCTGACGGTCGACATGGTCCTGAAGCGGGCTATGAAAGGCAGATTGGATATTATGGCGCCGGCGCTTGCCGTTTCCCGGGAGCTGATGAGCATCCCCGATACCGGAAGCGGGGATGACGGACCATTTGCAAAGGAGCGGAAGACGATCCTCAACTTCAAGAAAGCCATTCTTCTGACGGCGGGCGCGGCGGTGCAAAAGCTGATGACGCGGCTGGAGAGCGAGCAGGAGCTGCTCATGCATATTGCCGATATGGCGATCGACACGTATCTGGCGGAAAGCGCCTTGTTGCGGGCATGGAAGCTGGTGGATCAGCGAGGGGAAGCGGCTACGGCATTCGAGCTGGATATCATGAGGACGAATCTTTATGATGCGGCCGACCGGATCAATAAATCGGGCAAGGACGCGATCAATGCGTTTGCCGACGGTGATGAGCAGCGGATGATGCTACTGGGGCTGAAGCGCTTTACCAAGGTGGATCCTTTCAACAGCAAGGAGGCAAGACGGCGGATTGCGGACAAGCTGATCGCAGATAATAAATACCCGCTTTGATGAAGAAATGGGCGCTGATCTTTATCGTTTTGTCGGCGTATGGCGAGACGAATGCGCAAGACAGCGTCATGCTGGCCCGGACGACCGGTCAGCTGCCTTTTATGGAATATGGTATCGGGGATGACCGGCTGGGCGGGGCTAAGATCGGGTACCTGGATTCCAACATCATGGTGAAGATCGTGGATAGTTTCGGCACCGATTATAAGGTACGGCTGTCCACGTATCATTCCGCTTATATTGCCAAGTCGAGTCTGGTGCTGACAGGAAAGGAGGCCAACCGGCCTGTTGTGCATAACCCTCATCTGAGCGGGAATATCAAGGTCTATGGTGATACGGCGTCCGATTATGTGGCGATCAGCCTGGACGACCGGTATCCTTATCGGAGTTTTCAGCTTCTGGACCCTTCCCGGATAGCGGTCGACGTCTTTGGCATTACGAGCAATACAAACTGGATCATCCAGCTGCGGTCGGCAAAAGAGGTTCGGAATACGTGGTATGAACAGCTGGATGACGATGTGTTGCGGGTCTACATCCAGCTAAAACATACGCAGCATTGGGGATATAGCCTGGCATACGACAGTACGGGGCGGAAGCTGGTGGTGCGGGTCCGGCGCCAGCCGGCGGCGCTGGATATCCGGCGACTGCGGATCGCTATCGACGCCGGGCATGGCGGAGACAATTCGGGCGCCAGCGGCGTCACCAGCCATATCCGGGAGAAGGAATATACCCTGCTGATCGCCGAGCAGCTTCGGAAGGCGCTTAAAACGGCGGGAGTAAAGAGTGTATATATGACCCGAGCGGCGGATACTTCGCTGAGCATGCCGGAAAGGACCGCGATGTTGAAAGCTTACGATCCGCATTTGTTGGTAAGCATTCATCTCAATTCCGCCGGTTCCGATACGGTGCAGGGGACGAGCACGTATTACCGGTATATTGGTTTTCGGCCGCTGAGCATGGCGATCCTCAATCGGATGCTGACGCTGGGGTTGAAGGAGTTTGGGAATGTCGGCAGCTTCAATTTTTCACTCAACGGGCCGACGGATTATCCGAATGCGTTGGTCGAGGTAGCTTTTCTGAGTAACCGGGAGGATGAAAAGAAGATATTGAAGCCGGCCTTCCGCAAGGCGGTAGCGCAGAAGATCTATCTGGGGATCGTGGATTGGTTGAATGAGATTAAATTACAGCGATGAAAGGGTATTTGATGGTGGATCGCGAATGGGTCCCGGGGGAGGATCTTTTTTTGGAAAGTGTTTCGCCGGAGAATCAGTTTGCGGTGGTGTTGGAGTATGACGGGGAGACGCTATACTTCTATGCGGTGGAAAGGGATATGGAAGGCCCGGGGATGCGGGTATTGGATGCGTTGCACATCTGGCAGCGGCAGCAAGACGGGGGGCGGGAGGAACCAAACGGGCGAACTGAGGAACCTGATGAGGGGCGGGAGGAAGCTAACGAGCGGCCGGTGCGGCTACAGGTATTCTGGTCCCGGGACTGGCAAAAATGTGCGCTGGTGATCGATGGACGATGTCATGCCGCCTTTGATCTCGAAGCGCATGGCGGATATAATATCAATGAATTCCCGCCTCCCAATGAGCACTGGACCCATGGGGACAGAAAGCTGACCGACGAAATTATCGACCGACTATTTTAGATCCAGACCAGCGGCAGCGGCTTCGTCTACGAACCAATGCAATTCGCCCTTGACGGGCCGGATCTCCTGTGACGGGTAGAGATCGGGGTTATAGGAGCCCTGCTGGACCTCTTTCAGGGCATGCGCCTTGTTGGTCCCGGCTGTCAGAAAGGCTATTTTGGCGGCCCGGTTAACGATCGTCTTTGTGAGGGTGATCCGGTACATATCCTGTGCTTTCAGGAAATATGCAATTGTCCAGGCCTTTTCTTCATGAACGGCGGCGGTACCGGGAAAGAGGGAGAGGGTGTGGCCGTCATCGCCCATGCCGAGGAGTACGAGGTCGAAGCTGGCCGGGGTGCCGTCGAAGTAGAAGTGCAGGATATTTTCGTATTCGGCGGCGGATTGTTCGGGTGCGATATCGGTGCGCATGACGTGGATGTGGTAAGGCGGAATGGGTACGAAATTCAGCAGCGTATCGTAGGCCATTTTTGCATTGTTGCGATCATCGGTGAAGGGAACTGCGCGTTCATCGCCCCAGAACACATGGAGTTTGGACCAGTCGATCTGTTCCTTGTAGGGGGAAGCGGCGAGTAGCTTATGAAGCGCTTTTGGCGTGCTGCCGCCGGAGAGGGCGATCGTGAAGCGGTCTTGTTGCTTCAGGGTGGCCGTGATGTCGTCGGCGATCCATTGTGCGACGGCGTGGCTAAGTTCGTCCGGGTTCTTATAGACGTGTAGTTCCATGGCAGAGAAATTTAAGTGTGCAGGGTGCGGGGCGCTTGTCTATGGCGCGGGTTGAATGGTGATCCAGTTGAGGCCATCCTTTGCGATAAGTGCGTCCGCATCTTCCGGTCCCCAGGAATCGGGGGAATAATTGGGGAAGTTGCCGGGGGGCCTGCTTTCCCATGCTTCAAGGATCGGCATGACGATCTTCCAGGCGGCTTCTACCTGGTCGGCGCGCATGAACAAGGTCGGGTTGCCTTCCATGACGTCGAGCAGGAGGGTTTCGTAGGCCTCGGGTTCGTGCTCGTTGTCTTTTGGATTATAGATCATCTCGACGGGGGCGAGGGTCATCGACTGGCCGGCTTTCTTGGCCTGAAAGCGAAGCCGGACTTCCATTTCGGGCTGGATGCTAATAGTCAGCCGGTTGGCCTTCCAGGTCTCGGCCGCTTCGGGGGGGAAGGCGTAGCTAGGCGCCTTTTTGAACTGGACGGTGATGTTGGAGGCCTTTTGATTCAGGCGTTTGCCGGTGCGGACATAGAAGGGGACGTCCTGCCAGCGCCAGTTGTCGATATAGAATTTAACAGCAGCAAAGGTCTCCACGGCCGAGGAGGGGCTGACGCTTTTTTCCTGCTTATAGCCCGGAACCTTTTCGCCCTTCATCCAACCTTCGCCGTACTGGCCGCGGACGGCATATTGGTTGACGTCTTCCTTACTGATCCGCCGGATGGCATTGAGGACATCGACCTTCTTGTTCCTGATCTCGTTGGCGTCGAAGTTAACGGGCGCTTCCATGGCGATCATGCACATCAGCTGGAGAATATGGTTCTGGACCATATCCCTGAGGGCTCCCGATTGCTCATAATATCCACCGCGGCCCTCAACGCCAACGGTTTCCGCGGCGGTGATCTGTACGTGCTCGATGTAGTTGCGGTTCCAGATCGGCTCGAACAGGGCGTTGGCAAAGCGGAGTGAAAGGATATTCTGTACCGACTCCTTGCCGAGGTAATGATCGATGCGGTAGATCTGTTCTTCTTTGAACATGCCCATCAGCAACTGGTTCAGCTCGTGGGCGCTCTTCAGGTCATGGCCGAACGGTTTTTCGAAAACAAGGCGGGTGGTCGAGCTCTCGGAGGCGATATTCAGGGCGCCTAATTTCTTTGCGATATCGGGCATCAGCTGTGGTGCGACCGAGAGATAGAAGATCACGTTCGGGTGTTCGCCGATCTCGGCCTCTTTTGCTTTGACCAGGTCGGCGATCTTTCCATAGTCGCCGTCTTTTTCAGCGTCCATCTGCAGATAGCTGACGTGTTTGGAGAATTCATCCCAATGGCCGTTGGCCTCGCCCTTACGGCGGCTGAACTGTTTGATGCCGTTGAGGAGCCGGGTGCGATAGTCTTCGTCGTTATAAGGGCTACGGCCGATCCCGATGATGCCGAATTTCTCTGGCATCCAGTCGTCGATGAAGAGATTATATAGTGCGGGAGAAAGTTTCCTGTAGTTCAAGTCACCGCTTCCCCCAAAGATGAAGATCAGGGAGGCCGGTGGTTTTTTATGGTTTGCCATATACGTTTATTTGTTCCATTCGGTATGAAAGGTCCCGGGTTCGTCGGTCCGTTGATAGGTGTGGGCGCCGAAATAATCACGTTGCGCCTGGATGAGGTTGGTAGGCATGCGTTCGCTGCGATAGGCGTCGAAGTAGCTCAGGGCGGACATCAGTCCGGCGGCGGGATAACCCAGGTGGACGGCGTGGATGATGACATTCCGGAGATTTTGTTTCTTCCCCTGGAGCAGTTGGACGACTTCCGGTTCCAGTAACAAATTTTGCAGCTGGTTGTTCTTTTGGAAGGCTGTGAAAAATATGGGGAGCAGGGAGGACCGGATGATACAGCCGCCGCGCCATACCTTCACGACATCCTGCATGGGGATATCCATGTCCAGTTCTTTGGAGGCGATAAGCAGCTGGGCGAGGCCCTGGGCGTAGCTGATGATGACCGCAAAGTAGAGGGCGTCCTGGACCTGTTGGATGAATACCTCTTTCGGTACGGGGATATCGGTGGGCGGCATCTTGTAGAGGGCGGCTGCCCGGACCCTTTCATCTTTATAGGCGGATAGCTCGCGCATACAGACGGCCATGTCGATGACGGGGATAGGAACGCCGAGGTCCATGGCGTCCTGCGAGGTCCACTTCCCGGTACCTTTCGCTCCGGCTTTATCCAGGATCATGTCGACGAGGCGATTGCCGGTCTTGTCGTCCTTTTTCAGGAAGATATCGCGGGTGATCTCCACGAGGAAGGATTGAAGCTCGCCTTCGTTCCAGTTCCTATAGATCTTGTACAGTTCGTCGTTGTCGAGGCCCAGGCCGCGATGCAGCAGGTCATAGGACTCGCTGATCAGCTGCATAATGGCATATTCGATACCGTTATGCACCATTTTTACATAGTGGCCGGCGGCGCCTTTTCCGAGGTGGGCGACGCAAGGTTCGCCGTTGACTTTTGCCGCGACGGCTTCCAGCAATGGCTGGACGTGGGAATAGGCTTCAAGGTCGCCGCCGGGCATAATGCTCGGGCCGGTGCGGGCGCCTTCTTCGCCGCCGGAGATGCCGACGCCCATGAAATGGAATCCTTTCTCCTGCATGTATTTTACACGGCGTAAGGTGTCGGTCCAGTGGGAGTTGCCGCCATCGATGACAATATCGCCTTTATCGAGCAGCGGCAGAAGAGAATTGATCACGTCATCCACGGGTTTGCCGGCGGGCACCAGCATCATCATCCGGCGGGGCTTCTCCAATGCCTGGCACATTTCCGCAAGCGTATTGAAGCCTTTGACGGTCGTGTTGGGGGTAGCGGAGGATTCAAGCGTGGACGTCTTTGTTGCGTCCAGATCAAAGCCGGCTACTGCAAAGCCATGATCGGCCATGTTGAGCAGCAGATTGCGCCCCATCACGCCGAGGCCGATCATTCCAAATTTAAAAGTAGAGTTTGCCATTGTCCGATCGAATTAGTGAGTGAATAATACCGGGGTCCGCCCAGTTTGGCTTACGCGCGCCAAATTTAGGCATTTTAGGACACAACAAGGTTGTTGCCCCTGCGTGGGGATGCAATCGATCCGGTGCGTTATTATTTTATTATTTATTTGGCTTCGTTGGGATGAGGGCTGCCCCGGTGACAGGTCACGCAGGTCACGGTGGGGATCAGGTGACCCTGGTCGTCCTTGTTGGGAAAGAACTTTTTGTTGATCTTACCGGTCATCAGGTACATCTTACGGGCGACACTTTTTTCCGGTTTGGCATCGCTGGCGAAGTCGAGATGGTGGTTGCTGGTGTCGGCATAGGGTGCGTGGCAGAAGTTGCATTTGACGCCCAGCGCGGCTTTCCAGGAATCCATCGTTTTATCCAGGTCGTCATGGCTGATGTCTTTTGGAAGAACTTTGAGATTGCGCCTGGGTGGCCGGTCGTCGGCGGGACGCATGGCGGAGATACCGATTGCCGTCAGGGTGGAGAGGACGGCGACAACTGCGAATTTTTTGTAATGCAACATATGGGAAATTTTGGTCCCTCCAAGTTAGGGAATTGAGCGGTACGAAGCGTCCGATATTTGACAATATTTTGACAATACGCAAGTTAGTTCGGGCTACGTAATTTTGCGCCATGGAACAGCTGAAAAAGGATGGATTAAGCAGGACGCATATCCTGATCATGGCTATTTGCACGGGATTGATCGTTGCCAACATTTACTATTGTCAACCGCTTCTTGTATTGATCAGCAAGAGTTTTGCCATATCGGGGAGCAAAGGGGGGCGGATCGCTTTTCTTACGCAGCTTGGGTATGCGATCGGCCTGTTGTTCTTTGTTCCTTTGGGTGACAAGCTAGAGCGGCGGGGGCAGATCATCTGGATGGCCGCAGCTGCCGTGGGGGCGCTTGTTCTGGCGGCGGCGGCTCCCAGCCTGCTTATCCTCGAGATCGCCAGTGTGCTGATCGGCGCGACTTCCGTTATTCCCCAGCTGATCCTGCCGATGGCGGCGCAATTGGCGGCTCCGTCCAGGACGGGTAAGGTGATCGGCTCGATCATGAGCGGGCTGCTGATCGGCATTCTGTTGTCCAGGACGCTGAGCGGTTTTGTCGGCGCATTGCTGGGCTGGCGAGGGATGTACTGGGTCGCGGCAGGCATAACCTTCTCGTTATTGCTGATCATCCGCTTGTATTTTCCGGTGAGCAAGCCTGATTTTTCGGGTTCTTATGGTTCATTGATGAAGTCCTTGCTGACGTTGGCAAAGGAGCAGCCGGTCCTTCGGGAGGCGGCGGCGATCAATGCGCTGGGGTTTGCGACGTTTGGGATGTTCTGGACCACGATGGTGCTGCATTTATCGGGTGCGCCTTTCCATTTCAACAGTGATCTTATCGGGCTGTTTGGGCTGGCTGCGGCCGCGGGTGCGTTGGCGGCGCCGCTGGTGGGCGGTTCAGCGGACAAGCGCAATCCCCGGATCACCATCGGGTATGGGCTCGGGCTGTTACTGATCTCCTTTCTGCTGTTGTATATCTGGGCGGATACCGTTTCGGGGATGATTGCCGGGATCGTATTGCTGGATCTGGCGATGCAGTGTATCCATGTATCCAATCAAAGCAGGGTATATGCATTGATCCCGGCGGCGAGGAACCGGCTGAACACGGTGTATATGACCGTTAGTTTTATCGGAACTTCCCTGGGATCGGCAATCGGGTTATATGCCTGGGACAAGGGTGCATGGGCGGGAGTTTGTCTCTCGGGAGGTTTGCTGACGGTGGCGGCATTGTTAATTTATTGCGCTACTTTCAAAAAACAGCAACATGCCGCTGGCGGTTTGGGTGAAATGGGTTAAATTTGCGCGTTTTTGCGGTATTCTTTCCGCGTATAATTTTAAACCAGTTATTTTTAGCATGAACATTTACATTTCCAATTTGAGTTTCAACGTCACGGACGACGATTTACGGGATTATTTTGCAGAATATGGCGAGGTTTCCTCCGCCAAGGTCATCATGGACAAGTTCACGGGCAAGTCCCGGGGGTTTGCGTTTGTCGAGATGTCCGATGATGAGGCTGCAAAAAAGGCGATCGAGGAATTGGATGGTGCGACAGTCGATGGAAGGACCATTGGCGTGTCCGTTGCCAAGCCAAGGGAAGACCGTGCCGGTGGCAATAGGGGGGGTAATGACGGTTTCCAGCGTCGGAACAACTATTCCAGCAGCAGATATTAATCAAATAAGATATTTGGATGCGCAAAAGGACTCCAAAGGGGGTCCTTTTTTTTATTGTTGATCCGGGGCTTCCGGGCCTTTGGCCAATGGGGCCCTGCTCAGGCGGCGTGGAGCGTGAGCGCTACGATGGTACAGCAGTTGTCTTCGGTGTAATCGACGGTGATCGTGCCGCCCAGCTTTTCGGCGGCGTGTTGGACTTGCCGGAAATTATTGGACAGGGTACGATAGAAATAAACACCGGCATTACGGACGCGGATCATAGTGCTGTCGCCATTCTTAGCCGATTCGACATGGATGCATTCGTTCTGGGTGCAGCTAACGGCGCGGTCGAGGAGGTTCCAGAGCACGAAGGCCAGGAGGTTTTCGTCGGCGCCAAGTTCAAGTTCACGGTCAATTTGGTTGATGATGATCGTCTTTCGGCTGACGGCGCGGGGGAGGAGGCCAGCCATTAATTCGTCCACAAACCGATGCAGTAATATAGGAGTGTACAAATCAGTAGCCATTGATACAGGATTTTAGTAAGGATTGCTTTTAATCACTTAAAGATAACGTAGTAGGACATTAGATCATGTACCTGAGACACAATTATTTTGAAAAATCGGTATTTTTAATCAATGAATTTTATAGGAAACCTTATATGGTTGATCTGTGGGGGATTCTTTGCCGCCCTGGGCTATATTTTCGGCGGCTTTATATTGTGTGTAACGATCGTCGGCATCCCGTTCGGGTTGCAGTGTTTCAAGATCGCGGGGCTTGTGCTTTGGCCGTTTGGCAAGCGGATCGTTCCGGCGAATCACGGCATGGGCTGCATCTACCTTTTCTGTAACGTTATTTGGTTGATCTGCGGAGGCTTGTATACCGCGATAGTGCATCTGGTCTTTGCCCTTTTGTTGAGTATCACGATCATTGGAATCCCGTTCGCCCGACAGCATCTTAAGCTGGTGGAGCTGTCGTTGATGCCATTCGGGCGGCAGGTGATCTGATAAAATTATTGCAAGTTATTGCCAGTGACCTCTGTTCCAGTGGTAGCCGCGTGTAGTATGGCCCCAGTTCCCTCTGACATAGGTGCGGCCTTCACGGCGATGGTCCCAGTGGCCGTTGTGCCAGGTATATCTTCCGCCACTCCAGACCCAGTCGCCATCGATCCATACGTAGTCGGGGCCGGGGGCAACGCCCTGTTCGTAGGTAACATCCGCGGGTTGTTCGTCGACATAGCCGGCTGCGCATCCCGTAGCGGCTAAAGAGGCTGCTATTGCAATGACAAATAGTGACTTTTTCATACTTTTTAATTTTAACATGTCGTCATAGGTTCCTTATGTCATAGGGGACTAAAAATATGCCATGGGTTTTTCCCGTTATTTAGAGCCATATCTTGTGGTGCTAATTCCCCAAATAAGCCGTAAATTCGTGAGGTTATGAGCGATTTAACTACGATCCCGCCTGTCCTGACCGCGAAAGACTTTGCTACTGATCAGGAAGTGCGCTGGTGCCCTGGATGCGGAGACTACTCGATTCTTGCCCAGGTCCAGAAAATTATGCCTACGCTGGGGATTCCCAGGGAAAATATTGTCATCATCTCCGGCATCGGCTGTAGCAGCCGTTTCCCTTATTACATGAACACCTATGGGATGCATTCGATCCATGGCCGGGCGACGGCTATTGCATCGGGGTTGAAGGCTACGCGGCCGGAGCTCAGCATCTGGGTGGTCACGGGGGATGGAGATAGTCTGAGTATCGGCGGCAATCATATGATCCATCTGTTGCGGCGGAACTTCGATTTGAATGTGTTGTTGTTCAACAACCAGATCTATGGGCTGACCAAGGGGCAGTATTCGCCTACGTCGGAAGAGCGGAAGGTGACCAAGTCAACCCCATTCGGGAGTGTCGATCATCCTTTCAATCCGCTGGCGCTGGCGCGGGGTGCGGATGCGAGCTTCGTAGCCCGGAGTATGGACCGGGACCCCAAGCATTTGCAGCAAATGCTGTTAAGAAGCCAGGGGCACAAGGGAACCTCTTTTCTTGAGATCTATCAGAACTGCAATATTTTCAATGACGGTGCATTCGAGATCTTTACGGAGAAGGGTAGCAAGCCGGTGGAGACTTTATTCCTTGAGCAGGGCAAACCGCTGGTATTTGGCGCGCAGCGGGAAAAGGGGATAAGGCTGGAGGGTTTCACCCCCAAGGTGGTGGAAATAGGTGGCAACGTTAGCGAAAGCGACCTGTGGGTTCATGACGAAAAGGATTTCTATAAGGCTCAGATCCTGGTCCGGATGTTCGACGATCCAAAAGTCGAGGGCCATCTGCCGAGGCCTTTTGGCGTTTTCTTTGAAACGGACCGGCCTTGTTACGAGGAAGAGCTGAATCAGCAGATTGGTGAAGTTATCGGCAATAAAGGTGAAGGTGATCTGGATAAGTTGCTGAGAGGAAATGAGACCTGGACGATCACTTAGTATTGAATGTTTACGTAGTAACAGTAAACCGTGATCTGCGTTCTCCAATAACGAAAAAAGAGGCGAGCCCGACATGCTGCCTCTTTTTTTTGGTTTTTTCACAGTGAAGTCTTTTGAGCTGATTCACCACGGGCAAGCATCGGGGATGGTCCCGATAAAAATTTTTTTAAAAAGAGCCAGCGATAGACATCGCCGGCCTGTGCTTACCTCTGAAACCACAAAAAGAAAAAGTTCGAATATTTTTCATCTTCGCTAACGCAAGGGGACCATAAGTTATCGGGTTTACCTTCAGGAATGCGACAGTAGTGGCATCCCGGTTGGACGGCTTCAAAAGGGTAACGAAGGGATTAAAGGGTAGCGATGGGATTAATATCAGGACAGGGGATAGATTATCAGACTATGAAGTTGCGACTTCATAAGGATATCAATGGAAAACGGGAAATCGATTGGAAATTGGAGTCATCAGCTTGGAAATTGGACGGTCTGAATGCAGATGGAGATTGGATTGGAAAACACTTTAGTGGTATTTCTGTATCGGGTGATACAAGATTCGGAGACTGTAAGCGGGGTAAAAATAAAGACTGTTTTGGTAATTAGCAATATTTTTTTTCAAAATTTCCTAAAATACTACTGGACAAGGGTTTCAAGTTCTCTCACCGCGGCCTTGAAGGTCTTTTCCTTTTTTCTGTTGAACCACCATTCGGGAGCCGTTTTTTTCATCAGGGTATCGATATTCCGCATTCCTACCAGGTACCAGATACCCTTCAATTTCCCCGTGAAAGAGGATTGCATGGCCCGGAGGCTCATGGCAAAGCCGCTGTCGAGGTATTCCATGTGATGCCAGTAGCCTGCGGGCATGAACAGTGAGTCGCCGTGTTCGAGGATGACCTCATAGCCTTTGGCCAGTTTGAGCGCAGGATATCTTTCCAGGTCCAGCTTATTTTGCGCTTCGTCGAAATATTTTTCGAAGTTGACCATGCTCAGCACTTCCCAGGGTTTCCGGTAGATCTTGTGTTGTTCTTCGAAGGGGAAGAGCAGCACCCGTTTCCGGCCGACGAACTGGGTGTGGATGATATGGGAAAGGTCGATATCGAAATGCATGTGGGTCACGGAGCCCTTTCCGCCGACGAAGAGCATGGGGTATCGCTTCACAAAACGTTTCATTAACTGTTCCGGCCATTTGAAATCCGCGGTGAGCTGCGGGGCGTGTTCGAAGATATTAAAGAGGAAGATGCGCCATTCCGCGGGCCCTTTCCGGACCATATCGATGTAATCGCCGAATTTCATGTAGTCGTCGGCCATGTTGATCGGCGTATAGGCATCGCTCTTCACGTTATTGTATACACCAACGTTTACGTCGCCGACAATCGATTTGAAGAAGTCCCAGTTCCATTTTTCGTATGCCGGCCATGTTTTAGCCAGACCTCGGATGACCAACGGCTTCATCGGAGTGTAGTACCTATCCCTGAATTCGTCAGCGCCGATACAGTCCACGCGGTCTACTGGTTGTAGCTCCATGGGCGCAAATTTCGTAAAATTAATATTAAATTTATCCTAATTCCCTTGTTTTTCCCTACGTTGTTTTGTATATCTTCCCTTAATGTTGTTGCATCTCCATCCCGTCAATCCTCAACCAAGAAACATCCGAATGATTGTTGAATGCCTGCTCGATGGGGGTGTTATCGTCTATCCCACCGATACCATATATGGACTGGGTTGTGATATTTTCCAACACAAGGCGGTGGAGCGGATCTGCCGGATCAAGCAGGTCGATCCCGCAAAGGCGCAGCTTTCCTTTATCTGTCATGATCTCAGTGATCTCAGCAACTATACCAAAAGTATCTCTACGCCACTCTACCGGTTGTTAAAGACGCATCTGCCCGGTCCGTATACCTTTATCCTTCCGGCGAGCAAACAGGTGCCGAAGATATTAAAAAGCAGAAAGGACACGATCGGGTTACGTATCCCCGATAACGTCATTGCCCGTTCGCTTGTCATGGAGCTGAGGCATCCGATATTGAGCAGTTCGTTCCCGGGCGGATCTTTTGCCGGCGCTGAGATGGAAGCGCCGGAGGAGTTCAAGGTCGAAGAATATACCGACCCGGAAATCATCGAAGAGAAGTTCGGGAAGCTTGTAGATATGGTGGTGGACGGAGGTATCGGCGGTATTCTGCCTTCTACGATCATCGATTGTACCGGAGACGAGCCGGTAGTTATTCGAAAAGGCTTAGGTCCGTGGGAAGAGGTTCCTCAGGGTTGATGTTAAAGCTTTTCCGGTGGTATTTACACAGGCCGTGTTTTTCGATGGCATTGCGGTGTTCCCTGGTGCCATAACCTTTATTAGTATCCCAGCCGTAATGGGGGAATTCGGTATGGAGCCCGCGCATGTATTCATCGCGCCAGGTCTTGGCAAGGATGCTGGCCGCGGCGATGGAAGCAAAAATGGAGTCTCCCTGGATGATACAACGGTGAGGGGTACGCCGGTAGCGGATGAAGCGGTTACCGTCGATCAGCAGCAGCTTTGGTCTTAGCCTGAGCTGATCCAGGGCCAGGTGCATGGCTTTAAATGAGGCTCTCAGGATATTGATCTCGTCGATCTCGCTATGGTCCACGCGAGCCACGGCCCAGGCGAGGGCGTTGGCTTGGATATACGGCCTGAGCAGGTTGCGATTCTCTTCGGTGACTTGTTTGGAGTCGTTGAGCAGGGGATGGAAAAAATCCGGCGGGAGGATAACGGCGGCGGCAAACACCGGTCCTGCGTAGCAACCACGCCCGGCCTCGTCGCAGCCGGCTTCTGTGAGCTTCTCCTGGTATTGACTTCTCAGCGGGTTGTCCATGCGCCAAAAATAGGGATTAACGAGTGAATTTATCGTAGGTATTCCTCAGTAAATTTGCGGCCATGTCAGCTACAAAATCATCCCGTGCGGTAGTGGTCTGGATCTACATCGGAGTCTTTATGTTATTGGTTCAAGTGGTCCTCGGCGGTATCACCCGGCTGACGGGCTCGGGGCTTTCGATCACGGAATGGGATGTGGCGACGGGGGTCGTTCCGCCTTTGAATACGGCGCAATGGCAGGAGGCCTTTGAAAAATATCAGCATACTCCGCAGTACCGGCTGGTCAATTCCGGGTTCAGCTTAGCGGATTTCAAATTCATTTTCTTTTGGGAGTGGTTCCATCGATTCTGGGCCCGGATGGTGGGGGTTGTCTTTTTGGTCGGGTTTGCCTACCTGGTGTTGAAGGGCAAGATCGGGGGGAACCTGGTCCGGCCATTGATCATTCTTTTCCTTCTAGGCGCGATGCAAGGGCTGGTGGGGTGGATCATGGTGGCCAGCGGTCTTGTGGGGGATGCCATTTACGTCGCTCCGGCCAAGCTGGCGATGCATTTCATTTTTGCGCTGGTCCTTATCGTCTATACGTTCTGGCTGGGGCTGCAGCTTTCGGTACCGGAAAAGGAAAGGCTGTTCGCGCCCGGCCTAAGAGGAATGACGATTGCGATCCTGGCGGTGCTGTTGGTGCAGCTGGTATACGGGGCATTGATGGCGGGTCATAAGGCGGCGAACGTTGCTCCGACCTGGCCGGATATCAATGGCGACTATATCCCGGCCGGGATGTTCCGGGGGTCGTGGCTGGAGGCGGTAGCGGGCAACCGGATAACGGTACAGTTCATTCACCGTACTCTGGCATATACATTGCTGGTGATGGTCTTGATCTGGACGATAAAGGCAGTCAGGCTGACGGCGGTCCCGGATCGCTTCCGACCGCTTCGGTGGCTGCCGTTGTCGCTGATCGCGGCTCAGATCATCCTGGGTATCAGCAGCCTCCTGACGAGCCCCTGGATCCAGGTCCAGCGCTGGGTAGCTTTCGACTGGCTGGCCGAGTTTCATCAGATAACGGGTCTTGTATTCTTGCTCACAATGGTTGGAATGTTATACCTTGTGATGCCAGTTAGACGTTCTGTAATGGTATGATGCGAATCTTAAAAGCCATTTACTACTTTTTCCCGGTTCAATTGCTCTTACTGCAACTCAGAAGACATCAGGTCCTGCTGATCTTTTGGGCGATCCTGTTCAGTACGCTGGACGGTAGGTTTATGCACAGTTATGGGGCGGCGGCCTTATTCCTGTCGCCGGAATACCTGGGAAACGTCAGTCCGGAGAGCACGGCCTGGGTGGGAATGGCTGCCGGGATCTTTGTGATGAGCTGGAACATCACCACTTTTATCTTATTCAGCCGGCATTTCCGCTTCCTTGCCACGACGACGAATCCCTTCCTGAAGTATTGTATAAATAATGTCATGTTGCCGTTGATCTTTCTGCTATTCTATCTGGTCAAAGCGATCCAGTTCAGTACGACCAAGGAGTTGTTGCCGGTTTCTTCGATCATCCTGCTCATTTTGGGATTTCTGTCGGGCTTCTGTTTCATCTTCACGATATCCTTTTTGTATTTCTTTCGCGCGGATAAGACCATCGTCAGGCGGATGGCGCCGGTGATCAGCAATCCAAAGCTATTCAAATCCCAGTTTGGAAAAGAAGAGGTGAAGCTGAACGAGACCCGGCTGATGCATGTGAAATGGTATCTCAATTCACCGCGGACGATCAGGAAGACCAGGGATGTGGCGCACTACAGCAAGGCCTTTATCGAAAGCATTTTCAACCGGCATCATATTTCCGCCGTGCTCTCGATCTTCGCGGCGTTCATCTTTCTTATCGTGATCGGCTTTTTCATGGACAGCCGGTATTTCCAACTGCCGGCGGCGGCCAGCATCCTGGTCTTCTTTGCCATTCTGATCTCTCTCTCCGGCGCGTTCTCCTATTTACTCGGCAGCTGGGCGATACCTTTTTTCGCAGTGGTCTTTTTCATCCTGAACCTGCTTTATCAATACCGGGTGATCGATCCTACCAATAAGGCATACGGGCTGAACTATGCCAGCAACGAGGACAGGCCGCTGTATGACCGGCAGACGTTGTTGCAATTGTGCTCCGACAAAAATCTCGAACGGGATAAGGCGAATATGATCCGTATCCTGGAACGGTGGAAGGCCCGGCAGTCTTCGCCCCGGCCGCTCCTTTATCTGATCAATACGAGTGGCGGGGGGAATCGCAGCGCGTGTTTCACGATGAATATCCTGCAGCATCTCGACAGCTTGTGTGGCGGCGGGCTGATGCGGAAGACCTTTCTGATCACGGGGGCTTCCGGCGGAATGTTGGGAGCCGCCTATTTCAGGGAGCTGGCGCGTCGTCGTGATGAAGGGGACACGAGTATCCATCTGCCGGATCGCAGCTATGTAAATGATATCTCGCGGGATCTTCTCAATACGTTGTTCTCTTCTTTCGTGGCGCGGGACCTGGCTTCGCCGGCCCAGAAGTTCAGGGTAGGCCAGTACGAATATGTGAAGGATCGCGGGTATGCTTTCGAGCAGCAGCTGAACCGCAATACGCGGGGGATGCTGGATATGCAGCTCAAGGATCTGGTGGCGGAGGAAGCGGCGGCCCGGACGCCGGTGATGCTGCTCAATCCCAATATCACGCGTGACAGCCGGGCATTGTTGATCAGCACTCAACCCGTAAGTTTCCTGATGCGGCCGCAATATGACAGTACGCGGATCGCGGAGATGGATCCGGACGCCGTGGATTTCGGCGCGCTCTTTGTCAACCAGGGGCCGATGAACCTGCGGCTGCTGACGGCGTTGCGGATGAATGCGACATTCCCGTATGTGCTACCGAATGTCTGGTTGCCTACCGAGCCGGTCGTCGATGTGATGGATGCGGGTTTCCGGGATAATTTCGGCGAGCTTAGTACGATACGCTTTCTGAATGTATTTCGCGGTTGGTTGCAGGAGAATACGAGCGGCGTCGTGCTGTTGCAGATCAGGGACCGCAAGAGCGGCGGCTGGGAGAGTCCGTTCGAATCGGATGACATTACCGACATTATCACAAAGCCGTTGATCCTGCTGGAGGACAACTGGTATAACTTACAGGAGTATAATCAGAATGACCTGACAAGCCTTGCGCCCCAGGCCATGGGTCTTCCGTTCCGCAAGCTGGTGTTCGAATATGTTCCGAGGACGGAAGACGCCGGAGCGGCGTTGAACTTTCATCTTACCACGCAGGAGAAGATCAATATCATCGGAGCATTGGACGATACCGAGAATCAGCGGACCTTTCAGGAATTTGTGAAGCTGGCGGGGATGGGGGCGGAGGCTGCGCCGGAAGGGAAGGGAGGGAGTGCGGGAGGCGGGGTTCCGGCTGTGAAGACGCACTAAGGCTGGATGAGGCGGATGGTTTTTGGTACGATCTCGATCCGAAACCGGTCGGCGGAAGGCGCGGGATCGCCATCGATATGAAGAGGTGCGCCTTCGGGGTTGCCGATCGACAGCCCGGGCGTTTGAAAATACAATACCTTCTCTTTTCCCGCATTGACAGGGGCGGCCGTCACCTTGTATCCACCCAGCACCTGCCGGGTAGCCGACAGCAGCAGGCGAAGCCGGCTGGCTTTTTTTACAATGACGATATCCAGCAGACCGTCGTGAAGGTCGGCTCTCGGGGCGATGGTGACATTGTTCCCAAATTGGTTGCCATTGGCGATATCGATAAAAAAGGCTTCGACGGGGAAGGAGGCGTTGGAGCTTTCGGCGGGGAGGTCGATCATAAACGGATAGGAGCGGGCCCGGAGGAAGTGGGTGAGAGTCACCCTTATATAGGTCTGGAGGCCGCGGCGAGGTTCGCGAGCGAACTGATGGGCCACGCCGCCATCGAATCCGATGCCGCAGAGCATGCAGGAAAAGCGGCCATTGATCAGAAAGCCGTCGATCCAGGAGGCGTTACCGGCGAGGATGGTGTCCAGGGCTTTTGCCGGGTCATAGGAGATACCGGCGGCAAAGGCAAGGCCGTTGCCGGAGCCCATGGGAATGATCCCGATCCGGGTATCTCTTCCTTTCAACGCCGCCGCGACTGCGCTTACTGTTCCGTCGCCGCCGCAAATGACGATGTCGGTGACCCCTTCCTGTTCGATGAGGGGGATGAGGAAGGAATAGTTGCCGGTTGCATCGGTGGGGAGGATGTCAAAATGGATCCCCGCCGCGGTTGTCCGGCTTTCTATCAGCGCCTGAAGCCTTCGTTTTCCCCGGGTTCCGGAGATGGGGTTGATCAGATAGATGATTTTCCGATTTGTCATTGCGGGTGCAAATATCAGAAAATTTTTCACCGGTTGGTGCGGATGGGGGAATGCATGTCGGTGCTGGTTCCCGGAAGGGTGTCGGTGGCGACAGGTATGTGCATGATGTCAGACAGAAAATGAGAGACCCCCTTCTCTACGCCCGGCACGTCATGGGAGCGGACGGAGGAGCCGATGACATGGGTAGCGGCTTCGGGGATAGCCTGTTTGTATTTCAAGTTCGCGGGGGTGCCGAGCTGGTCGAACATGGTCAGTTCCGCCGAGACCTTAACGGTGCTGTCCTGATGGATCTTATCCTTGTAGTAATAGTAGAGACCTACGGGCTGCTTCACCTGGTTGAAGGTCTTTTTGTTCATAGTCGTCTCGAGCAGCTCTTCCAGTGCGACGGCGGCTTCCAGCCGGTATTTCGGGTACCAGTACTGTCGAAAGAGAGGCCCGTAATCTTCTTTGACGTCGATGTATTTGCCGCCGCTTACCAAGCGGGCGATCTGGAGGCCCCAATGGCCGTTAAGCAGCCAGGCGTTGGGATCATTGATGGCGATATTTGGCGAGAGCAGTATCAGTGCGGCTACTTTATCGGGGTAGGCGGCTGCAAGCTGGAGGGCGAGAGTGCCGCCGGTGCTGGTCCCCATCAGGATGACCTTTGTCCCCAACCTTTCACCGACAGCCAATGCCTGTTGGGCGGAAGCCCAGTATTCGTCGGCGGTGAGGTTAATCATGGCGTCGGGTGTGTCGACGCCGTGTTCGGCGAGGCGGGAGAGAAAGAGGTTGCAGCCATATTTCTTAGCGATGTCGACGTCTGTCGGAATTCCCTCACCCTGGGATGCGGAGAAGCCGTGCAGGTAGACGATGGCGTACGCCGTCTTTTTTCTTGCGGAGTCAGCCCAGACGATGCGGGCCTCGTTGTCGGGCTTTAGATGGTGGGTAGCTTCCTGGTCGTGGATATAAGTCTCGAGTTCCGTCATGCCGGTGGGAACGGCCGGCAAATTGGCTGGGTAGACCGGTTCATTTGGCTTAGGGCCGAGGAAGTAGATGAGGAGGAGTGCCAGCGGAATGAGCAGCCACCATTTCTTACGCATGTGATAAATTTTCCTGAATTTATTAAATTTCTGCAAAGGCAGGGGTTAAGGATCGGTTCAGCTAGGAAATCCGGGTGGTTTGATGTACTTTTGCGGCCAAAAACGGGGCGGTAGTTCCGTTGATGGAAATTTATGGAGATCAGAAACATAGCGATCATCGCCCACGTTGACCATGGTAAGACGACCCTGGTGGATAAGATCCTGCATGCTACTCATGTATTCCGTGAGAACCAGGATACGGGGGAGTTGATCATGGATAACAATGACCTTGAGAAGGAAAGAGGGATCACGATCTTTAGCAAGAACGCGGCCGTCGAATATAAAGGTGTTAAAATTAATGTGATAGACACTCCGGGCCACTCTGATTTCGGGGGTGAGGTTGAGCGGGTGCTAAAGATGGCCGACGGGGTTTTGCTGCTGGTGGACGCCTTCGAGGGCCCGATGCCGCAGACGCGGTTCGTTTTGCAAAAGGCATTACACCTGAACCTCAGGCCGATCGTGGTGATCAACAAGGTCGACAAGCCCAATTGCCGGCCGGATGAGGTACATGAAGCGGTGTTCGAGCTCTTCTTCAATCTGGATGCGACGGAAGAGCAGTTGGATTTCCCGACCTTCTACGGCAGTGGAAAGAATGGCTGGTTCAACAACACGAACGAGCCCAGCAGCGATATCACCCCATTACTGGATGGCATTCTGCAATATGTGCCGGCGCCGAAGGTTGCCGAAGGGCCGTTGCAGATGCAGATCACGTCGCTGGACTATTCCTCATTCCTTGGGCGGATAGCGGTGGGCAAGGTTGCCCGGGGGGTGATCAAGGAAGGCCAAAACGTTGTGCTGATGCAACCCGGCGGAGTGATCCGGCGGTCCAAGGTCAAGGAGCTATATACCTTTATGGGAATGGGGAAGAAGAAGGCGACCGAGGTGGAAGCAGGGGATATTTGTGCGGTCGTCGGGTTGGAGGAGTTCAATATCGGGGATACCATCGCCGATGCGGAAAACCCCGAGGCATTGCCGGTGATCAGCGTCGATGAGCCGACGATGAGCATGCTTTTCGGAATTAACAATTCGCCGTTCTTTGGAAAGGATGGGAAGTTTGTGACTTCGCGTCATTTGCGGGACCGGTTGATGAAGGAGACGGAAAAGAACCTGGCGTTGCGGGTAGAAGATACGGACAGTGCGGACAGCTTTTTGGTGTATGGCCGTGGGATCTTGCATTTGGGCATCCTGATCGAGACGATGCGGCGGGAAGGTTTTGAGCTCACGGTGGGACAGCCGCAGGTTTTGGTGAAGGAGATCAATGGGAAGAAGAATGAGCCTTATGAGATCCTGGTGGTGGATGTACCGGCCGAGTTCAGCGGAAAGGTTATCGATATGGTCACGCAGCGCAAGGGTGAAATGCTGGTGATGGAAAGCAAGGGTGAAATGCAGCATCTCGAGTTTGAGATCCCTTCGCGGGGCCTGATCGGGCTGCGGAGCAATATGCTTACCAATACGGCGGGTGAGGCGGTCATGGCGCATCGCTTCCTGGAATACAAACCCTGGAAGGGACCGATCCCCGGGCGGAACAACGGGGTGCTGCTGTCCAAGAACCAGGAAAAGACGACGGCTTATTCTATCGATAAATTACAGGATCGCGGAACATTCTTTGTCGATCCGGGAGAGGATGTCTATGTAGGTCAGATCATTGCGGAGCATATCAAACCGGGCGATCTTATCGTGAATGCGACGGAAGGGAAGAAGCTGACCAATATGCGGGCCAGCGGGAGTGATGATGCGGTCCGGATCGTTCCGAAAAAGCAGATGACCCTGGAGGAATGTATGGAGTATATCCAGCAGGATGAGTGTATCGAGGTGACGCCCAAGAAGATCCGGTTACGAAAGGTGATCCTGGACGAGGAGGAGCGGAAGCGGTCGGCGCGGGCGATGAAGGCGGAGGAGACGCGGTAGGCGGAAGGGTTGGTGCGCTTGGCGGGCCACGGGGTTGTGTGGAAATGAAATTTTTTTAATGGGGGCGAATTCGCCACTATTAGAAGTATAAGGAGGCGGAGTTCGGATGAGGTTGTTGCAAGGGCCGATGGTTGGAGCGGAATGCGGATCCAAGGGGGAGGTGGGCTTAAGAGGTGGGTGGCGGAGGGCTGCGCGGCTGACTGAAATATCGTATCTTTGAAGTCCAATCGGGAGACATGAGAAGGTTTAGCGTATTGATCCTGTTCGTCTTTATCCTGCTGGCGGTCGATGCGACTTCCGCAAGGGCGCAGTGTTCCATCTGCACCCGGACGGCTCAGCAGCTGGGTGAGCGGCCTGCGGCGGCGTTGAACGCAGGTATTATTTATCTAGCCGTCACTCCATTGGCCATATTCGGCATTATTGGTTATCGCTGGTGGAAGAGCGAACGACACCATGAATGAATTCCCATTAGTATCGGTCGTACTGGGCACTTATAACGGCGAAGTATATCTGGAGGAACAGCTTCTTTCGTTATTGGCGCAAACTTATCCGGCGATGGAGATCATTGCGATCGATGATGGCAGCAAGGACCGGACCGTCGGCATCCTCAGGGAGTATGCGGGTCGCGATCCGCGCATCCGGGTTGTGGTGAACGGGAAGAACCTGGGATTTATCCGCAATTTTGAAAAAGGCTGCCGGCTGGCAAGCGGAAAATACATCGCGCTCTGCGATCAGGATGATTATTGGTTCCCGGAAAAAATAGAGAAAATGGTCAGGGCCATCGGCGATCATCCGATGGTCTATTGCGATTCCGATCTTTGCGGGGAGGATCTGCGGCCGCTGGGGAAGCGGATCTCGGATCTTGTGCACTATCAGTCATTCGATGATTGCCGGCAGCTTTGCGTGTTTTCGCGCATGTATGGGCATGCCACGCTGATCACGCGCGACCTGTTCGAAAAGGCCAGTCCGTTCCGGGAGGAGGTGCCGCATGACGGCTGGCTGGCGTATCATGCCACCTTGTATGGCGGGGTGCTTTATCTTCCGGAAGTATTGGTCAGGTACCGGCAGCATGCGGGTAATGTATTCGGGGTGGTGGGGAGGAAGCGGAAGAAAGGGGGGGTGAAGAGCGGCGGTGACGGAGGGGGAGAGGGAAAGAATGCAAGACAGAGCGAGGTTAAGCGGCCGCGTGGAGAGAAGCGGCGAAAGGAGCTGGCCAGGATCCGGGTGCGGATGGAGGCCTATTGTGCGGCCTGTCCCGAAACGCTTGTGCCGCAGAAACGGTTGTTGCGGGCCCTGGTGGCCAGCTATCGGAGCTTTGCTCCCTGGAACGATATCCGCCGCGTGTGGTTATTCCTGGCGAACTGCGATCTGTTGCTGGCGGTGAAGAACTACTCACGGTTGAGGAAATATCTTTTTTGCTTTAAGATGCTGGTGAAGATCAAATAAAGGGGGATATTTGCCGCTATGAGAGCCGGAATGGAAAAGGAGCTTTACAAAAAATGCTCCGCCAAAAAGATCACCCTCCGTCATATCTGTGAAGTAGGCGTATTCCTGCCTGAAATGTCGAATATCCTTGATTTTATCGTCAAGGACAGGGTGCGGACCACGCTTGTCGAGCCGGACCCCAGAAGCATCGCCGCCATCCGGAACTATTTTCATGATTTCGCGAATGTAGAGCTGCTGCCGTATGCGGTATACGATCATCATGGGATGCTGGAGCTGGTGCAGCGAAATGCATCTACGTTCGTGTCCACCCTCCCCTACAGTCCCGCTCAGGTCAATGATGACTATCGGATCAGGAAAGAAGATACATTCACCGTGGAATGCCGGACCTTCGACGAGTTGGATGACGGTACGATCGATCTGTTGAGCGTCGACACGGAAGGTAGCGAGTGGTATGTGGTGAAGAAGCTGGTCAGCCGGCCGGTGGTCATCTCGGTGGAAACGCATGGCAAGAGCTATCTCAACCCATACTATAGCGAGATCAGCGAGTGGATGGCCGTCAATGGATATGAGCGGTGGTGGCTCAATAAAACGGATACGGTATACTGTAAGAAAGGCGCTTTTCCCGTCAGTTCCGCGGAAAGATCCCGGCTAGCCCTGATGGATGCCTATGTCAGATTTCGCCGCGCCAGGAAGAAGGCCGAGCGGTTCTTTCGCGGCGGCAGAAAAGAGAAGGGCGTATGAGCCGGGGGACGCGGATAGGCGCGGGGACGCGGAGGAGCGCGGGAACGCAGAGGAGCGCGGGGGCGCAGACGAGTGCGGGGACTTTTATCATAAGTCGTACGGACGCCATCGGAGACGTTGTCCTCACTTTACCCATGGCAGGCGTGCTACGATCTTTGTATCCTTCGGCGCGTATCCTTTTCCTGGGCCGGTCCTACACAAAAGATATCATTGCCGCATGTAAGTATATCGATGGTTTCCTCAACTGGGATGAATGGCGCGGGTTATCAGTCGGAGAGGCGGCTGCTGCGATGGCTGCGACGGGCGCCGGCTGTATCATCCATGTATTTCCGGATAAAGCGATTGCCAGGGTTGCCCTAAAGGCGCGGATCGCCGAACGGATCGGGACGACCAATCGGATTTATCACTGGTGGACCTGCAATGTCCTGGTCAGGTTGTCGCGGCGAAACTCGCCTTATCATGAGGCGCAGCTCAATCTTCGGCTATTGGCGCCAGTGGGTGGGCAAAGTGAATATTCCTCGGAAGAGATCGGTGGATATTATGGGCTGACGCGGTTGGCGCCGCTGCCGCCGGAGATCGAAGGGTTGCTCGACCCGGAACGGTTCAACCTGATCCTGCAGCCAAAGTCGCGGGGCAGCGCGCGGGAGTGGGGGCTGGAGAATTTCCGGCGACTGATCGCATCGTTGCCAACGGAGCGGTATAAGGTCTTTGTCAGCGGAACGGCGGCCGAAGGGCAACTGGTGGCGCCTCTGTTTTCGAAATATCCGGCTGTTACCGATCTAACGGGGCGGCTGACGCTGGCGCAGCTGATCACTTTTATTTCGAAGGCTGACGGATTGATTGCCGCGAGTACGGGGCCGCTTCATCTGGCGGCTGCGCTTGGTATTCATGCGATGGGGATCTATCCGCCGATCCGGCCGATGCATCCGGGTCGTTGGGCTCCGGTAGGGCCGAACGCGCGGGTTTTTGTCAAGGCGGAATATTGTGAAGATTGCAAGGTCAGTGCAGACTGCCACTGTATCCGGGAGATACCGCCGCAGGTGGTGGAAGACTATCTGGAAAGTCTGCGCAGGGGTAGAAAGGACGTGCTGACGGGACCTGGAAAATAACTTATTTTTGCAGACTATGACCAATTTTATTCCTGTGTTTCCCCTGGGTATTGTGGTATACCCCGGTGAGATCGTGAACCTGCATATTTTCGAGCCGCGATATAAGCAGCTTGTCAATGAGTGTTATTCGGAGGATAAACCTTTTGGTATTCCGACTGTAATCGACAACCGGCTGAATGAAATGGGGACGCTGGTACGGATCACGGAAGTAGTGAAGCAATATGAGAACGGGGAGATGGATATCCGGACCCAGGGGTTGCGGGTATTCCGGATGTTGGAGCTGATCAAGACGGTGCCCGATAAATTGTTCAGTGGCGCGATCGTCAATTATCCCGACAACATCGAGGGACCGGGAAAGCAGGCGTTGATGGAAAAGGTGATCAATGCGATGCGGGAGCTGCATCGTCTGCTGAACATCACCAAAGAATTCCACAAGCCTGATGAAGAGCTGGCGAGCTATGATATTGCGCATCATGCGGGGCTGTCGCTGGAGCAGGAATATGAATTGCTGGGTTTGTTGCGGGAGGAGCAGCGCCAGGAGTATCTTAAACGTCATCTTGGAAAGGTGTTGCCGGTGATCGCCGAGATGGAGACCTTAAAGGAGAAGGTGAGGTTGAACGGGCATTTCAAAAACCTTTCCTCATTCAAATTTGAGGACTGACTATGTCTACTACCCTCTGTTTCGATTTTGGCAATACCCGGATGAAATGCGGCGTCTTTACGAATGGCGAGTTCCGGGAGGAAGTGGTACTTGACGATGACCGGGATGAGACGATCCGGGCGTTGCTGGAGCGGTTCCATCCTACGCGGTCGATCCTTTCTTCGGTTATCCATCACAATCCGGGGATGGAGGCGCTGTTGCGGGCGGGGACGCAATTTCACCGGCTCGATCATCATTCCAGGGTGCCCATCACGACGCCTGTGGGAAAACCGGATACGATCGGCGCGGACCGGCTGGCGCTGACGGCGGCGGCGGTAACGTTATTTCCGGGGAAGAACAACCTGGTGATCGGGGTGGGATCGGCGATCACGTACAACTATGTCAACAAATACCGGGAATTCATGGGGGGTGGGATCTCGCCGGGGATGGAGATGCGGTTCAAGGCATTGCATACGTTGACGGCGAAATTGCCGCTTGTAAAGGCCGACTGGAATTTTCCGCTGGTCGGATATGACACGCGGACCAATATCCTCAGCGGGGTGATCCTGGGTATGGCCAAGGAGATCGATGGGATCATCGGTGCATACGAAGAAAAATATGACAATTTTAACGTGCTGATGAGCGGTGGAGATGCGGGATATTTCGTGCGCCATTTGAAAAAGAAGATATTTGCGGACCCTTATCTAATCTATAAAGGGTTATATGCCATCAGTGAGCTCAATGCATAAATGGATAATGTCTATGTTGCTGGCGGTAGTGGTCGGATGCGGTTCCAAGACCAATCAGCCGGCGGCGGCGGCGGTGAAAGGCCCGCGAAAGGAGGTCCCCGAGGAAGGAACGAATATTCAGGCTTATCTGAGCGAGGCGGGGATGCAGATGGGGCAGCTTGAGTCGCGGGTGAAAGGCAAGCTTCGATCGCCGTTTATGCTCCACTATCAGCGGACGGACTCGCCGTATTTTGAATTCCCCCGAACCGTACATGTCGATTTTTTCAAGGACTCGATCTTTGTGAGTCAGACGCCGGTCATCGAGAGCCAGCTCGATGCGCTGTATGGCAAGTATCTTCCCAACCAGGAAAAGGTCTTTCTGCGGGATTCGGTCGTGGTGAAGAATATCCTTAAAGGAGATACGCTAAAGTGCAAGTATCTCTGGTGGGATCAGCATACGCAGCGGTTCTCGACCGAGGACTCGGTGCACATTTATCAGAAAGACAAGATCCTTTGGGGAACGGGGATGGAGGCCGACCAAAATTTCCGCTGGTATACGATCCGGCACATGATAGGGATCATCTATACTTCGGGTAATAATCTTCCTAAATAATTTTTTCTCCTTCATAAGTTTTTGCTTGTCAATTAATTGATCAAGGGGGCATCCTGCAGGCCCAAAAAAAATCAATTAAACGTTTGTTTAATTCAAACGTTTGTTTAACTTTGTGCCATCAAAGGAAAATTCAGCAAAACATCAAAGGAGAGTTCGCAAAAATGAGCGATAAAAGTGATAAAAGAGAGCATATTCTTAGCGTGGCGGAGGAGCTTTTCGCGGAGAAGGGGTTTGACGGGGCGTCCGTCCGGGATATTGCCCAGCGTGCCGGGGTCAACCTGGCAATGATCTCTTATTATTTTGGGTCCAAGGAGAAATTGCTGGAATCCCTGTTGGAATGGCGGGCCGGTTATGCGTATGGGATCCTGGATGAGCTGAATAAGGATGAATCGCTCAGTCAATGGGATAAGGTGGACAGGCTGGTTGACTTCTATGTCGACCGGATCATCAACAACATGAAGTTCCATGCGATCATGTGGCAGGAGAGCAGCGCCCGGTCAGAGGAGATCAAGAACCGGTCGATCGGGATCAAGCTTCGCAACCTGGAGCAGATCACCAAGATCATTGCCGACGGCCAGCAGAAGAAGCTGTTCCGGCAGGTGGACATCCCGATGACGGTCGGGACGATCATGGGGACAATATCTTACTACACACAATCAAAGACGTACTCCTGTGTAACTCTTTCCCTGGGGGAAGACATTAACGACGAACAATATCGCCAGCGACTTGCCACGCGGCTAAAAGCTCACCTCAAGCGTCTGCTGAGAGCACATCTGGATATTAAAAACGATAGCGGGCCGATGACTGAAGACAATAAAGGTCATTGAAATCTGTACAAATCGAAGTTATAAATACAAGAATAACATGAAAAAAAGGTTATTAGGAGTTGTAGTCTTCCTACTATCGGTGGGACTCATGGCTGACGCGCAGCCGAGGAAACTGGGTCTGGAGGAAGCGGTACAGCTCGGGTTACAGAACAGCAAGGATTTAAAACGACAGCAGTATAAGATCGATGAAGCGCTGAGCCGGCTCGCACAGGCGAAGGATGCGCAGTTGCCGTCGCTGAAAGTAAGTTTCCAATACCTGCATGCATTGATGCTTTCGCAGGTGGTAAGCATCCCGGGGCTCACGAAGGCGCCGATCAAGCTGCCTTTTGACTTCCCGGCCTATCTCGGCACGCTTTCGGCGACCGAACCGATCTTCGCCGGCAATCAATTGAAATATGCCAAACAGTCGGCCGATCTGATGATCCAGCTAAGCCGGCTCGATGCGGATAAGGACAAGGAGGATATCACGTATCTCGTTATAAACGCCTATCTCAACTATGATAAGATCCTGCAGAACCAGTTGATCGTTGCGCAGAATATGCAGGATGTGGAGAGCAAGCTGGAGGAGATCACCAAGTATGAGAACCAGGGACTGGCGACCCAGAACGACGTCCTCCGCTATCAGCTGCAGAAGTCGCAGATGCAGCTAACGCAGATCGAGCTGGAGAACAACCGGAAGGTGGCCAACTACGATATGGATATCATGCTGGGACTGCCGGACACGACGACGATCACGATCGATCCGGTCAGTTATAAGACGGATGAGAATCTGGCGCTGCCCGATCTGATCCAGCAGGCGGAGGTCAACCGGCGTGAGCTTGCGGAGCTGGGCTATCAACAAAAACTGGCCGATGTGAACATAAAAAAGATCCATGACCAGCGTTTGCCGACGGTGGCCGCAACGGCGGGAATGTATTACATCAATCCAACGGGCGAGGTCATTCCTACGCATAACAACCTGCTGGCGCCGATCACGTTCGGCGTAGGGGTTTCCTGGGACATCGGGACGTTGTATACCAATAAGAACAAGGAGCATGAAGCAAGCCTGAACCGGGTGGAACTGAATACGGCCCACGATCAGGATGTGGATGAGATCCACAAGGACGTCCACAAACAGTTCATCGCCTATCAGCAGGCGCTTGAGCAGATCAAGGTGCTGCAGGTGGCGGTGAGTCAGGCGCAGGAAAATGAGCGGATCACGGAATCGAAATTTAAGAATAACCTGGTCAATACGACGGACCGGATCGATGCGCAGACCTTATTGTATCAGTCGAGGGTCAACCTGGAGCTGGCGATGTCGGACGCCACGGTCGCTTATTATAATGTCCTGAGATCAACCGGAAAGATCCATCTTTAAAACCATCAAACTAAAAAAGCTTTACAAACTGAATTATATTATGGAACAGAATGCCACTCAAAAAAAGCCGCGTAGAAAAATAGTATTTCCTGTCATCCTGGGTCTTGTGCTGGTGGGCGCGCTCATCTTCACCGTGAAGGAATATGTGTTCCTTCAGTCTCACGAAGAGACCGACGACGCGCAGGTCGATGGGGATATCAGTCCTGTCATCGCCCGGGTATCCGGGTATGTCCAGGAGATCCGATTCCAGGATAACCAATATGTGCATGCAGGGGATACGCTGGTGGTCCTGGATGACCGGGATTACAAGATCAAGCTCGATCAGGCGGTGGCTGCGGAGAATGCGGCACAGAAGAGCACTGCGGCGATCGGCGCTATCATTGCTGAAACGCAATCCAATTTTGGCGTACAGAAGGCGCAGATCGAAGAGGCGCAGGTCCGGTTGTGGAAGGCCACGCAAGACTATGAACGTTATAAGAACCTGTATGACGACCATGCGATCACGAAAGCGCAGCTCGATCAGGCTACGGCCGACCGGGACGCCGCGCAGGCGGCGCTGGACGCGGCCAAGAGCCAGGTACCGGTCCTGGACAAGCGCGTGACGACCTCGAGGGAACAGACGGTGGCGCAAGCTTCGCAGGTCGATACCCGCAAGGCCGATGTGGAATATGCCCGGTTGCAGTTGAGCTATACCGTGATAACGGCTCCGGCAAGCGGGATCATCTCAAAGCGGAATATCCAGATCGGGCAGCTTGTTCAGGCCGGTACGCCGCTCTTTTCGGTCGTCCATAATGACGTCTATGTCACGGCGAATTTCAAGGAAACGCAGTTGAGCAGCATCAAGCTTGGTCAGAAAGTGGATATCCGGGTGGATGCTTTTTCCAACCAGGTCATTCCGGGGACGATCGAATCATTCTCCGGGGCGACGGGGGCCAAATTTTCGCTGCTCCCGCCGGACAACGCCACGGGAAACTTTGTAAAGGTCGTTCAGCGGGTACCTATCCGGGTGAAGATCGATGCGGACAGTGCGGTATTGCGGCAGCTGAGACCGGGGATGAGCGTGGATGTGACGGTGCATACGAAATAATAGTCAGGGAGCCCGGCGAGGGTTGTCTGAGGGGAACAGTATAAATAATTTTTATGGCAGAATATGGCTTCAGAAGATGGATCATCACGTTCACGGTGATCACCGCCGCGCTGCTGGAACTGATCGATACGACGATCGTGAATGTGGCCCTGCCCAAGATAATGGGGAATCTGGGAGCTACGCTTGAAGATGCGAACTGGATCGTGACGGGATATGCGGTAGCCAATGTGATCATCCTGCCGATGTCGGGGTGGCTGGGCGATCGTTTTGGCCGGAAAAACTACTTTTTAGCCTCCATCCTGATCTTTACGGTTGCCTCTTTTCTTTGCGGAAACGCGGGTAGTCTCGAAGAGCTCATTGCGTTCCGGCTTTTACAAGGGCTTGCGGGCGGGGGTTTGATCTCGACCGGACAGGCGATCCTGCTGGAAACCTGGCCGCCTTCGGAAGTGGGGATGGCTACGGCGTTGTTTGGTCTTGGTGCGGTGGTAGGTCCGACGGTAGGGCCGACGCTGGGGGGCTTGATAACAGATAACCTGTCGTGGCAGTGGATATTTTATGTGAACATTCCGGTGGGTGCTATCGCGGCTTTTTGCGTATCTACTTTTGTCCGGGAATCGCCCCGGTACGGGAAGGGCAAGCGGGTCGACTGGTGGGGCATTTTATTCCTGGCTTTAGGTGTGGGGGCGTTGCAGGTCGTGCTGGAAAAAGGGGAAGACAAGGATTGGTTGCAGACCTGGTGGATCACGGCGTTGATCTTTACGACGATCATTGCGGCCATCTGCTTCATCTGGCGGGAGGTCAGCATTGACTTTCCGGTCGTCAATTTCAGGATCCTCCGGCATCGCAGCTTTACGATCGGCATTTTCACTTCGTATGTATTGGGGGTGGCCTTGTATGGCTCGACCTTTATCTTTCCGGTGTTCTGTCAGAACCTATTAGGTTTTACGGCGGAGCAGACGGGGTTGATCCTGCTTCCGGGCGGTCTGGCGACGATTTGTATGATGCCGTTTGTCGGGAATATGCTGAAAAGGGGCTTCCCCGCGCAAATCCTTTCGGCCGGCGGCTTTATCCTGTTTTTTATATTTTGCTGGATGCTGTATAGCTCCAGCCTGCAATCCGGGACGGGGGACTTCTTCTGGCCGCTGATCATCCGCGGGATCGGGATGGCGATCCTGTTCGTACCGCTGACCACGCTGGCGATCGCCGATCTGCGGGGACCGGAGATCGGGCAGGGAACGGGTCTCAACAATATGATGCGGCAGCTGGGCGGATCGTTTGGGATCGCGATCATGACGACGATCATCCATATAAAAATGAATACCAACCGGGCCGTCCTGTTGGAAAACATCAATCAATATAATTCAGCCTATAATGACCGGATCAATGGAATGGTCCAAACCTTTATGGGGCAGGGGTTCTCTTTTAGCACTGCACAGCAGATGGCTTATGGCGCAATGGAAGGGGTAGTCACGAAGCAGACGATGCTGGTGACGTATAACGGAATGTATCTGCTGATCGGATTTTTTACGCTGTTGTGCGTGCCTTTGATCTTCCTGCAGCCTTTCAGGAAGAAAGCAGCGCCCATGCCTGTCGACGCGCATTAGAATGGAAATGAACAATAGAGTGGCAATCGGCTAACAGCCCGGAGAAGAGCCCATGCAAAGAAAAGTCCTGATAAAATCAGGACTTTTCAACTTCTTTGTACGATACTTAACCAACAAGTCGTGGCCATCAATAGGTACAAATTTTAAAATCGGTTTGTTCTTAGGATCTGGATGTTCTCGGATGTTGGATTTTTGAATCAGTTTGATCGAAAGGATTCTGGCTTTTCAGGATCTTGGTTTAAAATGCGTTGGTTTTGTCAAGGATTTGAATCGCGGTTTCTCTTCGGACGTTGGATTTTGGTTTTTCTTTCGGATTTTAATTCATTCATTCTATGGACTTGGCTTTTCAGGACTTGGATTCGAATCGCTTATCGATCATACTAACGATACAAACATACAAATCGGTTGCAGCGAGCACAAGAGAATAATTGCTCTATTTATTTGTAACGGTAATTACGGCCGGGATCGTAGAAATACGAAGGCTGCAATGGGCTTCTCCGCTATTTTTTTGGAAGGATCATAAATTAGCCTATTTTGTAGTTAAAGAGGTCAATGAGGTGTTTTGAAAATAAGACCGTGCTGATCACGGGCGGCACCCGCGGGATCGGAAAAGCGATTGCGATCCGGCTTGCAAAGGAGGGCGCCAATATTGCCATCGTCGGTAAAACGGCTGAGCCCAATCCAAAGCTGGAAGGAACGATATACAGCGCCGCCGGGGAGATCGCCGCAGCCGGAAACGGCAAAGTCCTGCCCCTGCACGGCGATATCCGCTTCGAGGATAAGATCAGCGAGATCGTAGCGCAGACGGTTGCGCAGTTCGGGCAGCTGGATATCCTGGTCAATAATGCCAGCGCGATCAATATCGCTACAACAGAGCAGATGGAAGTGAAGCGTTATGATCTGGTCCAGAACGTCAATGTGCGGGGAACGTTCCTGATGAGCAAGGCGTGCATCCCGCATCTGAAGAATGCACATAACCCGCATATCCTCAATCTTTCTCCGCCGTTGAACATGGATCCCCGCTGGTTTGCTCCGCATCTCGGCTATACGCTCAGCAAGTATGGGATGAGCATGATCGTGCTGGGGCTGGCGGAGGAGCTGCGGCAATACCGGATCGCCGCCAATGCGCTCTGGCCGAAGACGACGATCGCCACTGCGGCCGTAAAGAATCTATTGGGCGGCGATTTTCTGATGCAGCGGAGTCGTCATCCGGAGATCGTGGCTGACGCGGCTTTCTTCGTCCTGCAAAGGCCTTCATTCGAAACGACGGGCAATTTTTTTATCGATGAGGACGTTCTTAGATCGGAAGGGATAACTGATTTTGCACCTTATGCGGTGAACCCCGACCTGAAGCTCATGAATGACCTCTTCCTCTGATCGGTTGCGATCGAGGTGATCGATAAAGGGAAACTTTTTTCATTTTTAATCCTGGGTAAAAGGCAATGTCCTCCTCCCGATCCAAAGCGGGAGGTTTTTTTTGTATACAGGCGGATCCTAAAGAGCGTGAACCTTGATCAGGTTGGACCTTAAATTAACCTAATAAGCGATTTGATCTTTTGCCAGCTATCAGTAGGGCGGCTGCGGCGAGGCCGGTGTCTTTGATCAGGTTGGTCATTGGGAACCGTCTGGCGCCGTTGTCAGGGGCGTGGATGACTGCGGGCAAGTGAACGGTCAGCACGATCAGCAACAGGAAGAGACAGAGCAGCAGGCCGGCGAGTCTGACCTTTGTGTTGGTCAGGAAGGCGATCGCTGCGGCTATAAGGCAGGCGCCGGTGATATAAACCCAGATGACGCCGCCGGGAAGAAACGAGGGTACCATTTTTTGCATGCCGGTACCTTCCAGAAAATGGTTGATCCCGAAGAAACCAACAACGAGGGCGTAGAAGATCGTCCCTATTTTGGTGAGGGTTGTATTTGACATGTGGCAATCGTTTAGTTATCCGAATTTAACAAAAAATTAGGACATAAGGTGCAGCGAACCACGGACCGGGGAGTTGGTGGAAAGGAGACGGGAACCATTTGTGGGAAGAACTCAGGATTTCGGCTGATGCCGGGCGGAAAAAGGGCTCAGGAATTCGGCCCTTCATTTTGGTTCATAGTATTTTCGGGCCTCATTTGAGGGAAAAGCAGGACGTCCTGGATGCTGGACTGGCCGGTCAGGAGCATACAAAGGCGGTCGATGCCGAAACCGATCCCGGCGGTGGGGGGCATTCCATATTCGAGGGCTCTCAGGAAATCGAAGTCGATGAACATGGCTTCATCATCGCCGCGTTCCATTAGTTGCAATTGGGCTTCGAATCGTTCCCGCTGGTCGAGCGGGTCATTGAGCTCGCTATAGGCATTGGCGATCTCTTTGCCGTTGACGATCAGCTCAAAGCGTTCCACCAGGCCGGGGCGGCTGCGGTGTTTCTTTGTCAGCGGGCTCATCTCGACCGGGTAGTCGGTGATAAATGTAGGCTGGATAAAGTGGCGTTCGCATTTCCCGCTGAAGATCTCATCGATCAGCTTGCCTTTTCCCATGCTAGGTTCGACATGGATATGCAGCCGGTGGCAGAACTCGCGGAGATCGTCTTCGTCCATGCCTTCGATATCGGCCCCGGTGAATTCCCTGATCGCGTCATACATCGTAATGCGGCGGTAGGGCGCTTTGAAGTCGATCTCCTGGCCGTCGACCAGAACCCAGCTGGTTCCGTTGGTGGCGATCGCGGTGTGTTCCAGCAGTTGTTCGGTCGTCTCCATCATCCAGAGATAATCCTTATAAGCGGTATAGAACTCGAGCACGGTGAACTCGGGATTATGGGTGCGGTCCATGCCTTCGTTCCGAAAGTTGCGGCTGAATTCGTAGACCCAGTCGAAACCGCCGACGATCAACCGCTTCAGGTAAAGCTCGTTGGCGATGCGCAGATAGAATGGGACGTCGAGGGCGTTGTGATGGGTGATGAAAGGGCGGGCTGCCGCACCTCCGGGGATGCTCTGCAGCACGGGAGTATCGACCTCGAGTGCGCCGCGTTCATTGAGGAACTGGCGGATCGCATTGGTCATGCGGGTACGCTTCAGGAAAACGTCTTTGACCTGCGGGTTGACGATCAGGTCGGCATAGCGTTGCCGGTAGCGGAATTCCGGATCGGTAACGGCGTCGAAGGTCTCGCCTTCCTTTTCGCGGACGACGGGGAGCGGCTTTAGTGATTTGGTGAGGACGGTAAATTCCTTTGCGTAGACCGAGATCTCTCCGGTCTTTGTCGTGAATACGAATCCTTTGACGCCAATGATATCGCCGAGGTCCAGCAGGCGTTTCCACACGGTATCATAGAGGCTCTTGTCCTCACCGGGGCAGACGTCGTCGCGTTTGATATAGATCTGGATCTTACCGGAGCTATCCTGGAGAGAGGCGAAGGAGGCTTTCCCCATGTCACGGCGGCTCATCAGGCGGCCGGCGACGCAGACGGCGGAAAAATCGGCGTTATTGACGCTTTCTTTATAATGTTCCCTGATATAGGCGGCGGTTGTGTTGACTGGGTATAGGGGTGCGGGAAAGGCGTCGACGCCAAGCTGTTGCAGTTCGGCCAGCTTTTCGCGCCGGATGATCTCCTGTTCCGATAGATTGGGTGTGGTCATAGTCCGATTAGAATCATTCAAAAAGTTGGGCAAAGGTAAATGAATTGATTGTGTCCGAATAACCAGATCAGGGTCTATTTCAAGGATATCTGGACAGAATGTCCAGATATGTGTCCAGATTTGGGGGCCGGTTTTGGGGGGAGTGGAGTATCTGGACAGAATGTCCAGATAGTTGTCTAGATACTTGATCAAGCAGTTGATGGTCAAATAGTTGCCTTATATCTTAATGCTCGGGCGCTTCCTTGTGTAGTGACCAGGCCTAATTTTTTGAATTTGCCGAGATGACGTTGGGCCTTTTTTTCATCGAAGTTAAAATGTTCAGCATATGTCCTTTTGGAAATGAATTCCTTTGTGTTGTGTAGAAATAGAAGACCGCTTTCTTCTTCTTCATTCAATTCTCCCGAATCGTTTTGTCCGATTGCTACCTTTATCGCGTTACCTCTGGGGAAGGTAATATCAATGTAAGGCTTATTTCTTGTAATTATGGGGAGGGGTAGATGATAGCGTGTTGGGACAGACTTCATTTCTCGCATGCCGATACCTCTTTCTTCGACATATCCCATTTGATTGAAGATGCTCATAATTCTTGGATTCCGGCTTAATGAAGGGGCTTTGAAACTACTGAAATCTTCCCATTTAATTGGTTTGACAGGATCGCCGGGACTTCTCACAATGATCTTATCATCTTCGATGATCAGGTATATTTTTGCTTTGTAATTGTCATAATCCCGGTGGACAATTGCATTGATTATAGCTTCTCTCAATATCGGGAGCGGGTAGTCATAGTTTTCAGTTCTTGCAAAACGCTCCCTTGAAATCGTGCCAGGAATATTTTGCCTAAGCCATTCTTCGATTGTGTCAGGAAGTAACACAAGAGGACCGGTAAAATCTCTTATCGAAGGATTCTTGTTTGCATGTCTAATCTCCGCCTTTACGATTGCCTGGGGATAGACAAGCTCCGGGTTACTGCCAAATAACAGAATGGCATGTCCAGAAGGTTTGTAACTTCTTGAATGACTATCATAAACAATCAATTCCTGCTGTTCAAGTAGCTTATAAAGTTCGGGGGAATTCGTTTCAATGTTCCGTCCGGACCTGATAATATAACGACGTAAAGCTTCCGGGAAAAGGCTTTCCATTTGTGAATTTGAATCAACCTTTTCAAGAGGTGACAGGGTTATTTCTTTAGGAATGACTACTTCCTCTGCCCTTTTGAGCGCAGAAGCCAGAAATTCCTTGTTTTCTTTGATTATGTCTGCTTGAAATTCTTCATCGAACATTTCGACTTCAATGCCTTTCTCTATTAGGTACTGAATACCTTTTCTATCAACCGTTGGATCCGGATCTTCGATTCCAACCCAAACTTTGGCAATACGAGTATTGACGACCCTTTCAGCGCAAGCTAATTTAGGAGAGCGGCGTGCGCCCGGAGCACAGGGTTCTAAAGTTGCAAATAAATAGTAGCCTTTAAGATTTCTGTCTCGATTTTTTCTTTCCAATAAAGTGTATTCTGCATGATCGCCTTCCCTTAACTCACCTCTAAAAGCTGTTTGCACATGTTTTTCGTCCGGTGAAACCAAGACAGCCCCTACTTTAGGACATGGTTTTTGATCATGACGGACTTCGGAAACAGACTTCTTCATTGCGTCAATCGCCATTTGCATATATTTCCGTGGGTTCAAAGGCATAGGAGAAAGTTTAAGAATGCAAATTTGGGGAGAAAGACGGACAAAATTTTGAAAATCTAGTTCAACGCCAGCAGCACCTGCCACGCTTCGCGGACCTTGCCGCCGGCCAGCAGCTGACGGGCGTAGGAATGAAGTTCCGCTTCCATTTCATCGGGATTGACGGCATAGTATTGGAAGATCTGACGCAGCCTGTCATCGTCATAAGCGGGGTCTACTGTCGGAAGGGCGTGAACATTGGCGAGCTGGCCGAGGTCGTTGCCGCTCAGGATGCGGCTATTGCGGATGGCGGGCGGGAGGGCGTCGATCCCGATACCAAGGTGGATATTCGGCTTCTCCACGCGAAAAAGACCGGCGGGGCCGACCTCGCAATACCAGTCTTCGCCAAGGCGGGCCACGAGCTGGAAGCGGCGTTGGTCGATGCGTCCGGTGGCCGGGTCGATGATACTATCGTCGATATGCATGCGCAGAGCTTCGCAGATCACGAGGTTACCGGCGCCGGGCTGGTCGCCGAGGGGACGGGTATCGATGACCCGGCACTCGATCCTGACCTTGCTTTCTTTCACCATGGGTGGTCTTACGAGGGTGGCGGGCTCGGGGGTAAAGCCGGCTTTTGTGAATTCGCACACCTCCCTGGGGTAATCGCAGCTTGACAGGCTGACCTGTTGCACCATCGGATAGTCGACGATATTGATGACCACTTCGGGTACTTCGAGGACGTTGTGCCAGGTGTGTTTGGTAGTGTTGTCCCTTACGCGCCGGGAGGGGGAGAAGATAAGGACGGGCGGAGTGCTGGAGAACATATTAAAAAAGCTAAATGGGCTCAGGTTCACCTGGCCCGCACGGTCGATAGTGCTGGCAAAACAGATGGGGCGCGGCGCCACCGCAGCCTGCAAAAAGCCCTGTCGTTCGGCAGGGGTGACCGTGCCAAGATCGATGGTCATTTTTTCTTATTCTCCAGCAGTGAGAAATCGCTCTCTTCCCGGACGATGGTGTTGATAAGGACGCCAAGTCCGTCCACTTCCATTTCGATCCTATCACCTTCTTGTAACCACTGTTCCGCATAACCGGGATCGTTCAGCTTGCCGGTCCCGTTCAGCTCCAGGAAGCAGCCGGTACCGACGGTGCCGCTGCCGATGACGTCGCCGGGATAGAGGTCCACGCCATAGGAAGCTCTTTCGATCAGTTCGGCGAATGTCCAGTCCATGTCGCCGAGGTTGCCATCGCTTACGGTTACCCCGTTGACGCGGCATTGCATCCGCATGTTCCAGCTCAGGCCCGTATGCCCTTCCTTGCAGGGGATCTCGAAGTCCTGCAATTCGTCGAGGGTCACCAACCAGGGGCCGGTGGCGGTGGCAAAGTCCTTTCCTTTTGCAGGTCCGAGGTTGAGCAGCATTTCTTCCATTTGCAAGGTCCGGGCGCTCAAATCGTTCATGATCATCAGCCCTGCGATATAGCTATCGGCTTCTGCCGCATGGATATTGCGGCCCTGGCGGCCTATAACGATGGCCACTTCCAGCTCGAAGTCCAATTTGGAAAAATGGTCCGGCATACACCGGATCTCGCCGGGGCCCTGGACGCTATGGTGGTTGGTGAAATAAAAGACGGGATATTGATCGAATTCGGGGATCATGGGAACTTTACGGTTACGCCGGGCGGCCTCCACGTGTTGCCGGAAGGCATAGCCGTCACGACAGGAAGCGGGAAACGGGACGGGCGCCAGCAGATGTACCCGGTCAACCGGAATGGTCTTGTTACGACCGATATGTTCCTCGCGGATGGCAAGGTCGCCTGCCTGAAGGATCGGGAACAGCTCATCCCAATAGTTGAGGGCCATATTCATCGTATTGGGGATATCGGGATGGATCAGCTCAACGTCAAACAGGAGATCATCGACAAGGATCGCCAATTGTTCATGCTCTTCTTTGAGATAAGATGCAATCTTCATAAAAGTAAAAGTAAAGGAATTTTTAGGACGAAAAGTGCGACATTAGTGATAATGAGACAAAAATCAGGCGATTCGTCCTTTGCTTGTTGTTGTTGGACCTTTTACATCCGGTGAGTGGTCAGGAGAAGTTGAGCGGTCAGGAGAAAACGGACAGCTTCCTGGTCAGTCTGCTACGCACGCACGCTTCACCTGCATTATTGCATGTGCTGGATCATCCCGATTCGTTCCGGTATCAGTTGATCTATACCCGTATCGACCGGGATAAGCATAATCTGCCGCATTTTCATAACTTCTATTATCGGGTGAATTCGCTGGATTATTTCAATCCGGCCTCGACGGTGAAGATGCCGCTGGCCTTTCTGTCGCTGGAGAAAATGGATAGCCTTGCCCGATATGGCGTCAATAAAGAAACTCCGATGTACACCGATAGCGCGTATAGCGGACAGACTACCGCTTATATCGATTCGAGCGCAAACAGGATGGCGCCGACGCTGGGGCAGTATATCCGGAAGATCTTTCTTGTAAGCGATAACGACGCTTATAATCGCCTGTATGAATTTCTGGGGCAGGAGCGGATCAACCGGCGGCTTTGGCAGCTGGGCTATCCCGATATCCGGATCACCCGGCGATTCGTGCCCATGACCGAGGATGAGAACCGGCATACGAATCCGGTCCGGTTCATGCGGGACAGCGCGATCGTGCGTGACGGCCAGATCATGCATGACAGCGCGATCTTATACCGGCAGCCGGCAGCCATCAGCGGTCTGGACTTTGACTTCAGCCACCGGGTGCTGATCGGGAACGCCTATTATGACCGGCATGACTCCCTGGTCCATGAGCCAATGGATTTCACAAGGCACAATAATTTTCCGCTCGAAGATGCGCAGTTGATGCTTCGATCGGTCCTCTTTCCCGAATCCATACCCGAAGCGCGGCGATTCCATCTAAGCCCGGCCGACTATCGCTTCCTGTATCGATATATGTCGGAATATCCCCGGGAATCGTCGTATCCGCATTATGATACAGCCACCTATTTCGACAGCTATACCAAATTCTTCTTTTTCCGGGCCGGTAAAACGCCGATCCCGCCTTATATCCGCAGCTTCAACAAACCGGGCTGGTCCTATGGATTTTTGACGGATATCGCCTATATCGCCGACTTTAAGAATAATGTCGAGTTTATGTTGACCGGAACGATCTATGTGAACAGCGACGGGGTCTTAAATGACGATAAATACGAATATGAGGAGGTCGGGTGGCCGTTCTTCAAAGAGGTGGGGTCGATCATTTATCAGTATGAGCTGGGGCGCACCAGGGAGTACCGGCCGGATCTGAGCCGGTTCAGGATGAACTATGGTCCGGGGAATTAGCGGGTGGATTGTCGGGTGGCTTAGCAACCCGTGGCCTATTGAATACATTTCTTTGTATTTTTGTGGTCCTAATCGTGACAGTGATGAAATTCGAGAAGATACATAATAAGGGACAGGCGCAGCTTTTCAAGAACCAGTATGTTGAGATGCTGACCAAAACTCACCCGTTGGTGATCTGGGGTATGTATCTGCCTGTTATCGGCTATTCGTTGTATTACAGCAGTTCCAGGTATGGATATCCGCTGGTCAGGATAGCGCTGGTCTTTTTGTGCGGAATGTTGTTCTGGACTTTTTTTGAATACCTGATGCACCGGTTCGCATTCCACTGGGTATCGGAGAATGAGCGCGCGCAAAAGATCGTCTATGTCATGCATGGCAACCACCATCATTTCCCGCGGGACAAGGAGCGGCTGTTCATGCCGCCGGTTCCCAGTCTGATCATAGCTTCTATCCTTTTTCTGCTGATGCGGCTAACCCTTGGTCCCAATGCGTTTATGTTCTTTCCGGGCTTTATGCTGGGCTATCTGTTGTATGGCTCGATGCATTATGCGATCCATGCCTGGAATCCGCCGGTCAGATGGATGAAACCGTTATGGCGCAATCATCACCTTCACCATTACAAAGACGATCACAAAGGTTTCGGCGTGAGCAGCACGATCTGGGACCGGGTCTTTGGGACGATGTTCGATCTCAGGAAGGAGAAGGAAGACAAGGAGAAGGTAAAGGAGCTGATGTTCTAGCGGATCAGGACCGATACTTCCGTCTTGTTTCAATCTTTTGCCATTGTCGTTCCAGGATCAGCCGGGCGATCAGCAGACCGGCGTTCGTGCCGGGATTTTCCTTTAACAGCTGTTTCAATTTCGATTCGTTCACGTCGATGCGATAGAGCAGGGAGATAAGCCTGTTGAAATCGTCGATGATCATGGCATCGATCTTTTTGGCGAGGATGGCCTCCAGCGCTTCGATGGTGGCGGTTTGGGGAAGGTCGAGGCCGTAGGAGTTATTGAGCTCGTTTAGTAATGCGGGTGTCTCCATGATCAGAACTTTTCCAGTGCGCCCAGTGCAAAAAGGGCAAAATCATATTTCACGGGGTCTTCGGGGTCGAGCTGTTTGAGCCGGGCTGTCAGCTCCAATGCCGCAGGCCAGTCCGTGGATTTTCGGGTCAGCAATCCGAACCGTCTCGCTACCCTGGCCACATGCAGGTCCAGGGGGCAGATAAGCTTGTCCATGGGAATGCGACGCCAGCAGCCGAAGTCTACTCCTTTGTCGTCGCGCCGGGCCATCCAGCGCAGGAACATGTTGATGCGTTTGCAACTGGAGTTGTGTTCGGGGGTGGCGATATGTTTACGGGTGCGGGGAGGAACGGATTCCAATGAGAAGAAATAGTGATGAAAGGCGGTCAGGGCCGTTTTGGCGTCCCAATCGCGGTCGGCTCGCGCGTCGTCGCTCCCGGCATAGTCGTCTGCCAATAAAAAGGCGGCTTCGAGCGTATCGTACCGCAAATAATGATGCCGGAAGAATTCAATAAAATAGAGCAGGTCGGTTGGATTGAATGTCCGGTGCCGGAACGACAAAAGGTTTCGCAGCTCGCGGCCGGTATGGTGCAGAATGAATTCGTGCGGGGAATCATCCATGAGCTGCATTAGTTCCCGCGATTTACGGATGATGGTCGTGCGGTTACCCCAGGAGAATACTGCGGCAAAGAACCCGGCGATCTCTTTATCCTGTTGTTTCCGGAACCGATGGGGAATGCTGATCGGATCATCCGCGATAAAGGAGGGTTGGTTATATTCTTTCACCTTCCTGTCGAGGAACTGATGCAGGGCATCCGGCTTTGTCTTGTATGTGGCGGCCGTACTCATCAGATCGCCTGCTGCAAATCTTCGATCAGATCGTCTACGTCCTCGATGCCTACGCTCACCCGGATCAGTGAATCGCCGAGACCGTTGCGGATCCTTTCTTCACGGGGAATGGAGGCGTGGGTCATACTGGCCGGATGATTGACGAGCGATTCGACGCCGCCAAGGCTTTCAGCAAGGGCAAAGACCTTTGTGGAAGATAAGACCTTTTTTGCGGCGGCTACGTTGTCATCCTTTAGCGTAAAGCTCATCATTCCGCCGAATCCCCGCATTTGCCGCTTAGCTATCGCGTAGCCGGGGTGGTCTTCAAAACCGCACCAATATACTTCGCCGACTTTTGGGTGATCGCGCAACCAGCGGGCGATCGCTTCGCCGTTGGAGCAGTGTCTGTCCATCCGGACGTGCAGCGTCTTTAGTCCACGGAGGACGAGGAAACAGTCTTGCGGACCGGGAACGGCGCCACAGCTTTTTTGGATGAAATAGAGTTGTTCGCGCAACGAATCGTCATTCATAACGAGGCAGCCGTGGATCACGTCACTATGTCCGCCCAGGTATTTCGTAGCGGAATGCATGGTGATATCGGCTCCAAGATCGAGCGGGTTCTGAAGATAGGGAGAAGCGAAGGTGTTGTCCACACAAAGCAGAATGCCATGTTGTTTAGTGATAGCTGCCAGCGCGGCGATATCGATGATATTCATCAGCGGATTGGTAGGCGTCTCTATCCATACCAGGCGGGTATTCGCGTTGATATGGGGCCGGATCGCGGAAGCATCCTGCATGTCGACAAAATGGAACCGGATACCCATCTTCTCAAAGACCTTTGTGAATAGCCGGTATGTTCCGCCATACATATCATTGGCAGCGATCACTTCATCGCCGGGGACAAGAAGACGAAGCACAGCATCCGTCGCGGCCACGCCGCTGCTGAAGCAAAGCCCGTGCTTACCGTTCTCAATATGCGCCAGTGCGGCTTCCAGTGCGAAGCGGGTGGGGTTTTGCGAGCGGGCATATTCGAACCCCTTGTGTACGCCCGGGGCAGATTGCACATAAGTGGAAGTCTGATAGATCGGGGTCATGATCGCCCCGGTCGAGGGGTCCGGTTCGACGCCGGCATGTATCAACTTGGTGGATAATTTCATGGTGTAAAGATACTTCATCCAGTTTAACAAAAGCTTAACCGCGGAAGAGCAACATGCGATATCCGGTTTCGCGCCGATTTTCGCTGGCTTCAAATCCCCTTTTACCGCCTTTGGGTTGGAGGGCTTATCGGTATGGGGTTTCAACGCCGGCTTTCATTTACCGAAGCTGTAGAATTGCTTGACACCGGCTTGATTTGACTCTAGATTTGAAGGGTGAATGAGCAATTATTCGGTGAACTTTTTAAATAACACGTTATGACATCAAATCATTTTATCAGAAGAACGTTGCTGGTCACCTGCTGCCTGCTGACCCTATCCGCAGGTGTATTCGCAGGCGGGTTTCTTACGGTCGGCGACAACGGCATCCTTACAGTGGGCGGCAACGGCATCCGCACGATCAGCGACAAATTATTGCAAGTCTTTCAACAGACCTTTCCCGATGCGAAACAAGTCAAATGGGTAGAAGAGCCAAATGGGTATCAGGTCACCTTCCGGCAGAACGGCATCCTCACGAAAGTAGAGTATGACAACGATGCGCATTTTGTCAGCTCGCTCCGTTATTATACGGAAAAGAACCTTCCGGTCACGATCATTTGCCAATTGCAAAAGAAATATGCCGGAAAGACGATATGGGGTGTAACGGAGCAATCCACCGAATCGAATACGGAGTATTATGTGAAGCTGGTGGATGATCACAACTGGTACACGGTCCGGTCGGATTCCGAGGGGAATATGCAGGTAGTTGAAAAGTATAAGAAGAGCTGATCAGCCGGATGATCATCCCGGTGGTCAGCCGAGGCAAGCCGCTGTAACCAAATATCGCCAGTCATAGCTTTCAGCCGCATGGGCGCCCATCGGCTGAATTTTTTTTTGCAGGACGGCATGGTCGAGGACGCCTTTGTTCACGAGGCTTCGTTTGGCTTCACGGATCTGGTCCTGGAGGATTGGGTTGGTCATCCACTGATACTGTGGCGGCTCATACCCGATCTTGTCTTTTCGCCAGACGATCTCCGGGGGCAGGGCGGTCCCGGTGGTTATGCGGAGCAGCCACTTGGTCCATCCTTCCCGGATCTTGAAACGGGCAGGGAGCGAGAACAGGAATTCGGCAAGGCGGTGGTCGAGGAAGGGCAGGCGGATCTCCACTCCATGGGCCATGGAATTGCGGTCGGCGTAGCGGAGGAGCTCTTCCAGGCCGTTGGTCAGCGCGTTATAATATAATACGTCGTTTAGCCTGTTGAAGGGCGGCAGGTGATAATAGGATATCCCCGACTCCCGGATAAAATCGTTTGACAGGTCCCGATTCGCGTGTTGTTGGGCGATCCGGTCTCGTCTCCGGAAAGCGGCCGCCTTGTTGGGCAGCCATGCAATGAGCCGGTTGCTGCCGTATCGCTCACGCCAATACCAGGTAAAATATTTCGGATAGCCGGCGAGTAGTTCGTCAGCGCCCTGGCCATCCAAAAGCACTTTAACGCCATGCCTCGCGGCAAGCGAATACACGCGGTATTGGGCGTAGATGCTGGAGGATTGGAAGGGTTCCTCCTGTTGTGCGGCCAGGCGTGCAAGGTCGCGGATCAGGTCGTCGGCGGTGGGGGTTATGGGATAATTGGTCAGGTTTAAATGACGCGTGACCTGTCGGATGAACCGGGTCTCATCTTTTTCAAAACCGGGGAAGACGGCCGAGAAGGTGGTAAAGGGGAAGAAGGCCGAGAAGGTGGTAAAGGGGTTTGGCGGGTCGGGCCGGTCCAGGATACGGAGTGTACGGGCAACGATCGCGGAGCTGTCCAGGCCGCCGCTGAGGCTGGCGCCGACGGCCACGTCGCTTCGCAACCGGCGTTGGATGGATGCGGACAGCAGGGCGTCGAATTCTTCGCGAACGGCGGATTCTTTTTTGCCGGCTTCAGACTTTCCATTTGAGGCCAGGGGTTCCCAGTATCGGTGAATTTCTTTTTTCCCGGATAGAGGGTGATAATAAAGAAAGGAACGGGCAGGGAGCTTTGTAATTCCCTTATAAAAGGTTTCGGCGGGGTTGGCGGGATTTTGGGTATAGCCGATGGTGATAAAATTGAAAAGCATCGGCGGGTTGATGGTCTTTGGCACTCCTGCCGCCCAGAGGGCTTTCATTTCGCTGGCGAAGAGAAATTGGGTTTCGTCCTGATAGAGAAAAAGAGGTTTTTCGCCAAAGCGGTCGCGGGCGAGGAAGAGGGTCTTTTCCTGCCGGTCCCAGAGGGCGAATGCGAACATCCCGTCAAAATGCCGGACGCAATCATGGCCGTAACAGTCGTAGGCGGCAAGGATGACTTCGGTATCAGCCCGGGAGTCAAAGGAATAGCCTTTGGACTGCAGGGTGCTTCGCAGTTCGGGATAATTATAGACCTCGCCATTGTGGGTGATGACGTAGCGGTCGAGGTAGGACATAGGTTGGGCGCCCGCGGGGCTCAGGTCGATGATAGAGAGGCGGCGGTTACCGAGAGCGGCCAGGCCTGCGGGGTCGAGCCAACGCCCTTCGCCGTCCGGCCCGCGGTGAGCAAGCGCGTCGGTCATGGATCTAAGTCGTTCCAGGGTGATATTGCCCGGATCGGTGGAAAGGATACCTGCAATGCCGCACATGGCCCGAAATTATCCAAATTTTCCGGATGGGAGGTTCTGGTTGGGATCCAGCTCCCGCAGCGTGTGGAAGGCAAAAGCCTTCAGTTCGGGGAAAAAGCTGGTATAACATTCCATAATGTCTTGATAATGAACTTCAAAGACGCGACCGGCGTTATCGGGGGGCGGCATATAGGCGGCTCGCCGGGCCAAGCCATTAAAACTTGCAAGGATGCCTTCTTTTGTACGGTAGCCGGAGAACCAGTCGTAATCCCGCATGAAAGGGAAAAGGCGGCTAAAGCGGTCGGGGAAGACGCCGGCGCGGGTAGAAAGCTGCGTATAGGCCCGGGCGGCAAAGGCGGAAAGGGCGGCGGATGAGGGGAAAATCAGGGGATCATTGGCCAGGAAGTGGTCATAGGCCACGTCGGTCAGGGGGCCGGAGTAAAGGCCGTAATCGGGCCGGAAATAGAACTTTGCACGGCGGGTGGCCGGATGGGCGTCGGTAAAGGCGTCGATGGCCCGGTGAAGCGCGATCCCGGTCTGGATGGCAACGGGATAATCAAATTTTCGTTTGCCTTTTACAAAATCGCTGATCAGGTTTCCTACGAGGATGTCGGGAATGTCGAAGGACAGATATGCGTGAGCGAGATAATTCACTTGCTGTAAATTAACACAACGTAAAGCGTTTTTATGTTTTTTTTAAGAATTAGGCTTCAGCCTGCGGTGGGACGATGTTTCACGATCATTTGTCCCGGATCAACTAACGGTATCGGATGTGTTTGTTCATGATTTCATAACATAACCGCCCACTGGTCAATATTGGCTTTTATCCGGGTGTAACATAAATAATTTTGTCGCGTCTTAGGTTGTACAAAGCGCAAGCGACGAGTTGAGTTCTTTAAAAAAAAAATTTTCGAACAAGATGCAACATGAAAATAAAAGCACGCGTCTCTAATATCAAAGAATCTAAAACGAAGCTCGTTTAAAAAAGAAAAAGACATTAATAACTTATAAAGCAATTAACATGAAAAAGATGATCTTATCCCTCGCAGCAGTAATGATGATGGGATTCAGCGTATTCGCTAACGGGAATGACAACGTCGTCACGCAGGAAGCCCGTGATGCATTCAAGAAAGATTTTGCTACGGCCAGCAACATCAAATGGGAGCAGGTCGACAACAAATTTTTGAAAGCCACTTTCTCCTTCAACGGCCAGGTCCTTGCCGCTTATTATAATTCTAACGGTGATCTTCAAGCGGTAGTTCGGAATATCACTTCCGATCAGCTGCCCATCAACCTGGTCACCGGTCTTCGCAGGGACTACACCGCTTTTTGGATCACGGATCTTTTTGAGATCTCCAGCGACGGTCAGACCACTTATTATGTGACGGTCGAGAACAGCGATAAGAAGATCGTGTTGAAATCCGACGACCTCGCCTCCTGGCAGGTATACAGCAAGGAAAGAAAAGCAGCCGTGGAATAAGACCGATCAATAGCTACAGTCAGAATTGAGGATAAGGCGTAACGCCTTTGGTGCAGGCCGGCTCGAACATATAAAGTAGGGCCGGCTTTCTGCTGTCCCTAAACCGGCTTTCTGCTGTCCGTAAAATCCAGTACTTTTGCGGCTCACAAAACCGGGTGGGCCCCGGTTTGAAAAACTAAGAGCCATGAGCAAAGGTCCTGTTTCTCAATTCATCCTGCATCATTACCGGCATTTCAACGCGGCTGCGTTGATCGATGCGGCCAAGGGATATGAAACGCATCTGCTGGAAGGGGGAAAAATGATGGTCACCCTGGCCGGCGCCATGAGCACTGCCGAGCTGGGGATCTCGCTGGCGGAGATGATCCGGCAGGGTAAGGTGGATATCATCAGTTGTACCGGAGCGAACCTGGAGGAAGATGTAATGAACCTTGTGGCGCACAGTCACTACCGGCGGGTGCCCAATTACCGGGACCTGACGCCGCAGGATGAGTGGAATTTGCTGGAGAATCACTACAACCGGGTAACGGATACCTGTATTCCGGAGGAAGAAGCGTTCCGGCGGTTGCAGCGGCATTTGGTGAAAGTGTGGAAAGACGCGGAGGCGAAGAGTGAGCGATATTTTCCCCATGAGTTCCTTTACAAAGTGGTGCTAAGCGGGGACCTCGACCAATACTATGAGATCGACCCAAAGGACAGCTGGATCGTGGCTGCGGCCAAAAAGAATATCCCGATCGTCGTTCCGGGGTGGGAGGACAGCACGACGGGCAATATTTTTGCAAGCTATGTGATCAAGAACGAGCTGAAGGCCAGCACGGTGAAAAGCGGCATCGAGTATATGACGTGGCTGGCGGGCTGGTATCGGGAAAATAGTGGCGGGAAGGGGGTTGGATTCTTCCAGATCGGCGGCGGGATCGCGGGAGATTTCCCCATTTGCGTGGTCCCGATGATGTATCAGGACCTGGAATGGCATGACGTCCCTTTCTGGAGCTATTTTTGTCAGATCTCGGATTCCACGACTTCGTTCGGGTCTTATTCCGGCGCGGTCCCCAATGAAAAGATCACCTGGGGCAAGCTGGATATCCATACCCCTAAATTTATTGTCGAAAGCGACGCCACCATTGTTGCGCCACTCATTTTCGCGTGGGTGCTGGGTTGGTAAAACGACCGGGCGGGTAAATAAAATCATAAACTATGAATGCAAATTCTGAAGAGTTGTACCTCGAGGCTGAAGCGGACATCAAGAACAACCATTATGCGGAGGCCTTCAAGAAGTATGAAAGTATTTTATATGAGGAGCCCGACAGCGCCCAGGCGCATAATTCCATGGGCTGGCTGTACAAGACGCAGTTCGACGATTATGGGAAAGCGGAGAACCACTTTCAGACCGCGGTAAAATGTGATCCGCTTTATCCCCACTCCTATTTTCATATTGCCGCATTGTTTATGGACATGGAGCGGTTCGACGAGTTGCAACTACACCTGGAAAGGTGTCTGAAGATCCGGACGATCGACAAGTCCTGGGTGTATGGGCGATTTGCCTTATCGGAAGAATTGCGGCGGAATTATGAAAAGGCGGTCTATTACTTCGAGAAAGCGATCCTGGCCAGTCAAAATGACGAAAAGATCAAAGATTACCGGCAGGATATCGAAAGATGCCAAATGAAGACGGAGATCTGGAGGCGACATGAGAAGGGTTGAGACACCGCGGGTGGAGGGGGTGAGGAGGAATGTGGCGGGGAGGAAGAGGAGAGGATCGTGGGGAAGATTGTGGTAGGGGGAGAGGATAGGAGGGAGGTATAAAAAAAACAAGCACCCCATTACAGAGTGCGTTGTTTACTCCTAACTGACCTATGAAAATTTTTGAGTGTCGCGTTTTGTGATACGAAGGTGGGCAAAAAGTTCATGACGGGAAAAAAACGAACCCCGATTAACTACGGGTTAACATTGGTTAACAGCGGAGTAACCGAGCCTGGCTATTTTAGCACTTTCATCCGGACCATTTCGATCCGCGTGTCGCTGACGTTAACGATCTCGAATTCATAGTCACCGATGATGATCCGGTCTTTGAGGCGGGGGATGGTCTCGTGCTGATTGATGATGTAGCCGGAGAGTGTTTCAGAGCCGTTCTCCGGAAGTTCCAGCCCATATTTCTTATTGATGTAGTCAAGTTCCAGGCGGCCGGAGAAGATGTATTCGTCGTTGGATAATTTCTTTTCTTCAAATTCTTCGGTATCGTATTCGTCGCGGATGTCGCCGAAGATCTCTTCCAGCAGGTCTTCCATTGTCACGATCCCCGCGGTGCCGCCGAATTCATCCACGACCCATGCGATGCTTTTTCTTTCCCGGCTGAATTTGTTGATCAGGTCGGTGGCGCTCATGCTCTCGGGAACGGCGGGAATGGGATGCAGGATCGATCTGATGCTACCGGGGTCTTTGAACAGGTCAAGCTGATGAACATAACCGGCCACGTGGTCGAGATTACCTTCATAGACGACCAGCTTGCTCAGGCGGGTATCGACGAATTTTTTTCTGACCTCCTCCATGCCGGAGATGACGTCGACGCCTTCGATCTCATTCCGCGGCACCAGGCATTCCCTGACCCTGACCTTCGGGAGGGCGAGGGCTGCTTCAAACAGGTTCCGGTTCAGGTCATTGGCATCCTCCTCCGTATCCCGGGTCTGCTGCAGGAAGCGGTCGATGTCGGTGACGGAGAGGGGCCCTTTCCGGTCATCCATCCGGACGTTGAAGACATATTTGAGAACCCATTGGGAGATCGCTGAAAAAAAGGAAGCGATGGGGAACAGCAGTCTGTTCAATAGGTCCATTGCACTGGCGAAGAAGCTCAGCAGCGAGTTGCTTCTGGCGCGGAAAAGCGCTTTGGGAATGAATTCGCCGAACAGCAAAATGAATATGGATGCGGCCATTATCTCGGCAAAAAGTTGGATGGCGTCCGCCCAGCTGGTGACCATATGCGTTTCGGCAAGAAACCAATTCCAGGCAGGCAGGAATGTTTCGCTGACCATGAGGCCGAAGATGACGAGGAAGATATTGAAGCCGGTCAGCGTGGTACCGATGAATTGGACAGGATGCTCGACAAAATTCGAAAGGATTATACCGCTGCTTAGTCCCTGCTTCTTGCGCAGCTCGATCGCCAGCTTGTTGGCTTTTAGGAAAGCGACTTCTATGCCCGAAAAAAAGGCGATCATCACCCAGGCAACCACAGACCAGATAAAGGCATATGCATTCATATTCGGACTGCTAAAATAGGTCGAAAATCGAATATTAACAATTCATTTGGGAGGCGAATGGGGCCGCGGGGGCTTCAGCGGTCCAGAAATTCGAGGATGGCGGATTCGGCTTCGCGGCAGGCTTTCTGGAGGTCATCATTGACGATGATGCGGTCGAAATGATGTTTGAACGACATCTCGTAAGAGGCTTTGTTGACGCGGGCCAGGAGGCTTTCGACCGTTTCGGTGCCGCGTTTTTCGAGCCGGGCCCGCAGCTCGCCGACGGAAGGCGGATCGATAAAAAGGGCGAGGGTCGAGTCTGGGTATTGCTCGCGGATGTGGATGGCTCCCTTTACCTCTATATCCAGCAGGGGGGTCTTGCCGGCCTTCCAGATGCGGTCAAGTTCGCTCTTCAGCGTGCCATAGTATTTACCTTCATAGACCATTTCCCATTCCGCGAATTCGCCATGAAGGATCTTTTGTTTGAAAGCTTCGAGGGTCATAAAATAATAGTCCACGCCGTTCTTTTCATAGCTGCGGGGGGGGCGGGTGGCGGCGGACACGGAGAAGGAAAGGGTGGCCGGATATTTGTCGAGGAGGTAGCGGGTAATGGATGTTTTACCGGCTCCTGAGGGGGCGGTTATGATAATGATCTTTTGCCCGGAGCTCATATTCTGTTGATTTGGGCGCCCAGTTGGCGCAGCCGGTCATCGATATACTGATAGCCTCTGTCGATCTGTTCGATATTCTGAATAGTGCTTTTGCCTTCGGCGCTGAGGGCGGCGATGAGGAGGGCGACGCCGGCGCGAATGTCGGGGCTGCTCATGCTGATGCCGCGAAGGCGCTGTTCCCTTGCCAGCCCGATAACCGCAGCCCGATGGGGGTCGCAGAGGATGATCTGGGCGCCCATGTCGATGAGTTTGTCGACAAAAAACAGGCGGCTTTCGAACATTTTCTGATGGATCAGCACGGAGCCCCGGGCCTGGGTTGCGACCACGAGCACGATGCTGAGGAGATCGGGAGTAAAACCGGGCCACGGATGATCAGAGATCGTCAGGACGGAGCCGTCCAGAAAGCTCCGGATCTCGTAGATCTCCTGGCTGGGGATGTGAATATCGTCACCGTGAAAGTCGAGCTGGATGCCCAGCTGGCGGAACTTATCGGGAATGATGCCCAGGGTATCGAGGCCGGCGTTGCGGATGGTGATCTCGCTTTGGGTCATGGCTGCCAGGCCGATGAAGGATCCAACCTCGATCATGTCGGGCAGCATCCGGTGTGTGGTCCCGCCGAGATATCGTACTCCCTCGATATGCAGCATGTTACTGCCGATGCCCGTGATACGGGCGCCCATCCGGGTCAGCATTTTACAAAGCTGCTGGATATAGGGTTCGCAGGCGGCGTTGTAGATCGTGGTGGCGCCTTCGGCCATGACGGCGGCCATGACGATATTGGCGGTACCGGTGACGGAAGGCTCGTCGAGCAGCAGATAGCTTCCTTTCAGCCGGGGCGCTTCCAGATGAAAGAGGCCGTCTTCAAGTTGATAATTGAATTCAACGCCAAGTTTCTCAAAGCCGATGATATGGGTGTCCAGTCTGCGGCGGCCGATCTTGTCGCCGCCCGGCTTTGGGATATAGGCTTTCCGGTATCGGGCAAGCATTGGGCCGGCCAGCATCACCGAACCGCGTAGCCGGCCGCTTTTGCTGCGAAAATCGCTGCTGCGGAGGTAGTCGATATCAATCTGGTCGGCCTGGAAAATACAGGTATCGCGCGAAATGCGATCCGTCTTTACGCCCATTTCACCCAGGAGCTCGATCAGCAGGTTGACGTCGAGGATGTCGGGAATGTTGGAGATCGTCATCTTTTCCGGGGTCAGCAGTACGGCGCTAATGATCTGTAGCGCTTCGTTCTTGGCGCCTTGCGGAGTGATCTCTCCTTTTAGCCGCCTTCCACCGATGACTTCGAATGAATGCACGCTGCTGCGGGTTAGTATCTTTTCTTTTTGTATTTATTACCGCCGCGGTCGTTGTTCCGGTCGTTATTGCGGTTTTGGTTGCGTTGCTGGAATTTCTGGTTCCGTTTGTTGCGGTAATCCTGGTAGTTCCCCCGGTTCTGACTGGGATTGGCGACGTTGCCGTTGCTTTCCCGCGTTTCGTTTGGCCTGAAGCTCTTGACGTAGGGGGTATTGGTGAATTCCAGCTGGCCATTGGTGATCTGTGACAATTCGATCTGGATAGCGTCGTCATGAACCGTCTCTTTGTGCCAGTTGTTGTAGGCCAGTTTCATGTAGTAGGCGACGGCGTTGGCAAAACCATTGCGTTTGTCGGGATTCTCTTCGGCCAGCGCCTTGTTGATGACGATCTCGAGGTTCTTGCCCAGGTGCGAAAGCTTCGGATAGCGCTTGGGGTATGGCAATGGGCTTGGCCTGGCCCTCAACGTTTCCCGGGTAGGAATGGGATAGGGGGAAGCTACTTCCAGTTTGAAATCGGAGATCAGGAAAAGATGATCCCATAATTTATGACGAAAGTCTTCGACATTTTTCAAATGCGGGTTCAGAAAACCCATGAGCTCGATAACGGCATAGGCGTTCCGCTGGCGTTTCTCCTTATCTTCCAGCGACAGCAGATACTCGATCATCTTTTGGATATGACGACCGTATTCCCGCATCACCAGGTGGTTCCTGGTGGTATTATATTCCATGTTCTCTATACTAGGCAATTGATCTGATTTTCAGCAAATCTACGCTAAAATGACGAATAAATTCCCCTGCCCGGCCGAATATGCTAATCAATAAAGACTTTGCTTACAAAGCTTCGGTTATGGGTCAGGTCGCTCGTCCGGAGGAAATAAAGACCTTTTACCGGTTGGGGGCTAAGGTTCATCCGGATCTGGTTGGTCCCGGTCAGCGTGACGGCCGTCTCCTGTACGACCTGGCCGGCGGTATTGATCAGTTGCAGCAGGAAACGCCCGGTCTGGTTGCTGTTGAACTGGAACAGCAGGCTATTGGTAGCCGGGGTGGGATAGGTCGAATAGCTGATATCGTTTGTGCCGGCATTGTTCGGATCGATGACGACGACCTGTGAATAGCTTACCGCTCCGGCGCCATCCGTTTCCCGGACCCGGAAATAGAGTTTGCCCACATTAGCCTGATCAGGGTTGTATCGATATTGGTATTTTGAAGAAGAACCTGTTGAAGCAGCGTCACTTTCCGCTTCTCCAAGCGTGGTGAAATTCTTCCCGTCGGTACTGATTTGTATCTCATAATTGGTATTTGGTTCCTGGTTAGTGGCCAGCCATTGCAAGAGGATGCTATTCCCGTCGGGTACGGCTGTAAAATCCTGGATGGCAGTAGCAAGCGGCGCTGCGGGGCACCAGTAGTACGTGAGATGGAATTCACCCCAGTAGACGGTCGTAGGGCCTGCATTGTAGTTGAGGCCCCCTTCAAGCGAATTGACGCCGCCGCTGATCGAGTAAGTGAAGTTGACGTTGCCAAAGCCAAGGTAGGGTGCGGTGCTGGTCGACGTGCCGCTGCCGGTAGCGTTATTGAATATCGTATCGGGGCCGTAAGTGATGTTATCGCCCGGAGTATTGAAAGGAGCCAGGCTGTCCGGTCCGTAGGTCTGGTTGTAGGGCTGAACGATATTGATCCCGCCGCCTGCCGGGCCCTTTATATTGTTGGAAACCGTAAGGAGAAATTCGAATTGGGTGCTGTCCGGACCGGTATTCTGGACGTGCGTCGTGGAGATGCCGGAAATACTGTCTTTCAGCCTGAGACATGCCAGGGTGCCGATGGCCGGATTGAACTGGGGAAAACTAACGGTGGTGGAAGAAGTGTTGGTCGGGCCGAAGCTGGCATAGTAGTCGACCGGAGTTGCAGGTACGCCGCCGGTGCAGGTGCATTGCGCAGTTGCGATCCGGGGAAGGGTTACCGTTAATAGTATAACAGTAAAGCATAAGGGGTACACACGTTTCATAAGCACGGATTTTAAATAGAATAACGGATTAATATCAAAGATACTCAGTATCAATAATGAGGCCAAAGCATATGTACTCGATTTGACGGGACCGTAAAAACCACACCTTTTCGGAACAATTCATATATTAAAATATTTGATTGTCAATTTCTTGATGTCAGGATGCGGTGGATAAAAAAGGCCCGGTAGCGGAAACCATTCCATCGACTACCTTTGCCTATGCGCATTTTGCTTGATTGCCGGCGCCTGCGACCGGCGGGGCCTGCGGCCGATAAGACCCGGCTTCTTTTTTCCGCTGCCGCCATGTTATCGGCGGAAGATGGGATTGAGTGGCTTATCTTGATGGATCATCGTTACCGGCCGGGTTTATTTCCGGAATTACCGGGGCAGGTGATCACCCGGCGATCTTTGCCCGGCAGGCTGGGCTGGCGGTGGTGGCATGACCGGGTGATCAGACGGCTGGCACGGCAACAGCATATAGATATGGTATGGTTGACGGGGGGAGTTGCGGCGAGGGGCATGCGTGTTCCTTTCTGTGTTTGGATGCCGGTGGGAGGGGGTGATGCCCGGCTGAAGCCGGGTTTGGAGCGTGCGGCTGCGGTCATTTGCTATTCGGAACGGGAGCGCGACCGGCTGGAGGGGATGATGCCGGCGGCAGAAGGGAAGATCCATGTGCTGACGCCGGTTGCCGATGAATCGATCGGGGTGATACCCGAGATCGAAAAGGAAAAGATCAAAGCGGAGAAGGCGAAGGGGCGGGAGTACTTCCTGGCCGATCTGACCGGGTGTGGGGAGGGGGAAGTTATGAACATCCTGAAGGCGTTCTCCCTGTTCAAGAAAAGGCAGCAATCCCAGATGCGGCTTGTGTTTACGGGGACGATACGGGCTGCGAAAAGGATGGAGGAGCGGTTGAAGACCTATAAATACCGGCAGGACGTCGACTGGCCCGGGGATGCGCCGGATAGCGAAAAGCTGGCGCTGGCGGGCGCCGCATATGCGGTAGTGTTGCCGGTTGAGGGGAACGGTTTGGGTGTAAAGTTATTGGACAGGTGGAAGGCGGGCGTACCGGTAATTGCGGCGGGTGGCGGCCGGTTGGAGGAAATGGCGCAGGGGGCGGCGCTGGGTATGGCGCCCGGCGATCCGGCGTCCCTGGCGGCGCAACTGATGCGGATATACAAGGAGGAGGATCTTCGCCAGGAGCTTACCCGCAAAGGATTTGAGCGGTTGAAAGTCTATTCCCGCGAAAATTTCCTGGGGGTTCTGAGAGTTATAACCGAAATTGCGGCTTGCTAAATTTTTTGTATGGCAACCTCTTCTATCAGTATAGATGTCACGCTGGATAAGGATCGCGTCCCTGAAGAGATCCGGTGGAATGCGACGGATTCAAGTTCCGGGAACGCCCGAAAGGCCAAGGCCATGATGCTGGCATTTTGGGATGGCGCGGATAAGACGGCCTTACGCATTGATCTTTGGACCAAGGAAATGATGGTCGATGAGATGGCCGATTTTTTTTATCAGACGTTTATGACGATGGCGGAGACTTATCAGCGGGCTACCCAGGATCAGGCATTGGTGAGCGATATGAAGCAGTTTGCGCGGGATTTCTATAACAAGTTCCGGGAGCAGCAGATGAAATCGAACAAACTATAGATCATATGGCGTTAGAACAAAAGGTTATGGCCGAACTGAAAACGGCCATGCTGGCCAAGGATGAAGCAGCGTTGCGCGGGCTGCGTGCCATCAAAGCCGCGATCATCCTTGCCAAGACATCGGAAGGCGCCGGAGGGGAACTGAAGGAGGAAGATGAGACCAAGCTATTACAAAAGCTGGTGAAGCAACGGAAGGACTCCCTGGCCATTTATCAGCAGCAGAACCGGCCCGATCTGGCGAAGAAAGAGGAGGAGGAGATCGCCGTCATCGAGCGGTTCCTTCCAAAGCAGCTGGATGAGGAGGCGTTGAAAGCGATCCTGACGAAGATCATTGCGGAGACGGGAGCCACTTCGCCGGCGGATATGGGGAAGGTGATGGGCGTTGCCACGAAGCAGCTTGCCGGGCAAGCGGATGGGAAGACGATCGGCGCCGTGGCCAAAGAGCTATTGAATAAAAAATGAGTATCGATGTCATCTTCCTGCTATTCCTGGTCCTGGCGGTATTCAGGGGGGTTAGGCATGGATTCATAATTTCCGTATGTTCGTTCGTTGCGATCTTTATCGGGCTGGCGGCGGCGATCCGGTTATCCGCTTCGGTTGCGGCCCATATTTCCGCAACGGCGCATCACCCTAACCGCTGGATGCCGGTGCTTACCTTCCTGCTGATCTTTTTGGGGGTTGTGATCCTGGTCCGGTTGGGGGCGCGGCTGGCGGAGAAAGCGGTAGACCTGGCTATGATGGGATGGCTGAACAAGTTAGCGGGTGTTCTGCTCTATGCGGCCATTTATACGATCATTTTGAGTGTGGTGTTGTTCTATGCCGTACAATTGCATTTGATCGGGGCCAAAACCCTGAGCTCTTCGGTGACGTTCCCTTTTATCCGGCCCTGGGGTCGGGTGGTAATCGATGAATTCGGTAAATTTGTGCCGTGGTTTAAGGGAATGTTCATCAACCTGGAAGACTTTTTTAGCCGTTTCGACAGCTGATAAGTCCGTAAAACGAGGCGGTTTTTTATGTGAGCAGGCAAGTGAAAATTTGCGCTAAATCGTTTATTTTAGCGGTCAAAAGCGGACAAGGTCCGAAAGATTACAGGGATAGAATTATAATAGCTGATGGAATACGAAATCAAACAAGACGATAAGTTCAGATTCATCGAGGAAGGGCAAGGTGAACCGCTGGTGCTATTACACGGGTTGTTCGGGGCGTTGAGTAATTTCAGCGGGCAGATCGATTATTTCCGCAATGAGTATAAAGTCGTGGTTCCGATATTACCCTTATTGGACCTTGATCTTATCCATACTACGGTTGGCGGGCTTGAGAAATTCGTTCACAAATTCATCGAAGCGCGGGATTACAAAAATATCAACCTGTTGGGCAATTCGTTGGGCGGGCATGTCGCCCTGATGCATGTGCTCCGGCATTCCGAACGGATAAAATCGCTGACCCTTACCGGCAGCTCCGGGCTGTTTGAGAACGGGATGGGGGATACCTATCCGAAGCGAAAGGATTACGAGTATATCCGAAAGAAGACGGAAATAACCTTTTATGATCCTCAAATGGCCACAAAAGAGCTGGTGGATGAGTTGTATGAAACGGTGAATGTCCGGCTGAAGGCCATCAAGATCATTGCGCTTGCAAAAAACGCCATCCGGAACAACCTGGGAGAAGAGGTCAAGCAGATCAAGGTGCCCACGCTGCTGATATGGGGTAACAATGATGCGATCACCCCGCCGTTCGTAGGCCAGGAATTCCACAAGCTGATCCCGAACAGTGAGCTGCATTTTATCGATAAATGCGGTCATGCGCCGATGATGGAGCGGCCGGATGAGTTCAATACCATATTGCTTAAATTTTTGCGAAAATTGAACGAGCCGGCAGCGGTAGCCTGAATTGTTACGTCTAAAGATATAAACTGTCATATTTGCTAAACAAAGAGATCATATCATCCGCTGTTCCTTCCCTGCACCTGAATGACCCTGTGTCGCAGGCGCTGGACCTGATGGCGGATTTTCACGTCACCCATTTGCCGGTTGTGGCGGAGGACAAGCTGGCCGGGCTGGTCAGTGAGGAAGACCTGCTCAATGTCGAAGATGACAGTACCCTCCTGTCGGAACTGCAGCCTGTGTTCTCGGGGATTGCGGCGCATGCCGAGGCTTATTTCTTTGAAGCGGTGCAGTTGGTGAATGAAAATGGCCTCACGCTTATCCCGGTCGTCACGGGGGAGTCGGAATATTCCGGATCGATCATCGCCACCGACCTGTTAAAGCAGCTTGGCCGCATCACCGGCGTCAACGATGCAGGCGGGATCATCGTCCTGGAGATGGAAAAGGTCAGCTTTGCCTTCACCGAGATCAGCAAGCTGGTGGAGACCAACGACGCCCAGATCATTCAATTGAATACCTATTCGGATGCTTCTTCCGGTAATTTCTATATCACCATACGGATCAATAAGGCAGAGATCTCCGATATCGTCGCTACTTTTCAACGGTATGAATACCAGGTGAAATATTATTTCGGGGAAGAATTGTATGAGAATGAGTTACGTAATAATTACGACCATCTGATGAATTATCTCAATATCTGATGAAGGTAGCCATTTACAGTCGCGTTATCGAATATGAGCAGCAGAGCGGCGTTCAGCGGTTGTTTGACGAGCTCATCCGTCAGCATTTGCGGCCGGTGATCCATCAGCCTTTTTTGGAGAAGATAGGTTCCAACTTTGTGCTGCCCTCGGATATCGGCAGCTTCCGGGAGTCGGCCGATCTGGATGAATCGATCGAGTTCCTGATCAGCCTTGGCGGCGACGGAACTTTGCTGGATACCGTGTCGCTGGTCCGGGACAAGAATATTCCCGTGCTGGGCATCAATTTCGGGCGGCTGGGATTCCTGGCCAGCATTGGTAAGGAAGAGCTCACCACCGCGGTAACGGCGTTGGCCAACCGAACTTTTGTCGTGGATAAACGGTCTTTGATCCATCTGGATGCTAACCGCCCGTTATTTGGGGATGTACCGTACGGGTTGAATGAGTTTGCGATCCATAAGACGGACACTTCGCCGATGATCAAGATCCACACCTATCTGAACGGCGAATTCCTGAATACTTATTGGGCCGACGGTCTTATTGTAGCGACGCCGACCGGATCGACGGGTTATTCGCTGAGCTGTGGCGGGCCGGTCGTTTTTCCGGAATCGGCCAGCTTTGTCATCACGCCCGTTGCGCCGCACAATCTGAATGTCCGGCCCATCGTGGTACCTGATGAGAATATCATTTCTTTCGAAGTGGAAGGGAGGGCGGAGAATTTCATCTGTGTACTGGATTCAAGGAAGGAGATCGTGGACAAACAGGTTCAACTGGCAGTCCGTAAAGAGGCATTCACGCTTAGCCTTATCCGCCTGAACGAGAACAATTTCCTGCAGACATTAAGGGGTAAGCTTTCCTGGGGACTGGATACCCGGAATTGACCGGCGGCGGGAGCGCGGTACCGGCGGCGGCGGGCATCCAAAGGTGGGTTTTGGCATGCTTTTTAACATATCAATTAGAAACCCGGCAAACGAAAATCCTGCTTTTTTCGTTTCGGATAAGGTTATTTTTCTATATCATGATGAAAAAAGTTATTTTCTGCGCCCTGCTCGGATGGATCGGTCTGCGGGTATCGGCGCAGGAACAGGCGTTCGTGCATGAAGGAGAATTTGGTTTAAACGTTGGAGCGTCCCAGTATTTCGGGGACCTTAATCCGAATCCGCGGTTCAATACGCCGAACATCGCTTTCGGGGCCTTTTTCCGCAAGCAGTTTGGCGGCTATGTAGCGTTGCGGGTAGCGGCCAATTATGCATTCCTGGGTTATTCGGACAAGTATAATTCGTACAACGAGTTCATGTACAGGAGAAATCTCAGCTTCAATACGAGCATTTACGAGTTGTCCGTACAGGGTGATTTCAATTTCTTCAAATTCATTCCGGGTGACGCCTGGAGGCGGTACACGCCGTATATCACGTTTGGGATCGGCGCCTTTTATTATAACCCGTATACCTATTACCGGGGACAGAAGGTCTATTTGCGGCCTCTGGGCACTGAAGGCCAGGGGTCGGCGGCTTATCCGAGCCGGAAGGAGTATAGTACGATGGCGGTCTGTTTCCCGATCGGCGTGGGGTACAAGTACAATATCAACCGCAGGATGAATATCGGAATAGAGGCCGTTTATCGGTTTACCACGACGGATTATATCGATGACGTCAGTACTACCTATGCGCCGAATGCACAGCCGCACTATCTGCCCAACGGGCAGCCCACGCTATGGTACGCATTGGAAGACCGCTCCTACGAGACGGGAGAGCCGATCGGCATCCAGGGACGGCAGCGGGGATACTCCAATCAGAAAGACGGTTGGATCACAGCGGTGCTTTTTGTCAGCTGGAATATAATGGGGTACAGATGCCCCAGCGCCAATCCTCAATAGGACGGGGTGGGTGGAATAGTGCAAATCTCCTATATTTGTGCCCCTAAAGATCCCGAGTATGGATGATTTGAGGGGGAAGATCGACATGGGAAAGCTTCCCAGCCATATTGCCATTATCATGGACGGAAATGGGCGCTGGGCCCAGGAGAAAGGCCAGGACCGGTTGTTTGGCCATTTTCATGGGGTAGAGAGCGTGCGGGATATCGTAGAAGGATGTGCGGAGCTGGGTATTGGATATCTGACGCTTTATGCCTTTTCCACGGAGAACTGGGATCGTCCCGTCAAGGAAGTGACCGGCCTGATGGAGCTGTTGGTGGAGACGATACGGAAGGAGATCGAGACGCTGAACAAGAACAATATCCGGTTGCACGTGATCGGCGATATGAGTATGTTGCCGGATTATGCCCGGGATGAGTTACGGGAGGCGCTGGAGCTGACTGCCCGCAACCGGGGGCTCAACCTGGTGATGGCGCTCAGTTACAGTAGCCGGTGGGAGCTTACCGAAGCCGTCAAGAGCCTCGCCGGCGATGTGCGGTCCGGAAAGCTGGATCCAGCCGCGATCACCCAGGATACGTTGCAGCAGTACTTGTCGACGCGGGACTTTCCCGATCCGGAGCTGATGATCCGGACCAGCGGTGAATATCGGATCAGCAATTTTTTGCTATATCAACTCGCCTATGCCGAATTATATTTTACCAGCGTGCGCTGGCCTGATTTTCGGAAAAAGAATCTCTATGAAGCCATCCTCGATTTCCAGGGAAGGGAGCGAAGATTTGGTAAAACCAGCGCGCAGATCCAATAGGAGATGATTGCTCCCCGGCGCACTTTTTAACAAACACTTTTCATAAATCCCCTTAATTTGCCGACCTAAAAACCGACTGGATGCTACGAAGATCGCTGTTTTGTGTTTTTTTATTGACCAATTACTGCTTACTGACGATAAATTCTGCTAAAGCCCAGGTAATCGATTCAACCAAAATCCAGTCCACCGATACCACCAAACCTCATTTAGCCGATACTCTTCATAAGAACGTTCCCGATACAACGCATCCCGGAATTTCGGTCGACCCCGCGCTGGTGGCGCTGGCCAGTGGCAAGAATCCGCCCACCGAATATACTATCGCCGGCATCAAGATCACCGGCACCAAATATCTCGATGAATCGCTGCTCCAGTCGATCTCCGGTTTGACGGTAGGGGACAAGGTTACTATTCCGGGCGGCGATAATTTCGCAAAAGCGATCAACAATCTTTGGCGGCAGAATCTCTTTGCCGACGTGGCCATCTATTTCACAAAATTGGTCGGGACCAACCTCTATATCGAGATCAATGTGACGGAAAGACCCAGGCTTTCCAATTTTTATTTCAAGGGAGTGAAGAAGGGCGATGCGGATGATCTCACTACCAAGAGCGGCTTGATCAAGGGACGCGTCGTGACGGAAAACATGAAGCGCGTCGCCGTGCAGGCCATCAAGAAGTTCTATTCCGAAAAAGGTTATCAGGCTTCTACGGTAGTCGTCACCGAAGCGCATGATCCGGCGGTTCAGAATTCGGAGATCCTGACCTTTACTATCGACAAGGGGCCGAAGGTAAAGATCGACGACATCAGTTTCTTCGGGAATCAGGCGATCCTGCAATCCAAGCTGAAGAAGCAAATGAAGGACACAAAAGAGGTCAGCAGGCTGACCTTGTTCCCTGCTCCCAATAAGACTCCTTATGGGCCGCATGATTCGGTCTCGCTTCAGCAATATATCAGCAATTGGGGTTTCCTTTCCTTTAGCGCTACCAGAGAATTCCTGGATCCTTATTTTCGGTTCAAGCTGTTCAGCTCGTCCAAGTTCAACCAGACAAAATATGAGGATGACAAGCAGCATATCCTCGACTATTACAACTCGCAGGGTTATCGGGATGCGACGATCGTAAGGGATACGACCCCGACGACGAACGGGAAAATGAATATCGCCATCCAGGTCGATGAAGGTCAGAAATATTATTTCGGGAATATCACCTGGAGAGGAAATACCAAATATTCGGATTCGGTCCTCAACCTGGTGCTGGGCATTCATAAAGGCGATGTTTATAACCTGGACATCCTCAACAAGAAATTAGGCAAGCAGGTGACACAGGAAGGCGGTGGCATCAGTGATCTTTATATGGATGACGGCTATTTGTTCTTCCATGTGGACCCGGTCGAAACGGCCGTATATAATGATACGATCGATTTCGAGATCCGGATGACGGAGGGCCCGCAGGCGACGATCAAGAACGTTACGATCGCCGGGAACGATAAGACCAAAGAGTATGTTATCCGCCGGGAGCTATTCACGATCCCCGGGGACAAATTCAGCCGGTCGGATGTCATCCGCACCACCCGGCAGATCGCCAATCTTGGCTTCTTCAACCAGGAGAAGATCCAGCCTGGGATCAATCCCAGTCAGGAAGATGGAACGGTAGATATCAACTGGACGGTCGAGGAGAAATCAGGGAACCAGCTGGAGCTGTCGGCGGGCTGGGGCGGTGGAATCGGGCTCACGGGTACGGTGGGCGTCACGTTTGCCAATTTCTCCATCCGGAATATCTTCCACAAGGAAGCGTGGCAGCCGTTGCCGGAAGGGGATGGCCAAAAGCTGAGTCTGCGTATCCAGTCCAACGGAAAGGCTTATCAATCCTACAACTTCTCCTTCACGGAGCCCTGGTTGGGCGGCAAGAAGCGAAACTCGCTGACAGTCAGCCTTTATCGGAGCGTGTTCAGGACGGGTGGCTATAATTTCAGGACCAGCACCTATTCGTTCAGCGATACCAACTCGCTGAAGAACTTTGGGATAACTATTGCGCTTGGCAAGCAACTGAACTGGCCGGACAATTATTTCACGCTGACCTATTCCGTCAACTATACTCAGTATGATCTGACGAATTATCCGTTGTTCACGCAGGCTTTCCGCAATGGCCGGTCGACCAACTTCAGCTTCAAGATAGCGTTGAGCCGGTACAATCTGGATCAGCCGATCTATCCGCGGAGTGGTTCCAGTCAGTTGTTGAGCGTGCAGTTCACCCCACCCTATTCGGATATCGATCATGGGTTGACCCAGGCGGATAGTTACCGGTTGCCGGAATATCACAAGTGGCGGTTTACGAGCGACTGGTATCTGCCGATCGGGAATGCGACGGGTACGGACAGGAGCCGGCAGTTTGTGGTGAAGATCTCGGCAAAATATGGTTTCATGGGCCGGTACAATCCTGCGCTTGGGTTCTCGCCTTTCGAGCGGTTCCAGCTAGGTGATGCGGGGCTGACGAACAACTTTGGGTTGTTGGGTTACGACATTGTTTCGCAGCGGGGTTATCCGGTCTATCAGAATTCGAATCCGAAGGTCAATCCTGATCAGCAGCAGGCCACCCAATTCTTTGTACTGTTCAATAAGTACACCCTCGAAATGCGGTATCCTTTCACCACCAATCCCAGCAGCACTATTTATGGCCTGGCGTTCTTCGAGGCGGCGAATGGTTGGTATGACTATTCCACATACAATCCGTTCCAGCTTCGCCGGAGCGTCGGTCTGGGCATGCGGTTCTTCCTGCCGATGTTCGGGTTGATCGGGTTCGACTATGGTCTTGGTCTTGACCGTATCCAGAACGGGTCAATTAAGGACGCTACGCGCTTTACCTTTTTGTTGGGCTATGAACCGGATTAATTTGAGTATCTTAACTGCTTAAAAAAACATCATTGACCATGAAAAAGCTAGTGCTTTCCGTTGCCTGTGTGGTGCTGATCGGTATCGCGGGCCATGCTCAGCAATATGCTGTCGTAGATACCAAATATATCCTGGAGAAGATGCCTGATTATAAGGATGCGCAGAAGAAGCTGGATCAGACTTCGATGGAGTGGCAAAAGGAGATCGACGACAAGCAGGCGATACTGAACAAGATGTATAAGGACTATGACGCTGAGAAGGTTATGCTTAGCGATACCTTGCAGAAGAAGCGGGAGATCCAACTGTTCAATATGGAGAAAGAGGTCCGGGACCTGCAGCGCAAGCGGTTTGGGTATGAGGGGGATCTGTTCAAGCTACGGCAGGAGTTGGTCAAGCCGATCCAGGACAAGGTCTATAATGCGATCCAACAACTGGCCGTTAACAGAATGTACGACTTTATTTTGGATAAAAGTGAAGGAATTACTGTTATATTTGCCGACCCTAAGCTCGACAAGAGTGACGATGTGCTGAAGGCATTGGGTATTAAATAAAGTTGTTATACAACGTAAACCAAACAAAAACTATAAAAACAACAATGAAAAAGATTGTTACCGTTCTGGCGGTGGTTATGGGCCTGGTGTTGGCAGGTCATTCAACAAAGGCTCAATCGAAGATCGGCTTTATCAGCCTGGCCGAGTTGATCCCGAATATGCCGGAGTACAAGAAGGCGGACACAGCCATGAATGAATTCAATAATGCGCTGCAACAGCAATATCAGGATATGGTCACTGAGTACCAGGAGCAGTCGGCGTTGCTGAGCTCGAAGGATACCGCCAAGTATACGGCGGCGCAGCTGGAGCTTAAGAGAAAGAATGTGGGTGATCTGTTGGTCAAATTACAAGGCTGGCAGCAGCAGGCTCAGCAGATGCAGCAGCAGAAGAATCAGGAGTTGCTGGCTCCGATCCAAAAGAAGGCGATGGAGGCGATCCAGGCTGTAGCAAAAGAGAGTGGGTATGGGTGGGTTATTTCGAAGGACCAGCTGTTGGTTTCGCCGCCTGCGGATGATCTCCTTCCCCTGGTCAAGAAGAAGCTGGGATTGAAATAAGAGACTTCTGCTTAACATAATAGATCAGCGCCGGGGTTATACTCCGGCGTTTTTTGTTCCCGGATATTCTCGCATAAATTTGTCCAATGGATACACAACGACATCCTATCGGCGTATTCGATTCGGGTTATGGCGGCCTCACGGTGTTGAAGGAGCTGGTGGCGCGGCTCCCGCAGTATGACTATATCTATTTGGGGGACAATGCCCGCGCACCCTACGGTAACCGGTCGTTCGAGACGGTTTATCATTATACGCTGCAATCCGTGGAATGGTTATTCCAGCAGGGCTGTCCGCTGGTGATCCTGGCGTGTAATACGGCTTCGGCGAAGGCGCTGAGGACGATCCAGCAGGTGGATCTGTCGCGGATAGCACCCCGGAACCGGGTTCTTGGGGTGATCCGGCCGACTACGGAGGTGATAGGCAACTTTACCCGTACGGGGAACGTAGGGATATTGGCGACAAAGGGTACGGTGTTTTCGGGGTCTTATCCGATCGAGATCGCTAAGTTCTTTCCCTGGCTTAAGGTCTATCAGCAGGCCTGCCCCTTATGGGTGCCGCTGATCGAGAATAACGAGCATGACAAGCCGGGAGCCGATTATTTTGTAAAGGAGTATATGGATCAGTTGAGGGGGCAGAATCCGGATATCGATACGGTCCTGCTGGCGTGTACGCATTATCCGTTGTTAAAGGACAAGATTGCGGCGTCTTTGCCGGCCGGCAGCCGGTTAATTGCACAGGGTGAGATAGTTGCGAACAGTTTGGCGGACTATTTGCAACGTCATCCGGAGATCGGGACGCGGTGCAGCCGGCATGGCGAAAGACTTTTCTATACGACAGACTCGACGGAGGATTTCGACAATCACGCCAGGATCTTCTATGGCGCGGAGCTGCGATCTTCTCATGTGCAGTTAAACTAAAGAATGGAATGAAAAAGGTCATTGTTGATATCTGCCTTGGTTGTATGGCCATGGGTCTTTTTGCATGCCACAAGTATACCAGTATCGAAAGTGACAGGGGATTGGCGGAGGAGATGGTGGCGACGATCGATGGGGTACCGTGGCAGGCGGCGGACAGTAGTCAGTCGGCGATCGTTTCGCAGGGGCTGGTCACGATCTCGGGGATCAGCGTCGATGGGCAGGAGATCAGCATTACGCTTAACGATACGGTGGTGGGGGTTTATGAATTGAATCAGACCAGTTCTTCCCTGGCCATCTATGCCAATCTGGATTCGGTGGGGGGGTATGCGTATTCGACCAATCAGGGGAGTGATACCTCGCAGGCGGGTGGTACGGTCAATGTGACCTCGTTCGACCAGGCCAGCCGGACCATTTCGGGGGTGTTCAGTTTCAAGGTTTACCGGAATTCGGATGGGACCCAGGAGAATATTACGTCGGGGACGTTCTACAACATCCCGTATGTGGATCAATAGAATTTTTGATTATTTCCCGGTTTTTTCCTACATTTGCGTCCCAATTAATTATTAGATGAAGCGTACATTTCAACCGCACAGACGTCGCCGCAAGAGTGTTCATGGTTTCCGTGAGCGGATGCAGACGGCCAATGGCCGGAAGGTCCTGGCCAGCCGTCGGAATAAAGGCCGTAAGAAGCTGACCGTTTCCGACGAATCGAGATTAAAGTAGACCAAGAGGCCCGGAGGGGCGACAGATAAGGTATTAATCGTCAATTTACCTGGAATAAGAAGGAAAAACTCAAGAGCCGGAAGCGGATCGAGCGGGTTTTTCAGGAAGGAAAGAGTCTGACGCTCTTTCCTTTTAGAGTTTGGTGGATACTCCAGCCTTCGCAGGCGGGGGCGCCATTGCAGGCCGGTTTTGGCGTCAGCAGCCGGCATTTCAAAAAAGCGGTGGACCGTAACCGTATCAAGCGGTTGAGCCGGGAGGCTTACCGGCTTCAGAAGCATGTGGTGCTTCAACGGTTGGCGGAAAAGGAGCGATGTATGGCGGTCTTCTTCGTCTATACGGGAAAAGACCTTCCCGACTATGCCACAGTAACTCAAAAGATCGGCGTAGTTTTGCAGAGACTTATCAAGGAAATTTCATGAGAGTGGTATTGCGTATTTTGGGGCTTCCGTTGATTGCGCTGATCCGCATTTATCAATGGGGTATTTCTCCCCTTCTTGGGCCGCGTTGCCGGTTTACGCCAAGCTGTTCCCACTATGCAGTCGAGGCGTTGCAAAAACATGGGCTATTCAAAGGGCTCTGGCTGGCGATCCGGCGGATCGCCCGGTGTCATCCCTGGGGCGGACATGGGGTAGATCCTGTTCCGTGACTTTATTTCGTCGCTTTTTGCAGTTTTTCGATGATGTCGCGGATCTCGGACACGCTATAGAACTTATAGATTTCCGGCACGGATCCGGCGTCGAATGAGCCGGGGATGGAGGTATAGGGGCCGAAGACCTTTGCTTTGGGTTCGGCGGTGACCTTCACCATTTTTCCCGGTGCGATGAAATAGTTCCTGTTGGCTTCGTTTACGTTCTTGTCCATTACCAGTTTCTGAAGGCTGTCGACGGCGTGTTTCGCTTCATCCTGGGACACGTCGTTCCTGGCGGCCGTCCCTACGTGCTCATAGGTTCCGACTACGGTGTCGGGTTTCAGGTTAAGGATATACAGGCCGTCATCGCTCGCGGTGACGCTCAACTTTCCCGCGGGGGACTGGACGTCAAGGGTCACCGGGTTACCGGTGGTGAAATCCAGTTCCTGTTCGTGATGGGTGGTGCCTTCGGTAACGGTTATGTTTTGTTTCGTATCATCGACTTTGATGTCGCTGCTGGCGTAGACGAGGATCTTTTTTTCGTGACCCTTACAGGCGGCGAGGCTTAGGAGGGCAGTCAGGAACAGGAAGCCGGAAAGCTTTCGCATAAATGTGTAGTATGGTTTTATTTGGTGGCGGCGGAATAGTGTTCGGCGACCTTGTCCCAGTTGACCACTTTCCAGAAGGCGGCCAGGTAGTCCGCGCGTTTGTTCTGGTATTTGAGATAGTAGGCGTGTTCCCATACGTCGACGCCGAGGATCGGAGCGCCCTTCACTTCGGCTACATCCATCAGTGGGTTGTCCTGGTTGGGAGTGGAGCTGATCTCCAGCCGGCCGTCCTTGCGGATGAGCCAGGCCCAGCCGCTGCCGAAACGGCCGAGGCCGGCGGCGTTGAATTTTTCCTTGAAGGCGTCGAAGCTACCGAAGGTAGTATTGATGTCGTCGGCCAGTTTGCCGGCGGGGGCGCCGGTGGCGTTGGGCGCCAGGATCTGCCAGAAGAAGCTGTGATTCCAGTGACCGCCGGCGTTGTTGCGAACCGCGGGGCTGATGGAGCCGGCTTTGGCGACCAGGTCTTCGAGGGATTTGCCTTCGTTGGGCGTTCCGGCGATGGCTTTATTGAGGTTATCGATATAAGCCTGATGATGTTTGCCATGATGGATCTGCATGGTCGTCGTGTCGATGTGCGGCTCCAATGCATCGAATGCATATGGCAACGCGGGGAGTGAAAATGCCATAACGAATGTTTTAATGGTATAAAAAAATAATGTTTTGTGTCAATGCCTGAACGGAAGGGATAACAAATCTACAGGAAAAAGATGAGAAGACAAACATAGACGCCGGACCATTGATTTAATTCGGCGGATCAGCGTTTGTCCTTAAAAAATTTTCGCATCAGGTCGGCGCATTGCGTTGCGAGCAAGCCTTTGACCAGCGTGGTTTTGGGGTGGAAGGGCCAGTTGACCGGCGACGCTTGCGGGTCGCCGCGGCGATAGCCGTTCTTCTCGTCGCCGGCGCCATAGACGACTTTTCCGATCTTGCTCCAGTAGAGGGCGCCGGCGCACATCAGGCAGGGTTCGACGGTGACATAGAGGGTGGCGTCGGGAAGATATTTGCTGCCGAGGAAATTGAATGCGGAGGTGAGGGCGATCATCTCGGCGTGCGCGGTACAGTCGTTGAGACGTTCCGTCTGGTTGTGGCCGCGGGCGATGATGCGGTTGTTTTGTACGATCACGGCGCCGATGGGGATCTCGGCTTCGTCGTAGGCTTGCTGCGCTTCTTTAATGGCCTGCTGCATGAAGTGCTCATCGTTCATGGAAGTGCGTTTAGGATGCGCAATCATCAACCTGTTCGGCGGAGAATTCTGCTACGAAGCGCTCGGGTGTGAATCCTGCGTAGCGTTGTTGGATCCGGAGCAGCACGGCTTCGATCTCTTCGACGGTCTTCAGTTGAACGAGCTGGTTGCGGAATTCCTTGATATGGGGAAAGCCTTTCAGGTAGTTGGTATAGTGGCGGCGCATTTCCAGGATGCCGACGATGGCGCCCTTCCATTCGATGGAACGGGTCAGGTGGTCGCGGATGGCGTCGCAGCGTTGTTCGATGGATGGCGGGGGGAGGTGTTCCCCAGTGCCGAGATAGTGCTTGATCTCATTGAAGATCCAGGGATAGCCGATGGCCGCCCGGCCGATCATGATCCCGTCCACGCCATAGCGTTCGCGGTATTGGAGGGCTTTTTCGGGGGATTCGACGTCGCCGTTTCCAAAGATAGGGATGCGGATGCGCGGATTCTCCTTGATACGGGCGATCAGGGTCCAGTCGGCCTGGCCTTTGTAGAGCTGGGCCCGGGTGCGGCCATGGATGGTCAGTGCGGCGATGCCCACGTCCTGTAATCTTTCGGCTACCTCTTCGATATTTTTGGATTGATCATCCCAACCCAGTCTGGTCTTTACCGTTACGGGCAGTGTAGTGCCTTTGACGACGGCGGCCGTCAACCGGGTCATCAGCCGGACGTCTTTCAGTACGGCGGCGCCCGCTCCCTTACAAACGACCTTTTTCACGGGGCAGCCGAAGTTGATGTCCACGAGGTCGGGCTGGACGGTATCGACGATCCGGGCGCTCATGGCCATCGCTTCTTCGTCACCGCCAAAGATCTGGATGCCAAAGGGGCGTTCGTATTCAAAAAAGTCCAGCTTGCGGCGGCTTTTGATGGCATCCCGGATCAGACCCTCGCTGGAAATGAATTCGCTGTACATCAGGTCCGCGCCATTCTGTTTGCAAACATACCGGAAGGGGGGATCGCTCACATCTTCCATGGGGGCCAGAAGGAGCGGAAAAGAAGGAAGTCGTATCTTGCCGACATTTATCACGATAGTCACAAAATTACGCACTTATAGCGGATTTCCCTAGTGTGGGCCCTTACGCCAAACCATATGTCAAATAAATATCGAATTCCTTCTCCGTGGTCGCAGTTCGCACTTCTCCTCGGATTAGCCGGCGCTATGCTGATCTTTTTTGTAATCCTGGCCGGCGTCATCTACAAGATCAGCGGTCTCGGGAATCAGCTTGCGTCCGGGTTGAACATGAATGATACGCACACTGCCGATGTAAGCAAACTCGTGCAGTTCCTTTTTTCTTTTACGGCATTCGGGCTTACCGGTTACCTGTACGGCCGGTTAACCTTTCGCGAGAGACCGGAGCGGCACCTGGGATTCCGGCCGCCTTCACGCAACATCTTCTATATCCTGGCCATATTCATGCTGGTGTGCTCGATCCCGCTGGAAGAGTGGCTTGGGGAGCTCAACAAGCAGATCCCGCTCTGGCATTGGATGGTCCGCGCGGAACAGGAGAACGACAAGCAGGTCGAAGGTTTCCTCAAGGTGCATCATTCGTTCGACCCGGTCATCAACGTGGTGATCATGGCGCTTGTTCCCGCCATTTGCGAGGAGATCTGTTTCCGCGGGGCATTGCAACGGATCATGATCCAGATCTGCAAGCGGCCGCTGGCGGGCATCATGGTGTCGGGGTTCCTGTTCGCCTTCTTCCATTTCCAATTCGAGGGCTTCCTTCCGCGGATGTTCCTGGGAGTTCTGCTGGGGGCGGCCTACTGGTATAGCGGGAGCCTTTGGGTTGCTATTGCCGGTCATTTTTTCTTCAATGCTTTTCAGATCATCGTAGTGATGTACGATCCCGGTGTTGTGGCGAAAACCCCTTCGATCCCCATGAAATTCGTCTTGCTAAGTTTTCTAATAGTCGTAGGTTTGCTTTACACGTTCAAAAAAGGGTCGAAAACCACTTATCAGGAAGTGTATAGTTAAAATTCTACGATGGCATTGAACCCTTCTGTCTTCAAGACCCGTTCGCTGACCGCAGCCGTATTTGTTGTGGTCATGCTGACGGGACTACTATGGAACCCGTGGAGCTTCTTTTTGTTGTTCACGGTTATCCATTTCGGTTGCTGGATCGAATACCGCAAGATCATCGTGCTGATCGACCGGGAATATGCGACGATCTCCGCGCTTCACCGGTATAGTGTGCCGATAGCCGGATGGTGCCTGATGTTGTATTGTATCCGGCAGGATCTTTCGATCGCGGGTATTTCGCTGCATGTGGCGGGAAAATGGGGCTGTCTGGTATTCCTGTGTCTGCTGGTGCTGGGGGAGACGATCCGGTTCCGGACGCTGAGCGTGAGGAATATCCTGCATTCCGCTTTTGGGTTGCTGTATATTTCGGTGCCGCTTGCCATGCTGGTCTGGCTTCGGTCGATCTACTATGAGAGCGGGGTCCCTTTTGCCGACCGGATCCTGGTGCTGATGATCATCGGATCGATCTGGATCAATGATACGATGGCCTATATCGTCGGTTCGCTGATCGGGAAAACGCCGCTATCACGGATCTCGCCAAAAAAGACCTGGGAAGGCACGATCGGCGGGATCATCCTTGCTATCGCAGTGATGGGGCTGCTGGCCCGGTGGCTGCGGAGTGAGCCGGCGGTGGCGCTATTCCCCGCGACCGACTGGATGATCGTCGCGGCTATCGCTTCGATAGTGGGCACGTTCGGCGACCTGTTGGAAAGCAAGCTCAAACGGATGGCCGGGGTCAAGGACAGCGGTCATATCATGCCCGGTCATGGCGGCTTCCTGGACCGCTTCGACTCGCTGCTGATCGCAACGCCTTTCGCTTGGGCCTACCTGGTATGGGTCGTCGGAGTGGGGTCTTGAGAAAATAGTTACCTTTACGGTTTCAATTCCATATAGAAATGACTATCCATAGAGAAGGTTATAAGTCTATCGCAATCGGTGCCCTGGCGTTTGCCCTTATCAATCTGATCTCCTTTTACTTTATCAGCGCGCATGAGTTCTGGGTGAGCGGTCTGATCTTCCTGTTGACTTTGGGTATCCTGCTTTTCCTGGTCTCTTTCTTTCGGGTGCCGGTCCGGAAATGGACGGTTGGGAGTGATCTCGTCGTATGTCCGGCGGATGGGCGGGTGGTGGTGATCGAGGAGGTGACGGATACGGAGTATTTTAAAGATAAGCGGTTGCAGGTTTCCATCTTTATGAGCCCGGCCAATGTCCATCAGAACCGGAATCCGGTCGCCGGCGAGGTCGTCTACAGTCAATATCATCGCGGTGAGTATATGGTGGCCTGGCATCCCAAGTCTTCTACGGAGAATGAGCGGCATAGCGTCGTGATCCGCAACGGCCATGGGGATATCCTGGTCAAACAGATCGCGGGGGCGATGGCGCGGCGGATCGTCAATTATCTCTCCGTAGGCCAGAAAGTCGTGCAAAGTGCGGAGATGGGATTTATCAAATTCGGCTCACGGGTCGACGTCCTTTTGCCGCCGGGCGCCGACATTCAGGTGAAGCTTAACCAGGCTGTGCGGGGTGGGGTCACGGTGCTGGCCCGGTTCAGCTAGAAAATATCTTCCAGCTCTTTTAGCGAATAGACCATATAGGTGGGTGTGATGGGCGGCCGTGTCCGCAGGTGGTTGACGTATACCTGGTCGATCCCGGCGTTGATCGCGCCCTGAATATCGACTTCGATGCTGTCGCCAAGCATAATACTTTGGCCGGGCTCGGCCCCGGTGATCCGTAATGCATAGTCGAAGATCTCCTTATGCGGCTTGAGGCTATTGGATCCTTCCGATGTGATGACCTCGCCGAAATAGCCGCTGATCCCCGCATATTGTAATTTGGAGTGCTGCGTCTTTTCAAATCCGTTGGTGATCAGGTGTAGCCGGTAGCCTTTGCCGGTCAGATATTGCAGGATCTCGAGGGTATGGGGAAAGAGGGTTTTCCGGGTGGGCAGGGCATCCAGGAAGCGAGTGTCCATGGTGCGGGCCAGCGGTTCGTCGGCGATCTTGAAATCCAGCAAGGTCAGCCACATTCGCTTCCATCGCAGCTCATCAACCTTGATATAGCCGTTGCGATAGCGCTCCCAGAGCTTGTCGTTATGCACCAGGTAATGGCGGTGAAACTCATCAAAATCCGTTACACCCCGATCGCCAAGCCGGAGAGAATGGAAAAGCTCCTCCAGGGTTTGGCGGCTATTGGCTTCAAAATCCCAAAGGGTATGGTCCAGGTCGAAAAAAAGGTGTTTATATTGCATGCCGCTAATTTACCAAATATGAATTGTATCGTTACGGGGGCATCCCGGGGGTTGGGAAGGGCCATTGCGGAGGAGTTTGCAGCGCGCGGCTATGATCTCGTCGTATGTTCGCGCGACGCCGCAGCGTTGGCAAAGGCCGTGCGGGAGCTTGGCGACCGATATTCCGGGATCAGCATCCGGTCAAAAGCGGCAGATCTGGGAGATAAGGGGCAGGCGCAGGAGTTTGGCCGGTGGGTGTTGGAAGGGGGGACGCCGGTGGATGTCCTGGTCAATAATGCGGGCCAGTTCATTTATGGCAGTCTTTATGAAGAGGCGGAGGGAGTGCTGGAGCAGTTGATCGCCGTCAATCTGTACAGCGCCTATCATCTGACGCGAACATTGTTACCGGCGATGATGGAGCGGAAAGCGGGTCATATCTTCAATATTTGTTCGATCGCGTCGCTCAAGGCTTATCATCACGGCGGGGCCTATGGGATCAGTAAATATGCGCTGGCCGGCTTCTCGGCCAATCTTCGGGAAGAGATGAAGATGCATGGGATCAAGGTAACGGCTGTTTATCCCGGCGCCGTCTATACCGATTCCTGGGCGGGCAGCGGCGTTGATCCCCACCGCATTATGGAAGCAGCCGATATTGCGCGGATGGTGGTGGCGGCCACAGGGCTCTCGCCGCAGGCTACTGTCGAGGAGATCGTGTTACGGCCTCAATTGGGAGATCTTTAACTGGGCGGGGATTTTGAGCAACACCCGAAACTTTTATATTTGTATTCCGGTAATATGAAGCTAAATCTACGTTCCGCACTTATTGTCTGGATAGCTCTCCTTCCGGCCCTTGTCGTCTCGGGCCAGGTCAAGTTCACTACTGTGGTGAGCAGTCAGCAGCTTGGACAGCGGGACTATCTGCAGGTGCAATTCGTCGTGGAAAATGCGCAGCAGATCGAAGATCTCGGCCCGCCAACCGATTTTCCGGGATTTCACGTCGTCGAGGGACCGATGCAGTCCAGCGGGATGAGCATCATCAATGGGAATGTGTCCCAATATATGGGAATATCTTTTGTACTTCAGCCGACGCATACCGGGAAGTTCACGATCGCCGGGGCTACCGCTTTAGTGAATGGCAAAAAAATACATTCCAACAATATTTTGGTTACCGTTCATCCGGGCGGGACGGGCGCTGCGCCGCCCAATTCAGGTTTTGGGGGATTTCCGGGGATGCAGCCTTTTGGTCCTGATCCGTTCGGGCCGCCTGGTCCCGAAGCCGTGGATCGGGAAGATGTGCTAAAGCCAGGGGAGAATGTCAAAGAAAAGATCGACAAGAATCTTTTCGTGAGAGTACAGGTTGACCGCAACACCTGTTATGTGGGTGAACCTATCGTCGCTACTTACAAACTCTATTCCCGGTTGAATGCCGACTCGCGGGTGACAAAAAATCCTTCTCTGAACGGGTTCAGCGTATATGACATGATCAATCCGGGTACGGAGGCGGTGTCGGTGGAAAAGCTGAATGGCAAGCCCTTTACGGTACATACGATCCGGAAGACCCAACTGATCCCGTTGCAGGCCGGCAGTATCGATCTGGACCCGGTGGAGATAGAGAATACCGTGCATTTTATCAAAGGCGGGGGGCGGCAGGCGCATCATAGCGGCGACAGGGTGCGGGATATGCTGGATCAGCTATCGGGTGAGGATAATTTAGGGCCGGCCCTCGACGAGAATGTAACGCTGGATACCAAACCGCTGACCATTACGGTCAAGCCGTTACCTGAAGAGAACAAGCCCGTCAATTTTAACGGTGCGGTGGGCAATTTTACCATTGAAGCCTCGCTGGCCAACAAGAGCGTGGCGGTGCAGGATGAAGCGACGCTTCATGTGGTCGTCAAAGGAAAGGGCGATCTGCCGGTGGTGACGGCGCCGGTGGTCGACTGGCCGGCGGGCGTCGATGCATTTGATCCGACGGCAAAGGAAGATGTAAATAAGACCGTTGTTCCGATGAGCGGGTCGAAGACTTTCGACTATATTTTTACGGCGCGGGATTCGGGGCGTTATGTGATCCCGGCGATCAATCTTTCGTATTTCGATCCTTCTTCCCAGACGTATAAGACCGCTAATAGCGAGCCGGTGGAATTGCGGGTAACGCCTGCGGCGAAACGGTCTCCGGCTGTTGCTGCGCCGTCTTCGGCGGAGCCCGCGGACGGCCCCGGGGGTTTCCTTAAAGGGATGCTGGAAATGGCGTTGGCTATTTTGTTGTGTCTTGGATTGGTGGTGGGCTGGCGGAAGCTGCGCAAGAAAAAGGTAAAGGCGGACCCACGGCCACAGCCGCAACCTCAGCCCCAGCCGGTTCCCGAGGTCACCACGCCGCCGCTGCCTATGGCAACATATGTTCCGGCTGTTCCCGCGCCTGATCCGCTGACGGAGGCCAGGCAGTACTTCGAGAATGGCGATTACAAGGCCTTCTACCGTGAGGTCAACCGGGCGGTGTGGAAAGCGATCGGCAAGAAGATCGATCTGCCATCCAGCGAGCTCAACAAGCACAATGTCGTCGGGCAGCTGGAGCTGCGCGGTTGGGATGCGCCTTCGATCGTTTCGCTGGAGAATATCCTGAATGAATGCGAGATGAATCTCTACACGCCGGCGTATGACACCTATAATATGCAACAGCTTTTAAGGCAGGCGGAATGGGTGTTGGACAGGCTGGCTTGACGCGGAGTTGGACAGGGGGCTTGATGTCCATGGCTGGCTTGACGACGGGCGATTATTCCGTGTATTTGTAGCCTACTCCCCGGACGGAATGGAAATATTTGGGATGACGGCTGTCCTCTTCAAAGTATTTACGGAAGTTGAGCACAAAATTATCGATGGTGCGGGTGGTGGGGTAGACATTATAGCCCCATACCGCCTGGAGGATCTTTTCCCGGGTGACCACTTCATTCCGGTTTTCGATGAGCAGCTTCAGCAGCATGGCTTCTTTTTTGCTGAGCTGGATACGCTGGCCGTCTTTTGTGATGGCCTCCTGGGCTTTGAAGTCGATGCTGTTCTTTCCAAATGAATATTGTTCGCCGGAGGAATCTTTCTTTTCAATCTTCTTGCTTTTTTCGATGAGCTTTTGGACGCGGAGCAGCAGCTCTTCGAGGTTGAAGGGTTTTGTCAGATAGTCGTCGGCGCCTTTCCGGAGACCCAGCACCCGGTCGGCGCTGGCATTTTTTGCGCTAAGGATAAGGATGGGCACGTCGTTGTTGTGGACGCGGATGGTCTCGGTAACGCTGATGCCGTCCACGCCGGGCAGCATGACATCGAGGATGATGAGGTCGAAATACTCCGATTGAACGGCGTGCAGGGCGCTGGCGCCATCATAGGCCGATGTGATCTCGTACCCTTCCAGTTCAAGGTTGAGTTTGAGGGCTTCATGGAGGTTCTCTTCGTCTTCGACCAGCAGAATGGAGATTTTTGCGCTCATAGTCTCGGGGCGTTTCAGAACATTACTGTAAAAATACTTCCGGTTGGCGAATTGTCGGCCACCTTGATGGTAGCTTTATGATCGGCTGCAATCATCCGGCATAAATAGAGACCAAGGCCGGTACCTTTTGTCTGACGGGTGGTCTCCTGACCACTGCGATAGAACTTCCCAAAGATCTTCTTCTTTTCCTCATCGGAGATGCCCGGCCCGTTGTCTTTCACGCGAAGCAGGGTATGTGCGCCCTCTTTAGCCAGGGTCAGGGTAACGGCGCCTTCCTTTGGCGAGTATTTAAGGGCGTTCTCAAGCAGGTTGCTGACGAGGAGGTGGAGGAGGAAGGGGTCGCCGGTGATCGTGCAACCGGGTTGGATGTGTGCTATCCATTCCCGTTCGGGGAAGCGATGGCGATAGTCCCGGATAGATTGTTCAGCCAGATCCGAGAAGTCCATGACCTCTTTTGTCCGGGCGTAGCCGCCGCCTTCCAGTTGTGAGGCGACGAGGATGTTATTAGCCAGGGAGTCTAGGCGGTTGGTTTCCTGGATGGTGGCCTGGATGATCCGCTGCTGTTTTTCTTCGTCGAGGCGGTATTTCCGAAGCGTTTCCAGATTCAGCTTGGTGACGGCGATGGGTGTTTTCAGCTCGTGAGTGACGGCCATCATGAAGTTGGATTGCTGACGTTGGAAGCGGATCTGGCGTCTGACCTCGCGGTAGACGAAAATGGCGCCCAGGAGGATGAGGAAGAGGAAGGTGCTGCCTTCGCCGATGTATTGGGCGGTATGTCTTTTTTCTTCGGTAAGGACGGACTGGTAGCTGGCAATGTATTGGGGGTCGCCGGGCTTCAGGTGTAACAGATGGTAGGAAGTGATCTGTCTGTTCTTTGCCTCCAGGGCGATGAACCAATAGCAGAGGCCGGTGATGATATAGACCAGCAGGAACCAATAGACGGCTGTCGCTATCGCCAGCCTGTTCTTTTTAAATGGCATGCTTGACGCTTAAAGTGCCGGCGCTTTCTCGATGCGCACGCCGATATTCAGGACATGCCTGAGGGGGTCCTCGCGCATGATCTGCTCCAGCGTGAAAGAGTAGGTGCCGGGATGGTTGAATTTCGTCAGGTGCTGGATCTCGATCCGGTGTTCATAGATATCGTCCATACCGCTGCCGGTCCAACCTTTTTGGTTGTCCGCCAGGGACAGATCATAGCGCTGGCTGCGGATAGTGCTGTCGCCGGGCTGCCGGACACTGCCCCTGATCCAGATATTGTTGTAGTTGTAAGCGTCGGTGTGACGCAGGACCAGATAGATATTATAGCGGTTGACGGTGTCCTGACCGCTGATATCAAAGCTAAAGGTGGGCCGGTAGCCGCTTTGCCATTCCTGGCGGGGAAGGGGAACGTCCTTTTCGAAGACTTCCGAGGGAAGAGAGCAAGCGGACCACTGAAGGCACCCGGCTATCAAAAGAAATAAAAACGGCTTTTTCAAGGAAACGAAATTTTTATAAAGGTAGCAACTTATAATACATTCAAAACCTGTTCCTTTTACAATACATTCAAAATTTGCTCTTTTGCTTTTTCCAACTCATCCTTCATCAGCACGACGCACTGTTGGATGGTCGAATCATAAGCTTTTGAACCGGTGGTATTGATCTCACGACCGATCTCCTGGAGGATAAACGAAAGTTTTTTCCCTTTACTTTCTTCCGACTCGAGCAGGACGGCCCGGAAATAGTCGCAGTGGTTCTTCAGCCGCACCTGTTCTTCGCTGATATCGATCTTTTCGATATAGTAGATTAGTTCCTGTTCGAGGCGGTTGGCATCATAGTTATCCTTGCCGACCTGGTCGTCGAGCAGTTTTTTGAGGCCATCGCGGATCTTGGTTTGGCGCAAGGGTTCGAGCCGGACCACATCTTCCTGGTGCCGGAGGATATTATCGATCCTGAGGAGGAGGTCTTCTTCGAGGGACGCGCCTTCGTTAAGGCGGTGAGCGTTCAGGTCGTCGATCGCGGCGAGGATGACCTTCTCGAATTCCTGCCATTCTTGATCGGTCAGGGTATCGCCGGTGGGGGTGATGACTTCGGGAAGCTTTAAAAGGGTACTGAGGATATTGGATGGATCGAGCTTTAGTTCTTCGGAGAGGCCGGCGAGTGCGGAGTAATAAGCTTTGGCCAGGTCGGTATTGATGGTAACCGGTTTTGCGCTGCCGGTTTGCTTGAGGCTTATGGAACAATCCAGCGAACCCCGGCCCAATTTTTCGGATAGGATCTTGCGGATGGAGAATTCGAAGGGTTTCAGGAAGCCGGGTAGTTTCAACTGTAATTCGAATTGCTTGCCGTTCAGCGATTTGACATCTACGAGGAATGTTTTGTCGCCGACGGTCCGTTCAACCCGACCGAAACCTGTCATCGATTTGAGCATAGTGTGTTTTCTTTTTTTGGATTATTATCGATTATTTCGGAAAGGTAATGTCTTCCTTCCGGATTTCCCGCATTTCACCGGGCTGCATCCCGTCGATGGTGATCTCGAGTATCCGGTAGCGGATCAGTCGCAATGTCGGAAAACCGGTTTGTGCGGTCATCTTACGTACTTGCCGGTTCTTGCCTTCCGTCAGGGTGAGGCTGATCCAGCTGGTGGGGATGTTTGCGCGATAGCGGATGGGTGGATGTCTTACCGGCACCCGGGGATCGGGGGAGATCAACAGTGCTTTGGCGGGCCGGGTGGTATGAGGTTTGCCATCGACGGTGATGGTTACGCCGGTTTCCAACTGCCGGAGTGCAGCAGGGGTGATGGCGCCCTCCACCTGTACCCAATATTCCCGGTGGTGGGCGAAGGCCGGGTCGAGCAGGCGATGGTTGAATTGCCGGTCATTGGTCAGGATGAGCAGGCCTTCGCTGTCGAAATCAAGCCGGCCGACAGGATAGACGTCGGGCGGTACGGGAAAGAAATCTTTCAATGTCGCCTTGCCCTCTTGTGAAGAGAATTGTGAGAGCACCTGAAAGGGTTTGTATACGATGTAGTAGCGATGCACGTTCCAGCGATTTGATGCGGATGCGGGGACTGCGGGCCCCGGCGATTTAGGTAAACTAAAAGCCCGGTGAAAACACCGGGCTTCAATATATGGATGGGTTAGTAAGTACCGGGAAATAAATTTCCCTACACAATATTAAAAATAATTTTCTCTATCAGAAAAAATTTTCCCATAAATTTTATTCACATTTTTTTTTGGCCTGTGGAAAAGGGCGATGATCGGAGGGTAGTTCGGGCTAACTTCGCGCAAATTCTTTGTTATGCAATTTCCTTCTCCCGTCTCTGTCGAGTGGCTGGCCGGTTTCCTGGGAGCTGAACTGACCGGCAATAAAAATGGTCAGGCGACAGGCATCAATGAGATCCATAAAGTTGAAAAAGGCGATCTGGTATTTGTCGATCATCCGAAATATTATGATACCTGTATCCGGTCCGAGGCGAGTTTCATCATCATCAATAAGGTGGTGGAGGTCCCGCCGGGCAAGGCTTTACTGGTAGTGGACCAACCTTTCGACGCTTATCTGAAGATCGTTCGTCATTTCCGTCCATTCGAGCCGGCAACCGGGATGATCAGTCCTTCCGCGGTCATTGGAGAGGGAACTTATATCTACCCCAATGCATTCATCGGGCATCATGTGACCATTGGAAAGAACTGCATGATCCATCCGAATGTAACGATCCTTGACTATTCCGTGATCGGAGATCATGTGATTATCCAGGCAGGCGCCGTTATCGGGTCCGATGCTTTCTATTACAACGGGAAGAAGGACCGGGAGGTATGGTACAGAAAAATGGAAAGCTGTGGCCGGGCGGTGATCGGGGATTATGTCGAGATCGGCGCGGGGTGTACGATCGACAGGGGGGTGACCCATGATACGGTGATCGGAGCGGGCAGCAAGCTGGACAATCTCATCCACATCGGGCATGATACGGTAACCGGCAAAAATTGCCTTTTCGCCGCCCAGGTCGGCATTGCCGGCGCAGTGGAGATCGGGAATGGCGTCATTCTTTGGGGTCAGGTGGGCGTCAGCAAAACCCTCACGATCGGCGATAATGCGGTCGTTTATGCACAAAGCGGAGTACGGGCGTCCCTGGAAGGCGGGAAAAGCTATTTTGGCTCTCCTGCGGAGGAAGCTTCGTGGAAGAAAAGGGAATTGGTCTGGGTCAAACGCATCCCGGAGTTATGGAAAAAGGTCATGGGTTAGAAGTCATGGGTTAGGCAGATAGTCGAGCGGCAGCAGTTCTGCCACTTTTTTCCATGCCCAGTAACCCATATTGGTGATATCCGACTGTTCATAGAAATAGCCATTCTCTTCGATGACAAATCCGTTTGCGATGTCGATGGCGGAGATCTCGACCGGCGTATTGAGGGGAAATTTATGTTCCTGGAGGTATTTCTTATCCGGAAGCTGGTTCTTATAGCTTACCCGGAGCCTTCCCTGGATGCTGATCTCGACGTCACCGCTATCGACGGCATAGAACTTCGGGTCATACGGGTTGGCGATCCGTTTCATTTTGCTGTTATCGCTGCTGTCCGCCATTTCGAGGACGAAGCCTTCGTCGTTGAGGGTGCTGTCATACCAGCTGCGAACGAAGTGAAGTCTCGATCCCGCATAGGAGTATAGGCGGTTCTGTTTCCATGCGTCCTGTTGTTCCGGCGTGCCCTGCATTTCTTCGAAGAGGGGATAGCCGGTATAGGTGCCGACATTGTTGTTGTATTCATAGACGAAGGAGTCCAGTTGGTATCTGATCTTATAGCCCAGTGCATTGTTGGTGATCTGCAGGTCTGCTGTCGCTTTGATCCGCAGCTTGTTCCTTTTCTTATAGAAATAGAATTTAAGGACCTCTTTGTTATCGAGGGTACATTGGGCTGCGTTTGGGGTTGTGCCGATAAAATTATCCAGGAAGAACTGGCCGTATTTATCCCAGCCGTCGGCTACTTCCGCGCTGCCGGTGACGACGGCTTGTTCAAGGCTTTTGTCTTGCGCTTTCAGGGTGATCTGAAGGGTATCGGATTCCTTGTGGTCTTTGCCGATACGGATCGATTCGGTCTGGTAGCCGGTAAAGGAGACGATGAGGTCATAGCCGCCGTTGGCGAGGCGGAGATGGAAGGTGCCGTCGCTTTTGGACAAAGTTCCAATGGTGGTGTTCTGGCAAAAGACGGAGGCGCCGGCGAGAGGTTGGCCGGTGGTATCGAAGACTTTTCCATCTATGGAGAAGGTTTTTTGCTGGGCAAGGACGGAAAGCGAAAAGAATAGCGGAAGGATGAACAGTAAAAAGGGACGCATCTGTTTCATGGATATCGTTTTGATGCGTTAAGTTAACCAACCTGGGTGGAATATGGAAGAGGAAACGTCATTTTAACTTTAGGCGGCGGTCAGGGCTGTGCGGTCCGGAGGTAGTGCTGGCAGGCTGTCCGGATCGTCTCTTCCAGCGGGGTGAAATGGAAATCCGGCAGCAGGCGGAGAATTTTACCGTTGGAGAAGAAGGTTTTACTGGCCGCGACGCGTGCGCTTTCACGGGTAAGCAAGGCCGATCGACCGGTAAGAAGTGATTTGACCTTTTCTGTGCGCCAGGCGACGCCGGCGAGGAAGGGGGTGGCTTCGCGGGTTGGCGGCTTTTTCCCGAATTCCCTGGCCATGGTCTCGAAGAGGTGTCGCCAGGACCAGTTATCGCCGTTGAGGATAAAGCGTTCGCCGTTGATATCGGTCTCCAGCAGCCGGATGATCGCCCTTGCGGCGTCGAGGACGTCGACGAAGCCGTTTATCCCTTCGGTATACCAGGGGAATTCGTTGTAGACGCTGCGGAAGATCGCGCAGCTTGTATTGTTCCAGTCGCCGAATCCCAGGATCGTGCTCGGGTTTACGATGAGGGCTGGCAGTCCCTCTCCTATTCCACGCCAGACCTCCATTTCACCGTGGAATTTGCTGACCGCGTAGTTGGTATTGTACCGGCTTTGCTCCCAGCTCTTGTCTTCCGTCACTTCTTCGCTGCCGCCGGTCCTGCCGATGGCTGCCACGGAGCTTACATAGATGAACCGCCGGATATCCTGTTGCAATGCGGCATTCACGACATTGGCAGTCCCTTCGATATTGATGCTGTACAATTCGCGGCGTTCCTTTGCAGCGAAGGAGATCTTTGCGGCGGCGTGGATGACAGCGTCCACTCCGGACATGGCGTCTTCCAGACCGAGCGGATCGCGGACGTCGCAGCGTAACCATTCTACGTTTCCGCGGATATCGGCGGGAAGGAAAAAAGGGATCGCCCCCTGACGGTGGATCGCCCGAACGGCATAGCCTTTCCGTAGGAGCTCCCAGATGATATATGCGCCAAGGAAACCGGTGCCACCGGTAACGAGGATCTTCTCTTTTGAGCTGAGGTTATTCATACCGGTAATATCCTTTACCCGTCTTTCTTCCGAGGTTGCCTTCCGCCGTCATCTGGCGCTGAATGGGGGAGGGCTTCAATCTTTCGGGCCTGCCCAGGGCTTCATATACGGATTCGCTGACGGTGTAGTTGATGTCGTTCCCGATGAGATCCATCAGGCGGAACGGTCCCATTTTGAAACCGGTGGCTTCCATCAGGCTGTCGATTGTCCCGATATCGGTCAGCCCGCCTTCGAGGAGGCGGAGCGCTTCCAGGTAATACGGCCTTGCGACATGGTTGACGATAAAGCCGGGAGAATCGGTGCAGAGGACGGGAGTTTTTCCCATGGCCCTGGCCAGCTGCATAATGGTTTCGATCGTTGTGGCGGCCGTATGCCGCGTTCGGACGACTTCGACCAGCTTCATGAGCGGGGCCGGATTGAAGAAGTGCATGCCCGCGAAGCGTTCGGGCCCCGGGATCTTTTCGGCCAGCGCATTGAGGGAAAGGGAGGAGGTGTTGGAGGCGAGGATGGTATCCGGGCCGTTGTGTGCCGCGAGTTTTATGAACAGGTCCAGTTTGACCGCGGGGATCTCAACGATAGCCTCTATGATGAGGTCTGCGATGCAGGCGTGGATGTCGGTGGTGAATGTCAGTCGTTGGCTGATCGCCTGTTGTCCGGCGGCGGTGATCTTCTTTTTTTCGGTGAGGGTGGAGAGGTTTTTTTCGATGGCAGATCTTGCTTTCGCGATCATATTCGGGTCGAGGTCATACAGGATGGTGTTGCAGCCGGCCATGGCGGATACCTGGGCGATCCCGCTGCCCATGGTGCCTGCTCCGCAAACGACGATGGTGGTGATCATTTTTTCAAAAATATCAGGTTTTAACTACCAATTTTGTCATAGCAATATAATCGAATTTTCATTTCCCTCCTTTCCTGGCTAAAGTCGATGTTGGTCGATGAGGATCGCTGCGATCTCTTCCGCCTTTTGAGCGGCATTGCCGGTACCGATATTCGACAGAACAATGATGGCCGTCTGCTGTTCGGGAAAGCGCATGATCTGCGCACTAACCCCGAAATCCCCTCCGTCCCAGGCCCAATAAGTACGGCCTTTGTAACTACCGCTATAGAGGCCGAATGCCTGATTATCTATCCCATTTTGAAAGTGCTGCGTCCGATGCATGAGTCGGTAGAAGCGCTCGCCGCCAAAACGTTTGCTGAAAAAATTCTTTTCCCACCTGACCAGATCGTCAATCGTAGTGTTTACGCCGCTACCGCCGTAGTGCGGCGAATTGCGCGGGTGCTGAATCCAGCCGGGACCGTAATGGACGGTAAAACCGTCTTTGCGATACGCATCTACAATTTCCCTGGTGCGTGGATTGTATGGGGTTACGCGATTCGGTATAATCTCCGTCGCATCGTCGTTGATGATCGTATGGGTCATGCCGAGCGGCAGAAATAGCCTCTGGCGGGCAAAATCCCGGAAGGACAGACCGCTGACCTTCTCGACGATCCTGGCCAGAAGCATGAAATTGGTATTGCAATAATCCCATTTCGTTCCCGGCTTGAATGCCAGGGTATCCGGTTTCAGTGAGGTCCGGATACATTCGTCGTTGGTGAAATAGTTGAACGTCACCCACGATCGGCCTCCGTCACGTGGTAACTTATAATAGTCGACGATGCCGCTGGTATTATACAGCAGGTGGTATATCCGGACCGTGTCCTTATATTTAGCGAGTTCAGGAATGTAGGACGCCGCCGGCGTATCCAGATCGAGTTTTCCTTCTATCATCAACAGCGCGATACAGGCTGCCGTGAATTGTTTGCTAACCGAGGCAATATCAAATGCCGAAGACGGCGTGATCGGAAGCCGGTAGTCAAGATTGGCCAGGCCATAACAGTTTTGGAATAATACATGCTGCCCTTTAACGACCGCAACTGCATACCCGGGCGATTGGCGTCGGGAACGCTGATTAAAGATCGTATCTATTTTTTGGGCTAAACGGAGGGCGGATCCCGGAGATTGTCCATAAGAATGAAAGGCAAGTAGACAGAATAAATAAAACAATGCAGGCCGGCGCATGATCAAATATAACAATATCCGGCTGATTCGCTACACCGCTCCGGTGAATTGCCGCAGGAAGCGGATATCATTCTGCGAATAGAGGCGGAGGTCGTTGACCCGGTATTTTAGCTGGCAGATGCGTTCGATCCCCATGCCGAAGGCAAAGCCGGTGTATTTGCTGCTGTCGATGCCGAAGTTGTCGAGCATTTTGGGATGGACCATGCCGCTACCGAGAATCTCGACCCAGCCGGTATGTTTGCAGACGCTGCAGCCGGCGCCACCGCAGATCCGGCAATTGATGTCCATTTCGGCGCTGGGTTCGGTAAAGGGAAAATAGGAAGGGCGGAAACGGATGCGGACATCTTTGCCGAACATTTCCTGTACGAAGAAGTAAAGGGTTTGCTTCAGGTCGGCAAAAGAGACGTTCTCATCCACGTACAAGCCTTCGGTCTGGTGGAAGAAGCAGTGGGCGCGGGCGCTTATGGTCTCATTGCGATAGACGCGGCCGGGGCAGATGATCCGGATGGGCGGCCGTTGTTTTTCCATAGTGCGGGCCTGGACGCTGCTGGTGTGCGTACGAAGCAGCCAGTCGGGATGCTGATGGATGTAGAAGGTATCCTGCATGTCACGGGCGGGATGGTCTTCCGGAAGGTTAAGCGCGGTGAAATTATGCCAGTCGTCTTCGATCTCGGGGCCTTCGGCGACGGAGAAACCTAACCTGCCGAAGATGTGAACGATCTGATCGCGTACGAGGGTGATCGGATGATGCGTGCCAAGGGCGACGGGATCGCCGGGAAGGCTGAGGTCGATGGAGGTCGCTTTTTCGGTGGTTCCGGTAAGGTTGTTCTTCCAATCCTCGTATTTCGCTTCGGCCAGTTGTTTGAATTCGTTGAGGACCTGGCCAAATTCCCGTTTCTGATCAGCGGGCACATTTTTCATCTCGGCGAAGAGACCTTTTACGATACCTTTTGTGCCCAGGAACCGGATGCGATAAGCTTCCAGCGCTTCCGCACCATTGGGGGTGATGGATGCGATCTCCTGCTTGTATTGTTCAATTTGATCTAACACGGAATGCATGAGGTAAAGATACGCCATTTTACTTTCCCCGATTTTGTGGTAAGTTTGCCTTCAAACGATCAATCGATGTCGCCCAATCTGCATATCAGCGATTTTCTGGACCCGATCAACCTGGCCGAATTGTCGCAGGACCAGGGGTATAAAGACGGGCAGATCGGCAAGCTGATCGACGCGCATGATGAGACGTTTCCCGATCTGTATGAGGCGGACCTGGTGTTGGTGGGGTGTGAGGAAGAGAGGGGTATCGGCCGGGACCGGCGGGAAGGCGGGGCTCCGGATGCGATCCGCGAGCAATTCTACCAACTGTATTGCTGGCACTCCGATCTGAAGCTGGCTGATGCGGGCAATATCCGGTCGGGCGCTACCCTCGCCGATACCTATGCGGCGCTAAAGACCGTCTTACGGGAACTGACAGGTATCGGCAAGACTGTAGTTATCCTTGGAGGATCGCATGATCTGACCCTTTCGCAATACTATACTTATTCCGACAAGCGGCATATCATCGAAGCGACGGGGGTGGATGCGTTGATCGACCTGGACATCCATTCGCTGCACCGGGCGGATAATTTCCTGATGGAGATGCTGACAGGCGAGCCCAATTACATCTCCCACTATAATCACATCGGATTTCAAAGCTATTACGTGCATCCGCATATGCTGGAGACGATGGACAAGTTGCGGTTCGATTGCTACCGGCTGGGAAGCGTAAAAGAAAGGATCGAAGAAATGGAACCGGTGATCCGCAACTCTCATTTGTTCAGCTTCGACATCTCGGCGCTGGCCCATGCCTTTGCGCCGGCCAATCAGCTTTCGCCAAATGGATTCAACGGCGAGGAAGCCTGTATCCTGATGCGTTATGCGGGACTGAGCCCTTCTGTCAACACTGTCGGGATCTATGGATATATCCCTGCGCGGGATACGGGTCAGCTGACGGCCCGCCAGATCAGCCAGATGCTATGGTATCTGATCGATGGGAGGAGCAAAGGGCGCCGGGAAGCGGCGTTATCCCAACGGGAATTCTTTGTTGAATACCGTACCGCATTTGCGGAAGTAGAGACGACTTTTCTTCAGAGTAAGAAGACCCAGCGCTGGTGGATGCAGTTGCCGGACAGCAAATATATCGCCTGTTCGTATCAGGACTATCTGCTGGCCAGCAGCAATGAGATCCCCGAGCGTTGGTTGCGGGCGCAGGAGCGGGGATAACGCGGATTCGGTATATTGCAGGCATGATACAGCAATTCTGGCGCGTCCTTTTTATTATTGCTATCTTTTCCTGGCAGGCCTGTTCGTCCGGCAGGCAGATCCAATCGGCAAGCCGGAAGGCGGCGGACCGGGATGGGCTGGCCGCATTTGTCGAGGACAGTCTGCTCACCCGGCCGGAGCTGGTTGCGGGTCAGGTCGGCATTTGTATTTACGATCCGGTGAAAGCGGCGTATGTTTACAATCATCAGGGCGATAAATATTTTATCCCGGCAAGCAATACCAAGCTGTTCTCGCTCTATGCGGGGCTGAAGTATCTCGGGGATTCGTTGGTGGGTATGCGTTATCTTGTAACGGATACGGCGTTGCTGGTGATCCCTTCCGGCGACCCGACCTTTCTGCATCCCGCCTATCCTTCCCAGCCGGTGATCGATCTGATGCGGAAGACCGGCAAGAAGATCTGGCTGGCGGATGACAACTGGCAGGATCATGCCATGGGCCGCGGCTGGGCCTGGGATGACTATAACGACGACTATGCGGCGGAGCGGAGCTCGTTTCCGATCTATATGAATATGATCCGCTGGATACAGGACCGGCCGAAGGGCAGTAGTAATGATCCTTTTGGCGGTTCGCCGTCGATCTATTCGGTACCGGATGTGGATTGGCCGGTAAATTTCAATCCCGACACCACGCGAAAGAGCTTTTTCGTCCAGCGATCGTTCAATCAGAACAGTTTTTTGGTCAGTGAAGGAAAGGAGGAGCATAAGGAGCAGTATACGCCGTTCATTACGGACGGGCTGGCGTCGGCGGTCATGCTGCTCAAGGACACGGCCGGGAATCCCGCGGGGGTCAAACATCTTGGCGCCCGGTTCCCCGGAGCGCAGTTTCCCGGCGGCCAGTTGCCTGCCGCCCAATTTCCCGGCTGGACGGTGCTTCATTCGAGGCCGGTCGATTCCCTGTTCCGGCCGATGATGTACAACAGTGACAATTTCTTTGCCGAACAGACCCTTCTGATGGTCGGCAACGAGGTGCTTGGGAGTATGAACGACGCCCGGACGATCGACTATCTGGAAAAGGGCGTGCTTGACTCGCTGCCGCAAAAGCCCAATTGGGTCGATGGGTGCGGGCTGAGCAGGAATGATCTTTTTACAGCGCAGGACTTTGTCTGGCTGCTCAACAAGCTGCAACGCGAGTTTGGGTTAGCGCGCATGGAGCGGCTGCTGCCGACCGGCGGTACGGGTACGCTCTCCGCTTACTATCACCAGGACAGCACCTATATATATGCCAAGACAGGCAGTCTTTCCGGGGTGGCGGCGTTGAGCGGGTATCTGTTCACCAAATCAGGGCATCAACTGCTCTTTTCCGTCCTGGTCAATAACTATACCGGCAGCGGAACCGCTGTGCGGCGGCAGATAGAAAAGATGATCCATCTTATCCGGGACAAGTATTGAAAAGATTTCCTTCAACCTGCGTTACCGGCCAAATAATTTTTCGACATAATCCTTTTTGAATTCGATAAAGGTGGGATCGCCGCCGGGAGTGATATTGTGCTGGACGCAGGCAAAGAGATCGTTGACCAGCGTACGCATTTCTTTTTCATCGAGGGCGGTCCCTGCTTTGACGGCCTGTTGTCTGGCCATGGTGCGGATCAGCTTTTCGCGGCGGGAGAAGCGGATCTCGCTGGTGAAATGTTTGTATTGTTCGAGGAGGTGTTCCAGCGCAGACCGGTCGTCTCCCTGGCCGGTATCGGCGGGTATGCCCTGGATGATGAAGCTGTCTTTTCCAAAGGGCTCGATGGTATAGCCGAGGGGCTGCAGGTCGGCTAGCAACTCGGTCAGCAGGATGGCATCGGAGGCTGACAGGGTAAGGGTTGCGGGGAAGAGGCTTCGTTGGCTGGGGATCGGTTTGCCGGCGGCTGCGGCGGTCAGGCGTTCGTAGAGGATGCGTTCATGAGCCGCCTGCTGGTGAACGAGGATGAAGCTACGGTTCGTGGGGGTAACGATATAGGTATTGAGCAATTGCTGTAACGGAGCGTCTTCGAGGGGTTGGATGCGGGGTGCGCTGCCGGTGATTGGGGGATTGGTGATTGCAGGGTTGGTGCCGCCTGCAGCGGGCGTGCCGGCGGTTGCAGGCTGTTGAATGGAATCGGCCCAATGCCGGAGCTCACTTTTATTGGATGGCTCGATGAAATGCGCCTGATTCTTTTGGGTGAAGGTTTTGTAAAGCGACGAGGAAGTTACGGCGGCCTTCTTTTCTTCGGAGACGGGTTTACTTATCGCGTCCAGGCGCTGGATCGAGGGGTCGAGGTCAAAGTCAAGCGTGGGAGTAATGCTGAACTGGGCCAGAGCGTGCTTCACAGCCGCCTGAACGAATGCGTATACGATCTTTTCGTCTTCGAACTTGATCTCCTGTTTTGTCGGATGGACATTGACGTCCACCTGGGCGGGATCGAGGTCGATGAAGAGGACGTAAAGGGGATAGCTATCCGCCGGGATCATTTCATGATAGGCGCTCATGACGGCATGGTTCAGATAAGCGCTTCGGATAAACCGGCTATTGACGAAGAGATATTGGTCGCCGCGGGTCTTTTTTGCGGTTTCGGGCTTGCCGACGAAGCCATAGATATTGAGGTAGTCGGTATTCTCCTGCACCGAGACCAGTTTGGAATTAAAGGGAGCGCCGAGGATCTGAACGATCCGTTGTTTGAGGCTTCCTTTCTCCAGGTGCATCAGTTCCTGGCCGTTGGAGGTCAGTGAGAAGAAGATCGACGGAAAGGCCAGCGTCACCCGGATGAATTCTTCCACGATATGGCGCATTTCGGCAGGATTGCTTTTGAGAAAGTTGCGGCGGGCGGGAACGTTGAAGAAGAGGTTCTTCATGGCGATGCTGGTGCCGACGGGCGCGGGGGCGGGCTCCTGGCGGGTGATACGGCTATTCTCGATCTCGATGCAAGTGCCGCTCTCATCTTCCGGCCGTTTTGTCCGGAGCTCGACCTGGGCGACGGCTGCGATGGAGGCAAGGGCCTCGCCGCGAAAGCCCATCGTGCGGATATGGAAGAGATCGTCGATATGTTTTATCTTCGAGGTCGCATGTCGCTCGAAGGCCAGCCGTGCATCCGCTTCGCTCATCCCCATTCCGTTATCGATCACGCGGATCAGCGTTTTTCCGCCGTCCTGTACGAACAGCCGGATATCGGAGGCGCCTGAATCCACTGCATTCTCCAACAGTTCTTTGACTGCGCTGGCCGGTCGCTGGATCACTTCGCCTGCCGCTATCTGATTAGCGATGTTATCGGGCAATAAATGAATGATGTCTGGCAATTCTGACTTATTTTGTGTGCAATTTACGCCGAAATGAGAAAACTCGCTTTGTCGCTGCTGCTCGTTACGACGGGCCTTACCCGCAGCTTTTCCCAACAAACTACCGTACTTTCCGCCGACGCCTGGGTAGACAGCGTATTCCGAACTCTCACTCCCGATGAAAAGATCACGCAGCTGATGGTTATCCGGCTTTCGGGGATCGATCCGGCTACGCATCGCCCGCATTTTTTTGATTCAATTGCCGACGAGGCGGTCCGGAAATACAATGTCGGCGGTATCTGCACTTTTCAGGGTGATCCGGTTGCCCAGGCGGAGCGGATCAACCGGCTTCAGGGCATGGCTAAAACGCCGGTGCTGTTCTGTATCGATGCGGAGAACGGGCTGGGCATGCGGATGGACAGCGTCCAGGGGCTGCCGCGGCAAATGATGCTGGGGGCGACTTCCGATACGGGGCTGATCTACCGGTATGGCCGCCTGGTCGGCAATCAGTGCAAGCGGATAGGCATTCAGGTCGATTATGCACCGGTAGTCGATATCAACAACAATCCCGACAATCCGGTCATCAATGACCGCTCGTTCGGCGAGGACAAGCGGCGGGTCGCGGAGTTCGGCATCCAGTATATGCGGGGCTTGCAGGATGCGGGGGTGATGGCTTGCGCGAAACACTTTCCCGGCCATGGCGATGTGGCCGTCGATTCGCATCTCGATCTTCCGGTCATCAATAAAGACCGGCGGCAACTGGATTCGCTCGAGCTATATCCGTTCAGGCAGCTATTCAAGGCCGGTGTAGGCAGTGTCATGATCGCGCATCTTTATATCCCTGCGATCGACAAAACCCCAAACAGGGCAACTTCGCTCTCTTATGAGAATGTCACTAAGCTGTTGCGGAAACAACTGCATTACCAGGGGATCAGCTTCACCGACGCGTTGGAGATGAAAGGGGTGACAAAGTATTATCCGGATGGCGATGCCGCCGTTCAGTCGCTGATCGCGGGCAACGATATGCTGTGTCTTCCCGGTGATGTGGCGCTCAGTCTGGAGAAGATCAAGATCGCGATCCGGGAAAAGCGGTTGCGCTGGAAGGATATCGATGCGCGGGTGAAGCGGGTGCTTGCGGCCAAGTATGCATATGGTCTGGCCGAATGGCGGCCCGTCGTTCTCACGCATTTAACGGCGGACGTCAACGAAGGGGTGAGCGAAATGCGCAGGGAGGTGGCGAAGAATGCGATTACGTTGTTACAGAATCAGGATTCGGCGGTCTTTCCGTTGTTACGTGCACAGATAGGGCCGGAAGCGATCACGCCGCTTCATCCGGTCCCTAAAAAAAGGATCGCTTATATCGGGATGGGTCTAACCGCCGAAAATGCATTGAGCCAACGGATGCATGAGGACTATGCGGCGGACGTCTATCTGTTCGACTATAACCTGGACAGCGCCAAGGCGGCTGCCGCCCTGGAGCTGCTTAGCCATCGTTACGACGCCATTGTGATCGGTCTTCATAACTATGCGCGGTATCCGGCGCGGAATTTTTTGATCAGCAACCCTGCCGCGTGGCTCCTCGGCAGGTTAGAGGAGAGGGAGCGGTGTGTAACGATGGTATTCGGCAACCCCTATGCGATCCGGAATACCTGTCAGGCAAAGGTGCTGGTCGCCTGTTATGAAGACGACTCCACTACGCAGCAGGTAGCAGCCGATCTGCTTAACGGCAAATTCACCGCGCGGGGACATCTTCCGGTTACCGTCTGCCCCGAATACAGAGTGGGGGCGGGCATCATGGGGCCTTACCGGGCGTTGCCGGCAGCCGATCCGTTGACGCTGGGAATGGATACGATGCAACTCAACAAGATCGACGCCATCTGTGAGGAAGCGATCGCAAAACAGGCGGCGCCCGGCTGTGTAGTGCTTGTGGCGCGGGATGGCAAGATCGCGTATGAAAAATCTTTCGGCTATATGACATACGATCACAAGGAGCCGGTGTATACGGAGACGATGTATGATATGGCGTCATGTACCAAGATCTGTGCGACGACGATGGCTACGATGAAACTATATGATGAAGGCCGCCTCGATCTGCAAAAGACGCTTGGGGACTATTTGCCCTGGGTGCGGGGCTCTGATAAGGCCAATCTAACGATCTGGGATATCCTCCTGCATCAGGCGGGCCTTGTCCCCGATGTCGTATTCTATAAGGAGGTAGTGGATAGCACTAAAGACCAGAACCCCATGCCGGGGGTATTCACAACGCAGCCCGACAGTCTGCATGGCGTTCGGGTGGCGGAAAACCTTTATCTGCGGAATGACTGGAGGGACACGATGAATTTGCGGATCGCGCAAAGCGCGCTGGGCCCGAAGAAATATGTCTATTCCGACAACGACTTTATTTTCATGGGCGAGATCGTGGAAGCAATCACGGGGATGACGTTGGATGAGTATGTTAGAAAGACCTTCTATGAGCCGCTGGGCATGACCTCTACGGGATTTCTGCCCCGGGAGCGGTTCCCGCTTGCGCGGATCGCGCCTACGGCGCTGGAACCAATCTTCCGGCATCAGTTGCTGAGGGGCGATGTGCATGATCCGGGGTCGGCCATGTTCGGCGGGGTGGCGGGTCATGCGGGGTTGTTCAGCGATGCTTATGATCTGGCCATTCTGGAGCAGATGTTGCTGGATGGCGGTACTTTCAATGGCCGCACGTATCTGAAGAAATCGACGATCGATTATTTCACGGCGTATCACAGCGATATAAGCCGGCGCGCGCTGGGCTTCGATAAACCGGAGAAGGACAATGCGAAGCTAAAGCAGGCATACCCCTGTCTGTCGGCGTCACCGGAGACTTTCGGCCATACCGGGTTTACGGGGACCTGTGTGTGGGTCGATCCGAAGTATGATCTGGTCTTTATCTTTCTTTCGAACCGGGTGAATCCGATAGAGAACAATCCGAGGTTATCGGGGCTGAATATCCGGGGCCGCATCCAGGAGACGGTGTATCAGGCGATGGGGATCGATACGGGTGCCGGTACGAAGGCGCCGGCGCCGCCGGTGAAGAAAAAGAAAAGGAAAAAGCGTCATAAAGGCTAGGCGGGCTTGCCGAAGTGTTTGGCGTAATATTTACAGGCCGGTTTCAGGCCGCATTCCGCGCATTTAGGAGTTCGCGCCACGCAGATATAGCGGCCGTGGAGGATCAGCCAGTGATGAGCGATATGGACCTGCTCACGGGGAATGAACTGAAGCAGCTGCTTCTCGGTGGCGAGAGGGGTTTTAGCGTTCAAGGTCAGGCCGATACGGGCGGAGACGCGGAAGACGTGGGTATCGACGGCCATATTGGGCTGGTTATCGACTACCGAGGTGATGACGTTGGCTGTTTTGCGGCCGACGCCGGGCAAGCGCACCAGTTCGTCAACGGTAAGCGGCACCTCGCCGCCGAAATCATGGACCAGCATCCGGGCCATGCCGATCAGGTGCTTTGTTTTGTTGTTGGGATAGGAAATGCTGCGAATGAGCGGGAACAGGTCATCGAAATCGGCTTTAGCCAGGCTGGCGGCGTCCGGATATTTGTCAAAAATAGCCGGAGTAGTCATGTTTACCCGTTTGTCGGTGCATTGCGCCGACAGGATAACGGCTACCAGGAGCTGGTATGGGCTGTCATACAATAATTCTGTTTCCGCATCAGGGTTATGAGTGCTGAAGTAATTCAGAACGAACTGAAAGCGTTCCTTTCTCGTCACGATATGGATTCATGCTCCTGTACCGCCGTCTTCCGGGCGTAGGTGAGAACCCGGTCGATGACTTCCTGGCGGGGGGCAACGACGATCTTATTCAAACTATTGACAGAAGAGCTCAAAACTTGTAACTTCTCCCGCAACATCCAATCCTCCTTTAGCGTAGTTTCGATCGCTAAAGTCAGTTCAGGGGAAGACTCTTTATACAAATACCGTAAAAGATCCTCCGGTGTAAAGAGTGTCATAGGCAAAACCATTTAATGTCCTAAAAAATCCGAAGTAGTAAAAGTGAAACGTCCATTATGAAAACGGGATTCGGGTACCGTTATTGTTCGCAGGAGGAATAATTGTTCCTGCGGGCCCGGAACCCATCCGCGCTTAGCTTTAAAGGGGGCAAAATCGTTGTAAGGGATTGTTGATCAACGGACAGTGTGTATGCTATCTTCACGGATCCGGAACAGGTCCTCATTCTGTTTCTTCATCAGGAATTTCTCCCGGGCATATCGCTCCAACACGGCGGGGTTGGTCTTCAACTGTTCCAGCTCCCGTTTGGTCATCGCGATCTGCTGCTCGTAGTACTTTTTGCTTTCTTCCAGTTTCAGCAGTTCGCTTCTTTCCCGGAAGTGGCTGGTTATCAAGTCACGAGAATCAAAGAACAAGATCCAGATAACAAACCCCACTGCGGTCAGCAGGTACCGGTTCTTCAGGAACGAAGGTATATGTGTCAGGATCTTCATATAGTTCGGCGGCGTTGCCGGCGAACGAGGTCTTGCCGGCGACCACCAAGCTACGATTTATTTTTTGAATTTGATCCGGCCTTTTGGATAAATCGCGCAATCGCTCAGCTCTTCTTCGATGCGAAGTAGCTGGTTGTATTTGGCTGTGCGGTCGGTGCGGGACAGGCTGCCGGTCTTGATCTGACCGCAGTTGAGGGCGACGGCAAGGTCAGCGATGGTAGTGTCTTCGGTTTCGCCGCTGCGATGGCTCATGACGGTCGTATACCCATGAGTTTGAGCGAGTTGAACCGCGTTGATGGTTTCGGTGATTGTACCGATCTGGTTCACCTTGATCAGGATGCTGTTGGCGATCTGCCGGTCGAGGCCCTTCTGCAGCAGCTTGGTATTAGTGACGAACAGGTCATCGCCAACCAACTGGACCTTATTACCAACGGCGTCCGTCAGCTTCTTCCAGCCGTCCCAGTCTTCCTCGGCCATTCCGTCCTCGATGGAAATAATGGGATATTTGTTGACCCAGCTCGACCAATAGTCGACCATTTCATCGCTACTCATCTCTTTCCCGGTGCTTTTATAGAATTTGTATTTGCCGTCCTTGTACATTTCGCTGCTGGCGGCGTCGAGGGCGATACCGATCTGGGAACCCGTCTTATAGCCGGCGGCGTCGATGGCCTGAAGGAGGGTCTCGATAGCTTCTTCATTGCTCTGGATATCGGGGGCGAAACCGCCTTCGTCGCCGACGTTGGTGCTATAGCCTTTTTTCTTCAGCACTGATTTCAGGGTGTGGAAGATCTCGACGCCCCAGCGCAGGCCTTCGCTGAAGGATTCGGCGCCGACGGGCACGATCATGAATTCCTGATAGTCGATCTTGTTGTCGGCGTGGACGCCGCCGTTCAGGATATTCATCAGCGGCATCGGCAGAACGGTGGCATTAACGCCGCCCAGATACCGGTAAAGGGGAAGTTTGCTTTCCTGGGCTGCGGCTTTGGCGACGGCCATGCTGACGGCCAGCAGGGCGTTAGCGCCGAGCTTGCCTTTGTTTTCGGTACCGTCCATATCGATGAGGCGGCCATCCAGTGAAGCCTGTTCGTTGACGGGGAATCCGATCAGTTGATCGGCGATGATATCGTTGACGTTGGCTACGGCTTTCAGGACGCCCTTGCCGCTAAAGATCTTTTTATCGCCGTCGCGAAGTTCGACAGCTTCGTGGATGCCGGTGGAGGCGCCACTGGGAACGGAGGCACGGCCGCGGTGATTGTTCTCGGTCACTACGTCTACTTCAACGGTTGGATTACCCCGGCTGTCTAAAATTTGTCTTGCATGGATGTCGGCAATGTAGCTCATGGTTGATTCTTGATTGATTCTGTTTTTAATTATGTGTCAGTTGCCGGAAGATATCTTCCAGGCTTCGGTTTTCGCTTTGCAAAGAAACAATGTTCCAATTATTCTGCAAAGCCAGCTCCATCAATTGTTTCTTAACTTCATCGGGCGCGGTTGTCTGCAATACCCAATGGCCGTCGGGCATTCGGGTAACGGCATCGACGTGGAGCAGTTGTTCCAGTATTATCGTTTCGGGCGTTTCGCGGAAATTGACGCGGATCGTATTTGTCCCGGCGTTTTGTTTCCGCAGCTGGCTGAGCGGGCTGTCGGCCACCAGTCTTCCTTTGTTGATGATGATCACCCGGTCGCAAAGCGCTTCCACTTCCTGGAGGATATGCGAAGAAAAAAGGATGGTCTTATCTTTTCCCAACTTCCTTATGACGTCGCGGATCTCGATGATCTGGTTGGGGTCCAGGCCGCTGGTAGGCTCGTCGAGGATCAGTACTTCCGGTTCATGAAGGAGGGCGGCTGCGAGGCCGACCCGTTGTTTGTATCCTTTGGAAAGCTGGCCCAGCTTCTTTTTGCTTTCGACGGTCAGACCTACCATGGCGATCACCGTTTCGATCCGCCCGCGTTTGCCGGTCAGGTGGTGGATGTCGGCGATAAAACCGAGATATTCGCGGACGTACATATCCGGATAGAGTGGGTTGGCTTCGGGGAGATAGCCAATCTTCTTTTTAGTCTCCAGCGGGTGTTCCCGGACGGAAATACCACATACGGAGGCTTCTCCGCCATCCTGACCGAGATAGCCGGTCAGGATCTTCATAGTGGTGCTTTTGCCGGCCCCGTTCGGACCAAGGAAACCGACGATCTCTCCTTTTCCTACCGTAAATGAGATCGAGTCAACCGCTTTCTGTTCGCCATATATCTTGACCAGGTCCTTTACTTCAATTGACATGCGCGAATTTACGGTGTGGAATCGAATTAGCCACAAAACATATGGCGGTCATGCCGATCGGGAACCAGAGGCCTGCGAGATCGTTTCCGGGATAGATGGCCGTCAACAAAACGGCAATAAAAGGAGTAAGACCGCCAATGATCCCGTTGCCGATCGAATTGGACGGGACAGGGCCACCGACGATCGTCACGCAGAGGACGATCACAAAAAGGATGGCGATGATCTTCCAATAATCGCCGGTATTGAGGGTTGCGGAAAGGGTTATCGCAGGCTTAACGCTGGTCCGGCCGTTGGCAAAAACGGTATCCTGCCGGGTCTCGAGAACCTGCATGCCGTCCGCGTAGTGCGTGTAAGTCAACGTAGCCCGGGCCATGTCCCGGCTTTTGCCGATAAAGGCAATGGTGCTTCTGATCTCCTTCCGGTCAGTCAGTTCGGTTCGGCCCCTGGTGCCGGAGATGGCGAGCAACTGTGGGAAGAGAAAGAAATAGGTGAGGATGGCGAGGAGAATGCCGCTCAGGATCATTGTCCTGTGGCCGACACGGTCGTTCAGTCGGCCAAAGATCAGAAAGAAGGGCATGGCCAGTACGGTAGCGATCAGGAGCGTGCTTTTGGACTGGTCGAAATCGATATGGCAGGTATTTCCGAGAAAGGACTGGATGTAGATCTGGCCGGTATAGAAGATGACGCCCTGGGCTATGGTCACGGCGAAAAGGGACAGCGGGGATGCTTTAGGTTTTCTGGGGAAAGTGGGGTTTGTGGGAAAAGCGGGGTCGGGGAAGAGAGAGGTATTTTCGGGGAGAGTGGTATTTTGGGGAAGGGATTTCGTCCGAATGTAAGCGGCGGCGGCGAGCAGAATGCCGGAGACCAGGAAGGGTATCCGCCAGCCCCATGCGTTGAATTTCTCCATGCTGACGACACGGTCGGGATCTAATCCATAGCGGGCGATCAGGATGACGCCGAGGCCCAAAACCAATCCAAGGGAGGCGGCCGCCGGGGTCAGGGCGGCAAAATAGTCCCGGCGGGGGGTGCCAAGCGACAGACCTTGCGCGAGGCGAAGCAGAAGGAGGATCAGTGGCGCTGCGAATCCGATATGTTCATAACCGGGAACGAGGCCCATGACGAAGGTCGATGTTCCCATCAGGAGCAGCATCGGCCATGACGTATATCGTCGCCCGAACAGCCGCCGGCCAAATGGTTTGGCGATAAAACATGAGGCAAAGATCGCAAGCGTACACAGTAAAGTGGTGGTGGGACCCCAATTGGGAAAGAAGCGGGAGGCGATGATGGAGGCCAGGCTTCCGAAAAGGTAGAGATCGTACCATTCGATAAGGGTGAACATGGCGGTAAAATTAGTCAAACGAATTCTGATAAAATGCTTTAAAATTGTGTTATTAAGCCACTTAAACCAACTAACGATTATGACCCCTCCTCCTGTTGTTACAGCCAGCAAGGAAGGCATTGCCAATCCTGCACCGCTGGGCCTTTGCGCCTTCGGCATGACTACGGTATTGTTGAATTTGCACAATGCCGGTCTTTTTGAAATGAATTCCATGATCTTAGCCATGGGCATCTTCTATGGCGGCATTGCGCAGGTAATCGCCGGCGTGATCGAAGCCAAAAAGAACAATACGTTCGGGCTGCTTGCCTTTACGTCCTATGGGTTGTTTTGGCTGTCGCTCGTCACGCTGATCGTGATGCCGAAATGGGGCTGGGTGACGGCGGCGTCGTCGCCGAGCGGGATGATCGCTTACCTGATCATGTGGGGGTTGTTCACCTTATTGCTTTTCTTCGGAACTTTGAGATTGAGCCGCGCTTTACAGTTCGTGTTCGCTACGCTGACCCTGCTCTTCTTTTTGCTGGCGTTGGGTGATTACACGGAGAATGCAACGATCAAGCGGTTTACCGGTATCGAGGGTGTCATTTGCGGCGCATCGGCGATCTATACGGGTATTGCGGGTTTACTGAATGAGATGTTCGGAAGGATCGTGCTGCCGGTCGGGAGTGTGTAAACTTATTAATCATAAAAAAGGACTTGTCAGATGAGTTACCCTTATCAGATCCGTACGCTGGAGCAATACAGGACCGAGTACAAGAAAAGTGTGGACGACCCGGAAGGATTTTGGTCCGGGATCGCCGGCCATTTTCAATGGCATCGCAAGTGGGACAAGGTGCTGGATTGGAATTTCACCGAGCCCCGGGTGCGTTGGTTTGGGGGCGCAAAGTTGAATATCACTGAAAATTGTCTTGACCGGCATCTGAAGGAGAAGGGGGAGCGGCCCGCGATCATCTGGGAGCCGAACGACCCGAAGGAATCAACTCGTGTCCTTACGTACAAGGAATTGCATTTTAAGGTTTGCCAGTTCGCCAATGTGCTGAAGAATAATGGGCTGAAGAAGGGGGACAGGGTATGTATCTATATGCCGATGGTCCCCGAGCTGGCGATTGCCGTCCTGGCTTGTGCGCGGATCGGGGTGATCCATTCGGTGGTCTTCGGCGGCTTTTCCGCGCAGAGCATCGCTGACCGGATCCAGGACGCCAGCTGCAGTGTGGTGATCACTTCGGATGGAGCATATCGTGGCAGCAAGGATATTCCGCTCAAATCCGTCATCGATGACGCCCTGGTGACCTGTCCGACGATCGGGAGGGTGATCGTGCTATCACGGACCCGGGTCCCGGTGAGCATGATCCAGGGGCGGGATACGTGGTGGGAAGATGAGATCGGGAAGGTGGAGGCGCAGGGCAATCCTCCCTGCCCCGCAGAGATCATGGATGCGGAGGACATGTTGTTCATTCTATATACTTCCGGATCGACGGGGAAGCCGAAAGGGGTTGTGCATAGCTGTGGGGGATATATGGTCTATACAAATTATAGTTTTGTCAACGTTTTTCAGTATCAGCCGGGGGATGTGTATTTCTGCACGGCGGATATCGGCTGGATCACGGGGCACAGCTATATCGTCTATGGGCCGTTGAGCGCCGGTGCGACCACGGTGATGTTCGAAGGCATCCCGACGTGGCCTGATGCGGGCCGTTTCTGGCAGATCGTGGATAAGCTGAAGGTAAATATTATTTATACCGCGCCGACGGCGATCCGCAGTCTGATGGGATTTGGGCTTGACTATGTGAAGGATAAGGATCTGAGCAGTTTGAAGGTGCTGGGGACGGTGGGTGAGCCCATCAATGAGGAAGCCTGGCATTGGTACCATGATAATATCGGGAAGGGCAGGTGTCCGATCGTGGATACGTGGTGGCAGACGGAGACGGGAGGCATCCTGATCTCCAACCTGGCGGGTGTCACCCCGGAGAAGCCGGCGCATGCGACACTGCCATTGCCTGGGGTGCAACCGGTCCTTGTCGATGAGAAAGGGGAAGAAGTAAAAGGAAATGGGGTCGGCGGCAATCTTTGTATAAAATTTCCATGGCCTTCGATCATCCGGACGACCTATGGGGATCACGAGCGTTGTCGTCAGGCCTATTTTGCTAGTTATCCGGGATTGTATTTCACGGGTGACGGGGCATTGCGCGATGGTGAAGGCAATTATCGGATCACCGGGCGGGTCGATGACGTCCTGAATGTGAGTGGACATCGGATCGGTACGGCGGAAGTGGAGAATGCGATCAATATGCATACGGGGGTTGTGGAAAGTGCGGTGGTGGGTTATCCGCATGAGATAAAGGGGCAGGGGATCTATGCGTATGTGATCTTTAGCGGTAATAAGACGGATGAGGGTTTGATCCGCAGGGATATCAGCCAGACGGTCGCGAGGGTGATAGGGCCGATAGCCAAACCGGACAAGATCCAGTTGGTAAATGGGTTGCCGAAAACCCGGAGCGGAAAGATCATGCGGCGAATCCTGCGGAAGATCGCCGAGGGAGAGTTGCAGAATCTTGGGGATACGACGACCTTGCTTGATCCTGCGGTAGTTGAGGAGATCAAGGGGGGAAGATTGTAGGGCTTAATGCTGAATGGTCACTGTAGCGCCGACGGGCGTCATGCGGTATATTTCATCCATGTCCTCATTTTTTAGCGACACGCAACCGTTGGTCCACATTTGATAGGCGTCAACGGCATGTTCATCATGAGGCCAGGTGCCGTGGATCGCGATCCCGTTCCCGATCTTTGCATCTTTGGGGATCAGGCCCTGCGCTTTTCTTTCATTGAATTTTTCGATATCGGCGGCAGTGGGGTAGTCCAGGTCCATTATCTTGTTCCATTTCTCATGTGGTCGTTTGGCGGCGATATGGTAAGTGCCTTCGGGTGTCAAACGGTCGCCCATGACCATTTTGTCATCGAGTGACTTGCTGCCGAACACGGCCGGATAGGTAGCGTACCAACCGTCTTTGTCATAGAGCTGCAGCTCATAGTTGGATTTGATGACGACGATATAGATATCTCCTTTTGGGGAGGGGTGAAAAAAACGCCGGCTGACAGTCCGGTGACGGGCATCCCGGAAGGATAAAAGGGTGATGGCCAGGATGGCGCCGAGGATCAGTTTTCGCGTGGTCATAACAGGGCAATTTGACCTTGTACAACGACCGGCGTTTAACGGATATTTCCGGTGGGGAAAATTTTAACAACCTTGAAACGGAGGGGGTGGGGGCCGCTAGAATGCCCCCAGCCGGATACCCACTGTATAAGGGATCTGGTTCAAACCGTCCCTGAACATGGATTTGGCGGCATAGGAGCCAAACAATTTTACCCAGCCCAGTTCCAATTCCGCAACATACGACAGCTTCCAGGTTTCGAGGTCGAAATCATTGAAAGTCTTTTGTTTCCCGAATTCATGGCTTTTGAATTTCTGCCGGGAAGAGTATCGGTAACCCACGCTTGCTCCGACGCTGAAGCCGTATGGGTTGCGGCGGCGATGCGGGGTGAAATTGAAATTGAGCATGAGAGGAATGGTGAAGTAGTCTGCCGCCAGTTTGTCCTTTGTATAGTTGACGGTGTCCATGATAACGGTGGTCGGATTGATCTTGTAGCGAATATTTTCCTCATAGCGGTAGTTGTTCAGTTCGATACCAAGTCCCCATTTCAGGTTGACGACATTTTTGATGAGGCTGAATCGCTGCATGAAAAGCCAGATATTGACGTCCACGGATTTCCCGTCGTTTAGCTTGAACCAATCGCGGGTGGAGCCCGGAGCGAATTTCTGAGCGGCGGCGGATGAATAATTGGTCTGGTCGTTGAAGTAGGCGATGCCGAGGTCGACGATACACCAATCGGTGCTGACCTTTGAGGGACGGTCCGACCAGTTGTGGTGTTTGCGGACGCGGACATTTTCGGGATCATCCCAGGTGGGACGGCCGTTGCGAATGATCAATAGATTCCCCACGTGCAGGGTGTCATTCGGGTGGCTGACGGTGTCGCCGGGGTGACTGACGCCGTTGTTCCTGCTTGTCGTGTCGATCTGTGCCATTCCGGAGAGGGCCAGACAAAGCCCTGCCACCAGTAAAAATAACCGGTTCATACCTTTTTCGTTTTTTTCATTAATCAAGTGATACCTGGAAGGCTCCCACCAATACCTGCCGGTTGCCGTCGCTATCGCGTTCCGCAGTTTTTCCAAAGGTCCGGGCGACTTTCCGGAAGATGCCGCGCAGCTTTGTCCTGCCTGCAGCAGCCGCATCGTCGGCGACCGGACTATGTTGATCGGTCGCTTGTTCTTCCTGCAGGGCCTCCGAAGCAAAGGACGACTGGTCTTTCGGAATCCCGGTCTGAACGGCAGGATGAACGATGGCCGCAAGGTCTCCGGTTGCCGGCGCCGATCCGATAGTAACGGTTGTTACAGGGTCGGAATCGCGGCTTGCTTTAACCGAGCCGGGCTGCTTCCGTATAACCGTTGGCGTTATATCCTGCCCATTGCCCGCCGCAACATCGTTAAGTTGCCGCGGCTCCCTTTTTTGAAAGAACTGCTTTTCAGTCCGGTTCTGCTTTGCCGTTGGCTGCCTTCCTCCAGGGTTTAACGCAGTAACGGTGGCTGGAGTTACAGTTGGAATAATTTTATGTGTAGTGCCGGGTGAATCGTGACGTGCTATGACGACCTGAACGGGCTGGTCCGGCTGTCTTTTTGCAGGCAGCAGCAGGATCAGCGCGATGGCGCCGGCGATTGCCGCGGCTATGCCTGCGCGAACCCAGGGCAGGAAGACGATCTTTCTTTCCCTTTCCGTCCTGTATAGCCGGTCTTTTTCGGGGAATACGACGGCGGGGTCAGGATGATCGACGGTTTGCCGCAAGATGCCAAACTCATGAGCGACGCGCGGCTGCTCGTGAATGATCGCTTCGATCCTGGCGGTCTCTTCTTTATTCAGTTCGCCATCGATATAGGATAGGAGGTCTTCGGTAAAGATGGAGCCTTCGGCTTCCGGTTTGAGTAAGGCCGCCCGGTCGGGGAATGCAAGGTGAGGATCGGGGGCTACCCGGCATTGGAGAAATGCTTCCCACTCTTCCCGGAGCTCGGGATGATCGGCGACGAACCGTTCCACTTCATGTCTTTCCGCGGCCGATAATTCGTTATCGGTATACAGCAGAAAGAACTCTTCGTAATTATCTCTCGTGATCATGGGCTTTTAAATTAGGTTTTCGAGGGTGACCAGGTAATTCTTCAGCTGCAAGCGGGCCCGGTGCAGGTATACCTTCACCTGGCTTTCGGTCAATCCTGTGATCTGCCCGATCTCCAAATAGGAATATCCTTCATAGTCTTTCAGCAGAACGAGGGAGCGCTGGGTCTCATTGAGACGGGCCAGGGCTGTTTCGAGCGTCTTCCTGAGCGAGGCGGAGGGCCGGTCGCTCACGATGGTCTCCTCGCGAAAAACCGATCTCAGCTCGACCCGTTTCTCTTTACGCAGGTGATCGATCATCTGGTGATAAGCGATCGTAAAAAGATAAGATTTGCTTTTCACCGCTTCGACGCTGCCGCGGTTTTTCCATAGTTTCTCAAAGGCCGACTGTACGACGTCTTTGGCGTTATCCTCATGCCGAAGGTTTTTCAGGATAAAGCGATAGACATTATCCGCATATAAAGTCACGCAGTCATTGTATTCTCTGTCAGTCATATAAAAATTGTACCGGATCTTCACATTACATACGGCGAGCTGGGACCAAAAGTTACAAGGTCCGGGAGAAAAAGGCGGAAGAAAATGATCAATGATTGATAGTCAACAAGTTGTGTGTGAGGGATTCCCAGAGAACAAACGGGCTTTGAGATTTGGCGCCTTCGCATTTACCCTCACCATTGGTGGCGGGAGCGTCCTCGCGGGAGGCCCGGGCGTGAGCATAGGAGAAAACGATCAATCCGGCTGCGATCACCATGGTGGCCAGGAACAAACGTATGGTCAGATTGCGATTCACGGGACTTTTTTCGTGTGACGAAGGTACATAATATTTTGAATAATCAACAACTTACATTTGCGTCCTAAAGAGTCATATTATGAACGATTCCTTTGTAAAAAGAATAGCTGTCGAGTTGGAAGAGATCAAGGCTTCCGGCCTTTTCAAGACCGAGCGGATAATCGCCAGTGCCCAGGGCGCGGAGATCATGGTAGGCGGTAAGAAGGTGTTGAACTTTTGTGCGAACAATTATCTGGGGCTTTCCAGCCATCCGAAGGTGATCGAGGCGGCCCACAAGGCGATCGACTCCCGTGGTTATGGGATGAGCAGTGTGCGCTTTATATGCGGCACGCAGGACATTCACAAGGAGCTGGAGCGCAAGATCGCCGCTTTTCTGGGGACGGAAGACACGATCCTGTATGCCGCGGCCTTCGATGCGAATGGGGGGGTGTTCGAGCCGTTGTTTGGCGAGCCCGATGCGATCATTTCGGATGAGTTGAATCATGCATCGATCATCGACGGGGTAAGGTTATGCAAGGCGCAGCGTTTCAGGTATAAGCACAATTCGATGGGGGATCTCGAAGCGCAGTTGCAGGGGGCGCAGGGCGTCCGCAGCAGAATCATTGTGACGGATGGCTCATTCAGCATGGATGGGACCATTGCGCAATTGGACAAGATCTGCGATCTGGCGGACCGGTATGATGCCATCGTCATGATCGATGAATCGCATTCTTCGGGTTTCCTCGGGAAGACAGGGCGCGGAACGCATGAGCATTGCGGAGTAATGGGTCGTATCGATATCATCACGGGCACGCTTGGAAAGGCGCTGGGCGGGGCCAGCGGCGGATTCACGAGTGGAAGGAAGGAGATCATCGAGATGTTGCGGCAGCGGAGCCGGCCCTATCTTTTCTCCAATAGTCTGGCGCCCTCCATCACCGGCGCAAGCATTGCCGTGCTGGATATGCTGAGTGAAACGACGGAATTAAGGGACAAACTGGAATTCAACACGCGTTATTTCAGGGACAAGATGACGGCCGCGGGCTTCGATATCCGGCCGGGTCAGCATCCGATCGTACCGATCATGTTATACGATGCGGTGGTAGCGCAAAATTTTGCCGCGAAGCTTTTGGATGAAGGCATTTATGCGATCGGCTTCTTTTATCCGGTTGTAGCGAAGGGGCAGGCGCGGATCCGCGTGCAGTTAAGCGCCGCGCATGATCGGGCTCATCTGGACAGGGCGATCGCCGCATTTTCGAAGATCGGGAAGGAGCTTGGCGTGTTGAAAAATTAACCTTCTATTGCGGCCACCATACTGATCTCGATATTTACATTCTTTGGCAGTGTCTTTACCGCGTAGGTTTCGCGTGCGGGGAAGTCGCCGAGGAAATATTGGCCATAGATCTCATTGACGGTTGCGAACAGGGACATATCGCTCAGCAGGATCGTCGTCTTTACTACGTGGCCGAAATCGAGGCCGGCTGCCGAAAGGATGGCTTTGAGGTTTTGCATCACCTGGTTGGTTTCGGTGGTGATATCGGCGGCATTTATCTCACCTGTCGCCGGCTGGATGGCGATCTGACCTGAAATGAAGAGGAGCGGACCGGCCTGGACGGCCTGGCTATAAGGGCCGATCGGCGCGGGGGCGTTGGGCGTATTGATGATCTTTTTCATGCGACAAAGATCGTAATTTGCAAATTCCCTGCACATATCTTTGCGGCAATGAAAGTCGTTCTCATTACTACCAAGGCTATCCCCGATCTATTTCCCGCCGCTGATCGCGTTGTCATCCGAGCGGTGGAGGAGCTGGAACAGCAGCCGAGCGCCGATCTGTATATCGATCTCGATTTTACGGCGGAGGAGGCGAGGTTGTCGGGGTTAAGCCGGATGTTGCCGTCGCTGGTCATGGTGAATGCGGTGGCGGCTACGATCGCGGAAATAGGTTATCCGTTCATCCGGATAAATGGCTGGCCGGGGATGCTGGAACGGGGAATACATGAGCTTGTTGTTCCCGATCCAGAGGTTGCGGTACGGGTTGAGGAGATTTATGACAAGTTAGGTTGGGCTTACCGGGTGACGCCCGATATTCCGGGAATGATCACGGCGAGAGTGCTGGCGGCGCTGATCAATGAAGCGTGGTATACATGGCAGGAAGGCGTGAGCAGTAAGGAGGAGATCGATACGGCGATGAAGCTCGGGACCAATTATCCGCTGGGACCGTTCGAATGGGGCGAGCGAATTGGGTTGGACCAGGTTGTCGGATTGCTTAAGGTCATGAGCAGGACGGATACCCGTTATATTCCGGCGGATAGCCTGGAAAACGCCAGTAATAAAATTAAAATATGATTAAAAAGAACAATAAAACAACTGTGATCTTTACAGTTAAAAACCGGCTAGCATGTCCGTAATCCTGAACATCGACACGTCGATGGGAACGGCGGGAGTATGTTTGTCGAAGGAGGGAAGAGTGTTGGCACTGGCAGAAAGTCAGGACCCCAAAAATCATTCCTCATGGTTGCATCCGGCGATCCGGCGGTTGTTGGCGGAAACGGGATACCGGCCGGGGGATCTTCAGGCGGTGGCGGTTACGGCGGGCCCGGGATCATATACGGGGTTGCGCGTTGGAATGGCCGCCGCTAAAGGGTTTTGCTATGCTTTAGACGTTCCGCTGATAGCGGAGAACACGCTGAATATGATGGCTTTTGCGGCACGGGAGCAATTACCGGAAGCCGATCTGTTATGTCCGATGATCGATGCGCGAAGGATGGAAGTGTTCACTGCCGTCTACCAGAAAGACGGGGTGGCGCTCCTTCCGGCAACGGCCATGATCGTCGAAGAAAATTCTTTTTCTGAACTTTTGTCTGTGCACTCAATTTCGTTCTTTGGGGACGGAAGCTATAAGTGTAAACAGTTAATCACGGCCCCCAAAGCAGCGTTTGTAAACCCCTCCTATCATGTGGGGTATCTGGGTAAATTGTCTTTTTTACGATATTTGCAAAAGGAATTCACCGGTGTGGTTTATAGTGAGCCCGTTTATACTAAGGATTTCCACTCTCATACCAAAAAATGACTATATTATCATATAAACGGATTTCAGTCATTATTTTAAATGAGTTGATCCTAAATTTGCCGGACGGTCACGTATCTTCTTGAAACCTTAAAATGGAAATCGCTCATGAGCTTAACGATGAACAATAATAGCTATTGGATGGTGGTGAATGCAGAGGGTTCCGATGGCGCCCCTGTAAAAGTTGATTTTTTGAATCTAAAGAAAGGCGCACTGATCTTAAGAGCACTCAATCACAAATTGCGTCAGCAGATCATCCGGTTGCTGGATGAGAACAAGAAGCTGACGGTTACAGAGATCTACGTCCATCTTCGATTGGAGCAATCAGTTGCTTCCCAGCACCTTGCCATATTACGGCGGGCAGGTATCGTCAAAACCCAGCGGGACGGCAAATTCATCTACTACATTATCAATCATGACCGGCTTGGGGAGATCATGAAATGCGTTGACGAATTGATCGATTAGGCGTCGGTCGGAATCCCCAAATTGCCTAAGGTACCGGAATTGATTAACTTTGCAGGGCCTCCCTCCGGGGGCTAAAAACGCAGAGTTATGTTCATCAAGCAATTGTATACCGGCTGCCTAAGCGAAGCCGCATATTATGTCGAGAGTGAGGGTGAGGCGGCGATCATCGACCCGTTACGGGATATCGATGTATATCTGGATCTTTCCAGGGAGCGCAAGGCGACGATCAAGTACATTTTTGAGACGCATTTTCATGCTGACTTCGTGAGCGGCCATCTCGATCTGGCCAAGGCTACCGGCGCGCCCATTATCTATGGCCCAAATACCGAAACGAATTTTCCCATTCACAAGGCGGTTGACGGCGAGGTTTTCCGTCTGGGTGGCAGCACGATAGAAGTGTTGCACACGCCGGGCCATACCGTCGAGTCATCCTGCTACCTGGTTAAGACGCCGGATGGTGGAGCGCCTGCGTTGTTCACGGGCGATACCTTATTTGTGGGAGATGTGGGAAGGCCCGATCTCAGCAGCGGGAATTTATCCCGGGAGGAGTTGGCGGGAATGTTATATGAATCGTTGAAGAACCGGATCATCCCTTTACCGGATGAGACGGTCATTTATCCGGCGCACGGTCCGGGAAGCAGTTGCGGAAAGAACCTTGGTCCAAGCACCTATAGTACGCTGAAGGAGGAGAAAGAAAGCAACTATGCGTTACGGGCAAGCTCGAAAGAGGACTTTGTCCGGGTGGTGACCGATGGACTGGATGTGCCGCCTTCATATTTTTCGGTCAATGCGCGGATCAACAAGGAGGGATATGAGAGCCTTGATGAAGTGCTGGAAGCAGGATTGCAAGCCTTGGACCTGGCGACCTTTAAGAAGTGGATCGCGGCGGAGGATGCGATCTTGCTGGATACGCGATCCTCGGATGTATTTGTTGCGGGGTTTGTTCCGGCGGCCGTCAGCATTGGGCTGGACGGACGTTTTGCGGAGTGGGCCGGCAGCTTGCTGCCTTTTGACAAACCGATCGTGCTGGTAACGGCGCCGGGAGAGGAAAGGGAAAGTGTGATTCGCCTGGCGCGTGTCGGGTTCAACAAGGTGAAGGGGTATTTGGAAGGGGGCTTCCCGGCCTGGCAACATGCGGGTGAACCGATCGATATGATCATCGACGTCCTGCCGGACGAGCTGGCGATGGATATTCCGTTCGATGAGAATCTTTTGGTATTGGATGTCAGAAGGGAGACGGAATTTGCGGATGGCCATGTCAAGGATGCGATGAATATCCCGCTTCAGGAACTTGCCGATCCCCTGAGTATGGCCAATCTGGAAGACCGGTTGAATCTTTACGTTCACTGCGGCGGCGGCTACCGTAGTATCATCGCTGCATCGTTACTGAAAAGACAGGGTATTCATAATCTCCGTAATGTGACCGGCGGCTGGAAAATGATCAAGGACCAGAAAGGGATCGAGATCGTCAAGGAAAAGAGTGTGCTGAACTGATGCGGGTTGCGGTGATGGGCTCGATGCTGACGATACCGCTGCGGACTGCGAACATGGCCAATCCGACACGCGTCCGGACGTTCAGCTTTTCGAATAGGGCATCCCGGTAGCCGTCGATGGTCCGGGGGCTCAGGTACATGCGGTCGGCGATCTCTTTATAAGTGCATTCGGTACAGGCCAGCCGCATAAATTCCAGTTCCCGTTCATTCAGGACCAGTATGGGGTGGCAATGGGGCAAACTGCGATCTTCGTGATCGTCGACCAGCGGAATTCCGGGTTTAAGATGTGTCATCCGGTTGTCGGTTTGGTTTAAGTGGTTCTGGCTGCTAATCAGGAAACCTTACCTACAGACCGGGCACGGGGTTTTAAGAGTTTTGTGTATCTACTGTCATAAATGTATTATAAATTTCTGAAACGCGAAATGGCGGAGAGGTCGCGGCATTGTTAATTTTTTGCCGGATCATTTTTCGCCCGGTCGATCCAAAGGGGAGCAAAGCTTTCATTCCAGGTGAATTTCCAGCGTTTGTGGCTCCACAGCCAGGTTGCCGGCTGTTCGCGGATGGCTGCTTCGAGCAGGTCGCGGTAGCGCAGAGTAAGTTCGCCTTCCGGCAGTTGTGCGGGATGGTCGGCTATAGTGGTGAGCTGGGCGTGATAGCGACCGCGGCCGCTTTTGTAGACCCGGGCAAAGACTGCGGGGATGTCGCCGATCCTGGCCCCGCGTTCCGCTCCCCGGATAAAGGCGGTAGGGCGGCCGAAAAGGTCCAGCCAGTAGGAGTTCTCCGGTCCACCCGGCGCCTGGTCGGCAACAAGGGCAAGCGCGTAGACCGTGTTCCGGTACGGCAGGATCGCCCGCTGCATGCTGGTGGCGGGTAGGAGAACGGTCCCGGTCCTGCCCCGCAGGTGGAGGAAGAGGCGTTCAAAGATCTTGTTTCCAACGGGCATATAGACGACGATGAACTTAAAGCGGGTCAGCCGGGGCATGGCGACATTGGCGACTTCCCAGCCGAACAGGTGGCCGAGGTAGAGCTGGATCTTGCGGCCTTCTTTGGCAAAGTCTTCCATTACCTCCGGGTTGTCTATTACGAAATGCCGGTTCAGCCAGGCCGGGCTTGCCGAGAGCAGCTTGATCGTCTCCATAAAGCTGTCGGTAAAATTGCGGTAGAATTTCCGGGCGATCTTTAGCCGTTCGGCCGGGGTCTTTTCGGGAAAGGCGTTCCGGAGGTTGTCCATTACGATGCGGCGGCGGTAACGGATCAATGAATAGAGTATGAAGGCGAGGCCGTCGGATATGCGGTACAGGAGCCATGTTGGCAGCAGGGATATTCCGTAACACAAACCATAAACGAGGTAGTACATAATTCTAGTTCACCCAATTCTTTGCTTCCTGCTCGATATGATGCAGGTCGATCTTTACGTGATATTTATTGCGGAGGTGTCTGGCCAGTGCGTCGGCGGCATAGACGCTCCGATGCTGTCCGCCGGTGCAGCCAAAGCTGATGCAGAGGCTGGAGAACCTTCTTTTGATATAATCTTCCACGGAGATGTCGACGATATTATATGCCCCGTTAAGGAATTCCGGCATCCGGGTCTGCTGTTCGAGGAAGTCCTTGACCGGCTTGTCCCGGCCTGTTTGGGTCCTGAACTCTTCGATCCGGCCCGGGTTGAGAATGCCCCGGCAGTCGAAGACAAAGCCGCCTCCGTTGCCGCTTTCATCCGCGGGGATCGCATTCCGGTAGGAAAAGCTTCGGATGTGCACGGTCAGGGGGGTATCCTGATCGGCTTGTATGGGCTCGAAACGATGGATCTGTTCATCCTGAACCACCAGCTCCAGGAGGCGGTCAAATTCGGGGAGGGTAATTCCCGTCCGGCTGTGATTGACGAACCACTTCAGGTTGCGCAGTGCGAGCGGAATGCTGATAAGGAAATGGGCTTTCCGTTCGAAGAGCCCCCTGAATCCATATGCACCCAGTACCTGCAAAAGCCGGATCAATACATATCCGTTGTATTGTTCCACGAAGGAAGCGCGGTCGATCTTTTTTTCCAGGATCTCTTCGACGCAATCCATATAATGATCCAGCAACGAGTCCTTCCATGAATCCGATAGCTCCGCCTTTGCCTGCCACAGCAGGGAAGCGACGTCATATTGCAATGCGCCTTTCATTCCACCCTGGAAGTCGATAAAGTGGACCTGTCCGTCTTTCAGCAGGATATTCCGGCTTTGGAAATCGCGGTAAAGAAAATATTTGTGATCGGCCCGGGTGAGATAGGCGCTCAGCCGCTCAAAGTCATCGATGAGGAGCTCCTTGTCATAGGGGATCCGGAGAGTATCCAGGAAATAGTATTTAAAATATAGCAGGTCGCTGAGGATGGCCTGTTTTCCGAACTCCCGGGAGGTAATCGTCCGGTCATAGTCCAATCCTTCGTCCCCGCGGATCTGGAGTTTAGCCAGTTGCCGGAGACTTTGCCGGAATAACGCATAGACGGCATCGTTATGGCCTTGCTTCTCAAGCTCGGTCAGGAGCGACTGGTCTCCGAAGTCTTCCTGAAAATAGACGGTGCAGTCCTCATTTACAAAATAGATCTCGGGCACGGGACAGCCGCGATCCCTGAAATGGCGGCTGAAATAGATAAAAGTCCGATTCTCCCGGATATTGTCGTTGTAGGTGGCGATGTAGGACCGCTCATCCGTCCGGATACGGAAATAGATCCGGTTGCTGCCGGATTGCGGGATGACATCCAGTCCGGTCAGCGGGTAGCGGCTATACGACAAAAAAAGTCTTCTGATCTCTTCGATGATGGCTTGCATATAGAATTGGCCGGTAAAGGTAAGAAGAATTTAGGGAGCGCCACCGGCGGAACCGGTGTTGATCCGGTTTCTCTCTTCTTCCGCGCCGGTTTGGCGCCGGCGGGCGGCCTTGACCTGGTTGTTGCCAAAGCGGTAGGTAAAGTTCAGCTTGAACTGGCGGCTTTCGGAGTTGCCGGCGGAGTAGATGTATTGCCCGGAGAAGTTGCTGGTTACCGCCCAATGAAGCGTGTAGAAGATGTCGCTGACCGCGGCTTTCAGCGTCGCCCGGCCGTTGAAAAGCGTCTTTTGGACGCCGCCGTCCAGGCTCCACATGGAATGGCTCCGGAGCGTGGCATTCCAGATATTCGGCGAAGTATAGTATTGGGAAAGGCTGGCCGACCATCCTCCGCCCAATTGAAAATTATGTTGCGAAAAAATGGTCGTGTTGAAGACGTTCAGATCGATGACCTTTCCCACGCCGAAATTGGCTTTGTACAAAGCATAAAATCCATTGACGTTCACAAAGGCGCTGTACCACCGGTATTGAAAGGAGTAACTGATGTTGAGCCCCATGATATCCTGGCCGGCGAGGTTGACTTCGGTGTTGACGGTCCGGGACCGGTCGGTGGTATCCGGGACAGCGTTGAACAGGTCGCTGATGTGGTTATAACTTAAGGTGGCTGAGAGCGCGTTATAGGACCAGGTCAGGCTCAGGTTATCGGCGTATTGCGGGCGTAGCTGGGTGTTACCCTTTGTGAACGTATAATCGTCGATCTTGAAGACGAATGGGTTGAGGTCCTTATAGTCGGGCCGGTCGATGCGACGGCTGTAGCTGAATGTCCATCGTCCCCGGCTCAGGGATGCGCTTGGGAAGAGGTCGGTATAATGCCGGGGGTATGCGGAGTCATAGGCGGAATAATCGACGGCAGCGGGTTGCCAGCCAACCGAATTGCCTTTACTGTTGGTATTTTCTATCCTAAGCCCGGCCTGTACCGTGGGCCCCTTTTTAAACGTCCGGCTATAAGTGACATAGGCGGCGTTGATATTTTCCTTATAGGAAAAACTATTGCTGTTCAGGGAATCCATCACTCTGCCGGAGGCTCCGAGGTCATATTCCTGGAAGGTATTGGCACTGGTGACATAGGAAATTTTAGCACCCAGGCCAAACTGGCCTTTCAGCCAATTCACGGTATAGTCGGCCTTGAAGCTATAGATATCGATGTCGGTCGGCGAGAGGATATTATAGTTGTTGCTATAGAGGAATTGTTTGCCGGTGGAATCGAAATAGTTATTTGGTTGAAGCTGGTCGCTTCGGAGGTGGTAGAGGCCATAGTCGGCGTTCAGGTCGAGTTGTCGTCCGGCGTTGTCCGCAAAATGATAGTTGAGATTGAAGTTGTAGAAGTCCCTTAGTTTACCGGTACGGTTGCCGGCGATCAACAACCGGTTCGTCGTGTTGGCAGGAGTATAGATGATCTGCGTATTGCTGTTGCTCCTGAAGCTGTCGGCGGCCAGGGTGCCGCTGATCAGAACGCCGAGGGTGCTTTTCCTGTTCAGAAAATAGTCCAGACCGGTATGGAAAGTGTGGCTAACGGTTGTTTGCACGAGGACGTTCTGTTGGCGCAGCAGCGTATCGGGCAGTGTCCGGTCATAGACGCTATGCACCAGGATGGTGGCATTATGGTAGTTGTAGTCGCCGAAGAAATTGATGTGCTGATCGCGGTGGTTGAAGCTGACGTCGGAATTGTACTTGCTATAAGTACCGATATTATATCCTGCTGTTGCTGTGAAGTTCGTACCGAGAGACCTGTCCTTCTTCATGCGGATATTGATGATACCGGCGCTTCCTGCCGCTTCATACCGGGAGGAGGGATTGCTGATGATCTCGATGGATTCGATCGAGGAAGATTGCAGGGCTCCGAGGTATTCAGCGAGATTGGTTCCCGAAAGATAGGTGGGGCGGCCGTCAACATAGACCCGGACGCCGTTCTTGCCGCCAAGGCTGATGGAGTTGTTGTTGTCGACCGTGACGCCCGGGGATTTGCGGAGGAGGTCCAGGGCGTTCTCGCCGGCAGCATTGATCGTGTTCGCTATGTTCAGGATGATCTTATCGGGCTTGACTTCGACCAGGGGCCGGATCGCTGTTACCTGGGCCTGCCGCAGCTCATGCGATGCGCGGGAAAGCTCGAGCGGAGGGATTTGGCTCGGGCTATTATCTCTCGCGGTAAAAACGGAGGAGTTGGCAGGCGCATAGGCGACGTGGGATACGGTAATGAAATAATTTCCTGGCGGGATAGCGGAGAAGCTATAACGACCGTTACTATCGGAGAGGCTGATCTTTACAAGAGTGGAGTCTCTTTCTTTCTTTAAGGCGACCGATACATCGGACAGGAGTTTGCCCTGATCATCCCTAACGATACCGCTTATTTCCTGAGCACGAAGCAATCCATAGGAAAAGATGGCTAATAGGAATAAAGCAGCTAATCTCATGTTGGGTTTTGAGTGGCACAAAACTAATTTACAAAAGTTATGGCATAAAAATTTGTTTGCCATAATTTGCCGGTATTTCCACTTAGTACATGGATTATATCCGGGAATATAAGCGTTTTATTAATAGCCATTATCTGAATGGCGCCATACGCATCACCGCAGGCATCACTCTGCCTGCCATTCTGCTTGGCTATCATCACAATCTGTCTACCGGCATCGTCGTCTCGATCGGCGCCATGTGCGTTGCCAATACGGATAACCCCGGCCCGATCCATCATCGGCGTAACGGGATGATTGCCTGTATATTATTTATTTTTTTAGCATCGCTTATCACGGGATTGGCGAATGGTTCGCCGGTCTGGATGGGCGTGATCGTACTGCTATTCTGTTGGGTGTTCTCGCTGATGGGCATCTATGGGAACAGGGCCAGTTCGATCGGGCTCAATTCATTGCTCGTTATGGTGCTGAATATCGACTATCACCGGCAAGGCTGGGACGTCCTGTACAATGCACTATATATCGCAGCGGGTGGGGTATGGTATATGTCGCTGTCGTTGTTGTTGTATAGTTTTCGTCCGTACAAGCTCGTTCAGCAGGCGTTGGGTGACTGCGTTGAGGCGACAGCGGGGTACTTGCGCATCAAGGCTTCGTTGTATTCCCGTCATGTCGACTATGACAAAAGCTATAGCCAGCTGCTGGAAAGCCAGGTAGAGATCCAGCAAAAGCAGGATCTGCTGCGGGAGCTGATCTTCAAGAGCCGGAAGATCGTCAGGGAATCCACTCACACGGGCAGGGTCCTGATGATGATCTTTCTGGACACCGTCGATTTATTTGAACGGATCATGACGTCGCAGCAAGACTACCGGTTATTGCATCGGTTGTTTGATAATAGTCAATTATTGGAAGAATGCCGCAAGCTCATTTTGGACCTTGCGGCCGAGTTGGATGAGATCGGTTTGGCGATCATGAGCGGCAAGCCTTCGGCCGAGCGGCCTGCTTTGTCGGACCGCATCGCGAAGTTGCGGGCGAAGTTGGCGGCAAGTGGAGGAGGGGTGGCGGATCTGAGCAATATTCTGGATAGTATCCAGGACATCGACGACCGGCTGCATATACTGCATGGAATGACGACATATGACCGGAGGCTGAGTAAGAATTTCAGGGCCGAGCTGGATTATGAGCAGTTCGTGGCGCACCAGGATATAGACCGGGGGCTTATCCTCGAAAACCTGACGCTCGAGTCCAATATTTTCCGGCATTCGCTTCGGGTCGGCGTTGCGACGGTCGCGGGCTATATCATTTCGCAGTTCCTTCCCTTTGGGCACAGCTACTGGATCCTGCTGACCATTATCGTTATTCTGCGGCCGGCATACAGCCTGACGAAAAAGCGGAATTTCGAACGGCTGATGGGTACGCTGGGCGGCGCGCTGGTGGGATTTCTGCTGATTGCTTGGATCCATGACAGGACGGTGTTATTTGTGCTGATGATCTTGTTCATGATCGGCACATATGTCTTCTTACGGACGAACTACCTGGTGTGCGTTATGTTGACGACGCCTTATGTACTGTTGTTGTTTCACCTGCTCTACCCGGTCAATTTCACGGCTATTGTAGGTGACCGGGTTGTCGATACGCTGATCGGGTCGGGGATCTCCTTTCTGGCGAGCATCTTTATTATTCCTGCCTGGGAGCATGAGCGGATCATCGACGATATGGTGGCCGCGTTAAAGGCGAATATCGCCTATTTCCGGGATGTGGCCGGTGCGTATGCGGGGCGGCCGGCTGGTGTGCAACAATACAAACTATCGCGGAAGCATGCTTTTGTTGCGCTGGCGAATCTTTCGGATGCGTTTAGCCGGATGTTGCAGGAGCCGCGGCGGCAACAAAAGAAGATCGAGGAGATGCATCAGTTCGTGGTGGCCAGCCAGATGCTGACCTCGTATATTGCGACGCTGGCGTATTATGAGAAGCCGTTGGCGTCGAAGCATGCCGATACTTCTTATCAGCCGGTTGTAGAGACGATCGCGGGGTGTCTGGAGAGGGCGGCGGCGGTTTTGCAGGAGGGAGTTGGCGGTGGCGAGCCTGCGGGCCCTGGCGGAGGGACGGCGAGTGGCGGCGTGATGCCGAAGGCAAAGCCGGTCGAGGACCAGTTCGGGTTCATCGGCAAGGTGGCGGGGGATATTTTACGGCTCAGCCCGGTACTTCATGAAGCGCTGGCGGGCCCGGCCCCGACAGTTGCGGGCTAGTTGTTGGACCCCAGCATTTCGCGGATCTTCATCACCAGTTCCGTTCGGGTGATCGGAATACCCATTACCTTGTTATAGGCGGCGGCATTGATGAGGAACTGATCGCGGATGATGCGGATGAGCTGGCCGTTGTTGATCTCGGGTATCAGCACCTGCCTGAAGCTGCGAAGGACCTCGCCCAGATTGGCGGGGAAGGGGCGAAGATAACGGAGATGGGCATGCGATACCGAGTAACCTTCTTTCTGAAGCTCTGCGACGGCGCTTTTGATCGCGCCGTACGTGCTGCCCCAGCCCAGGACAAGCAGGTCGCCTTTATCGGGGCCGCTGTCCAGTCCTTGCGGCGGAATATGGTCTGCGATGCGGGCTATCTTCTCTTCGCGGATATTGACCATGAGCTGGTGGTTCTCGGGGTCATAGCTGACGTTTCCGGTGATATTCTGCTTCTCCAGACCGCCGATCCGGTGTTCGAGCCCCGGGGTTCCGGGGATGGCCCAGGGGCGGACGAGTTTCTCATCGCGGAGATAAGGTTGGAAGGTATTTTCTTCCGCTCCGAGCCCGGTCTTGAATTTCACTTCGATGGGAGCGAGGTCCGCGCTTTTCGGGAATTTCCAGGGTTCCGCGCCGTTGGCGATATAGCCGTCGGAAAGGAAGATGACGGGCGTCATATGTTGGACGGCGATGCGGACGGCTTCGTAGACGGCCTCGAAACAATCGCTGGGGGTGGAGGCGGCGATGACCGGCATAGGGCATTCGCCGTTGCGGCCGTAGTAGGCTTGCAGCAGGTCGCTTTGTTCCGTCTTGGTGGGCAGGCCGGTGGAAGGGCCGCCGCGCTGGATATCGCAGATCAGTAAGGGGATCTCGAGCATAACGGCGAGGCCCATGGCTTCGGCTTTCAATGCCATTCCCGGGCCGGAGGTGGTGGTGACGCCCAGGGCGCCGCCGTAGGCGGCGCCGATGGCTGCAGTGATGCCTGCGATCTCGTCTTCCGCCTGGAAGGTCCGGACGCCAAAAGACTTATGGCGGCTCAGCTCGTGTAAGATGTCGGAGGCCGGGGTGATCGGATAGGAGCCAAGGAACAGCGGCAGGCCGCTTTTACGGGAGGCGGCGATCAAGCCATAGGCGAGCGCCTGGTTCCCCATTATCGAGCGATAGACGCCGGGGGCCATTTTCGCCTTTTCCACGCGATAGGTTGTAGTGAACGCTTCGGTGGTATCGCCGAAGTGATAGCCGGCCTGGAGCACTTTGGCATTGCTTTCGTAGATCTCGGGTTTCTTCCCGAATTTATCCTTGAGGAACTGGAGGGTGCTGTCCATGTTGCGGTTGTACATCCAGTACAGGAAACCCAGCACGAACATATTCTTTGCCCGGTCTTTTTCCTTTGTCCCCATGGTGAATTCCTTCAGCGCTTCACGGGTCATTTTCGTTACGTCTATCCTGATGACCGTATAGTTGTCCAGGCTGCCGTCTTCCAGGGGGTTGACGCCTTCAGGATAATTGGCGAGGCGGAGGTTCTTGGCATCAAAACCTTCCGTGTTGGCGATGATCTTACCGCTTTTCTTCAATCCTTTCAGGTTGGACTTGAGGGCGGCGGCATTCATGGCGACCAGGACGTCGCATTCATCGCCGGGGGTATATACCTTGTCGCTGGAGAAACGTAGCTGGTAGCCGCTGACACCCGGCAAGGTGCCCTGGGGAGCGCGGATCTCGGCGGGGAAATCCGGAAAGGTAGCCAGGTCGATACCCAATAGGGCGGTATTGTTGGTGAATTGACTTCCGGTCAATTGCATCCCGTCGCCGGAGTCGCCGGCGAATTTGATAACGACGTCCTGAAGGACTTCTTCTTTTCTGTTCATGTGCTGAGGTTCTATCTATATTTTTCCGTCTATAAAGATAAGATAAAAACGGTTCGGGTGCGTGGTGGCGGACCGGTTCATTCGTAGCGCAGCGCTTCGATCGGATCCAGCCGGGAGGCCGCCTGCGCGGGATAATAGCCAAAAAAGACCCCGGTAATAAAGCAAACCAAAAAAGACAGCACGATCGACGATTCAGTCACCAGGGTCGGCCAGGAAAGGAAGTAGGTGACGAGATGGGCGGAGGTGATGCCCAGGATCACGCCGATGATACCGCCGGTGATGCTGATAAGGACGGCTTCCGTCAGGAATTGGAGGAGGATGTCGACGCCGCGGGCGCCGATAGACATGCGCAGGCCGATCTCTTTGGTCCGTTCGGTGACGGAGACATACATGATATTCATAATGCCGATCCCGCCGACGAGGAGGGAGATGCCCGAGATGACCGCCAGCAGGACGGTAAGCAGTTGGCTGGTGGAACTGAAGGTGTTGATGAGCTCCTGCATGGTGCGAACGGCGAAGTCGTCATCGTCGGTCGGTTTCAGCCGGTGAGAGGCCCGCATGATCTGGGAGACTTCGTTGGAGGCGGCGGTGGTGGATGCTTCATCTACGGCGGAGGCGTAGATATTCTGCAGATAAATGGTAGAGAGGATCCTTTCCTGGACGGTAGTATAGGGGGCGAGGATGACGTCATCCTGGTCCTGGCCAAAGGCGCTTTCTCCTTTGGGGGTCAGCGTTCCGACGACAAGGAGGGGGACCTTGCCAAAGCGGATATATTTCCCGATCGGGTTATCGCCATTGGGAAAGAGGTTGGTGATCACGGTCTGTCCCAGGAGGCATACTTTTGCGGCCCCCTGGACGTCACGGTCGCTGAATTCGACTCCATCCTGCAGGGGCCATTGCCGGATGATATCGAGGTATTGGGTATTCACTCCGGTTATCGTGGTGGACCAGTTGTTATTGCCGTTGATGGCCTGGCCTTTAGCGGTCATCACGGGGGTTACGGCGGCAAGATGTGGGGCTTCGCGTTGCAGGGCTTTAACATCGTCCATGGTGAGCGTTTGGACGTTGGTGGCGTCGAGGCGGGCGCCGGCCGAGACGTTGCTGTTGGGCCGGATGATGATCATATTGGATCCCATGCCGGACAATTGCTTCTGGATGCTTTGTTTGGAGCCCTGGCCGATGGCGACCATGGCAATGACGGACGCGACCCCGATGATGATGCCCAGCATGGTGAGGAAGGCTCTCAGCTTATTGCGTTGCAAAGCTTTCAGGGCGATGCGAAACAAATTGAGGAAAGACATAGTTTACGCTTTTTAGTAGTCCTCTGACACCGGCAATGAGGCCAGGACCTCTTTAGCCGATCGTTTGTTCTCATTCAGACTGTCCTTTACCACCTTACCGTCCCGCAGCATGACGGTCCTGCTGCTGAACGAAGCGATATCGGGCTCGTGGGTCACGAATACGATGGTCTTTCCCTGGGCGTTCAGGTCCTGGAGAAGGGCCATGATGCTAAAGCTGGTTCGGGAGTCGAGGTTGCCTGTCGCTTCGTCGGCGAGGATCATTACCGGCTCATTGACAAGCGCCCGGGCGATGGCTACACGTTGTTGCTGGCCGCCGGACAATTGATTGGGCATATGGTCGAGGCGGTCGCCGAGGTTGACTGCCTGGAGGGACTGGATGGCGCGCTCCCTTCGTTGTCGTGCGCTGATCTTCGAATTGTAGAGCAGCGGGAGCTCGACATTCTCGAGGGCCGAGGTCCGGGGGAGCAGATTATAGGCCTGGAAGACAAAACCGATCTTCAGGTTGCGGAGCCTGGCCAGCTCGTTGCGGCCTAGCTTGCGGACGTCTACCCCATCCAGCAGGTAGGTGCCTTCCGTCGGCTTGTCAAGGCAACCAAGGGTGTTGAGCAGGGTCGTCTTGCCTGATCCGCTGCTACCCATGATCGTTAGGAACTCACCGGCCTCCACATCGAATGAAACCCCCTTCAGGGCGCGGACGATCTCCGATCCCATCCGGAATTCACGCCGGATATCCCTTAGCTCGAGTATCTTGTTATTGCTCATCGTCGTTGTTGATCTTCGGTTGGTGCTTCCTCCCCCACCAGGTTTACCTTCCGCCGCCACCACCGCTTCCTGTTCCGCCGGAAGGCCGGTTGCTATTGCTATTGCTGGGCCTTCTGCTGGGCATAAAGGGGCTCCTGACGGCGCCGGATGACTTGGTGGCCGCCGTTTGGACCTCGGTGCCGTTAACCACTTCGTCATTGGCGGAAAGGCCGGAAAGGATCTGGACCTGGGTATCGTTGTTGAGGCCGGTCATGACCAGCTTCTCGATCAGGCTGTCGCCGTATTTTACCCAGACGAAGGCCGGTGTTCCGGTGGCCGCGGCGGTATCTACCTGCCGGCCGGTGGAGTCGTGCCGGTGACGGGGCGGAGCCAGCGGGTTGTTGGTGGCGGCTTTGCGGGCGGCATGTTGCACGTGTCGTTCCCCGGCGCTGTCCGGAATGATCTTAAACTGTTTTTCCATGGTTGCGTCGGGCTTGAACTTTAGCGATTTGGCGGAGACCAGCAGCGCACTGTCGACCTCTTTGGTGAAAATGAAGATATTGGCCGTCATGCCGGGCTTTAGCTTGAGGTCCTGATTGGGAGCGCTGATAATGGTCGTATACGTCACGACGTTTGCGGAGACGACGGGTTCCAGCCGGATCTGGTTAACGGTTCCGGAAAAAGTAATATCCGGGTATGCATCAACGGTAAAGGTGACCCGCTGTCCGGTCCGGACGTCGCCGATATCCGCTTCGGATACGGCGGCCTGCACCTGCATCTTGGTAATATCTTTCGCGATGATAAAGAGGGTAGGTGTACTGAAGCTGGCGGCGACCGTTTGGCCGACGCTGACGTTGCGGGTCATCACCACGCCATCGACGGGAGAGTAGATGCTGGCATAGCCGAGATTCTTGGTTGCCGCGTCCAACTGCGCCTGCACGCTGTTAACGGTGGCTTTTGCACCTTCGTACTGGTTCTCATAGTTCTCGTAGTCCGCTTTGGCGATAGCTCCCGTTTTAAAGAGGGTGCTTTCCCGGTCGAAGGTGTTCTGAGCATAGACGAGGGCGGCTTTGGCGACCTCGAGGTTGGCTTTGTATTGATTGACGGACGCTTCAAATAGTGATTTGTCCAGTGTGGCGATCAACTGGTGTTTGGTCACCTTGGCGTTGTAGTCGGTATAGATGGCATTGATCGTCCCCGAGACCTGGCAGCCTACATTGACCGTATCCACAGGCTCGATGGTCCCGGTAGCGGTGACGCTTTTCGAGATATAGCCGTCCTGGGGCTGTTCTGTCGTCAGGACCAACGGCTTTTCTTCTTTCCGGAAGTAGAAGTACCAGACGCCGCCACCGGCCAGCAGCAGTAACACGATAATGATGATTGCTCTCTTCATATCGACGAACGTTTATAATTTAACAGCGATTCCCATATAGAAATCATAGATCTCGATGCTGAGCGCCGCATTGTATTTAGCTTGTACGTAGTTCTGGAACGCTTGGGTATACAAGGTCTTTTGCTGCAGGTAGGCCACCAGGTTGGTAGCGCCGACCTTCTGCTCTTCGGTGGCGACCCGGAAGGCTTCCTGATTGGCGCTCAGCGCTTCCACGGCCGCGTCATATTGGCCTTGCGCATTCAGCACATTGATATAGGCTTGTTCGATGGTCTGTGACAATAACGTCTGGTTACCCAGAAGAGTAAGCTTGGACTGTTCGATCTGGATCTTTGCATTCTCGACATTTGTCTTTACCTGACGCCGGGTAAAGATCGGAATGGACAGGTTGAGCCCTGCGCTTTGGAAGAAGTTATTGTCCAGTTGTTGGACGTAGGCGTCGTGGTTATTGTTGGAATAGCCGGTGGACAATTCAGCCGATGCGGTGAGCAGCGGTAGGTAGCCTGCTTTTGCTATTGCCAGGTTGTAGCGGGAGATATCGATGCTTAGCTGCCCCAGCTTGATCTCCGGGCGGTTGAGCAGCGCATAGGCTTCCACGGAATCGAGATTGGGAACGGCCTGGGTTGCGATGACCGTATCGGGTGTGACGATATCGAAGGTATCGCGGATCGGAAGCTGCAGCAGTTGTTTTAGCGTCAGCTTGTTCTGCCGGACGGCATTCTGGGCGGTGACGAGGGTGTACTTGTCGGCTGCGAGCTGGGCTTCGAGCTCGATATAGGCATTCCTGGCGATCGTTCCCACTTCGTATTCCTGTTTGCCCTGTTCGACCTGTGCGTTAGTCGATTTAATGAGGTCTTCGACGTATACGACGTTCTCTTTGGCGAGAAGGATATTGAGGTAGTCCTGGACGATCTGCAGGGTAATGTCGAGCTCGTTCTCGATGACTGTCTGGTTAGACGACTGGATCTGCAGATTGGCCATCTTCATATTGTTGTTGATGGCGTCGCCATTATAAATGGTAATTCCCGAGACGAGGGAATAGTCGTTGTTAAAAGAGGATTGGGTCTGAAAACCGCTGATAACCGGATTGGTGTTCTTGCTGTGGGTATAGGTGCCGGTTACGCTGCCGGTGAGATTGGGCTGGCGGGCGGCTTTAGCCAGGAGATAGTTCTGTTCCGCGGTACGGACATTCAGGCGCAGGCTATTGAGCGTGATATTATTTCGTTTCGCGTAATCGATGCAGGCTTGCAGGTCCCAGCGGGCCGGTAACCGGCCGGCGGTGGAATCCTGGGCGCGGAGGTTGCCTGGCAACGATCCCAGGCCAAACGATAAGAGCATCGCTAATCGTAAGAACATAGGCTTCCGGGTTTAGGTAAAAATAGGATTTTATTCCTTTTATCGGCGAACCCCGTGGTATTGTTTTTGAAGCGGCTATCGGGCAAAAGTTGATTCAGTCACTATTTAAAAAAGCAATTTATGGCAACGTTAACAGGAAAGAAGGTCGCTATTCTGACGGAGAACGGTTTTGAAGAGGTGGAGTTGACGAGTCCCAAGAAGGCGCTGGAGGCAGCGGGCGCGGATGTGAAGATCGTATCGCCGCAAAAGGACAAGGTCCGTGCATGGGATAAGGATCACTGGTCGATCGATCTGCCGGTGGATGAGGTCCTTGATAGTGCAAAATCAGAAGATTACGATGCGCTTGTGCTTCCGGGCGGGGTTCTAAACCCCGACCAGCTTCGGCAAAATAAAAAGGCTGTGGAATTCGCTCAACAATTCCTTGAAGCCGGCAAGCCGGTGGCGGCTATCTGTCATGGCCCGCAACTGTTGATCGAGACCGGAATGATCGAAGGCAGGAACATGACCTCCTATCCTTCCCTGCGGACCGATCTTGAAAATGCGGGCGTCATCTGGGTGGACAAAGAGGTGGTGACCGATAATGGGCTGGTTACCAGTCGAACGCCGAAAGACCTGGACGCATTCAATAAAAAAGCGATTGAAGAGATCAAGGAAGGTCGGCATTCGCCGGCGACCTATACGCCAAGTCCGCGGCACTAAGCATTGCGGTAAGCCAAATTCATGCCCGGGGTTGCGGTAATCGGGGAAAATCCGCTAAATTTGTTAGTAAAATTGGGCGTATGAATCGTTCGGGATCGGCGGATCTGCCTTTACATAACGGGTATGTGCCAGCGTGGCTGGCCGAGCGGATGGCGCGATTAGGGCTTGCCGTTACCGAGGTCCTTTTGGCGGAATTTGGCAAAGCGGAAGTGCTTCGGCGGCTGAGTGATCCGTACTGGTTCCAAAGTCTTGGGGCGGTGATGGGAATGGACTGGCATTCTTCGGGTATCACGACTTCGGTTATGGGCGCGTTGAAGCGGGCGATAAATCCCCGGTCGCGCGAGCTGGGTCTTTACATTTGCGGCGGGAAGGGCGGCGCTTCGCGGCAGACGCCTGCGGAAATCGTCAAGGTATGCGAGAGTACGGGCCTGGACGGGGCGGAGCTTGTCCGTTGCAGCAAGCTCAGTGCAAAAGTAGATAACACGGTCGTGCAGGACGGGTTTCAGTTATATCTTCATTGTTTCGTGCTCAGCGATACAGGGCAGTGGACGGTGATCCAGCAGGGGATGAGTGCAAGCAGTTCGACGGCCAGGCGATATCACTGGCATTCCGCCGGTCTCCGGTCATTTGTGGAGGAGCCGCACACGGCGATCTGCGGGGAGAACCAGGGGGAGATCCTTAATCTCACCGACTGTCAGGCTGATCCGGCGCGCACGGGCGTCCTTTCTTTGACCCGGGAGAAGCCGGAGGTGATGATGCAAGATATTCAGCGGCTGGTATTGCCTGCCCATCATGATGTGCGGGCTGAAGATGTCGACCTGCGACGGCTTGGCGCAATCTTATGGCTGGCGCATGACCGGAAGCCGGCGGATTTCGAGGAGCTGGTGCTGCTGGAGGGAGTGGGGCCGCGGACCTTGCAATCGCTGGCGTTGGTGAGTGAGGTGATGTATGGCGCTCCGTCGAGGTTCAGGGATCCGGCGCGGTTTGCCTTTGCGCATGGCGGAAAGGACGGACATCCTTTTCCGGTTCCCGAGAAAGTATATGACGAGACGATCGGCGTGCTTCAGGCGGCGGTGCGGAAGGCGAAGCTGGGCCAGGGCGACAAGCTGCAGGCTATACGCCAGCTAAGCGGGTTGGCGCAGCGCGCGGAAAAGGGGATGATTCCCGATGGGAGCGTGCAGGAATGGATCGACAGGGAGCGGCGGGACTCCTGGAAGTATGGGGGTCGGACAGTCCATGGCCGCGAGCGGCCGCCGGAGGAAGAGAGGAAGGGGCGGCAGCTCAGGTTGTTCTAGGCCGCGGGTTAGCGATGTAGGCCAGTGTGAAGCAAGGCCGGCAGCGTGATCACATGTTATATGCGCCGTAGTAGGCTGCACCCTGGAGGGCCATCTTGTCATTGAGGACGACATGGACCGGAATGCGGTCGGACAGATCATGCATCCGCCCGTTGTTATCGAAATTTTTTGTCCAGGTGTCGCCTTGCAGGAGAGGAAGGATCTTTGGCGGGATGCCGCCGGCGATATAGAGGCCGCCGGTCGCCATAAGCTTCAGCACGAGGCTTGCGGCTTCTGTGGCCATATAACGTACGAAGAGCTCCATAGTCTCCGCGCAGGTGAGGTCTTCATGCTGCAGGGCCGCCTGGCTGACGACGGCGGCGGCGTCATTGTCTTTTAGCCTTTCGGTAAGCCATTCGGGTAGCTGTTCTTTGCGGCTTTCGACGATGAAATGAAAGATGTTTTTTATTCCCATGCCGGACACGACGCGTTCCCAGCTGACGTGGCCAAATTGCTTTTGCAGGTAGTAGAAAAGATCGACATCGACTTCCGTCCTGGGGGCGAAATCGCTATGACCGCCTTCGGTAGCGAAGGGGTGATAGTGTTGACCATCCCAGTATAGACCCGCTTCACCCAGGCCTGTTCCGGGGGCGAGGATGGCGATATTGCCTTTTGCTTGCGCGTCGCCGGTTGCGAGAGTGGCGATCTCGTCCTGGTGCAGGCCGGCCAGTCCATAAGCCGTAGCCTCGAGGTCATTGATGAAACTAACGGGGATGTTCATGTCCTGGCGCATTGCCGTGCTATCCAGGACCCAGGGGAGATTGGTCAGCTTGCTTTTGCCGTCGATTACGGGGCCCGCGACTGCGGCGGCGATCCTGTCGGGGAGGGTGCCGGCGGTGAAGACCCGGATGACCTCGGTCAGCGAAGGATGTTCCGCGGAAAGATACCGTTGCTGGCGGAGCGGCTTAAGGCCGTCGCCGCTTGACTCATAAAGCGCCACATTCGTTTTTGTGCCGCCGATGTCGGCTGCAAGGATCGTGATGGTCTTTTGTCCGGACTGAGGACTATTTTTGAAGGCGATCGGAACCATAGGTGATCAAATTTACATGTTCCGTCGATATTGGCCGCCTACTGCATATAAAGCATTGGTTATTTCGCCCAGGCTACAATATTTGACCGTTGTCATCAACTCTTCGAAAAGGTTGCCGCTGGTAACCGCCGTCTGCTGCAAGCGGCGGAGCATTTCAGGGCTGCGGGCTTTATTTCGCCGGTGGAAGGCTTCAAGATTACGGATCTGCTGATCTTTTTCTTCGGTCGTGCTGCGGATCACTTCGTCCGGGAGGATCGTGGGGGAACCTTCCTTTCCCAAAAAGGTATTTACGCCGACGATGGGCAGGTCGCCGCTGTGTTTGAGGCTTTCGTAATAGAGGCTTTCTTCCTGGATCTTATTCCGCTGGTACATTCTCTCCATGGCGCCCAATACGCCGCCGCGGTCGGTCAGCCGGTCGAATTCCATCATTACCGCTTCTTCGACGAGGTCGGTGAGTTCTTCGATGGCGAAGCTGCCCTGGATGAAATTCTCGGTTTTGGCGCTGCCCAGCTCGCGGTTGATAATGAGCTGAATGGCCATAGCCCGGCGGACGCTGCCTTCCGTCGGGGTAGTGATGGCTTCATCGTAAGCGTTGGTGTGGAGTGAATTGCAGTTGTCGTAGATCGCATACAGCGCCTGGAGGGTGGTGCGGATATCGTTGAAGTCGATCTCCTGGGCGTGGAGGCTGCGGCCGCTGGTCTGGATATGATATTTGAGCTTTTGGGACCGGCTATTGCCTTTATAGACTTGTTGGATAGCTTTTGCCCAGATGCGCCTGGCCACCCGGCCGATCACGCTGTATTCGGGGTCCATGCCATTGCTGAAGAAGAAGGAAAGGTTGGGTGCGAATTCGTCCAGCGCCATACCGCGGCTGAGGTAGTATTCCACATAGGTGAACCCGTTAGCAAGGGTAAAGGCAAGCTGGGTGATCGGGTTGGCGCCGGCCTCGGCGATATGATAGCCGCTGATGGAGACGCTGTAGAAATTACGAACTTTCTTATCGATAAAATAGGCCTGGACGTCACCCATCAGGCGCAATGCGAATTCGGTGCAGAAGATACAGGTATTTTGCGCCTGGTCTTCTTTGAGGATGTCAGCCTGGACGGTTCCGCGGACCTGGGAAAGGGTTTCGGCCATTATCTTTTCGTAGATGTCCGGTGGCAGGACGGCGTCGCCGCTAAGGCCCAGGAGGGTGAGACCTAAGCCGTTATTTCCGGGAGGAAGATCGCCGGAATATATGGGCCCACTGCCCTCGGGATCGGGGATGTCGCCCGTAGACTGGAGATATTTCTCACATTGCTGGTCGATCGCGGCGTTCATAAAGAAGGCCAGCAGGATGGGGGCGGGGCCGTTGATGGTCATACTGACGGAAGTCCGGGGGTCGCAGAGGTCGAACCCGCTATAGAGCTTCTTTGCGTCGTCGACGGTGGCGATGCTGACGCCGGAGTTACCAATCTTGCCGTAGATATCGGGACGGAAGCCGGGGTCTTCGCCGTAGAGGGTTACGGAATCGAAGGCGGTGCTGAGGCGGATCGCCGGTTGGCCGGCGCTGACATAGTGAAAGCGTTTGTTTGTGCGTTCGGGCCCGCCTTCGCCTGCGAACATCCTGGTCGGATCTTCTTCCGACCGTTTGAGCGGGAAGGTGCCGGCGGTGAAGGGGAATTTGCCGGGGAAATTTTCCTGGACCCGCCAGCGGAGGATATCGCCCCAGTCGGAGAACCTGGGAACCGCGATCCGCGGGATCTTCAGGTGGGACAGGGATTCGGTGTACAGCGGTTGCCGGATGGTGCGGCCGCGAACTTCGTATTCGAAGAATTCTTTCCGGTACCGGTCACGGGTAGGCCCCCATTCGGTGATAAGCTTCAGGCAGACGGGGAATAGCTGTTGTTCCAGTTTTTCTATTTGCCGTTGCAGCGGCTCACTGGCGGGTGATCCTTCCGGGAGCTCATTCAAGGCGCCGTTCAGCTTGTAAAGCCGGGAGGCGATCGCTGCCTGTTCTTCGGTCTTTTGGTTATAGTCGCGGATGGCGGCCGTGATCTCTGAAAGGTATCTTACGCGAGCGGGGGGGATGATCAGTGAGCGGTCGGTGGTGTCTGTCAGATGGTGGCGATGATGGGGAGGGCCGAAGCGGGCTCCTGTCTTTTTTTCGAGTGATTCCATCAGCAGGTCGAACAACTCGTTGACGCCGGTATCATTGAATTGCGCGGCGATGGTGCCGACGATGGGCAGGTCTTCGTCTTTTGCCGTCCAGAGGCCGTGGTTGCGTTTATATTGTTTCCTGACATCGTGGAGGGCGTCCAGCGCGCCGGCTTTGTCGAATTTGTTGAGCACGACGAGGTCGGCGTAGTCGAGCATATTGATCTTCTCCAGCTGTGATGCCGCCCCGTATTCCGGGGTCATAACGTAGATGCTGACGTCGACGTAATCGAGGATCGAGACGTCGCTTTGGCCGACGCCTGCCGACTCCAGGATGATGAGGTCGTAGCCGGCCGCCTTGCAGATGTCGATGGCTTCCCTGACGTGTGCGCTTAGAGCGCGGTCGCTGTCGCGTGTCGCCAGGCTGCGCATATAGACTCGCGGGCTTGAGATCGCGTTCATCCGGATGCGGTCGCCGAGCAGGGCGCCGCCGGTCTTCTTCTTGGAGGGGTCGACGGAGACGACGGCCAATGTTTTATCGGGGAAATGGTAGAGATAGCGGCGCACGAGCTCGTCGGTCACGCTGGATTTGCCGGCGCCGCCGGTGCCGGTCATGCCGATGACGGGGATGGGGGTTTGGGTGGGGGCCGAAGCGGTGCCGGCATTCGAAGACTTGGGGGTTGCCGGGGTTGTGGCGGCTGTTGCTGCTTTTTCGAGGGCGTCATTTGCGGGCATGCCGTTCTCGGCGTTGGAGATCGCGCGGGCGATCTTGCGGATGTCTTTGTATTCGCCGAGTTTGAGGTCGGTCTTGAACTGGCCGGGGCTGCCGTTCAGCGGGAAATCGCATTGGCGGACCACGTCTTCGATCATTCCTTCCAGTCCCATCCGGCGGCCGTCATCGGGGGAATAGATACGGGTGATACCATATTGATGGAGCTCTTCGATCTCGCGGGGAAGGATAGTGCCGCCGCCGCCGCCGAATATCTTGATGTGGCCGCAACCGTTCTCAGCCAGAAGGTCTTTGATGTATTTGAAGAATTCGAGGTGGCCGCCCTGATAGGAGGTGATAGCGATGCCCTGAACATCTTCTTCGATGGCGCATTCGACGATCTCGGCTGCCGAGCGGTTATGGCCGAGGTGGATGATCTCGGCGCCTTTCGACTGGAGGAGGCGGCGCATGATATTGATCGCGGCGTCGTGGCCATCGAAAAGGGAGGCGGCGGTAACGAGACGGACCTTGTTGAGAGGGGTGTAGCTCATCTTGTAAGGATTTGGCGGACAGGCAAATTTACGCCAAAAAACTAATGAGTGTTAGTTTTGTCCGACGAAGTATCGACGTTTCGACAAATTTTGTTATTATGTCGAAAAGCTATGTATCTTTGCATCATGAGCCCGCTTTCTCCGCAGGACGAACAGACAGAGATCCTTCAGGCAGCGCTTCGCCTGTACCGCCAGTTTGGCCCGGACAAAGTAGCCATGGATGATATAGCCAAAGCCACCGGCCGGAGCCGGACGTCGATATATTATTATTTCAGGAACCGCGACGAGATCTTCCGTGCCGCCACTGACGCCATCGTCATGGAGATGGCCAAAGAGATCCGGAAAGCTTTGGCCGACATTCCAACCCTCGAAGAGCAGGTTTACAACTTCTGTATTTCCAAATTGCGTGTTTCGCGGGAATGGAAATTGATCCTTAATACGATATGGGCGACCATTAATCCCAGGGAGCAGTCGAAGAATCCCAGGCCCGCCGAGGGCTTGCACGAGAAGCTCGTCTATCAGGAAAGCCTTATCCTGAAGGAAATCCTGGCGGCCGCGGCGGAGAGGAAGGAGATCAGGACGTTGACTGCTGATGAGGCGGACCAATGGGTCTTTGTCATCACGAGTGGCATCCGCGGCATTCGGAACGAGATGGCCGACCATAATCTTACTCAGGCTGTCAAAGCCCCGATCCGCGTATTGAGCGACATGGCAACAAAGTGGCTGAAGGGTTAAAAGATCAAAAGCAAATGAAAAAGATCAGCGAAATACAACTATTCAGAGCGTTTCGCAGCCGGAATTACTCCCTTTATTTTGTCGGACGGTCCGTCTCACAGTTTGGCACCTGGATGCAACGCGTCGCCGTATTGTGGCTTGTTTATTCTATCACCCATTCCGCATTCTGGCTTGGGGTAACGATCTTTGCCGAGCAGTTTCCCTCCTTCCTGATTTCCATCCCCGGCGGGGTGATCGCCGACCGGTATGACCGGTTCACCGTGATCAAGATTACGCAGGTCGCGTCGATGGTGCAGTCGGTTTTACTGGCCCTGCTGGTCTACACCGGTCACCCGCAGATATGGGCCATTCTGGCGCTGAGCGTCCTGTTGGGCGTCATCAATGCGATCGACATCCCGGCACGCCAGACACTGTTGCATCAGGTGGTGACCGACCAAGCCGACCTTCCAAACGCTCTGGCCCTCACCACTGCCATGGCAAGTCTGGCGCAGTTGCTGGGGCCGGCGCTTTCCGGTATCGTCCTGAGCGCCTGGGGCGCCGCCGTCTGCTTCCTGATCAATGCAGCGAGTTTTGGCGGAGTGTTCCTTTCCGTAGAACTAATGAAGGCGCCTCCGCAATCGCCAAGGAAAGCGGAGAAAAATGTTTGGGCGGAATTCGCCGAAGGGTTCGTGTATGTGCTGAGAACTCCGGAATTGGAGACGATCATCTTCATGCTTGCGATAACCAGCCTGCTCATTTTGCCTTACAATACCGTTCTCCCGGTGTTTGCTAAAGTAGTCTTCAAAGGCGATGCGTCGACGTACGGGTATATCAATAGTTTTATTGCGGTCGGGGGTGTGGCGGGTACGATCTACCTGGCCTCCCGTAAACCGGGCGCGCACATGAGGAGGATACTTCTGGTGAGCCTGCTCGTTCTTGGCGTGGCCCTGATCTGCTTCTCTCAAATAAAGAATTTTCCGTTGGCCATGCTCTTTGGCGCGCTTGCAGGCTTTGGATCGATCGCACAATATACGATCTCCAATATAGTGATCCAGTCGGAATCCGATCCCCAGATGCGGGGCCGGGCGATCGGGGTCCTTTTCATGGCTATTTTTGGCATGGTGCCATTGGGTAGTCTCCTGGTCGGGGCCGTATCGGCGCGGTTCGGCGCCCAGACGACGGTATTGTGTGAAGGTATCGCGGCGTTTGTCGTGTTCGCGGCGTTCTACCGCAGTATGACCAGGGGTGGGAAAGGGGTGGCGGTAGGTGCGGCTGGTTGAAGACTATGCTGCAGATTTTTGGCGGAATCCAAACTCTTTCCTATATTGTATCACTTTAATACAATAACATGCCTGCCAAACACCTATTAACTGCCGCCGGTCTCCTCATAACCATACTTGGGTTGTCCTCCTGCCAGAGCCCGGGCAATAACGCCGGGATCGTCAAAACCATCGATGGCTACACCTTCCGCGATCTCAACAAGAACGGAAAGCTTGATGTCTATGAAGACGCCCGACAGCCGGTCAGTGCGCGGGTGAATGACTTGCTCAGCCAGATGAACCTGGAAGAAAAAGCGGGGATCATGTTCATCAACGGCGCAAAGGTCAACGATGACGGATCGATCGGGGACCAGCCAGGTAAAGGCATGTTCGCATTTGTGCCGAATGCGATTCCCCTGGTAAGAGATAAGAAGATGAATCACTTCAATCTTTGGCAGGTCCCATCGCCGGCCGCATTAGCCAAATGGTACAATGCCATGCAGCGGTACGCCGAGGATTCGACGCGGCTTGGCATTCCGCTCACCGTCGCTTCCGATCCCCGGAATCATTTCAGCAACAATATTTTTGCGATGACGGCCAATACATTCTCACAATGGTGCGAGCCGTTAGGCCTGGGCGCAATCGGCAGTGACAGCATCACCCGGGAGTTTGCCGATATCTCGCGCCGCGAATACCATGCCGTAGGGATCCGGGAAGCGTTGCACCCACAGATCGACCTGGCTACAGAGCCCCGCTGGCCGAGGATCAGCGGTACCTTTGGCGAGGACGCGCAGTTGACGGCGAGGATGGCCAAAGCATATATCCTGGGATACCAGGGGGACAAGCTCGATTCGAACAGCGTGGCGACGATGACCAAACATTTTCCCGGCGGCGGCCCGCAGAAGGAAGGACTGGACCCGCATTTCCCGTTCCAGAAAGGGCAGGTCTATCCGGGAAATAATTTCAAGTACCATCTGATCCCATTCGAAGCGGCATTCGCCGCGCATACGGCGGCTATTATGCCCTACTATGGAGTCCCTATGGGGCAGACCAGCGAGAATGTCGGGATGTCCTACAATAAAGATATCGTCACCGGTTTATTGCGGAACACCTATCACTATGATGGCGTAGTCTGCACCGATTGGGGTCTGGTCAATGACGCCAAAATGGGCCCCGTCGTATGGCCGGCACGGGCATGGGGGGTGGAAAATCTGACGCCTGTCGAACGGGTAAAGAAGATCATCGATGCGGGCGTCGATCAATTTGGCGGCGAGAGTTGTCCCGAGCTGGTGCTCCAGCTAGTGAAGGAAGGTAAGCTGACGGAAGCACGTATCGATTCGAGCGTCCGGCGGCTGTTGACTCAGAAATTCGAATTGGGATTGTTCGATAATCCCTTTGTCGATGAATCGAAGGTCGGTCAGGCGCTGGGCAATCCCGCGTCGATGGCGGCCGGTGAAGCCTCACAGCGGATGGCCATGACCCTGCTGAAGAACGACAATAAAATGCTGCCGCTGACTCCGGGAAAGTTAAAGATCTATATCAGGAATATCGATTCTGCCGTCGCGGCGAAATATGGTACCGTGGTCGACCAGCCGGAGAAAGCGGATCTTGCCATCATTCGCCTAAAAACGCCGTTCGTGCCTGTCAATTCACCGATCCAGATGGCGCAGATGTTCCATCACGGCGACCTCGACTTCAAAGGCAAACAAAAGGACAGCATCCTGCAATTACTCAGTAAAGTGCCGACGATCGTGGACATCTATTTGGATCGCCCTGCCGTGATCCCCGAGATCAGCGCAAAAGCCAAGGGGCTGCTGGCCGACTTCGGCGCGAGCGACGCGGCGGTGCTTGATGTCATCTTCGGGAAAGATAAGCCGCGCGGTCATCTGCCGATCGAATTACCGTCCTCGATGGCGGCGGTGCAGGCACAAAAGGAGGATGTGCCGTATGACAGCAAGAACCCGTTGTATAAGTTTGGATTTGGATTGAGCTATTGACCTGATCACATAAAAAAATCTTGATATTTCGGGAAAATGATTAATTTGTGGCGATTGAAACGTCTTGCCGCCATACTGCTGATGGGAGTGCTCTTTTTTAACTGGTACGGATACCAGCTGTTGAGCAATTATTGGCAGAATTGCGCGGAACGCAGGCTGGAAGTCAGTTTCGATCAGAACAAATACGACGAATCCGCGCTTATCTCCTTCAAGGTCCCGCTTACTTCCCTATCATATTATAATAGCGCTCCCGGATACGAGCGGGTGAATGGCCAGATCGATATCGGCGGCGTCCGGTATCAATATGTCAAGCGGCGGATCTTTGGCGACTCGCTGGAAGTCCTTTGTCTTCCCAATATGGCGTCAATAAAGCTACGGACGGCCAGCAACGATTTCTTCCGCCAGGTCAACGATCTGCAGCAGCAAAACCAGAGTAAAAAGAATTCAACCCATTCCGTCAAGGATAATTCAAAAGACTATCGTCCGGCACCGACAGGTATCGTTGTTCCGGATGCGCTTGCTAAAGTAGTGGTAAGGGTTACCAGCCTTTACGCCCCATCGCATCTTCCTTCCGTCTACGCTCCCATTGCAGAGAACCCGCCTGAGCGGCTGTAAACTTCTTTCAGCCTGATCTGAAACAAAAGACACCGGAGTTCCCGGAAAATGCCCGTATCGGCAACTATCAACCCTATCATGAAGGATCTCATTCGCGGCGGACTGACAGTTCCCGCTCATAATATGCATATAGCTTTGCGCGTGGCTTCGGCATTGTGTTTTATTGGCCATGGCGCGTTTGGCATTATCACCAAGCCAATTTGGTGCAATTATTTCGCCGTGTTCGGTATCGGTCACGATCTGGCTTACAAGCTCATGCCCGTGGCGGGCACTGTCGACATTTTGATGGGGCTATCCTTATTGATATATCCGATAACCGCTATCGTGGGATGGCTGGTGATCTGGGGCGCGGTTACGGCGCTGTTGAGGCCGCTTTCCGGGGAATCGACCGGCGAATTCGTAGAGCGTGCAGGAAACTTCGGGGCTCCGCTGGCGTGGCTGCTGCTCTCGGGCTGGCATGGCTTGTGGTCGCGGCCCGACGCCTATCCACAGCCGGATAAGCGGCGGTTCAATAGGGTCGTCACCGGTCTTCGCGTCGTTGTCTTTCTATTGCTCCTGGGTCATGGCTGGCTCAACTGGACGGAGAAAAAAAGTTTGCTGGCGCAATATTCAGCGCTTGGTTTCTCCAACCCTATCCATATTGCGCATGCGGCCGGCATTTTCGAAATGATTGCCGCTGTTGCGCTGCTGATCAAGCCGCTGCGGCCGCTGCTGCTGATCCTGTTCGTCTGGAAGATGAGCACCGAGCTCTTATACCCGCACTGGGGGATGTTCGAATGGATCGAGCGTGCCGGTAGCTATGGCTCTCTGCTGGCATTGTGGCTGGCATTGGGAAAAAGCGAACCTTCCACTATAACATCTAATAACCAAATACTATCTGCGTCATGAGAAAGATCCTTTTTACTTTATTGTCGTTTATCGTTCTATTATCCTGGCAACGGCTGTCCGCACAGGGGTGCGTCGCGATCCGCAGCACCGGCGGTTTCTGTACCGCCGGGGAGGAGAAACATCCCGATACGGCCGCCCAATGGCAATTCACCGTCAACAACCGCTATTACAAATCTTTCAGGCATTATATCGGTACCACCTATCAGAAGCAACGGCAGGTGCTTGGTAACGAGGTGATCAATAATGCCTATACCGTAGACATGGGCATCTACCGGATCCTGAATTCCCGGTGGACCCTGATGCTGGACCTGCCCATCTCGGCCAATTCGCGGTCGCAGACCTATACGCAGAGCGATTCCTACCATCGTTTCGCTACGCATTCGTTCGGGGCAGGCGATGTCCGGTTCGCTGTTTACCGCTGGATGCTTGACCCCGCAAAAATGCCCAAAGGAAATATCCAGATCGGCCTTGGCATCAAGTTCGCGACCGGGGAGGACAATTACCAGGATTATTTCAAGACCAGCGACAGCACAAAGACCTATGGGCCGGTCGACCAGTCCATCCAATTGGGTGATGGCGGCACTGGCATTACGCTTGAGATCAATGCCTTCTATAACTTCTCCAGTAAGGTGGGAGTATACGGCAACTTCTTCTATCTCTCGAATCCGCGGGACCAGAATGGCGTGTCCAATGCGCATGGCGCTACTCCTTCGGCTTCTTCGATCGCCAACGGCAGCAATATCATGAGCGTGCCGGATCAATACCTGGCAAGGGCTGGCGTCAGCCTCCAGTTCAACCGGCTCTTTGCATCCGCGGGCGTTCGCGACGACTGTCTGCCCGTTCATGATCTGATCGGGGGAAGCGACGGATTCCGGCGGCCGGGATTCATTATTTCCGCAGAACCGGGTCTGACGTATGTATTCTCGAAAGTGAGCCTTTATACTTACGTTCCGATCGCCATCGTCCGGGACAGGACGCAAAGCGTACCGGATAAGATCACGACCGCATTGACAGGCGTCTATGCCCATGGTGATGCGGCTTTTGCCAACTGCGTCGTGAATATCGGCGCCAATATCAGATTCTAAATTTAGGGCGGACTAACCAACCAATATTGACTGCATGAAAATGAAAACAGAAATTTTAACCCGGCGGGTGTCCGGCAAGCTGGGGCGGCTGCTGGCCATGCTGGCCGTGGTCTTAACCGGGTGCCAGGGTCTCCGGGCCCAGACCGACGATGACGCGCTGATGATGGCGAAAAATAATCTCTGTGTCGGCGGAACGTATTCGCACAGCAACTGGAATTATTACTGGGAGGGGACCTATCACCGCAACAACCAGAACCTGGGGACGGTAACGACGCAGATGGTCGGTCTTATGGGTATCTACGGGATCAACCGTCATCTGGCGGTCGTAGGCGGCGCCCCTTATGTCTGGACGGGTGCGTCAGCGGGCGTCCTGCACGGAATGCACGGGATCCAGGACCTTTCGGGCTGGCTGAAATGGCAACCTGTCGAGCAGAGGACCGGCAGTCACAGCAAGGTGTCCGTTTTTGCGATGATCGGAGGTTCCGTACCGCTGACCAACTATCTGGCGGATTATCTGCCTTTATCCATCGGCCTGCATAGCAGGACGGCATCGGGAAGGATCATTGCGGACTATCAGCTGGGACATTTCTTTGCGACGGGTGTGGGCACTTATACCTGGCGCAGCAATGTCACCATCGATGAACAGTCATATTATACGACTTCGTTCCACGAAACAAATCAGGTGCAAATGCCGAATATGGCGTCCTGGCTTTTTCGTACCGGTTATCGCACCAACCAGTGGATCGTCGAGGGGCTGCTGTCGGATATGATAACGCTTGGGGGCTTCGACATCCGGAAAAATGACATGCCGTTCCCCAGTAACCGGATGAACAGCCTGATGGCGGGCGCGCATGTGAAATATGAGTTCCATGGCAAACCGCTAAAAGGGTTGTCGCTTACTGCCGATGGCATGTATACGCTTACCGGCCGCAACGTAGGCCAGGCGACGACGATCGACGCCGGGGTCTTCTATATTTTCGATTTTGCCCATAAACGTCACACTGTCGAAACTCCAACGCTTAAAACCAGATAACCATGCGCACCCAACAATATACCACCCGGCTTCTTACCGTTCTCGTTCTTGCCACGCTGTTTGCGTGCAACAAAAGCATCCCGGATGTGAATTCCAACCTTCCGCCGCTAAACCCGGCGAATCAGGATCTCACTGCGGGCACCTGGAAGCTGATCCTGTTGTCCCGTCCCGATACGTTTGCGGTTGCTGCGCCGGCGGCTACCGGTTCCCCGGCGTATGCAGCGGACCTGAATGCGATCAAGGGCTATCAGCATAACCTGACCGGCGATCAACGGAGCCAGATCAAATATTGGAGCGCGGGCGGCGTTCTGCGGTGGAACGAGATCATGCGCGGTCTCGTTACGAAATACAACCTCCCGCCCTATCAGCTCGCGAACGGCACCTATCCGATCCCGAGCTCCACTAACCCTTTTGCGTATCCGCTTTTTCCCTTTTCCAACCCGCCTTATGCGGCCAGGGCCTATGCCTATGTCAGCGCTGCGCAATATGATGCGCTTGTCGCATGCTGGCACTATAAAACATTATACAACCGGCCCGCCCCCTACACGGTGGATTCAACGGTCAAGGCGCTTGCCGGAAAGACAAACCTTCCGTCCTATCCCTCCGAAGGAGCGGTGCTGGCGGGCGTCACGGCGGAGATGATGCAGTTGCTTTTCCCCGATGAAATTGCATCGATCCAGCAGAAATTGCAACAGGAAGAGTTCAGTCTGATCGCTTCGGGCTCAGCCGCACCCAGTGACATCACCGCCGGTGAAGCGCTTGGCCGTCAGGTAGCGGATGCATTTATTACCCGGGGCAGGGCCGACAATGCCGGGAAGGCGGTCGGTACCCCGGCGATATGGGCGTCATATGTGACGACGGCGGAAGCCAATGGTCAAACGGCATGGGTGAGCCTGGAAACGCCCGCCCGGCCTCCGATGCTGCCCTTATTCGGGCAGGTAAAAGGCTTTCTGCTCGACTCGGCGGCAGTCGTTGCGCTCCGGCCCGGCCCGCCGCCTTCTACCGGCAGCGATACGATGAAGCAACAGGTCCAGCAGGCGTTGAACACGGTGAAGAACGCTACCCGCGAACAACTTAGCCTCGTGCAATTCTGGGCCGACGGTGCGGGGACATGGACGCCGCCGGGCCACTGGAACTATATCGCGGCGCAGGACTTTATTACACAGAACTGGAGTGAGGTCCGATGGGCCCGTAATATGGCCCTGCTGAATATGGCGGAGATGGATGCGGCGATCGAATGCTGGTATATCAAGTATTATTATTTCAATCCCCGGCCGACGCAGATGGACGCAATGATCCGGACGCTGACCGGAATCCCGAACTTCCCTTCTTATGTCTCGGGCCACTCGATGTTCAGCGCGGCGGCGGCTACGGTTCTCGGCCATATTCTCCCGTCGAGGGCGCAGGCATACCAGAGCATGGCCCAGGACGCCGCGAATTCACGGATCTATGCGGGTATCCATTACAATGTCGATTGCGAAGTGGGAATGACGGTGGGTCAAAATGTAGGTAATTATGCCGTGCAGCGAGCACAGAGCGACGGCGCAGAATAATATTATCCCGGCCACCCACCGGCCGGCTGAAGAATTTCCAGGTTATAAGCAAAAGCAGAAGGAACACCGCTAGTCCTGGCGGTGTTCGCTATTTATATAAGCTGGAGATAAATGTATGGAAAATATTTTATTTTTATTGCTCATTTTCTACTTATGAGAAGATTAGCGGGCCTTTACTTGCTTGTAGTCATTCCTTTACTTTCGCTTGCCCAGCCGATTGTCACCATCCCTCCCGACAAGACCTATGGCAAATTATTTGTCGACGTTCAGATGGGGCAAGTCTTTCCGGATGGCAAGACATTTGTGGACTGTGTCCCGAAACGAAAGCCAGCCGACATCGTCGCTGACTATGAAGCGCAGAAAGGCGCGCCGGGCTTTGACCTGAAAAAATTCGTTCTCGATAATTTCGATCTTCCGGTCAACCCGGCGGAGGCCTATAAAAGCAATATGTCGGAAGATGTGGTCACCCATATCAAAAACCTGTGGAGTGTGCTGAAACGTACGCCTGATAAGGTTGTTGAAGGCAGCTCGCTGTTACCCCTGCCCAATCCGTATATCGTACCGGGCGGCCGGTTCCGGGAGGTATATTATTGGGATTCGTATTTTACGATGCTGGGGCTTAAGGAAAGCGGCGAGATCGAAATGATCGATAACATGGTCCGGAACTTTGCTTTTCTGATCGAAAACTATGGGCATATTCCTAACGGCAACCGGACCTATTACCTCGGACGGTCGCAGCCGCCTTTCTTTTCGGTCATGGTAGAGTTACTGGCTTCGGTTAAGGGGGACAGCGTGTATCAGGAGTTCCTGCCGGCGATGGAAAAGGAATATGAGTTCTGGATGGATGGCGCCGACAAACTGAAGCCTGGCCAGGCTTATCGCCGTGTAGTCCGGTTGAAAGACGGAGACATCCTGAACCGGTATTGGGACGATGCGACTGTTCCAAGACAGGAAAGCTGGCGGGAGGATGTGCTGACGGCTCAAAAGTCCGGCCGGGATAAGACAGAGATGTATCAGGATCTTCGGGCTGCCGCCGAGAGCGGGATCGACTTCAGCAGCCGGTGGTTTGCCGATGAAAAGAACCTCATTACAATCCACACCACGGATATGGTGCCACCGGACCTGAATGCGCTGCTCTACCATCTCGAGTGGGCTATTTCGAAGGCGATGCTTATCAACAAGGATAGCGCCGCGGCCGGGTTCCGGCAAAAAGCCATTCACCGCGGTGAGTTGATCCAGAAATACTGTTGGAATAAAACCGTCAATTTCTATACGGATTATAATTTCCGGACCAGCCGGCAATCCAATCACATCAATCCCGGCGGGATGTATCCCTTCTGCTTTATTAATGAGAACCCCGACTACATCAGCTTTCTGGCCAGAAAGGCGGCCGATGTGATCCGGAAGAAATTGCTGAAGCCGGGTGGGGTGGTGACCACGGAATTTGCAACGGGCCAGCAATGGGACGCCCCCAATGGCTGGGCGCCTCTCGAATGGATGACTATCTGGGGGCTGGATCGCTGCGGGCAGAAAGAGCTGGCGGCGGATATTGCCGGGAGATGGGTCCGGCTGGTTGAGAAAGTGTATAAGGAGACAGGCAAGCTGATGGAGAAATATAATGTAGTCGATTCCGATAAAGGTGGCGGCGGGGGCGAGTATCCGGATCAGGATGGTTTTGGGTGGACCAATGGGGTCACGCTCGAGCTTATCGATAAATATAATTTGCCGAGGCAATAACCCGACGTAAGATCTTAAAGCTATCTTTGCCGCAAATTTTTTTTGGATGCGTAGAGGTGTCGCTGTACTTCTTTTCTTTCCGATATTGTTTTCTGCGTGTTCGCCCAATAACGTAACGGTGGATGACAGTCTGCAAGGGTATTTCGATTCGGCGGGGGTGAAGGGGGCGTTTGGGCTTTTTGACAACGGGCATGGACATTTCACCATTTATAATTTGTCGCGATATAGCGATAGCTTTTATACGCCGGGAGCGACCTTTGATATTGTACAGTCGCTGGTGGCGATCCAGGCGGGTTTATCGAAGAACGACTCATCATTGATCGTCGGGGACGATGCTCCGGCTACCTTGGTTGACGTTAGGATAGATACGGGCACCCACTCAGGTCCGGGACACCAGGCACCTCTTACATTGGGAGAATGTTTCCGGGACACTACACCGGCCGGGAGAGACGGCTTCGCGTATCTGTCAAAGCGGATCCGCAAAGACACGCTGCGCAAATGGGTCGATACATTGCAATATGGCAACAAGGTGGTGGGCAGGGATACGACGATCAGCGATACGTCGGCAGAATTCTGGGAAGACAATGAGCTCAAGATCAACTGCGATCAACAGCTCGGATTGTTAAAGAAATTATATTTTAATCAACTTCCTTTTTTTGAGCGCACCCAGGAGATCGTCCGGCGGATGATGCCGGTGGAGAGCAATTCGGCTTTTCGGCTGGCTTATAAAGCCGCACAGGGCAAAAAAGAGGATGGCCATTCTATTGGCTGGGTAGAGGGCTGGGTGGAGGAAAACAAACACCCCTATTTTTTCGTTGTCAACCTGGAATCCGCCGACATGGCAAAGGATCTCCGGCGGACCGGCCTGGAAATTGCAAAAAAGATCCTTCGGGCGCAAGGCTTTTTCCAGGGGAAAAAATAGGACTGTTTGCAGGGCAAAAAATAAATGGTTAAACTTACGACTTCGTGTTTCGCATCGAACATATCGACTATCTGATCGGCCTGGCGGGGCTTCCCATCTTGTTGCTGCTGTTATGGTGGCTTCTTCAATGGAAAAAAAAGACCATATCCCGGATTGGAGATCCTTCGCTGGTCAGCCAGCTGATCGGAAATTTCTCCTCCGTCCGGTTCCTGATCAAGGCGGGGTTGGCGGTAGTAGCTTTTATGGTCATTGTGATGGGCGCTGCCAACCTTCAAAAACCGGGGTCTATGGAGAACGTCCAGCGTAAAGGGGTGGATGTAATGCTGGTGCTGGATGTCAGCAAGAGTATGCTGGCGCGGGATATCAAGCCCAGCCGGCTGGAGAGGGCTAAACAATTTCTCATAAGGCTGGTGGATCAGCTTCCCAGTGACCGGATCGGGCTGGTGCTGTTTGCCGGCCGGGCCTATTTGCAAATGCCCCTGACAACGGATCACGGAGCGGCGCACATGTATATCCAGGAAGCAAGTCCGGACGTCGTACCCACTCAAGGTACCGTGATCGCCGATGCGTTGAGAATGGCCAATGCCGCCTTCAACAGCAAAGAAAGAAAATACAAGTCGATCGTGCTGGTGTCCGACGGAGAAGACCATGATCCCGATGCGGCAAAGGTCGCCAAGCAACTGGCGGAAGACGGTGTGCTGATCAACACGGTAGGCATTGGCTCGCCTGAAGGCTCTCCTATCGAAGATCCGGCTACGGGCGAGCTCAAAAAGGACGAAGAAGGGCATACCGTCATGTCCAAGCTGAATGAGGCGGAGCTGCAGCAACTGGCTACGGAGACCAATGGCACTTATCTGCGTCTCGATAATGTAGAAGATGCGCTCATTACGATGACCCAGCAGTTGGGCGCCGCCGAGAAGAAAGCGACGAGTGACAGTGAATTCATCGACTACAAAAGCTATTTCCAATGGTTCCTGGGCGCGGCGATGCTCCTCTTGCTGGGAGAATTCCTGATTGCCGAACGCCGCAGCGGGAAGCTGGCTGCCGGTGGGCCCCGGATGTTATTACTGATAGCGCTAAGCTTCGCGACCATAGCGCCGGCCTCCGCCCAGACTACAAACACGCTGATCCGCAGCGGAAATCGGGCCTATAAGAAGAAACAGCTCGACCAATCGGTTAGGCAATTTCAGGCGGCGGTCGACAAAGCGCCCGATAATCCTACGGCCAATTACAACCTGGGAAATGCCCAGTTCAGAAAAAATCAATTCGACGCCGCGGCCAGGTCGTACGACGCCAGCGTCAATCACAGCGGTTCCGATAAGTCAATGGAAGAAAAGAGCCTTTACAATAAAGGCGTCGCGATGGCAAAACAGAAGAAACTTCAGGAAAGCATCGATGCCTGGAAAGCGGCGTTGAGACTGAACGCCGCCGATTCAGATGCGCGGGAGAACCTGGAAAAGGCGTTGATGGAGCAAAAGAAGCAACAACAGCAACAGAACCAACAGAAAAAGAATCAGGATCAAAAGAAGAATCAGCAGAACCAGCAGAAAAAGAACCAGGACCAGCAGCAGCAACAACAACCCAAACCGCAGCCCAGCCGGCTCAATAAGCAGCAGGTGGAACAACTGCTGAAAGCGCTTCAGCAGCGGGAGAACGATCTGCAGAACCGGCTCAATCAGAATAAGGTTCATACCCCCAATCAACCTGACAAGGATTGGTGATCGACGGACAGCGGGCGGGTGATTGCCGGACAAGGACTGGTGATCGACGCATAGCCGGCGGGACTGGCGATTCTTTATTAAATTTGTGGTATGCAGCTATATTGTAATTCCCTTACGCAGTATTCGAGATTGGACACGCTGGAAGTGAGGGTCGGCGAGCTCATCCTTGGGAATCACTATCCCATCCGCATTCAGACGATGACCACCACGGATACGATGGACACGTTTGCTACGGTCGAGCAATCGATCCGCTGTATCGAGGCCGGGGCGGAGCTGGTTCGCATTACGGCGCCCAGCAAGAAGGAAGCGGAGAATCTGCTGAATATCCGAAACGAGCTGCGGCGCAGAGGGTATTCGACACCGCTGGTAGCGGACATTCATTTCACTCCCAATGCCGCAGAGATCGCGGCCCGCATCGTCGAAAAAGTTCGGATCAATCCCGGGAATTACATCGATAAAAAGAAGTTCGACTTTATCGAGTACACGGACGCCGAGTACAACGAGGAGATCGATCGCATCCGCCAGCGTTTCACGCCTCTGGTGAAGATCTGTAAAGAATACGGCACGGCGATGCGGATCGGCACGAATCATGGTTCGCTCAGCGACCGGATCATGAGCCGCTATGGCGATACTCCCATCGGCATGGTGGAAAGCGCGATGGAGTTCCTCCGTGTCGCGCGGGATGAGAGCTATCACAATATCGTGCTCAGCATGAAGTCCAGTAACCCGCAGGTCATGGTGCAGGCATACCGGCTGCTGGTGAGGCAAATGACGGAGGAGTTTGGCGTTTGCTATCCGCTGCATCTTGGCGTTACCGAAGCCGGCGATGGAGAGGACGGGCGGATAAAGTCAGCGATCGGGATCGGCACGCTGCTTGAGGATGGGATTGGCGATACGATCCGGGTCTCACTGACGGAAGATCCTGAATTCGAGATCCCTGTTTGCAAGGACCTGGTCAAACGATATCAACCGAAGGCGGGAGTGGAGGAAGTTGGGGAGCCGAAAGTGGTAGGGCCGGGCGATACGGTGGCGACGATCCCGCCGGTCGAAAAGCTCCCCTATTCGCCGTTCGAGTATCGAAGAAGGCCGACAAGCGTTGTCGCCGGCATTGGGGATCATCATGTGCCGGTTGTGGTAGCCGGCTTTATGAAGCAGGCTTTGATCCGGCGGGAGGATCTACAGGCGATCGGCTATTCCTATGATCCGGGTTTGGATAAATGGAATATCGGTGATGCGGCGGCTGACTATATCTATACTCAAAATACTACCATTGATTTTGATCTGCCGGGTACGTTGAGAGTGATCCTGGATCATGCCGCCTGGCAAAAGGCGGACGACCCAAAAAAATATCTTCCGCTATATACGGCCGGTGAATATCTCGCACAGCAGCCGCCAGATGGGAACGCCGGGTGGGACGCGGCAGAATTTCCGCATTTTGTATCGGTGGACGCCGCATCGCCGGAAGCGGCAAATGTGCTGCAAAAGTTAGCCGGGCAAGCGGTCGTTTGTCTGTGGTCGTCTTCTCCGGCTGCGATGATGTCGGTCAGGAGGTGGCTTATCGAAGCCATGGATCACGGAATCCGGAATCCGGTGATTTTGGCGGTGGAAAGTAGTGATCCCACGATCGACGGGCAGCTGATCCATTTCTCCGCCGAGGCCGGGGCTTTATTTCTGGATGGGATGGGGGATGGGATCTGGCTGATCAATGATCCGGATAAGATCATCAATGGCAAGGTAAGTGGCCGGACATATCTGGAAGCGAACAACAATCATCAATTTTTAAACAATACCGCTTTTTCGATCCTGCAGGCTACAAGGACGCGGATCTCGAAAACCGAGTATATTTCCTGTCCCTCTTGCGGGCGGACGCTATTCGATCTTCAGGAGACCACCGCCAGGATCCGGGCTGTAACTCATCATTTGAAGGGCGTCAAGATCGCGATCATGGGTTGTATCGTCAACGGTCCGGGGGAAATGGCGGATGCGGATTTCGGGTACGTCGGGAGCGGCCCGGGCAAGATCACGTTATATAAGGGTAAAGAGATTGTCAAAAGGGGGGTCGATAGCTCCATTGCCCTCGAGGAATTGATAAATTTGCTGAAGGAAAACGAAGTTTGGTGAATCGTATCGACAGACTACATGCCATTCTCACCCATCTGCAGAGCAAAAAGAAAGTGACGGCGCAGGAAATGGCCGATCGCTTTCAGATCAGCTTGCGGACGGTCTACCGGGACGTCAAGGCCCTGGATGAATCCGGCGTGCCGGTGATCGGCGAGGCAGGTTCCGGGTATACCATTATGGAAGGATACCGGTTGCCGCCGGTCATGTTCACCCAGGAAGAGGCCAGCGCACTCTTGCTTGGGGCAAAACTGGCGGAACGATTCACGGATGGATCGGTAAAACGGCATTTCAATGCGGCCCTGTTCAAGATAAAGGCTGTATTGCGATCCCCGGACAAGGAGTATGTGGATAGCCTGACGGAACATATCCAGATCCTGACCCGGTATGCCCCCGATCTCGAATCTCCGCAGCAATATTTATCGATGTTGCAGCAGGCGGTTGTCAATAAAAAGATCGTCCACCTTCAATACAGGTCTCAACTTAAGGAAGAGGTCACGCTTAGAAAGGTGGAGCCCATCGGTCTGTTGTACTACGGGAATGCCTGGCATCTGATCGCGTGGTGTCACCTGCGGAACGACTACCGGGATTTCCGGATGAGCCGAATGCTGGGAGTTACTATTGACGATCATTGTTTCGATCCCACCGCGCATCCATCCATCCGGGAATACATCGACAAGATCAGACAGGGTTCCGACCTGGAAGAAGCTATCGTCCGATTTGACCGGGAAGCGGCCAAATACCTGCAGGAACAGAAGTATCTGAATGGTTTTGTATCGGAAGAAGTGCAGGAAGCCTTTGTCCGGATGAAATTTCTGACGTCAAATCTGTCCTATTTTGGGCGTTGGCTTTTGACATATACGAATCGGGTTCAGGTAGAGACGCCCGCCGCCCTTCGAACCATCATGAAGGAGCTTGCCGAAAAATTATCTGCACATTATATGTCCTCCTGACATAAGGCTGACACAAATCAACCGCATCTTTGAGAAAACCAGAAATTGTATGCTTATCCGCGTCCATCCTCCCATGACTGTCCTGTATGTCACCCGTGAGACAACCTTTCAGGAGTCCAGGGCACTGACTGCTAATGTCTTACGGGAATTATACCAATATGTTGCCGACCTTGACCTGCTGATCTGCGGACCGCAGTACCGTTTCTTCCATGGAATGGACGGCCAGCCCGACAGCCCGGTCACGATGGAGATCGCATTGCCGGTACAGGGGCAGATCCCGACCACCCTCCTTCCTTTTTTCAAGCAGATCCTGCCTTTCAATTGTCTTTGTTCCCGGCATGAAGGGCACTGGGAAGGTCTTTTGGCGGAATACTCGGAAATGCTGGATTATATCGCTTTTAATGACCTGGAAATGACCGATCTCTATGTGGAGGCGCTGCTGCACATCGACTATGCCGCGCCGGCTTGTCAACTGACCGAGATCCAGGTCGGGCTTTCTCCTGCCGCACTTGTCCCAAAAACGGTACGGAATCGGGCGCGGGCCGGGATATGTTGAGGTGATTTGACTTACATTGCGGGGAAATATACAAAACCCGCCATGAGCTTTTTGATTCGGCACACGCAGGAACGCGGCCTTGATCTGATCAATATAGAAGATGAAAGCAGCGGAACGGTTATTTCCCTGCTGCCGGGATTCGGGGCTGCCCTGCACGCTTTTGCCGTCCGCAGGCCCGATGGTGCGACCTTCAATGTCATTGACAATTATTCGGATCTGGCTGAACTGAAGAGAGATATGGCCCGGTCTTTCAAGGGCCCGAAGCTGTCGCCTTTCCCCTGCCGGATCAGGGACGGCGTCTACCAATTCGAAGGCACGACGTATCATTTCACCCGGTTGTTTGGCGATGGGACCGCGATCCATGGGTTGATCTTCGATAAGCCGTTTTCGGTGCTGGAAGAAGCGACCAGTGATCATTCCGGAACGGTGGTGCTGGAATACAGCTACAAAAAAGATGATCCCGGCTATCCGTTCGACTATGACTGCCAGGTTAGATATTTACTCCATCCCGACAGTGTGCTGGAGGTGGTTACCTCGGTGACGAATCTCGGGAAGACCGTCATGCCGATCGCGGACGGCTGGCATCCGTATTTCAAATTGGGCGGAAGGATCGATGACTGGCGGCTTCAGTTCCATTCGGCGGCGATCCTCGAATTTGACAGCCAGCTCATCCCCACGGGCAAGTTCTCGCAATATGACGTCTTTCAAACACCAAGGCTGATCGGGGACGTCTTCCTTGATAATTGTTTCAGTCTGAAACCCGATCTTGTCAGCGCAGCCTGCGAGATCTATCATCCCGGGAATGGAATTACGATCTCTTTCTTTCCCGACGCCAGCTATCCTTATCTGCAAATTTATACTCCGGCGACCCGGACAAGCATTGCGGTGGAGAATTTGAGCGGCGCACCGGATTGCTTCAACAACAAAATGGGACTGACCATTTTACCGCCGGGACATTCACAAATATTTACGGTCCGCTATAAGGTTAGCGTCCAGTAAAAAATTATCTTGCCGTCTAAATTTTGAACGACATGAAGATGCTAAAGTTTATCCTGTTTGTCGCTGTGACGGTATGTTTTACCGGCTGTCTCGATATCTACGAAAAAATAGATGTGAAGAAGGATGGCAGCGGGACAGTAACGATGGATATGGATATGAGCCAGATGCTTGAGCTGCTCCAGCAATATATGGGGAAAGAGGAAATGGAAAAGAAAGGGATCAGCAAGATGGATACCACCATCGATCTGAAGGACGTCCTGGATAGTGTCAATAGCCTCCCCGCGGATAAAAAGGCGCTGCTCAGCGCGGGTACAATCCATATCAAGCTCGATATGGATGCTAAGGTTTTTACGACCCACATGAAATTCCCGTTTAGCAACCAGGATAACCTGCAGAAATTATATGCGGCGTTGGGAGACGGGTCGCTGGGCTCGGCGAAGCTTCTTAAAAACCTGGGCGGCGATGAAGGTGGCGGGGATGCGGGACCCAGTCCGGATATCAACCAGTTCAACGGGATTTATGATTTTACCTGCCATGACGGCGTGATGACCAAGAAAGTGAATCAGGAAAAGTGGAAAGCTTTGCAAAATGATCCGCAAATGGCCCAGGTCAAGCAAGCCGCACAAATGGGAATGGAGATCAGCTATACGACGACGATCATCCTTCCGAGGCCGGTCAAAAAGATCGATAACGCCACTGCGAAATTGTCGGACGACAAGAAGACCGTTGTCATGAAGTTCAATCTGATCGACGCGTTTGATCATCCGGAGCAATTTGGGTATAGCATAGAATATTAATAAACATATGAGCCCCCGAACCTTTGATCCAGATATTCATCAGATGATAAAGACAGATTTTCTCGTCATTGGCTCGGGTATCGCGGGGTTAAGTTATGCGCTAAAGGTCGCGCAGCATCATCCGGAAAAGAAAGTCCTGGTGATCACCAAGACCCGTATCGATGAGACCAATACCAAGTATGCGCAGGGAGGCATTGCCGGGGTGACGGATTTTGAGCGGGACAGCTTCGACAAGCATATCCAGGATACGTTGATCGCCGGTGACGGGTTGTGTAACCCACGCACGGTGGAGATCGTTGTAACGGAAGGGCCTGAGCGGATAAATGAGATCATCCGGTGGGGGACCAGGTTCGATAAGGACGCCGAAGGCGATTTCAAACTGGGAAAGGAAGGCGGCCATTCTGAATTTCGCATCCTGCACCATAAGGATGTGACGGGTAAGGAGATCGAACGGGCCTTGCTTGAGACGGTCGGCAAGCAAAAGAATATCGAGATCATCAAGCATTGGTTTGTCCTTGACATCATCACGCAACACCATTTGGGCTACCTGGTCACCAAATCGACGCCCGATATCGAGTGCTATGGCGTCTATGCCCTCGATCAGCATACCAACAAGATCGTCACGATCCTCTCCAAGGTCACCCTGCTGGCGACAGGCGGGAACGGCCAGGCTTACCGGACAACAACCAATCCCACGATCGCAACGGGGGACGGAGTAGCCATGGTCTACCGGGCTAAGGGCCGGATAGAAAATATGGAGTTCATCCAGTTCCATCCAACGGCGTTATTCGAGCCGGGTGTAAGCCCTTCCTTTCTGATCACCGAAGCGGTGAGGGGGGATGGCGGCATCCTTCGGAACGGTCGTGGCGAAGCGTTCATGGAAAGATATGACCCAAGAAAAGATCTGGCTCCGCGGGACATTGTAGCCCGGGCGATCGACAGCGAAATGAAAAAGGCCGGTACTGAACATGTCTATCTCGACTGCCGTCATATGGACAAAGCCAGGTTCATGGAGCATTTCCCCAACATCTATGAAAAATGCCGCTCGATCGGTATCGACGTTACAACGCAGATGATCCCGGTTGCTCCTGCCGCGCATTATAGCTGTGGCGGGATCAAAGTGGATGAGTGGGGCCGTACGTCCATTGCGCGGCTTTATGCGTGCGGCGAATGTTCTTCGACAGGGTTGCATGGCGCCAACCGGCTGGCGAGCAATTCGCTGCTGGAAGCGCTGGTTTTTTCCCACCGTTGTTATCTGGACAGTATTCAGCAGGTTCCATATCTTGATTTCAAAGAGGGTATTCCCGACTGGAATGCGCAGGGGACCATGGAGCCCAATGAAATGATCCTGATCACCCAAAGTCTGAAAGAATTGCAGCTCCTGATGAGCGATTATGTGGGGATCGTGCGAACCTATACGCGGTTGCAAAGGGCCAGCAAGCGGCTTGATCTCTTACACGAAGAGATTGAGTCCCTTTATGAAACAACGGCGGTATCGCCGCAACTCTGCGAGGTGCGCAATCTGATCACGGTGGGCTATCTTATTGTAAAAGAAGCGCAGTTCAGAAAGGAAAGCCGCGGACTGCACTACAATACCGATTATCCGCAGAAAGGCCCCCTGATACAGAATATCGTTTTATAGGCGCTCAGTCGCCGATTATTCACTTTCTTTTTGGATAACTATTCCTTATTTTGGATCATCAACCATCGGTATGAGCAGACTTTACGCGTTAACCTTTACCCTGTTGTCGGGACTACCCTTTTTTGGTCACAGCCAATCCGCCTATCCCAGCATTTTGTGGGAGATCTCCGGCAATGGCCTTCAGAAGCCATCCTATCTTTTCGGTTCCATGCATATCAGCAATAAAGAGGTGTTCCATCTCAGCGATTCGTTCTATATGGCGATCAGAAGCGTCGACGTGGTCGCGTTGGAAGTCGATCCCGACGAATGGCAGCCGGATATGTTCCGGTTGGAAGAAGCGCAGCGGGTGCAGCATTTTTATGGATATGCAGCTACCGATGCCGACTATATTTCGGAAAATGATCTCCGGCAGAACAACTATTCTGACCAGCTGATAGCGGCCTTGCGGGAGGAGCCCTTTGAAATGAACGGGCTGCTGTACCGAACGGTAACTCCGCTGGCCAATTTCCAGGAGGACACCTATCTCGATCTGTATATCTATCAGACGGGCCGGCGGCTGGGAAAAGAAGGCGCCGGAGTGGAGAACTACCTTCAATCTGAAAAGATGTCGATCGAAGCCGCCGAGGCTCAGATGAAAGAAAAGATCGAAAGAAAGACTTTTCCGGAAGGCGAGACCGCTTATACGATCGCCACGAAAATGCAGGAAGCTTATCGGCGGGGAGACCTGTCGCTGATGGATTCCCTGGATCAGTTGTTGTCCTCTTCGAAAGCATTCACGGAGAAATTTCTTTACGACCGGAATGTCATCCAGGCCAACTCCATCGATTCCATCCTCCGGCATAAGTCGCTTTTCGTTGCTGTTGGCGCCGCCCATTTGCCGGGCGGCAGGGGGGTGATCGAGATCCTGCGGAAAAAGGGGTATACGCTCCGGCCGGTGAAAATGGCCGATCAGGACGCCGAAGACCGGGAGAAGATCGACCGGCTGCATGTGCCCGTCAGCAACCGAACGGTCATGACGGATGATGGGATGATCCGATGCAATCTTCCAGGTCAATGGTACCGGCGGGAGGAGTCGGCCAATCCTTCGTGGCAATTTGCCGATATGGCGAACGGCAGCTACTATATGCTGACCCGGGTGAAGACCCATTCCGGGCTGACCGGCCAGTCGCCGGAGGTGGTACTAAAGACGATCGACAGCTTGCTTTATGACAACATTCCCGGCAAGATCGTAAGTAAAATGGAGATAAAGCGCAACGGCTATAACGGTTTTGAGATCGTCAATAAGAGCCGCGGCGGAGATCTGCAACGGTATATGATCCTGGCTGGGCCGACAGAGATCCTGATCTTTAAGATGAGCGGTAAAGAGGAGTATGTAACCGGGAAAGAGGCGGATGATTTCTTTGCTTCCATTCAATTGAAGGAGCCGGCGTATCAGTGGGCGAATTACAGTCCACCCCAGGGTGGCTTCGAGGCTTCTTTCCCGGCTAGTCCGGTGGTTTCCTACTCGGGTTTCGGCGGCATGAGCAAACCGGTCTGGCAGTATGAGACGGTCAGCGCTACCGGAGAAGCTTATCTCGTTTTGAAAGACAATGTCAGCAATACGCATTTCCTGGAAGAGGACACCGTAGACCTGCATTTGATCGAGGAAAGCCTGAAGGGATCGAAGATGATCGTGAAAGAGCTCTCCCGCAAATCCGGGCAGCTCGACGGCCGTGATTGTCTGGACCTGGAATTCAGTACGGCGACCGGTGGGCGGCTGAAAGCAAAAGCAGTCATTCGCGGACCGGAATACTATCTGGTCCTTGCGGCGGGAAAAAAGGATAATGCCGAAATCGCCCGGTTCCTGGGCAGCTTTCATTTAACGCCGTTTCACTATGGACAGCCGCAATGGTACGCCGATACCGCCAGGCATTTCGCGGTGCGGACGCCGGTATATCCCGATGTGCCCGAGACTTTGCGGCCGCTGACGGAAGCGGGGATCTTTTTCCCGATGCTGATGCGGGAGAGCGAAGCGGGATATGTGTCGGAAACGAAGGTCCGGCATGCTTATTTTTATAATGACACGACCGGTGAAAGCATCCATGTCATCACGGCGACCCTGCCGGAATACTTTTACCGGAATGACACGAGCGTTTTCTGGGAAAATGAGATGCACTGGAAGCGACTGAAGGCCGAGTTTATCCTGGATAAGAAGGAATATTTCCGCAGCGGCGATTCGGTCTGCGGTTACCGGTATACGCTGCTCGATACCAATAGCAGCCGGAAAGTCATCGGGCTTGCGGTCGTAAAGGGTAATACGATCTACAAGATAACTGCCCTTACGGATAAGGACGGCGAGGAAAGTGAATTTCTCCGGGAGTTCTTTTCTTCCTTCACTCCGAAGGTGGAGACCAATGGGTACACGGTGTTCGCCAGCAAATCCGCACTTTTCTTTTCACGGTATCACAGCAAGGACTCCGCCGAGCGGCATATCGCGCGCGAAGCGCTCCATCATATTTTGTTCACGCCTGCCGATCTGCCGGCGCTGCGAAAGATCATCACGGACCTGAAGCCGGGCAGCAAAAATTATATCGAAAGAAAGAGCGAGCTGATCCAGAGCCTTGGGCGGTTCAGGGATACCTGCTGTCTGGACCCGGTTGTGGAATATGTAAAACAGCTTTATGAAAGCAGCGGCGATACCACAGCTTTTCAGAATGCCGCGTTGCAGGCGATGGTCCGGTTGGACAACAAGGGAGCCTATGCGTTGGTGAAAAAATGGCTGCTTGAGGCGCCGCCGGTCTTTGAAAATGCGACCCAGTTGAGGGAATTCTTCGATCGCATCGGGGAGGATAGCGTCCTGGCGATCTCGCTATTCCCCGATATCCTGCAGTTGATCCCTGTCGAAGGCTTTAAGCCGCCCATTCTGCAGCTGATGGCGGAAATGGCCGACAGCAGCCGGCTGCCGGCGGCGGCATATGGGGGATACTTTACGGGGTTGTTCTCTGACGCCCAGATCCTGCTAAAGAAGCAGCAACTGACGGAAGAAAAGAATAACGATGATGAGGATGTTCTGCCGCCGGATGAGATCCAGGCGTTCGGTCTGCGTGAACCCCGAGCTTCCGCTCCGCGGCTTGATGAATATGCGAAATGGCTGGCGCCATTTTATGACCGTCCCGGCGTCGCCCGGTGGTTCAATCAGCTGTTGCAGATCAAATCACCTGGCATCAGGCATGCCGCTGCGCTGGTCCTGATCCGCAACAACCGGTCCGTGCCGGATAGTGTGCTGCATGCTTTGGCGGCGGATGACCGGCACCGCGCCAGGTTATACAATGACCTGGTACAGGCGGGGAAGGTGGATCTGTTCCCGGCGGAGTTTCGAAATCAGGAGGCGATGGCGCGATCGGTATTGTCGGACCGGGGAATAGAAGGAAGGGAATCGGAGGTTCAGTTGGTCGGAAAGCAGCATGTCGTCACCAGACGGGCGACGGGATATGTATACTTTTTCAAATATAAAGTCAAAGGCCAGGAAGGCTGGTTGATGGGAATCAGCGGTATACAGCCGGATAATCTGAAGGAGGTAAATACGAATTCCTACCTGGCGGAATGGTCGGGGTTGCCGTTGAACGGGACCAGCCCGGAGCTGCAGCAGTTCGAGAACAGGCTGCCGCAATGGATATTGCAACGGCGGGCAAGTGCGGCCCGGTTTTATCGGCCGGCCTACCGGTCTTTCCTATCTTCGCGCTATGAATAGCCCTGGTCACTCTCCGGTCCGCATCACCCGTGCATTTATTCTCGCGGCGGGATTAGGTACCCGGTTCAAGCCATGGACAGACCGGCATCCCAAGGCCCTGGCGCCTGTCAACGGGAAGACCCTGCTCCAGCGAAATATCGAATATCTGCGAAAATATGGGATCGAGGAAGTGGTGGTCAATGTCCATCATTTTGCCGGTCAGATCATCGACGCGTTAACGGTGAATCATGGCTGGGGTTCCCGAATCATGATCAGTGACGAGACGGCGGAGGTGCTGGAGACGGGTGGCGGGCTGAAGAAGGCCCGGCCCTTTTTGGAAGGGTCGTCAGCGGAGGTGCGGGATGGGTCGCCGTTTGTGCTGATGAATGTGGATATCCTGACCGATATGGATCTGTCGGCGTTGATCGAAGATCATTTCCGGCGCCGGCCGTTGGCTACGCTGGCGGTAACGGGGCGGGCTACCAGCCGTTATTTTCTTTTTGATGCCCGGGACGAACTTTGCGGGTGGCGGAATGTCTCGACGGGGGAGGAGAGGATGGTGCGGCTGCCGGGAGGGCCCGGTATGGCGGGGGCGGGCGGCAATCGACTTGTCCAGAAGGCATTTAGCGGCATCCACGTCATTGAGCCGGCAATCTTTCCGCTGATAACGCGGGATGGAAAATTCTCGATAGTCGACCTTTATCTGGACCTGGCGGCGGATCATTCGATCCGGGCGTTCGATCACAGTCATTCCCTGTTGGTCGACGTCGGCAGACCGGAATCCGCGGAACAAGCCGCACGGTTATTCCCTTAGGGGTTATCTCTGTATTAAATTGTATTGTGGAGCGGGGGTGAGTGGGTTAAGAAAATAATTTTACCGATTATGAGAAAACTTTTATCAACTATCCTTTCGATTGGAATCGCTTCCTGCTTACAAGCGCAGACGCCGGGGCCGGTGGGCGATCCGGCGCAAAAGAAGGTCCTATTGCCCAATGGCTGGTCGCTGACGCCGGCCGGGCACAGTCTTCCGCTGGGGGACCTGCCGCTCAATATCGCTGTCAGCTCATCGCGGCATTATCTGGCGGTCACCAACAATGGTCAGAGTACCCAGACCATTCAGCTCATCGACGCGGAGAAAGAGCAGGTACTGGACAGCGTGATCATTCCGAAGTCCTGGCTGGGGCTGGCTTTCAGCGTGGATGAGAAGTATCTGTATGCTTCCGGCGGGAATGATAACCGGATACTGAAATATTCGGTGAATCCGCAGGCTGGCGGGGCGGGATCTGCGGGGTCGGCAGAGTCGGCAGGGTCGGCAGGCGGCCCCCATGCGTTGGTGCTGGTGGACAGCATCCTGCTGGGGAAAAAGTGGCCGGAGAAGATCTCGCCTGCCGGGCTGGCGCTGGATGACCGGCGTGGGATCCTTTACGTGGTTACCAAGGACAATAACTCTCTTTATATCGTCGACGTTGCCAACCGGTCCATCGTGCAGCGGCTTGACCTCGGCGGGGAGGCATATACCTGTTTGCTTTCAAAAGATGGTAGCGAGCTGTATATTACCTGTTGGGGATGTGACCGGCTACTGATCTTCGATACGAAGCAGCGCAGTTTTGTAGGTGATGGTATCCCGGTAGGTGACAATCCGAACGATATGTGCCTGACGAAAAACGGCCGCTGGCTGTTTGTAGCGAATGCCAATGACAACAGTGTTTCGGTGATCGATATTCGCAACCGGAAGGTGATGGAGACGCTGAATGCGGCCCTGTATCCCAATTCGCTGCCTGGTTCCACGACGAATGCGCTTGCGCTTAGTAAAGATGAAAAGACCTTGTATGTGGCTAATGCGGACAATAATTGTCTGGCGGTATTCGACGTCAGCAAGCCGGGGTCGGGGTTATCGAAGGGTTTTATTCCCGTCGGCTGGTATCCCACCGCGGTGCAGGTGATCGGCAACCAGATCTGGGTGGCGAATGGCAAAGGGCTCACGTCGATGGCGAATCCCCGGGGCCCGAACCCTATCGCCAGGCGGCAGGAAGTGAATTATCGGCAGGGCGATCTTCACCGGGCGCAACCGGTACAATATATTGCGGGATTGTTCAAGGGAACGATGAGTATCATCGCGGAGCCGGATACGAAACAGCTGGCTGATTATTCGGCGCTGGTTTATCAAAATACACCATACAACAAGACCGGGGAACTGGCAACCGGCGGGGAGGCCGGGAATCCCATTCCAATGAAAGTGGGAGACTCGTCGCCGATCAAATATGTCTTCTATTTCATCAAAGAGAACCGGACCTATGATCAGGTCCTTGGGGATGTTCAATCGGGCAATGGGGATACGAGCCTGGTGTTGTTCGGTGATCGGGTTACGCCGAATCAGCATGCACTGGCGAATGAGTTCGTATTGCTCGATAACTTCTATGTCAATGCGGAAGTAAGCGCCGATGGGCACAACTGGAGCACGGGTGCATATGCTACGGACTATTTGGAGAAGACCTGGCCGACTTCTTATGGCGGAAGGGGTGGTGATTATGATGCGGAAGGCAATCGGGCGGTAGCCAACAACAAAGGCGGTTTCATCTGGGATGATTGCCAGCGGGCCGGGGTCAGTTATCGCAGCTATGGAGAATTTGGGAAGGATGGCGGACCGAAAAAGAACGGACAGCCGAATCCGCTTATCACCAGTCTGCGCGGACATTATTGCGCTTCTTTTACCGGCTGGGATCTGACCGTTTCGGATACCACGCGATTCACCGAATGGAAAGCGGATTTTGATTCGTTGATGGCTGCGGGCAGTCTTCCGCGCCTGAATGTGATCCGGATCGGCAACGATCATACGGCCGGGCTGCGGCGCGGCGCGCCGACGCCTTTTGCCTATGTCGCCGACAATGATCTTGCGGTGGGTGAATTTGTCGAATATCTGAGCAAGAGCCCGATCTGGAAGGAAAGTGTGGTACTTATGCTGGAGGATGATGCGCAGAACGGACCGGATCATGTCGATGCGCATCGCAGTCCGTGTTATCTTGCCGGCGGGCTGGTCCGGCATCATTTTGTCGACCATACGCTTTATACGACGACGTCGGTACTCAGGACGATCGAGCTGATCCTGGGTATGCCGCCGATGACGCAATATGATGCGTCGTCTAATACGTTATGGAAGTGTTTTGGGACTGATGTGAATTTGACGCCGTTCCAGGCGTTACCGGCGAATATCGATCTTAGAGACAAGAATACGGCGGTGAATGAGTGGTCGCGGAAATCGGCGGGTCTTGATTTTGTGCGGGAGGACCGGGTACCGGATAATTTGTTCAATGAGATCCTATGGAAGGGGATCAAGGGTGATCGGGCGCCGTTGCCGGTTCCAAGCCGGGCGGCGTTTGTCAGGGAAGTGAAGGATAAGGATTCGGACTGATGGACTGATGCCGAATGCAGATAAAAAGGGCCGTGAGGCCCTTTTTTGTTGATATACGTTTATTGGATAAGCTTACCGCCTTCTTCCGTGATAACCGCCGTGGAAGGATGGGTGGGCCCGCATGAAGACGGGGCGATAGTGTTCGTAGTAGACCCGGTCCCGGAAGTGACCATACCATGCCGGGTAGTTGTAGTACGTATATCCGGGGAATTCGTTATAGTCGATGACAGGGGGCGCCGGAGTGTAAGCAGGTGCATAGACCGGGGCTGGGGCATAAACTGGTGCAGGGGCGACATAGGCGCCGCCATAGACGACCGGGCCGCGGAAATAAGGCCGGTGGTAGACTGGAATACCAACTCCGACGTGGCCAAAGCGGGCGCCGACATATACCTGGGAATAGCCTTTGGTAGCGATAAGGCTGCTGGCGATGATAGCGGTTAGGATGAATACCTTCTTCATATCTGTAATTTTTAAGTTAGGGGATATCAGATTTTCATTGCTGTATCCTTGCTACTTTGGATATGAAATAGGCTTCAGAATTTAATAAGCGATTGTTAATAATGTTGAATAGTTGATAATCATGTTGTTGCAAAGGTTTTACGCCGGTGACGGAGAGGCAAACGCCGGACGGGAGATCACGGAATTCGCTATGGATATCCGTTAGTCCGGCCTTCAGGAAAGCGGCCTGCAAGTGAGCGGCTTCTGTCCGGAGGACTTCTTCCTTACTATAGTGGCCGGGCTGTGAAAGCAGGATGAGGCGGCCACCGGTGCGAAGGAGGTTGGCGAGGCGCAGGCATTCGGTGGAGAAATTCGTCCAGCGATAATAGCTGCCTGATCCATAGATGGTATGAAAATATCCCGGCGGGTAGGGAAGGTCCTGCAACTGGCCCAGATGCAGTTGCACGGTGTCTTGTTGGATAAAGGTTGTGTTGCGCCGTGCTGCCTGGCGATAGCGAATAACGGAAGGTGTGAGGGCGGCGATGAAATTGCTGCGTGACCGGCTGGCGATGGCGGCGAGGAGCCGCCCAGACCCGCAGCCTACTTCCAGCAGGTGCTGGTGAGGCTGCAGATCCAGTTGACGGATGATCCAGTCAATGCTTTGGTTATGCCGTGGTTGCCAGGTCAGCATTTCCTAAAAATTGGGTTCGGCGGTGTTAGGGTCGGCGGGGCGGTTCGCGGACGCGGGGTCGCCAGGACGGCTTGCGGACGTGGGATCGGTAGCGCGGTTCGCCGCGTCTTCGCGGTCAGAGCGGCCATCGGGCGGAAAGGGTTTGCGGCAGCGGCGGCCCCACTCCTGTCTGAATTTCTCTTGTTGTTCCGGTGTCATTTTTGCCCATCCTTCTCTTAGTGAATCCATTTTCCATCGTGCCTTGGGGCCGCCGCGGAAGCCGCTAAACAATATTTTGGTGAGTAACAATAGTCCCAGTGCCTGCCAGAAGGTGATCAGCGGCAGGTGGAAGATATCCGGCATAAGGGCATTCCAGAGCAGCATGACGATGCTGCCGAAGGCGAAGATCCCGATGATAGCAAGGATCAGAATGCCAAATACTTTACGAGCCCGAAAACTTTTGTTCATATTCATCATTTTTAATGTTCTATAATTTCCTGATAAAGGGTCAGCAGTCTTTCCCTTAAATGAAGGACGGCATATCTTTTCCGGGAGATCAGCGTATTGACATTCTCTCCGGTCATGGCGGCGATCTCTTTAAAGGAGATGCCTTCAAGTTCGTTCCAGACGAATACCATTCGCTGTTGTTCCGGCAGCTCATCGAGCGCTTCCTGAAGCGTTCTCCAGAAGAGAGTCCGCAGGTTGGCGGTTTCGGGGCTCTGGCTGTCGTCCAGGAGGATGCCGGTAAGGTCCGGGCCGGCGGCGTCATCTCCGTCCTGTAAATCCAGGGGCTCCGGTTGTTTTTTGCGGTAGCGATCGATGATCTTGTTACGGGCGACTGCAAACAGCCAGCCGCTGATCTGTTCTATGGGTTCCGTATCGACCGTTGTTGTCAGCTGGTACCAGACATCCTGTAAAATATCTTCTGCGTCGGCCTCGTTGCCAACACGTTGGCGGATGAAGCCCAGCAGTCGTTTGCCAAAACGGCTAATGACCGAAGCGATATTTTTTCCCGGGGATGAAGGCATTCGCGGGTTGATGGTCAATATGTCCTCCATACTATTGAGGAAGACGGGTGAGTGGGGGGAATATTTTAAGAAAGGTAAAAAAAATCAGGTTAATGAATGGATCACATACGTCACGACGCCCCAGACGGAGAATTCGGCGCCTGAAATGTCGACGTCGATGGGGGACAAACGGGTGGTTTCGGGGACGAGCCGGATCTTGTTGAATGTCCGCTCGAGGCGGCGGATCAGCATTTCACCGTTGAGGGAGGCAATGACAACCTTGCCGTTAGCGGCATTCATCGAGCGGTCGACGATGACGACGTCGCCGTGGAAAATGCCTGCGCCGATCATGGCGTCGCCGTTCACGCGCATGAAGAAAGTAGACGGTTTGTTGCGTATCAACTGCTCATTCAGGTCGAGACCGCGGTCTTTATAGCTTGTGCCAAAGAATTGTTCGATTTCCATAACAGTATGTTTGAAAGGGAAGGTTTTCCCGAGGCCTCCGGAAGCCGGGGGGAGGGAAATATTTTGTTTGTACTAATTTATTTAGTAAATTTATGCTAAATTAGTAAGCATCTAAAATCTTTTTTATGGAAATGGGGTTAGTACAGACGACAAAAACTTCTACGGAAGGAAGGGGCAGAGGCCGGCCGGGAGGGCTGGGATTTGCCGAATACCTGCTGGTGATCTATCCACATGGTGACATGCAAGACCGGTTGATGGAAGAACAGCAACAGTTCTTATCCGACTATGGCCTGGATCACCGGCTGGACCAGGGGCAGCGCAGCGCTAATGATATTTTTGGGCGTAACAGGCCGCACATCACGCTGGCTGCTTTTCAGGCAGGGGAAGAGGCGGAGGATACGCTGATCCGCTGGATACAACGGATCTGTCTCCAGCATCGGCGCTTTGAGGTCGCGCTCAACAACTACTGTGGCATTCCGCCGCACACCATCTATTTGCGAATACAGGACCCGGAGCCTTTGCGGGATCTGATGCAGCAACTGAGAGCGATCGATGAGTTCATCCGGTCCTCCGGCTGGCCTCCGGTGCATCTGATCGGACGGCCGTATCTCAGTATTGCGGGCGGACTGACCGAGCAGGTATACAACAAAGCGATGCCCGATTATTCCCGGAAGGACTTTCATGGCGTCTTCCAGGTAGGCGAATTGGTTTTGCTAAAAAGGAAACATGCCTTCGACGCCTGTAAGACGGTGAATGTTTTTGGTCTTAAAAATTAACAAGCAATCATTGATTATTGTATGAAACAAGCGATCAAACCTATCGCTGTCCTCAGCGAGAACTATAAAAGCCAACTGGCGACCAACGAATATCTGTTGATCCTGAATCCGCACGAAGAATTGCGCAATAAGATCCAGCAGGTAAAGAAAGAGTTCCATGACGCCTATCAGGCGCCCATGACGCTTAGTGGTAAACCGCATTTGACCTTGGTACGGTTCACACAATTGGCGCTTATGGAAGAGCGGATCATTCAGCGGCTTCGGGTCATCGCCATGGGCTTCTGTCCTTTCAAAGTGGAATTGAAGGATTATGGGAGTTTCCCTTCGCACACAATATATATCCAGGTGACGAGCAAACTGCCGATCCGCGGGCTGCTGACGGAAGTCCGGGACGTCCAGCGGCTGATGAAGCTGGATAAGGATCACAAACCGCATTTTATCGAGGAACCGCATATTCCCATTGCAAGGAAGCTGTTACCCTGGCAATATGAAAAGGGTTGGCAGGAGTATAGCAACCGGAGCTTTACGGGGCGTTTCATTGCCGATGGCATGTTGTTGTTGAAAAGGCGTAGTGGAGAATCCAATGATGGTCCGCAGTCGGGCGGGCGCGATGCCTGGGCATCCAGGGCCTGGCAGATCTCCGAGCGGTTTGTATTTCAGAATCTGCCTGTGGCGACCCGGCAGGGACAGTTGTTCGCGTTGCCGCGGGCATAAATTGACAAATATGACAGAAGATAACTTGCCCGAACCTTCGGAAGGAGGGCGGCTTACCGATCACAACCTACCCGAACCTTCGGAAGGCGGGCACCTGGCTGATTATTCCGGCCCGATCAATCCTGTTCAATACCTGAAAGGCCGTGGCGCACAGTTCAATCCGAAGAACCGGTTTTTGAAGAACGAGCGGGTGAAGGAGCATATCGAGGCGATCGACGATTGGATCGAGCCCAACAGTGAGACCCAATATCTGGAAGAGACGGCAAAAGGTCTTGTCAACAAGGTCGACAGCCCGGACGTCGGGATGTGGTACAGCATGAACCCCTACCAGGGATGTGAGCACGGCTGCACGTATTGTTATGCCCGTAATGCACATGAATACTGGGGTTATAGCGCCGGGCTCGATTTTGAAAGGAAGATCATCGTAAAAAAGAACGCCCCGGAGCTGCTACACAAATTTCTGATGAATCCCAAATGGGAGCCGCTTCCCATTTCGCTGAGCGGCAATACCGACTGTTATCAACCCGCGGAAAGGAAGTTCGGGATCACCCGCAGACTCCTGGAGACCTGTCTGGAATTCAATCAGCCGGTGGGCATCATCACGAAGAACGCGGGCATTTTGCGGGATAAGGAGTTGCTGGCGAAGATGGCGGAGAAAAGGCTGGTCTCGGTGCTGATCTCCGTCACCTCCTTTGAGGAGGAGCTTCGCCGGGTCATGGAGCCCCGCACTACTACGGGCCGGCAGCGTATCCGGACGATCCGGGAACTGAGTGAAGCCGGAGTTCGGGTGGGAGTTATGCTGGGACCGATGATCCCCGGCTTGAACGAGCATGAGATGCAGCGGATCATGAAATCCGCCGCCGAGAATGGGGCGAGCTTTTCCGCCTATACCTTTATCCGGCTGAATGGCGCTATCAAGCTGATCTTTCATGACTGGCTATACAAGAACTTCCCAGACAGGGCCGACAAAGTATGGCACCTGATCGAAGCAAGCCATGATGGCAAGGTCAACGACAGCCGCTGGGGGGTACGGATGCGCGGCGAAGGAAATATCGCGCAACTGGTGGCGCAGCAGTATGCACGGTATACGCAGAAATATGGATTGAATGCGGAGCGATGGGAGTTGGACTGCTCACAATTCCGGCGGCCGGGAGAGCAGATGAAGTTGTTCTGAGTAAAAGAAATAATAACCTTACTTATGAAATATGAGATTTATGATCAGCTTGAAATTGCTGATGATTTCAGTATTATCGATTTTATAAGCGAAGGGAAGAACGGGAGGATACCCAAACGGATTGAATTTACACTTACAGATGTTCCTGGAATAGTAAACCTGGCGTTTGGAGACATTGATGCCAACGGAGAAATAAATGATTACTCCATCAGCAATAATGGTGATAGAAATAAAATCCTTTCGACTGTAGCTTTTGCAAACTACGGCTCAAATTTGACATTTATGCTGAACAGCTTAGCGGTTTTGTTCCCTTTCAAAGGAATACTCCGGCTTTTGGATTACTAGTTAAGAAAAAAATTACTTAAATTTGTAATGTGCTTTCGGTAAAAATAGAAAGGCATGAAATTAAATAGCAATAAGACTTATACTTATAAGAGCGACCTATTTAAGAAGGAAGCAACTTTAACTGTTAGTGACGAGCTAAATAAGTTAAAAGGAAGGATTTTTGCACCCAAAAAATTAGCGATCGCTAACAGGTCTTTAACGAGGTTAAAGAGTTCTTTGCCTAAATAGCAACACTCCTCTCCGTGCGGCTGTTATCCCCAATCAAACTCCATGATCTTACCATCCAGCCGCCATCGGGCGGGCTGCGGGTTGGTCAGCCAGTCCAGGGGTTCGCCAACAGGCAGGGGCTTTGCGGCCAGCGAAAAGCACTCGCGGATCATCGTCTTTTGTTCGGCGCCGACTACATCAGGCTGGGCTGAAATAAAGAGGGGTGTCCCGGCGCGGGCTACCAACTGCATCCATTGACGTGTTTTATCCCAGGGGACGTCCTGTGTGACGCCGACACAGTCGCCATCGGCGGCATAGAAAGTATTATGCTGGATCATCCGGAACCCCAGCGTGTTGACGCCCATCTTCCGGGTCCGGGCCCACTCTTTTCCGCTTGTATCATCTCCGATCCGGCAAAGCTCGAATAGACCGGCGGAGAGATGGCTCAGCGTGTTGCAGCCGATCAGATACATGTCGCCAGCGGCTTCGCGGATCGACTCATACAGTCCCAGGATGATCTCGGCCGTGGTACGGGTATTGTCATGGAAACGCCATCGGGTTGCCGTCATGTCGTCATCCATCTGCGAGCCCCACTTACCGAAAATATCAAAGCTGGTATAGTCATGTTTGACCATTTCGTATCCCCATTGCCGATAGAGGCCGATATTATGCCGGATCCGGGCCAGGTTCTCCCCGATCGTCGGATCCAATACCGGGTATTTGGGGTCATCCCGGCCGGGGATTGCGGGAAGCAGCAGTAAAGCAGAATCGTTATAAGAAGCGCAAAGCGGGCGCATCCACAAGCCGGGGCGCATTCCGAGTTTTCGAATATCGGCCGCCAGCTTGCTCATGTCCTTGAATTTTTCGTTTGGTCGCGAGAAATCATCATTCCAGCCGCCATCACCAGGATGATAAGGCGAATATGAAGCCCAGCCCGCGTCCACGACCGAGAAGGGCCGATTGCCCGTATCGGTCGCCAGTTCCGTCATCAATGCCGTCTGGCGGAGGATCAGATCAGGATTATTGTTGCCATAAGCATAATACCAGTCGTTTATACCGTAGACAGGCTGGCGGGGCAGCCGCGGAGCCGCACACATCAGGCCGCAGAAACGTCTGGCGGCGCTGAACACGCTCTCCCCTTCTTTCCCTTTCATGACGACAATGTCGGCGGCAGTTAGCGGCCGGTCGCCCATCACAATCCCCACGCCACCGCTTCTGGTATCCATCGTCAAACTCAGGACCGGCCCGCCACCCTGCCAATAGCAAAGACTTCGGCAGCCTGTCCGAACGCCGAAACAAACGGTCTCCTCTCCGTAATGATGGATGCAATACCAGGGCATCTTCTTTCCGCTCTGCGCCGGTCTGAAGCTCTCGTCGCCATAGGTCCGCTCCCACTCATCCGCAAGCACGACCCCGCCGGCCACAGAAAGATCCCATTCGAGGCGGACGAAGTGCAGGGGCTGAGCAGGTGATTCAACGATCACGCGCATTGCATCGTGTTCTTCCAATAACCGGACAGTGATGCCATCAAGCTGGCAGACGCCGGAAGCTGAAGCTGTCAATGTCGCGGGCCCGCCGTCCAGGCCCACGCGTACCGCGGAAGGCGGCGCGATCAGATCATGGGGAGCCGGGGCAGACGCGGAAAACCCAGCTGCGGCAGATCGCCTGGTCAACAACAACGCACCAAGCGCCGTCCCTGACAGACGGATGAAATGTCGTCTTTGCATGCATCAAATGATTGGGGCCCTGAAAGTACTAAAACAATCGTTAACTTTCCGTATGGACTACCGCCGCATGCCCATCGAAGTCGAATCACCCGAACAGCTGGGTTATGCGACCATCCGCAACAACCTCGCCGAAAGCTCTTATACCGACACGATCTTGAGAGACGTCCGGCTCGATACGGATCTCCGCGACCTGTTGCTTTGTTATGGTTCACACTACGGCCATGAAGGGCTGCGAGAGCTGGTCGTCGCTGACACTCCGCTAACAAAAGATGACGTGCTGCTGACCATCGGCGCAGCAGGCGCGCTATTCATCATCGCTACGACCTTGCTGAAAAAAGGCGACGAGCTGATCGTCGTGCGACCCAACTATGCCACGAATATCGAAACGCCCCGCGCGATCGGCGCCGAAATCCAATTCATCGATCTTAGGTTTGAAGGGAAATTCGGATTGGATATCGAAAAGATAAGATCCGCGATCAGCCCCTCGACTCGATATATTTCGGTCACTTATCCGCATAATCCAACGGGGGTCTGTTTAAATGCGAGCGAGCTGCGGCAATTGGTGGACCTGGCGGAAGACAAAGGCGTTTATCTGCTTGTCGACGAGACCTACCGGGACATGACATTCGGCGAACAGCTCCCGCTGGCGGCTACGCTATCGCCCAAAGTCATCAGCGTATCCTCACTCTCAAAAACTTATGGATTGCCGGGGCTGAGGGTAGGCTGGATCATCTGTCAGGACCAACAACTGTTGACGGCATTCCTCGCAGCTAAGGAGCAAATACATATCTGCGGCCCTGTTCTCGATGAAGAGATCGCTTTTCGCTACTGGCAACAGAGAGATGATCATCTTCCGCATATCCGGGCCGATATCCGGCAGAAGTTCGAATCCGTAAAAGAATGGATGCGCCAGCAGGACGATTTTGAATGGATAGAACCAGCCGGCGGTTGTGTCTGTTTTCCGCGGCTCCGGCAGCCGGAAGAAGGAGATGTCGGCCGCTTCTACCGCATCCTCCTTGAAAAATATGGAACCTATGTCGGACCAGGTCACTGGTTCGAGATGCCGCGACATTATATGCGGGTAGGATTTGGCTGGCCGTCGCGGGAGGCGTTACTGGACGGGCTCGCGGCGCTTACGATGGCCTGGAAGGACACACGGACGCCTTAGACGGCGATGGGAAGATCGCTGATCGATAGGAAGATTACCGGTTATTGAATTGCTGAAGGCGCACTTTCTCGGTCTCGATCACCGTTCTGATGTTCAGGAGCTTGGCTTTAAGTACAGCGAAACTAGCGGCAAGGGCGCCCGGCCCGGCTTCAAGACAGCTGTTCTCAAAATCCTGGCATTCAGCCTGAAGGGTCAACAAGCCAACGAATCCAAACAGCGGTTTGATCTTGTGCACCGCGCTCTTCAGGGCTGCGCGATCCCCTTGCTCATAGCCGGTAGTGATATGCTCAACAAAGTCGTCGTATTCCATCAAAACGTCAGCGAAGGTCTCACCGATCATGACATAATCGCCTGCATATAAATCGATTAGATACTTGCTATCGATAGGAGGGCTAAAGTTGAAGGCATTATCGGCTGGAAGATGGTTCATTCACACCTAAAGAGATACTTAACGTCCTCTAAAATAATTTATTGTATTCTGTCGTTCAACATTGGGGAACCCCTTAAATGCAGTTTACCTTTGAGCAACCCTATCGTCTCGCTATTCCGGTCCTTCTATGAGGATATTGTCTATTCCGGGATCCGGGAGGATTACTCGCCTTCCAAACGAAAGAAGACGATCCGCTTCAACCAATTTATTCTCCTGATCCTTGTCGCGCATTTCGTCTGTGTCATTTCTTATTTTGGTTTCGGCCTTTATATCAGTGCGCTGATCAACCTGAGTGCGGCGTATTTTTTCATCATCGCCTATCACCTTAACCTCCGGCGGAAATACCTGCTGGCCCGGATCGTCTCGGTGCTGAACCTCAACCTGTACCTGGCGATAATGAATTATATGGAAGGAATCAAAGCGGGGGAATACTTGTTCTACTTCCCGTACTTCCTTATCATGACCTTTATAATCAGCTTCAAGCGGAAATATCTGGAGCTGACGCTTGCCTATGTGATCACGCTCGCATCATTGTTGTTCTGCTACTATTTGTGCCCGGAGGAGAACTACTACCAGGTGCATATCGCTCACATGTTCGAAAAGCTGTACGACAGTAACCTTGTCCTTTCGCTGTTGCTGACGACCTTCTTCTCATATGCTATTGTCCGGATCAACCGGAATAATGAATACACGATCCTGAAGGAAAAGCAATTTGTCGATACGATCTTCAATACGTCGCTGGATGGAGTTTTCATCCTCGATGCGGAGGCGCTGATCATAACCGATTGCAATAACCGGGCGGTGGAGCTGCTGGAGATCGAAGACAAGTCTCATATCGTCGGCGCGCCGGTCGACAGCCTGTTCACAAAGGAGCATCTTCGGGTGTTCAATAGCGTTGGGGCCAATCCCGACGATCCGCAATCCAACAGCTGGCAGGGTGAGCTGGCGCTAGCCTCACGAAAGGATAATATGGTGTTTGCTTTTGTCAACGTGGTCAGCTTTTTTGACAATGAACGGCGATTCTGGAAGATCAGCGTACTGGATATTTCGGAGATCAAGATGACGCAGTTCGAATTGATGAAGGCCAAGCAAAAAGCTGAAACGGCATCCCGGGCAAAATCGCGGTTCCTGTCGAATATGAGCCATGAGCTTAGAACGCCATTGAACGGGATCATCGGTTCATCGAATCTTCTGCTGCAGGAGACATTTTTACCGGAACAGCGGTCCCATCTGGAGATCCTCAAATATTCCTCCGAGCACATGATGGTGCTGATCAACGATATTTTGGATTTCAACAAGATCGAGTCGGGAAGGTTCGAGCTGGAAAATCTGCCCGTCAATCTGCCGGCCTTCCTGAGAAAGCTGGAGGCGCAGTTCTCCGTCCAGGCCCATGCGAAGGGCCTGCTGTTCCTGCTGGATGTCGACGACAATCTGGAGGCGGAGTTCCTTTCGGATGAGACGCGGCTCAACCAGATCTTCAGCAATCTGTTATCGAATGCGATCAAGTTTACGCATACCGGCGGTATCACGCTGGGGGCGAGGAAGATCTCTTCAACGAGTAAGAAGTCGGTTGTCCAGTTCATGGTCAAGGATACCGGGATCGGCATTCCGGCGCATAAGCAGCAGGAGGTGTTCGAGAGTTTCACGCAGGCTGACACGGATACGACGCGGAAATATGGCGGGACGGGTCTGGGTCTTGCGATCAGCAGAAAGCTGGTTGGACTTTTCGCGGGCGACCTCAAGCTGCACAGCGAAGAAGGTAAGGGCAGTACGTTCTATTTCACGATCGAGCTTGAGATCAATGAGAATGCCAAGCTCTATATCAACGACCGGAAGGTGAAGCAGCTGCCGGTCTTTGAGCGGCTGCGGGTGCTGATCGCGGAAGACAACAGCGTGAATATGTCGGTGGTACGGCGGTTCCTGGTCAAGTGGGGCATCGAGGTTCATGAAGCGACCAATGGGCTCGAGGCGGTTGAGAAGTGCCGTCGGGACGCCTATGACCTGGTGTTGATCGATCTGGAAATGCCCGAGATGGATGGGGCTACCGCGTTGGCGGAGATCCGCAAGCTGCATCCGGAGGTGCCGGCGATCGCTTTTACGGCTGCGGTATATGAGGATATGAAGATCGATCTGATCAAAAAAGGATTTATGGAAGTGGTGCCGAAGCCCTTCCGGCCGGAGGACTTGCACAGCAAGATCCAGAAGCTGGTGTCGAACCGGGCGTGAGGGATGAATGGTGTCTAACCGGTGGGGGGATGAATGGTGTCTAACCGGTGAGGGGATGAATGGTGTCGAACCGGGCGTGAGGGGAAGTGAAAATTTTTTTTGCAAGAATGATCGAAAAGAAAAAAAAGATTTTTAGATTTGCAGCATCCATTTGTAAAATAGATAAAATGCTTCGACAAAGCTTACATACACAGATCGCGGCTGCGACACTTCGGGATATCCTGGAGCTGTCCTGGTATAATGCGGACAAGCCGTGTATGGATGCGGGGCGAACCAAGTGCTGATAAAAGAGAATTAAAAAATCCAGCATATAAAAGCCCCGCCAGATTGGTGGGGCTTTTGCGTATGAAGACCAGGCAATTACGAAACACGACTCTGAATCCGATCGCACTCCTGCAGTGCGATATGGCCGTGTTTTGTCTTCGACCGGACAAGCTTAAGTAGGATCCGAAGTGATCTGAACGATACAGCCCGGTCGAATATGCGACCGGGTTTTTTGTTTGGACAAAGTTCCCGTGGAAGAAAAACGCGGGGGAAGATAAAATTCAAAGGAGGACGCCATGAAATTCAATTTTAACCTGAAAGGAAGACATCCGGCCGGCGCACAGTACGCTCTCATCAAGGGCGGCGTGCCGGAGGCACAAGTGGAACTGCTGAAAGGATTGCTGGCGGCGTCATTGTCGACCGATGACTCCCTGCTGGCGGGTGAAGCGTTCATTCTTCTTCGCCAGACGATCCGGCAGTCCGATCCGGAGTCCCTGGCGCAGGCTGCGATCTTGTTCAGGAAAGAGCTCAACTTCCGGGACTTTGCCTTTTTACTGACGGCAGAGCTGGCGGCATTATCCGACGATGAAAAGACAGCATCGCTGGCGGCGCGGATCATCGCACAACCGGGAGAGGTGCCCGCCTGGCTGCATTATTATGCCCGGACCGGTAGGGGAAAGAGCCGGCCTGGCCGTCATATCAGAAGACATCTTTCGGCCCTGCTCAACCGCCTCGACGAATATCAGTTCATCCGGTATAGTGCGGCGGTGCGGGAAGGATTGAAGAAAGCGCTTTCAGGCTTGCAGCCCAGACCGGAGGGCCGGGCGCAGCGGCAGTTGTTTGCGCGTATCCTGCGGGATCAGGTGCCGGTGCGGACCAGCTGGGAACAGGAGTGGCATGCGTTATACCGGTTACACTATGACAGTCAGGAGCAGCGTCAGGTCACGCTTCGCGACAAATGGAAAGAAGGCATCTCTTCGTTCCGGATCGGCTATCCGGCCCTCCTCGGCAATCTGCAGCCGATGCTCTGCGCGGGCGTCAGCGGAAAAGTTCTGAAACTGGCCGCGGAATATCTGGGGAACGCCGCGGCAGCCGGTCCGGCAGGACAGTCTCCGCTTCGGCTGCTGAAAGCATGGCGGGGATTGCAGCGCGGTGATCTGGGTGGCGCCGGAATGCTGATGGAAGCGTTGGAAAAGGCGGCGGAATATAACAGCTGGAACCGTTCGGGATTTGGCCGGGACGGCGTCTCGGTGATCGCCATGGACGTCAGCAACAGTATGAAGCGTCCCGTGTACGACGACGATATGATCCAGCGATTCGATATCGGACCGCTGCTGGCGAACTCCTGGCGGAACCGGGGTGACAGCGTCATTGCGGGAATTGTAGGGAATAACTGGAGGACGATCGAGATGCCGTTGCTACCCATCCTCGCTTCGACGGATCAGTTCCGCCGCCATGAAGGGGAAGCCGGCTTTGCAATCAATGCGTGGATGGTCATCCGTGATCTGTTAAGAAAGAAGCAGGTAGTCGACAACGTGCTGATCTTCACCGATTGTCAACTATGGAACCGCCGGACATTCGATCAGTGCGCAGGCACTGATATTGCCGGTTGGTGGCGGCAATACCGGCGGCAGATCGCACCGCAGGCTAAACTGTATCTTTTTGATCTGGCCGGATATGGGATCAGTCCCTTGCAGATGCCCGAAGAAGGCGTGTACCTCCTGGCCGGATGGCACGAGCGGATCCTGGATATCATACAAGTGATCGAAGGTAAAATGTAATTGGTCCGATCCGGCTGCATATCGGGATTTTATGGTATTTTGCCGGCGTTAAAACTTGCAAAATCTAGTATCGGCTCAATGAACAAGCTTCAGTATTACAAACCATTGGACGGAGTGAGGGGAATAGCGGCGCTGATGGTAATGTGGTTTCATTTCAACTGGGCAGGGAATAGCTTCTTGGTAAGATATATAAGCAAAACGTCGGTTTTCGGCCAAACCGGCGTTACGCTTTTTTTCGTTTTATCGGGATTTCTGATCACCCGGATCCTTCTGTTTAAAAAAGGGGACACCCAGCATTATTTTTCCAACTTTTACATCCGGCGAAGCCTTCGGATCTTCCCGCTCTATTTTTTATTCCTGGGGATCTACTACTTTCTGGTGCCATTGATCTATCACCTCCCGAATATCCCTTTCGGCCAACAGGTATATTATTGGACCTACCTCCAAAATTTTGCCCAGACCTTCGGCTGGAAAGCCAAAGGGCCTGATCATTTCTGGTCCCTGGCGGTGGAGGAACATTTTTACTTATTCTGGCCTTGTCTGATCTATTTCTGTAACCTGAAGCAAATCAAGCGAACGATCCTTATCCTGATCGGGCTTGCATTAATTTTGAGAATCGTGCTGATCGCGAACGGATATCCTGTCTTTTACTGGACCTTTACCAATATCGACTCGCTTGCTCTCGGCGCTTTGCTGGCCGTCTTCGAAGCCGAAAACGCGTTGATGGGGAAAACGAATACCGCTTATGTAAGGGCGATAGCAATTGGGATATTCCCCCTGCTCATCCCGATGTGGCTGATATTCGGAGGCTCGGAGAATCCGGTGATCCAGGTAATAAAGCCGGTGCTGATCTTTTCCGCCTATTACCTGCTTATCTTTTTGGTGATCCGCCCGCAGCGCAATCGCTGGCTGAAGAATTTCTTTGCCCGGCCTTTTCTGACGTATACCGGCAAGATCAGCTACGGGCTTTATGTCTTTCATCCGCTTTGCTATTCGATCGTCGCCACGGCCTCGTTGTCGAGATATCTTTTGGTGAATCTGCTAATATCCGTCGCAGTCAGCTATGCGGTCGCAACTCTAAGTTATTATTTGTTTGAAAAGCAGTTCCTTAATCTAAAGGCGAAATTCGAATAGCCGCCGGCTAAAAATTCCGAACGCTAAAGTGCTTCCTTTTTTCTACCTTAACGGAGGAAAACCGTCAATAAACATGGAACCTCCTTCAGGGCCCTTGCACTTTAGCCGGCTTAGGCAGTTGTTCTGGCTATTCTTTTTGTTGACTATCGCTTACGTGATCTGGGTAAGGAATTATCTCTCACCGTTAAGCTCGGATGAGATCGTCCAATTCGAGATCGCCAAAACTACCAATAACGCCGCAGCGATCATCGGAGAATGGAAAAACACCGGTAAATATGAGCTTGGCTTACAGAGCACTTATTTTGCCTATCTGTTCATGGTTTTGTATACTATAGCTATCGCCCTGGGCTGCCGGTTTTTAGCCGTCTGCACCGGCAATGAGATCCTGATCAAGGGGGGGCGTGGATTTTCATGGCTGATCCTCGCGGCGACGGCCTGCGATCTTGTAGAGAATATCGCGCTTTCCCGCACGATCCGGGGAGATATTTCCCAATGGAATGTCACGGTGGCCTATGACCTGGCAAGGGTGAAATTCTCGGTCGTGATCGTATGCATTCTGTTTATGGTGACCTGCGTGCTGTTTTGGGGGATCGGCAAGCTCGGAGGCGAGAAAAGATCATAGCGGCTCATACCGCAGCCGCCGCCAGGTGCTATCGCCGCCGATCAGCGTATTGTAGTTCCGGTAGCTGGAAAGAATATCCCCGCCAAGCAGATAAGCGGGCTCGTGCACCTTCGGGCCGGCCGCCTCATGAAGATAGAACGTTGAGCCGCCGATCAGCGTCTTGTGATATCGCACCAGCGTCGGGAGGTCATAGCAGCTGTGCATCTCGATCTTCGGATAGCCATTGATGAATGTACGGTCGGCGAAGGAGCGGCCGCTGGTATTGGCGGCGGAGAACCGGATGGTCTTTGCGGCGGTATCGGTTGCCGTTACATAGGCGCCGTTGGCCAGCATAGGGATGTCCAGGCGTTCGCCGGGAACGGGAAACCGGCCTTGCACATGCGTGATCAAATTGCCGCCCGCAGCTATATCTCCGGTAAAGGGCGGCATCTCCATCACATAATAGTCGGACCATAAAGCAAGCCGCATGCCGTCATGGATGCCATAGGCGATATTGCGCAGGCGGACGGTGTCGTGGTCGATCCGTTGAATAAAGCCGACCGGATAACCGGTGGCTTCCATCGAGCTGAATTGGTCCTGATAGCGCAGCCTGGTGGTCAGGACAATGTCATTGGTCAGCAGCAGCGAGGCCTCGGCCGGATTGGAAAGTTGAAAATAGCCGGTCCAGGTCGCGGGATCCACATGGACGACAGGATTGCCGGTCAGGGCCACGGTCCGTTCATAGCCGGTTTGATAGGTGTATTTATAGAGGAGGTCGATGCCGGAATACGGGTCGGTGAAAAGATAGGTATTCCCGTAATAGACGGGATCGGCGCCCAAGGCATTCAACGGCCCTGGTCCGCGGGTGTTGATGGTGACTCCGTAGTTGCTGCTGCCGAGAATACCGCCCCCATAATACATGATGATGTTCTTAAAAATGGGCGTGGGGCAAAGCCCGCAGTCGTTAAGGTTGGCGGTCACCGGCGGCTCGTTCATCGCCCCGCCTTCAAAGAAATTGCTGTTGCCGGCCAGGACAAGGCGGTAGCCTTTCCCATCCATATACGTGCGAAGGATGCAGCCATGAAAGGATGTTCCTGTTCCGGCGATATAGAAGTCGGGGTAGGGCAAACCGGGTTGCTGGGTTGAAAAATCCAGCTGGCAATCCTCGAAGGAGAGAGAAGCGGCGCCTCCCGCATACCCCAGCCGGAAGAGCCCCTCCGCATAGACGTTCCGGAAAACGCCGCTGAAAGATTGTGAGACGATATTGCAAAGCTGTTTGACATTACCGGCGATATTCACTCCGTCGACCATCGGGACTCCTGCGCCATCGCCATGCCGGATGCCGAAATCCACATTGTCAAATACGGTATGAGTGGCGCCCCATACCTTCAGGCGATCGACATGACATTCTTTTGACTGGGCCTGCCCCATCGCATATGCTACCCTGTTATTGCTGATATCGCAGTCGATGACATCGATCAGTTCGCCGTTCTGCTGATTGGAAGGCGTGATCATGACCCCGACGATAAAATTGGTGATCGAGCAGCCGGTGATCTGGACAGCGGTCGACCCGCTCCGGCCAAGCCCCGGCAGATAATATTCGCGCAAACCCGGGTACAGGTCCTTTTCAGCTGCGTAGGCCGCGGGATCGGAGAAAGGATCGATGGCAATCCCGGCATAGGGGGAGACCTTATTGTCGCGCGTCGAGCCATCCGTCCACTGATCAAAGGCAAGCGTGTCGATCTGGATCGCATTCAGCTTGTCGGGGAAATGGAACATCCCGCGAATAAAAAGATCTTTTATCAGCACCCCTTTACCCAGTTGCACTCCGATAGCGAAGGTATTATTGAAGCCAGGAGCGATCACCGCGCCTCCCGTCGAAAGATCTTTTGAATTAGCCGGGCCCTCCAGCGTGATACTGACCTGCCGGTAACCGTTACCAAGGCGCTTTGCGATCAGCAACGGCCGCGAGATACGATAGAGGGCTGGGGGGAGATACAGGGACCGCGGAGCGTTGTCATTGTTCAGGATATAGTTGATCGCTTTTTGAATGGCCGGCCAGTCATCGGAGGAAGCGTTTCCGCGGGCGCCAAACCAACGGACGTTAAGGCTTCGGCCATCGATAATCCTTTTCAGCCGCATTCCCGAATTGGTCACCAGGGTCATGGCGCTGTCATCGGGCGTGGCATGGTCCGACGGATCGGACCGAAATAGCCCTTCCCTGCCGGCGTCGGTAATGAAATAAAGCTGCTCTGCGGATGCTGCGGGCCGGCTGACGCGGACTGCGGTCATCGACGAACGGGCGATCGTTGAAGTATCGGCGCCGGGTACTGGTTGTTGTGCATAGGCGGACCCGGGCAGGATCGGAAAAAAGAGAACAAAAAGCCAGGACTTCATAAAAAAATTGTGGTCGGCGAGTTTCGGAATGAGTTAACGATCTGGTAACCAACGAACGGGATATTGGATCTTTGCGATTTAAACAGACAGGATCTTAGTTGAAACGACAAAATTCTGCCGTTATTGAATGAGAAAAAATTGCGTTTATTTCAGAGTAAGGCGGCGGGCAGGGGAAATTAAAGGGTAAAGCTCTGTCTCTCAACCGATAATTAAAGGTTATGAAATATTAAAATCTCCTATATTTGCAGCGAACGGCTAAAAGCGTTCGAAAACGAATTTTTGCCGTGTTGTTGATACAATAAATCCGGGTTGCCAACAGTTTGTGTGCATGCTATTCGGGGTACTCTTTAAATTTGATAATTCCTGTGAAGATAAGCTGGATCCTTATTGTAAAAAAGATAGGATAGGGTATAGAGAGCATGCTTAACGCGGCCCTTTATGCCCTTTTCGCTTTTATATCGATCAAACGCCTTACATCCCAATCCAAACCCTTTTAAACACTTGATTAAAAATCAATCGGTTACGCAATTAAGCTGTGACTGAGGAGGCGAAGCTATGTCCGGCAACAGGAAGAACTGGTATGTGGTATATACAAAGCCCCGATGGGAAAAAAAGGTATATACTTTATTGACCGACAAAAATATAGAGGCGTATTGTCCGTTGAATAAAGTCCGTAAAAAATGGAGTGACCGGATCAAGTGGGTGGAGGAGCCTTTATTCAAGTCGTATGTGTTTGTCAAAGTGGCCGCGGAAGACCAGGCGGCGGTGAGGATGATCAATGGCGTGGTCAACTTCGTGTACTGGCTGGGGAAGCCGGCGATCGTGAAGAACAAGGAGATAGAGGTGATCCGGAAATTCCTGAATGATCATGAAGAGGTCTGGACGGAGCCGATCGCCCTGCAAGAGGACGCGCGGGTGGTCATCCGGCGCGGAGCTTTTATGGACAAGGAGGCCCGGGTGGTCAAGGTCACTAACAATAAAGTCCGCGTTCTGATCGAGAGCATTGGGTATTCGTTGGTAGCTGTCGTAGCCCGATCGAATGTGGAAGTGGTTGGAAAGCATTAGTTTTATATATAAATGAATATATACGGATCGCTAGTTATGAAAAAATACCTGGTCGGATGTGCCGCTACAGTGATCATATTGCCGTTCTTTTTTACAGCTTGTGTCAGCACCCGGCCCCTGACCTATATGCAGGGGACCTTCGATACCGCCGAGCTTAGCCAGATCAAGATCCCCCAGGCGAGAGTAAGACCGGGCGATCTGTTGAGCATCATCGTCTATAGTGATAACCCCGAGGCCACAGCGCTGTTCAACCAGTCACTGATCACTGTCGGCAGTAATTCGGGAGGTTCCGGCGCCAGTTCGGGCGCGCCTACCGGAACAGGCGGCGCGGGTGGCGGATCAGGTTCCAACTCGGGAGCAATCGGCGGCGGTTCTCCGACGACGCCGGGTTATCTGGTCGATGAAGCCGGTAATATTCAATTTCAGGGCCTCGGTCTTCTGCATGTGGAAGGTTTGACCAAGGACTCATTGAAGATACTTCTGGACTCCAAGCTGTTGCAATACCTAAAAAATCCCTATTATACGATCCGCTTTATGAACTATCGTTTCACCATGCTGGGAGAAGTCGCGCATCCCGGGATCTTTAGCATTCCCGGCGAGCACGTGAGTCTGCTGGAAGCGGTCGGGCTTGCGGGCGATCTGACCATGTATGGGCGGCGGGACAATATCCTCATTATCCGGGAGACCGATGGGAAACGGGAATATGCGCGGCTGGACCTGACCAAACCACAGGTCATGGCGTCGCCTTACTTCTATTTGCAACAGAACGATGTCGTATACGTCGAAGCCAACAAAAAGAAATTGCTTGCCAACGATCAGGCGACAACGCGTAATGTGACGATCGCCGCTACGGTAATATCCGCGCTCGCCATTGTCATCAGTCTTTTAAGGAATTAATAACCCTGTCCAATGTCTGAAAGATCCAACGGAGTAAGTCACACACCGGTATATGTCAAGACCAACAACCCCTGGGTTGCCGGTCCTAAGGATTTTATTTTCAAATATCTGCCTTATCTGCCGCTGCTGTTGCTCAGCATCGCCTTTTTCCTGACCATCGCCTATATCAAGGTCCGCTATACGACCCAGATCTTCAAGGTCCAGTCCTCGCTGCTGATCCAAAATGATATGACATCCATGGGTGGCGGGTCAAATGGGGGTGCGAAAGATGAGAAATTCGAAGAGCTGTTCCTTACTCAGGACGCGCTTAACCTCAGCAACGAGATCCAGGTGCTCAAATCCACGCCGGTATTACAGCGGGTTGCGCGGGACTTGAATTTGCAGGCGACGTACTACAGCAGGGGAAATGTCCGGGGAAGCCTGATCTACCCCATGTATCCATTCACCCTGAACCTGATGAAAAAGGTAGATTCGACCAAAGGGCTGAGTTTCAGGATCAACCTGCTCAGTGCAGACCGATACACGGTCGACGAGAGTAAAACGGTCTATCATTTCGGCGACACGCTTACGGTGAGCGACGCCAAGGTTCAGCTTATCCGGAATCCCGGCGTGAATATCTTCAACTTTGCCAGCCGTCAGTTCGAGATCGACTGGTCACCGCTGCTCGATGTCGCCATGGGGTTGCAAGGGGGACTGAAGGTCATGCAGATCAACGAGCAGTCCACCATTCTGACCCTGACATTTGAAGGGGAAAACCCGTTGTTGGGAAAGGACGTACTGAATGACCTGATGGCGGTCTATGACACGCTGCAGGTGGAAGACAAGAACCGCATTGCGGGGAATACCCTTCGATTCATCAGCGACCGGATATACGAGCTCGACGATACGATCAAAAGCATAGAAGGTGTGCTGACCCATTTTATGGTCGCAAACAAGGTGTTCGACATGGAGAATCAATCCAAGGACTACCTGGATAAAATGGGTGAAGCGACCAAGTTGCGGGAAGAGCAGGAGGTGAAGGATAGTATTGTAAATTTTTTGCTGCAGTACCTCTCGGATAAAAGGAATCTCCATGGAATCGTGCCGACCAACCTGGGTATCGACGAACCCGCGATCACGCAACAGGTGTACGAATACAACCGCCTTACGTTGGACCGGGACAGGAACGTCAGGACGAGCACCGAAGCCAATCCGCTGATCGTGAGTATGGACGAACAACTGGACAAGGTCCGGTTGCAACTCATCCAGGCTCTGCTCAATGTCAGGTCGGCCTATGCGATCGCGATCAACAAGCTGCGACAGTCGGAAGGCGATATCAATTCGCATGTCAATTCGCTGCCGGGCAAATCCCTGGGGCTGCTGAACATCGAGAGGCGGCAGAAGATCCTGGAAGATCTGTATTCTCTGTTGTTGCAGAAACAGCTGGAGATATCGCTGTCTTCCGCGTCGACCATTTCGAACTCCCGCGTGGTGGAACCGGCTATGGCGGGGGCCGATCCGGTCAGCCCCGACAAAAAGAGCATTTATACGATGTACCTGTTGGTGGGAATGCTTTTACCGACTGGCTTTGTGGTGCTGCGCGAGCTGTTACAGGATAAGATCAACGGTAAAGGGGACGTCGAGAAATATACGACCGCGCCGATCCTTGGCGAGATCGGTCACTCGGAAGGGAAACAGACGCTTGTCGTAACCCAGAACAGCCGCCGGCTGATCTCCGAGCAGTTCAGGATCGTCCGGACCAATTTGCAGTACATGACCAATAAGGTGGATAAGCCGGTGATCATGGTCACCTCTTCATTCAGCGGGGAAGGGAAATCGTTTGTCAGCACCAATATGGGAGCGGTAATGGCGCTGTCCGGGAAGCGGACGGTGATCATGGAATTCGATATCCGCAAACCTAAGATCGTCTCGGGCCTGGACCTGAAGCGAAAAATGGGGATCACCAATTATATTATCGGGAAGGCCGGGTTTAGCGAGCTGCTCATAAAGGTCAGCGGCATCGATGATCTGTATGTCATTCCGTGCGGTCCCATCCCACCCAATCCTTCAGAGATCCTGCTGGACAGGAAACTGGATGAGCTGATGAAAGAGGTGATGGACAATTTCGATGTGATCATCATGGATACGGCGCCGATCGGACTGGTCAGTGATGCAATCACCCTTAACCGGTTTTCGAATTGCACGCTGTATATCACCAGGCAGGGATATACGTTCAGAAAACAGCTGGGGCTTGTGGAAGACCTCTACGTCAATAAGAAACTGCCCAATCTTTGCCTGCTCATCAACGATGTGAAGTCGGAAGGCGGGTATTATGGCGGCTACTATGGCGGAGGATATGGGTACTATGGCGGATATGGTTACGGTAAGAATTCCGATTATTTTGACAGCGAGGGCGGTACCAGGAGCAAACCGCTTTCAGCAAAGCTGAAGAACTGGGTCGACCGGGTATTCAGATAAAATCCAATTTCTTTTTGTATGGAAAGATCGATGGAGGTCCCGGAGTACTGGGACCTGGTCCTCAAGCCTCAAAATTCCTTTTTCGAGCTCAATCTCCAGGACGTCTGGCGTTATCGGGATCTGTTATGGCTCTTTGTGCGCCGCGATTTTGTCTCCTTCTACAAGCAGACCATCCTTGGTCCCTTCTGGTTCTTCATCCAGCCCCTGTTCACCACGATCATGTACACTTTCATCTTCGGCGGATTGGCCAATATCCCCGTCGATGGACTGCCCAAGCCGCTCTTCTACCTGGCAGGCATAACCACCTGGAACTATTTCTCCGATTGTATTACCAAGACGTCGACGGTTTTCAAGGATAACGCCAATATCTTCGGCAAGGTCTATTTCCCCCGGCTGATCATGCCGCTTAGCGTGGTGATCTCCAACCTGATCCGGTTTGCGGTGCAACTGGGGCTCTTCCTGATCGCGATGGCCTGGTATGGATGGGTGGAAAAGGGCAATCATTTTCACTTCTCCGGCTATATTCTTTTGTTCCCGGTGATCGTCTGCCAGATGGCATTATTGGGTCTCGGTACCGGGATGGTCATATCGGCGCTGACTACCCGATACCGCGATCTGGCCTTCCTGGTGGTCTTTGGCGTCCAGTTGCTGATGTATGCCACGACAGTGGTTTATCCTTTGTCGACGGTGCTGGTGAAGTTCGCAAAGCATCCCTGGATGAGCGCGATCATCGAATACAATCCCATGACGCCGATCATCGAAACGTTCCGCATCGGATTCCTTGGCAAGGGAACTTTCACCTGGCCGCTCTACCTTTATTCTGTCGTCGTGACCCTACTGATACTTTTCCTTGGCATTTTCATTTTCAACAAAGTTGAAAAGAACTTTGTCGACACGATCTGACCCGGAAACATCTTTTAACCCCCCCCCGCTCATGTCCGTCGTTATTAAAGTCGAACAACTATCCAAAGCATATCAATTAGGAGAAATTGGCACCGGGACGATCTCCAGGGACCTCGAAAGATGGTTCGCGAAGATCAGGGGAAAAGAAGACCCCTTTTTGAAAGTGGGAGAAGTGAATGACCGGGCCGCCAGGGGTGACAGCGATATCGTCTGGAGCCTGAGGGATATCAATTTTGATATTTTACAGGGGGAGTCGGTGGGCGTGATCGGGCGAAACGGGGCGGGCAAAAGCACGCTGCTGAAGTTGTTAAGCAGGGTCACCGCGCCGACGACGGGGCAGATAAAGGTCAAAGGGCGGATCGCCAGCCTGCTGGAGGTAGGAACGGGATTCCATCCGGAGCTAACGGGAAAAGAGAACGTCTATCTGAACGGCGCGATCCTGGGAATGCGGAAGAAGGAGATCGACCGGAAGTTCGATGAGATCGTGGATTTCTCCGGCGTAGAGCGATATATCGAAACGCCGGTCAAACGCTACAGTAGCGGAATGTATGTCCGGCTTGCATTTGCCGTCGCCGCCTATCTTGAAAGCGAGATCCTGATCGTGGATGAAGTGCTGGCGGTGGGCGATGCGGAATTTCAACAGAAATGTCTGGGGAAAATGAAGGATGTCAGCACCCGGCAGGGAAGGACAGTCCTTTTCGTCAGTCATAATATGAGTGCGGTCCTCAATCTTTGTAACAAAGGGGTGGTACTACGCAATGGGTTGCTGGATTATTGCGGTAACCTGAGGGAGGCGGTGCAATTGTATCAGAACAGCAATATGAGCAGGAGCAACGAATGGATCGCCGACAAGGCCGCTACTTTGCCGCAGATCCGCTATGCATGGCTGGATTTGGCGGAGGAACAGCCGAATCTGACCCTGAAAATAAAAGTAAAAATCGGGTCGGCTTCCAATAATTCGCCGGCTTTTATTGCGTTTGATATCAAGAATGGATTCGGGACAACCATTATGCAGGCCATACCCAGTATCACGCCTTTCCTGGAATGTAACGGAAATGAAAAAGAATATGAGTTCCAGGTGGACCTGGTCGGCCTGATCCCCGATTCTTACTATGTATCGATCTGGATCGGACCACATAACTCCGAGACCTATGATTGGCAAAAGGATATTTTGTCCTTCGAGGTCCAGCAGTCGCCGACGGCAGGCCGGACGTTCCCGCACCACTATGATAACGGATTTATCGTACCCAATTCAAAAATCATTCAGGGGTTATGAAAAGAGCTATTAAAAAGGTCATCGAGAAATCGGGTTATGTTTTGCATAAAGCAGGGGAAGACACGGGATTGGAGGCGATCTACGGAGAGTTCGGAAATTTTACGATGATCTCGCGGAGCCTGTATGCCGAGAATCTGCGGGTGGCCAGGATGTATGCTAACGAGATCGAGGGTGACGTCGTCGAGTGCGGCGTCTGGCGCGGCGGGATGAGTGCAGGACTGGCGCGGGTATTGGGCGACAAGCGGAAATACTATCTGTTCGACAGCTTTGAAGGTTTACCGGCTGCCAAGGACATCGATGGCGCCGATGCGAAACAATGGCAAGGGGATACAAAAAGCGAGACCTACTACGATAATTGCAAGGCGGAGATCGGATTTGCGGAGACGGCCATGCAAAAGGCCGGGGTCAGCTTCGAACTGATAAAAGGCTGGTTCTCCGAGACCCTGTCAAAGTTTACGGCTGATAACGCTATCGCCCTGCTAAGGCTCGACGGCGACTGGTATGAGTCCACGATGGACTGTCTGACCAACCTGTATCCGAAAGTAGCGTCGAAAGGCGTGATCATCATCGACGATTATTTTACCTGGGAGGGCTGCTCGAAGGCCGTTCATGATTATCTGTCATCCATAAAATCATCCAGCCGGATCCATACCTCGGCGGGAGGGGTGTGTTATATTATCAAGAACGATCATCCAAAAGAAAAACCTGCTTAAACCATGGAGAGTATTACCGCCGGGCCCCAACCGAAGAAATTACCCCAAAAACAGCAGCTCCCGCATTTACCGGAACTCGATTCTCTTCGCACGCTGGCTGTTTTTATGACTTTGATGGCGCATTTTTCGCCCATAGAGATCCCTTATATGTGGTATGGGGTTCCCATCTTCTTCACGATCTCCGGTTTTCTCATTTCCACGATCCTGCTGAATTCCCTGAACAATCAGGATACCACCCGGCCGGGTATTATCGGAAACTTCATGGTTCGCCGCGCGCTACGGCTATTCCCGATCTATTATCTGATGATCACCTTTTTCTGGTTTGCGAAGAATCATTTTTCGCTCTATCTGTGGAAAGACGAGTTCACTCCCTACTTCTTCACCTATACGCCGAATTTCCTCATCCATAAGATCGGCTATGGCGCCGCTACCTGCTTCTCGCATCTATGGTCGTTGGGCGTTGAAGAGCAGTTCTATCTCGTATGGCCGTGGATCCTGCTGTTTTCCCCAAAGCGGTTCAGGCTTCCGGTCATTGCCGGGCTGATCCTTTTTGCGCTGGTGTATCACACCCTCAATTATAAAGATGCTTTTGCCGGCACGCTGCCGTTTGCCAACCTCCATACGCTTGGCGTGGGTGCGGTTCTGGCGTGGCTGTATGTACAGCGTGGAGCGGCCATCAACTGGCTGAAGGAACGGCGGCACCTGATCTTCATCGTGACTTTTATCCACCTGGTCGTGGTGCTGATCTTCTTCCGGGATACGGTGGCCTTCTGGCATCTCTACCGCGAGCTCAGTCTTTGCCTCTGTACATTTTCGATCGTGCTGGTAAGCATATTCGGGTGGAGGGGGTTGGCCGGATCTGTCAGCAGGAACAAGTTTATCCAGTACCTGGGTCAGATTAGCTACGGGATCTATCTCTATCATATGCCGGTTCCCTTTCTATACCGGAGCATTGCGGCAAAGGTCGGTTTCCTGCGGGCCATTCACATGTCGGATTGGGTATTCCTTGTCTTTTGCTTTGTCGTCACGATCGTGCTGGCGGCTCTATCCTATAAATTCATTGAAACGCCATTCCTGCGCCTGAAACGGTATTTTAATGGGCAGGCGGTTAAAAGATCAGACTATGAAGGAACTCGTGAAGTCTCTATTGCATAAAGTACCTTACGTCAACCGTCTTCATGAGCAGACGGCCAATACGAATAAAAATTCCTTTTATCCGGCCGGTCATTACTATTCGCCGATCGTATCGGTAGACGATATCCGGAGGCGGGAACAGGAGATCTGGAAGAACGCGGTGACAGACGGGATCAAAGGGATCAACCTGAATACGGAGGCGCAGATAGAACTGGCGAAGGAGTTTAGCCGCTACTATCCGGAACTGCCGTTCGGTAAAGAGAAGGCCGGAAATCGCCGGTATTGGTTTGAAAATAATTTCTATTCGTATACCGACGGGATCGTATTGTATTCTTTTATGCGGCATTTCCGGCCCGGGCGGATCATCGAAGTCGGCTCGGGATATTCATCCGCGCTGATGATGGATGTGAATGAGCTCTTCTTTGGCAATGAGATCAGCCTGAGCTTTGTCGAGCCATATCCGGAGCGACTGTATTCGCTGATGTCCGGGAAGGACAAGCAGACGTCGACCGTGCTGGAGAAGCCGGTGCAGGAAATAGGGCCGGACTTTTTCGGCCAGCTTGAAAAAGGGGATATTCTTTTTATAGACAGCAGCCATGTTTCGAAATGCGGAAGTGACGTCAATTATCTTTTATTCGATATCCTTCCGACGCTGAAAAGCGGGGTGCTGATCCATATACACGATGTATTCTATCCGTTCGAATACCCGAAGGACTGGATGTTCAAGGGGTGGAACTGGAACGAAGACTATTTGCTGAAAGCCTTTCTGATGTACAACAATGATTTCTCTATCCGGCTATTTGCCAATTATCTTCATGTCCATCATAAGGACGCCTTCAAGGATATGCCTCTGACCTATCTGAATACGGGGGGTAATTTCTGGATGCAAAAAAACTAAGCGACTAATACAAGATGATCATGGAAAGCACAGCGGTGAAGTATGTTCACGAAGCGGGGACCCACAACCTTGACAGTCCCAATATCATCGTTCCATACCTGATCGGGCAACTGAACCCGCGATCTGTCGTCGACGTCGGCTGTGGGATCGGGACATTCCTGAAAGTGTTCCAACAGCAAGGTGTAAATGATATCCTGGGAATCGACGGGAAGTGGGTGGAGCGGAAGAAGCTGATGATCGGGCAGGATAACTTTCTGGAAGCTGACCTCGAGAAGCCGATCCGGCTGGACAGAGCCTTTGACCTCGTACTTTGCCTGGAGGTCGCCGAGCATCTTTCACCGGCGGCTGCCGATACGATAGTGGACAGCCTTACAGGCCTTGGGAAGATGATCGTCTTTTCCGCCGCTACGAAGCTACAGGGCGGACAGAACCACATCAATGAACAGGAATTTTCGTATTGGAAGAAGAAATTCGAAGAAAAAGGGTATTCGATAATAGATTGCCTCAGGCCCTATTTCTGGAATATGCCGAAGGTTCAGTGGTGGTATAAGCAGAATATGTTCCTGGTAGTGCATCACTCGGCCGACGTGCGTCAATTCGACTTCTCCGGTAGCCGGTTCTCGGAGAATAATGTTCTCATTCATCCGGATCTGTATTACGAACGGATGCAGGAATATGAGAACCAGGCTGCCGATCTGCGCCGGTTAGGCGCGGGTGAGGGCGGCAATTTCAATCTATATCTTAAGTTGTTGTACCGAAGCTTTAAAAAGAGCTTTCGCAAATAGGTTTTCTTCATCGTGATCGTATCTGTTATTGTGCCCGTATACAATGGCGCCGGGTTTATCCGGGATACCCTCGAGTCGGTACGCCGTCAGACTCATCCGCACTGGGAATGTATCATTATTGATGACGGATCGACGGACGATACGGCGGCCGTCGTGAAAAAGCTGATCGAAGGCGATGGGCGCTTCCAATACTCGTATCAACCGAACGCCGGGCTGTCGGCAGCCAGGAATGCGGGCCTGGAGCGGGCAAAAGGCGAGTACATCCAGTTCCTCGACGCCGATGACGTCATGCTGCCATCCAAATTGGAAAGTCAGCTTGGCTTCATGAAGGAGAAGGGCGCGCCGGTCTCATACACCGACTACAGTACAGGCGCCGCGAACGACATCTATCATCCGGCCGGATTCTACAAACCGGCGCAGTTCAACGCTCCGCCCCAGCTTGTCGAGCTGATCACCCGCTGGGAATCCTCACTGATTATCCCGCCGCATTGCTGGCTCTTCCAGGCTTCCTTTTTTTCTGAAAAGAAACTGCGGTTCGACATTTCCCTACCCAATCATGAAGATTTCGATTGCTGGGTGAATATTTTCCGTTTGGATCCGGAAGTCGGCTATCTCGACAAAAAGCTCGTCATTTACCGGGTTTCGGAGGGGTCGATGTCCAGGAATATGATCCGGATGGGCGAAGGATTTTTACAGGTGCTGGACAAGCAGCTGGGAATGGACGACCAGCCCGTGGGATTGAAGAAAGTGATCCGCCGGAAGCGCCGGGAGACCTTGCGGCGTTACAACCGCTTCGACCGCATGTCATTTGGTGATAAGGTGCTTTCATTTCAGCACCTGTTCGACTATTATAGCAAACGGATCTTTAAAAGATAGGCCCTGTGGAATCGGATATCCTTTTCTCGATTGTTATCCCGGTCAAGAATGGCGATCTCTGGCTGGACAAGCTGCTAACCAGACTGGTGCAACAGACCTTATTCGCAAGGTCGGAGATCATCGTGATCGACTCCGGAAGCATGGACAGATCACTTGAAATTATCAGCCGGTACCCCGTCAGGCTGATCCGGATCCCGCCGGCCGAGTTCAATCATGGGCTGACCCGCAATCTGGGGGCGCGGGAGGCAAGGGGAGAATACGTGGTCATGACGGTACAGGATGCAATGCCCGAATCGGAGAGGTGGCTGGAGCGATTGCTCGATGGATTTACGGATGAAAGGGTTGTTGCGGTCTGTGGCCAGCAGGTGGTCCCGCATGAGCGGGACAAGAACCCGGTGTTGTGGTTCCGGCCGGTATCGGGGCATCGGACCTGGTACTGCCACTATGATGACCCTGGCGAATTCCTGAAGTTAAGCCCGGCGGAACAGCGGGAAATGGCGGGTTGGGATAATGTTACGGCGGCCTACCGGCGTTCGGTCCTGTTGGAATATCCTTTCCCGGCGACAGATTTTGCCGAAGATATATCCTGGGCCAGGATGATGTTGCTGAAGGGATTTACACTTGGGCATGTCAGTGGCGCGATCGCCTACCACTATCATCACCAGCTGCCGGAGTTCATCCTGCCGCGTTATTTTTCCGTCTTTTATTATGAATTCAAATTATTCAGGCTGAAACCGGCGCTGCAGCACTCCGTGTTGCGGAATGTGTTGGTGGCCGCCCGTATCCTGCTTAAAGAATCCGGACTTTCCTGGATGGAGAAAGGCAAATGGCTTCTTTTCAATGTCCGTTATTGGCTGGCGCTGCGGGGAACGATCCGGAAATTCAATCAGGCGGCGGACAAAAGTGAAGCGGATCTCGATCTGCTGTATCAGCACATTTGTAACAAACCACCCCAGGCCCTAAAATATTAGTTTGATGAGCTCTCCTTTAGTCAGCGTCCTGATGACGGCGTACAACAGGGAAAAATATATCGGCGAAGCCATTGAAAGCGTGCTGGCGTCTACCTATTCCAACTTTGAGCTTGTGATCGTAGATGACGCTTCGGCGGACCGGACGGTAGAGATCGCGAGGTGTTATGCCAGCCGTGACCCGCGGATCAAGCTTTTTGTTAACGAAAAAAATCTGGGTCAGTTCGAGAACCGCAATCTGGCGGCCCGGTTGAGCAACGGAAAATATCTGAAATACCTGGATTCGGACGATCTGTTATACCCGACAGGCCTCGACGTGCTGGTCAGCATGATGGAGCGATTCCCGGACGCCGGGTATGGCCTGTGCTCGCTGATCCAGGATGACAGACGGCCCTATCCCTATCCGTTTCTGCTGACGCCGGAGCAGGCCTACGAAAGACATTTTATCGAGAAGACGCCGCTATTTCACAAAGCTCCTTTGTCTTCTATCATAAAAAGGACCGCTTATGATGCGGTGGGCGGGTTCTCCAATCCTCATGGGGAAGGCGACTATGAAATGTGGCTCCAATTATCGTTGCACCATCAGGTTGTCCTGATGCCGGACGGCGTGGTATGGTACCGGGTGCATGATGAGCAGATCGATTTCCAGCGACGGAACGATCCCTTCCTGCGATTCCGGTATTTCCTGGTCACGTTGCAATACATGTCAAAAGATTGTCCGCTAAGCCATGAGCAGCGGGAGCAGGTGATCCGCAATACCCGCCGGGAGATGGCACGGGAGATCATAAAGTCTTTCTTTTTCCACTCACCCGGTAAGGCGGCGCAGATGTATCGTGCGGCAGGGTTCGGGCTCGGTCAATTTGCCGGCTATTGTTTCATGATAGCAACTGCAAGGTTACCCTTTGTTCCGCGGAGGAGAAGGGGTAAATAACCGGCATATGCTGACCTTCAATGACATAAAGAAGAATATAAAAAAGGATTATTCCGGATTCACCCGGATCCGGCTGGCTTTGATGGGGGACAGCGCCACGCAACTATTCAGGATGGCGCTCCGTGGCTGGGCGTTCGAGATAAGGGTGGACCTGGAGATCTTTGAAGCGGACTACGGTCAGACCGACAGACTGATCTTCGACGCCACGTCGGAGCTGTATCGCTTCGACCCGGAATACATTGTCATCTTCCAAACTACGGCAAAGCTAAAGCGGCACTTCTATGCGCTGCCGAAGACCGGGGCCCGCGGCTTTGCCCAAGACCATCTGGATCATTTAAAGGAAGCCTGCTCGGCACTGCAATCCCGGCTTGCGTCGAAGATCATATATCTTAATTTCAACGAACTGGACGACAGGGAATTTGGTAATTATGCCACCAAGACGGCCAGTTCCTTCCTATACCAGTTGCGCAAGATCAATTTTGAGCTGATGGCTTTTAGCCAGGACAATCCCGGATTCTTCCTGTGTGACCTCAGCTATCTGGTCGGTCAGGCAGGGATGGGAGAGGCGGTCGATGATAAATTCAGGATCAGCGCGGATATGGCTTTCACGCCGGATTTCTTCGTCATACTTGCCAAAAATATCCTCGATATCGTCAAAGCCGCTACCGGTAGATTTATCAAATGTGTCATTCTCGATCTTGACAATACGTTATGGGGTGGGGTCATCGGCGACGACGGGCTGGAGAAAATAGAGATTGGCGACTATAAGCTCGGCAAAGCCTACTGGGAGTTACAGCAGTTGGCAAAGCAGCTAAAGGAACGCGGCATTCTTCTGGCCATATGCAGTAAGAACTCCGAAGCTGTGGCGAAGGAGCCCTTCGAACGGCATCCCGAGATGGTCCTCCGGATGGAAGATATTGTCGTGTTCGTGGCCAACTGGGAAAACAAGGCTGACAACATTAGGTATATCCGGGAGGTGCTGGACATTAGTTTCGATTCGATGGTATTCCTGGATGACAATCCGTTTGAACGGGAGCTTGTCCGGCAACAGATCCCGGAAATAACCATTCCCGATCTACCGGATGACCCTGCGCGTTATCTTAGCTTCCTGCGGGGGGAGAATCTTTTTGAGACCGCGACTTTTTCAGAAGCGGATCTGAACCGGACCGTCCTTTACCAGGTGGATGCCGACCGGCGGAAGTATAAAATGAGCGTTACGGATGAGAAGGAATTTCTCAAAGGCCTTGAAATGGAATGTGAGGTCGGGCCTTTTAATCCGTGGACGCTGCCAAGAGTAGCCCAGCTGATCCAGCGGTCCAACCAATTCAATTTACGGACGATCCGGCACACTGAAGATGCGCTGGAGAAAATGTTGCGATCGGATCGTCATCATACGCTTTCCTTCACACTGCGCGACAGATTTGGGGACCAGGGGTTGATATCCGCGGTGATCCTGGAAGAAAGGGATGGCAGGCTGTTCATAGATACCTGGGTCATGAGCTGCCGGGTGCTGAAGCGCGGGGTCGAGCAATTCGTTTTGCGGGAGATCGCCGGAATAGCCATGGAGAATGGATTCGGGGTAATCTCCGGGGAATATCTCCCGACTTCCAAGAACGGTCTTGTCAAGGATCTGCTATGGGATCTTGGATTCGGGCAGGATGCGGGGGGCTGGCGGATAAGAGTGGAAGACGTCAACCGGGACGACCTTTTTATAAAGAAACTATACACTATTTCCGGCCACCATCGTTATTAAAACATGATCAAGGAATTAAGGAATTCTCTCGAAGTGCATGCCGGCCGAAACGCCTTTTGTATCGGCGACAAGTACTTTACCTATCGGCAGCTAAGCGAAGCTGTCGGGCGGATACAGGGGGGTATCCACCGGTCGGGGGGTAGCAGGACCGGAAGAGTGGGGATCGTGACGACTGATTCGCTTGAAACCTATGCGTCCATTCTTGCCGCCTGGTTTATGGGTTATGCCTATGTTCCGCTGCATCCCAAGAATCCGGACGACCGGAATAAGACGATCATCGGGGAAGCGGATATCGATCTGGTGCTGACGCCGGATGCCGGCTACCGCGATTTTGCGGGATATGGATTGCCGTTTCGGGTGCTGGCGACGAGCCTGCGGATGGGCGAGGGCTCGGCGGGAACGGTGCGACCGGGCGGCGTTGAGGGCTTTGAGGGCGGTCAGATGGGAGCGACGATACAAAAGGAGTGGAGTGCGAACGACCTTTTGTATATCCTTTTTACATCCGGCAGCACGGGCGTTCCCAAAGGGGTGCCGATCACCTATAAGAATGTAGAGGTGTTTCTGGATTCCTACAATGCGTTGGGATTTCGCTGTGACGCCTCGGACCGGTTTCTTCAAATGTTCGATCTGACCTTTGATGTGTCGATCGCCTCTTACCTGGTGCCGTTGTTGTTGGGGGCTTGTGTCTATACGGCGCCTGCGGAGGGGATCAAATATATGAACGTATTCAGGCTGCTTCAGAAGTATGAGATCAGCTTTGCATCGATCGTACCATCCATTATTAATTATCTGAAACCTTATTTCGGCGAGATCCGCCTACCGAAGCTGAAATATTGTATCCTGACCGCCGAGGCGTCCAATGTCAAGGTTGTGAGCGAATGGCTGGATTGTATGCCCAATGGGCAGATCGTGAATCTATACGGGCCGACGGAGGCGACGATCTGGTGCACGGGATATGTCTTTGATCCGCAGCGGATCAAGGCGTATAATGATATGATGATCATCGGCAAGCCGTTCAGGAACGTCGCGATCCTCATCCTGGACGAGGACGGAAGGGAGGTTCAACAGGGTCAGAAGGGTGAGTTCCATATCAGCAGCGGCCAGGTTACTCCCGGCTATATCAATAATGAAGAACGGAACCGGACTGCGTTTGTGACCAGAAATGGAATGCGATATTACAAGACGGGAGACGTTTGTTATCTGGATGAGGACAACGACCTGTACTATTGCGGGCGTGCGGATCACCAGGTAAAGATCCAGGGTTTCCGGATCGAGCTAAGCGAAATTGAAGTTGTCGCCAGGGAACTGTTTGCGCTGAATACTGCCGCGGTCGTTTATAAGAATGCGTTGGGCGTTCCGCAGCTTGGGTTATTCCTGGAGCGCTATTCGGGTGAGCTGGAACGGGTGAAGACCTCGCTCGAGTCAAAGCTGCCTTATTATATGATCCCTTCGTCCATCCAGGTCATCGACAATCTGCCTTATAACAATAGCGGGAAGATCGATCGGGTCAGTCTTGTCAAATTATTCCAGAAGCCGGTCCATGATCAGCAGTGAGGATATGATCAGCAGTGAAGAGATACAGGGCAATTTGTACGGCTTGTATGAGGATATGGCGGCGTCGGGGCTGGTATCTTCGGGAACGGCGGGTGGATGCAGGTATATTCAGTATGCGGGGTCGGCCTGGCCGAATATGGTCTATCCGGGCGGATCGGGAGCGCGGCCGGATATTGCAATGCTTGTCGAATCGGTGAAAGCCAGACAGTGCCCCCGGCTGGTGCTCTTTGAAGAAGCCATGGTCACGACCGAGCTTGTGGAAGAGATGAATGGCTTTCGCTTTGTGCCGGCTGCGCAATGGATCAATATGACCTTGCCGTTGTCGGAGTCTGCAGGCGGCTATGACCGGGGGCAGCTTGAATGCAAGGTAGTGGATGCCGGGAACCCGGCGGAATGGAAAGATTGGTCATCCGTGGCGGAAGAGGTCTTATTTAAAAAAGAGAAATTAGGAGCGGATCTGTTCAAATACGGTTGTGAAAGCGGGTTGTTCAAACTAATTACGGGTTATAGCGGCGATCAGGCGGTCAGTACGACGCTGCTATATAGAGGAAGACAGGCCGGGGTCTATATGGTGGCTACCCTGGCGGCATTCCAGGGGAAAGGGTTAGGGAAAGAGCTGATGGGGTTTACCGGATCGGTTGCCGCGGCGGAGGGATATTCCGCACTGGTGCTTCATTCGACAAAAGCCGGATTGAGACTGTATGAGAGCCTGGGGTATCGATCGAAAGGAAAATTGTTGTTGTATTATTGCATGGCCTAAATATTCAATATGGAAAAAGATCAGGTGTTAGCCAAAGTAAATGATATTTGCAGAGACGTCTTTTCGGACCCGAAATTAACGATCACCGCTGCAAGTTCGGCAAGAGACGTCGCCAGTTGGGATTCCATGACCAATCTGTTCCTTATCGATGCGCTCGAGCAGCAATTCAGGCTCAAATTCAAGCTGGATGAGATCATGAATGCGCAGAATGTCGGCGAGCTTTGCGACATTATCGTTGAACGGGGACAAATTTGAGCGGTATGAAGTTACTCGTTGCCATCAGGCGCTTCTTTGGGCGGATCTACCGGTATATCTTCAAAGGCCCGGTCTTTTGGGGAATAGCGAAAGTGACGCCTTTTCTCCGGCCGGTCTATTATACGCGGGGGAATGAAAGCGCGGTCTCTTTCCATATCTGGTTCTTTCAAAAAGTGCTGGGCTTTAACCGGCACTGTTACTGGCCGGTTCATTTTACCTCCACTATCCGGTTCCCGAGGAACATTTATGTCGGCATCGACGCCGCACCGGGGATCTCGCCGGGTTGTTATATTCAGGCGGTGGGTAAGATCTATATCGATGACTATGCGCAGATCGCTCCGAATGTGGGCATCATCAGCAGCAATCATTTTATGTTGGATATCCGGCAACATATCAAAGACGAGGTGCGGATCGGCAAGTACTGCCGGATAGGGATGGGTTCCATCATTCATCCGGGCGTCGTCCTCGGTGATTTCACGACCGTCGCCGCGGGATCGGTGGTGACGAAAAGCTTTCCGCAGGGATACTGTGTGATCTCGGGGAACCCTGCCACGATCGCGGCCGATTACAGTAAGAACGAATCCATAAAAGAGAAGTTTATCCGTTATAGGAACGAGCATGAATATAATGGGTATATTCCTCACAAAAAATTTCAACAATTCAGGGAGAGAAAGCTTTATGTTTAGCGCAAATGACAACTCCTATCGCCAGTGTTCGCTTTCGGTCATGGATACCATTGCCGATCCGGACATTCGATTCGATGAGAACGGTATCTGCAATTATTATTATGAGTATAAGAAGGCGGAGGCCGGACTGCGAACCGGCGAAGAAGGCTGGAAAGAGCTCGAAGCGCTTGCGGCGGAGATGAAAGCGGCGGGGAAGGGCCTTCCCTATGATTGTATCATGGGTCTCAGCGGCGGGGTCGACAGCACATATGTCGCATGGCTGGCCAAAAAGCTGGGACTGCGACCGCTGGCGGTCCATTTCGATAACGGCTGGAACTCCGAGCTGGCCGTGATGAACATCGAGAACATTATCAACCGGCTAGGTTTCGACCTGTATACCTATGTGATCGACTGGAATGAGTTCCGGGATCTGCAACTCGCTTATCTCAAGGCGTCGGTGGTGGATATCGAGGCGATAACCGATCATGCCATCTTTGCCACCTTGTACCGGCTTTCGGGGGAGAAAAAGATAAAATATTTTCTTAACGGCACCAATGTCCAGACGGAAAATACGCTGCCCAAAAGCTGGATCCATCCCAAGAGCGACCATGTCAATATCAAGGCGATCCATAAGGTGTATGGGGAGCTGCCGCTCAAAACCTTTCCGTTCTCAAATGCAAAGGTCAAACGCTATTATCAGGAAGTGATGGGAGTCCGGTCGGTTTCGGTCATCAACTATGTCGATTACAATAAGAAGCAGGTGAAGGAGCTGATCCAGAAGGAGTTGGGTTGGCGTGACTATGGCGGAAAACACTATGAAAGCGTTTGGACCCGGTTCTATCAGGGGTATATCCTTCCGGAGAAGTTCAAGATCGATAAACGAAAGGCGCATTTGTCCGACCTGATCTTTGGCGGCCAGATCACAAAGGCCGAGGCGTTGGAAGAGCTGGCAAAGCCGGTCTATGATCCGAAACAATTCAAGATCGACTATGAATTTGTGTTGAAGAAGCTGGGGCTGACCGCTTCGGAGTTCGATGCGATCATGAAGGCGCCGCCCCGCAGCCACTATGACTTCGATTATGAGAAGCCGATCGACGAGCGCTATCCGGTGCTAAAGCCGATCAAAACTATTTACCGGACTATTTTTCCCGTCAAATAATGCTGGCGATCATCAATTATGGCCTGGGTAATCTGACCTCTATCCGCAATATGTGTAAGCGGATCGGGGTGGAAGCGGAGATCACCGCCGATCCCGGGCTGATCGAAAGCGCGGACCTGCTGGTCCTTCCGGGGGTGGGGCATTTTAAGAAGGGGATGGAGAATCTGCATGACAGCGGGCTCAGGCAATTGCTCGACCGGCTGGTGCTTGGGGAGAAAAAGCCGATCCTGGGTATCTGTCTTGGCGCTCAGCTGATGACCGGGCATTCCGAGGAAGGGGATACGACGGGGCTGGGCTGGGTGGATGCGGATACGATCCGCTTCCGGGACGCGGGTCTTAATGGGTTGAAGGTGCCGCATATGGGTTGGCGGGAGATCACCCTTGCCGGCGAAAACCCGCTCTGGGCCGATCTGCCGCCGGAGCCGCGGTTCTACTTTGTACATTCTTACCATTTTCGGTTCCGGCAACCTTCCGAGGTAACGGGGACGGCGCTGTATGGCTATGAATTCGCCTGCGCTTTCCGGAAGGGTAATATATACGGAACACAATTCCATCCCGAGAAGAGTCATAAGTTCGGAATGAAAGTGCTTGAAAATTTTGCAGGCTTATGAGCCAGGTCCGGATCATACCCGTGCTATTGCTAAAGAATGGCGGCTTATATAAGACCGTCCGCTTTGGGAAGGACAACTATGTCGGCGATCCGATCAATACCGTCAAGATCTTTAATGAAAAAGAGGCGGATGAGCTGGTGCTGCTGGACTATCATGCGACCCTCGATAAGCGGGCGCCGGATTTTTCCAAGATCGCCGAGATAGCGGGGGAGGCCTTTATGCCGATGGCCTATGGCGGGGGGATCACGCAGCTCGACCAGGCCAGGAAGGTCTTCGACGGCGGATTTGAAAAGGTAGTGCTGAATTCGGTATTGTTCAATAATCTTTCGATCCTGGAAGAAATAGGAAATATTTATGGGGCTCAATCCGTTGTTGCAAGTGTCGATGTGAAAAAGAACCTGTTTGGCAAACTAAAGGTCTATTCGGTTTCCGGAACGCGGAAAACCGATCTGGATCCGGTGGAGTGGGCAAAGAACCTGGAAGCGGCCGGCGCAGGGGAGATCTTTCTGAATGCCGTCGACCGGGACGGGACCTGGGAAGGATATGATATTCCCTTGCTCCGGGCTGTCAGCAGTGCGGTGAAGATCCCGGTGATCGCCTGTGGCGGCGCGGGCAGTATGGCGGATTTTGAAAAGGCCGTCCGGGAAGGCGGAGCATCGGCGGTGGCGGCCGGCAGCATGTTCGTATACCAGCGAAAGGGGATGGGGGTATTGGTAAATTTCCCCGCCCAAAAAATAAAGATATGAAGTCATTAAAATTCGGGATCATCGGTTGTGGCCGCATCGCCCAACGGCATGCGGAGCACATCCATAAGGCAGGACAACTGACCGCGGTATGCGATGTTGAAGAAAAGAAGGCTGTCGAGCTGGGTAATAAATACGGAGCTAAATCTTACAAGCAGGTCAAGGATATGCTGGCCGCCCATCCCGAGCTGGATGTGGTCGCCGTCTGTTCGCCAAACGGTCTCCATGCCAGTCATTCCATCCAGGCGTTGAAGGCGGGCCACCATGTACTTTGTGAAAAACCGATGGCCCTGAGCGTACAGGACTGCGGGGATATGATCAATACGGCGGAGAAGTCCAACCGGCGGCTGTTCATCGTCAAGCAGAACCGCTTCAATCCGCCCGTGGCGGCTGTCAAACGGATCATTGAAGAGGAAAGGCTTGGAAAGATCTATAGTGTGCAGCTGAACTGTTTCTGGAACCGGAACGAAGAGTATTACCGGAATTCCTGGAAGGGAACCCGTGACCTCGACGGTGGCACCCTCTACACCCAGTTCAGTCACTTCATCGACCTGTTGTACTGGATCGTCGGAGATGTAAAGGAGGCGCATGCCTTTACCGGAAATTTCCATCACAATGGGATCATCGAGTTTGAAGATACCGGCTGTATCAGCCTGCGGTTCTATAATGGCGCGATCGGAACGATCAATTATACCGTCAACAGCTTTGGGAAGAATATGGAGGGCTCGCTGACCATCTTCGGCGAAAAAGGGACGGTCAAGATCGGAGGTCAATATCTCAATGAGCTTGAATATCAGAAGATCGACGGCTATGAGATCAAGGATCTTCCGCCAGGCAACCCGCCAAATAATTATGGCCAGTACTTTGGCTCGATGAGCAACCATGATAAGGTATATCAGAATGTGATCGAAGTGCTGACGAATGGCGGAGTGATCGCTACCAATGGATTCGAGGGATTGAAGACAGTGGAGATCATCGACAAGATCTACTCGGCGCAAAAGATGAGCTAATGGGCAAACCGGTCATTTTTGAATCGCGGATAAAAGAGGACGTCATTTTTGGCGAAGGGGTGAAGGTTGTCCAGCCGGTCAATCTTTATGGCTGTGTTATTGGCGACGATTCTTTTGTCGGTCCGTTCGTCGAGATCCAGAAGGATGTCCGGATCGGGCGCCGGTGTAAGGTGCAGTCACATACTTTTATTTGCGAGGGGGTGATCGTGGGGAATGATTGTTTTATCGGCCATGGGGTGATGTTCATCAACGATCTGTTTCAGACAGGCGGGCCTGCGGGGGGTGATAAGTCATTGTGGAAAGAAACGGTGATCGGAAATCATGTTTCCATCGGGTCGAATGCCACGGTCCTGGCGGTCACGATCTGCGACCATGTGGTGATCGGCGCCGGCGCGGTGGTGACAAAAAATATTTCAAAACCCGGGATATATGCGGGAAACCCGGCCCGCCTCCTACGTCCTATCTAAAAACCGTACTATGCTTTTCAATTCGGTTGAATTTGCGCTGTTCTTTCCTGTAGTAACAATCCTTTTCTTCCTACTGCCGCATCGGTTCCGGTGGATGCTGCTGTTGGCGGCCAGCTGCTTTTTTTATATGTTCTTTAAGCCGATCTATATCCTTATCCTTGTCTTCACGATCGTGATAGACTATTTTGCGGGGATCTGGATCGCGCGGGAGGCCGACCGAAGGAAGAAGAAATATCTGCTGATGCTGAGTATCGCCGCCAATGTCGGCGTGCTGGCGGTTTTCAAGTATTATAATTTCATTGCCATCAATATCAACGAGGTCCTGGATTCGGTCCATCGGACCGGGAATATACCGTTGTTGAGTATCCTGCTGCCGATCGGGCTGTCTTTCCATACTTTCCAGGCGATGAGCTATACGATAGAGATTTACCGGGGGCATCAGCAGCCGGAGAGGCATTTTGGGATCTATGCCTTGTATGTGATGTTCTACCCGCAGCTGGTCGCGGGGCCGATCGAAAGGCCGCAGAATATCCTTCACCAGTTTCATGAGGTCAAGCATTTCGACTATGAGAATATGCGGAGCGGGCTTATCCAGATCGCCTGGGGGCTATTCAAAAAGGTGGTCATTGCGGACCGGCTGGCGCTTTTTGTCAACCAGGTCTATGGAAACCCGTTTGGGTATACGGGGCTGCCACTGATCATCGCCACCATCTTCTTCGCCTTTCAGATCTATTGTGATTTCTCGGGGTATTCGGATATCGCCATCGGCACGGCCCGATGCATGGGATATAAGCTGATGACCAACTTCAACAAGCCTTACCGGGCCACGGGGATCGCGGAATTCTGGCAGCGCTGGCATATCTCGCTGTCCACCTGGTTTCGCGACTATGTCTATATCCCGCTGGGTGGGAACCGGGTCCCGGTGTATCGTTGGGCGTTGAATATCATGATCGTCTTCATGCTTAGCGGGGCATGGCATGGCGCCAACTGGACCTTTGTCGTCTGGGGCGCGCTGCATGGCATTTATCTGATCGTGGAGCGAATTATCCGGCGAGGCCGCAAGAAGGATGAGCGGCCCGCGGGCTGGCCGGTTGTGCTGCTGCGGCGGGCGGTCGTCTTCACGGCAGTCAGCTTCGCCTGGGTCTTCTTCCGGGCGCAAAATCTGGCGCATGCAAAATATATCATCCGGAATCTTTTTGTCGGGTTGCCGGAGCAGCTACGGGATGTGGTTCATAATTTGCATTTCGCCCGGCTGCGTCTCGTCTATCTGAACCAGTCGCTGAATGATCTGGTCATCGCCCTGATCGTCCTGCTCTTCCTGATCATGATCCAGTCGATGCAAAAGGATCAGCCGATCGACAAATGGCTGGAATCGAGGCCGAGGGCATTTCGCTTGGCGTTCTATTATGGAGTCCCCCTGGCCTTTATCAGCCTGGGTATCTTCAACAGGTCTGACTTCATCTATTTCCAATTCTAATGAAAAAACTGTTTTACAAATTAATTTCGGTCATCGCCCCGGTTGGAGTGCTGGTGGTGCTGGTCAACTATTTTATCGACCCGGCCAATATTTTTTCGGGTACCGCCTATGTGGCCGGGATCTCGGATATCCTGGTGAAAGGGCATAATGTGGACAATGTCTCCAATTACGATGAACGTGCGCTTCAGGAACAGATGATCAGGAAGTTGCCGTACCGGCCTGACGTCGTTGTGCTGGGATCCAGCCGGGTGATGGAACTGGGGTCGACGTTCTTCCCGGGCAAGAAGGTACTGAATTGCGGCGTCTCCCACGCGAATATCAATGACCTGATCGCCATCACCGGGTTGCTGGACAGCACGAACAAGCTGCCGGATGAAATGGTGATCAATGTGGACCCCCACCTGATCTGTCTGGGGGGCACCATGGAATGGCAGACCCTTATGCCCTACCACAAATACCTGATGGGTAAATGGCATATCCGGGCGGACGCCGGGCAACGGTCGCTGCTGTTGGAGAAGCTCGGTACGCTGATCTCATTCGAGTATTTTGAGAAATCGCTGACATTTCTCAGCCAGCATAGATCCAAGCGGTTCCTGGACGTCGGTACCGGGAAGCCGGCGCTATACGGGCGGTATTCGGATGGCACGATCTGCTATCCCGCCTTCTATGCCGTTCCGGACACGCTCAAAGTAGCGGCTGACGCCCGGGTGGTCGGCGGGCGGGAGATCGTTAACCCGGACCCTGACAAAGCAGACCTGTTGTCGAAGCTGGTCGATTACCTGAAGAGCCGGAAGGTGAAGGTCGTCCTGGTCATGCTACCTTATCATCATGAATACTATCAGGCGATGAATCACCGTTTTGGGAATGTCTTTTCGAGCTATGATACGCTGTACCGGCAATTCGCGCAAGCGAAAGCCATTCCGATATATGGCGGTTTCGATGCGATCGGACTGGGGATACCATTGGATGAGTTCTATGACTCGTGGCATTGTTCGAGGGAAGCGATCAAAAAAGTCTATAACCAAAATTAAGTATGAAAGTTCCTTTTGTAGATCTGTACGCGCAATATCTGACCATTAAGAAAGAGATAGACCAGGCGATAGAGACAACGATCCGGGATTCCTCGTATATCGGCGGACAGGCTATCAAAGATTTTGAGGCGGGTTTTGCCGCTTATCTGGGGATCGACCACGTGATCGCCTGCGGGAACGGCACCGATTCGATCGAGATCCTTTTGCAGGCGTTTGGGGTTGGAGAAGGTGACGAGGTCCTGGTTCCGGCGATCTCCTGGATCTCCACCTCCGAGGCGGTGAGCTCGGTCGGCGCGACACCGGTCTTTGTGGACATTGAAAAAGATTATTTTACTATCGATCCGGTTCTTGTCCAGAAGGCTATTACGCCCAGGACAAAAGCGGTGATCCCCGTTCATCTTTATGGTCAGCCGGCGAATATGCCCGCGATCATGCAGATAGCGGCGGCACATGACCTGATCGTCATCGAAGACTGTGCGCAGGCGCATGGCGCGAAAATCGCCGGGCGTACCGCCGGGACTTACGGTCACGCTTCCAGCTTCAGCTTCTATCCCGGTAAGAACTTAGGCGCATATGGCGACGCGGGTTGTATGGCGACCAATGATCCGGCGATCGCGGAAAAGGTCAGGATGATCTCGCAGCATGGTCAAAAAGGGAAGCACAATCATCTGATGGAAGGGCGGAACAGCCGGCTGGACGGCTTGCAGGCCGCTATCCTGCTGGTCAAGCTGCCACACCTGGAAAAATGGACGGAGGCCCGGATCGCCGTCGCCAAAAAATATGACAATCTTCTTCGTAATGCGGGGGTGATCCTCCCGCCGACAAGGGCCAATGCCCGTCATGTCTTTCACCTGTATGTGATCCGGACGGAGAGCCGGGAGAAGTTGCAACGGGCTTTGACAGATGCGGGGATCGAGACGGCCATACATTATCCTACCGCACTGCCATTTCTCCCCTGTTATCAGGACCGGGATCTCAAGCCCGGCGACTTTCCCGTAGCACATTGCTATCAAAACAGCATCCTTTCCCTTCCTTTATTCCCCGAACTAGCGGACGACGCCATCGGTCATGTCTGTGCCACCATAAAAAAGAGCTTTCATGGATAGTGCCGCGCAGCGAACGATCGTCATTCTGTCTACAGAGCCCTGGGGTAAAATGCTGCTTTCGAAGATGCATTTTGCGCTGGAGCTTGTCGGCAGAGGTAATAAGGTCTTTTTTGTCAACCCGCCGCGTCCCTTGCCGGAAAGGCGGCTGGCGGCGGTAGCGGAGGAAATGGAAAACGGCCGGCTGACGCTTATCAACACCAATACGGTAAAGGGCAGCCTTTTCCTGCGGCACAAGCTGTTCTTTCTGTACCGCCGGCTTAACGCCAGGTATATCCGGGCGATCCGAAAGTTGGTGGGCGGGAGGATCGATGAAGTCTGGTCTTTTAATCCTAACCAGTATGTTGACCTGACGCCGTTCGGTGCGGAACGGTCGATCCTGCTTTTATATGACTTCTACCGCGGAGACCATATTGTCAGCGCGGCGAAGTCTTGCGACGCATTGATCTCGGTCTCCCAGGTCATCCTGGATCATTATAAGGATACACCGGCGCCAAAACTATTCCTTCAGCATGGATTGGGGGCCCATTTTGCCAACCTGTCGCGCCGGCGGCTGGAGGCCCGGGAATTTGCCGTCTCAGGATCGGGCAAGATCAGAGTGGGGTATACCGGCAATCTGCTGCGTGCGGGAATGAATACCGACATCGCCAGGGAGATCATCGGGAAGCATCCGGAAATCGAGTTCCACTTCTGGGGGCCGTATAGCCTGAAGGACAACAATGTCAATTCCGCCGTCGAGACGCCTCGGGAGCTGCTTGACTTTGTGGCGTTCCTTCAGGGGCAGGCCAATGTCTTTTTGCATGGGGTCGTCGGTCAGCAGGAGCTGTCGCAACGGCTTTTCGAGATGGATGCGTTTCTGTTCATCTATTCGCCGAAGAAGGAGATGAATGGCGCGTCGAATGCGCACAAGCTCCTTGAATATATCAGCACCGGAAAAGTGGTCATCTCCACGTATGTCTCGACCTATGCCGGAACGGGTCTGATGCTGATGAGCGAGCCGGCCGGCGAGCAGGCGTTGCCGGGGATCTTTTCCCGGGCGGTGGGCGAGCTTACGGTCCATAATTCGGTCGAGCGGCAGGTCAGCCGTATCCGGTATGCGCTGGACAATACCTATGCCCGGCAGATCGACCGGGTACAGAAATTCATCACCCGATAGGCTATACGCATGACGAAGATCTGTATTGTTACAACGCGGCATATCAGCTATAATCCCCGGGTGTTGAAAGAGGCCGATGCGTTGTCGGCGGCCGGATATGAAGTGGTGGTGGTCACGGTCAGCAATTCGGACCGGCAGGCCGCATTTGATGAAGAGCTGATGAAGAGGCGGAGCTGGCGGTTGCGGACGGTCAATTTCCGGAGAGAGCGTTCCGGCGAACGGCGGTACTGGGTGTATTTGTCATTGAAACAGCGGGCCTTTCTTGCGTTTTCGCGGGTCAGCTATGGAGGCGGCATTGCCGAACGGGCGGCGGAAAAGGCTTATGATGCCCTGGCGGCGTTAGCTACGGCTGAAAAGGCAGATCTGTATATTGCGCATCATGCGGAGGCGCTGGGCGCGGCCTGGCGGGCGGCACGGCGCACCGGAGCCCGTTTCGGCTTCGATGCGGAGGACTTCCATACGGGGATGAATGAGGCGGGGACGGTTTCGGCGCAGGACAAGCTGGTCGAATATCTTGAAAGCAAATATCTGCCGCATGTGGTCTATATGACTGCCGCATCGAAGGGGATCGGGGAGGCATACCGCAAAAAATATGGCTTACGGCAGCAGCCGGTGACCATCCTGAATGTTTTTCCCTATGAGGAACTGCCGGTTGGCGAGCCAGGCGATCCGGTGAAATTCTACTGGTATTCGCAGGTCATCGGACCGAACCGCGGCATCGAGCTTTTGCTGGAGGCGGCGTCGCGCGTCAGGCTGCCTTTTGAGATCCATCTCCGCGGCAGTATGCAGAGCGAAGCTTACCGGGACAGACTGAAGGAGCTTTGTGGTTCATCGGGGTTATGGGATCGGATCGTGCTGCACGAACCCATCCTGGCGGAGCGGCTGATCGGCGAGGCCAACCGGTATGATGTCGGGCTGGCGCTGGAATCCGATATTTCATTCAACCGGAACATCTGCGTCACCAATAAGACATTTGCATATCTCATGTCGAGGCTGGTGCTTCTGGGTACGGATACGGAGGGACAGAAGGATATCTTCAGTTTTTTCCCCGATGCCACGCGCATCTTCCGCATGAACGACGCCGCGGGCCTGGCGGCGGAAATGGAATTCCTCATTCTTCACAAAGACGTGTTGATCTCAGGAAAGCAGGCGGCGGCGAAGGCTGTCCGGGATTCCTTCAATTGGGAGCTGGAGTCACAAAAGTTATTGGGATATATCAAAGAAGCGCTATGCCAACCGTCTTAATCATCTCACCGCATTTCCCGCCTTCCAACCTGGTTGGGGCTCATCGGGCGCGACTGTTTGGCATGCACCTGCCTTCATTTGGCTGGGAGCCGGTGATCCTTACCGTGGATGAAAAATATTATGAAGAAAGCCTCGACAATAATCTTAGCCGGTTGGTACCTCCGGGGTTGCGGGTCGAGAAAGCCGGCGCTTTCCGGGTCACCCGGCCAAGACTGATCGGGGATATCGGCCTGCGGGGATTCATCCAGCTGTACCGGAAGGCTAAGAAATTGATCCGGGAGGACAAGATCGACTTTCTGCTGGTAACCATTCCTTCCTTCTATCCGGCGTTATTGGGCCGCTGGCTGCATGCCAGCACAGGTATACCATATGGTATCGACTACCAGGACCCCTGGGTACATCGATTCCCCGGCAGTGACCGGCTGTTCTCCCGGCATTGGTTCAGCATGAAGTTGTCGGGATGGCTGGAACCGATCGCGGTTAAAAAGGCCACGCTCATTACCGGGGTGGCGGAAGGTTATTATAAAGGAGTGCTGGACAGGAACCCGCGGCTCAGGAGTCACGCCATTACCGGCGCGATGCCGATCGGTGGGGAGAAAGCCGATCACGACAAGGTAGCCGAGCTGGGGCTGCGGCCGTATCTTTTCGACCGCGTACCGGGAAAGATCCGGTTGATGTATGCGGGTGCGATGTTGCCAAAAGCGTATGCCCCGCTGGAAGCTATCCTGGATACGATCAGCCGTAATCCGGCGGTCTTTGGCAATCTGGAGATCTATTTCATTGGGACCGGGAGAACACCGGATGACCCTGAAGGATATAATATCCGGCCCCTGGCGGAGAAATACGGGCTTTGGAAAACGGTCGTCTTCGAACATCCCCGCAGAATACCGTACCTTGACGTACTGGTGCACCTGGAAGCGGTGGATGGCGCGTTCATACTGGGTAGCACGGAGCCGCATTACACGCCTTCCAAGGTCTATCAGGGCGTATTGTCCCGCAAGCCCATCCTGGCTGTGCTCCATCAGGCCAGCTCTGCAGTGGCTGTCATCCGGTCGGCTAATACCGGCGTGGTTCTTGCCTATGACGGCGAAGCGGAAGTTTACCGGATAAGGGAGGAATTCGTGCCGGAGTATGAGCGTTGGATTGCATTTATGAGGAACTTTGACCCGCGGCAAGTCAATACGGAGGCGTTCGATCAATATTCCGCCCGGCAGGTCACGGCCGCATTGGCGGAATTGCTGGACAAATTATAGAATGTGAAGAACCGGATATCGATATATTCTGTCATCCATGCGGTCATCTTTGGGTTGTCCATTGTGACCGATTGGTATTTCCCACTGGCGTTTATCCTTACGGGTTGCCTTATTATCCAGGTGCTCGACCGGCTGGGGAAAGGGATCGTGCTTCGGGAGATCGTCGCGCTTCACATGACGTTCACCTGTCTGGCGATGCCGGTAATCGGCTATAAGGTATATAACCGGAGCAACCATCTCGCCCTGATCTTCCTGAAGTACATGCATGTGCCTGATTTTGTGTATTTCGGTTATGCGTTGCCGGCAGTCTCCGGGTTTGTCCTGTTCCTATGCTGGCCGGTCGCCAACAAGGAGTATGATGATGGCGGGGCATTTCTCCAACGGGCTATCGACCGGGCGAAGACCATACTGGCGAAGAGCCCAAGGCTGGGCATCTACCTGTTGGGTGGCGGTACGGTGATGTTCCAGGTCGCCAGGGTGTTGCCGGAGGCGGTCCAGTTCGCTTTTTTGTTATTCTTCTTTGCCGGTTTCGCCGCCTTTCTCTATATCTTCTATCAGCCGGGTATCCGGGGACGGCGTTATTATTTATTCGGCTTCGGGGCTTTTATCGTGCTCACGGCTATTGGCAACGGGATGTTCACGGTGGTGGCGTATATGAGCCTTACGATATTCTCCTTCTTTTTCCTCGGGAAGCGATCTTCCATGTTCAAAAAGCTGACATACTTTTGTGTCGGCGTATTCATCCTCCTGCTCATCCAAAGCATAAAGCCGACCTATCGTATCATGACCTGGAGCGGGAATTATGACGGAAACAAGACGGCGTTGTTTCTGCGGCTGATCGGGGACAAGCTGTCCCATCCGGATTTCTCGTCCGCCGACGCATTCTTCCAGATCTTCACCCGTGCGAATCAAGGCTTTAATGTCTCGCTGGTGATGAACCGGTTTCCGGAAAAGGTCCCGTTCGACGATGGCAACAAATTATTTCTCAATATCGCTTCGTCCCTGGTACCGAGGGTATTCTGGCCGAACAAACCCGAGGCGGGAGGGCGGGCCAATATGTCCTATTATGCGGGTCTCAACATCATAGGCTGGTCCACGAACGTTGGACCGCTTGGCGAGAGCTACGGCAGTTTTGGTCCCCGTGGCGGAGTGATCTTCATGATCCTATTGGGTATCTTTATCCGGTTTGCGTATACCCGGATGTTCAAGTTGTCGGCCAGGATCCCGTTGCTGTTGTTCTGGCTACCGGTCATGTTCTACCAGACGACCTATGCGGGGGAGACCGATACCTTGCAGATCCTGAACTCTATTTTGAAATCGGCTTTGTTCATCTGGTTACTCCACCGTCAATGGCCGGAGTGGTTTGGGGGGAAGAAGAAACGGCCCGGTATCGTGATCCAGCCGGAGTATGAGATGGACTTCCCGATAAACCCGGCCGCTGACTAAGCTATGTCGATCCTCCTGTCAATATTCCGAAGGCCGAACCCGGAATTCTTTAGTATCGAGCGAGTTTTTGCGACTGTTCGCGCTCATCTCGATCCGGCCTATGAGCAAAAAAAGGTTACACTGCCATTCTACAATTCGTCTCTCGGCGCCATCGGCCGCAATCTGCGATTTGCGCGACGGCTAAAGGGCGATATCTATCATGTCACCGGTGACGTCCACTATGCGGTGCTGGCCCTCCCGCGGAAGAAGACCATCCTTACGATCCATGACTGTGTTTTCCTGAACCGGCCGCCGGGGCTGAAGCGAACCATTCTGAAATGGATATTCCTGGATTGGCCGGTCAGTTATTGTCCGGTGATCACGACGATCTCGGAAGCGACGAAGCGGGAAATCATCAAACATACCGGCTGCAGGCCGGAAAAAATAGTAGTCATCCCGAATCCGCTCAATGAAATGATATACTATCGGCCGGCTGAGTTCAATGAATCCTGTCCGGTGATCCTTTTCCTGGGCCGCACGCCCAACAAAAATCTGGCCCGGGTGGTCCCGGCGCTGGAAGGGATCTGCTGCCGGCTGGTGATCGTCGGGCAAATCCCGGCAGAGCATCAAAAGCTCTTACTACAATATAAGATTCAATACACCCAACGCGTTAATCTGACCGACCGGGAGCTGGCGGATCAATATGCGGCGGCCGATCTTGTCCTTTTCCCATCGACTTTCGAGGGATTTGGGTTGCCGGTTGCCGAAGCGCAGGCTGCGGGGAGGCCGGTTGTGACGAGCGATCTGAGCCCGATGAAAGAGGTAGCAGGCGGAGCGGCATGTCTGGTGGACCCCTATGAGGTGCAATCGATCCGGGAAGGCGTTTTAAAAGTAATTAAACACCCGGGCTACCGGCGGGAGCTGGTGGAAAAAGGGTTGGCGAATGTCCGCCGGTTCAGCGCCGAAGAGATCGCGCGCCGGTACGAAGAGATCTATAACAACACCTTATTTTAATATGTGCGGGATCGCAGGGATTATTGAGCTGAAAGACGGGATGGCGGACGCCGGACTGGTCAGGGGAATGACTGACGCCATTGCCCACCGCGGGCCTGACGCCGACGGCTTCTTTGTTGAAGGAGGCGCCGGACTGGGACATCGCCGGCTATCGATCATCGATCTTTCCGCGGAGTCCAATCAACCCTTCCATGACCCGTCGGGCAGGTATGTCCTGGTGTATAACGGCGAGATGTATAATTATTCGGAGGTGAAGGCGAAATTGCCCGATCATCCTTTTCGGACGGCCGGTGATACCGAAGTGTTGCTGGCCGCTTATATCCGGTGGGGCGCCGATTGTCTCCGGCATTTCCGCGGGATGTATGCGTTCGTCATCTGGGACAGACAGGAAAGGACGGCCTTCTTATGCCGGGATAAGATGGGGGTCAAGCCGCTGTATTATGCGATAGCCGGAGACAGCCTGCTCTTTTCTTCGGAGGTCCGCTCGATCCTCTCGACCGGACTGGTAGCGAAGGAGATCGATCAGAAGGCGCTCCTTGATTATTTCAGCGATCAGTCGATACCCTATCCATATACGGTAGTCAAAGGCGTCCGGCAGCTCGAAGCGGGCGCGTGGATGCGCATAAAGGACGGGAAGATCGAACAGCAGCGATATTGGGATGTGACGAATAATCCGGTTGATTTTGACTTTGGCGACAAAGAGCGGGTTCATGGGCGGATACGTGAGCTGATGCTGCAATCTATCCGGCGCCGGCTGGTGAGCGACGTACCGGTGGGGGCTTTTCTGTCGGGGGGGATCGATTCGAGCGCCGTCGTCGGGCTGATGGCGGAGGCAAGCAGCAGTCCGGCCAATACGTTCAATATCTCTTTTGACGAGAAGGCGTACGACGAATCGGAATATGCGGATATCGTCGCAAAAAAATTCAGCACTCATCACACGCGGCTGTTGTTGCAGCCAAGGGTATTCCTCGACGAGCTGGAGAACGCCCTCGATGCGATGGACTCTCCCAGCGGAGACGGGATCAACACGTATGTCGTCTCCAAGGCCATCAGTCAGAAGGGCATGCGGGTGGCGTTGTCGGGTGCGGGCGGGGATGAGCTGTTTGCCGGGTATCCTTTCTTTTCGCAATATCTGAGACTGCAACAGCGGAGTTGGCTCTGGCGGTTTCCCCAGGGTATCCGCAGCATCGCGGCAGCCGTGCTGTCGGGCGGTCAGCAGACGGGAAAAAGGGGGCGGATCGGCCAGCTGCTTTGTCAGCCGTCGCCAGCAGTCGTCGATATCTACCCGCTATTCCGGCAGATCATGCCGCCCGCCTTGATCAGCCGGCTCAGTTACCTGAGTTCCGGACGAAGGCTGACCACCGCTGTCGGGGAAGAATTAAGAAGCCGGCAACAACAAATAAAAGATCTGCCATTCTTGTCCCAGGTATCCGCAGCCGAATATCTGGGGTATACGCAGCACACCTTGCTGAAAGATACCGACCAGATGAGCATGGCGGTTTCGCTGGAAGTGAGGGAGCCTTTTTTCGATCAGGACCTCGTCGAATTCGTGCTGGCGGTGCCGGACTGCCTGAAAAATCCAAGCTATCCCAAGAGCCTGCTGGTGGAATCGCTGAAGCCGTTGCTGCCGGATGAGATCGTATTCCGAAAGAAGCAAGGTTTCCTTTTTCCCTGGGATGTCTGGCTGAGGAATGACCTGAAGGCTTTTTGTGACCGGTATATAAAGAATATGGCGGGCCGTTCTTTTATCAACGGGGGCCGGCTGGTCAGTTATTGGTCTCGGTTCCTGGCCGGGGATAAGCAGGTACGCTGGTCGGAGATCTGGTTGTTCGTCGTGCTGGAATATTGGTTGGAAAAAAACGGCGTCTCATGAGTGAAAGGAAAAAGAGACTCGCTATCGTTACCTCGCACCCGATCCAATACAATGCCCCCTGGTTTAAATTGCTGGCTAACAGTTCGGCTATCCATCCCGGGGTCTTCTATACCTGGGAACAATCGGCTGCCGGGCCGAAATACGACCCCGATTTCAAGGAGCGGATCGAATGGGACATTCCATTGCTGGAAGGATATGAGTATCGTTTTGTAAAGAATGAGGCGACTGATCCGGGAACGCATCATTTCCGGGGATTGATCAATCCGACGCTCAACGCCGAGATCGCCGCCTGGCGGCCCGATGCGCTCCTGGTATTTGGCTGGAGCTTTGACAGCCATCTCAAGTGTCTGCGGCATTTCCACCGAAAGCTGCCGATCCTTTTCCGCGGCGATTCAACGCTGCTTGATGAACGGCCCGGCTTACGGCAGAAGCTACGCCGGTGGTTCCTGAAATGGATATATAGTCATATCGACTATGCGCTTTATGTCGGAACGAACAATAAAGAATATTTTCTAAAGCACGGTCTTCGGGAGCGGCAGCTGGTGTATGCGCCGCATGCGATCGACAATAGCCGGTTCGCGGAGCCTGATGACCGTTACCGGAACATGGCCGCCGAATGGCGGGGCAGGCTGGGGATCGCGGCAGATGATCTGGTCCTGCTTTTTGCCGGGAAGCTGGAGCCGAAAAAAGATCCATCGTTTCTGCTGGAGGTCGCCGGGCGCATCCCTGATCCGCGGTTGAAGATCGTCTATGCCGGCACGGGGTTGCTCGAGGCCCGGCTGCGTGAGGCGGCGAAGGCGGATGGCCGGATCCACTTTATCGGCTTTCAAAACCAACGGCAAATGCCTGTCGTCTACCGGCTGGGGGACATTTATATCTTACCTTCCCGGGGACCGGGTGAGACCTGGGGGCTTGGGGTCAATGAAGCCATGGCAAGCGGCTGTGCTATTATGATGTCGGAAAAGGCAGGCGGCTCCGTCGATCTGGTAGAAGAGGGCGTGAATGGTATCCGGTTCGATCCGGCTTCCGCCGACGGGCTGGAAAAATGCAGCCAATGGGCCCGGCGGCTGTTGGATGATCCGGCGTTGCTCGCCGGCATGAAAAAAGCATCACGGCGGCGGATCGCCGCATTCTCCTATGAACAGTTGATGGGCGCCCTGCTCCACCCCGGTCTATTGTAGAACTATGGAAAAAAAGAAGATACTTGTTTTGGTGGATTGGTTTGCTCCGGGCTATAAGGCGGGCGGTCCGATACAATCCTGTGTAAATTTTGCGTATGCGATGAAAAAGGAGTTTTCCATTCATGTGCTTACGACCGACACGGACCATGGCGAGACCGAGCCTTATGCGGGAATCACGGCAGGGCGGTGGACGACGGCATTGCATCCGGATATCAACGTCTTTTATCTTCGGAAGGCGGGTCTTTCGAGGTCGAAGCTTCGGGAGCAGATCAATGCGGTGCAACCGGACTTTGTCTATCTTAATCATCTTTTCTCACCCCTTTTCGTAGTCTATCCGCTTTGGCTTGCCTATACCGGTCGGCTGAAGAGCCAGGTGGTGATTTGTCCCAGGGGCGCGCTCTATGATAGTGCCCTGGCTGTCAAAACCTGGAAGAAGACGCCATTCCTCAGGCTATTCCGTTGGATGCGGCTTCACCGGCGGGTCCTTTTTCACGCGACCAATGAACGCGAGAAGGCGGCGATCCTCGGGTATTTTCCCGGGAGCCGGGTGCTGATCGCGGACAACCTGCCCAGGATGAACCAGCCGGCTTATGCGAGCTGTCCGAAAAGGAGCGGTGCGGTCCGATTCATCTTTGTCGCCAGGCTGGTGGCGATCAAGAACCTGCTCTTTTTTCTGCGGGCGCTGGAGAGTGTGAAGGCTTTGGTGGAACTGACAGTAGTGGGCCCCATAGAGGATAAAGGATATTGGGAAGAATGCCGGACGGAGATCGGGCGGCTGCCGGCGAATATTTCGGTCAACTACCTGGGACCCCGCCGGAATGACGAGCTGATGCCGCTGCTGCAGCAACATCACGCATTCGTTCTGCCGACGACCGGTGAAAACTTTGGGCATTCTATCTTTGAAGCTTTGTTGGCCGGCCGGCCGGTGCTGATCAGCGACCAGACGCCCTGGCTGGGGTTGACGCCCGGGAAGGTTGGCTGGGATCTGCCGCTTGCCGATCCCGGTGGGTTTGCGCGGGTGGTGGAAGAGACGGCAGGCTGGGATCAGGGGCTTTTTGACGAATGGGGCCGGTCGGCCTGGGAGTATGCCCGGCATTTTATTGAAAACCCCGAACTTCAACGTCAATATATTCAATTATTCGCATGAGTACCACGTTACCGCGGCGGGTCGACAATTCAGCCTACCGGACCACGATCGGGATCGGGGCGTCCCGAATAAAACAGCTGGCCTGGTATGGCGTGAATATTATTTTCTTCAAAAATCCGTTTAATATACTTAGTTCCTTAAAAGTAACTTTGCTGCGATGGTTCGGCGCCCGGTTGGGGCAGGGCGTGGTCGTCAAGCCCGCGGTCAATATCAAATTCCCGTGGAAGCTGCAGGTGGGAGATCATTCGTGGATCGGGGAAGAGGTGTGGATCGACAACCTGTCGGAGGTCATCATCGGCAGTCATGTGACCCTTTCGCAGGGCAGCCTGTTGTTGACGGGGAGCCATGACCACAGTAAAGTGAGCTTTGATTTCCTGTCTTCGGCCGTCGTGCTGGAAGACGGGGTATGGATCGGCGCAAAGGCCGTCGTGGCCGGCGGGGTCACCTGCCGGACGCATAGTATTCTGGGGATCGGCTCAGTCGCCGAGAAGGACTTGGAGGCCTATACGATCTATAAAGGAAATCCTGCCGTGCCCGTAATGAAGCGAGTAATTTTTTAGCCGGGGACGACCGGCCGACAATTTTTAACGAGGAGTATGCTCAGTAATAAGACAGTGGTCAATCACCGGATCCTCAAGGAGGCCCTTCGCATCAGAAAGGTGGAGGAGAAATTCCTGGAGTTATTTTCGCTGGGCAAGCTGAACGGCACCGTTCATACCTGCGTAGGCCAGGAGTTCTCTGCGCTTGCGTTTGCCGGACAGCTGAAGAAAAAGGATTTTGTTTTCTCCAATCACCGCTGCCATGGGCATTATATTGCCTTTACGGGGGATGTCCGCGGGTTAGTGGCCGAGCTGTTGGGCAAGGCTTCTGGGACCTGTGGCGGTATCGGCAGCAGCCAGCATCTGTGCAACAATAATTTTTTTTCAAACGGTATTCAGGGGGGGATCGTTCCCGTAGCGGCGGGCTATGCGCTGGGAAATAAGCTGCGGCGCAATGGCGCGATCGGGGTGGTCTATATCGGCGACGGCACGCTTGGTGAAGGGGCGTTGTATGAGACGATGAATATCATCTCCAAGTGGGAGATACCGCTTTTGATCGTCTGTGAGAATAATTACTATGCCCAGTCGACGCCGCAGCATATCAACCTGGCGGGAGATATCCTGGCCCGGGCGCGGGCGTTTGGCATCAGGACAGGTCATGGCGATACGTGGTCGCCCGAATCGCTGATGCAAAAAGCGCAGGAAGCGATCGACTATGTCCGGGGGGAGAGCAAGCCCTGCTTTTTCCTGGTGGAGACCTACCGGCTCAATGCCCATTCCAAGGGTGATGATGACCGTGATCCTGCCGATGTCGCTCATTACCGGGAGAAGGATTTTCTCAATAGCTTTAAGGAGGAGTCGCCTTCTTATTATCAGCTTTACAAGGATGCGGTGGATGAGGAGGTCGACCGGATGGTAGGGGAGATCTTGTTGGAGGATGAGCTGCCGATAGAAGATTATTACGAACAGACGGAGGACCGGACCGAAGGCGGCTGGAAGCCGCTGGAGGCGATCAATAAGCGGCAGGTGGAGCTGCTCAATCAATTTTTCCGGGATGTGATCGTCACGGACGACCGGACGGTGTTTCTTGGTGAGGATATCCTTTCGCCCTATGGGGGTGCGTTCAAGGTGACGAAGGAGCTGTCTTTTCTCCGGCCGGACCGGGTCTTTTCGACCCCGATCTCGGAGTCGGCGATCACCGGGATCTCGAATGGACTTGCCTTGAACGGGTTCAAACCGTTTGCGGAGATCATGTTTGGGGACTTTATGACGCTTGCTTTCGACCAGATCGTCAACCATGCGTCGAAGTTCCATCACATGTTCAATAAAAAGGTAAATTGTCCGGTGGTTATCCGAACGCCGATGGGTGGCCGAAGAGGGTATGGCCCGACCCATTCGCAGACGCTCGACAAATTCCTTGTAGGCATCGACAATGTGACTACGATTGCGTTGAATACGTTCCTGGACCCGGCGATCGTCTACCGGGCCGTCCTGGCTGAGGAGCATCCGGTGATCGTGCTGGAGAATAAAACGGATTATGGGAAAAAGATCGCGCAACATATTCCAAAGAACTTCGTAGCCGAATACAATACCGATGCTTTTCCGGTCGTCCGCATCCGGCCGGCGGTGTCGGCTCCGAACCTGACCATCGTCGCCTATGGCGGGATGGCAGATCTGGTGGCCGGGATGCTGGATCAGGTATTCCTGGAGACGGACAAGCTACCCGAATTGATCGTACCTTCGCGTATCTCGCGGCTGCCGCTGGAGGTGATAGCGGCGTCCGTCTGCCGGACGGGCAGGCTGGCAGTGATCGAGGAAGGCAGTGCATATGCGGGTGTGGGGGGCGAGCTGATCGCATCGGTGGTAGAGCGGACAGGGCAAAAGATCACCGCGAAACGGATCGCGGCGCATCCGGTCCCGATCCCGAGCGTCAAAACGCTGGAGAATATCGTTCTACCCGATAAGGTAAGGATCCTGCAGGAAATAATGACAAGTTTCTCTTAATGGCATTGATACAGGAAATACTGGTCCCGCTGCTGGCCGTCAATGATACCACGCTTACGGTGGTGGAGATCTCGCTGGCGAGCGGGTCGAAGGTCAGCAAAGGCGATCTCATTATGGTGTTCGAGACGTCGAAGACGACCTATGATGTGGAGGCGCAGACGGATGGGTATATTCAATATTTGTGTGAGGCGGACCGGGATTATGAAGTGAATGCGGTGGTGGCGAAGATCTTTAGTGAAGTGGGGGAAGCAGCGGTGGCGCCGGTTATCGGGCCGGCGGCTTCGGCGGCTCCTCGTATTGCCGCTACAGTAACGGCTTCGCCGTCGCTTAACGGACATGTGGCGGCAGCCCATTGGGAAGGGGAAACCATTTTTTCTTATGAAGCGGATGCGCTGATCGTGTCGTCGGGGATTGATAAGAATGTGTTTAGGGGAAGGGATTTTGTATCGGTTGCCGATGTGCGGGGACTGCTTAAGCCGGCGGCGCCGAAGGCGCCGGCGGTCGCATCAGCTCCTGCGGCTTCGGTCGATCCGGGCAAAGCTATCGTGGAGAGGCTTTCTTCCGCCAAAAAGCGTGAGATCGAATATCTCTCCGATGTACAGAGGACCGGGCTCACAAGTACGATCAATACCTATGTGGAGGTGGAAGGCATCTTCACGCATCTCAATCCGGCGCTTAAATACCTGAAGGACTCGTTGCTTCCGGTCATCATCTATGAGACTTCGAGGCTGCTGGCGGATTATCCGTTGCTGAATGCGTGGTCCCATGGCGATGGGGTGGCTGTCTACCGCGAGGTCAATCCCGGTTTTGCGATCGATATCGACAAAGGGCTTAAGGTGGTAAAGATAGCGGGAGCGGGGGCAAAAAGCATTGGCGAGATCGAGAACGACATCCTCCAGCTGTCGGGCAGCTATCTGGATGACACGCTGAAGCTGGAAGACCTGACGGATATCACGTTTACGATCACCGATCTGTCGGCGGAAGGGGTAGCCTTCTTCCGGCCGCTGGTCAATAAGATGAACAGTGCGATCCTCGGGGTATCGGCGATCGACGGCAAGCTGCAGAGGGTTGTGTTAAGTCTGACGTTCGATCATCGCGTGACGGAAGGCAAGCTGGCCGCCCGCTTTCTAAAGGAGCTAAAGGAAAGGCTGGAGTCGTACCGGCCGGCGGATGGAGCCGTTCATCAGGATATCAGCTGTTTCAAATGTTATAGGACACTCCGGGAAGACCTTGGCGGCGCCGGCTTTATGCGTTGCGTCACGCCGGAAGGAAAGGATGGATATATATGCCAGGCTTGCCTAAAAGGATTCTAGTATGGAAGAAAAGATAAAGGAGATCGTATCTACTTATATTAAACTGCCTGTGGCGCAGATCAGCGAGAGCACGCCGATCGGCCGCACCGCGTTGCAGAGCTCGATCCTTATGCACCGGATGTATGCCCGGCTGGGAGAGGAGGGGGTTGTGGTCAGCGATTATGCGGAGATCAAAGTTTTTGGCGACCTCATGCGGAAGCAAGGCGCGGGAGTTGGGGCTCAGCCGGCTGTTGGGGCTGGGGGGGTGATTGGGTCGCAACCTTCGATTGCGATGACCTCTGCGGGTATCGGCATCGATATCGAGGAAGTGGCCGCGTTGCCGCGTGTCGCCGATCTGCGAAAAGAGGCATTCTATACGCAGAATTTCACGCCGTCGGAGATCGCATATTGTATCCTGCAGGCCGATCCGTATTCTTCGCTGGCAGGGCTTTTTGCAGCCAAGGAGGCGATCGTCAAGGCCGATGGGCAGTACCGAAACCGGCCTTTTCATACCGTAGAGATCAGTCATACAGCGGATGGCAAACCGGTATTTCCGGGTCTGGGGCTTTCTATTTCTCATGCCGCCGGGATGGCGGTAGCCGTGGCGGCGCCGGGTGGCGCTGTGCCGTATCCTGGCAGTTCGGATGCTGCCGCACCGGTTGGCGAAGCGGTGATCAGAGCGGCGGGGAAACCGGCTTCCACCGGCTGGATCACCTGGATAGCGCTGTTGCTGGCGGCGGCTGCCCTGTTGCTGGCACTAAAACATTAAGGAGCACTATGAAGATCTCGGTTATCACGGCAACCTATAATAGTGCCGCAACGGTGAGGGATACCTTAACCTCCATCAGCGGGCAGGACTACCCGGATATCGAGCATATCATCGTGGACGGCAGGTCTGCGGACGGGACGCTGGAGATTGTGGCGGGTTTTCCCCACGTTCGAAAAGTAATTTCGGAAAAGGACAAGGGTATCTATGATGCGATGAACAAAGGTATCCGGCTGGCAACCGGCGATGTGATCGGTATCCTCAATTCCGACGACATCTACACCGACCAGTCCGTCTTATCCGCGGTCGCAAAAGCTTTTGACGATCCCGCCGTAATGACGGTCTACGCCGATCTTCAATATGTTCATCCGGATAACCCGGATCGGATCAAACGGACATGGATCACGGGGCCGTTCCGAAGAAAGAGTTTCTACTACGGCTGGATGCCGCCTCATCCTACCTTCTTTGTCAGAAAGGAAGTGTATGAGCGGGCCGGCGTCTTCAACACCCATCTCCGCTCGGCGGCCGATTATGAGCTGATGCTCCGGATACTGTTGAAGCATGGAATCTCGGCGTACTATATTCCGCGGGTCATCGTAAAAATGCGGGCCGGCGGGGTAAGTAATGCGTCCATGGGTAACCGGCTCCGGGCCAACCGCGAGGACCGGCTGGCATGGAAGTTGAACGGTTTGAAGCCTTATTTCTTTACTTTATATCTCAAACCCTTGAGAAAGGTCACTCAATTTATAATTACCTAAATCTATGGCTAAAGTTGCACTAATAACGGGCGTTACCGGACAAGACGGAGCTTATCTAAGTGAATTGTTGCTGAAGAAAGGATATATCGTCCATGGGATCAAGCGGCGGAGCTCGCTTTTCAATACCGACAGGATCGATCATCTTTACCAGGATCCGCATGAATCCGACGTACATTTCTCGTTGCATTATGGAGACCTGACCGATTCCACCAACCTGATCCGGATCATCCAGGAGATCCAGCCGGATGAGATCTACAACCTGGCCGCGATGAGCCATGTGCATGTCAGCTTCGAGGAACCGGAATACACCGCCAATGCCGATGGCATCGGGACGCTTCGGATCCTGGAGGCGGTGAGGTTGCTCGGTCTGACGCGGAAGACGCGGATCTATCAGGCTTCCACATCCGAGCTGTATGGGTTGGTTCAGGCGGTGCCGCAGAGCGAAAAAACGCCGTTTTACCCGCGTTCGCCTTATGCGGTGGCGAAGCTATACGCCTACTGGATAACCGTCAACTATCGGGAGGCGTATAAGATGTATGCGACGAACGGCATCCTTTTCAATCATGAATCGCCGCTACGGGGCGAAACGTTTGTCACCCGGAAGATCACCCGCGGGGTGGCGAAGATCGGGCTTGGTTTGCAGGACAAGATATTTCTCGGCAACCTTGACGCGCGACGCGACTGGGGGCATGCTAAAGACTATGTGGAAGCCATGTGGCGCATCCTGCAGCAGCCGGAACCGGAGGATTATGTGATCGCTACCGGTGTGACGACGCCCGTCCGGGAATTTGTCCGGATGGCGTTTGCGCAGATCGGTGTGGAGCTGGAATTCAAGGGCAAAGCGGAGAAGGAGGTCGGGATCGTTGCGTCGAGCACCAACCCCGATTTTATCGTTGAGCGGGGGAGGGAAGTGGTAGCGGTGGATGCCCGGTATTACAGGCCGACGGAAGTGGACTTGCTGATCGGTGACGCTTCAAAGGCGCGGACTAAGCTGGGATGGGAACCGCACTATGACCTGCCCATGCTGGTGAAGGAAATGGTGGACTCGGACATCCAGCTTTTCAGAAGGGAAAGGATCTTAAAAGATTCGGGGTTCTATATCAAAAACCAGTATGAATAATATGCAGCCAAACGACAAGATATATATCGCCGGACATCGTGGCATGGTAGGGTCGGCGATCTGGCGCAGGCTTGAACGGGCGGGTTTCAACAACCTGATCGGGCGGACGTCGGCGCAGCTGGATCTGAAGAACCAGGCGGCGGTGCAGGATTTTTTTGAAAAAGAGCGGCCGGATCATGTCTTTCTGGCTGCTGCCAAGGTGGGCGGGATCCTGGCGAATAACATTTACCGGGGCGAATTCCTATATGACAACCTGATGATCCAGACCAATACCATCGATGCGGCCTACCGCTCGGGGGTAAAAAAGCTGATGTTCCTGGGCTCGTCCTGTATCTATCCGAAAATGGCGCCGCAGCCCTTGAAAGAGGAATATCTGCTGACCGGGTTGCTGGAGCCGACGAATGAACCTTATGCCATCGCCAAGATCGCGGGGATAAAACTTTGTGATGCGTATCGCTCCCAATATGGCTGTAATTTCATCTCGGTCATGCCCACTAACCTGTATGGGCCAAATGACAATTATGATCTCAACAGTTCGCATGTGTTACCTGCGCTGATCCGTAAGTTCCATGAAGCTAAGGTGAACGGAGATGCTGTTGTTACGTTATGGGGATCGGGCAAACCCCGGCGGGAGTTCCTTCATGCTGACGATCTGGCCGATGCCTGTCTCTTCCTGATGCAGGGATATAATGAACCCGGCCTGGTCAATATCGGGACCGGTGAGGACCTGGAAATCAAGGAGCTGGCCCAGATGATCAGCCGGATCGCGGGATATACCGGGGAGATCGTCCATGACCTGGGCAAGCCCGACGGCACGCCGCGAAAGCTTATGGATGTGACTAAGTTGCACCAATTGGGGTGGAAGGCGTCCATTAGCCTGGAAGAAGGCCTGAAGCGGACCTATGCGGAGTTCGTCCGGCTTCATGCCGGTGTGGCTCAGGCGTAATAAAAATAACATGTTCTCCTTTTTCAAAAAAAAGCCGGAGGCGCCATCCAATCTGAGCAGTCTCCGTTGCGATGTGCATTCCCATCTGATTCCCGGCATCGATGACGGGTCCCCCGACCTGGAGACGTCGATCCGGCTGATCCGGGGTTTGATCGGGCTGGGATATCGGAAAATTATCACTACGCCGCATATCAATGCGGACATCTTTCCAAATACTCCTGCCATCATCCAGGCCGGACAGACTGTCGTGAAGGAAGAGCTGCAACGACAGGATATTAACGTTTCCTTTCATGCGGCGGCGGAATATCTCATGGATGAAAGGTTCTCCCGGCTGTTGGCGACCGGCGAGCCCCTGCTGACCCTGAAAGACAATCTGGTGCTGGTGGAGCTATCCTTTGCCGTGCCCGCCATCAACCTGCGGGAGATCCTGTTCGATATGCAACTAAAAGGCTATCAGCCGGTCCTGGCCCATCCGGAACGGTATCTGTATTTCGGGGCCAACCGGGGATGGTATGACCAGCTCCGGGACGCCGGCTGTCTCTTCCAACTCAATCTTCTTTCTTTTTCGGGTCATTATGGCCCGGAGTCCCGTCAACTGGCAGCCTATTTGATCAAGAAGCAATATGTCGACCTGCTGGGGACCGACTTGCATCATGAAAAGCATCTGGAAGTGCTGAGATCGTCCGTAAAAATCCACAGAACGGTGGAAGAATTGATGCAGACCGGACTGATCAGGAATCCCGACCTATGAAAGTGCGGGCCAGCATGCTGGGGGTGTGGACGCATCACCCCGTTGCTCCCTCCAATAAGCCGCTTGTCAAATCACGACTGCCTTTCTGACACCCATTTGCGTACAGGCCCTTTTTTTGCATGTTACATCGCATAGACAGGATCAGATCATTAAACAATTTTTTATGGCTACAGTAGAATTCAATCAGCTATTGGTCAACAATGCGGAGTTCTTAAAGCCGTTCGCTATCACGCTTACGCGTGATTCTGAAGCAGCAAAAGACCTTTTCCAGGAGACCCTCTATCGCGCTTTGGCCAACAAGGACAAGTACAATGTCGGAACCAACATAAAGGCGTGGCTTTACACGATCATGCGGAACATCTTCATTAACAATTACCGCCGTAAAGCCAAGCAAAATACCATTTTTGACAGTACGCCAAACGATTTCCTCCTTAACTCCGCCCAAATGGCGGTTCCAGGGGCAGTCGAAAGCAATCTCCGGGTAAAGGATATCCAGGCGGCGATCCACAAACTGCCGGAGATCTTCCGCAATCCTTTCCTCCTCTATTTTGACGGGTTTAAGTATCATGAGATCGCCGAGATGTTGCATGAGCCGTTGGGGACCATCAAGAGCAGGATCCATTTTGCGCGGAAGCTTTTGAAGACGCAAATTCAGCGGTTTTAATCTATAGGCCATACATGAAGGAGGAAGTTCCGGACAAAAAGGAGGAAGTGATCCTTGTTGATGAATCCGACCGGCCTGTCGGGGTGATGGAAAAGATGGAGGCCCATCGCCAGGCGGTGTTGCATCGCGCTTTTAGTGTATTCATCTTTAATTCCAGGGGAGAAATGCTGTTGCAGCAGCGGGCGGAAGACAAATATCACAGTGCCGGGCTTTGGACCAATGCTTGTTGCAGCCATCCGCGGCCGGGTGAAGACATTTGGGAGGCGGCTTCCCGGCGCCTTCAGGAAGAGCTTGGTTTCAGCACCCCGCTTGAAAGGCTGTTTTCTTTCACTTATCGTTCGGAGTTTGAAAACGGGTTGACCGAATTTGAATTCGATCATGTTTTTATCGGGATCTATGACCAGGAGATCTTTCCCAACAGGGATGAGGTGAGTGATTACCGGTATATGCCATTGCCCGACATTGAAACGGAGTTACGGTCGTCGCCGCAAAAATATACGACCTGGTTTCGGCTGGCTTTTCCGCTGCTACAGGAGAAGCTTCCTCACTCGCAAAGATTCAGCTGATCGGTACTGAGCGTACTGAATTGAAAGAATTTGACCTTCCCTGCCGCTCCGGCAACATCATAGTGCAGGACCAGCGTGCCATATTGTGTCTCGTAGGCGTCCCACAGATCATCCTTGATCTTTGGATTGCCCAGACTGGAGAATAGGCTGCCCCGTTTGGTGCCAAGAAGCGGGAAACTGGTCTTGCCGGCAAATTTCGATCCCACCTCGATGTAATTCCGTTTTGTGTAAAAGAAGAGGTCTTTATCCTTAAAATAGATGCCTCCGCCGCATTTGGCTTCGTTGCTTTCGTCTACCGCGCTTGTGAAGCAGGGGAATGCATCCTTGATCTCGGTTTGTGTTTGGTTGGGTTTAATGCCGTTGACGGTTCCATTGAGGATGTCGACATAGAAGTCGGGGCATTTTGCTTTGGCTTTTAATTGGGCGGAGACGCCGGATGCCAGGCTCGCAGTCAGGAGCAAAAAGAGGATACGCTTCATACGTAGTTGGTTTAGATGCCTATTCTCCTGCAAATTCCTTGCTAAAGTTGCGCTTCGGGGTGAAAACGAAAATATACCAGGGCGTCGGCGTGCATAGATTCCCGTTTATGGAAGCGATCCCAGGATAAAAAAAACGATCCCGACGATGGTCAGGATGAGGCTGCCATACCAAAGATTCTTTCGCCGGGTGAGGATGGAGATCGCCGAGATAGCAATGGCGATCTGAAAGGCGGTCACCGCGGAGGCCAGCGGGACGTGTTTGGCAAGGTGCGCTTCCGACTTGCTTTCATCTTCTTCCGCTTCTTTTCTGATATCTCCTTTTTCCTTCTCGTACCTGGCAATGTCCGCGCTATGATCTTTAGTCGCGGTGTCGGTCTTTCCCAATGCATGCAGGATCTGGTCGGTATTGACGGCGATCTCCTGTTTGAGGTTTTTCGCCTGGTAGAAATTCCATTGGTCGGAAGCTTTTGCCCGCTCGATCAGCGCCTCGTTGGCGTGGTGTCCGGCCAGCAGCCCGGCCACTGCGGCGAGTACTGCCATGAGGGCGGTGGAAAGGGCTACATATAGCGTCCATTTCTCCCGCTGCTCTTCCGCTTTTTCCTGGATCTCTTCGTGCAGATGTTCGGTTGGTATTTCGATCTCTTCCGGCATAGTTACTTGCTAAGGTACATACTTCGGTCCTTATACAACCGCCGGAAATCGGGGTCGCGCAGGTCCTTGATGAACTTGATGGATTCGCCGGTGGATTTCATTTCCGGTCCCAGCTCCTTACTGACGCCGGGGAATTTATTAAAGCTGAATACCGGCTCTTTGATGGCGAAACCTTGCAGCTTCTTCTCAAAAGTAAAGTCGCTTAGCTTATTTGCGCCGATCATGACCCGGGTGGCTATATTCAGATAGGGGATCTGGTAGGCTTTGGCGATGAATGGCGTCGTGCGTGAAGCTCTTGGATTCGCCTCGATTACATGCACCTTGCCGTCCTTGATGGCGAATTGGATATTGATCAGGCCCTGGATCTTTAGTGCCCGGGCGATCTTTTCCGAATAGTATTCCATCGTCGTGACTTCCATCGGGCTGAGGTTGAAAGCCGGCAGTACGGCGTGGCTGTCGCCGCTGTGGATACCTGCCGGTTCGATGTGCTCCATCACGCCCATGACGTGGAAGCTCTCGCCGTCGAAGATCGCGTCGACCTCGGCCTCCTGACAGCGGTCCAGGAAGTGGTCCACGAGGATCTTGTTGCCGGGGATATGTTTGAGGAGGCTGACGACGGCCTTTTCAACTTCGTCGTCATTGATGACGATCCGCATGCGCTGGCCGCCGAGCACGTAGCTGGGCCGGACCAGTACCGGATAACCAACGCGGTTGGCGACCTGGATGGCTTCATCGACATTGAAGGCGGTGCCATAGTTGGGATAGGGTATTCCAAGGTCTTTCAGCATATCGCTGAATCTACCCCGGTCTTCGGCGATATCCATGCTGTCGAAAGTGGTGCCGATGATCCTGATGCCTTTTTCATTCAGGCGTTCGGCGAGCTTCAGCGCCGTCTGGCCACCCAGCTGGACGATCACGCCTTCCGGTTGTTCAAGCTCGATGATCTCCCAGAGATGTTCCCAGTAGACGGGCTCGAAATACAGCTTGTCGGCGATGTCGAAATCGGTGGAAACCGTCTCGGGGTTACAGTTGACCATTATGGCCTCGTAGCCGCATTCCTTGATGGCCATAAGCCCGTGGACGCAGCAATAGTCGAACTCGATGCCCTGACCGATGCGGTTGGGACCAGATCCGAGGACGACGATCTTTTTGCGGTCGCTGCGTTTGCTTTCGTTGGAATGTCCGCCTTCGAAAGTCGAATAGAAGTAGGGCGTCTTCGCCTCGAATTCAGCCGAGCAGGTGTCGACCATTTTATAGACGCGGGTGATCCCGGCGGCCTTTCGCTTTTCATAGAGGGCCTCTTCCGCGGCGTTACCTTCGGAGCCCATGATGCGGATGATCTGCAGGTCGCTGAACCCAAGCTGTTTGGCTTCGCGAAGGAGGTTGAGCGGCAGGGTATCGAGCTTATATGCCGACAGCTCTTTTTCCATGTTGCAGATCTTTTGGATCTCATAGAGGAACCAGCGGTCGATGCCGTTGGTGGCTTTGGAGATAGTGCCGACGGAGATCCCGGCCATCAGTGCGTCTTTGATCCGGAAGATGCGATCCCATTTCGGGGTTTTGATATATTCCAGCAGCGCTTCGGCGTGCATGAGGCTTTTGCCGTAGTAGCCGAGGCCGATGGCGTTGTTCTCGAGGCTTTGGCAGGCTTTCTGCACGGCTTCGGTAAAGCTGCGGCCGATGGCCATCACTTCGCCGACGCTCTTCATCTGCAGTCCGAGAGTATCATTGGCGCCTTTGAACTTATCAAAATTCCAGCGCGGGATCTTAACGATAACGTAGTCTTGTACCGGCTCAAAATAGGCGGACGTGGTACCGGTGATCTGGTTGGTCAGCTCATCCAGCGAATAGCCGATGGCCAGCTTGGCTGCGATCTTGGCGATAGGGTAGCCCGTTGCTTTTGACGCCAGGGCGCTGCTGCGGCTCACGCGGGGGTTGATCTCGATCGCGATGATCTCTTCCGTCCTGGGGTTGAGGGCGAATTGTACGTTGCAGCCGCCGGCGAAATTGCCGAGGTCGCGCATCATGCGGATGGCGGTATTGCGCATCAGCTGAAAAGCGGTGTCGCTAAGGGTCATCGCCGGCGCCACCGTGATGGAATCGCCGGTATGTACGCCCATGGGATCGAAGTTCTCCACGGTGCAAATGATCACGACATTGTTATTGGCATCCCGAAGCAGTTCCAGCTCGAATTCTTTCCAGCCCAGGACAGCCTTCTCGACAAGTACTTCATGGATCGGCGACGCCTGTAATCCGCGGTTCAGCGCTTCGTCCAGCTCGTCTTTATCGTGAACGAAGCCGCCGCCGGTGCCACCAAGCGTGAAGGAAGGGCGGATCACGAGCGGGAAACCGATATCCTGGGCGAACTCTTTGCCTTCGAGAAAGGAGTTGGCCGTTTTGGCGGTAGCCACAGGCACGCCCAACTGGATCATCCACTGGCGGAATTTTTCGCGGTCCTCCGCTTTGTCGATGGCTTTGATGTCCACGCCGATCAGCCTGACCCCATATTTCTCCCAGACACCCAGGTCCTCCGCCTCTTTGGCGAGATTGAGGGCCGTCTGGCCGCCCATCGTGGGAAGTACCGCGTCGATCTTGTTCTCTTCCAGGATCTGTTCGATGCTTTCGACCGTCAGCGGCAGCAGGTAGACCTTATCGGCCATGATCGGATCGGTCATAATGGTGGCCGGGTTGCTATTGATCAGGATTACCTCGACTCCTTCTTCCCGTAAGCTGCGGGAGGCCTGGGTGCCGGAGTAGTCGAATTCACAAGCCTGGCCGATGATGATGGGACCTGAGCCGATGATCAGGACAGAGCGAATTGAGGAATCTTTGGGCATGTTAAAATAAAATTGCGCAAAGCTACGAAAAAAAGAAAGAAAAACGGCCCTGATCCTGTTGGACCGGGCCGTATGGATGAGCTGAACGGGGGATATCAGTTATTGTTGTGGTAGGCGGCCAGCTCGATATCGTCGAGCAGCACCCCTCCTTTGCGCGCGAGCGATTTCCGCTCCGCGATTAACCTGCGGTTCTCATATTTGCTCTTCATTCTGAAGACCCATTTTTGCTTTGCTTCCTCGCCTTTTACAACGCCGATCATACCTCCGACACATACTGCCAGAAATACAACCATTTTATTCTTAATTCCTTTCATAGCTGGTTAATAGTTTGATAGTACACCTTACATATACCAAGACAATTTATGTTAGCCAAAAGCTGTACCAATTTTTAAAAAAATCCTCACCTTTTTGTGGTATTTTTCAAATTCGATGAAGTATCTATTCACGGTTGTCGTTTCGCTTTGGTTTTTGCCGGCTTTTGGGCAGCCGACGTCTCCCCTCTTCACCGAGCCCGACTATCCGCAGCATTATTTCCGGGACCCGCTCGGGATCCCCATGAGCCTTGCCGCGAATTTTGGCGAGCTACGGGCCGGTCACTATCATATGGGGCTCGATATCCGGACACAGCATCGGGAGAATCTGCCGGTATATGCGGCAGCCGATGGTTATGTTGCGCGGGTGCAGATCGGGCCCTTCGGGTTCGGCCAGGCGATCTATATCCGTCACCCGGGCGGCTATACGACGGTATATGGTCATCTCAACCGGTTCTTTCCGGCGCTGGCCGCCTATATAGAGCAGCAGCAATACCGGCAGCAATCCTGGCAGGTCGATCTGGCTATTCCGCCGGCGCTGTTCCCTGTCAGGCAAGGTCAGCAAATCGCCTGGAGCGGTAATACCGGCGGTTCACAGGGACCGCATCTGCATTTCGAGATCCGGCTGACCGCGGCGGACGTCAACCTGAATCCCCTGTTATTTGGCCTGCCGGTTGAGGACCGGGTGCCGCCGAAGATAAGCCGGCTGGCCTGGTATGACGGCAACCAGGGTATCTACGACCAGGAAGCGCATATCCTGCCGGTGACGCTTGGGCGTCTGGCGGAGGGTACGATCTTAACCGTGCCTGTTTCCCGGATCGGCTTTGCCATCTCCGCCTCCGATGCGCAATCCGGGTCTTCGAATCCCAACGGCATTTACCGGGCGGCGTTATATGAAGACGACGGCCCGGTCATCGGCTTCCAACTGGACCGTATCAGCTATGACGACACCCGGAACATCAACGCTCACATCGACTATAAGACAAGATCGATGGGCGGACCGTTCCTTCAACAGCTCTTTTTTTTACCAGGATACCCATTCCCCTCTATTTATCGCATTCCAGGACCTGATGGCGGCATCGATCCGGCTGCGGAGAGCGGCGACACGGTACAACGCGAAAGGATAGCTGCTCATCGGGCTGACGGTTTCATTGACCTCAGTGACGGCCGGCCGCATGACATCCGGATCGACGTGGCCGATACCCGGGGCAACAGGACCAGGCTGGCCTTTGCGGTGCAATACCGGCCGGCCGTCGTTACGGACTCCGCGGTTCCCGCGGCAGGAAAAGAATTTTATCCCGGCATGGTCGACGGCCAGGAATCGGAGGACTATGCCTTCTACCTTGGGGAGAAGAGCCTGTATGATTCGGCGCGTATCGGGGTTACGGTCGCGGGTTATCCGGGCGGGGGTCTTTCGCTTCCTGGTGGCGTTACACCGGTGTATGCTATCGGCAGTCCCCGGATCCCGCTGCTGGATCCCGTGCTGGTTCGGTTACATCTGGCAGACAGGAGTGAAATGGGTATGGGAGGAGCGGCGCCGCCTACCGACAAGATCGTCATGGTTTGCTTCGACGGTGGCGATGAAGATGTGCGGCTACCCGAATGGCGGGGGGCATGGGCCTCGGCCAGGTTTGGGGAGTTTGGCAATTTCCAGTTGGTATATGACAGCATTCCGCCGGTGATCACGCCTGTCGGTCAGCTGGAGGGCGCGGACCTGAGTCGTACGGCCGGGATTGCTTTAACCATTCACGACAATCTGGGTGCCCTGCGCCATTTCCGCGCCGAACTGGATGGCCAATGGCTTTGTTTCACCAACGACAAGGCGCGCGCTTATATCTATAAATTTGACCGGCATTGTCCGCCGGGGCCGCATACGTTGAAAGTGACGGTAGAGGATGTGGCGGGCAACCGGACCGAAAAGGAATACCATTTTTCCCGATAACCATGACAATATTAAAAGAAGGCGAAAAGGCACCGGCCTTTACCGGCAAAGATCAGGACGGACAAAAGACCGCGCTGGCTGATTTTAAGGGACGGAAAGTAGTCCTGTATTTCTATCCCCAGGATGATACACCGACCTGTACCGTCCAGGCCTGCAACCTCCGCGATAATTTTGCATTATTGAAGCGCGAAGGCTTTGCTGTCATCGGAGTCAGTCCGGATGATGAAAAGAGCCATAAGAAGTTCGAAGCGAAATTTAGTCTGCCCTTTCCGCTGGTGGCTGATCCCGATCATAAGATCATCGACAGGTATGGGGTCTGGGGCGAGAAGCAGCTTTACGGACGAAAATATCCCGGGCTGCATCGTACCACCTTTCTGATCGATGAGAAGGGGGTGATCCGGAAGATCTTTCTGAAGCCGCGTAGCAAGCAGCACGCGGAGGAGATCGTGAAGGCGTGGGCGGCGATTGAAATGCGAAAACCCGCGAAATAGCCTTTTGGCAAGCCAAGGCTGCTACGAGACCCATTCCACCTCGCCGAACGCGAACTCTCTTTCGAGCACATCTTTGGTCAGCAACCGTCCCTGCGCCGACACGCCGGTGACGACCGTGTCGAATGTCGCATTTTCTTTTCGGAGCCGGACTTGCTGACCGCGCCGGTACAGCAGGGTATTGTATTGGGCGATCGGGCCGGATATCCCTGCTTCCAGTTCACGATAGCGCCGGTCCAGACAGGCTCCCAGTTCGCGGGCCAGCTGTACGGCGTCATAGGACTGCCCGGTGATCTGCCGGAGGGAGACAGGATTGCGCGCGGTCCCGGGGAATTCTGTTTGATTGATATTGATCCCGACGCCAACGATCGCAAAGGCCCAGCGGTCGCCGCGGAAACTGTTCTCAATGAGGATCCCGCCTGCCTTTCTGTCATTCCAATAAAGATCGTTTGGCCACTTGATCCGGGTGGCGTCCGCCCCCGCATAACGGCTGAAAAGATCATGGCAGGCAAGCGCGACGCCGGCGCTAAGGGCGAAGGTTTGTGAGGAGGCAAGTGCAACTGGCTCTAAAACAGCACTGAGGATGATATTCTCGCCGGGCTTGCTGGTCCATGTCTTGCCTCGCGTCCCTTTTCCGGCCCATTGGTCGTGGGCAAAGAAGATAGTGCCATGACTGACTGATCCTGAGGCCGCCCGGGCCATGGCATAGTTGTTGGTGCTGTCCACCGATCCTAATTCAATAAAAGCGTGCCCGATCGACAAAAGATTCCTATTTTTGGGAAAATACAAATATCACAAAAACCTTTTTGATTATTGGAACAGCTGTCTATATTAGCTACCCGTAAACGCAGCAGCGTAGTCAGGTTAACTCGAAACTCAAAGATCTTTAAAAGTATCATCCAGGCCGTACAGGAAAAGAAAGCGCACAATATCATATCCCTCGATTTACGAAAGATACCGGAAGCGGTGGCGGATTTTTTCATTATTTGTGAAGCCGGCAGCACTACCCAGGTCAAAGCAATAGCTGATTCCGTGGAAGAGGAGGTGAGGAAGAATTGCGATGAGCTCCCCTACAAACATGAAGGCAGGACCTCCATGCAATGGGTATTAATCGACTATGTCAATGTTGTCGTCCACGTCATGTTGCCGGAAAACCGCCGTTTTTATAAGCTGGAAGAAATGTGGAGCGACGCCCCCCAGGAGAAGTATGGAGACTAGAAAGGTTAGCGGGACTGGCAATTTAACAGGTTATTTTGCCGTTTCATGGTTTTTTTTGAACATTTTTACCTTATAATCCTTTATTTATTAATATTAAGAATCACCACGCATCTAATACAAAATGCCAAGCGAAGATTTGAAACAAAACGATAAAAACAACTTTCCCAGGTTCAGGCCCAGGGGAGACGATGACAATGGTCAGCGGAAAGGGCCTAAATTCAGCATATATTGGATATGGGGCATCATTGCGGCTGTTCTGATTGGTTTTAATCTGTTCGGCACCTTTACACCGGATGCGCATCAGATCGAAGAGATGGATTTCCGGAAGAGTATGCTGTCACAGGGCGATGTGGAGAAGATCGATCTGATCTCCAACAAGAATATTGTCAGGGTCTATATCAAAAAAGACAGCCTTCAAAAGTCGTTCTACCGCAGATACGACAGTAAGAACTCATGGCCTGGCGGCGTCAGCAAGGAGGGGCCTCAATTCGAGTTTCGTGAAGTAGACGTTAAAGAATACGAAAAGGTACTGCGGGATTATTTTGAAAAGAATCCGAGCCTGGAGGTTCCTATCAACATCAAGCAGGAGGGCGAATGGTTTGGCCCGCTGCTCAACTTCCTGTTACCGCTGCTGATCATCATTTTGATCTGGGTCATGCTCATGCGAAAAATGGGCGGCCAGGCGGGCGCCGGGGGACCGGGAGGGATCTTCAATATCGGTAAGTCCAAGGCCACGCTATTCGATAAAGGGACAAAGGTCACTATCACCTTCAATGATGTGGCCGGGCTGGATGAGGCCAAGGTCGAAGTAATGGAGATCGTCGATTTTCTCAAGAATCCCAAAAAATATACGGCGCTCGGCGGTAAGATCCCCAAAGGCGCATTGCTGGTGGGTCCTCCGGGCACCGGTAAGACGTTGCTGGCAAAAGCAATGGCCGGGGAAGCCCAGGTACCATTCTTTTCGATGAGCGGTTCCGACTTCGTCGAGCTGTTCGTCGGGGTTGGCGCCAGCCGGGTAAGGGACCTTTTCAAACAGGCCCGGGAAAAAGCGCCCTGTGTCATTTTTATCGATGAAATCGACGCCATCGGGCGGGCCCGCGGTAAGAATGCGATCATGAGCAACGACGAGCGCGAGAGCACGCTCAATCAACTTCTGGTCGAAATGGACGGCTTCGGCGGCGACAGCGGCATCATCGTCCTGGCGGCTACCAACCGTCCCGATGTACTGGATACCGCGCTCCTGCGACCGGGTCGTTTCGATCGTCAGATCTCGATCGACAAGCCTGACCTGAAAGGCCGGGAAGCGATCTTCAAGGTCCACCTCAAGCCCATCAAGATCTCCAGTAAGCTCGACATCCATAAGCTGGCGGAGCAGACGCCCGGTTTTGCCGGCGCGGACATCGCCAATGTCTGCAATGAAGCCGCGCTGATCGCGGCCCGGAAGGGAAAGGAGACAGTGGAAATGGAAGACTTCCAGGACGCCGTGGACCGGGTTATCGGAGGTCTGGAGAAGAAGAACAAGATCATTTCGCCCGACGAGAAGAAGATCATCGCCTATCATGAGGCAGGTCATGCCATCTGCGGCTGGTACCTGGAGCATGCCTATCCGCTGTTAAAGGTGACTATCGTTCCCCGTGGAGTGGCGGCCCTCGGATATGCTCAGTATACGCCGAAGGAGCAATACCTGTATAATACCGACCAGTTGTTCGACCAGATCTGTATGACCCTTGGAGGCCGTGCCAGTGAAGAGTTGAACTTTGGTAAGATATCCACCGGCGCGCAGAACGACCTTCAACAGATCACCCGAATCGCGTACTCGATGGTCACGGTCTACGGGATGAACGATAAGGTCGGGAATGTCAGCTTTTATGATCCGCAGCAGGAGAACTCTTTCACCAAGCCTTATTCGGAGGAGACGTCCCGGCTGATCGACGAGGAAGTGCGGAAGCTGATCGATAAAGCGTATGAGGCCACGAAACATCTGCTGACGCTCAAGAGTCGCGAAGTGGAATTGCTGGCTGAGGCCCTTTTGCAGAAGGAGGTTCTGTTCCAGTCAGATGTCGAAGCCCTTATCGGCAAACGGCCTTACGAAGAAAAGCGGGCGCTGGACGTGACCGACCATGAGAGCAACGGAGTTCCGCCCGCATTGGTTATTCCACCTGCTACCGAAGAAGTTAAATAAGGATTACGGATGAACGTATCTTCCGGAAAGGAAAATATTCTAAAGAAGATCAGGAAGGCGTTGAGTGAATCAACGCCTATTCCTTTTCCTCAAAGCGAGGGTAACCATTCCGTCTATCAGCCTTCCCGTCAGGAGCTCGAGGTCGAGTTTGCCGAGCAGTTCACGCGGCTTCAGGGGAAGTTCGTTTTCTGTATCGACTTCCGGGAGCTTGTCGCCCAGCTTACGGCGCTGGCCGGTCATCAGAGCTGGAAGAAGATCGTCTGCCGGGAAGAGAAGCTTCAGACGTTGTTGAAGGGGGATGGGTTCTCTTCCTTCGCCGAAGGCGGGCTGGCGGAGTGTGATGCGGCCATCACCAGTTGTGAAGCACTGATAGCGCGGACCGGCAGCATCGTCATGAGCACCGGCGGCGGTAATGCCAGCGGGCGTACGGTCAGCGTTTATGCTCCGGTACATATTTGCATCGCCTGGTCGGATCAACTGGTATACGACATCAGGGACAGCCTGGTCGCCCTGAAAGAAAAGTATCAGCAGCAGATCCCTTCGCTGATCACCTTCGCTACCGGTCCCAGCCGGACCGCCGACATCGAGAAGACATTGGTCGTCGGAGTACATGGGCCCCGTGAAGTCTATCTTTTCCTGGTAGACAGGCGGTGAGGCGTCACAAGATTCCACGACCTCGCCGAAGTCCGCATCCTCCAACCATCGTATATTCGCGCATGCAAATCCCTCCTGGAAAAAAGATCTATTTCCTCTCGGACTTTCATCTGGGCGCCCCTGATCATGCCGCCAGCCTAAGCCGGGAGAAAAGAATCGTCGCCTTCCTGGAAAGGATCCGGCAGGATGCAGCGGTTATTTTTATCGTCGGCGACCTCTTCGATTTCTGGTATGAGTACAGGACGGTCGTACCCAAAGGCTATACCCGCATTCTGGGGAAGATGGCGGAGATCACGGATAGCGGCGTCCCGATGCATTTTTTTACGGGTAATCATGACATGTGGATGAGCGGCTATTTTGAGCAGGAATTGCAGATCCCCGTCTATCATGAACCCCGGACGTTCGAGTACAATGGGAAGCGGTTCTATGTCGGTCATGGAGATGGTTTGGGACCAGGGGATCACGGCTACAAATTTCTCAAGAAGATCTTCCGGAACAAGGCTTGCCAATGGCTATTCGGCATCCTGCCGCCGGCCGTAGGGGTCGGTCTTGCGGGCTGGCTCAGCCGCCGGAGCAGGGCGGTTACCGGCCAGATCGACGAGTTATTTCTGGGAGAAGAAAAGGAATGGCTGATCATTTACAGCAAAGAAGTGTTGAGTAAAGATCATTTCGACTATTTCATCTTCGGGCACCGGCATTTGCCGATCGACTATGCCCTTGGAAATTCCGGCAGCAGGTATATCAATTTGGGTGACTGGATCCGTTATTATACCTACGCGGTATTCGATGGCGAGGACCTGTCGCTGCTGGCGGATACTCCCGGGACTGCCGTCAAAATCATCCGACGTTGAAGCAGCTTGCCATTATATGGTCGTTAGCCGTGTATGTCATGTTCGCCGGAGCGCCGCCGGCCATGGCGCAGGAGGCCTCATCCCCGGGGGGCCGTGCCGCGGACTTTGTACTGACCCTGACCATCAACGAGGATATCGCCGACTTCAGCGTCGACAATCTTGGGAATATCTATGTCATCAACCCGGACAATCAGCTGAAGAAGCTTAGTCCGCGGGGCGATTCACTGGCCGTCTTCAACGACGTCCGTCGTTATGGCAAGATCGGATCGATCGATGTGACTAACCCGTTGAAGATCCTGGTCTATTACCGGGACTTTACGACCATCATCGAGCTGGACCGCTTTCTCAATATTATCAACACCATCGATCTGCGTACACAGAACATCCTGCAGGCAAAGACGGTGGGACTGGCCTATGACAATAATGTCTGGGTCTTCGACGAGCTGGATGCCAAGCTCAAGCGGATCGCCGATGACGGGTCGCTGGTGGACCAGTCCACCGATTTCCGTCAGCTGTTCGACACTGTCCCGGAGCCGGTATCGGTCCGTGACCGCGACGGGCTCGTCTATCTCTATGATACGGTAAAGGGGGTCTATATCTTCGATCACTATGGGACGTTGAAGACCCATCTGGACCTTTCCGGCTGGAGGGATTTCGATGTTATCGGCAAGAATATGCTGGGGCATGACGAGACGAAATTCTATCGCTATCAGCAGGCTACGCTCAACCTGCAGGAAGAGCCCATTCCTGCTGCTTATCGGGGTGCGAGCCATATCCATATTACTTCCACGGTCATCTATGTGTTGAAAAAGACCGGGCTGGAGGTCTACTCGCGAAAATAGCCGGCGGCGTCCAATTCGGCGTAGGCGTTTTGCTTCGTATCTTTACGGCTATGCCAAGTTTCTGGGACTATCGGGTGTTCGACAATCCGTTACGGGCTTATATCATCGTTACCGCCACGGTCCTGTTTGTCATTGCGCTCAAGCGGTTCATCTCCCGGCTGATCGGCCGGTTCCTCTTCAGTTTTATCCGGAAAATGGGCTCGGGGCTGGACCGCGTTGATTTTCTCAATCTGGTGGTGGGGCCTATCGGGACGTTCCTTGTCGTGCTGGTGTCGGTGTCTTCGGTCGAAAAGCTGCATTTTCCGTCGGCGCTGGACTTTGATATCTATGAGGTCAAATTCAGGACGATCGTCGACGCTGTTGCGGTGATAGTCATCATCGTTAGTTTCATTTGGCTGCTCATGCGGCTGGTGGATTTCATTGCCGTGGTGCTTCGTAACAAAGCGCGAACGGGGCGGGTGCCGAGGGACAACCAAATGATCGTTTTTATCCGGGATTTTCTCAAGGCCATTATCGGCATCATCGGCATTTTGATGATCCTGGATGAGGCGTTCAAGGTCAATGTCTCGGCCATCCTGGCTTCGCTGGGTCTTGCCACCGCGGCATTTGCGCTCGCCGCGAAGGAAAGCATCGAGAATCTCATCGCGTCGTTTGTGATCTTTTTTGACAAGCCGTTTACGGCCGGGGATTATTTGAAGGTCAATAACGTTGCCGGAACGGTCGAGAAGATAGGGCTGCGCAGTACGAGGATCCGGACGGACCAGAAGACGTACGTGACCGTCCCCAATAAACAAATGGTGGATAGCATTGTCGACAACCTTAGTTTGAGGACGCAACGCAAGGGTGAGCTGCGGCTGGAGCTGAGCCTTTCTACCTCTGCGGAGGAACTGGATGAATTTATCCCGGGGATACGGACGATCCTGGTGAAGGACAACGTGGAGGAAAGCACGGTCTTCCTGAATGATATCAGTGGCTCGGCTTTCCTGGTGAATGTGGACTATTTCACCGCGGCCATCACGCTGGATGAGTTCAATGAGGTCAGGCAGCGGGTCAACCTGGATATATTGCGGCTAATGGAGAAGTTGAAGATTGGTATTGCGGGGGCAGGGACGGATATCCGGTTGACGAATGTGACGCCCGTAGGAGGTGGTGAGGGGCGTGAATCATAGTTGCGCCTTCCATTCAAGCAGGAAATTGCGGATCTGCCGAAGGCGTTCGATGATCTCGAATCGGTCCTTGGCTTTTTTGTTATTGCGCAGGAAATCCTTTGCGCCTTCGATGGTATATTTCCTTTGGCGCAGCAGGTGGTAGATCAGGTGAAGGTTCTTGATATCGACCGGGCGGAAATAGCGATCGCCTTTTTTATTCTTACGGGGCTGGAGGATGTCGAATTCCGTTTCCCAGTATCGCAGGAGCGATTGATTGACCTTGAACATCTCGGAAACCTCGCCCATGGTGTAATATTGTTTGCCGAACAGAACTTCGTCGGCGGGGATCTCGATCAGGTCGGCCTCTGCCGTAACCTGCTTCAGGGATTTGCGACCGCGTTTGGAAGGGCCGGTTTTGATGGCGGTCTTAGCGGGGGCGGACTCCCGAATGGGCTTTGCCACGGTGACCGGCGCGGGTTGGATGTCCGGCATGGGGGTGGGCTGGACCAAAGCCGATCCTTCCGCTCCTTCCGGTGTAGCCTGGAACAGATCGCCGTTGGCAACCGGGGGCGCCGGGTTCTTGTATGCTTTTACCCGCACCCCTACGCCTGCCGTCGCGAGGTATTGACCCTCCCGCTGGCCGGTAGTGCCATTGGCATCCGGTGCGGGAGAAGGATCTTTCTCTTCCCCGTCAAAATCCAGCGGTATTTGAGATAGCGGTTTATGCATTCGGATATTTCGGCTCAAAAATCGTTCCTGTATTGTATTTAAGCCCGGCAAGCCGGATTTCAACCGGTCTGCCGGTGCGTTTTCATGCCCGGATCAGTCAAAGCTCTGGTTGCTGGAGGCAGCCAGTTTCAGCAGCCGGTCATATTGTTCCGGGCTGATGTCGTTGTAAAAATAATAGACCGGATCAACCGGGTCTCCATTACGGTGGACCTCGTAATGACAGTGGGGCCCCGTACTTTTGCCGGTGCTTCCGACCCACCCGATGACCTCGCCGCGCACGACCTTCTCACCGACCTTTACTTTCACCCGGAACATGTGCCCATACAGGGTTCCATAGCCGTAGCCGTGGTTGATCACTACATGGTTGCCATAGCCGTTACCGGTATTCCCTGCCACCTCTACGACGCCATTTGCGGTCGCATAGATGGGCGTCCCCTGGGGAGCGGCAAAGTCAAGCCCGGCATGGAATTTCGTCGTTTTGTACACCGGATCTATCCGATAGCCGAAGCCGGACGCGATCCGGCTGAGGTCTTTATTGCTGACGGGCTGGATGGCCGGGGTGCAGGCGAGCAGCTGTTCTTTATTTTTGATGAAACCGTCGATCTGCGAATAGGATTTTGCCTGGGCGCTCATCCGGGCGGTCAGCAGGTTCAGCGTATCGACGATGGAAGTGTAGAGATTTTCCTGGTCCATACCCTGCACGAGCTTTATCTCCTGCTCCTGCTGGGTCGCTTTGGCCCGGGCGCTATCGGGGATGGGGGCCGCTTCGAATATGGCCCGATAGACGTTATTGTCCCGTTTTTCCAGCTCACCCATGTGATCCTGTAGTTGTTTGACCTTCTCGTTGAGGACATAGTAATTATCCTGGAGGGCTTCGTTGCGCGCCTTTAACCGGAGCTCATTGGCGGAGGGAAACCATTTGAAGGCGATCGCCACAAGGATAACGGCGGTTACAATGGAGGCGGACATGAACCCCAGCACCCGTAACAGGGTTACCCGCAAGGGCGTCTCCAACTTTTCGTAGCGGAGGGTGTTGGTATTATAGTAATATTTGATCTTCTTCATGCGGCAACAATAGCCTCCGGTGCATTCCAGGCCGTTTGTTTCATAGAGTAGAACGCTAAAACAGCCTGATTTGGTGTACCTTCGCGAGGCACAAACATGGAGCCAATCGCACAAATATAGCGGGTGCGGCCCAAATAACCACCAAAGATTGTTCCGTTTTATGATGACCAGTGCCGAAATAAGAAAGAAATTCCTGGATTTTTTTGTATCGAAAGGGCATACGATCGTCCCGTCTGCGCCTATCGTGATAAAGAATGATCCCACGCTTAAATTCACCAATGCGGGGATGAACCAGTTCAAGGATTACTTCCTGGGCAACCGCAAAGCGCCTTATCCGCGGGTGGCCGATACCCAAAAATGCCTTCGGGTAAGCGGCAAGCACAATGATCTGGAAGAGGTAGGAGTTGACTCCTATCATCATACGATGTTCGAAATGCTGGGCAACTGGAGCTTTGGCGATCCAGTCAATCCGGCAGCCGGTTATTTTAAAGAGGAAGCGATCGCATGGAGCTGGGAGCTGCTGACGGGAGTATATGGCATCCCCAAAGACCGGCTATATGTCACCGTTTTTGAAGGCGATCCTGGTGAGAGACTGCAGCCCGATACCGAATCCTGGCAGGAATGGGCCAAATGGATCAGTGAGGACAGGATATTACCCGGGAAAAAGAAAGACAATTTCTGGGAAATGGGGGATATGGGCCCTTGCGGGCCGTGCACGGAGATCCACGTGGATTGCCGGACGGACGGGGAGCGGCTGGCCGTGGACGGCGGATCGCTGGTGAATAACGATCATCCTGAGGTTATCGAGATATGGAACGACGTGTTCATTCAGTTCAACCGGTTGAAGGATGGCAGCCTTCAGCCCCTGCCCGCGCGGCATGTCGATACCGGAATGGGTTTCGAGCGCCTTGTGCGGGTGTTGCAGGGCAAGTATTCCAACTATGACACCGATGTTTTTACCGGGACGATCGCGGCGATCGCAAAGATCGTGCGAAAGAGCTATGCGGCCGATGATTCCAAACCTTCGGTAGCTTTTCGGGTCATTGCCGACCATATCCGGGCGATCGGTTTTACGATAGCCGACGGTCAGCTTCCTTCCAATACGGATGCCGGTTATGTGATCCGCCGTATCCTGCGTCGGGCCGTACGCTATTATTACTCCTATCTGGATTACAAGCAGCCATTGCTATATCAGCTGATGCCGTTGCTGGCAGGGCAGTTCAAGGACGTTTTTCCGGAGCTTCATCAGCAGGCCGACTTTGTCGCCAAAGTGGTGAAAGAAGAGGAAGAAGCATTTTTGCGGACCCTCGATAAGGGATTGAAGAAGATCGAAGAGGTGATGAAGACGGCGAAAACCGCCCGAACTCCGGTCGGCGACACCATTGAAACGCCCGTTATCCCGGGCGCGGCCGCTTTTGAACTGTATGATACCTATGGGTTTCCCGAAGACCTCACCCGGCTGATCGCCGCCGAGAACGGGCTAACCGTGGATGGGGAGGGATTCAAGGCGGAGATGCAGCAGCAAAAGGAGCGCTCCCGTGCGGCTACCGCGATCGATACCACGGATTGGGTGGTGCTCATCGAAAATCCGCTGGTCGAATTCGTCGGCTATGAGATGCTGGAAACGCAGACCCGCATCTCCAAATACCGGAAGATAAAGGCGAAGGGGCGGGAATCCTGGCAGGTGGTATTGGAGGCTACGCCTTTCTATGCCGAGAGCGGCGGCCAGGTAGGTGATACGGGCGTCCTGTTGTCAAAAGGCGAGAGCATCCGCGTCCTCGATACCAAAAAAGAAAATGACCTGATCGTCCAGTTTACCGGTGAGCTGCCTTCCGATCTTATGGCTTCGGTCATCGCCAAAGCCGATGCGGATAAAAGGCAGCAGACCGAGGTGCATCACTCAGCGACCCACTTATTGCATGCGGCATTGCGGAAGACATTGGGCGATCATGTCGCACAGAAAGGCTCGCTGGTCAATAGTGAGCAACTGCGGTTCGACTTCTCGCATTTTGCGAGGATGACGGAGGAAGAAATCGCCGCCGTCGAAGGGCTCGTCAATGAGAAGATCCGTGAAAATATCCCGGTCATCATAAAGGAAATGCCGAAGGATGAGGCGGTGCGGCTTGGCGCGATGGCCCTTTTCGGTGAGAAGTACGGCGATATCGTTCGTGTCGTGATCATCGATCCGGCCTATTCGATAGAACTATGCGGCGGCACTCATGTGGGCGCCACCGGCGAACTGGGTATATTCAAGATCCGGCATGAGGCCGCTGTTGCCGCGGGCGTCCGCCGAATCGAGGCCGTCTCCGGGGCTGCGGCGGAGCAATATATCACTGAACAGCTGAACACTGTCCGGGCCGCCCGGGAACTGCTGAAAAATCCGCCCGATCTGTCGAGGGCGATCGAAAACCTGGCGGCAGAGAACAGCGAACTAAAGAAAAAGCTGGAAAAGGCGGAGGCGCGGCAGCTTGCGGACCTTCGGGGGCAGCTGCTGAAGAAGGTGATCAATATTGGCGGGGTTTCTTTTATCGGCGAATTGGTGGATGTCCCCGGCGCCGATGCGCTGAAAAAGTTGAGTTTTGACCTGAAAGGAGGACTGGCTGCGCTTCCCGGCGCTCCCCCATATCTCGTTGTGCTGGCGGCCAATATCGAGGGAAAGGCTGCTGTGGCCGTCATGCTGGATGACCGGCTGGTCGCTGCGCGCAATCTGCAGGCGCCGGCTATTATAAAGGAGCAGGTTGCTCCATTGATCAAGGGTGGTGGTGGCGGGCAGAAGACGCTGGCCACGGCGGGCGGACAGGAGGCGGGTAATTTGCCGCAGGTGATCTCCAGGGTGGCGGCGTTGTTGAATTGAGAGGAGGCGATCCGGCGGGCTGCCATCATTTAACATTTCCGAAAGTTTTCGTATTTCCGGAATTCCCCTTATATTTGATCTACGAAGAGCAACGTAGATCATAAACCTATTTATTTATTCCAAAATCACCACAATGAAACATCTCCTACGGATCACGGGCCTGGCCATGCTGGCTCTGTTCATCCAGACCTCCGGCCACGCTCAGGAGGACAACAACCAGAACAGGGACGACGACAGCCCGCGGAAATATGACGAGATCGTTATCCGGCACAAGAGCGGCAAGGACGCCAAAGTCACCATCGAGATCAAGGATGGGGATGTCCTCGTCAATGGAAAGCCGGTCTCGGAATATGAGGACAGTTCCTTGTCTATTCACCGGCGGAAGGTCACGCGGTATGGGAATGCGTATAGTTACGGTTTAACAACCCCGGATGGGGCTTTGGCTCCGGAAGTCCATGCCTTCCCTAATGAAAGCAACGGCGTCGGGTGGAGCTATAACGGCGATAATTTGTTCAGGTCCAACCGCGCTATGCTTGGAGTTGCCACCGAGAAAAAAGAAGGCTCGAAAGGCGTAAAGGTCATCCAGGTCACCAAAGGCAGCGCTGCCGAGAAGATGGGGCTAAAAGCCGGCGATGTCATTACCAGGGTGGATGATGAGGAGATCACGGACCCACATTCCCTTTCCACCATTATCGGCGGTCATGAGGCCGGGGATAAGGTTACGGTTACCTTTATGCGGGACGGTAAAGAACAAAAGCAAACAGGTGAGTTGGGTAAGGCGAAGACGATCACGATGGAGTCATTGAATTCGGATAATTTCGTGATGCCGGAAATGCCGCAAATAAACACGCTTCCTCCCGGCGGCTGGCCGAAAGAGTTTCGGCAATATTTGGGCAACGGCCTGAAATTCGGTATCCGGGCCCAGGATGCGGAGGACGGCAAGGGCGTGAAGGTGCTTGACGTCGATGATGAATCCACGGCGGCAAAGGCGGGCATTAAGGAAGGAGATGTCATTACCCGGTTCGATGGTAAGGAGGTCAATTCCGTGACGTCATTGACCGAGGCGGCTCATGCGGCAAAAGATAAGGTCAGCGTAAAAGTTGCGATCATTCGTGACGGCAAGTCGCAGGAGCTCGAGGTAAAGGTGCCAAAAAGACTGCGCACTGCTGATCTGTAGTCGTTAAACGACCGCTATCACAATATTGCAATGCGAGGGTACAGGCAGGCCATGCGGCCTGCCTGTATAATTTAAGGCCGCTATAAATAATGCCGGTTTGGCCTATAAATTAATAAATTTGCAGGATGCGGAACGAGGAAGCATACGAAATAGTCGTAGGGTTGGAGGTACATGCTCAACTGCTTACCCGGACGAAGTTATTTTGCGGCGACAGCGCCCGTTACGGCGCCGAGCCCAATACCCAGATAAGCCCTGTTACACTTGGCTATCCCGGGTCGCTTCCCCGGCTCAACGCGCGGGCGGTAGAGTATGCGATCCGCATGGGTCTGGCCTGTCATTCGGAAATTGAACGGACCAATTACTTTGCGCGGAAGAATTACTTTTATCCCGATCTCCCGAAGGGGTATCAGATCTCGCAGCATACCACGCCGGTCTGTAAAGGGGGCAGGGTCAGTATCCGTATGGCGGCAGGCCAGCGGGATATCCGGCTCAACCGCATCCACCTGGAAGAAGACGCCGGCAAAAGCCTTCACGACATCGACCCCGAAAATACCCTTGTCGATCTTAACCGGGCCGGGGTGCCGTTGATCGAGATTGTCACGGAACCGGATATCCGCAGCGGTGAAGAAGCCTATGTCTATCTGACCGAACTGCGGAAAATGCTACGCTACCTGGAGATCTGCGACGGTAATATGGAAGAGGGCTCCATGCGATGCGACGCCAATGTCTCTGTCCGGTTGAAGGGGATAACGGCATTAGGAACGAAAGTCGAAGTGAAGAACCTCAACTCTATCCGCAACGTTCGCCGCGCGATTGAATTCGAAGGAAAGCGGCTGATCGGGCTATTGGAGAAAGGGCAGGAGGTCCTGCAGCAGACAAGAAGTTGGGACGCCGATACCGGAACGACCTTTGCTTTACGGACAAAAGAAGAAGCCAATGACTACCGGTATTTCGCCGATCCTGACCTGCCGCCGTTCATCGTGACGGATGAATTCCTCGATAAGATCAGAAGCTCGATCCCCGAGTTGCCGGAACAGCTGATCGAGCGGTTTCAGCGGGAGCTGCGGCTGCCGGAATATGACGCCCGGGTCATCTGCGACGACAAGGATGCGGCGATTTGGTTCCAAAACCTGATCGGTCATACCAGCAACTATAAGGCAGCGGCAAACTGGATATTGGGCCCGGTTAAATCCAGTATCAATGAAAAAGGGCTGGCCTGGAAGGACTTCCCCGTTTCGCCTGCCGCGCTGGCCCGGTTGATGCGGGGCGTGGAAGAAGAAAAGCTGAGCTTCTCCATTGCGGTGGAACGCATTTTCCCGGTCCTGTTGGAACAGCCGGATCGCGATCCGCTAGAGATCGCTGCGGCCCTGAATCTGATACAAAGCTCCGATACCACCGAGATCGAAGCCTGGGTCGACCAGGCGTTGGCAGGCATGCCTGATAAGGTCTCGGAATATAAAAAGGGAAAGAAAGGGTTGATCGGTCTGTTCGTCGGCGAGGTCAAGAAGATCTCCAAAGGCAAGGCGGACCCCCGGCTGACCAACCGATTATTAATGGAAAAACTGGAAAATTAATATGTTGAAAAGATCATTATGGATGGCAATGGGCTGTGCCGGAATGCTGCTGTTCGCCGCCTGTCAATCGGGAAAGAAAGGTGCTTTCACCATCTCCGGGACCTATGAAAATGCGGACAAGCTGGCCGCTGTTTTCGGCCCGATCTCAAAAGTATATCTGCTTAAGATATCCCTCTCGAACCCTCAGCCGGTCCTCATCGATTCGGCCAGGATACCGGCAGGCAAAGGCAGGTTTACCTTACATGGGAAGAGCAGGACACAGGGCGTATATGAGGTGGTGTTCGGCAATAACAATATGATCGATGTGCCGCTTATCAATGATGTATCGGAAATAACGATCAATGTCGACCTGGGAAAGAAAGATGATTTTTATGAGGTGAGAGGCTCGGAAGCCAGCACGCAGTTCAAGGAGCTGATCCTTGGTTTTGGGCGAAAAAACTTCGAAGCCGAGAAGCGGGCGATCATCGCCGACAGCCTTCGGCGCACCAACGCTCCGGATTCTATCCAGCAGGCAGCCCTGACGATGGGCGATCTGGCTATCCAGGATCTGAATACCTATCTCCGGCAATTCGTCAATAGCAGCCCCAATCCGACTGTCGCCGCGGTGGCCTTGACGCTTGGCTCGCATAGTTTTCAAAAAAGCGAGTTCGACCTTGCGCTGGCAGACCTTGTGAAGAAATATCCGGATAACCCGGTCATCAGGGAACTGAAAACCGGCTCCGATGAAGAATCGGCACAGCTGTCTCAGCAACAAGGGCAAGGTAGCGAGTGGGTAGGCAAACAGGTTCCCGATCTCTCGCTGCCCGACGCTAACGGTCATCTCGTCTCGCTCTCCTCTTTCCGGGGCAAATATCTGTTGGTCGACGTTTGGGCCAGTTGGTGCAATCCCTGTCGGATGGAGAATCCGAATGTGGTGATGGCTCATAGGGAGTTCAAGAACAAGAAGAACTTTGCGATCCTCGGCATTTCGCTCGATAAGGATAAGGGCCCCTGGCAGGATGCCATCCGGGCGGACAGCCTCGACTGGACGCAGGTCAGCGACCTGAAATATTGGAGCAGCAAGGCGGTTACCACGTTCCAATTCCAGGGTATCCCTTTCAACCTGCTGATCGATCCAACGGGGAAGGTAATTGCCGCTGA
>DASRRX010000006.1:0-143500 GCA_035695565.1 Puia sp. | reverse complement strand
TTGTTGCCCAACCTGGATTCGAACCAAGACATAAAGATCCAGAATCTTTCGTACTACCCTTATACTATTGGGCAATGGGATCGCAAAACTAGGTCTTTTTGCCTTATAACCCAAACTTCCCGGGCCTAATGCGATATTAGCGAATTCCCCTTATCCCTCGAGAATGAATACGGCGCCGCCGCTTCCCCAATCCCCCTCGCCTTATTCGGCGTCGCTCCCATTGTAAACCGCACTTCCCCACCGCGAAGCATCGTAGAATGCGCAATCCAATTCTTATCCCACGCCACTCCATTCAGCGTCACCCCTTGAACATACCGCGCCGCCGCACTATTTCCCGGAGCGTCGATCACAAAAGTTTTCCCATTCGTTAGGCTCAACGTTATCCGGCGAAAAAGCGGCGCGCCCAGGGCATACTGATCCGTCGCCGGACAGACCGGATAAAAACCCAACGCCGAGAACACATACCATGCCGAAGTCTGCCCATTATCCTCATCACCGCAATACCCATCCGGTGTCGCCTTATACATCCTGTTCATCGTCTCCCGTACCCAGTACTGTGTCTTCCACGGCTCGCCCGCATAGTCATACAGGTACAGCATATGCTGTATCGGCTGATTGCCATGCGCATACTGCCCCATTCCCGCGATCTGCATTTCGCGGATCTCATGGATCACCTCCCCATAATAGCTAGAATCAAAGGTCGGCGGCATCACGAAAATGGAGTCCAGCATGGCGACAAACTCCCGGCGACCGCCCATCAGATCGATCAAACCCTGGATGTCATGGAAGACCCCCCAGGTATAATGCCAGCTATTCCCCTCTGTAAATGCATCACCCCATTTAAAAGGACTGAAGGGCGTCTCCCAACTGCCATCCTGATTCTTTCCGCGCATCAGCTTGTGCTCCGGGTCGAACAGATTCTTATAGTTCATCGCCCGGGTGGCATAAACCCGAAGCTCATCCGCCGGCCGTCTCAGCGCTTTCCCCAGTTGATAGATACAGAAATCATCATAGGCATATTCCAGCGTCCTGGCCGCATTCTCATTGATCTTTACATCGTATGGCACATAACCCAGCTTGTTGTAATAGTCGACGCCATCGCGGCCCACCGCGGAGATCGGCCCGGCATGATTCGCATCTTTCAACAGCGCCGAATCCAACGTATTGATATCATAACCACGAATCCCCTTCAAATACGCATCCGCCACCACGGAAGCGGAATTATTTCCGATCATCACGCTGCGATAGCCGGGACTGGACCACTCCGGCAGCCAGCCCCCTTCCTTATAGTCATTTACCAACCCTTCCTGCATCTTCCGATTGATGTCCGGGTACACCAGGTTCAAAAAAGGATATAACGCCCGGAAAGTATCCCAGAAGCCCGTGCCGCCAAACATATACCCCGGCTCTACCTGACCGTTATACGGACTGTAATGCACGATCCGGCCTGTAGCATCCTTCTCATATAAGGATAGCGGAAAGAAGAGCATTCGATACAGACAGGAGTAAAAGGTCCTCACCTGATCGATCGTCCCGCCTTCCACCGCCACCCGCCCAAGGGTTTTGTTCCAGATCGCCCTATCTTTCGTCAAAAGAGCATTAAAGTCGTCATTGGCGGTCTCTTTTAGGTTCTGCTCCGCTTGCTCGATGGAAATGAACGACGACGCTACGCGCGCATTCACCACCTGTCCCCGTTGCAATCCACTGAAACCCGCAACCGCTCCGACATGCCGGTTCGTCAGCTCGGTCGAATCCGACAACCCTTCATCCTTCCAGGTCCTGCAACTGCTGAACGGCCGGTCAAACACGATCACAAAATAATTCCGGAAATTCTTCGGCACCCCGCCGCTGTTTCGCGTCGAGTAGCCGACGATCTTGTTCTCACCCGGGATCACCTTAATATAGGACCCCCGATTATACGCATCGATGACCACATATGCGCTGTCCGTCCGCGGAAAGGTAAATCGGAACCTTGCGGCCCTCTCCGTCGGCACGATCTCCGTGGTGATATTATAGTCGGCCAGATATACGCTATAATAATACGGCTTCACCACCTCCGCTTTATGCGAGAACCATGATGCCCGGCTGTCCTCCGTCAAATGCAACCCAACCTCCGGCATAATGCTGAACTCGCCATAGTCGTTCATCCAGGGTGAAGGCTGATGGGTTTGTTTGAATCCCCGGATCTTATCCGCCGTATACGTGTATTGCCAGCCGTCGCCCATCTTCCCGGTCTGCGGCGTCCAGAAATTCATGCCCCAGGGTAACGCGATCGACGGATAGGTATTCCCGTTGGACAATTCATAGGTCGACTGCGAGCCCATGAGCGGATTGACATAATCCACGGGATCGGTCACCTTGCCGACCCATTGCGCCCGCGCCCAGCGCCCCGCGAGGAATAGGGCACTAAAAAATATTGACCTTTTTAGCATGACGGTAGTAGAGATTTAAGCTCGCAAGCTACAGCATTTTCTCCAGCCGCCGTATCCGGCTTGCATTAGCCGTCAACCCTGTTTTCGTAAGCCATGCCTGCAACCCCTTTCCGCAACCGATGCGGCATGCAAACGCATCCTGCCGAAAGTCAACCCATCGTCTCAATCCCAAACGAAGAACACGAAATACTCCATCCACTAAATAAAAAATGAGCAAAAGCGATAGCGCCGGAGAAAGGATCCCCAACAATATCAATCCGCCTGCCACCGAAACCCGAAAACCCCATCGGATCAACCGGCACCCAAGGCGAAATAGCTGTGCCAACAGCCCGGCCGTAAAGAACGCCGCCTCCATCACCCGCTCTCCATCCCGCAAATGACCCAGTTCATGCGCGAGTATCCCCTGCAATTCGCCGTCCGATGCCAGGGGTAACGTTCCACTGCTGATCAGAATGGTCCGGAACCCAAACGAGCCATTCGGCCTCTTCGGGTCGTTCTGAATAAGGAATCTTACCTTCGGATATACCCACTCGACTGGATTCGGCTCTCTTGCCCTTTCGATCCAGTGCTTGTCCGGATCCACCCGCTTCAAAATATCATGTACCAAATCCGACAGCCTTTCCTCTTCCGACCCTATCGGCTTCCTGCATCCCTGCCAAAACAACAATCCAATCCAGTCCATGAGAAAAACGCCTCCGTAACAAACCAAAAACCATCCAGCCAACATCACCCATCGAACCCAGTTGGCCAACCTCAGTCCAAAGACCATCGACAACACAATGATCATTATGATCGTCAAAAAGACATATCCGAGAACAAGCAGAACATGCGCCCACCGGCACACGCTCAGCCACCGTGCACTACTCATAAAATAAAGATTTAAGGACCGCTAAACTAATAGCAAAATTCAACCCGGGTCCCTAAAACAAACCCTTAGTATCGCCGCCGGCGCGGCCCCCGCCAATCGCCCGCATTCGGTCCCAAATTGATCGTATAATCCCGCAATGGGAAGCTGTCCCGCTTGCAAGCTGTTAAAAGCCAGTGATATACACTCGGCATCCGGCTTGCCTATTCTGGGCAAACGGATAAAAATGAAACGCCTTTATACCAAGATCCTCACCGGCACTCAAGCCGGTTCCGAATCCAGCCTCACCCTGACAGGACTGCTTGCCGCATTCCTCTCCGGCGTGCTCTGCTGCATGTTCATTAACTGGCTATTATTCTAAAAAATATGCGGCCTATCTGCTGAGCAATTAATTTTGCCAGCATGAACAGACCATTATCTTTCCTGCTGACCATCTGCCTTATCGTCTTATCTCCGGTCCTCCGGGCACAACCGCTGATCCAATCTCCCCGAATCCTTACCAACCAGGTCGGGTATGAATCCAACAAGCCTAAACATGCTGTCCTGATCGCCACCCGCCGGTATCCCCCGCTGGTCTTTGACCTCATCGATGAAAATACCAACCAGGGCGTCTATCACGGAAAAGTCGCTTATAGCGGCCCGGTAGATAAATGGAAGAACTGGCAATTCTCAACTATCGATTTCACTCCTTTCACAACCCCCGGTACCTACCGGCTGGTTATCCGGGGCGCGGGATCCATCAGTTCCGGATCCTTTGTCATCGGTACGAACGTCCTTGAAAAAGCCACCCTCTCCGATATCCTTTATTATTTCAAAGGCCAACGTTGCGCCGGCCTTCTCGACCAGGCCGATGCTCACCTGCCATTGCCTGCAGCCGCCCGCAATCCCGGCGCGAGCGTTGGGAACTCCGACCCGGCCCGCAATCCCGCGACCGCAGAACAGCCCGATACCATCGACCTCCACGGCGGCTGGTACGACGCTACCGGCGACTACGGCATCCACCTCTCTCATCTCTCTTTCTCATCTTATTTCAACCCTCAGCAGGTCTCCTTCGTCGTTTATAGCCTGCTGAAGACACACGAACTGCTCGCCCACCGCCCTGGAACAGACTTCCGCCAGTTCATCCGCCGCATTCTCGACGAAGCCATGTACGGCGCCGATTACCTTGTCCGCGCCCAGGCCAAAGGAGGATCGTTCTACCGCTCAATCGGCGCCCCTGGTCCCGGCAAGCTTGCCAAAGACCGCGTCATCTCCCCCGAGCAACAGTCGTATCGGATAAAAGCCACCAAAGACGCCACATTCGGCGGCGACCGCACCGCCAACGACTGGCGCAGCTATCAGTCCAGCTTCCGGTCGGGTGGCGGAATGGCCATCGCCGCCCTCGCCATGGCTTCCACGACCGGCGTCCCGGGCGACTTCCCGAATGCCCGCTATCTCCAGGCCGCCGAAGCCGCCTTCGCATTCCTGCAAGCCAACAACGCCGCCATGACCAACGACGGCAAGCCCAATATCGTCGATGACTATTGTGCGCTTGCTGCCGCCACCGAGCTTTATAAGGCCACGCGCAGCGACAGCTATCGCAACGCCGCTGAGACTTATGCCCGCCGGCTCCTCGACCGCCTCCACTCCTGGACGAATTATACCGACTACTGGCGCGCCGACGATGCCGACCGGCCCTTCTTCCATCCCGCCGATGCCGGCCTGCCCCTCGTCAGCCTGCTATATTATTGCCCCTATGCCACCGAGACAACCCGGACCGCTATCAGGGACGCAGTCCGCCGCTCCCTCGAGCATGAATTTGCTATCACCCATGAGGTCAACAATCCTTTCGGTTATAGCCGTCAGTTAGTACAGGATACCCTGGGCAGCCGGCGCAGCAGCTTTTTCTTCCCTCATGGCAGCGAAGCATCCCCCTGGTGGCAGGGAGAAGACGCCCGTCTTGCCTCAATGGCCGCCGCCGCGCGCTTAGCCATCCCGTTATTTGCGTCGGACCGCTCCGCCTCCGCCGATACCGTCGCCGTCACCGCCGCCAAGACCGCCGGATCCAATCAAGGCTTCGTCGACTCCCTCGAAACCTTCGCCCTCGATCAGCTCAACTGGATCCTCGGCCTCAACCCCTACGACGCCTCCATGCTCCAGGGCACCGGCCGCAACAACCCCGCCTACGGCTTCTTCGGCACCTTTGAATATACCAACGCGCCCGGTGGCATCGTCAACGGCATTACTTCCGGTCTCGACAACGAGGACGACATCGACTTCAACCTGTCCTACGCCCAAACCCATAAAGACTTCGACTGGCGGTGGGCCGAACAATGGCTCCCGCATGACGCCTGGTATTTGCTTGCTATCGCCGCCGGTCAACCGCTTCAGGAGCTTGCGACTACCATCGACGCCGAGCATATCAACGACCACCCCACTTTGGCGATCGGCGCCCAGGCCCCCGGCTTCAGCCTCCCTGGCGTCGACGGTCAAACCTGGTCCCTGAACAGCTTCAAAGACGCCAAAGTTCTTGTCGTCGTCTTTATGTGCAACCACTGTCCGACCTCCCAGGCCTATGAAAAGCGGCTCATCCGTCTCACCGCCGACTATGCCGCCAAAGGCGTCCGCGTGGTCGCTATCAGCCCCAATGCGCCGCAAGCGCTTCGCATCGACGAGCTGGGCTATAGCGACGTTGGCGACTCATTCGATGACATGAAAAAGCGCGCCAGGGATGCCGGGTACAACTTCCCCTATCTCTATGATGGTGAGACCGAGACCGCCTCCCGGCAATATGGCCCCATCTCCACGCCGCACGTTTTTATCTTCGACAAGGATCGGAAGCTTCGCTACAATGGCCGCATCGATGACACCGAGAACCCCCAAAAGACCCCTCGCAGCAATGACGCCCGCAATGCCATCGATGCCTTGCTCGACGATCAGCCGGTATCCCTGGCCGTTACAAAGACGTTTGGCTGCTCCATCAAATGGCTGGAGAAAAGCAATTGGACGCAGAAGGCCGCTATCAACTGGGCCAAAGAGCCCGTAAGCCTCGACACTGTAAATACCGCCGGCGTCACCGCCCTTGTTCATAACAATAGCAAAAAGCTGCGCCTGATCAACTTGTGGGCCACATGGTGCGTCCCCTGCGTCGAGGAATTCCCCGAACTGGTGACCCTCAACCGGATGTATCGCGACCGTGGATTCGAGCTCGTCAGCATCAGCACCGACGACAGCAGCGCCAGGCCCAAAGCGCTTCGTTTCCTGGAGAAACAACAATCCTCTTCCCCAAACTATATCTATACCGGCGAAGACAAATACAAATTGATGGAAGCCGTCGACCCGCGCTGGCAGGGCGCCTTACCCTACAGCCTACTCGTCGAGCCCGGCGGCAGGATCGTCTATGCCCACCAGGGCGCCATCGACCCGGAAGCGCTCCGAAAGATCATCTTCGACGACCCCTACATGGGCCGCATCTTTAAATAACTATTCCGATCTCAAACTATTCACCGGATTCACCGTAGCGGCGCGAATCGCCTGATAGCTGATCGTCCCGAACGCGATCACCATCGCCATCACCCCCGCGCCGGCAAAGATCCACCATCCCAGTTGCGCCTTATAAGCAAAATTTGATAGCCACTTATTCGTGAAATACCAGCCGGCCGGCGCCGCGATCAAAAAAGCGATCCCCACCAGCGCAAGGAATTCGACGGACAGCAGCCGCACAATCCCTGCCGCCGAAGCCCCGAGCACCCTCCGTACCCCCACCTCTTTCGCCCGCTGGACCGTACTGTATGACGCCAGCCCCAACAGCCCCAGACAAGAAATAAAGACCGCCAGCACCGCAAAATTGATGAACAATCGCCCGAACCGGACTTCCGCCCGATATTGTTTGTCGAACTGCTCATCAAGAAAGAAGTAGTCCAACGTCCTGTGGGCCATTCCTTCCCACGTCTTCCTGATCGCCGACATCGTCCCCGGCAGATCCCGTGTCGACACCTTTACCGATAAATAATTGCAATCATCCAGGTTGATGCAAATGGTCAGAGGCCGGATCTCCTGCTGCAGCCCCTGGAAGTTATAATTGCGGATCACCCCGATGATCACCCCCTTCTTTCCCCATTGCTCAAAATGACGGCCCAGCGCCTGTTCCGGCTTCGAGTACCCTAAAAACGCCACCGCTTTCTCGTTGATGATCATCGCCTGCGTCGTATCCGTTGCGATATGCGGATCAAAGTAACGGCCTGCCAGCAATTTCATTTTATATTGTTGCAGGTAGCCAAAGTCTACGTATGTCAGGTCCATAATGGCCGGCTGCATCTCACCCCGGCTATTTTCCAATGATGAGCTCGCCGTATAATCGCCCTGACCTGGCACGCTACCCGACAACGCGGCCGACGCTACATTTGGCAGCCTGGACACCTCTTGCCGGAACGCCACCTTATGTGCATCATTGTGCTCGTCGATCACCAGTTCCTGCTCTTTATCGAACCCCAGATCCCTGCTGCGCATATAATCGAGCTGCAGATAGACCACCGCCGTACCGATGATCAGAAAGATCGAGATCGTGAACTGGAATACGACCAGTCCTCTTCGCAGCAACAGCCCGCGCGTACCCGAGCTGAACCGCCCCTTCAACGACTCGATCGGCCGGAAGGCGGATAAGACGAGCGCCGGATAGATTCCCGCCAGCAACCCGACTACCAGCGCGATCCCTGCCAGATCCAGCAACTCGCCTGGCCGGCTAAGCACGCCGGTGCTCACCCTTTTACCCGCCAATTGATTGAACAACGGCAACAGCGCCTCACATAGCGCTGCAGCCAGCACAAACGCGATCAGGCACAACAGCACCGAATCACCCAGGAATTGCCGTGTCAACTGGAACCGTACCGCTCCTATCACCTTCCGGATGCCCACCTCCTTCGCCCGCTCCAAAGACCGCGCCGTCGTCAGGTTCACAAAATTGATACACGCGATCAACATGATGAATAACCCGATAACGGAGAAGATATACACATTGGTCGTACTGCCTGAAACCCAACCGCCGCGGGACGACCAGTAGGTGTCTTTCAGCTTTTCCAGGGAGATCGATTCTTTTTGTTGCGCCAATTTCAATTCTGTTCCCATATGCCGGTCTATAAAGGACTTGAACTGCGACTGCAGCGCCACGATGCTTGTCCCGGGCTTCATTAAAAGAAAGGAAGCCGTATTATTCCTACCCCAACGATAATCCGAACTGTCCCGGAACCGCTTCCTTGTCGACATCGAGACAAACAGATCGGCCTTGATCGTCGAATTCTCCGGCAGGTCCTTCATTACGCCGGTGACTTTGGTAATAAACCCGCTGTCGGAGAAGAACATCGTCTGACCGATCGGATCGGTGGGCCCAAAATATTTTTTTGCCGTCGACTCCGACAGCACGACACAAAAAGGCTCTTTCAATGCCGTCGCCGGATCACCCTCGACAAGCGGGAAATCGAAGATGTTGAACAACCCGGAATCCGCAAAAACCGTCTTGTTTTCCTGGAAAAAGACGTCACCTCGTTTCAAGAGCGTTGACTGACCTGTCAGCCGCACGACATCCTCGATCTGAGGATATTCCTTTTTCAAATTGATCGCCATCGGCGACGATGCCACCCAATTATGCTGGGTCTCCCCATCCTGCGTCTTGATATCGGAAACCAGCCGGTAGATCCGGTCCCGCTTCGTGACAAAGTCGTCATAACTGTATTCGAACCGTACATACTGGAAGATCAGGAAAAAAGCCGCCATGCCGACGGCCAGCCCGATAATGTTCAACATGGAGTAACCCTTGTGCCGCCACAGGCTGCGGAAGGCGATCTTGAAATAGCTCATTAGCATATCCGGGAGGTTGACTGATCCGTTCGGAGCACACCCGATGCCAACTTGCCAACCCGTTAGCAATCAACTTCCCACACCCGGCCGGACCCGAAAAATTGTCCGCTATCGATACACCCTGTGTTCAATTGTGAATGTCCATGAGCTGTTGTAGCGATACCCCCTCCGCAATATGTGCATACTTTGGCCGCAACGTTACCCGATTATAAGGTTGCGTCGGAAACACTAAGGCCGTCATCACCGTCAGGCAGCCATCTGCATATAGTTCGACAGACGAGGCATCGAGAAAGACAGTGCAACGGATAAGGGAATCCTGTGAGATCCGCGGCGCGGTATAGATCCGGTCGAAATCCGGCCCCATGGACACGCCTGCATGCCGCCGGTCGATATAATACCGGCGATCCGCTTCATCGTAGCCGACCACGACACTGTCTCCGGCCGCATTGAAAAAGACCAGGCCAAAGGACGTGTGATTAGTCGTGTGAAAGCGGATTTCCGCCGGTTTAGATATGGAAGCCGGAAATTTTCTGTTTTGGGCAGGCCGGGAGGCCAGCTGGTTCAGCTCCCCAACCGGTATCGACTTCACATACAACGAATCCCCGACCTGTTCCAGCTGCAGGTCTCTCGGCAATGTATTCGCACTCCGCCACGGAGCGGTGGGCATCCGCTGGCCATACAGCCAATTGCTCATCCAACCCAGAAAGACCCGCCGGTCACCACCCAGGTTCGACCACGTCACCCCTGCATACTCGTCGGGCCCATAGTCGAGCCATCGGACGCCCGCCGTCGAAGGCACAAACTTCCTCCCATCGAAATCCCCGAGGAAATACTGCGTCGCCGAACCGCCATTCGGACCACCCGGATTGATGTTGACGATAAGCATCCATGTCGAATGCCCATGATCGTCACTGATCGGGAACAGATCAGGACACTCCCATACTCCGCCGTGCGCTCCCTTATCTTTCCCAAATTCTCCCTTCTTCCTCCAGGCTTTCAAATCAGGCGAACCATAGAACTCCACGTGATCCTTAACCGCCAATACCATGATCCACTCCCGTCCCGCCGCATTCCAAAATACCTTCGGGTCCCGAAAATCCGTCTCCCCCGGATTCCGTAAAACCGGGTTACCCGCGTATTTCACCCACGTCTTACCGTTATCCAGGCTGTACGCGATACTCTGATTCTGGAAATCTTTCCGGCCCTGCGCCGCGCCTACCGGGTCGTGTTGCGTATATATAGCCACCAGCGCCGTATCCCCCGGTTTCGTCGCAAACCCCGACGTATTTCTCTCATCCACCACCGCACTCCCTGAGAAGATATATCCCAGGCTATCCGGGTACAACGCGATCGGCTGCTCCTCCCAATGCATCAAATCCGTGCTTACCGCATGCCCCCAATGCATCGGTCCCCAAACCGAACTATCCGGATAATATTGAAAGAAGAGATGATAGATCCCCTTGAAATATACCATCCCATTCGGATCGTTCATCCAATGCGCCTTTGGGCTAAAATGGATTTGCGGCCGCCACCGTTCATGATAGACGTCTTGCGCCTGCACAAATGCAACCACCGTAACCAACCCGAACACCAACCCGATATTTTTCATTTGGTAAACTTTCTCAATGCTATCAGGACGCCTACTCAGTCCTCAGGCTTCTGACCGGATTCTGCATTGCCGCCTTCATTGCCTGTCCACCCACCGTAACAAACGCGATCGCCGCCGCCAGCATCCCCGCCAATCCAAAGATCCACCAGCTGATCCCGATCCGATAGGCGAAGCTCTGCAGCCAGCTGTCCATCGCCAGCCAGGTGACCGGTACTGCGATCACAAACGCCACCCCCACCAGCAGCAGAAAATCCCGTGACAGGATCACCAGCAGGTTTTCCGTTGACGCCCCCAACACCTTCCGGATGCCGATTTCCTTTGTACGCTGTAGGACGTTATATGCCGACAGACCCAGCAACCCGAAGCATGCGATCGAGATCGCGAACAGCGCAAACAATCCGAACACCTCGCCGAACCGCTGGTTTTCCGCATACTGCCGGTCGAAGTTCTCGTCCAGAAAGAAATAATCGTAAGGATCACCCGGGAAATGCCGGTCCCAGATCTTCCTGATCGCCGCAATGGTCGTCGTCGGGTCACTCGCCTGGATCTTGATGGAATAGAAATGCCGTGTGTTCCGGTTGAGGAAAAGCAGCAATGGCTGGATCGCCTTCTGCAGCCCCTCGTTATGATAGTCGGCGATCACCCCTACCACCTGCATCGAGTCCATGTTCGCCTGTCCCCCGGACATCAGCTCGCCGATCGCCTGCTGCGGAGTGATCCCAAGCGTCTTCACCGCCGTCTCATTCAGAATGATCGCCTTCTTGTCCGTACCGAAATCGCGCGAGAAATCCCGGCCCGCGATCACCCGTAGCCCATAGCTGCGGATGAAATCATTGTCGACGCCCAGATGAAAGATATTCGACACCTGTTTGCTCGGGTTGTGCAGCCGGTGCCAGTCGGTAGACCAGAGGATTTCGTTCCCCATCACTTCAGAGGATGCCGTCATATTCCGGACGCCGGGCAGCTTCAGGACATCTCCCTTGAATGCCTGATAGCCGTCCTCGTAAGACGAATCGGGCAGGCTGCTGCCCGCTGACCTCAGCACCAGGGTCTCATTGATGTTCACGCCTAACGACTGGCCACGCATATACTGCACCTGCCGGTATACCACGATCGTCCCGGCGATCAGAATGATCGAGGCCGCAAACTGTCCCACGATCAACGCCCGGCGCAACCACTGCCCGCCGGATGCATTTTTGAAAAGCCCTTTCAGGACGGATACCGCTCTATAACGGGATAGCACAAGCGCCGGATAGGCGCCCGACAATAAGGTCCCCGCGACGAACACCCCCAGAAAGATCTCCCAATACGTACCGGGCATCGTGAAGAGCGGTGACATCGGCCGGTCCGTCAGCCGCACAAAGAAGGGGTTGACCGCCAACGTCAATCCCAGCGCCACTACCAGCGCCATGGTATTCATCAGCAGGCTCTCCATCAGGAACTGCCCGATCAGCTCGCCCCTCAAGGCCCCCAGGACTTTCCGCACGCCTACCTCCTTGGCCCGCTCCAGCGAACGGGCCGTCGCCAGGTTGATATAGTTGATCCATGCGATACCGATGATCAGAAAAGCGATCAGGAAGAGGAAAGAAACGGATTGACCATCTCCACCCGGCTCGGCTTCCTCCGTATAATGAGATTCCAGATGGATATCTTTCACCGGCATCAGTGAAAGGGTGAGGCTATCGCCTGAGGTCTTCGCCTGCGGCAGGTTATTGTAATGTTCGTCGACAAAGGCCGGCAGTTTCGCGGCCAGGCGTTCGGCGCTGGCTCCGTTGCGTAACAGCACATAAGTATAGAAATCCGTCCAGCCGTAGCTGTTCTCCAGCAAATTGTCGGGCTTGCCATACGTTCCGTACATCACGCTTAACGTCGGATAAGATACCAGCGCCGGCATCTTCAGATGTGAATTGAGCGGACCGTCCTTATATACGCCGGTCACTTCCAGGGTCATCGTCCTCGGCCCGATGCCGCTATAGATCGTCAGGATCCTTCCAACAGGGTTGTCTTCGCCAAAGAATTTCCTGGCCTCGGTAGCGGAAAGCAACAGTTTACCCGGTCCCGTCAGCGCCGTCCCGGCATCCCCATATAACATCTTTACCCCAAACATCGGCAATACCGCCGCGTCGGCATAGTAGATCGTTGATTCTCTTATTCTTACATTTCGATTTTGGTCTCCAAGAATAACGCTTCCCCGGTACAACCGGCAGGCATTCTCCACCTCGGGAAACTGCTGCATCATTCCCCTTGCAACGCCCGGCATCGCCGCCGCACAGGGTAGGACCATCCTACCGCCTTGATAATCTTCATCTTGCACCCGGTAAAGCCGGTCGGCATTTGGCTCGAACCGATCGTAGCTCCGCTCGTAGGCAACATATTCAAAGATCATCAGACAGCACGCGATGCCTATTGCCAGACCAAGGATGTTCAAAAGCGCATATCCTTTTCGCCGGGCCAGGTTTCGCAGGGCTATCTTTAGAAAGTTTCGGAACATCGTCAAATTTAACAAAAAAAAGCCACCCCCTATTGGGAGGCGGCTTCCAGCGAACACAGTTGATATAAGAGACAAGGTCAATACAGGATACCGGATCTTACAACACTGGACTTACCAGTTCGCGTACCAATAGGAAAGGTTGCTGCTAATGGTTATGGTACTTATGATCGTGACGGAACATTCAGGACAATTTCACGGACGTTTCGATCTCGCTTTTGTTCCGTTTATAGTCATTCATCACCAGCCTCACGATGACGTCCTCATCGATGTCAAAAAAGCCGGCCATAATGAAAAGGTCCTCCAACATGAATTCTTCTACCCTGCTCATTAGGGTGTTGAACCGATCGACCTTCTTTCCCAGATCCTTTGCCACTACTGTTTTTGGGATGTACTTGAAAATGTCGTTGAAGAACATGATCTTGCCGTTTTCGACCATAGGCTTGATCAGATCATAACGATGATCCCGCTTATGTTTAATCATGTTTAAAGGAACAATTTTATTTTTATTTGAGGTGCGCCTGGAGAAAGGTTGTTTCTAAAAAACTCCGCAAAAGTTACCTTATACATCAACGTTAGAAAAGTTACTTTTTTGATCCTTTAATTTTACTTCCTTACTACCGGTTATTCACTTTAAGGCACTGCTTGTCATATTTACCGGCCCCATCGGCGGATCATCCTGATCCTTAAACATCTCTTTCCCGCTCCCCCTTCGTCCCCGGGTGAAAACCCCATACAAATTTACTAATTAATTTAGCATGATCATGCTAATTAACTTAGTTTTTTTATTCCGTTCAACCTCGGGTCATGTACCTCTGTAAGACATATTTCAGTTTCAAATACGGCACCTGGTCGACTAAAGAGCTGGTCAGCGGCGCGACCGACGCGGGCGCGACGACGCTTGTTTTGACAAATATCAATTCCACCTGCGATGTCTGGGACTTTGTCCAATATTGCCGGGATGCCGGCATCCGCCCCATTGCAGGCGTGGAGATCCGTAACGGTAACAAGCTGTTATATATATTATTAGCAGCCAATAACCAGGGTTTTCAGCGGATCAATGCCTTCCTTTCCGAACATTTACTGGCGAAAAGGGACTTTCCTGAAGTGCCGTTGGGGTTGTTCGCACGACTGCAAGATGGCTTCACCGTCTACCCTTTTGGTTCCCGGTCACCTGAAGACCTCCGGGAGAACGAACGGATAGGGGTGCTGCCTGAAGAAGTCAATCGTCTGCTCCGGGCCACCGTTCACCAAACCGCCGGGAAATGGATCATCCGCCAGCCCGTCACTTTTCAAAACAAGATCTATTATAACCTCCACCGTCTCCTCCGTGCGGTCGATAAAAATACGCTGTTGTCCAAACTGACCTCCGAAGACCTGGCGGGCCCAAAGGAATATTTTGTTCCGCAAGCCGACATCCTCGCTGCGTTCCGGCAATATCCACAGATCATCACCAATACCTACCGCCTCATCGACGCCTGCTCCATCGAGATGAAATTCGGTGAGGACAAGAACAAGAAGTTGTATAGCGCCAGCCGCGAAGACGACCGCGTGCTGCTGGAGAAGCTGGCCCGCGAAGGGTTCCGTTTGCGTTACGGCAACAACAAGAAAGCCCGTGAACGCCTGGTAAAGGAACTCGGCATCATCGACCAGATGGGTTTCACAGCCTACTACCTGATCACCTGGGACATGATCCGCTACGCTCAAAGCCGCGGTTTCTACCACGTCGGCCGCGGAAGCGGCGCCAATTCAATTGTGGCCTATTGTCTGAAGATCACCGACGTCGACCCGATCGAGCTCGACCTGTACTTTGAGCGCTTCCTTAACCCGCATCGCAGCAGCCCTCCCGACTTCGATATCGACTTCTCCTACCGGGATCGCGATGAGATCATCGACTATATGATGAAACGCTATGGCCGCAATCATGCCACCCTCCTCGGCATGTACCCCACTTTCCAGCACAACGCCATTATCCGGGAGCTCGGAAAGGTCTTCGGCCTGCCAAAGACAGAGATCGACCAACTGGCTGAACGTGGCGTCCATAATGGCGACCGGATCGCCCGCGCTATCCTCCAATACGGCAAGCTGCTCAGGGATTTCCCCGCCGGTCTCAGCATCCACCCTGGCGGTATCCTTATCTCCGAAGAGCCGCTGGCTTCGTGGTGCGCCGTCCACTTGCCCCCAAAAGGGTTCCCCACGTCGCTGATGGATATGTTCGTCGCCGAGAATATCGGCCTCTACAAGCTCGATGTGCTCAGCCAGCGCGGACTGGGTCATATCCGCGAGTGTATCCAACTGGTGAAAGCCAACCGCCATATCGATATCGATATTCACGACATCGGGAAATTCAAACGGGATCCGCTGATCCGGCGGCAGTTGATGCACGGCCAGACCATCGGCTGCTTCTATATCGAATCGCCGGCGATGCGCCAGCTGATCAAAAAACTGCACTGCGACAACTACGAGACCCTGGTCGCCGCCAGTTCCATCATCCGCCCCGGCGTCGGGCGTAGCGGGATGATGCACCAATATATTTACCGCCATCACCACCCTAACTCTTTCGAGTACCCGCACCCAAAGCTTAAAGAAATTCTCGGCTCGACCTATGGAGTAATGATCTATCAGGAACAGGTCATCCAGGTCGCCCATGAATGGGCCGGCCTCGATATGGCGGACGCCGATCTGCTGCGCCGCGCCACCAGCGCCAAATACCGGGGTAAAGGCTACCTGCCCGTGCTGAAGGAAAAGTTTTTCGCCAACTGCGCCGCCAGCGGCTATCCCGCCGACGTCACCGCCGAAGTATGGCGACAGATCGAAAGCTTCGCCGACTTTAGTTTTTGCAAAGCCCACTCCGCCAGCTACGCCGTGGAAAGCTACCAGAGCCTTTACCTCAAGACCCACTTCCCGGTCGAGTTTGCCGTAGCCGTCATCAACAACTTCGGCGGCTTCTACAGCCGCGAGCTCTATTTCTACGAGCTGATGCGCTCCGGCGCCAGCGTCCACCGCCCCTGCGTCAATCACAGCGACCACTACACAAACCTTTGCGGCAATGACGCCTGGGTTGGCTTTATCCATGTCAAGGGTCTGGAATTGGCTACCATCGAAGGTCTGCTGGACGACCGCCACCGCCGCGGTCCCTATAGCACCCTTGCCGAATTTATCGAACGCACCGGCATCGGATCGGAACAGCTGGAATTGCTGATCAGGGTGGGGGCCCTCCGGTTTACCGGCAGAAGTAAAAAACAACTGCTCTGGGAAGGCGACTTCCTGCAAAAGAAGATGCGGAACCACAGCGCTAGTCATGGTGCCGTCTGTGAACCGCTCTTCCGTGAAGCGCCCCTCAACCTTACCCTTCCCCTGCTTCCCGATCATCCCCTCGACAACAGCTACGACGATATCGAACTGCTGGGCTTCCCCGTGGATGACCCTTTTACTCTCATCGACGAAGACCCCGCCCGGTACGTCGCGGCAAAAGATATCGGCAACCACCTCGGCCAAACCATCACCGTCCTCGGCTATCATGTCACTCACAAGCCAGTCCGCACCGTCAAAGATGAGCTGATGAGCTTCGGGACTTTTCTCGACGCCGCGAAAGACTGGATGGACACCGTCCATTTCCCACCCATCCACGCCAAATACCCGCCGCGGGCCGGCTTCTATAAGATCACCGGAACGGTCCTGGAAGAATTTGGCGTCTACGGCATCGAAGTAACCCATATCGAAAAGGTCGGCCTCCGCACCGCCACCATAAAACCATGAGACAGATCGCCCACTTTGACCTCGACGCCTTCTTCGTATCCGTCGAATGCCTGAAGAACCCCCGGCTGAAGGGCAAGCCCCTGCTGGTAGGCGGGTCCGGCGACCGCGGCGTCGTAGCTTCCTGTAGCTATGAAGCCCGCCGCTTCGGGATCCACAGCGCCATGCCCATGGCCCTCGCCTGCCGCCTCTGCCCCGAAGCCGTCGTCATCCGCGGCGACATGGAATCCTATAGCAACTATTCCCGCCTCGTCACCGAGATCATGCAGGACACCGTCCCCCTTTTCGAGAAGGCGTCCATCGATGAATTCTATATCGACCTATCGGGAATGGATAAGTGGTTTGGGTGCAGCATCTTCGCGGGTGAGCTAAAAAAGAAAGTGCTGAAAGAAAGCGGCCTGATCACATCATATGGCCTCGCCAGCAACAAACTCATCAGCAAGGTCGCCACCGACGAGATCAAACCCGACGGCCAGCTCGAGATCGCCTTTGGAAAAGAGAAGGGCTTCCTCGCCCCGCTGGCCATCGGCAAGTTGCCCGGTATCGGGAAAGAGACCGCTTACAAGCTCATCCGCCGCGGCGTCGAGACCATCCGCGGCCTGAGCGAGATCCCCATTGAAATGCTGGAGACCATGCTCGGCGCCACCGGCATCGACATCTGGCGTAAGGCCAACGGGCTCGATGACTCCCCCGTGATCCCATACCGCGAACAGAAGTCCGTCAGCACCGAGCGGACCTTCGAGACCGACACGATCAACCTCGCGCTCCTCCACGCCGAGCTGGTTCGTATGACCGAATCCGTTTGCTTCGAGCTCCGCCGCCAGGATCGCCTTACCGGCTGCGTCACCGTCAAGATCCGCTATTCCAACTTCGATACCGTCACGCGCCAGAGGACTATCGACTTCACCAATGCCGATCACCTCCTCCTTTCCGTCGCCCAATCCCTCTTCGAAAAACTCTATGACCGCCGGCTGCTCATCCGCCTGCTCGGCATCCGCCTGACCCGCCTCGTCCCCGGCAACTACCAGATCAAACTCTACGAAGACACCCAGGAAGCCATCCGGCTCTATCAGTCGATCGATTCCATCAAACGCCAGTATGGCGAAAAAGCCATTTTCCGCGCCGTGGGGACCCGCTCCGCACCTCTCCCGCCCGCCCGCGCCGCATCCCTTCCCCCGCGCCCCGTTCCCCGCGCAGGACAGGCAAGGACAGGAACAGGGCCATAGTATGTCAAAGATCAGGACACGAAAAGTCAAACCTGCGCAGCCATGCAGGTTACCTTCAGAAATCGCGCGTATTTTGATCATGCTCAAAGACAACAGATACCACCTTATAAGGCCGAAGCTTAGACGAAAGGAGATCAAGATCTTTTCCGACCTTTTTAACATCCTGCCCAGGACCTTGGTGGCGAGGGATCTGGGAAAGGAGAAGGGACGTTTCAATGAGCTGGTCCATAATCCAAATGAATTCACCTATTCCGAACTAAGGAAACTTAGCGACAACTGCGAACTGGACTTCAACGGACTATCTATGTTGATAGAAAATGAGCATGACAATGACCGGCCAAAAGATTTCAAATATAAGGATGTGAAGATGATGTTCGAAGAAGGAAAGCTCCAACTCCTCGAAGATATCTTCATTTATGTCAACAAATCAACAGTCGCAAAGGATCTCGGAAAAAAGCGCGATACCCTCAACCGCCTGATCAATCGTGTCGAACGGTTCACGTTCAGGGATATTCGCTCGCTTGCCGAACTCTGCGGACTATCGCTGGATGAAATGCTGACCCTGGTCAAAGCGCAAATGGACAAACAGCATAACGCCCGGAATACCGGATGACCCCTTCCATCCATTACCTTTCCTATTAGCGCAGCCGCCTCCTGCGGAGGCGGCTTTTTTGTAACTTACAGCGTCATGTACAACCCATTCCCGTTACTGACGCCCGGTCTTCTTCGGGACCAGGTAGCCAAAGGCAAACGATACTTCGTGCGTCAGGACTTCCCCCGCGGCCATGACGCCCGCCTCAAAGCCGTATTCCTCTTCCGCGCCTACGAAGAGATCGACAAACCTACCGCCGACCAGCACCTCGCCGCCATCCAAAAAGACCCCTATGCTTTCCTGTACGACGCCTCGATCCAGGACCACCTCGTCCGGCTCAAAACTGCCGCTACCCAGCCTTTTGGCTATAAGATCTTCTATGCCGCAAAGAAAGGTGTTGACTGGAAGCCACCCGAGACCTATCGCGAAAAGATGCGGCACTATATCAACAGAAACCACCCCGGCTGGCGGGGCATCCAGGGAAGGGAGCCTGTCGAGATCGGGCTATACGAGGAATTTGGCGAACTTTTCCTTAAATTTAGCCACAAAGACGAACACGATACCATTCCATTTGACCTGATCGAAACCTATTGATATGTGCCTGGACATTTCCTTCTATTCCGCACTGCAACTGATCGACGACTATTTCCCCAACCTGACGCGCGACGGCGAGATCAATTTTGATCTGGATATGACTGCGCATTTCATGGCCCTGGGCTATAACCGCTATCCGGTCATCGTCTTCGAAAATGACCGCTACCACCGAAAATATTTTGAATGGGGCATCATCGCCGAATATATGGACACCCCCGAGAAGATCAAGGCCATGCGAAAGTCCATGGTCAATGCCCGAAGCGAAAAGATCCTTGGCGACCCCCGGTCCTTCTGGAACCGCATCCGCAGAAAGCGATGCCTCATTCCGGTCACCGGCATCTATGAGCATCGCGAGATTCAAGGCTGGAAAAATAAGGTCCCCTATTATGTCCGGCTGAAGGACCGGCCCATGTTCTGCATCCCGGGCCTATATCACTATAATACCAAAATGCCTTCCGACCCCGAGACGGGCGAGATCCGCGGCACCTTCACGCTGATCACCCGCGCCGCCAACCCGGTCATGCGACAAATCCACAATAGCGGCGACAATGCCTTCCGGATGCCACTCTTCCTGCCAAAGGAGCTGGAACTGGAATGGCTGAAACCAAACCTGACCGACGACGATATCGGGAGACTCCTCGCCTACGAAATGCCTCCCGACCAGATTATCTTCGATCCCGTATTCAGTATCCGCGGCCGGACTCCGCGGCCGGATGGAATGCCGAAGAACGCCCCTTTCGCCTACAACGATCTGCCCCCCATCTTATGTTAGTTAAATCACCACCTAAAATAACAGTTATGCAAAAGATCTCGCTAGCCTTGGCCCTTGTCATCAGCCTGCTGTCCGTTCAAGCACATGCCCAAACTCAACCCCCCTCACTGCAGAACACCAACTGGAAGATTTTTATCCCCGACATTAACGACACCCTGACCCTTCATATCAAGTCGGATTCGTCTTACGTAACCACCAGCACCGGTGAAGCGGTTGTCCGCTCGGTTTGCAAGGTCTCGGCCGACACTCTCAGTCTTACTGACTACGACGGACAGTACGCCTGCCCGAACACAACGGGGAAATACAAGATCAGTCTCAACGATGACGCCAGCACCCTGACCCTGATCCTGATCGAAGACCCTTGTGACGGCCGCGCCAACTCCATCAACAAGGCCAAATGGACGCGCGTATTAGCTACGGCGCAGAAGTAACCTTGGCCGGAGCCGGGGTCTGGGCAGCCTGATATTTTTGCAGGTCCGTCTGCTCTTTCTCCAGCTTCTTGCTAAGCTTTTTAATGTCCTGATTCAGATCATCCAGCTTGTTTGCCGCCACCCGGGCCTTCTGCGAGTCGCTCCGCGCCGTCTTGGCCGCCCCACGGGCTTTTCGTGCCAGCTTCTTATCCTCCGGATTGTCGGCGAGCCGGTCCGCCGCCCTTTTGTTGTCATCGGCCGACTGCTGAGCCCGGTTGGCGGCATCCATTTTGTCTTTCTCGAATTGTGAAGTCATACCCTGGAGCTTGACCAGTTTTGCGCTGTCTTCGCTGGCTTTTGCCAACATTTTGACAAGTCGCTTGTCACTGATAACCCGTGTGGAGTCGCTCTGCGCAGTCGCGGCCAACGCCGGGAGTAGCAACCCCATAAATGCAAATCGCTTTAAAATCGCCACTTTTCTCATATCACACTGAATTAGTTATATATATAACCACAAATTCCTTGCCCGCCCGTTCCGCCGGCAATTGAGCAAAAAATTGCTCATCCTGAAATAGAACTTCCGATATTTATTCCCGCAACAAAACCAATACTACCATGACCACCTCCCGTCGCGACTTCGTCCGCAACATCTCCCTCGCCTCCGCCGGCCTCGCCATCCATCCGCAGATCCTTACCGCCTCCGGCACCGCCGCCCCGCTCGCCGGTCCGTCCGCCTCGCCCTCCTCCGCCGACCGGATAAACCTCGCCATCATCGGCACCGGCTTCCGCGGTCAAAGCCACCTTTCCCTTGCCCTCCGACGCTCTGACGTCAATATCGTCGCCATCTGTGACGTCGACAGCCAAATGCTCGCCTATACCAACGATATCCTCAAAAAATCCGGTAAACCCATGCCAAAGGTCTTCACCGGCAGCCCCTATGCCTACCGTGAACTGCTTGGCAATACCAACGGGCTCGACGGCGTTATCATCGCCGCCCCGTGGGAATGGCATGCCCCAATGATCCTCGATTCACTAAACGCCGGTCTCAAATACGTCGCTACCGAAGTCATCCTCGGCGTCACCCTCCAGGACCACTGGGACGTCGTCAACGCGGCGGAACAGCATAAGGCTAATGTCATGATGCTGGAGAACGTCTGTTACCGCCGTGACGTCATGGCGGCGCTGAACATGGTCCGCCAGGGCCTCTTCGGCGAGCTCCTCCACCTCCAGGGCGGGTACCAGCACGACCTGAGGAGCGTGAAATTCAACGACGGCAAACCACCTTACGACCACGGCGTCGAGTTCGGCGAAAAGGCATTCTCCGAAGCCCGCTGGCGCACCAACCACTCCGTCCATCGTAACGGCGACCTTTATCCTACCCACGGCGTCGGCCCCATTGCCATGATGGCGGATATCAACCGCGGCAACCGTTTCCTGTCGCTTTCTTCCTTCGCCACCAAAACACGCGGGCTGCACAACTATATCGTCCGCAACGGCGGGGAACACCACCCCAACGCGGCCGTCCGCTTCCGCCTCGGCGACATCGTCACCACTCACATCCACTGCGCCAATGGCGAGACGATCCTGCTCCAGCACGATACCAATAACCCCCGCCCGTATTCGCTGGGCTTCCGCGTCCAGGGTACCAACGGACTTTGGATGGACGTGGCGAAGAGTGTTTATATCGAAGGCCAGAGCAAAGCCAACGACGAATGGGACCCCGCAGACACCTGGTTCACCAAATATGACCATCCTCTCTGGCAGCGCTACAGCAAGGACGCCGAAGGCGCCGGTCATGGCGGCATGGACTTCTTCGTGCTCAACGCCTTTGTCGAATCGATCAAACGAAGTGTTCCCACCCCGCAGGACGTCTATGATGCCGCAGCCTGGAGCGCCATCACGCCCCTCAGTGAAGCCTCCATCGAGGCGGGATTCCAACCCATTCCCTTCCCCGACTTCACCCACGGCAACTGGATGTACCGGAAGAACGATTTCGCATTGAATGACGAGTATTAATAAAAAAGCCCCGGCAAAAGACGGGGCTTACCATTCAAAACTACCGGCTTACAAAGATTGTCCCGCATCTCCCATGCCTTGCGAATTCATATCCTTTCTCTTGAACAGATTGAGGTCCATCTTACCAAAGTGGTAAGCAAACACCACCCGGACTAACTGGGGATCCTTCAACCGGTTAAATTCCTGTTGGAAATAGGCGCTTTCACTGAACTGATCCGACCACCGCGTCCGGAAGATATCCGTCATCGTGACCGTCACCGACGCGGCATTGTTCTTCAGGAAGCTCTTCTTCACCGCCAGATCGATGCCATAGTAGGCCTTGATATACCCTTGCGAAGAAGCCTGCGTCTGTGAATTGGGCGGTCCGAACATATTCTGATTCTGATTGATCGGCAGCTGCGTCTTCGACTGATACGTGGCCGTCAGTTGGATCGTAAAGCCCGCCGGCAGCTTGAAATTGCTGTTCAACTTCCCGAACGAGCTCCACATCGCCGCCTGTGACGGCTGATTCAGATTAGTGGTATTGATATGACCGTTATACACGTTGACGTTCAGCGAACCATCCCACCAGTGCGTGAAATTGTAGGTCGCCGTCGCTTCCGCGCCAACATTATACGAATTGTTCGCATTCTTATAGGTATTGATCAGCACCGGCTTTCCGATCGGGTTCAACCCGCTGTCCTGGTAAGGCGTGATCAGATTCGACGTATACTTGTAATAGACCGAGAATAACAAAGTATTGTTATGCTTCAGCGTCTTCATATAGGTCAACTCGAACGACTCCGTGAATTGCGGTATCAAGCCCGGATTACCGCGTTGGATATTCAGTGTGTCCGAATAGTTGGTATACGGGATCAGCTGAAAGAACGTCGGACGCTGGATCTTCCGCGTCGCGCTCAACTGAAGCTCCTGGTCATGCGCGAACTTCTGGCTGAGGAAGATCGACGGGAACAGGCTCAAGGGATAGGAGTTGTGGTAAGTCGAATCCACATTGATCAGAGTGCCCGTATAGTTCGAGCTTTCCGCCCGTAACCCCAGCGCATAGCTGAATTTTCCGAACCCGCTCGTATAGTTTGCATAAGCCGCATAGACTGCGCTCGTGCTTTTATAATTGCTCACACCGAGCGAGTCAAGGATGAACTTGCCGGTTTCGTCTTCGTTATAGGTATTCTCAATGTTATCCAGGTGCTGGATGGCCGCCCGCAGCCCCGCTTCCAGCTTTGACTTCTTACTTATCGGATCGGTATAGTCCGTCTGGATGGTATAGAAGAGCGGCGTCGCCGAGCCCAGCTGTTGCTGCTGGGTGCTAAACGCGACCGGCGAGCCGGGCGCACCGGTGAAATAATTCGTGGTATACAACGAACTGCTAGTGGAATTCACATTGAACAGCGATGCATCCGCCGTCCATGACTCCCCGTCTTTTGCAAATAAATGCTTCATCCCGAGTTGGGCGCCATTCACGTCGAAGATACGCGTAGAATTGGAGACCCGGGTAGCGTATGTCACCGACTTGCTCGGAGCGGTAAGGCTATCCGTCTCGATCTGCGAGATGTCCGTAGGCCCGAACGAGCCGTGTACGCGGATATAAGATGCCGAAAGGGTTGTCTTGTTGCTGACGAACCAGTCCAGACCAACCTGGCCGAACAGGAAATGACCCTTGTTCCGCTGGTAATCCGATTGAAGAAGACGGGTCGTATCGCCGAGGTACGTATACCGGTCGGTGTTACCTGTCGTCTTCCCGTTCAGCCCGTTGTATAACCCGTTTACCGTAAAGTTGAGCTTGCCCTGCCGGACATTGAAGCCCGCCAGCGCATTGGGCGCCCCGTGAGAATCGATACCCGCGGACAGGTTTCCGTTATAGCCTTGCTTGCGGTTCTTTTTCAAAATGATGTTCAGGATACCGGCGCCACCACCCGACGCATCGTATTTAGCGGAAGGATTAGTGATGACTTCCACGCTTTCTATGGCATCGGCGGGGATCTCATCCAGGGTCAGCGTCGTCGGCCGGCCGTCGACAAAGATGGTCGGCGTCTGTCCCCGCAGCGTGACATTCCCGTCAATATCCACATTTACCGAAGGCACGTTTCGCATTACATCCAAACCCGTCCCGCCGGCGCTCACGATATTTTTATCGACATTGAAGACTTTCTTATCCAGTTCCAATTTCATCGTAGGCGGAGCCGCAGTGACTGTCGCCGCACTCAACGTCTTAACATCTTCCGCAAGCTTGATCGCCCCCAAATCTTTCTCAAATGAAGGCATGGCGACCATCGGGTTGCCATTATTCTGTCCTGCCGGCGCAGGAGCGCCACCCCCGGCGCCCGACATCGTGATCGTAACGGGTATATCCCGGGTCTTATATCCCGTACCGGAGAGCCGGATCACCAACGGCGCAAAGACCGGGAGATCCTCGAAATTGAACTCACCGCTTGTTTTGGTTTCCATGCCTTTTAGCAATACGAGTTTCTTTTTCTTCGTAGTGGGATCGACGGTTGATTTTAGAACCAACGCCGAGATTTGAGCCAGCGGCTGCCCCGCTGAATCGGTTACTTTCCCATAGGCTCGCCCGATGGAAGGCGGCGGGCCCTGTCTTTGGCCACCCGCACCACCCTTTGGCGGTTGCGCTTGAACAGTGAAAATCATCAGGAGAAGGCAGGTCAGCGAAGTCAATAATTGTCTCACAATAGTAAATTTAGATACACAAAGCTACCCGTAACCGTCGAGTGTATCCAGATGAATGCTGCAAACGGAGCAAAAAACACGGTAAACGGCGCGAAACTCTCGGCAAAACCTCGTAATTTCGTTTCATGATGAAGGGCGCTGCGAACAACTATCGGTATGTATACCTTGTTGCGCTCCTCTCCATTGTGTATCTGGCCTTTCTCGTCTCCTCCGCTCAGCCCGGCGTCTTCTTTTCAAGCGATGGCGGTATCAAGTATCTGGTGGTCAAACAACTTACCGAAGGGCATGGTTTCAAATACATGTATCTCCCTCAACCCCAGTGGGTCCAACAGATCTGGTCGAACGGCTTCTTTCCCTTCAGGCCGCCCTTTCTTTATTCGTCGTCCAACGGATACCTCTTTGTATTCCCGCCCGCTTTCCAGATCATCAGTTCCTTCTTTTACGCTCACTTTGGAAACGCCGGACTATATGTTATTCCAGTTGCATCCACCCTTTTACTGTGGATAAGCGTCATATTGTTGCTTAGACGTTGTGGCATCGCACCTTCCCGGATCGCGATCGGTCTGTTCATCCTTGTGTTTTGCAGCCCTCTCACCCTATATGGCGCCACTTATTGGGAACACATGACCGCCATCCTTCTTTTGTTCAGCGGCCTGGCCTTTTTAGTCAACCCCCCGTCCGGATCGGTCGCCGCGATCGGCATGGGCCTGCTTAGCGGCCTGGCAGCATGGTTTCGGCCCGAAGCGATGATGATGAACCTTCTCTATGGCCTTGCTCTCGTATACCTTTTCATAAAAGAACGCCAACGCACCTCGATCCTCTTTCTTATCGGCCTGGCCATCGGCCTCGGTAGCTTCCTGCTTTTCAACAAGATCGAATTCGACTCTTTCTTTGGCATCCATAGCCGCCAGGTCCTAAAAGACAGCGTCGAAGGCGGCGTCGAGGTCAATCCTTTTCGCAACCTCATTGCAAACAACCTCATCAATGCCCGCCATTACCTGTTCGTCTTACTGATCCTTCCGGTTGTTTATGTGTTGCTGCGCTATCGGAAACCATTATCCACCCGAACCATCCTGCTCGTCGGCATTGTGCTCACCTATTGCATCCTCACTCCATTCATAGTCCCCAATGACGGCGGACGCCAGTGGGGCGCCCGTTACTTTCTACCGCTGGTTACCGTGGTGCTCATCGCACTATTGCTGATCGAAAAAGAATGGAATTTGAGACCGGCGGTTTGGCTGGTAACCATTGTTATACTTTTTGCAGCCTACTCCTTCCAGCACAACACCTATAAGGGAGGAATAAAGACGCTGGTTTGGGAGAATCACCACCGCATTTCACCCGATCTGAATTTTTTGAACCAGGAGCCCGGGAAAGTTGTTGTTGTTTCTTTCCCCTATATCGCCATGGAGCTGGGCTATATTTTCGATGATAAATATTTCTTTCTTGCCCCTGATGATAGCAGTCTCCAAAAGCTTCTACCCCAGTTGAGACAGCAAGGCGTGAAGCAGTACACCTACATCTACGACGTCCGTGTCCCTAATGTCAAACCAGCCTCCCTCACCGATACCATCCCCAACTGGCCCCGCGACAATGGCGACTTCGAATTTCGTGAATACCAGATCCGTTAACGTTTCGCCCCATCTCTCAGCCACAGTAATGCATCCTCGAAGAGATTATTTTGAACCGGCGAGCTCAGGATCTGATCTCCATGTCCCATATTCATGTATAGCATCCTATACCGGGTATTCGTCCACACCACCGGGATATCTCCGCTCCGCAGGATATCTTTCTTTCCCAATGGATAGTTCGACGGATCCAGCGATACCAGCACCCGGACGTCTTTATTGTCCCGCGGGTTCGGCCGCCAGCCATACCATTCATTGATAGGTGCGACATACCGATCGGGCAGCCGTATCGTAGCCGGGTGCCGCTGATCCTCGACGATCAGCTTCGCCGGAAGCGGCGGCCAGCTGTTGTTAAAAAAGACCGCGCCGCCCAGGAACTGCACGAACCATGGCCAATGCGTGTCCCGGTCATTATAAGCCGACACATGACAACCCAGCCATGCGCCGCCCCCTTCCATATAGTGCTCAAAGGCCGAACGCTCTTCCTCCGTATGCGGAAAATCATTCAGCCACACGACCGCCTGGTATTCTCCCAGATGCCTGCTCATCCCTGCCCAATCCGAAGTGGTGTCGAACCGGAAATGCTGCCGTGCCGCCAGTTCGGAATAGAACCGGATCGCATCGTTTGCGAAAGCGACATGATCACCTTCAACCGTAGTGCTGTACAAGGCCAGCACCCGGAACGTTGGTGACGGTGGGGTAGCCGCCGCCCAAAAGATCGCATTCCTCAACATCTTCCGGTATACCCAGTCATCGAATAACACCGGTGAATGGCCCATGAATATATATACGTTCCGCGCCTTCACCTTTTCGTTCGTCCAGATGACAGGATGATCGCCCATTTTTATCGTCGTATCCGGCCGATAGGAAGATTCATCCACATTGGCAAGGACATGAACATTTGGCCGCGGACTTTTGTCATAAGTGTACCACTCTTCTTTTTGGACGACAAAGGAATCCGGAATGCCCTTCATGACCGGGTGCGCACCGTCCTCTACATGTACCGTCCCCCGCGCAAACCGTGCGATATAGTCCTTCCACCGAATATGCCCCATGAAGGAATGGAACCATGACCACATCGGGTAGCCGTCGAATTCCCCCAACAGCGACGCGTGGTGAAGGCCCACCCAGCCGCCCCTTCCTTCCTCGATATACCGCTGAAAGGCTGCCATTGCCGAAGGCTTCCAGCCATAAGGCACATAATCCAGCTGCAGGATCAGCTGATACCGCGCCAGCAGCTCGTCGGAAATGCTATCGGTATGCGTCAGGTAATCGACCGCAATATTGCTGTCCTCGGCCAGCTTTGCCAGCCAGACCCGCGCCCGCGCACTGAACTCCACATGATGCCCGCCATTCTCATATAAGGCCAGCACCCTGAACCGCGGCGCAACCGTCGCGCCCAGGGCCCGCCGAAGCCTTTCCATTATCTTCCTGCTGACACTATCGATGCCGCGGAACAGCGGCCTGTCCGCCGCCGACCAGGGATGGCCGGCCCGATAATCCCCCCACCGGTATTCGATCTTCGAATACTCATTGCTGACACCCGGCCCAACCGGCTTCTCGTAATAATGCAGCGTATTAAAGATATATCGGCCAGCAGTAACTGCTACTGTCCAGTCAAATCGCATCCAGAACGACTTGACCGGCCCCGCCGTCATAATCTTGAACAATGCCGTGCCCCCGATCGTATCCCGCTCCGTCTTCGTAACAGTCAACGGAAGCCCAGCTTGTCCGATCGAACTCTTCACTTCCGAACCTCTCGTTTCTGAACCCCTCACTTCCGAACCTCTCGTTTCCGAACCCCTCACTCCCTCGATCGCTTTCCTCACCCGCTCAAACCCCTCCCCAACCGTCGGCGCACCCGGCAGATCATACTGTTGTTCATAGTCGACAATCCCGTTCTTCATGGCGACCGGCGGTAGCGGGTCGCCGCTTGCAGCCCAAAGGACCGCATCCCGCAACAGTGTTGCATAGGCCGGGTCCTGCAAAAGCGCCGGATCATGCCCCGGCCCGATATATACCATCCGCCGGTAACGTTCATTTGTCCAGATGATCGGATGATCACCCATCGGCTTATTCGGATGATACGTGCTTTCATCAACCGTTGCCAGCACATGCACCCGGCCCCGCGGGTTCGGCGTGAACTCATACCACTCATCCGGCCAATTCACCTTCGAAGGCATATGCGCCATCAATGGATGATAATGGTCGTCGACATGCAACGTTGCCGTTTGAAAGGCAGGATGCGGACTGTAGAGCACGCCGCCCATGAAGTTCTCGAACCACTCCCAATACTCGCTGCCAGGCGCCAAAAACCCGCGCCCGGTTAGCCCGGCCGCATGAATTCCCACCCAACCATTCCCTGCCTCCACGAAGTGCTGTAACGCGGCTTGTTGTTCGGGCGACATGTCGAATGGCGCCAGCTGCAACATCACGAATACCTTATAACGCTTGAGATTGGCCGGATTGATCTGGCTGGTATCATCTGTGAGATCCAGCCCGAAATGATTGTCCGCCGCCATCTTCTCAAAAAAAGGCCGCGCCGCGGCGATCATTTTCTGATGGTCTTTCGCCCGTGACGCCACCACTAACACCCGGAAACTTTGCGCGTTAATAGATCCCGCGATGATCAGCCCTAAAAAAAGCAGTTGAAAATTTTTATGCATCCGGATAAAACTATGGCACCCCCTGCTCTTAGCCAAATAGAAGTAAGCGTATATTTGTACTAAATTGATAACGAAATGATTGGTTATTTAATTTCTATCCGTCGTACGATTTTTCCCTTATCTGCGTTTATAATAGGATAACCCGGCCCACCGTACACCGCCGGCAACCCAGTACCCTAATACGAAGACTCTATGAAACACATAGACTACCTCTACTTTAATATCTATAGCTATTGCTATCGGTTAAGTCAGTACAGGCAAAGTTTTAACACCCGGATCCAGGCCATGTATCTGTTTTCTCTCGGCTCCGGCGGATGGCTGCTCTTATTCGAATCTCTCTATCTCCATTTTGTCAAACATAACCGTTTCAATTCCCGGCTGGAATCGCTCCTCTTCGCCCTTGTGATCTATGGTCTCACGGCCTTGCTCTTCCACTATATCTTTATTGTGAAGGACCGCGACCAGAAGATCGTCGACAAATTCGAGCAATCCGGCGAGAACCCAAAAAGGAACTGGCACCTGACCATTTCCCTCGGCGTCCTCGTACTGCCCTACCTGGCCCTGATGAGCTTTGCGCTCTTCCTGCCCAGACATGTAGTGTAAGCCGTCACGCACTATTTCTGCTCAAACCAGAACACCCCCTTCTTATTCGCCAGCACAATGTCCGGCTTCCCGTCCCCATTCATGTCCTTCACCAATACCTGCTCACCCACACCTGAGTTGGTATCGATCGAATGCCTCACCCACGTGGGCGTAGCCCCCGGCCGGAACTCGTACCAATTCAACACCGATGGCTCATATGCGCCCGGGTCCTCTCCATTATGCGCAAAATACCGCTTCCCCGTTATCAGGTCGGGATACCCATCTCCGTTGAGGTCCGCCATCGCCAGGGAATGCGTTTCCGAAACGCTGCTGTCGATAAGATGATGGATCCAGACCCGGGGATCGGCCGTCGGCTCATGCCACCAGATGCCGTATCGATGGGCTGACGAACTAATGATGTCCCTGACCCCATTGCCCCGCACATCTAACGGATACATCTGGGCGCATTCTTCGCCCAGATCGGCCGGATGAAAGTTCCAATTCTCCGTCTGCGCATCCTGCGGCCGTTCCCACCAACCCTTCGTAATTACTACATCCGCACGGCCATCCCCATTCATGTCAAATAACCCCAACCCATGCGTATATCGTCCCGTGCCGGTCTCGCCCCGTGCAATGACATGGCGGGTCCAGGTCGTGTCCCCCTTTACAGAAGGCGACTTCATCCAGATCATCTCTTTGGCGACCCAATCGTTACAAAGGATATCCGGCCGGCCATCTCCATCCACATCCACCAGCGCCGGCGACTCATTGCCCGCATGCGCCAGGATCGGATGCATCTTCCAATACCCGGGACGGCGACCCGGGTTCTCATACCACACGATCTCCTCGCCGGGCAGACTGACCCGGATCAGATCCATCCAGCCATCCTGGTTGACATCCATGCTGAAGTCGAGAAAGGAGTTGCTGAACTGTGTAGACGGATCATAGTGCCGCGGGGTGTCGATCTCATGCTTCGTCCAATTGGGAGCCTCGAACCAATACGCACCCGCCAGGATATCCGGCTTTCCATCGTTGTTGACGTCCGCGATCGCTACCCCCTCTGAAATAAAGTCGGGCGTAATAATATGTTTGATGAATCTCTCTTGCGCCCGGGCCGGAAATGCCCAAACCGCCAGGGCCATGAAAAAAAATAATTTTGCCATCTCTGAATTTACGACTTTCCCCGGTATTGGTCCCTTTCGCCAAAATGCCTAGATTGCGTACCTATGCGCACAACCAAATACGCCTGGACACTCACGGTGCTTCTCCTTGCGGCCTGCGCCAGCGCCTCCGCCCAACCTCCGCAATATGAAATGAAGGCCGGTCAGGCTTATCTCACTGCTGCCGGCGCAGCGCACTTTGCCGACTTGCCACTTCGCTGCATGCAACGTGAATTCCCATACAAGACCGGAATCTCCTTCACGGACAGCACCCTTGCCGTGAAACCACGCCTTTACCACCCGGCTTTCTATGGCTGTTATGACTGGCACTCCAGCGTCCACGGCCATTGGATGCTCGTCCGGCTGCTCAAACTCTTCCCTGATATGCCCCGCGCCGCGGAGATAAGACAGAAACTACAGGAGAATCTGTCCGCCGCCAACATCCGCGGCGAAATGCGCATCTTCTCGACAAAGGACAACGAAAGTTTTGAACGTACGTATGGTTGGGGCTGGCTCCTTCAGCTACAGCAGGAACTCTTGACCTGGGACGACCCGCTCGGCCATGAACTAAGCAGCAACGTCGCCCCGCTGGCCCATCAGATCTCCCGGTTGTTCATCGCATATTTGCCAAAAATGAACTATCCCGTTCGGGTAGGCGAACATCCCAACCTTGCTTTTGGCCTGCGGCTGGCCTGGGACTATGCCGCCGTTAGTAAAGATGATTCACTCAAGACGGCTATCCTTCGGACCGCATTGCGGTTTTATAAGAACGATGTCAATTACCCTATCTCCTGGGAACCCGGCGGTAACGACTTTCTGAGTCCCGCGCTCGAAGAGGCCGACCTCATGTGGCGTATCCTGCCCGAACCTGCCTATCATACCTGGCTGATCAAGTTCCTCCCCGCACTCACCCGCCCTGACTTTGACCTCAAGCCCGGGCAGGTACAGGACCGCTCCGACGGCAAGCTCGTCCATCTCGACGGCCTCAACTTGAGTCGCGCCTGGGATCTCTACGGCATTGCCCGTCACTTTCCCGCGAACCGCGACCGGCTATACCAACTTGCCAACCGCCATCTGACCGAAGCGTTGCCCCACGTTGCCAGCGGCGAATATATGGGTGAGCATTGGCTGGCTTCCTTCGCCGTATACGCGCTGACTATGCAATAAAATGCAGGATTTATTTAACCTTTCCGTCACATACCCTTCCTATCTTTAAATATGCAAAGACGAACCCTCCTCAAAAACCTCCTTGGCGGCGCCCTTATTGCGCCCGCCCTGCCTCTCGCCGCTGCCGCCGAGGCTGCCATCTCCGCCGCTGCCGCGCCTGCCGCCAAACGGCCCTCTCTTCGCATCGCCCACCTGACCGACGTCCACCTGAAAGATAAGTGGGACGCCCCGAATCGCTTTCGCCGCTGCCTCCGCCATGTCCAGGACCAGAAGCCCGGAGTAGACTTCATTCTTAACGGCGGCGACATCGTATTCGATATGAATAAGGAGAATATGGACGTCATCAACGCCCAATGGGCACTCTGGCATTCCACCATCAAGTCGGACTGCAGCCTCCCCATCTACTATGCGCTCGGCAACCACGATATTTGGTGGAACGAGAATGACAAGGGTCAAGCCATCTATGGAAAACAGTTTTCCATGCAGCAGATCGGCCTGACAACTCCCTACTATAGTTTTACAAAAAAAGACTGGAAATTTATCGTCCTCGATAGCGTCCACCTCGATGTCGACGGCACCTGGTATATCGGCAAGCTCGGTGATGACCAGTTCAACTGGCTGCAGGACCAATTGCAGACGACACCCGCTCAAACTCCAATTTGTATTCTGTCGCATGTTCCCATCCTGACCGCCACTAACCTTATCGAGGATAACATCGTCAACAAATGGGTCATACTCGGCGGCTCCATGCACACCGATAACGCCAGGCTCATCGACCTCTTCTACCAGCATCCCAACGTGAAACTATGTCTCTGCGGGCATACCCACCTTCGCGACAAGATCGTCTACAATGATGTGACCTATATCTGTAATGGCGCTGTGAGCGGCGCCTGGTGGGAAGGCAACAATCGTCAGACCGCTCCCGGCTACGGCCTCATCGATCTGTATGCCGACGGCAGCATTCAGGAGTCCTACGTGAAGTATTGAGCAGGGCTATCCCATCATTTGGCTCATCGCCTTACGGTATGTCCCATCGCCCATCGCATCGCCTCCTCAAACGTCGCCACCCAGATATCCTTCTCATTCTCCTTCAAATAATCCAACACCTTCTGATGCACATCCGTTGCCGTCGTAATATAATCCCCGCCGATCCCATGGAACATGATAACTCCCATCCCGCCCGACTCCTGCACCCTTTTGATAAAACCGATGATCGTCGCCGCATCTGTATGATCCTCCAACCCTAACGCCGGCACCCGCAACGAATCGAGATGCACAAAGTCGGTGATCACCGAGGTCTCATCCCCCCCGATCCGCGCATAGAGTACCGTACCCGTCCGCCGCAACGAATCCACATAGTCCTTCCCACCCGCCAACGTCTCCGCGCAGGGATAAGCGAACGTCCTGACCGTCTTCCCGTCCAGCGCATAAAGGAACCGGTTCATCAGATCTATCTCATTGATCATTTGCGTTTGGGTGTAAGACGCCGAAGACACGGGGTTGTCAGGCGATGGCGAGCAGGGATGGTACACCGTGTGATTGCCCAGCTCGAACCCCTCTCCGGCCAGCTTCCGCCAGCGGGGCATCGTTACAAAGTCGATATCGCTGGTCAAAAAGAAGGTGGCCTTGAACCCCGCTTTCTGCAGCTGCGGCACCGCGCTATCCAATTGGGAGACCAGCGCATCGTCATAGGTCAGGACGATCGTCGCTTTTTTATGATGCGGCCATTGCATCGTCTGATGCGGCGATTCCAACGCCTGATGCAACCCCTGCATCGGCTGAGACTGTGCAGACGCCGGCAACGACCATCCGAGCAGACACCCCGGAATAATGGCAAGAATTTTCATATTCACCCAAAAATACCATTAAATGGGTACTGCCGCTCCTGGGAATTTTCAGCAAATTTGTACCACCGCCTGCCGCGGCCGGGTCCGCCCACAATCAAGCAACCTGTGAATATTGAACTGATCGAAAGAGCCGAGCATCTGACTGCACTGCACGACAAATACAAAGACATGTCGGCCGGGGAAGGCCATTGCGTCATGTTGAGCGGCGAAGCCGGCATCGGCAAAACCGCCCTCGTCCGCGCCTTCTGCCAGCAACACCGGCATCACGCGAAAGTCTATCTCGGCACCTGCGACGCCCTCTTTACCCCCAGGCCGCTGGCGCCACTCTACGATATCATTTGGCAGATCTGGGAAGACGATTGGAAAAAAGACGGCCACGAAGACCGTACAACCCTTTTTACCGAATTCCTCCAACGGTTCGATCAACAGCCCGGCCCATCGATCCTCGTATTTGAAGACATCCACTGGGCCGACGAAGCTACGATCGACTTCATCAAATTCCTGGCCCGCCGCATTTCCCGCCTTCACTGCCTCTTTATCCTCACCTGGCGTGACGAAGAGGTCCATCCAGGCCATCCGCTGAAACAGCTGCTCGGACAACTGCCGCCCCATTCGTTTACCAGGCTCCAGCTTCCCCCGCTCTCTGAACGCGCGGTGGAAAGCCTTGCAAAGCTCCGCGGCTACCGCGGTGAGGACGTGTACAGCATCTCCGGTGGAAATCCCTTTTACGTCAACGAGATCCTCGCCAGCTATAGCCCCGGGGTACCCGATAATATAAAAGACTCCATCCTGTCCGTCTTCAACCGCCTCGATAGCACTACCCGCCAGGTTTGCGCGCTCCTGTCCGTCCTGCCTACCGGCCTGGAGACGGACTATCTCGAACAGCTCGAACCACATTATGCCACAGCCCTCGCCGCCTGCCTCGAGACAAAGATCATCCTGCTCAAGGATAGCCGGCTCTTCTTCAAACATGAACTATACCGGCGGACCATCGAATCCTCCCTGTCTCCCTTCGTACGCATTGACCTCAACAAAAGGATCCTCAACACTTTTCGCGAGCAGTTTGAAAGCAATGGCGAGACGGAGCGGATAATCCACCACGCCAAGAATGCCAACGACCATCGGACCGTCGTTCATTACGCCCCGATAGCCGCCCGGGAGGCTGCCACCCTCGGCGCCCATACCGAAGCCGCGCGTCTCTACTTCTCCGCCATCGAATACTATCTGGGTAAAGACCCCGCTACCCTCGTCGGACTATACGAACCATTCGCATACGAATGCTATCTCACCAACCGGATAAAAGAAGCCATCATCTACCAGCAGAAGGTCACCGGCATCTGGAAGGAAAAAGATGACCGGGAGAAGATGGGCAATGCCCTTTGGTTCCTTTCCCGCCTTTGGTGGTTCGACGGCAACCGCCGGCAGGCCGAGCGCTTTGCCCGGGAGGCCATCGATACCCTTGCCGATCAGCCATCATCCCGACCAAAGGCGATGGCCTTCAGTAACATGTCCCAGCTGAAAATGCTTTCCGATCAGACGGTCGAATGTATTTACTGGGGACAGAAAGCCATCGGTATTGCGAACGAATTGGGTGACGAGGAGATCCTTTCCCATGCCTACAACAATGTCGGCAGTGTCCAGATGCGCGTCCCCGCCTATCGGCAAAAAGGGCTCGATCTGCTGAAACGCAGCCTCGATATTGCCCTCCGGCGTCACTTTCACGAACATGCCGCACGGGCTTATACCAATATGGCGAGCAATGCCATCCAGCTAAAGGACTACACCCTCGGCGCCAAAGTACTCAATGAAGGGATCACCTATTGTGAAGAGCTCGAGCTGGACTCCTGGCGGACCTATATGCTTTCCTGGAAGGCGCGGCTCCTCCTTAATACCGGCCGGTGGGACGAGGCCTCTGCCATCGCCGAACAATTGCTCCGCAACGAATCTCAGGCCAGCATCGTAAAGAGCAGCGCGCTTGTCGTGATCGGCACGATCAGGATGCGCATGGGCGAAGCCGATGCCCTGCCCCTCCTTCTCGACGCAAGATCCAAAGCCTTCGAGGCCATGGAGCTTCAGCAAATGCTCCCCGCTCTTACCGCATTGCTCGAATACGAATGGATCACCGGCGAGCCCGTCCTCGAAAAAGCGGCTATTGAATACGCGATAGGACTGATCAGCCAGGGCGGTACGCTGAGAGAAAGCAGCGAATTTGATTTTTGGTTGTGGAAGGTTAGAGGAGACCAGGTGCCCATGCATGAGGTCCACAACCGCTATCGCGCCGACCATCCCGAAAAAGCCATAGAGAACGCTGCAGGGTGGGAGGGACTCGGTAGCCCCTACGAACAGGCCCTCTTTCTGTTTGAAGGAAATGAAGACGCGAAAAAAGAAGCCGTCGCGATCGTTCACCGGCTGGGCGCCACCGCCGTCTATGAGAAAATGAAGCTTGAAATGCGATCCGAAGGGATCCGCAGCATCCCGCGAGGCAGCCGAAAAACTACCCGGGAGAATCCCGCCTTTCTCACCGAACGCGAGCTTGGCGTGCTCGAACTTCTCAAAGAAGGCTTGCACAACAAAGAGATCGGCTCCCGCCTCTTCATTTCCGCAAAAACGGTCGACCATCATATTTCCGCTATCCTTTCCAAACTGGACGTCGACTCCCGCACCAAGGCAGTCCGGGAAGCCATCCGCCGCGGAATCATGAAATCGTAAAATAGGGAATCCCGGTACCAGAAATAGGGAATCCCCCTGAATGTCCACGCCTCCAATATCCCGAACTTTGATCCCATCAAACATTAAAAAGCTCACCATGAAAAAGTTTCTGATCGAACGCAATCTCCCCGGCGCCGGCAACCTCACCCCACAGGAATTGCAGGATATTGCCCGTGAATCCTGCGAAGTCGTCTGCCAGCTAGGCCGCCCCTATCACTGGATCCAGACCTTTGTCACTCAGGATAAGCTCTATTGTATACATATCGCTGAAAGTGAGGAGCTTGTGCGGGAACATGCCCGCCTTGGCAATTTCCCGATCAATATGATCGCCGAAGTGAAAACCGTCATTGACCCCTTGACAAGCAATCTGTTATAACGCTCCAGATTTTCCACAATACTTAAATAAATTATTCGTTATTAAATAGTTAGGTTTTTTGTAAAATCCCTATCCCCTTGAAATGAGATCGAGGTCAACCTCAGTCATCAATGGTGCGTCTTATCCTTCGCCAACGGCGGCAGACTTATCTGCACAACCGCCGGGCTACGGCAGTTTGCTTGAACTTGCCGCCCGTCTCGCTGTTGCACCCGACGCCATTATCCTCGACGCCGACGCGCCGGGGAGCCGGCTTTCCGAATTCGCCGTCAATATTCCTTTGATCGCCCGCAACGGCCGTCACCACGGTCACCTCTGTCTCAACCCGGATAAACCACTTAACGAAACTCAGGCCACCAACCTCCGGCTCGTCGCCGAAAGCCTCACCCAACTGATGATGCTTACCCCCGACAAACTGGTGACCGAACAACTGGATAAACAAAAAGCGTTCTACGAGAATATCCTCAACAAGCTTCCCACCGACATCGCCGTATTTGATTCCGAACACCGCTACCTGTTCGTCAACCCCGGCGCCATCAGTAAAGCCGAGTACCGGAAGTTCATTATCGGCAAAGACGACTACGAATATGCGGCCTGGCGTAACCGGGATATCACCGTGGCGCATGCACGCAGGGCAAAATTTCTGGAGGCCAAGAATACCGGTAAGGAGATCCGCTGGGAAGACAGCCTCCCCGACGCAAATGGGAATATCATCACCCACCTGCGCCGGATGTTCCCCGTTTATGATGAGAGCGGCAAATTGTCCCTCGTCATCGGATTCGGGATCGATATCACCGACCGAAAGCTGATGGAAGAGAAGCAAGCCGCGCTGGTGAAGCAACTCTCTGCGCAGAATACCCAGCTGATCGATTTCTGTGCCATCGTTTCCCACAACCTGCGCGCGCCGCTGGTCAACATCTCCATGCTCGTCGACTGCCTGGAGGAAACAAAAGATCCGGGCGAACATTCGCTCCTGATCACCAAATTGAAACCCGTGATCGAAAACCTCCAGCTCACCTTCAACGAGCTTGTCGAATCGATCCAGATCAGACAGGACCTCGAGATAATGACTGAAGATGTCTGCCTGAAAGAATGCGTGCGCCGGACCGTAACCGGACTACAGACCGAGATCAACCGGCTCGATGCACAGATCACTACCGATTTCTCGGAGGCTTCCATGATCAACTATGCCCCCCAATATCTTAATAGTATTTTCCATAACCTGGTAAGCAACTCGCTGAAGTACCATCATCCCGCCCGAAAACCGGAGATCCACCTTCGGACCACCCGCAGGGACGACAAGATCATTCTTTCCATTCAGGACAACGGGCTCGGTATCGACCTGGTAAAACACCGCAATAATTTCTTTAAGATCGGGAAGGTATTTCACCGCCACCCTAATGCAAAAGGCTTTGGATTGTTTATGACCAAGACACAGGTAGAAGCCATGGGCGGTCGCATCTGGGTCGAAAGTACCCCACAAGTAGGCAGCACATTTTATATTGAATTTGCAACCCGAAACAGGCAAGCTTCATGAAGACGATATTCCTCATAGACGATGATCCCGTATTTGTCTACCTGACAAAGAAGATCATCTGTTCCGTCAACGGCGGATGCGAGATCCGGGAATTCGGTGACGGGGAGCTGGCCATCGACCGGCTTAGAGAAATTTGCGACGACAGCAACGCTTTGCCCGACATCATCTTTGTCGACCTCAGCATGCCCGTCATGGATGGCTGGGAATTCCTCAACGAGTATGCGCTGCTGAGGCCGAAGCTCAGCAAGAACATCGAGCTGTTCATCGTCTCCTCCTCCATCTCCCCACAGGAGGTCGAACGATCAAAAACCTACCCGGCGGTGTCGGATTTCCTGATCAAACCCGTGGCGAAGGGTAAGATCGCCGAGATCATCTCCCATGTTTGACCCGACCCACGTTGATCTGCCCAACCTACGAAAACGAGCTCACAACCTTCGCTGGGCTACCGTACCACCCGGAGTCATCCCCCTGACCGCGGCCGACCCTGACTTTCCCTGCCCGGCACCCGTTACCGAAGCCATTCGTAAATTCCTTACCGAACGATATTTCTCCTACGGCCCACCTGAAGGGATACCCGAATTCAAGGAAGCCATGGCCCGCTTCTTTCAGGAGAAGCGGCACATCCCGGCGACCCCTGCATCCGTCCTCCCGGTCGATAGCGCCGCATTTGGTATTTATATCACCTGTAAGGCCTTCCTCCGGCCAGGCGACGAAGCTATCCTCTTCGATCCGGTTGATTTCCTTTTCCGTTACGCCATCGAGGAGGTACGGGCCAAACCCATCACCTTACCCATCCCGCAAGGGTCGCCTGCGGCTTTCGACCGGCTGGAGCAACTGCTCACGCCAAAGACCCGGCTCATTTGTCTTTGCAATCCCCTCAACCCTACGGGGAAAGTATTTACAAAAGACGAGCTCCTCCAACTGGGCCGGCTGGCCTGCCGTCATGACCTCGTCATCCTGTCCGACGAGATCTGGAGCGATATTGTGTATAAGCCCCATACCTTCACGAGCATCGCGTCGCTGGACAAAGAGATCGCCGATCACACCGTCACCGTTACCGGATTCAGCAAATCCTATGGCCTGGCCGGCTTGCGCATCGGCGCCGTCATGACCACCAACGCGGACCATTATGCGCGGCTCTTTCAGGCATCCCGGCACCAATCCACCGTCCATGGCGCCAATCTCCTTTCCCAGGTAGCCGCTACCGCCGCACTGGAGGAATGCAGCCAGTGGCTCGATGAATTCGTCAGCCACCTGCATCACATGCGGGACCGTTGCATCGACGGCCTTAACCGGATCCCGGGTTTCGATTGCTCAACCCCCGAAGGCTGTTATGTAGCCTTTGCCAATATAACCGGAACCGGCCGCACCTCTGCCGGGATCCGCGATGTCTTGTTCGATCAGGCAAAAGTGGCCGTTGTCCCCGGTCTGCCCGAGTGGTTCGGACCCGGGGCGGCCGGCTATATCCGCATCAGTTTCGCTACTTCGGCGGCAATCCTGGACGAGGCATTGGATCGAATAACCCTTACAATCCGTAATTTATGAAATACGTTTCCCTAACCCTCATAACCTCAACCCTATGAAATACGTCATTATCGGTGGAGGAGTCGCAGGTCTGGCAGTCGGCGCCTTCCTGCAACGAAAAGGAAGAGAGGTCACGGTCAGCGAAAAGCAATCCGGCCCCGCTGCGCAGGGCCATGCATTTTTACTGCATGACGATGCCATTTCCATCCTGCGTGAGCTCAGCCTCGACCATAACCGCAAAATGCCCGGCGAACGGATCAGTCTTTTCTCGCTGCGCCGTCCGGACGGGAGCGAGATCAAATGCGAGGAACTGCGATCCTGGACGTGTATGAAAAGATCGGATCTGCTTGAATATATGGAGAGCCTGCTCCATCCATCGGCGTTACGTTGTGGCCGGTCCTTCTCCCATTTCATCCGTCAGCAGGGTAGGGTTGTCGCCGCCGTTTTTACAAACGGCGAAACCGAGTACGGCGACGTCTTCATCGGCTGTGACGGCGGCAAATCCAAAGTGCGCGAAGACCTTTTCGGCCGCCTTCCGCCCACGACCGTTCTATATAAGGAGATCGTCGGCGTCACACACAACGAGAGTCTCTGGCAGCGCTATGGACACACATTTGTAAAATTCCAGCATGATCGATATGGACTGTCCTTTGGAATGATCCCTACCGGTACGAATGAGTTTGTCTGGTTTATTCAATATGATCCCTGCCGCGGGGATATCCGTGATAACGACCCCGTCTCAGTTCGAAAATTCTGCCTGCGCACCATGAATGAGTTTCCAGCCGAAGTCTCCGGGTTATTAGCCGGCAACGACTTCAATAGAACTTATGTCTGGAATACCCGCGATTTCGATCTGTTGCCTCGCTTCCACAAGGATAACGTGGTATTGGTCGGCGATGCCGCACACCAGGCCCTTCCTTTCTCGAGCACCGGCACAACCAATGCGCTGGTCGGCGCAAAGACTTTATCCGCTGCTCTCGAGAATTCCATTAACCTCGAGACCGCTTTCCGGCAATATCATTCTCAACGTGCACCGGTCGTAAGTGAACACATCCGGATGGGAAGGGAACTCAGATCGGCGTTTCTGCAACCGGGACGTCATCAGATCCAAACACCGCTTGCGCTCCGCAATGCGGCTTCCCAACCCGCCCGCGCCCGCGTAGGGATCACACCCCAGAAATTACTGGTCAAATATTTTACCGATCCCATCTGCTCCACCTGCTGGATCATCCAGCCGGCGCTAAAAAGGATGAGCCTCGAATATGGTCCTTACCTGGAAATTAAATATTATATGGGCGGCTTGCTCCCCTCCTGGGATACCTGTGAAGGCAAGATCAAAAGCCCTACCGACGCCGCCCGGCTGTGGAAAGACGTCAACGAGACCTACCAAATCCCCATCGATGGAGATATCTGGCTGGAAGATCCGCTGTCTTCCTCATTTCCTCCGTCAATCGCTGTGAAGGCCGCCCAACTGCAGGATGAACAAGCCGCCATCCTATATTTAAGGCGAATAAGAGAAAAGCTCTTCCTTGAGAAAAAGAATATCATGCGCTGGAAGCACCTCGAAGCCGCCGCCGCAGAAGTGGGATTGAATTTGTTGGCCTTCACAAAGGCTTACGAAGGCAAGGCCCGCATCGCCTTTCAGCATGACCTGCAGCTGGCCCGTGAGCTGGGTGTGCGGAGTTTCCCTCATCTTATCTTCTCGAATGCCGCCGGGCAGACCGTCCGGCTGAAAGGTCATTTGTACTATGAAGATCTGGAAAGGGCGATCCTCGAGCTCAACCCTCATGCCAAGCGTTGTCTGATCGACACCCGGCCGGTCAGTCTCTTTAGTCACTTTCCCACGATGCTGGAGGAAGAGTTTGTGCTGTTGAGCGATCTCATTACCGAAGACGCCCGCAGGCTGCTTCAACAGTTGGATGAACGTGGCTATATCCAAAAGATGCCGACCAAAAAAGGTGCGCTATATAAGGTCCTCATGCAACCTTGACATATTTTTTCAAAACCCCTTCTATCTCCTCTAACCGGAAAGGCTTGGAGATAAAGCTATTCATTCCCGCACCCAGGCACCGCTCCCGGTCCTCGCTCATCGCGCCGGCGGTCAACGCCACAATGGGGATGTTGCGTTGTGGCTGTGGGAGGGCCCGGATGATCTGCGTCGCCTCCAACCCGTCCATCTCCGGCATATTCACATCCATCAGGATCACCGCCGGGTGATGATCGGCAAGCAGCTCCAGTACTTGTTTGCCATTCGATGCTTTGATGACCTGGAAACCCATCTTACCCAACACCTCCGAGATCAGCAGCATGTTCACCGGCTCGTCCTCGGCCACCAATATCTTTGCATGATCCGTCAGCTTATGGATCTCCGGCTTCGCCTCGGCGCCCGTCCGGCTTTCCTGCGCGGGCCCAAATACCGCCTGCAGGATGTTGTTCAGCTCCGGCAACTTCACCGGCTTGGACAGGAACATATCGATCCCCAGCTGTTCCGCATCTTCGACGCACATCTCCTTATCCAGCGACGACAACATCAGGATAAACGGTTGCCGCCGCCCCGCCAGCAGCTCCTTGATCTTTCCGACCAGCGTGACCCCATCCATGATCGGCATCTGATGATCCGTCACGATCAGATCGAACGCCTCCTCATCCCGCATTCCCGAAAGGATCTCCAACGCCCTTGGTCCGCTCGTACAGGTAGTACATTCGACGCTCATGTAATGGAAGATGTTTTCCAGCAAATGACAATTGGTGATATTATCGTCCACGACCAGCACCCGCTTCAGGACCGGTCGTTGTATCGCGGGAACCGTCGACATCTCATCCATGATCTCCAACGTCAGCCTCAGTGTGAAGGTGCTCCCTTTCCCTGGTTCACTTTTAACTTCCAGCGACCCATCCATCATTTCCGCCAGGTTTCTCGCGATAGTCAGCCCCAGACCGGTACCGCCATACTTACGCGTCGTCGTGGAATCCGCCTGGGTGAAACTTTCGAAGATGTGGTCCACTTTTTCTTTCGGAATGCCGATCCCTGTATCTTTCACCGATAAGGTAACGGGTTGAAGCCTCCGGCCATCGCTTCCCTGGATGACCGAACCCCGCTCCAGCGAGACCACCACTTCACCCTTCTCCGTGAACTTGATGGCATTCCCAAGCAGGTTCACCAGGATCTGTTGTATCCGCCCCGGGTCGCCCATGACCTGGATCGGCAGCAACGGATCGGTCTCGCAGATCAGCTCCAGCTTTTTCTCGAATGCCTTTATCGCCAGCGTATCCACCGTCTGCTCGACTAGCTGGCAAAGCTTGAACGCCGTATTCTCGATGGTAAGCTTACCCGCTTCCAATTTTGAATAGTCCAGGATATCATTGATAATGCCCAGCAGATTATAGCCGGATCTATGCACATTCTGCAGGTACTCCCGCTGTGGCCGTTGCAACTCTGTGGTCAGCACCAGGTCCGTGAATCCGATAATGGCATTCATGGGCGTCCGCAGCTCATGGCTGATATTGGCCATGAATTCGCTTTTGGCACGGCTCGCTTTTTCCGCCTGTTCCCGCGCCCGTCGTTCCTCATCCCTTGACAATGCCAGCTGATTGGTCCGCTGATCTACCTCCGCCTCCAGTTTTTTCTTTTGGGTCTTCACCGTATGAAGCCTCAATCGGAACACCAGGATTATCGCCCCCGCGATCTGGATCGTCGCGAGTAGCCGGAACCACCATGTTTGCCAGAAAGGAGGGGTGACCGTCAGGGTTAGACTTGCTACTGTAGGGGACCAGTTTCCGTCATTATCCCAGCCCTTCACCTGGAATGTATAAGTTCCCGGGTCGAGGTTCGTATAGGTGGCCGTTCGCTTGGTGCCCACATCATTCCATGCGTCATCGAAACCATCCAGCCGGTAGGCATAATGCTTCTTCTCCGGCACCGTGTAGTTCAACGACCCGAATTCGAACGATATGACCGAGCTGTTATAGGGTATCCGGATATTCTTCGTCATCGTAATATCTTGCGACAACGGCGTGGGGTGCGCCGAATCTCCTATAGGCACATCCTTATTGAAGATCGAGAACCCCGTGATCAGTAGCGGCGGGTCGAACGGATTGTCCCGGATACTATCAGGATAGAATTTAGAAAAACCGTTCACCCCGCCAAAATACAATGCCCCCGATGGGCTCTTGTAACAGGCATGCGCCTTGAACTGGTTGGATTGCAATCCGTCCGCCACGGAGAAATTTTTGAATTGACGGGTCTCCGGATCGAACCGCGAAAGCCCGTTGTTCGTACTCACCCATAGCTTTCGGTTTTTGTCCTCCAGGATGCCGAAGATCACCGAGCTTGGAAGACCGTCTTTGATCCCATAGAGAGTAAAATGACCCGTCTTCCGGTCCAGACAGTTCAATCCATCTGCCGTGCAGATCCACAGGTTGTGCCGGCTGTCAGCATAGACATAGTTCACCGTATTGTTGCTGAGGCTGTTCTTGCCCGGCTCATGCACAAAATGTTTGAATATTCCGGTATACTCGTCAAGCCTGTCCAACCCGCCGTCAAAGGTGCCGATCCAGAGTATGCCATTACTGTCCGACAGTAGCGTATGAAGACGGTCGCTCCCGGGACTGTTGGGGTCCGTCGCCACATGTTTGTAATGATGAAACCCCCCGGTCTTTGTATTGAACTGGCTCAGGCCGTCACCATAGGTAGCGACCCAGACGATCCCCTCGCCATCGTCTATGATCGAATAGACATTGTTCCCACCCAGGCTGGTACTGTCTGTGTCGGAATGCTTGTATTGCTTTACAACCTTTCCATTCTTCCCGATCACCGTAATCCCATTTCCCCAGGTCCCGGCCCACAAATTACCCGCTTCATCGTCATACAGGCTAAGCACATTGCTCCCGCCGATGCTCCTCCCGTCAGGCGCTCCGGGGAAAAAATGCGTGAACTTTCCTGTCTTGCAGTCCATCTCATCAAGCCCGCCGCCATCCGTCCCCACCCACAAATGATCCTTGTCCTCCAGGATGTCGAGCACATAATTATTGGAAAGGCTCTCCGCAGAAGTGCTGTGTTTATAATGGGCAAAGGTATTGGCGCTCCTGGAAAAGAGATTGATCCCCCCATCGTAGGTACCGACCCACATATTTCCATACAGGTCCGGATACAAGGAATAGATGGAATTATTGGTAAGACTGGTATTGTCTATATCGTCATGCGCATAGGTCCGGAATGTCTTCAGGTCCGGATCGAGGATGCTGATGCCCCCATTCTCCGTACCGATCCATAAGTTGCCCTTATCGTCATTCGCCAGTGAAAGCACCACATTTTTCGCGAGGCTGTTTGGATTCCCCGGATCGTTCCGGAAATGCCGGAATGTTCGGTGCTGCGCATCATACAGATCCAGCCCGCCATCCCGCATGCCGATCCATAAGCGGTGCTGACCGTCCTCGAACAATCGCGCGATCGTATTGCAAGCCAGCGAACCCGGATCGCCGTCGTGGTGCTCGAAGATGCGGAAAGAATGCGTTGTGGGGTCATAAAGGTTCAGGCCGCCATGCGAGGTGCCGATCCAGATGCGGTGTTCGTGATCCTCCAGGATGGTTTGTACATCGTTATCGCTCAGGCTGCCCGGATCAGTAGCCGTTGAGGTCAATAAGGCGACTTTTCCTGTCTGCGGATCATACACCCATACTCCATGATCGTTGGAGCCGATCCAGATCCGCCCTTCACTGTCTTCCATTAATGAATTGATGAAATCCGAATGGACCACTCCCCCATAGCGGATGAAACGTCGTTTGCCGACATCGAACCGATCAACTCCTCCGCCCCAGGTCCCTACCCAGATATTGCCCTTCCGGTCCTGCATGATCGAAGTGACGAAGTTGCTGCTCAGGCTCAGCGAGTCTTCCGGAATATTCTTATACACATCAAAATCGTAGCCGTCATAACGGTTAAGCCCATCCCGCGTCCCGAACCACATAAAGCCCTGCCGGTCCCGCAGGATGCAGGTGACATTGTTCTGGGACAAGCCAGCCTCCGTACCGATATGGGCAAACTTCAAATTGCCGGGCTGCGCATAGGCAAGATAGGCGGCAAGCTGAAGCACGAGAAAGAGTGGATATTGGACAAGCCTCATTTTTGACGATTAGGGGTCACCCTCAAAAACGCGACCTTCCGCATACGAAATATCTATTATTCAATGTATTTGACTGACCATAGGTGTTTATGCTTAGTTTTTTGTAATATTTTATCTATGATCTGGATCAATAGCGCCAATTTGTTGGCATATTCTACTTAATCTGGGCAGCCTACGTTGCTCAAAAGATCTTATTTGAAAATGTAATCTGTTTCAATATGACTGTCGTGATGTCCGTTGATTATCAATGAATTGATTTATAAATATACGTATAAGTTTAAAATTTTTTATTCAAGTTATATTTATACTTATAATTTACAAGATTTGTTATATCTTTATCATTATAAATGGAATTTCCCAATAAAATTGTCCCACGAAATGTCTACCTGGAACGAATTCAACCCTTCGTTCGAAAGAACCTGATTAAGGTCTTATCAGGTCAAAGGAGGGTCGGAAAAAGTTTTCTGCTATTTCAACTTATTCAACAGATTCGATCACAGAATCCAAAGGCAAATATTATTTACATTAATAAGGAAGACTTAAAATTCGATCATATTCGGGACGCTACCACACTGAATGAATATATTTTATCCCATTCTATCGTCACCGCTCCCAATTATATTTTCATAGACGAAATTCAGGATATTGCCGAATTTGAAAACGCTCTACGATCTCTCCTTCTGGACCTCAATAATGACATTTATATCACCGGCAGTAACGCCAATCTATTATCCGGCGAGTTAGCTACCTATTTGAGCGGTCGATATATAGAGTTTAATGTATACAGCCTTGCTTACCCCGAGTTTCTCCAATTTCATCAACTGGAAGACAATGATCAAACACTGGAATCTTATATCAAATTTGGCGGATTACCCTACTTGATCCATTTGAATCTAAATGATGACGCCTTTGGATATCTCAATGGCATTTACAATACGATTATTTATAGAGATGTCATAAGCCGCTATAATTTGCGCAATAGCCATATTTTGGAAAGATTGCTTCAATTTCTTGCCGACAACATTGGAAACCTGTTTTCAGCTAAGCGAATAAGTGATTTTCTGAAATCCCAGCGTACGAATATTGCACCTAATCAAATTCAGCAATATTGTGCGCATTTAGCAAATGCCTTCATCATACATGAAGCTGCCCGATACGATCTAATTGGTCGCAGAATATTTGAGATCGGCACAAAATTTTATTTTGAGAACACGGGAATCAGAAATTCGATCATTGGATACCGGCCAGCAGATCGGGGTAAGTTGCTGGAAAACTTGGTGTATAATCATCTATTATATTTGGGATATGATGTCAAGGTAGGCGCTCTCCGGGAAAAAGAAATTGACTTTGTTTGCGAAAGAGAACACGAACGTCTATATATTCAGGTGGCCCTCCAACTGGGCGGAGATACTACGATCGATCGGGAATTTGGAAACCTCCTGGCCATTCCCGATAATTATCCTAAAATAGTCGTGAGCGAAGATCAATTTTCCGGAAATACGTATGAAGGCATCAAACACATGCACATCCGAAAATTTCTGATGGATACCTTCACCCAATCTTCCTGATCAACCACAACACCAATGACAACACCACACTCACCGCCAGCATGGTCACGACGGGAATATACAACCGGAATCCCGGCCGCTCGACCCGGATGTCCCCCGGCAACCGCCCGATCCAACCTAGCTTGTCGTGAAAAAAGTAGATAATAAGCCCCGCCACCACAAAGATTACCCCCAGAATAAGTATATATAGACCCAGATTCTTTCCCATGGAACAAAGGTACAAGAATCCTAACCGCCAAACCCGCCGCCAATCCCCCATCCTGAAGCCGCGTGCTCAAATTCGTAACTTTACAAAAAGACAACATGGAATATAGACAATTGGGCGGCATTCGCATCCCCGTACTTAGCTACGGCACCGGTACTTTCGGCGGCGGAACGGAATTCTTTAAAGCCTGGGGCAATACCCAGGTAGACGAAGCTACCCGTCTCGTCGATAAATGCCTCGAAGCGGGAGTCAACCTCTTCGACACGGCTAATGTATACAGCATTGGCGCCGCCGAGCAGATCCTCGGCCAGGCGATCAAGGGCCGCCGCGACAAATTGCTTATCTCCACCAAAGCCACCTTCCCAATGTCCGCCGAGGTCAACGACTTCGGATCCTCCCGCCTCTTCCTTCTTAAAGCATGTGAGGAAAGTCTTCGTCGTCTCGGCACCGACCATATCGACATCTACCACATGCACGGATTCGATGCCAATACCCCCGTCGATGAAACCCTCAAAGCGCTCGATCACCTGGTCTCCAGCGGAAAAGTTCGCTATATCGCCTGCTCCAATTTCTCCGGCTGGCATCTGATGAAATCGCTGAGCATCTCCGAACGATACGGCTGGTCGAAATACGTTGCCCACCAGGCCTATTACTCCCTCCTCCATCGCGATTACGAATGGGAGCTCATGCCCCTGGCCATCGACCAGCACATCGGTACCATCGTCTGGAGCCCGTTATCCAGCGGCAAGCTCACGGGCAAGTACCGCCGCGGCAAACCACTGCCTAAAGACACCCGCGTCGCCCAGGGCGGGAACCCTGTCCTCGGCGTCGCCTCGGATGACGAACGGCTTTATGATATCGTCGATGTTCTCGACCAGATCAGTACAGAGACCGGAAAGACAGCGGCCCAGGTCGCCCTCAACTGGCTCCTGCAACGACCCACAGTGGTCAACCTCATTATCGGTGCGCGCAATGCGGAACAGTTAAAGGAAAACCTCGGCGCCATAGGCTGGAATCTCAGCCTCGGGCAGGTCAAACGGCTGGATCAGGCCAGCGAAACCCTGCCGGCCTATCCTTACTGGCACCAACGGCAGTTCCCTATGCTCAATGCTGCGCCGCAGCTCTACCCGGCCCGGTAGCTACCGCGTCTCTTCATCCCCGTTTCTTTTTCCTTGCCGAAGCCTTCTGCGGCTCCGCCGCCGGCGCCTGCGGCACCCTTACCCATCTCTTGGCTATCAGCGTCCCACCCCTCGCATCACAAGGATCCTGATCCATGATAAGGATCAACGTGTCCGCCATGATCCGCACATGATACAACCCCGCCAGATCCGCACACATATTCTCACCCCCATAATCATGCAGCGTGAGCACATCCTTCTCGACCTTGAAGGTCGACTGCAGAAGCGCAGCCCCCGTGCTCGTCGTCACCGCCATACTATCCGCCCCAAAACGTATCGTTACGCTATCCGTTATCGGCAAATAATACGTCTTCCACTTCGTATTGACGACCGACTGCGCACTGCAGCTGATCCCAACTGCCAATAGTAGACTAACTAAAAGGACTCCTAATGATCTGCTCATAATAACAAAGTTAGGGAAACCCCGCTATCCGTATATTTACACCGATGACCCGTCCCATCAACATAGAGGAACTACTGGCCTTACCCGCCGGGATCCCGGTCGCCGACGTCCGAACCCCCGCGGAATTCGCTCACGGCCACATCCCCGGGGCCGTCAATATTCCCCTCTTTAGCAATGAAGAACGGATAGCGGTCGGAACTACGTATAAACAACATGGACGCGAAGCCGCCATCCTCCTTGGATTCGATCTCACCGGGCCGAAATGGTCCGGCTTCATCCGCCAGGCCCTCGAATTCGCCCCCGCCAAACGCATTGCGCTCCATTGCTGGCGTGGCGGGATGCGCAGCGCCGCCATGGCCTGGGCTCTCGATCTCTATGGCTTCGAAGTCTTCACCATCCGCGGCGGCTACAAGTCCTTCCGGCGCTGGGCCCTACGCCAATGGCAACGCCCCTGGCCGCTATCCGTCATCGGCGGAATGACCGGCTCGGGAAAGACCAGGATCCTTACCCGGCTTCGGGCAGCGGGCGAACAGACTATCGACCTCGAAGACCTCGCCCAACACCTCGGCTCGGCCTACGGATCCCTCAACCGCCTCGTACAACCGACACAAGAACAGTTCGAGAACAACCTGGCAGCCCAACTGGCCGGATTCAACCCCCGGCAACCCATCTGGATCGAGGACGAGAGCCAGAATATCGGGAAATGCATTATTCCGAAACCATTTTGGACGCAAATTCGCACCGCCACCCTCTTCGATCTGCAAGTGCCGCCGGAAGACCGTGTCGCCGCCCTGCTTGAAGAATACGGTGGCCTGGACAAGGATTTCCTGGTCGAATCAACCGAACGGATCGGCAGACGCCTCGGCCCCGAACAAGCCAAATCCGCCATCCTTGCCATCAGGGAAGACCGAATGGCCGATTTCATCCGCCAGGTCCTGGTATATTATGACAAGACCTACCGAAAAGGCCTGAGCACCAGAATCGCCGGCAATATCATCCCCATCGTCACCACAAATGGCGACTCCGAAAGGAATGCCGCGCAACTACTGTCCGTCGCCCGTAATACTATCCCCATATGAACATCCAACTGACAAAATATTCGCACGGCGCCGGCTGCGGCTGCAAGATTTCCCCCGCCATCCTGGACAGGATATTGCATAGCGCAACCGCCTTTCCCGCCGACCCCCGCCTCCGCGTCGGGAATGATACCCGTGACGACGCCGCGGTCTATGATCTCGGCAACGGCCAGGCCCTTATCTCCACCACCGACTTTTTTATGCCCATCGTCGACGATGCCTATGACTTCGGCCGTATCGCTTCCGCCAATGCTATCAGCGACGTATATGCGATGGGCGGCCGCCCCATCCTCGCGATCGCTATCCTTGGCTGGCCCGTGGAAAAACTGCCGCCCGAGACCGCGCAGCAGGTCCTCGAAGGCGCAAGGGCCATCTGCGCTGAAGCCGGCATCTCCCTCGCCGGCGGCCACAGCATCGACTGCCCCGAACCGGTATTCGGCCTCGCCGTCAACGGCATTGTCGCAACCGAAAATATTCGGAAGAACTCTACCGCTACCGCCGGCTCCCGTCTCTATCTCACAAAGGCCCTCGGTGTCGGCATCCTCTCCACCGCACAAAAGAAGGGACTGCTCGCCCCACAGGACGCCGCCCGCGCTCTTGCCAGCATGGTTACCCTAAATAAGCTTGGAGAGCCGCTTGGCCGCATCGCCGGGGTCACCGCCATGACAGACGTAACCGGCTTTGGCCTGCTGGGCCACCTGACCGAAATGTGTGAAGGCAGCGGCCTCGCCGCTATCGTTGAATTTGAAAAGATACCGGTGATCCCCGGTTATCAGATTTATCTGGATCAGGGGTGCGTGCCCGGCGGTACCGGTCGAAACTGGGCCAGTTACGGCCAAAAGATCCGCTTATCCTCGGAATCCCAGCAACCCATCCTCGCCGATCCTCAAACCAGCGGCGGCCTCCTGATCGCCGTCACTCCCGACGCCGTCGATGAGGTCGCGCAACTCCTCCGCTCCCATGGCCTTCCCCCCGAATGCTGCCGCCCCTTCGGCCAACTGGTCCCCCGCGATCCCGCTGACCCTGCACTCATTTCAGTCAGAACCTGAACCCGACCAAGAACATATACATCCTGTTCAGATATTCATAATGCACCATATCACAGTTCAGACTCATACACGTGGTTGGTACGCGCTGATCCTCACTCAGCTTTTTAACCGTATACCCGGCCGAGATCGATACCGCCTTTTTCGAATGATCACCAAGCTTCCACAGATATCCCAACCCACCGCTCCAATATTCTCCGGCATGGAAAGTACTTCCGAGTATTTCATCATAACCGGTTGGGTTAGGTGCAACCTTCCGCGTATACCAGGGAACATTGATACCACCGTCTATATAAAGGAACAACCAGTCCGTTTTACCAAGCGAAATATCCCTTGTGACGGACCCAAACAATGGAACGCTGCGGAACCGGTAATAATCTATTCCGGCTCCAGCTCCCAGGAACCAGGGACCTTTGGAGACCCCATTGACCGTCTGGATCTCGCCGGCGCTTCCCGCCATCCCCGTCGAAAGCCCAACCCATTCCGTGGATCGGAATTTTATAGGGCTCTTTGCAAATCCCGGGTTCTGCCCAAATCCCACACTCGCCATGCAAACGCAAACCATTGCCAATATAACGGTCTTTCTCATAACTTCGAATTATTTAGTGCCAGATAGCTAAGCTTCGTGACATGACTTGGATCGGTATAATCGAACTGGTGTAACCCGTCCGCGGCGACGACCATCATCACGTGATCGGTTGCGATAACATCACTGGGACTGTTGACAGGCACCGACGAAAGCAGCTGAAGATTGGTCGGACTGCTGACATCGAACACCTTGACGACCGATTGGTCGCAAACAAATAACAGCGAGCCGTCCAGGCACAAACCCGTAGGCGAAGTCATCGGATAGCTTTGGATCAGCGTTGCATTGGAGATATCCTTCGCGTTCAGGATGTCCAGCTCATTGCTCGCCGCGCCGCAATAGGTACCTGTATGCAACGTCAGGTAGGCGAAATTCGAATTCGCGATCACGGGATCACAGGCGGTTCCATGGGTGAACTCCCCTACTTGTGCCGGGTTTGCCGGATCGCTGAGCGAAAACACATAGACCCCTTCCTTTGACCCAACCAGCAGCTTGTTCTGGATCGGAAATATCGTTTCCAGATCAAACCCGGCCATACCCAGCTGTGTTTGCTTAGGTTTCGTCGAGTCGGCGATATTTATGACCCCCAGACTGTGTTGTTCGGGGATAGCATAAAGGTAATTCCCAACCAGCGTCATGACCGCTTCGGACCCTGCCGTCCCCGTGCCCGACTGCGACCCGGAAGAAGATGCGGCCGCAAATTCTTCATAGAGAGGAGCGGCGTTGGGATAAGTGATATAATTGGTATTGGGAATGACAGTATAACCCTGGGGCACGACCGCAATACTGGTATCCTTAAGAATCCAGTTGGCGACCACATAGTTGCTGTCCGTACTGAAATTCCGCGTCGTAAAGAAGCTCCGCAACAGCCCGATGATCTTCACCTGATGGATATTCGAGATATCGATCGACAGTACGTCCGTATACATATCGGCATACAGGATATTGTTGCGAATGCCGATATTCAGATTGCCAGGGATATTCAGGAAAGCTGTCTGCACCGGGTTGGAGGGATTGCTGTTGTCGATCACATGAATACCCCTATCGATATCATTCAGAAAGATGTAGGACCCTTTGACATAGATCTGGCCCGGCTGGCTTATCGCCGTTCCCGGATCACCGTTAACATTGGCAAGTACCGTGGATCTCAGCGAATAGACCGGCGACATTATCTTATATCTTGCGGTGACCCGGTCCTTCAGACATCCCGGGAGCAACAGCAAACCCCCGGTAATTACGGCCAGAGCCGACAGCAGCAAGCTGACTTTATTTCTCATAAATAGGGTTTTTCCCGTTGACAACCTAATTCATCCGACCGTTGCATGCCGGTCCCGCTTGTTTTTTCGCTATATTGGGGGAACGAAAATTGCTGACTTGAGGCGCCTGCTAACCTTCTTGTTTTGCCTGCTCGCACTTTCCCCTGCCCGAGCCCAGGGCCCCCTGACCAATCTGGCCTCCTCCGGCGGTCTCCTTGTTCTGGATACACCCGTCTGTTCCGTTGACGGAACAACGTTCACCTGGTCCCAATTTCTGTCGCGACTGGATCACGATCCCCGGGGGCATGTCTTTACCATAACAACGATCCTCCGCAACAGCACCCGCAATACGCTCCCGCTTTCCATGGGTTTTGGCGAAGTCGATTTTGTCGACGCCACCATAGGCTCGCAGCAGATTCGTGGGGGACGGATGCGATCGACGCCACCGGGTTCGAGCTATGCTCAGCGCCAGGCCGGGGTTATACCGCTGTCGCTTCCCGCAAACGGCACGCTGCCCCTGACAGTGACCATCCGACAGCGGACCGACGAGCTTTCCTTTGACGGCCTTGTCCTCTACGACCCCGCTTCGCTGAACGCCGCCCTGGCTCAAGACCTCTCAGCCAGCAATTCCACGATCATCGTTCGCATGCTGTTCATGGGCTTTCTCGTTTGCCAGTTGCTTTACATGTTCTTCCAGTGGGTGATGGTCCGGCGTAAGGAATATCTATATTACCTGCTCTACATGACCCTGATCGCGGTCTACTTTCTCAGCAAACAGGAATCCATGTTCGGCACGGATATCCTTTTCACCCGCTGGCCTTTGCTGACGGTCTACCTGGGAAAGACCTTGCTGATCCTGCCTTATTATGTATACTTTCGCTTTGTCAGGAGCTTCCTCGATATTCCCCGCGGCCATCCCCGGCTGAATGCCTGGATCATCCGCATGGAAAATTTTTTGCTGGTTTACGCGGCCTTCGATTTCCTCTTTATCCTGTTCACCTTCGACCGCCCCGTTCAGACCGGGATCTATACCATCGTCTTCGCCGCCGTCTTCCTGCTCACTATCGGCTTCATGGTCTATATGTACCGGCGTGGGGGCGTACTGATCTATTATATCATTTCCGGGAGCCTTTTTGTTGCGACCGGTCATATCCTTGGTCTTGTCTTTAGCTACTTCGAGATCAACCGCCATATCGATCTTGGCGTCCCGGATATTTTCGTCTTTCCCCAGGCGGGCATCGTGCTGGAAGTACTTTGTTTTACCGCCGGTCTTAGTTATAAGAGCCAGATGACCGAGAAGGAAAAGATCAGCAGCCAGCAGAAGCTTATCGAACAACTGAAGGCCAACGAGCTTTTGCAGAACCGCATGCAGCACATCCGCAACAAGATCGCCCAGGATCTGCACGATGATATCGGCTCAACCCTAAGCTCCATCTCCATTCTCAGCGACCTCGCCCTCCGCGGCAATAGCAACGCCGAGACCCTGGAGACCATGAATGAGATTAAGGACAGCTCCATGATGCTCATGGAACGCATGGACGATATCGTCTGGAGTATCAGCCCGCGGAACGATTCGCTGGAGAACCTCCTCATCCGCGTCCGGCATTTTGCCACGACCCTCTTCGAAGCCAAAGGGGTCGAATACAGCATCGACATCCAGAAGAATATTAGCCAGGTCCGCCTCCCGATGGACTATCGTCAGCATATCTACCTCATTCTCAAAGAAGCCATCAATAACTTGGTCAAATACGCGGACGCCACCCAGGCCTCGCTGGAGGTCTGCTTCGAAAGCCAGTACCTTTACCTTTCCGTCCGCGACAACGGCCGCGGTTTCGACCAGACCACCCCGTCCACGGGCAATGGCCTCTCCGGTATGCGGCGCCGCGCCGCGCTGATGAACGCCCGCCTGTCTATCCGCTCGGCGCCTGGCGAAGGGACGGGTATCCAGCTCCGGGTCGCGGCCGAATCGACCGCCGCCGGATCCTGACCAATCGATGACAGCCGAACTCTGACCGACCGCCGCCGCCCGATCCTGCCCCCCAATATCCTATGAACATCCGATTGGAAACCTCCCGAATCCGTCGGATATTTGAAGGAATGATCAGGATCGCTATCGTAGAAGATAACCCAACCTTACGCAGCAGCCTCGAGAGTTTGTTCAATCACACCGAGGGCATGCGGTGCGTGGCCTCCCTCAATAACCTGCTCAACGTCGTCAGCGAAGTAGGTGCCTCGAAGCCCGACATCATCCTCATGGACATCGGCCTTCCCAACATCTCCGGAATTGAAGGCGTCCGAACCGTCAAGACCCATTTTCCTTCCGTCCACGTGCTGATGTTCACTGTCTTCGACGACGACGAGAAGATATTCGACGCCATCCGCGCCGGCGCCAGCGGCTACCTGCTAAAGAAGACGCCGCCCGCCGAGATCGTCCAGGGCGCCTTCGACCTCTACCACGGCGGCGCCCCCATGACTTCCAGCATTGCCCGCCGCGTCATCCAGTCGTTTCAGACCGCCCCTCCTTCTATCATTAAAGACTACCGCCTTACAACCAGGGAAAATGAGATCCTCTATTCCCTCATCGACGGTCTTAGTTATAAAAAGATAGCTGACAAATACTGCGTCAGCATCAGTACCATCCGCACCCATATCTGTAATATCTACAACAAGCTCCACGTCAACTCGAAAGCCGAAGCCGTCGCCCGCGTTCTCAGCCCTAAGAAATAAGCGCCGGCCTCCGGCGGCAGGCCCTGCCTGCGACCCTTCCCACCCACAAAAAATCATATATTCATCCGATTGTCCCGGGTCTCATTTTATCGTCTTTTTGTACAAACGGCTTACAAAACCGAAGGTTCCATAAAAGGGCTTTTCAAAAAGAAGCCGAAAAATACTAAACCCGACACAGCCAAGGCCTCCGGCGCGGCTTCCCCTGCCGCGACCGGTGCCAACGCTGCCGCCCCGGGCGGCATCCCCCTTAAACTTTTTTGGAATAATCTTTCAACGTCCGCTTCTCCTTCCTGCTCAAACTTCCCATCCCCGACCGGCTGATCTTGTCAAGGATCCGGTCGACCTCCTGCTGCTGGTCCGCCCGCCTGGCATTCCATTCATGGTCGATGTTATAGAAGTCCCTTTGCGTCTTATAGAACAAATTGTCAACGAAAAGCAACTCCGGCCGGGTAATAATGACGTATACAAAGACAACCGCCGGCACAAGGATCAATAGGATCGTCGCATAATTCTCGGCAAAGGCTGCCGGATGCATCACCAGCGCCAGCACCATCCCCACCAGCGCTCCGCCCAGATGCGCATCATGCCCGATGTTGTCCTTCTTCGACCGGATCCCATAAATACTAAACCCGACAAACAACAGCGCATACAGCCAACTGGGGATCGAGAACGGAAGCGGGAACAATCCAATGGTCATCTGCGGATACAATGCCACCGACGCAAACATCACCCCGCAAACCGCACCCGACGCTCCCACGGAACTATAGGTGCCGTGATTCCGGTGGATAAGCAGGGACAACAAGCCTCCGCCCGTCAGGCTTGCAAAATAGATGATCAGAAAATTCAGGCTGCCCAACCAGGCTCCGGCCACCTCGCTGAAAATATAAAGGCTGAACATATTGAAACCCAGATGCAGCCAACTTGTGTGCAGGAACCCGGAGGTCACCAGCCGGTAATATTGCCGGTCTGCCAGGATCCGGTCGACCTCGAACTCATAGTCCTGAAGGAAGCGATTGTTTATAAATCCTTTATACGAAACAAAGGTGGTTACGACGATAATGATCAATACAAAAAATCCTGCGCCCATCCTGGTAATGTTCTCAACGAAATATAGCGATAATTTCCTAAACCACAACATCCGCATCGATCATAACGGATACTCCACCTTCCACCCTAGCCGTATCAGCGAATCGACCCGGAGGTCGTACCTCTTGATGATCATTTTGAATACACTGTCACGACGGTCCCCGTGCTCCTTGTAATCGATATAGTAAAAGAAAATATGAAGCGCGCTGTCATCTGCCCGGTTGATCGCATTGATCCATGAATTCTTATTTGGACCATTACCTTCCGGTCCATATAACAGATAAGGCTGTACGCTTTCATGGGCCTTTAGTTTATAGCTGTGGTTCATCTGCATATCCGGGTAAGCCGAATCACAGCTAAGCCAATAATATACCAAATGATTTGTCCGGTTGACCAGCCAAAGATTGGCGGAGCGGTCATACGACTGACAGCCCGCCGACAGTACGAGCCAGATCCAGCATGATAGCCGGAGTGCATGATTAACTTTGTTCATAATACTCGATCATTTGATAAAATGCAATGTTTTGACCGCCGTCAGTGCACCGTCTTCCCCTCCTTTCCAAATTCCTTCCTGATCCCCGCAAGGATATCCTTATGCGCAATCATTTCCGTCCCGCGTTTGATCGCAAGCAACGACGCAAATCGGCTTATATTCATGATCGCCCCGCCCGTCAGCTCATACTTCTCCGCAAGTAATGGCAGATTACAACCGGTCTCGAGACTGGCCTTCTCCGGAAAGGAGTGCTGCCACAACAAAAGCCGATGCTCGGGGCCAGGTACCGGGAAATATACCATTGACTGGAACCGCCGGCTGAACGCCTCATCAAGGTTGGCCCGCAGGTTGGTCGCCAGGATCACCACCCCCGGGAAATCTTCCATCCGCTGCAGGAGATACGACACTTCCTGATTCGCATACCGGTCATTTGCGCTCGATGTTTGCGTCCGCTTCCCAAACAAAGCATCGGCTTCATCGAAGAACAAGATCCAGTTCTTTTTCTCCGCCTGATCGAACACCTTCGAAAGGTTCTTCTCCGTCTCGCCGATGTATTTCGACACCACCATCGAGAGATCGATCCGGTATACATCACGACCTGATGATTTACCCAGCAGCGTGGCCGTGAAAGTCTTACCTGTTCCCGGCGGACCATGGAACAAAGCGCGGAATCCCGGCTTTAGCTTCCTGGCCATTCCCCAATCCTGTAGCAGTACGTCACCATAATCCAGCCAGTCCCTGATCTCTTCGACCCCCACCATCGTTTCACTCTCCAGCACAAGCTCTGACCAGTCGAGTTCTGTATGGATGCGCCGGGCGGGGAATTGGGCGCTGAACTCCGGCCGGTGCGCGACGCCCCGGGTGAAATAACTAAGGTATTCTTCGGAGATGCGGATCATCCCGCTCAGAAAAGGCTCATCTGTTTGCGAATGAGTCAGCGACAGGATATTGTGCTTGCGAAAGAAATGATCCTCCATAAAGAGATCCATCACCTGAAATCGCTGCTCCAACCCTTCTCCCGCCAACAGAAAAGCCGCCGTCTCGCCCGTTGGAAGAAGGCCGCCATGATTTTGCCCCTTGATCCCGCCAAATTCCGTAAAACCCCGGTCATATTCGGCATTTCGGGTAAAGAAGACGTCGAGTAAATGCGGTAGTAAATGCGGCGCCAATGCCAACGACAGGATGATGCGCTCTGCCGCAGTCATCCGATAGTATCGGACCACCTTTCCATATAATGAGTCGTCATTCGAGAGATCAGGCGCCGGCGCTTCCTGCGCCGCAGAGTAAGCGCATTCCTGACCCTGGAAGAGCTTCATCCGGACCTTGATGACCTCAGCCAGCCAGGCCATCTCCCTCGTCAGGGCCGCAGCATTCGCATTCATGATCTTTATGTCCATTCCGTATAGATTGTCGTTTTCATCCATGGTAGCTTCACCATTCCCCAACCCCACGGCAAAAAGGGTAACAGCACATCGATACCCTTCTGCTCCACCTGCATCCGCCATCCATCCTCGATGGCCGTCAATATTCCATCACGCTGAAGAAAGGAGACCCGAATGCCTTCGTCTGTTGTATTCTGCATCTTCGGCCAGCGTTCGCGAAGAACCTGAAACAACTGCGTCGTCAACCGTTCCTCCTCCTCCCGGATGACGATACTCCTTTCGACCGGATCCTGTATCGGGATATCGCATAATATTTTGTTTAAAATAAGCTGATGTTCCGGTCGCTCTACCTTATCTTTCCCGTCAGCCTTATTCTTCCCATCCACCTTGCCCTTACCGTCCACTTTACTCTTCCCATCCACCGTGCCCCTCCCATCCACAAGAAATTGCAGGAGATGCGCCGAACGCCCCTGCGCAGCGTCATCGACGAACTTCCTTTCCTGTGTCAATCCCAACTGCCCGAAGAAATGCGGGATCAACGGGTGCAGAAGGATAAGCCCCGCATTTTGGATATATAAGTTGTCCTTCGGTCTTTCATCCCTTGCCTGTCTTTCATCCTTTTCCCGTCTCTCATCCCTTGGCTGTCTCTCATCCCTTGCTTCCTTCTTGCCCCCTGGTTGCCTTTCATCCTTCAGCCGCCTTTCATCTGTCGCATGTTTCTCCCCTGATGGTTGCCCCTCGTCTCCGGCATGCCTCCGCCCCCTCACTTGCCGTCCCCTCATTTGCTCTCCCTCCCTCGCCATCTCGTCCCTCCTTACCTCCACAATCGCCGGCAACTCCTCCCCGCCCATAAAAGCGATCAATATATCGATCGGCTCCTTCCCACCCACGAGGATGATATGCTCCACCCGGTGTCGCGCCAGCACCGTCGGCCCAAACAACAACCGGATCGTCTGGCGCACCATCGCCATCGCCACATCATCGACCGGCGGATGCGACCGCTTCGCGGCCTCAACCAGCAATTTCATCAACAGCAGCGGCCTCTCCCGGAACAACCACTGCAATACCTGCTGTAACAGAATCGCCTCCGTGACCCCTCCTTCCAATTTCCAGCGCTCCGGCCACCGCCGGTGGATCAAATAATGGTCCAATGCTTCCAGCCATTCCGCGGCTGAAGCCGATCCCGCGTCCTTGACCGGCGCCGCCTTATCATCGCCCGCCTCCGTTCCATTCTCTTGTAACAACACCGTCAGGGAATGGAATAAAGTGCTGTCCCGGTCTGAACGGATATCCTGACCTATTCCCTGCACCAGAAATTCCAATAACTTCCGGTAAGCAATGTGATATCTCCGCGCCAGCCTCCGGACATGATATTCCAGGAAACGCCGCGTGTTGAAAAGACTCCCTCGCTCCGTCCAGACGAACGTCAGGATCAACTCCCACACCGACAGGTAGAAGCCGCTGCTTTCTGTTTTTACGATGGGCTGCTGTCGCTGCAGATTGGAGAGCCGCCGGGCATAGTGAAATATGAACTCCGACTCTTCGGGCTCCCGAAGCCGCACCAATTCCTTGACCACCTCTTCATCAAAAGCGAAAACGATCCGCCCCCAAATGCCTTCCTGCCCACTCAATGACCGCAACAGGTCATGGACGGCCGCCGGGGCTTCCGCGATCAGCCGAAGCAGCGTCTCCGCAAATATCCTTACATCCTGGTGAACCGGCTGGCTATCCACAAGAAAATTACGGATCATCTCCAACCTTTCTTCGATCCCTTGTGCCCCAACGTCCTCATTATTCTCCGGCTCATTTCCCTGCTCCTGATACAACGCCTCTATGATCCCCGACAATGCGCCCCGCCGGATCATTCCCGATGGGCCGCCCTCCAGGGCCCGGAATAACAACGTGATCAACCCCGAATATTCCCGGTTGTACCGCCGCGCCATCTGCGCCAACGTACTCCGCACAAATATTTTGCGATTGAAATTGCTCCCCCGGTCTATCAATAAATAGGTAAAGATGAAGATCCACAGGCTTTGCCGGAATTCACCGCTATCCTGGCGAAAAAGGGACTCCCGCTTTTGAACTTCGACAACATCGGAATAATAGCCAAAAATGAAGACCGCCTCATCCGGCTCCAATACCGTCACCATCGCCCGGATCACCTCGTCCGGGAATTGATAGGCCAATCGCCGCCTCACATAGTCCCGTTGTCCAACAGAGATCAATAGTTGACGCAATGCCCGGGCGTCTTCCTTGATAAGTTGCTCCACTACGGCCACCGGATCGCTAAGCAATGTACCCGCTGCCCACCATGGCAGGCTGCCGGTCAGCAGGAAATGTTCCAGCAGTTCCGCCAGCGATTGCGTCAGGCCCGACTTGTTCCGCCGGCTATGCTCCTGTATCACCCGCAACAGCGCTTCCTCCAGCGCTTCCTTTAGCCGGATTGGGAATTCCTTCTCTAACCGCTCCTCCGGGATATGACCCAGGTCCACATCAAGCTCTTCCAGCCGCAATAACAAGCTGTCCGGTATGACCCGATCGGCAACTTCCTGCAACACTGCCTTACCCTCACGGTCGAAAAGCCTGCTGAACCTCGATTGCAGCTCGTAGGCCTTTTCCCTTTCAGCGTAACGAATGTCAAAGACATGTCGCTGGATGATATGGTATCGTTCCGCCATTTTTTAGTGTCGTCTGATAAAATGGACCAGCCGGTCCGACCAGTAACTTCGCGGCCCCGGATTATCCTGGTCCTTCATTGCCTCGATCCAATGAGGATATATCTCTTCGAATTCCTTCATTCGCGTGATATTCAGCCACTGAAAATATAGCCGGATATGCGCCGGCGTCTGCTGCCGGAACACATCCATGACAAAGGTCCTGAAATTCAGGTTCTGGAATCGTGCCGGCCACGCCGGCAACAGCACCGTCATGCTGAAGTTGTAGAACTCCTCGCGAACGCTGTCGTCGCCCAGCCCTTTCACCAGCATCTCGAAGCGTGGATAGCGATCCAGGTCATGGCTTTTGAACAACAGGAGTTGTTGCCGGATATGAGCGAAGTCCGGCGCCGCCTCAGCAAAGATCCATGGCTCCAGGTCGGCAGGGTCGCTCAGGAACCCGAATTCTTTATGACGCGTAAGCAGGATCCGGCATTTCCCGCCAAGAGCCCGCTTTCCCCACCTCGAGATCGCCTCCTCATCTTCGCTGTCCGCCGCCGCGCCCTCACCCGCCGCCGCGCCCCCCGCCATCCTATCCTCATCCTCCGGCCCCTTCTTCGCCGCCTCCATGATCTGCTTCAACACCTCATTCCGGCCCGTAAAACTCATCCATTCCGCATGCTGCATCACCACTTCCTTTTCCGTCGACCGAAACCGAAAGCCAAACGACTTCGACAGCACCGCCGGTCGCAATAAAACATTCTCCACCGCATAGAATCCCTCCGATCGTTTGCTCATCTCCCGCATTACCTCTATTAACCCCTGCAATCCCTCAACCGCCGCCCGCTCATCCGCATGCCGGCCGATCACCTGCCAATTATCATCCCCGGGTTCTTTAAACAGGATCAGCCACCCCGAACCGTAAATGTCCGGACCGACAGTATAATTGGCGATATTCAATCCATGCCGGAAGAAGCCCATTCCCCGATGGCCGAAGGTCGCCGCCGCCTCCGGCGGCGGCCGGCTTGCGCCTCCACTCATCCGCTGCCGCATCGTATCCCCATCCACAACGCACACCCAATTTTGATTTTCAGTCTCAACCGCATTATCCTCGTTGCTCGAATCCCCGGTACCCACAACCTCTTCCTGCCGCATCTGCATAGCCGAAGCCACGGCATCCGTCAGCCTGGCCCTTCCGCCGTCCCGATTGCCGTCGCCGTCCCGCTTACCGTCGCCCTCCCGGTCCCGGATATACAGCAATGCCCGCATCCGCTGCTCGAAGCCGCCCCGGTCTTCCTTACCCAGGTAATTGAAACCCCGCACCCTGTCCCGGCTAAGCTGGATGATATTGCGCAGCAGCCCGGACTTCCATTCCAGCACCCCACGTTTGTCTTCCCCATACAACTGGCCGTACAACCGTACCGGATAGTCGGAAGGCCGCTCGTTGAATCGTGCGAGCAAATGATCCAACACCGCATTCCGGCGGGTGAAATAATCTTCCTCCGTCTCCGTCACCGTAGACAGCGCTTCCTCATAGGCTTTTTTATTGATCAGGTCTCCAATACCCGGAACATCACTTAAAGGTTGGGTATAATAGGTCTGCCCCTTATTTGCCACCGAAAAATATTCGCCGATGTGTCCCAGCTGCGCCAGATAGTCGACGAGGACCTGCTCAAAGGAAAGCAGATACCCTTTTAACTGGTGAACCTGCGCCATTCGTAACTCCGACGGGTTTGCGCCGGGACCATCATTTCCAATTCCATATACAGCGGGGAACAGGTGCTGTACCGATTGATATTCGGCGACATCCCGATACTCTCCATAACGGGCACCCGAAGCGGTATTCGGATCGACCACGGGCTCGATGCGCCGTTTCGCAGCCTCTTTGACCCGCCCCCAGATATCCTTGAATACCGACTGCTGGATCTTCACATCGTATTTACCACGCAACAGCTGGATCTTCGATCCCTCCAGTCCGTCCAGGAAATAAGGGTAGCCGTCCTCTGGGATCGGGTAAGGTTTGTGGTCCCCGCTGTCGCATAATGTGAGGCTTCGCACATACCAGACCCCCGGTACCTGGGCGATCGCCTTCATCAACTCCGCCGGATCGACATGCGTTGTTTGCGGCTGGAGGCCGTCATCAGGGATATAACCTTTACTTAACTTCGGTCCGGCATGGATCTCGTCCATCCGGTATCCCTTTTCCAACAGCTCCTGTTCTGTATAATACCGCGTCGGTGGATTGATCGTCATCTCGAGATCGCGATAAATGTGCGCCAGGATCAGCTCAGGCTGCTCCCCGGTGATCGCTACCTCGGCGTTGATCCATATCGGTATCGGCCGCAGCACCTCGACCTCCCGGATGATATCTTCACCAAGATTCCTGGCAGCTATATGATACGCTCTTACTTTCCTTCCCAGATCCGCCACCCATTGTTCGTCGGCCTTGCCCCCGGCTTTTCCGTCCTTAAGCCCAAGCTTGTCCGAGCAGTCTTTCTTCACCTGCACCTTTATCTCATATAGTCCATGCATGGTGCCATACGAAAAAGCCGAAGTGAACGGCTTCAGCCAGACATTGTGCAGACGGTCCTCCTGGTCCAGGATGAACTTCCGGCAATCAGCCACCGAGACCGGATTCGAGGAAAGGATTTCATCCCGCGTGTGGAACGCCTGCTCATGCAACCGGATCTTGCCATCTTTATCCGTCAGCAGATCACCCATCGGAAACTCCGTTCGATAAGACAGATCCGTCAGCGCATAACACAACGCTTCGAGGATCGTCACTCCCGGATCATGTAAATTGTAATCGGTCCAGGACTCTCCGCAAAGCTGCTGCAACAACTCGATCCCCCGCTGCCGGAGAAAGGCAAAGTCAACCATGGTCCACCTCCGCGTCGTCCCACAACCGGGTAATGGAATAATTGATCGGCACGTCGTCGCCAAAATAGCTGTTCGACCTGATCTCCAGTCTATAATTATGGGTGCCGCCTCTCCATCGAAGGTTCAGCCTGTTCCACAAGAACCCGTGGTGGGAACAGGTCTTGCGGATCCTGCCCCAGGAGCGGCCATAGGCTTTTACCGCGATCGCGTGCATGATCGAGAAGCGCCCCGAACCCGGTACACCCGTGCGGGCGACTACTTCGAATGCCTGGCATCCATTAAGCCCCGATAAGATAGGGTGCCATTTTCGGTCCGCGACCACCGGCTTAGGGTTCAACTCCACTACGTGACGGTAAGTGCCCATCCTTCCTTCCATTCCGATCATCCCCTTCACATCCAGCTTGAACGGGTTCCCCGCCTGACATCCGATGCCCAATTTGCCCCCTTCCTGCAAATAGATACAATTCTCTTCCTCCTTCATATTTTCCGGCTTGACGGCATAATGTAATTGCAATCCCCGCAGTTCCTTGCTGTTCCGGTCGATATAGAATAAAGGCTCCATTTCATCGATCCCGGTATAGAAGGTTACGAGCCGCCCGGCCGGCCCTCCCGAGCTCACATGCAGGCCATTGGCCTCGTCTTTTGCAAAGCCATCGTCCTCCTTGTTCACCATCGAATCGATCAGGTAGTAGAAGTGTTGTTCGGAAGGCAGGCCGCCGTTGCGGAAAAACCTCTTCAACTCCTCGCGACCATGTGTCTTGCCATTATTTGTATTGCTCATCTTATATATTTTTTGGGATCAATAGTCAGATCAAAACGCTGATCCGGGTCTTCCCGGCTTTCAGGTTCCTCGTCATACCCTTCGTGTTGCACCTGCCGCCGGTGACGATGAAACAACAGCAATTCATCGCCGACCGAGAAATCGCCGATCCCTGATGTCGCCGGCGCTACAAAATCTCCCTTTGTCAATAGCCGGATGAGATGATGGTCCGAAGGGATAAGGACGGCCTCAGGCACCGATCCCTGGATATAATCCTGCCCGTCCACTGCTGAATCGAACACCGCACTCTTCAACTCGCCCGTGGTTCGGTCCCTGACGGAAAAGAAGTGCACTACCGAGAACCCCGTTACCTCGGCGATATAAGGCAGCCGGCGGATATGCGTCATCAGCTCCGAAAGATAAATGCGTGTTCCGATCTTCACCTCGAGGCCGGGGGAAAAGATCCAGGGGCAAAAATATCGCCGGATATCATCATCCAGCCGTTTGAGATAATAGCCTTCCGAACCCTGGACATCATCCTTAAGCGGATTAGCCAGCCGGATCCGGCAGGCGATTTTTACCCGTTCATAGACCGGATTGCCGATCTCGATATTGATAAAGGGAGAGGCGAATCCAGCCAGAAAATTCTTTACCGCATTCAGCGTCGCCAGGTTCGCTTTCGGTTGGTCGGCGTTGAAGTTGCCGTCCGTTCCTTCTTGTGGGATCAGGATCACCCGCAGGTCCACACCGGGATAAATCCCATGGCTTCTATGGCCGGCTCCTATACATTTGACGACGGCGATCGAAGGGAATCGCGCCAGTACGAGTTGCTCGATATCCATCGCCGTGAGCGGCCGCCGTTTGTGGCGCAATCGCTCGCTGACGCGGATATAGTAGGCTTCATCCTGCTCCGCCTGCCGGCCTCCGTACGATGCGAAAGGCTGCACGACCTGCTTTAGCCCTTGCACCTTGCGTATTCCATTGCTGATCGCGCCCGGTGGAACGCTAATCCCTGTGTTGCCCTGATCCGGCATCCGCTCCGCAACGACCGCCTGAGCCGATATCGCCACCACCCGCGAATTCAGGTCGGCGGTGCCTTTCAACGATGCCCGGAGCCAGAACAACCCTGACGGCCATGTACTATTCGCAAGCGGTATCCGCGCCGGTAATTTCAACCGCACTATACCGGTGTTGATGAAATTATTCGTCATATCCGAAAGAATGCCCGAGGCACCTATTGGCACCCATTCTTCATCCTGCAAATAGCTCCAGGTGACGGTGTCGCCGGTATTGAGGGTGGGATGAAAGTTCCGTTCCTCCAGTTGGAACAAAAGAGAGATCTCCTCTTCACGCCCCGCATTGGTCAGCCCGATATGAACATGGCCGCCAGGATCGATGACAGGAAGAAACCTGATCATTCGCAGGTCACTGCCGGGATAGACCCGCCGGAAACCGAAGGGATACTGATGGATCAGCTCCAGCCCTCCATTGGTATCCTGTGGATCCTTAAACGCTTCCGCATATTGCAGCGTGTAATTGACGCTGACCGACTTCGCCCGGGGGGTGTAAGGCTGATTGGGTAGCGGCCGCCGTTTATGCCACCATCGGGCGTTGTACATCGCCACCTCCGGAAAGAGCCGGGGAAACAGCGTATGCCCATAGGCCGCGGGCGGCGACAAAAGCTCGATTCGGATCGCCCCGTTGCGGAAGAATCCCTCCGCTTCCTCGTCCTCTTTCCCCAGTAACGGCATATTGGTGAAGTCCAGTTTTTTCATATCGATGCCTTGCAGCAGAGTGACTGGCTCCGGACCACTGCCGATGTCGTCGGAATTTGGGGTGTATAGCTGGAACGACTGCTGCCGCGCGACCGGCGGCTGTTGTGATCCATTGACCAGTGCACTGACGCCAATCCGGAATGAGTCGTCGGTGATCCCTGCATCATACCCGGCATACCAGGTCCCAAACCCGCCCGGATCTTTTGGCAGGTCCATCCATTCCAATCGTAGAGCGACGTCCGTAGTATACCGGTTGAAGACATTGGTATTCTTTATATCGAGATAGGACCCGACCGCCGGCAACGGCCCCCATGGCTGAAATGCGCTTTCAGCCGACAGGTTTCCGATACTGTTTTGCAGCTTCACCTTTCGGAAATGCCGGACCTGCGATTGGAGATGAACCCGCTCGATCTTCAGATCGCTAAAGAAGGATAACCCGTTATGCGGCGCTCCGGAATTGATAAGAAGCCTGACTACCGGCAATGAGGTTTTCAGATCGGGCCCGTGGATACCCGGTTGATATCCCGTCACCGGCTTTACCCCGACGCCAAGCTCCATGCACACTTCGAGATTGTTGTCTTGCAGGGCCCGGACTGAATATTTTTCAATCACCGCCCATTCGCCGGCAACCGTTACCTCGATGACGAATACCCTGCTCAGCAGCTCGTGTTGCGCAGCCTCCACTGTTTTCTGCGAAGCCTCCGCGAACTGGGTCATATAGCTGCTCAATGTCATGAATGAAGAGGCCGTCATCTGGAATGTTATCCGGATTGTCCGCGCCCCTTCCGGCAGATAGAAGACCGGCGACGCAAGGAGCAGCCCGACCGCCGCGTCACTCATTGTCCGCTGGTCGATTGCCAGCTCCTCCTGGTCCTCGCCGAACAAAGGCCAGCAGGTAGCGGCATTACCCTTGAGCAACGCCTCCGGCGATACAGGGGAATAGCTGCCTTGATAAAGCTGCGTATTCAGGATCAGCCGGTGCTCCGGAACATCGTCGGGGAAGATGCTGCGGCTACCGGTGAACAAGGTTCGTATCATTGCAATGGCGGCTTTTGTTACGATGAGGTCCATTGACAACTGGTATCTTAGCGGCTCATCCTGTCCCGGTATCTCTGCCAGCATTATCTCGCCCGCCGGGAGGTGAATATGGCCCGCATTGGCTTCCGGTATAAATAGCAGGTGTACCCGATCCGGGATTTCGGGCAACGAAGGCAATCCAAGGATCTGCTGGTAGTACATGTTCAGGTGTGCCTTTGTAAGCCCGTTCAACTGTGCGCTGACGTGGCGGTACAAATGCAGAAAAGTGATCAGCAGGGCCAGGTGTGGCGGGTATTTTTCGGCTGACCAATCCGTATCCCGGCGATAATAATTGGCGATCTCCTGCACCCTGTTATATTGGATGAGCAGATTGGAGAAGCAATTGTGAAGCTGCTCGACGAGGTATTTCGTTTGCTCCTGCCGCGTCTCGATCGCCTCGACGGCTGTCCTGAGGGCCACGACCAGCTTCCGGATATCCTGGACGCTGCCAAGGATCTTACTGATCCGGCCCACGATAGCGGCCGGCAAAGTAACTGCATTAAGCCGCTCCATCAACTTGACCAGCAGGTCCGCCAGCCCCGCGACGGCGTCCGTCAGCCCCTGACTTCCTCTGCGGAAACTGTCCTCATCCGGCGCAAGCCGCAATTGCGCCACCTGCATCTCGTAGCTCCGGATGCTCGGACCAAAATCCAGCGCGGGGATCATCAGCATCAGGATATTGAAGTCCGACAGGAAAAAGTCCTGCCAGTTCCCATCGGCTTCGTTTGCGGAGTTGTAGTAGATAAAATACTCGGCGAGCCGCGTAGCCCTCAGCATCAATGCCGCCGCATCCCGGTTGTCGATCGCGACGTGCCCGGGCAGGAGCATCCACAGCAGCCGGTCCGACTGACTGAGCCCGTCCTTCCCTTCCGATATGATTTGATCCTTCATACGCGCTCTTTATAGATTCGTCCCTTCTCCTAATAAATAAAAAGGGAAGACCAGATTATGCCGGGTATTGGTGATAACGATTGAATAGTGTAGGGCGATGTGGATAATGCCATCCAGATCCTCCCGGTCCAGCACATCCGCCGAAATGAAGTTGATCCGCGGCTCGAACTCCAGCAGCGCAAACCGGATCATATGATTCATCTCCGCAATCATCACGGCGTCGACCTTTTCAAATACAAGCCGGTTCAAGGGACAGCCGAATGTCGGCTGCATAACCCGCTCCCCCGGAATCGTCGCCAGGATGATCCGGATACTCTCCGCGATATCCTCCACGTCGGAGACCAGCCGGACGCGATGATTCATCCGGTCGAAAGACGGCGGAAACGCCCAACCTGTACCCAGAAATGACTGTCTGTTTGCACTCATACGCATAAATTTCTTTCGTGCTGTACAACTATTGTCCCTCAACCCCCGATCAGCACCGTCGGACAGCCCGCCACCACCACGCCTCCATGCACGGTCGGGTCACCCATCCTTGCCGCCGGCTTACCGCCGATCGTGACCGTCATCGACCCCTTCTGGATCGTATCCGGCGGACCTACGCAGGTAGCCATATCTCCCACCACCGAAGCCGGCATTTTGCCGATCAGCACCGTCGGCACGCCGGGCCCGATCACCGGCCCTCCTACATGTGGGATCGGCGGTATTCCCGGATCGAACATCGGGCAGGTATGCATATCTGTTATTCTTGCAGCCGGTTGCCCCATATTGAATTGATTTTTCGTAACTTAATTTATCGCCACCGTCGCCCCCTTCACCGTCGTCATTCCGGACGCCGACAACTCCGCACTCGAATTCCCCTTCGCCGTGAACCCCATCTTTGCGGATTGACTGATATTGTTCCCCGACACCGCCACGTCCTGGTCCGCCGATATATTCACCTTTCCCGTCGCTGTCAACGTGAGATTCCCACCCGCCTTCACCGAAATATCCTTATTCGACTGCAGTGCGATCCCGTTCTGGTCCATCGTCACAGTATTGCCGTTCTGATCGGCCAGCTTGATCGCCTTACCATTATCGTCAAGCGTCACCTTGTTGCCGCCCGAAGTCTCGATCGTCAGGATCTTCTGGTTGTCGTCGAAGCTGACCTTAAGCCCTGACTTTGTCTTCAGCGACTTTATATAGTTGTTCTCATCCGGGGCGGGACTTGGACATACCTTCACCTGGTCATAGAAAGAGCCAAGGATCACCGGATCCTTCGCATTATTGCCACAGAAGCCGACAACGACATTATCCCCCGGCTCCGGGAGGAATACCCAGCCCGCCTGATTGGTGCCATAAGGGGTTCCGAGAATGGCCCACATCGGCTCCGGATCGGACGACTGAGAGACCAGCTTTATCTGTACCCGGTATTTCGATTCGGGGTCGCCAGATAGTTTGGTGACAGTGGCCTGCTGCAACCCCTTGACCGCCGGGCTGCCATCCTCCGCAGCCGGCGACGCAAACCCTTTTTGATCCGCCACGCTATCGGCCTCCAGCCCGAATTTGACCTTCGTCGTCCAGTGCCCCTCATCGATGGAGTGACTTACCTCCGACACATATGCAGTACCGTTATAGATCGATCCGACCCCATCCAGTTGAATCACATCCCCGGGCTTGACAAGTGAACTGCCTATAAAAGATACGCTTCCCTTAAAGGCGCTCAGCCGGTGACGAAGCAACCGGCCGTCAGCCCAGGTCTGAAGCTCATCACTCGCCATTCCGGGGCTTGCCCACAACTCGCGATCCTTCCCCCGCTGCGACGACCCGGCGGCGATCGCACTCTTGAGCGGATCCGGCAGACCGGGTTCGTTGGCTTTGGCCTTCAGGATATCGGAACTGCTTTTACTCTTCGACATCGCCGTGACCGAAGCCGGCTGATCTTCCGTGTCGATAGACGCGTCGAATGACTCGATCGACTCGCCGAACGCCACCCGTAGCACCGGGCTCGGGCTCAACGAAGGCGCCGCGACGACCACGGTATCTCCGTCGAAAGAGATGACCTTGCCATTGAATTCCGCCAGGGTCATGATAAAATCCCAGTCACTCGTATCGTTTGGCTTCAATGTCGTCTCCCTTGTCACCGTAGTCGCATCCACCTTGCACGACAACCCGGAATATAAGCCCACTATTGCCTTGATGACGTCGCTATCCGTCTTATCGGTATACTGGACCGCATTCTTTCCAAAGGTCATGTTGCGGGCGCTGTGCGAACAGCTGACGTCAAGCGTATACGATCCGGCTGTCTTCAGGCTAACCTTCTTTTTAGTGATCACCCCTTTGAAGATCAGGGTCATTGCTCCATCTGCGCCATAGCCTGTCTTGACCTCGATGGTGCTGCCCGGCTTGATCTTTTGGCTATCCTTGATATCGGCATTCCCCGTGGCGGGATTGCTGAAGATGATGCTCAGCTGCGCCTCGGGGATCTTGTTGATCGATTGAGTGATCTCCAGCGACTGCACCGGAACCGAATCGTCCAGGGGCATGCCGTCAATGCTGATCGTCAGCATTAGCACCGGGTCCTTGATATCGATAGGGGAGGGGGCAGGCATAGGGCTACCGGTTTAATGGCGGGAAATAGAGTTCGTCGCCCGGCTTGATGGCGTCGAGCCGGGAAAGGTTGTTGTATCGGGCGACCATCGGATAGTGACTGCTGTCGCCATAGATGCGGTAAGCCATCAGCGGTAACGTATCACCGGCCCTCACCGTACGGACATGCGTCAGGTCGGGAGAGCTGGACTGGGCCAGCCGCAATTTTGTTTTGAAATCGATATTTTCCTTAAAGCTCAGCTTCACGGTAGCGCGGATAGGCGTGCCATCCGGCTGAAAGAGGGAATATTTCAGGTTGAAAGACGCACAGACGCCTGTGAACTGAAGGTTGTTCCAGGCTACCTTACAATAGTTGGGCCGGTGATAATTGCCCTGATAATCGTAGACGATACCCTTCAGCGCCTTGATATAATCCTCGATGGTGGAGTAGCCGGCCGGCAACGGGACGATGCCTGTACCGTCGAGGGTCAGCTCCAGTTCCAGGCCCGTGGGGCCCATCCCGGTGAAGATCTGCGTGCCTGCATTGTTTTGCTTCTCTTTGCTGGCTTCATAGTTGACGGCGTAGCTCAGCGAATAGGAATCGGGGTTGATAAAGGCGTTGATCGACTTGTTGAGCGACTGCATACAGGCGGCGTCGCTGAACGCCTCTATCTTCAGTTTGATCAGATTGCTCATAACGGCTTGGTGTTATCGCTTCGCCCTTCTGTCCAACCTGGCCAGCACTTCTTCCACGCACTCCCGGATGAGCGTGCGACGGACGGTCTGCTGGGTCTTTTCATCTGCGGGCGGCGGGGTCTTTTGTTCTTCGATGGTGACCTTGATCACCAACTCTCTGACTTCAAGTGGCATGGCGTCATTTAATTCGTTGGAAATAGTCAAAGCTCAGCTCCAGTGTCTCGACGGCGATGGCATTCTCCTGCGCTTTGAGGTCCGAGACCTTTAGCGACACCGGCCATGCGTTGACGAAATTCCAGGAAGCGAGGTTCTTACCTTCCTCGTCGAGCAGGCTGACCACAACCGTCCGGGTTGTGAATTGGAATTGTTCCACAGCCTGCCTCGCCCAGTTGATCAGCGATGAGCTCGTGACCATGCCGCGGCGCAACACGAGGTTCTCATATTTAGGCCGGGAGGGGAACCGGTGCGCAAATCGGTTCTCGCCTCCTTCTTTGACCTCCTCCACGTCCAGCTTTACGCTGAGCCCGGTGACCTCCTGGAAACTTCCTTCATTCACCCCGTCGATGCCGGTAATGCTGACCTCAAAGGAGAACGCAACCGGCGGGTAATAGGTAGTGGTACCTGCCATCCGCCCTGTTTTATGCGGTTTGCTTGAGCCCTTCGTGCGCAAGCTCCATCGTTTCGACCGCCACTTCGTTACCGTCCGACTTCATATCCGTAACGGTGATCTTGGCGGGGAAAGCGTTGGTGAGCGTCCAGGTCATGGCAACGGCGTTTGACTCGTCCAACAGGCTGATCGTGATCGTGGATCGTTTGATGGTATTCATCTTGATCAGGTTGTATTTGTCCCAGAGGTCCTTGTCGCCTTTGAAGATGCCTTTCTTGAGGGTGACATTTCCGTACTTCTGGATGCCCGGCATTTTGACTGTCGAAAATACCTTACTGTTGCCACCACGGTATTCGATGACCTGGGTTTCGGCGGAAAGGCCTGTTACTTCCTGGAAGATAAGCTCTTTGTCATCCCATTTGACCTGGAAAGAGAATTTCACCAGCGGCCATATCGCCTGTGATTGGCTTGAACCGTCATCTGCCATAGTTTTATGATTTTATGTTTAAGAAATGGGGTTAAATTAACGATGATTCAATTAAGATTGCTGTTGTTGTTGCTGGAAAGTAATGACAATGAACTCCGCAGGCCGGACAATGGCAAGCTTCACCGTGATCTTCATGATCCCATCCAGTATATCGTTGGGGGTCATGGTGGCGCCTAAGCCGATCTGCACGTCGAAAGCCTGCTCCGGCACCGCTCCCGCCAGCGCTCCCTGCTTCCAGAGATTGACGAGGAAATTATTGAACATGCTCTTCACCGTTATCCAGGTCCCGGCGTCATTCGGCTCAAAAACGTACGCCCGCGTCGCCAGCTTCAGCGACTGCTCGATCATGATCAGCGTTCTCCGGACATTGATATAACGCCAGTCCTGGCTATTCCCGTCCAGCGTCCGCGCTCCCCATACCAGAGTCCCGATACCCGGGAAGGGCCGGATGACATTGATCGACTTGCCTGCCATGACGTCGACATTTAGCTTCTCTTGCTCCCCTGAGGAGACGTTGATGGTCGGCGCGTTCACCATGCTGACCGAGACATTCGCCGGCGCCTTCCAGACCCCGCGTGATGTGTCCACGAGTGTATAGATGCCCGCCATGGCCGCCGAAGGTGGTAGCTCATTCATCCGCTCCTGCAAGGTTTTCAGGATAGCGACATAAGTAGGGCTCGCCGCCTTTAGCGATTGATGATAGTTCTGTTTGATACTGTCTTTGGTATTGTTGGTATTGGCCTTGAAAGCGGCGACGATATCGGTGATAGCTTTGACCTTCGTTTTGCTGTCGGGGTCAGTTTCCGTCATATCGCCGGCCGGCAGGAGCTGCGCAAGATCACTGTTAGGGTCGATATTCTGGAAGTCCACCTCCGTCGGCTGTACGACGCTGGTGCTCAGCCAGGGATAATAGGCCGCGCCGTAGTTGAGGGAATCGGTACCTATGTTGTCCCTGAACTCCTGAACGACAGCATCCGTTGTTTCGGTCTTGGCCTGCTTGCGCAGATCGAAGATTCCTATCCGGCTCTGCATGTTGGCGCAATGCTTCAGGACCTCCGTATATATGCTCGTGTATGCGTTCACACCCAGGTTGATGACATCCGGCATGACGATCATCGTAGGCTCGTATTCTTTTTCCAGAACGTCGAAGACCGACAAGGGATGGCCGGGACCCTGAAGAAAGTCGGCCGCTTTGATCTCAAACCCATTCGGGGTGTTCTCATAAGTGCCTACGGAATAAATATAGCAGTTAGCGCCGCCATTGGCGTAGAAGAGCCGGATGCAATTGTAGAAATACGCCGTATTGTTGGCATTCAACGTTATCTTATAGGCTTTCCCGTTGATGTTAACGATATCCGGATCCGGTGTAGCCGCTGCCGGCGTTGTCCCCGTCCCCTTGTCTCCATCCGGCGCATTCGCATCCGGAGTTTTTGACGCATCCGGAGTTTTCTGCGCGTCCGGAGTCTTCTGCGCATCCTGCGGCTGCGTGACCGTGCCATCCGGCGCCTTCACTTCCGGCTGTCCCGACTGCCCGGTTGCATCCGGCGTCTTTGCCTCTCCCCCGCCATCCTGCGTCTTTGCCTGCACGTCTCCACCCGTGCTTTCAGGCTGTTGTCCAGCATCCGCCGGCTTCTCCTGCGCCGCAGGAGCCGGTTTTGCCACCGCTGGCGCCGGCCCCAGCGTGATCGTAAACCTGGGGTGGAACGGTCCGCCGAAACTCTCCGAATATTCTGCAAACGAGCTGATTTGCGTCGGGACTCCGACAAGCGATTTGCCGTTGCGGATCGCCTTTTCCGTGTAACCGATAAATACGGGCACTGCCGTCTCTACGGCGACGGCTGAATTTGGGAAGGCGTTCTCCTCCTGGATATAGACGCCTGGGGTCATCAATTTAGGTGTTGGCATGTTCTGGGATTTATAATTTAGTATATAAAGATTTCAGAATAATTCTCCGCGCCCCCCGCATCTGCCGGGCCGCCGCTGCCCCCCGCATCAGCCGGGCCCCCGCTGCCCGCCGCCACCGCCCGCGAAATGACCCGGACATCCGGCACCGGCAACGCCGGCATCACCATTTTATATTTCCCTGTCCCGCCATCCCATCCCTCCACCAACATACACATGGCGCCAGGCCACTCACTTAATGCGATCGGGTTTCGGGAGACGAACGACAACGCCGGCCGCCCATCCGTCAGGGTAATATTATTAGGGCCCACGAAGGTGTCCTTCGGCACACTGCTATTGACGATGATGGCCGGACTTTGCAGATCCTGCAAGTGCCGCCCCACAAGAATATAATGCCATTTACTGGACCGGGCCCCGAACTCGACGGAATAATTCGCGGTCATCCATGGCCGCAACCGCAATCTCAGGATCGCGAACGGCTGATCGAACGGCCTGCCCGCAAGGCTTCCTAGCGGATACTGCCTGCGCACCGGCATTCCATCCGGAACGGTGTCGAAAAGATCGCTGCCCGATACCTGCGGATCCGCTTGCAACGACGCCGAATCCGGCCGGTTATGGAAATAGTAAATATTCCGACCGGCCACCGGCGACGGGCCTTCGGTGTAATTAAAGAAGTAAGGGTCTTTCAATCGCAGCAGGAACCTAAGGACAACTCCCTCCCTCAATACCGCCTCCCTCGTCCTGTCGCTACCCGCATGACGGCTGTCGTACATCAAAAAAAAGCCGCCCGGTCTTTCCTTCCACCATAACCCATGACCGGTCATGACCCGAATGCTGGAGTCTGACGGGCTGACAGACAACGGCGTATCGGCCTGCCTGCCGAAATAGCCATGTTTGAACTCCACTGTCGTCAACTTCATCATTCGACTTTCCATAGTACGCTTATTGTTGAACTCCACTTACCGGCGGCCGGTATTCCCGCACGATCGATCCGTCGATCGTCAGCATCCGCGCCTTATAAAGCACTGACGGCATATACTTCGCCCCAAGCGAGGCCCACAAATTATTCATTCGTTCAGTACTCAGATTTTCCATCTCAAACACCAGCTTCATAATATGACTATCCAGCTGTGGAGTATTGCTGCGATTGAACACATTTTTTTGCTGCAGGTACCCCATTACGAATGACAGGAATCGCAACGCCTCTGAATAATTCCCCGCCGAGAAATAAGCGGAGAACAGGATGTACAAATTGATGTTCAAGGGCGCAGCCGTATTTGGAACGGTATTAAGCCCATTGATCATCGTCTCCTTTTCCACATTCACCAGGGTGATAATGATCTTGTTCTCCTCCCGGATCGCAACAGACCCATCCGCACTCAGAATGCCTGATAGGACTGCCTTGTCTTCATTGATCTTTAACTTACTCCTGAAAAAAAGATTCATCTCATCGGTGAGACACGACAAAGCCTCTTGTATCATTTATCCCTAAGTTAAATGGCACACAATAAAATCCCGGGCAGTGATTTCACGGTCACTGCGATACCGGTTCAGGTACAGTTATGCAATCTGCGAGTAACGGAATTGGTGTGAATGTTGGATAGACTTTACAATGATGTACACTAATCAGAAGAGCATACAAGATATAGAAATTGTATTGACAATTCAAAAAAAATTGCGCGAAAAAAAATTTTAATCGATACATTCGCCCTAGCCCCGATGTTATGTATAAAGTATTCCCCTTACCTATACTCCTGGCGCTTACTTGCAACGTTCTGGCGGCAGGATATAACGGGACAATATATCCGCAAACTGACACGATCCCGGGGATCACCGCTCCAAAGGTCACTGCTCCCCAGGTCACCGCACCCAAAGTCACCCCGCCTAAGGTCACGCCCCCCAAGGAAGGACTGTTAAAGAAACTTGCTCAATTTCTCAAATTTCGTCAGAACGCCCGGACACGCGAACAGACCCGCGTACTCGCCATCATCGACAGCAGTGGCCTCAAGGATAGCCTCCAGGCGGCCATGACCCAGCTCGACAAGATCGACTCGGCCCAATGGACACTGGCTCAACAAGCCGAACACAACGATATCTCCTCGGTCCTGGCAGCCATCGACTCGCTAAAAACACACGCTGGCAACTCCCCGGACGTTACACCCGACACCGGACCAGGCGTGGATGACCAGGCTATCCAGGACCTGGTTGCCAAAATGCTAAACGCGCCCAACCCCGCCGACCAGCAGGCGCTCGACGGAATTCGCCGGCTCCTCGACAGCGGCAACTATAAATGCGATACCCTGAAGATCAATGATACGCTTAGCGAACGCCATGTCTATCGCGTCCGAAACCGCCTTGAAGTCATCGGCCTCTATCCATTCAATACGAAACAACCGGCCTCCCTCCCTGACCTCAGACTGATCGATGAAGTGGCCTGGGTTTCCGTCGGATTCAAGGGCGGCATCGGCAAACTCACGGGTGACCTGGACTGGCAGAAGGCGGCCATCCTCGACAGCGCCGCCAGGCAATGCCGTCTCAGCCTTTGCGTGCAGAGCCAGGACAGACGGAACATCGACAGCCTCCTGCGGAGCCCTGCCGCCCAGGTGGCATTGATCGGCGAGATCCTCAATAACCTCGATGAACGTCACGCGGCAGGTGTGAATATTTTATTCGATGATATGCCTCCTGATTCAGCAAACCTGACTGCTTTTATCAAAAGACTGGCCGCCGGGCTGAAGGGTAGGGGTAGGCGCTCCTATACGCTCGGGATCCGCATCCCCGCCTATGCCACTGAAGAATATGACCTGCCGGCGCTCGACGAATACGTAGATCGTTTTTGGGTTGACTTCACCAAATACCGGCGCAATGACCCAAGCCCGCTGGCGCCCCTCGCCGGCGTCGGCAACAACGATCTCAAGACCTGTATCTCCAGATATCTCAATATGTCCATTCCGCCATCCAAACTGATGGTCTGCCTGCCTTATTTCGGCATCCGTTGGACATGGAGATCGGGGAAATGGATTTCCGCGCAGCCAATTACCTATAGCGAGATCCGCGAGCGCGCCAGCCAGTCGCTCCCTGTCTTCGACCCTTTAAGCGCCACCGAAAGGCTGGATAGCGCCAGCAAGACCGGAACATTCCTTCAACGCATCTGGTATGATGATGCGGTTTCCCTCGAAGCCAAATTTGAATTCATCCGGCAGAACAATCTGGGCGGCGTCGTCATAGCTTCTCTGGGGGATGACGACGGCTATACCGACCTATGGGATGTGCGGACCGCGATCCTGTCTGCCATCGACACGACCACGACCGTACTCCGGATCGAACATAAAAAGCAACCGCCCCTCGAGGACTGGCAGTGGTCATGGACCTATATAAATGCGAAATTCGAACAATATGATTTTATCCTTACCTATCCCTGTGAAACGGAGTTCCCTAAAGTATTGATCCGCAAATGGGAGAAAGCCGGGGTGAGAAATAACGACCGAAGCCTCATCCGCAAGGAAGAATCCACCGTGCTCGGAGTTTTCAGTATCGTCATCGCCATCCTCTTCCTGACCGGCCTGATCCTTTCCATCAACCGCCTGCGCAACGTCGGCGAAACCTGGCGATGGACCAAGCCCCTCGCCGCCATCCTGATCTTTCTGTTCATCCTGCTGACCATCTCTACTTTCACGTTCCTCTTTCTCGACACCAGCATCGTCTTCTTCGGCGCCAGTGATGAATCCAGTGGCTGCTTCGACTTCCCGCTCGGTACCTTGTTCACCGTTGTTTTTATCGGCGTCGCCATCGGTTTTCTCATCACCCGCTTCGGCGTCTTTCGCCTCATTCGAAGAGACGACGTCCCTTGATCCCCGCCAACCATCGGTGAAAGCCTTATTTTAACCGGCGAACTGCTCACTTTTTCCCCAAAAAAATTCATTTATCCCAGTGGTTGTATTGTTCCATTTTTTTTACTTAGCTTGCAGTCGCGAAAATGATCTTCCCTTCTTTTGCTTGCCATAGCATTGCTTCTCTGCTTCCTTACTAATTATCTGTCTTACCTATTAGCCTTCCCGCTTTACCTCAGGGATCAAAAGACCCTATTTTTCTTATTCTAATTGTCAACTAAACCCCGTATGCCAAAGTTCTGTCGGTATCGCACAGCCGTAGCAACCGTTATAATCGTTCTACTCCAGTCCCTCTTCCTGACCGTCACCGGCCAGGTTATGACAGCCCGGTTCAAGTCGATCACGTCCAACACAAATGCTTATTACGAGTATCTGCCGCAAGGCTACAACCCCAACGACACCGTCAGATATCCATTGATGGTCTATATCCATGGTGCAGGGGACCTTGGCGCCGGCACCGCATCCACCATGCCGTTGATGCTGCGAAGCGGTCCTCCGGAAGAGATCAGCCTGGATAGCTTCCCCTCCCAGGTCACCGTCAACGGCAAGACCTTCGGATTCATTATGATCGGACCCCAGTGGAAGGTCCAACCCAGCGTCACTGATGTCAATACCCTCATCAATTATTGTCTCGCCAACTATAAGGTCGACACTACCCGCATTTACCTTACCGGTCTCAGCATGGGCGGGGGCGTTACCTGGCTCTATGCCGGCAATCAGGCTGCCTATGCCAACCGCCTGGCAGCCATCGTCCCCGTCTGCGGCGACGTGACGCCCGACCTTACCAGAGGTCGCATCATCGCCGCTTCGAATCTGCCGGTATGGGCTACCCACAACGACCAGGACCCCGAGGTCCCTGCCGCCTATACCGAACAGGAAATAGCTTATATCAATGAGCCTCCGGCTCCCGTTCCGCCGGCAATGGAGACCATATTTCACAACAATGTCCACGACGCCTGGACCGCTACCTACTCGCCAACTCTCAGCGTGAATAAAATGAACATCTACCAATGGATGTTGCAATACACGCGGCTGGCGACCACCGCCAATGTGCCTCCTGTCATTACCGTCGGCACCCCCGCGGCCATCACCCTGCCGGCTTCCACGGACACACTGACCGGATCGGCCACCGACAGCCTTGGCACGATCACCTCCCATGTCTGGACATTTGTCAGCGGCCCAACGACGCCCGTTATCGCTTCCCCCACCGGCTATACCACCGCCGTGTCCGGCCTGACCCAATCGGGAATCTATATTTTCACTCTCTCCGTGACGGACAGCCGTAGCCTTACGGTGAGCTCCAACGTCCAGATCGCCGTCTTCCCGCCACCCACCGGCGGCAACCGGCTTATCAACGTCAATCTTTATACTTCCAGCAACCCCTACGTCAATACCGCCTGGAATGGCTGGAACGCGGGTAGCAGCCTGACCGCAAGCAAATTCAATTACTCGGACGGGACTCCCTCCAATCTGTCGGCTGTCTTATCCACACAGACCGCTGTCGTCGACAACGGCCCCAACTATAGCGTTACGATGTGCCCGCAACTGGCGGCCCGCTACACCAGCTACTACTCGGGTTCCGGCGGCCGCACGCTGACTATCACCGGTCTGGACAGCACAAAACTCTACCGGCTCGATTTCTATGCGTCCCGCAACAACCCCTCGCAGACTACGACATTTGCCACCGCCGGCACCAGCGTTACCGTCTCGACCAACAACAACACCAGCGCGGTCGGAACGATCGACAATCTCAAACCGGTCTCCGGTAAGATCGTCGTTACCCTTACTCACGGCCAATATTATGACTATCTCAACGGCTTTACCATAACCGAGAAGACCATCATCTCCAATGCTCCGCCGGTCGCCAACGCGGGCCCTGATCAGACGATCGCCCTCCCCCTGGACTCGGTTACGCTTAACGGATCCGCCAGCACCGGGGCCAACCCGATCATCGGCTATCAATGGACGATCCTCAGCGGCAGCCCGGGTGTACTTGAAACCCCGACACTCTCGAAGACTACATTGACCGGTCTGGCCGCCGGCGTTTATAGTGTCCAGCTAAAAGTAACCGACGACAGCAATCATATTGGGCTTGATACGGTCAAGATCACCGTCAACGCCGCTCCGCTACCTGTCGCCCATGCCGGCGCCGACCAGACGATCACTCTGCCGCTGGACTCCGTGGCCCTCGATGGTTCCACCAGCACCGGCTCATTCCTTACTTATCAATGGACCGTTCTTACAGGTCCGGCCGGCGGCGCGCTTACCAGCTCCACATCGGCAAAAACAGAGCTGGATAACCTCACCACAGGGGTCTATCTTGTTGGATTGACCGTATCAGACATCACCAATCATACAAGCACCGATACGGTTCAGATCACCGTTAACCACGCACTGGCTCCCCCGGCCCCTGTCGCTCATGCCGGCGCCGACCAGGTGATCACTTTGCCCGTCAACTCAGTCACGCTCAATGGCTCGGCCAGCACGGGAAAGGATTCTATCGTCAATTATCAATGGACCGTTCTCGCCGGCAATGGTGGCGCCCTGACGACACCGGATTCCGTGATCACGACATTTACCGGCCTGACCGCAGGCATCTATACCGTCCAGTTGCAAGTCGCCGACGATAGCAGCCAGACAGGCCGCGACACGGTTCAGATCACCGTCAACCCCGCTGTACCCCCACCACCACCCGTAGCGAACGCCGGCCCAAATCAGACGATCACTTTGCCCGTCAACTCTGTCACCCTGAATGGCTCGGCCAGCACCAGCAAGGATTCGATCGTCTCCTATCAATGGACCGTCCTATCCGGACCCGCCGGTGACACCCTCACGTCTCCCGACTCCGTGATCACCAACCTGACCAGCCTTGTTGCAGGTACATACACGGTCCAGCTGCAGGTCACCGACGACAGCAGTCAGACCGGCAAGGATACCGTTGTCATTACCGTCAGCTCCCCGTCTATTCCCCTGCCGCCGGTAGTAACCGTGGGCTCCAACCAGACGATAACTACTTCCACGACGATGCTGACTTCCACCGTCACCGCGCAGTCCAACCTGATCACAGCAGAGCACTGGACAAAACTCTCCGCGCCGGGCCAGCGGATCATGCACATCGGCGTCATTGGCTCCTCGACCATGTTTGGAACCGGACCAACCAATATCGACAGTTCGCTCGTCAACCGGATCAAACGCTACTATCAGGCCAATGGTATCATCGATACCGTCTACAACCTCGCGGTTGGCGGATCTACCGTCTACAACGGCGTGACGGCCAACTTTGTCTCTCCCGGCTCCGCACCCAATCAGTATGACTCGACGGCAAACGTCACCGCCGCTCTGGCCAAAGGTATCGACGTGCTGATCGTCGGCTACCCATCCAATGAATACGAGATCGGTCAATTGACCATCCCCGAGATCATGGCCGCGCACCAGAACATCTTTGACGCCGCCAACGCCGCCGGCGTGCGCTGTTACATCACTACGACCCAACCCCGGACTTCTTCCTTCGATTCCGCCGACCAGGCGCAGCTGCTGGTCATCCGCGACTCGCTGCTCAACCGGTTTGGCGAGTTCTGCGTGGACTTCATGACCCCAATGGTCTATCCCGGCACCTACACCGTGCTGCCGCAATATTCCGCGGGCGACGGCATCCATCTCAGCTCCGCGGCCCATGCACAACTGGCCGCTATCATCGAAGCGACAAATCCTTTCAAATATCTGGTGTCGGATACCTCCGTGATCGCCACCCCGCTGGCCACGACCACCGCCGTAAGCCGGCTGGATAGCGGTGTTCACAAATTCACGATGGGCGCCTTCGGCCAGTACAAGCTCGCATCCAGCGCCATCATCACCGTGACCGTCAACGGGTCGGGCACACCACCCCCGCCACCCGTTCCAAAAGCCAACGCAGGCCCCGATAAGACGATCACCTTACCGACGACAACCGTTACGCTGGATGGCGTCGCCGGCGAGACAGGCGGCAAGATTGTTTCCGTCGCCTGGACCCAGGCCGCGGGTAGCACGGCAACCATCGGCAGCCCCAAATCCGACACTACAAATATCACCGGCCTGGCAATCGCCGGAACGTACAGTTTCGTACTAACGGTGACGGACAGCCTGGGCGCGACCGCCGCGGATACGGTCAATGTTATTGTCAACCCCGCTCCGCAGACTCAGAATAAGGTGATCAATGTAGCCATCTATGGGTTCAGCAACCCCTATAACAATAGCGCATGGAATGCCTGGAACCTCGGCGGCACCATCCTGACCTCGGGTAAATTCAAATATTCGGATGGGACGGCTTCCAACATTTCTACGGTTCTATCCACACAGACCGCCGTCACCGACAACGGCCCCAGCTATACCGTAACAATGTGCCCGCAGCAGGCGGCCCGCTATCCCAGCTATTATTCCAGTTCCGGCGGCCGGACCCTCACCCTGAGCGGTCTCGACAGCACGAAACTCTACAGGATCGACTTCTACGCGAGCCGCAATAATCCGAACCAGACGACGATCTTCAGCGTCGGCGGATCGAGTGTCACGATCTCCACCAACAACAATACTTCGTCCGTCGCCACCTTTGACAACCTGACCCCTGCGTCGGGCGGCACGATCGTCGTCAAGCTGACACATGGCCAATACTATGATTACATCAACGCGTTCACGATAACCGAAAAGACGGTGGTAAACCCCGCGGCCGTCGGCCCAACCGAAGTCACCAGCTTCGCGCCGGTCATTACGCAGGACACCGGTTCGATATACAATCAACCGCTGGCCGTATATCCCAACCCAACCAGAGGCTCCTTTGAGCTGCACGTCAACAATCCGGTTACCGGCCGGATGAAGGTCGACATTATCACCGCCGGCGGCGTGCTGGTCAGGGAATTCGTGATCACCAAGACGACCACCGAGCTGGATACGCCATTGTCACTCGAAGGCCTGCAACCCGGAGACTACTTCCTGGTCGCCACGGTCGGTAACTGGAGACGAACGTTGAAATTGATTAAACAATAACCCTTTAACCAATTTTTTCACTACCTTTTACCGGAGAGTCCGCCGTTCATCCGCAGGCATGATTTTTTAAGTGTTATTACCATGGCAAACCCGCCCGACACATCTATTGGCAAGCCCGTCGACAGGGTAGAGGGCCGGGCGAAAGTGACCGGCCGCGCAAACTATGCAGCAGATTACCCGCTAAATAGATTGGCCTATGGCTCGGTGATCACCAGCCCCATTGCGAAAGCCCGGATCGCCGCCATCGATACCGCCCAGGCGGCAAAAGCTACCGGTGTGATCTTTATCCTGACCCACCTCAACGCGCCGACGCTGGCCAACAACACCAGCCCGGACTTCAAACCCTTCATAGACGACAACATTCATTTCGCCGGCCAGCCGGTCGCCATGGTCATCGCAGAGACGATCGAACAGGCGGAATATGCTGCCGGATTCGTTCGGGTGCAGTACAAGGAAGAAGACCGCCAGACCGATTTTTTAGCCGCACTCCCGACCGCCATCCGGCCGGAGCATCCCCTTGATTACTCGCGGGGAGATATAACCGCCTTGCAGAATGCACCGGTCCGCATCCAGCAGGAATATCATACCCCCCTGCAGGTACACAACCCCATGGAACCACATGCTACCACCGCATATTGGGAAGGCGACGACCACCTTTATATCTTTAATAAATCCCAGGGCGTCAAGACGACGCGTCAGCTCTTTGCAAGATATTTTCAGCTGAAGGAAGAGAATGTCAAGGTCAGCTCACCGTATGTTGGCGGCGCTTTTGGCAGTTCATCCCGGATGTGGCCACAGGAAATGATGGCCGTCATGGGCGCAAAGAAGACCGGCCGGCCCGTGTGCGTAGCCTTGCAACGAAGCCAGGTCTTCAACATGGTGGGCTATCGGCCATATTCGATCCAGCGGGTGGCTATTGGCGCGCAACACGACGGGACCATCATCGCCATCAGTCACGAAGCCTGCGGTAGTACCTCCAGATATGAGCAATTCACCGAACGCATCCTCGACCCGACGAAGTCCATGTATTCCTGCCCGAACATGACCACGACCTATAAGTTGGTGCCGTTGGATATGAGTACGCCCTGTCCGACGCGCGGGCCCGGCGAGACCAGCGGCAGCTTTGCACTGGAATCCGCGATCGATGAATTATCTTATGCGCTTGGAATAGACCCGTTGGAACTACGGCGCCGCAACTTTGCCACCGCCGATGCCTTTACCGGCAAACCCTGGTCCAGCAATCATTTGCTGGAATGCTATTCCATTGGTGCGGAGAAGTTTGGTTGGTCGAAGCGCAACCCGACGCCGCGGTCTGTCCGCCGGGGGCAAAAGCTGGTAGGGTGGGGGATGAGCGTGGGCATCTATAAAGCCGAGCGTGCTCCGGCATCGGCTAGCGTCACGATATATGCCGACGGGCATGCAACCGTCCGATGTTCGGTGGCTGATACCGGCCCGGGATCGATCACCATCTTGTCGCAGATCGCCGCCGATGTCCTCGGCGTTCCGATGGAGCAGGTCCGGATAGAATGGGCCGACGCCGACCTGCCTCCTGCTCCACCTCAATATGGATCCCATACGACCGCCTCCACCGGATCTGCGGTGTATGACGCCGCAAAGGGGCTCAGGGAAAAGCTCGGCGCCGGCAAAGCCGGCGATTACCCGGCAACGTTACAGCAACGCGGCCTGACCGAGCTTTCATTTACCGCTGAATCAAAGCCTGATCCGGCCATGGAAAACTATTCCGGGAAATCCTTCTCCGTCCATTTTGTCGAGGTCGAAGTCAACGAGACAACCGGCGAAACCCGTGTTACCCGCATCGTCACCTGTATCGACGCCGGACGGGTTATCAACCACAAGACCGCCCACAGCCAGGTACTTGGCGGGATGACCTGGGGGATCGGGATCGCCTTGATGGAAGCAGGAATGGTCGATCATCGCTGGGGCCGGTATGTCAACAACAACCTCGCCGACTATCATGTTCCCGTACATGCCGACTTTCCGGAAGCAGATATCCTTTTTATCGATCAGCCCGACCCCATCATCGATCCTATGGGCGCCAAAGGCCTCGGCGAAGTGAGTTTGATCGGCCTGACCGCCGGTATCGCCAATGCCGTCTATCACGCGACCGGCAAACGCATTCGCGACCTGCCTATCACGCCGGATAAACTCCTATAGTATCACGCTATTTTATTGAGATCAAATGGCATCCGCCGCACCCTTTTCCCGGTGGCCGCATAAATCGCATTCGCCAGCGCGGGTGCAAACGGCGGTATTCCCGGCTCGCCGACCCCTTTGATTTCCTTTCCGCCGTCTGCCAGAATATGCACTTCGACCGGCGGCATTTCGTTGATGCGAACTATTGGGTTATTGTGGAAATTCGTTTGCTCGGTTTGTCCGTTTTTAAAGGTGATCCCATTCTTAATGGCTGCGGTAAGCGCCATCGTGGCTGCGCCCTCTATTTGTAGCGCCGTCATGTTAGGATTGACGACGGTCCCCAGATCGATCACCGAATATACCTTTTCGATCTTTACTCCGCTGCCCTGGCTCGAAACGACGACAACATACCCCGCAAGCCCGGCGAAGAATTCATACTGCGCTACTCCCCGGCCCCAGCCGGCCGGTAAGGGCTTGTCCCACCCGGAAACTTCCTTCAGTTTTTGCAGCACCTTTTTACAGTCTGAATCTTTGGTGAGAAGGACGTCCAACCGGTAAGCCATCGGATCCTTACCTGCTTTCACCGCCATTTCGTCGATGAAACACTCATGTGCAAACGCCAGCGTCGAGCTCGTTACCGACCGCCATGCCGCCAACGGAACCTGTATCGGCGTATAGACATACTCATTCCGCATATTCGGCAGCTCATATTTCTGCGTGCTGATCCCTTCCGTCATATCCGAGCTTTCCCCCGTCTCATCCTTCTTCTCATCCATGGTCGACTCGATGGACGGCCCGATGACCTTATGTTGAAAGGCAACCGGCTTGCCGTCCGGCGTCAACCCCGCTTTCATCGCAGAAAAGGTAAGCGGCCGGAAAGGCCCGAGTTGGGTGTCGTCTTCCCTGGTCCAAACTACTTTGACCGGTTTGCCTGCCTCCTTGGCGACATGTGCGGCTTCAGTTGCAAAGTCCGGATATAAACGCCGGCCAAAACCGCCGCCGCTGAAAAGAATATGCACTTTGATCTTATCCGCCGGCAACGCCAATGTTTTAGACAGCTCGTCTTTCACCAGATCCGGCCCTTGCGCCGAGACCCATACTTCCACCGCATCCGGCGCCGTCCACTGCACGACGCAATTCATCGGCTCCATCGGCGAGTGCGAAACCACGGGGGTCTCATAGAACGACTCGACTTTCACCGGCGCTCCTGCGAACGATTTATTAAAATCTCCGTCATTATGGACCACTTTCCCTTCTTTAACCGCCATGTCACGCAAGCTTTGTTCGTAGTCCTTCGAGTTGAATTTCTCCAGTTCGCCATTATCCCATTTCGCATTCAACGCCAACCTCCCCTGCCGCGCCGCCCAATAGTTGGCGGCTATTACCGCTACCGCATCGTATTTGTTTTTGCCAAGCATCCGCTGGATCTTTACGACCTTTTGGACGCCCGGGACCTTCAATGCCGCGCTTTCATCAAAGCTGACCAGCTTACCGCCAAATACCGGATTGTGTTCGATGGAGGCATAGACCATCCCCGGGACCTCCACATCGATGCCATATATGGCCCGGCCGGATGATTTCAACGGAACATCGGGACGGGGATAATTTTTGCCGAGGATCTTGAAGTCTTTGGGATCTTTCAGCACCGGATTTTGCGGAACGGGCAGTTTTGAAGCCGGCTCAACCAGCTCGCCATAACCAAGGCTTTTCCCCGAAGGGCGGTGAATGATCTTCGCATTCTCCGCATAACATTCACTTACCGGTACCTTCCATTGCGCCGCTGCGGCGCCAATCAGCATCGTCTTTGCCGCGGCGCCCACTTTTCGAAGGTCCTGATAATTTCCCCTTACGGAATAGCTCCCGCCCGAGGTCTGCCCGCCGAACTCCTTTTCGCCACCCGTCTGCACGATCGTCACTCCATCCAACGGCACTTCCAGCTCCTCGGCGATCAACGACGGCACCGACTGGAAAGTCCCCTGACCCATATCGGGCTTGGGATTCATCAGCGTTATCTTTCCTGATTTGTCAATGATGACATAAGGAGTGATGTTGAACGCCGGCGACGGGCTTGCAACCGCGATCGTTCGCTTTTTGTCCGGCCCGCATGAAACGCCAATGATCAGTGCGGCGCTGCTCAACCCTGAGATTTTCAAAAAATTCCGCCGGTCGATCCGCTTGATCCCCGATTGACGCTTGATCAATTTATCAACGAGTGCTTGCGACATAATAAGTTGTTGAGAATGGTGAAAAATTTCAGGCCATCATCTCCGATGCCCGATGGATCGCTTTTCTGATCCGGGAGTAAGTCCCGCAGCGGCAAAGATTGCCCGCCATGGCTGCGTCGATGTCCGCATCGGTCGGCTTCGGATTTGTTTTCAAAAGCGCCACCGCCGACATGATCTGACCGGATTGACAATAGCCGCATTGCGGCACCTGTAATTCTATCCAGGCCTTTTGAACGACATGATCGATATTTTCGGAGATCCCCTCGATGGTGGTAATGTTCTTTGCACTCGCGGCGGCAGAGACCGGCAGCGTACAGGACCGCATCGCCACGCCATCGAAGTGGACGGTGCACGCGCCGCACAGCGACATTCCGCAGCCGAATTTCGTACCCTTTAGCCCGACTACGTCCCGTAGCACCCAAAGCAGGGGCATTTGCGGGTCTACATCGACCGTGTAGTCCTTATTGTTGACGGTAAGATTAATGGAAGCCATGACGGAAGGATTTTGTCACCTAAATATAACGAAAAACCCCGAAGCCATGCCTCGGGGTTGATTATTGTCTGACATTCCATCAAATTCGATCAGATCAGATCGAACCGATCCAGGTTCATCACTTTCGCCCATGCCGCGACAAAGTCATGAACGAATTTCTCTTTCGCATCGTCGCAGGCATATACTTCCGCGAGTGCCCTTAGCTCCGAGTTTGAACCAAAGACGAGATCGGCCCGCGTAGCCGTCCACTTCAGCCCCCCTGTAGCACGATCGCGCCCTTCGAAGAGATCGGCGGCGGCGGAGGTTGCACTCCACTTCGTATCGATATCCAGCAGGTTTACAAAAAAGGCATTGGTCAATGCACCCGGGTTATGCGTGAAGACCCCATGTCGCGAATGGTCATAGTTCGTGTCCAGGACCCGCATCCCACCAACAAGCACCGTCATTTCCGGCGCGGTCAGCGTCAGCAGTTGCGCCTTATCGACAAGGAATATTTCCGCTGTTGCCGCATAACGCGTCTGTGCATAATTCCGGAACCCATCTGCAGCCGGCTCGAGCGCTTCGAATGATTGCTCGTCAGTCTGATCCTGCCGCGCATCGCCCCGCCCCGCTGTAAAAGGGACCTTGACCGCATACCCCGCCTGCCTCGCAGCCAGCTCCACCGCCGCACAGCCACCCAGCACGATCAGATCGGCCAACGACACAGCCTTCCCGCCCGTTTGCCCCTCATTGAATTTCTTCTGTATCCCCTCCAGCGCTCCCAGCACCCTGGCCAGTTGCTCCGGATCATTGACGACCCAGTCTTTTTGCGGCGCCAGCCGGACCCGCGCGCCATTCGCGCCGCCCCGCCGGTCGGAACCCCGGAAAGTAGACGCAGACGCCCAGGCGGTAGCCACCAACTGTGACACCGTCAACCCCGCATTCAACAGTTGCTCCTTTAGCGCTGCGATATCGGCGTCGTCGATCAACGGCTGGGTTACAGCAGGGATCGGATCCTGCCAGATCAATTCCTCGGCCGGAACTTCACTCCCGAGATAACGGACTTTCGGCCCCATATCCCGGTGGGTCAGCTTAAACCATGCACGCGCAAACGCATCCGCAAACTGATCCGGGTGCTCATAAAATCGCCGGGAGATGACCTCATATTTCGGGTCCGCCTTCAGTGCCAGATCCGTGGTCAGCATGGTTGGTGCATGGCGTTTTTCCAGGTCGTGCGCATCGGGCACCGTACCTGCACCGGCACCGTCTTTAGGTACCCATTGGAATGCTCCGGCAGGGCTCTTGCTCAATTCCCAGTCATAACCGAACAGGTTCTCGAAGAAATTATTGCTCCATTTTGTCGGGGTCGTCGTCCAGATCCCTTCGAGGCCGCTGGTGATCGACTCACCACCCATTCCGCGGCCATAACTGTTGGCCCAGCCAAGACCTTGTTCTTCGATAGCGGCGGCTGCCGGTTCCTTACCGACATGTTTCCCGGCTTCGGCGGCGCCATGCGTCTTACCAAAAGAATGGCCTCCCGCGATCAGGGCCACCGTCTCTTCGTCATTCATCGCCATCCGGCCAAAGGTTTCACGAATGTCCCGGGCCGCAGCCAGCGGGTCCGGTTTCCCATCCGGGCCTTCCGGGTTGACATAGATCAGCCCCATCTGCACCGCGCCAAGCGGGTTTTCCAGCTCACGGTCGCCTTCATACCGCTTGTTCCCCAACCACTCTTTTTCCGAGCCCCAATAAGTATCCTCCGCGGCTTCCCAAACGTCCTCGCGCCCTCCGCCAAAGCCAAAGGTCTTAAAGCCCATCGATTCAAGGGCGCAGTTCCCGGTCAGGATCATCAGGTCCGCCCAGGATAGCTGCTTGCCATATTTTTGTTTGACCGGCCACAGTAACCGTCTTGCCTTATCCAGGTTGACATTGTCGGGCCAGCTGTTCAACGGCGCAAAACGCTGCATGCCCCGTCCGCCGCCGCCGCGTCCGTCCGAGATGCGATATGTGCCGGCGCTATGCCATGCCATCCGGATCATCAGCGGCCCATAATGGCCAAAGTCCGCCGGCCACCAGTCCTGCGAGGTGGTCAGCACATCGGTAATGTCTTTCTTGACAGCTTGCAGATCCAGCTTCTTGAATTCTTCCGCATAATTGAAGTCTTTGTCCATCGGGTCCGACAACGAAGAATGCTGCCTCAGGATGCCAAGATTCAATTGGTTCGGCCACCATTCGCGGTTTGCCGTGCCGCCTCCCGAGACCTGCTTCAATTGTCCGCCGATAAAGGGACATTTGCTTGCGGCAGCGGGATGGTGAACTGTTGAGTAGTGAAGCGTGTTATTTTCCATTATAACGTGATTTATTTTGAGCGAATAATGCCAAATGTATCGAAGTTCCGAGGTTTACCATCATAGAAAGTATTGATACCTTATAGACAAAATCTATCTTTTTTTGCAATTTGATCCTTAAATTGACTTATGAATCAGCCTGACGATATTTCCCTGGCTCAATGGGCGCTCATCGAAGAATGGCGGGCAGGGGAGTGGAAAACGCTCGACTTTCCCCGCATCGCAAGAGAAGATTTCGATCTCAACGGCATTGAGTTCGTGAATACCCTGTTCGAAGTGCCGACGGAAGGTTATCTCAAACAGTTAAAGCAGAACGCCGCCACGCATGGCGTCGCCATGGTCCTCATTATGGTGGACGATGAGGGCGACGGCTGTGCGCCCACAAAAGAAGGCCGGAAGGAATTCGCCGTCTTTCACCGGAAGTGGGTGGATATTGCCCATTATCTCGGCTGCCACGCCATCCGGACCAATTGCCGCGGGCCCCTCGACGTCAACAGCGCCCCAACCCTCGACAGAGCAAAAGGACTTGATGTCGACAAGACCGAAGCCCTCGGGTGGGCCGCCGAATCGTATCACCCGCTTCTCGAATACGCAAAACCCGCCGGCGTCCGGATCCTTATCGAAAACCACGGCGGCGTCTCCAACGACCCTGATTGGATGACAGCCCTTATGAGGAAGGTGAATGACCCCTTCTTCGGCACCTATCCCGACTGGCGCGAACCCTCCTCCGGTTTCGATAACCTCACTTACCTCAAAAAGGTCCTGCCATTTGCAAAAGGCATGTCCTATCGCAACCAACCTACCGACGAGCTGTCGGTAAAGATGATCGACCTCTGCCGTCAGAGCGGATTTCATGGCTGGTATGGAATAGAGTCGGATGGGCGTGAGGCGATCCAAAAGGCGATCCGGCTGTTGAAGGCGAACCTTCGCTAACCTGGCCGTACCAACTAATTGACGACCAATTCCACCACCGGGATGTCGTATCGCGGCTTTTGCGTCGGCAGCGTCAGCACCAAATCAGTTGGACTCCCGTCAGCCGCCGACATCTTCAGCTCCGAATCGTCCTGCAGGAACTGCGCATATCGGATCTTCCCTGCATATCCTGGCAGCACCAGCTTCCCGTCGGCCGGATAATCATAGATGTGAACGTATAACCGCTTTGTCTTTGGATTGTAGGTAAGCTTGGTATGCTCCGGGACGGCGAATTCCGCAGGCGCGAACGTACAGCCATAGATAGCCTTGCTGTTTGCATGCATCCAGTATGAGATGCTGTCGAGGGCGTTCTTCGCGCGGTAATCGAATTCCCCGCGAGCCGTTGGTCCTACGTTCAGGATCAGATTTCCGCCATTGCTTACCGAAGTGATCAGCAGGTCCAGCAACTGCCGGTGCGTCTTCCAGCTATTCTCATCCCGGTAATACCCCCACGAACCCGAAAAGGTCTGGCAGGTCTCCCAGGTTTTACCCTTATATGGGGTCAGTTCCGCCGTAGAGACCTGTTCGGGGGTGACAAAGTCGCCGCCGTCCGTATAGTCATCGAGCCCCAACCGGTTATTCACGATTATGCCGGGTTGCAGCTTTCTAACCATTTTGATCAGTTCGACGGCGCCCCAATCGTCCGCATGCTTGCCGCGCTTATCGTCTTTGCCCCAGGTCCAGTCCAGCCAAAGAATGTCGATCTTTCCATAGTTGGTCAGCAGTTCGGTGATCTGGTCGCGTAGGTATTGCCGGTATTTACGCATATCCCGGCCCTTGTTCAACCGGTCATAATTTGCCTGGCTGGTATCTTTCTGGACAAGCGGGTGAGCATCGTCCATCGTATAATCGGGATGGTGCCAGTCCAGCAGGGAGTAGTAGAAGCCGATCTTCAGCCCCTGCGCGCGGAACGCATTCACATATTCCCGCACCAGGTCGCGTTTAGCCGGAGTATTGGTGGATTTATAATCGGTATACTTCGAATCGAAATTGCAAAACCCCTCATGGTGTTTCGTCGTCAGCACCGCATACTTCATCCCCGCAGCCTTGGCTTGCCGCGCCCATGCGGTGGGATCGAAGAGGTCCGGATCGAACATCTCGAAATATTTCCGGTATTCCTCATTGGTCATCGCTTCGTTGTGCTTGATCCATTCATGTCTTGCCGCCAGCGAATAGAGGCCCCAATGAATGAACATCCCAAAGCGGGCATCGGTCCACCAGGCCATCCGTGCTTTCTTCTCCGCGGTCGTCTCATGCCCGATCGTCTTTTGCGCCGAGGCCAGGGATACGGTTAAACTCAGGAACGGCAGAATGATGGCTGCCCGAAGATTCTTCATATGTAGCGATTTTTTGTCCAAGGTAGACAATCGAGCCGATGTTACCACGACCCGACGCCGCCGATCGACAGCGTAACGAATGTGGATTATATCGACGATCCATCGTTAGAGGTAGCTCAGCCACCACTTACTACCACAAGAGCATCCCGAGAATGAAAGTCCACGTTATGGTTAGTGTCTCGGAAGCCGTGCGGCTTGGATATAGGACATCAAAAAAACCTCAACCTATGGGCTGGCCAGGGTGGCATCACATCGGAGAATAGATTTTGGAATTGCTCTAGATTTTGAGTACTTTTACTCACTATATTGAGTATTTTGTAAAATATGTTCGAACGACATCATTTACAACTGGTTACAAAAAGAATTTCCGAGCCAAGGAGGTTTATTCAAGTATTATTTGGACCGCGCCAGGTTGGGAAAACAACCGTGGTGCATCAACTGTTGGAAAAATGCAAGATGCCTAGCCATTTTGCCTCTGCCGATGCTGTTGCAGCTTCTAATGTAGTTTGGCTTGAGCAGCAGTGGGAAACAGCACGCTTGAAAATGGATCAGGTAAAGGCTGAAGAGTTCTTATTGGTGATCGATGAAATTCAAAAAATAGGCGATTGGAGTGCAACGGTAAAGCTATTATGGGATACTGATACCCGTACAAAAAGAGCGCTGAAAGTAATTCTGCTGGGATCATCCCGTTTGTTATTACAGCAAGGACTTTCCGAATCTTTGGCAGGAAGGTTTGAGACAACTTATATGGGACATTGGTCGATATCGGAAATGGAACAGGCTTTTGGTTGGAATGACGATCAATATGTCTGGTTCGGCGGTTATCCGGGTTCAGCGCCCTTGATCAGCGATGAACAACGATGGAAAGCATATGTCCAGCAAGCTCTTATTGAAACGAGCATATTGAAAGACATACTCATGCTGACAAGGATTGATAAGCCCGCCTTGATGAAGCGTCTTTTTGAATTAGGTTGTCTTTATTCCGGCCAAATACTTTCTTATACAAAGATGATTGGACAGTTGCAGAATGCCGGCAATACCACTACTTTATCGCATTACCTTGACTTGTTGAATACGGCGGGGTTATTGGCAGGTATTGAGAAATTTTCCGGTAACCTGATCTATAAGAGATCTTCCAGCCCGAAATTTCAGGTACATAACACCGCATTGATTAGCGCCCAGAAGAAAGAGTTATTCGATGAAATAAAGATCAAACCGGAAGATTGGGGTAGGCAAGTCGAATCATCTGTTGGAGCTCATTTGATCAATTACTCACTGGTCGAAGGATTCACAGTTTCTTATTGGCGCGAAAGAAATGAAGAAGTTGATTTTGTCCTGGAAAAAAAGGGGAAGGTTATTGGACTTGAGATCAAGAGCGGGACGACCCAATCCTCCTCCGGAATCTCGGCATTTAAGAAAGCGTTCAATCCCGATAAAGTGTTGCTCATAGGGAAAAGTGGAATTCCCTGGCAGGAGTTCCTGAAATTAAATCCGACAGATCTATTTTAACCTAATAACCTTACTGCGGTTACATAACCTCCAGGTTTATACTTAAAGTTTCATCCTTGGGCATGACTCACAAAAAATGGACAAAAGAAGGGATCATAAAAAAATACAAGTCGCTCTATAATAAATGGAGAAAGATCCCAACGATAAAAGACTTGAGAGAAAAAGACTATCGAGAACTTGAGTATGCGATTTATAGGAAATTTAGAAAACTTAGCAATCTAAGAATTGCAGCAAATCTTCAGGGTGATCGGAATCCGCCAAAGTATTGGACAATCATAAAGATAAAGGACGAATTGAAGAAATTCTGCAACTCCCCGGGCTCACTATTATTAAAAATGTGGAAACACCGATTGTACCATGCCATATGCGAAAAGGGAGGATTTAATAAGTTTAATGCTGATCTTAAGCTTGGCTTAAAACTAAATAAGAATGACTGGGACGAAAAAGCAAAAATAAGCGAGTTAAAACGACTCAATAATTTAATGAACCACCAACACTGCAAAAGCTACAGCAAATAGGGAAAAGCGGACTGGCGTCGGCTATTAATAAACTCTTTGGTAGTGTTTTCCTGGTTCGAGAAGCCATTTGCATTGCTCCACATAGAAAACCGAGAAATTATTGGACTAAAGAGAATACGCTCACGAGGTACATGGAAGGATATCACCGGACCACGCCTTCAGGTATGATTTTCTAATTGATAAGAAAACTTATGGAATATATTTTTCACCGGTGATAACAATAAGGCGGATACGAAAAAAGGCTGGTACCGGCTGGAGGAGGAAAGCAACGATGAAGGGAAGACTTGGGCCGGCAAATTGCATATTCTACGAATCAGTGACGTTAATCGGGAGGAATATGAGGCCGGGTATCACCGGGATTAGTATATTTATAAAAAATTAGCTATATGAGCAAAGCAAAGAAAGAGACGCCTCCTGCCCCGGCGGATCATGATGGAAAGGGTTTTTTCGCGCTTGCGGGAGAGGCCTTTTCCGTGTTGGGCGATGAGATCGTAGAAGGCAAGGATAAGATGGTGGAGGTCGCGGCGGCGAAGATCACCGCGGTGAAAAAAGCGATCAGTAAAATCACCCGTAAAAAAGCCGCAGCCCGAAAGCCCGTGAAAAAGGCTGCGAAAAAGTCGGTAAAGAAGGCCGCCTCCTCAAAAAACGCAGTTTCAAAAAAACACACAAAAAAAGTCACGAAGAAAACGGCTAAAAAGGTTTTGAAGAAAAGCATAAGGAAAGTCGTAAATAAAGCTGCACCCAAAAAAGCCGCTAAGAAGAAGACCCCAAGCCGTAGAAAATAGCCCTCCTTGCACGGCCATGAGAAAGTTCTAGCACACCGATCCAAAATCAATCGATTTCCCGCGAGTAAACTCGCTTTGCTACCGACCAAAAAAATACCCCTCGCTTTGCGAGGGGCTACTTGTTGCCCAACCAGGATTCGAACCTAGACAAACAGAACCAAAATCTGTCGTACTACCATTATACTATTGGGCAATCCATTCCTTCCTCCGGCAAGTTGGCCCACCTGCCTTCAAAAAGGAGTGCAAAAATAAGGGTTGAATCCGCTCGCTCCAAAAGAACTTTCACCCCGCCGCCGAGGCCCCGCAATGCCCGCTCCCACGGTAGCCCACCTACAACACCCCGCGTCCCCACGTACCCCCTCAAACAAACTTGAACAGCAACGCCGCAATCGCGTAAAGAATAGTCGCCACGAAGATTCCCTTCGCCGTATTATCCCGATGTGAGTTGATATAAACAGTGAATAACGCAATGTTCGCCACCAGACACGGTACCGAGACCGCCGTGATCTGCGGCTTATTCGTACGCAGAAAGAAGAAGAATTCGCGGATAGGATACGTCGGATAAAATCGAACAAAATAGTATATCACCAGACTAATGATCGGCGCCACCAGCCCGAGCACCAACCCCAGCCGGAGATTGTCTTTTTTGAATATCACGATTTCCACGTTTTTTCGAGTTTGCCTTTTAGAACGTAATTCGTCATGTCAAATTGTACCGGCACCACACTTACATAGTTGTGTTCCAACGCCCAAACATCCGTATCCCGACCCTTGTCAAAATTTACGAATTTTCCCGTCAGCCAATAATATTTCTTCGAATTCGGATCGTTCCGCTCGATGAAATCCTCCTCATATTTCGCATACGCCTGCCGCGCCACCTTAATGCCCTTGATCAGATTCTCAGGAACCGCCGGGAAATTAACGTTGAGGATCAGATGCTTATCAAGAGGGTGGGCCAGCACCTGCTCCACGATGATCCGCACATACTTCCGCGCCGCGGTGAAATCCGCCTCCACGCTGTAATCCAGCAACGAGAAGCCCACCGCCGGGATGCTCTCGATCGACGCTTCCACCGCCGCCGACATCGTCCCCGAATAGATCACATTGATCGAATGGTTCGCCCCATGATTGATCCCGCTCAGACATAGGTCCGGCTTCCGCCGCAGCACCTTATCCACCGCCAGCTTCACACAATCGACCGGCGTACCCGAACACTGCCAGGCCTCAACCCCATCGAAAAGATGATGCATAGGGTTTAGCCGTAGGGGGTTTCCGATCGTGATCGCATGCCCCATCCCCGACTGCGGCTTATCCGGCGCAACAACCACGATCTTTCCCAACCCCTTCACCGCCTCCACCAGGTTGCGGATTCCCGGCGCATTAATGCCATCATCATTCGTCACCAGGATGACCGGAACACGCTTGCGCCCGCCCTTCTTCGGCTGCCCGTTGCCCCCTAGATCTTTAGTAGCCAATTGATTATCAGAACGCGTCTCATCAATGGACATCCCGTTGGTCCCCGTTTCCCGGATGATCCCCGTCGCCCCCGTCTTTCCCGTTCTCACCGGCCGCTCCGCCGTATCCGTCCTTTTAAGGATTCCCTCCGCCCCCGTTTTACCCGGCTTGCGGGTCGCCGCCGTCTTACCGGCCAATTTACGTCGTTGAGCTGTGGATAGGTTCTTTCTTCGATCGTTAGACTTCTTTTCCATAATTAATTAGAACTACAAAAGTCCGCAATATTTCGGATTTAACTCGCTTCTTTTCCCCTCCTTTTCCCCGCTCGCGGAATTTTCACGCATTTGCGCTATTTTTGCAGCCATTTTAAAGGAATGCTATGGCAGGACAACTGAAAGAGGTACGCAATCGCATTAAATCCATTCAGAATACCCAACAGATCACCAAGGCAATGAAAATGGTCAGCGCCGCCAAGCTCCGCCGCGCCCAGGATGCGATCATCCAAATGCGCCCCTACGCCCAGAAGCTTCAGGAAGTCCTCAGCAATATCGTCAGCAGCTCCGAAGGCGACGTTGGCCTCAGCCTTGCCGCCGACCGCCCCATCGAAAAAGTGCTCTTCATCGTCATCACCAGCGACCGCGGCCTCGCCGGCGCCTACAACGCGAATGTGATCAAACTTACCAAGGCGTCCATCAGAGAAAAATACCCTGCCCAATCCGCAAAAGGCAACGTCAGCATCTGGTCCATGGGCAAAAAGGGATACGAACATTTTGCCAAGAACAACTATAAAGTCTCCGACACCTATAAGGATATCTTTCTCCAGCTCAGCTTCGAGCACGTTCAGAATGCCGCACAGGCCGCTGTCAAAGCATTTCAGAACCGCGAATTCGACGCCGTCGAGATCGTTTACAGCCAGTTCAGGAACGCAGCTACCCAGACCTTTGTCCTTGAAAAATTCCTGCCCATCCCTAAAGTGCAACGCAAAGCCGGCCATGCCAAAGCCGATTTCATCTTTGAACCCGGCAAGGAAGAACTGATCGCCGAGCTCATGCCTAAGATCCTCAACACCCAACTGTATAAGGCCGTCCTCGACGCCCATGCCTCCGAGCATGGCGCCCGCATGACCGCTATGGATAAAGCGAGCGACAACGCCAACGAGCTGCTCAAATCGCTGCGCCTCTCATACAACCGCGCACGCCAGGCCGCGATTACCACCGAACTGACGGAAATCGTAAGCGGGGCTGCCGCGCTACAAGGGTAAATAGACGGAATGGAAATCGGAACTATTATCCCACATATCGAAGCGCTGATCTTTGCCAGCGACAAGCCGTTGACCTCCATGGAGCTCACCGAGTTGATCAACAACGCTTTTGGCTTCATGGAAGAAAAGCTCACGCTCGAACAGATCCAGACCGCCGTCGACGGCATCATCGAGAAATACGCGTCCGCATTCTACCCCTTCGAAGTAAGAGAGAGCGGCGGCGGATGGCAGTTCCTGACCAAAAAAGACTACCACAAGACCATCGCCCAGCTCAACGGGGAGAAATATCTCAAACGGCTGTCCTCCGCCGCCCTCGAAACCCTGGCCATCGTAGCCTACCGCCAACCGATCACAAAAGGCGAGATCGAAGCCATCCGCGGCGTCAACAGCGACTACAGCATCCAGAAGTTGCTTGAAAAAGAATTGATCGTTATCTCCGGTCGCAATGACAATATGCCGGGGAAACCGCTGGTCTACTCGACATCAAAGACCTTCATGGACTACTTCGGAATCAATTCTGCCGCCGACTTGCCCAAATTGAAAGAAGTTTTCGCCGAAACCCTCGTCGAACCAACATTGATGCAGTCGCAGCATGAACCGGATGCCGAATCAGATGCCGAAGTCCCTCATGCCGAACCGCACGCCGACTCCCCCCACGCCGACTCCCAAAATGAACCATAACATGCCCCTCAACCTTCCCTCCGACCATCTCATCCGCATCGCCCAACAATTCGGCACCCCCCTATACGTCTACCACGCCGAAAAGATAAAGGAGCAATACCAAAAGCTCACCACGGCCTTCCACGACAGCAATACGGTATTCTTCTACGCCTGCAAGGCGCTGACGAATATCAATGTCTTAAGATATATCCGCGACCTCGGCGCCAATGTCGACTGCAGCTCGACCAACGAAGCCCGCCTCGCCCTCCACGCCGGCTTCCCTAAAGAGCGCGTTCTATATACTTCCAACGGGATCGGCTTTGACGAGATCGAAGAAGCGCAATCCCTCGGCGTCATCATCAACATCGATAGCCTCTCCAACCTGGAAAAATTCGGTAAAAGATTTGGCTCGACCTACCCCGTCGGGGTACGGCTCCGCCCAAACATTATGGCCGGCGGCAACCTCAAGATCTCCACCGGTCATGACAAATCCAAGTTCGGCATTCCCGTCGACCAGATCGACCTCATCCTTGACATCGTACAACGTTACGACCTCAAGGTCCATGACCTTCACATCCATACCGGCAGCGAGATTAAGGACGTCGATGTCTTTGTAAAAGGCATTGGGATCCTCTTCGATCTCATTCCAAAATTCCATGACCTCCGGTTCATCGACCTCGGCGGCGGATTCAAGGTCCCCTATAAGGACGGCGATACGGAGACGAATATCGAAGAACTTGCCGCAAAAGTGGGTGAAGCGTTTCGCAGCCATCCCAATCCCGGCGGCCGCCCCCTCCAGGTCTGGTTCGAACCCGGCAAATTCCTCGTCAGCGAAAGCGGCTACTTCATCACCAAGGTCAATGTCATGAAGCAAACCGATGCCGCCACCTTCGTCAGCGTCGACAGCGGGTTCAATCATCTCATCCGCCCCATGTTCTATGACGCCTACCACCGTATCGTCAACATCAGCAACCCCCACGGCGAACCCCGCCGCTACTCCGTCGTCGGCAATATCTGCGAGACCGACACCTTCGCCTGGGACCGCAGCATCAACGAAGTTCGCGAAGACGACTACCTCGCCTTCTGCAACGCCGGCGCCTATGGCTTCGAAATGTCGTCTAACTTCAACTCCCGGTACAAACCCGCCGAAGTCCTTGTGAAAGATGGCCAGGCCCACCTCATCCGCAAAAGGGACGATTTCCGCGACCTCCTTCGCAACCAGGTCGAGCTCTGAGGAATTTGCCCTAAATTTATACCGCACCAACACCTTTTTCCATGCCCCCCATCCGCGTGGTCGACGACCCTGTCGCCATATCTACCAGGTTCACCCGCATGGTCACCAATCCTTTCCTCTTCCGCTTTTATCTGTTAACAAGCCTCCCCAGCGCCTTTTTCGCCGGTCTTCGCATCACCCGCCTCGACGCCAATACCTGCGCCGTCACCGTTCCCTATAAATGGTTCACCCGTAACCCCTTTCGATCTACCTATTTCGCCTGCCTTGCCATGGCCGCCGAAATGAGCACCGGCACGCTCGCGATGGCCAAAGTCTATGGTCGCAAGCCACCCGTCTCCTTGCTCGTCGTTCACCTCGAAGCCAACTATGTGAAAAAAGCAACCGGCCGGACCACGTTCGAATGCACCGACGGCGCCGCCATCCGATCCGCCGTGGAAGCGGCTATCACTACCGGTGAGGGACAGACCGCCCGCATCCGTTCCGCCGGTACCAACGCCAACGGTGATTTGGTAGCGGAATTTTACATAACTTGGTCCTTCAAGGTCAAATCAAAATGAAAATTGCATTCCATGGCGCCGCCCGCGTCGTCACCGGTTCCAAGCATCTCATCAGTCTCGATAACGGCAAGAAATACCTGCTCGACTGCGGCATGTTCCAGGGTATGGGCGCCCAGACCGACGTCCTCAACCGCAACTGGGGCTTTACACCCGCCCAGGTTACCAACCTTATCCTGTCCCATGCGCATATCGACCACAGCGGCCTCATCCCCAAACTGGTCAAAGACGGCTTCACCGGCAAGATCTTCTGTACCCCCGCCACCCGCGAGCTCACCGGCATCCTCCTCGAAGACTCCGCAGGTATCCAGGAAGACGATATCAAATACGCCAATAAGCGCCGCAAGGCCGAAGGCTTGCCCTACCTTCAGCCGCTATACGTCACCGATGACGCCAAACGCGCCATGGATCTGTTCGTCAGCGTGGAATATGACACCTGGCACCCGATCGACGAAGACGTCCAGGTCCTCTACACGGACGCCGGTCATATCATCGGCAGCGCCGCGGTCCACCTCAAAATAAAGGAAGAAGGCAAAGAGTATCACCTTACCTTCAGCGGCGACGTCGGCCGCTATAAAGACGTCATCCTCCGTTCACCCGAGGTCTTCCCGCAAGCGGACTATATCCTGATCGAATCCACCTACGGCAATAGCCTCCATGATCCCGTCGCCACTACTCCCGATATGCTTCTCGACTGGATCGACAGGACCTGTCTCAAAAAGAAGGGCAAGCTCATCATCCCCGCTTTCAGCGTCGGCCGCACCCAGGAACTGCTCTTCGCCCTCAACCAGCTCGAAGAGGAACACCGCCTGCCGCCACTCGACTACTACGTGGACAGCCCCCTGAGCGTCGCCGCCACCGAGATCGTAAAAAGCTACCCGCAATATTTCAACAAGACCATCCAGAAAGTCCTGGAGACCGACAAGGACCCCTTTGCTTTCCAGGGCCTCAAATACATAAAAACAGTAGAAGAATCCAAGCTCCTCAATTATCGCAACGAACCCTTCGTCATCATCTCCGCCAGCGGCATGGCGGACGCCGGCCGGGTCGTCCATCATATCAGCAACAACATCGAAAACTCCCGCAATACCATTCTCCTCGTGGGCTATTGCGAACCTCACTCGCTCGGCGGCCGCCTCATGGCGGGCGCTAAGGAAGTCCATATCTTCGGCGTCCTTCACGAAGTCCACGCCGAGGTCGGTAGCATCCGCAGCATGAGCGCGCACGGCGATTACGAAGACCTTACCCAGTTCCTTGCCTGCCAGGACCCTCAACAGGTAAAGACGATCTTCATCGTCCACGGCGAATATGATGTTCAGCAGGCCTTCCGGGACCGGCTGATCAAAAAAGGTTTTACCGACGTCGAGATCCCCCCGCTACATTTCGAACGCGGCCTTTCTTAGCATCCCTCTTTTAAACCGCATCTCCTAGCCCCCGAATTCCATCAACCGTCGAAGCAAAGCCACCTGGTTGGCGGCGCGGTTATAGTTATGGCCCTTATACCGCGCCCCATAATAGACGTCCCCATTCAAATGGTCCGCCAGGAACCGCAACGCCTGCATATACACCATAAACAATCCGCTATAGAAGAACTGTCCCCGCTCCGCCGCGCTCAACACATCCCCCATCACCCCCAGATACCCCTCATGGATCGCGTGATAAAACTCGCGCCGCACCACCACCGCCGGAAGGTCGGCCTCCTCTTCGCTTGCCGGCGACACATAGGTCCGGACCATATCCCCTACGTCGCTGATAAAATAACCGGGCATCACCGTATCCAGGTCGATCACACAGAGCCCTTTATCCCGGTCATCGAAGAGCACATTGCTGATCTTCGTATCATGATGCGTCACCCGAAGTGAAAACCCCGGATCGCCGGTCAATGCAATATAGGTATCCACCAGCGCCCGCTGACCGTGCAGGAACGTGATCAACTCCCGCGACTCGCGTACCCGCGACCCGATCCCCGTATGAACCGCGCGGTCGAACTGCTCATACCTCAATACCAGATCATGGAAATGCGGCAGGGTCTCCTGCAACTGCCCTGCATCGAAACCCCGCAGATTGCGGGTGAACAGCCCAAACTGCCTCGAAGCCTCATAGGCCTGCTCCGGACTGCTGACGACATCAAAGGTCCGGGACCCGCTCACAAAGGGGAACAGCCGAAAATATCGGCCGCGCTCATCGCGATGGAACACCGGCCCGTCAACCGTTCGCAATGGCGCGGTGTAAAGATACCCCGGCGCCTCCGCCGCCAGATACCGGCCGATCTTATCCAAATTGTCCGCGATGGCTTCCGGATTACTAAAGACGCCCGTATTCACCTCCTGCAGAACATACGCCGCCTCTCCGGCGACTTCCACCTTCCAGGTTTTATGGATCAGGCCCGAGCCGATCGGCACCAGTGAATATTGTTCGATCTCCGGTAAAAATGCCCGGATCAAAGTTGACAACATAGCCCAAACCTACAAAATTACGCGTCATTCGCAAGCCCACGCCACGATGTCGGCTCTCGCCCCTGCCCGCGGCCCTTGTGCCTCATTTCACCGCCCTTATCTGGCTCCTTCTTTTCACCGTCTTCCTCGGTTCCACCTTATCGCCCAACAACCGTCCCCACGGCTGCATCTCCGGAATGCGGTCAAACACGATCTTTAACACGCCAATAAAAGGTATTGACAGGAACATCCCCGCCAGCCCCCATACCGCCCCCCCCAACAACACCGCGACGACCGACAAAAGCGCATTGATCCTCACCTTCGCCGATACGATATACGGGATCAGGAAATGGTTGTCCGTGAACTGGATGATCATATAGCTTATCGCAATCCCGATCTGCGTATTATACCCGTCCTTTGTGATGGTCGCCACCATGATCGGCAATAGCGCCGCCAAAATTCCGCCAAAGAACGGCAATACATTCAGCAGCGCCCCCAACACCCCCATCAGCACTGCATACTGAACTCCGAGGATCAACAACGCGATCGTATTCAGCGTCGCCACGATCAGGGCCTCGATCAGCAATCCATACATATAGCTCTGGATCGCGCCGCGGACCTGCTGCAACACCGTGCTCACCTCCTCCGCGTTCTGTTCCGCAAAGATATCGTAGAGGAAATTCAGGATCAGATTCTTGTAGTAAAGAAGCAGGAAGGTGTATACCGGCAGCAGAAGGACCGTTCCCATCGTCCCTGCCATCGACCCAAGCAACCGCCCGAGCAATGGCCGGATAGCCCCCCTCGCTTCCGCCAGATAAGAATTCGTCTTCTCGATCGGAATATCGAACTCCCGAACTAAATACTCCTGCAACCGAACGATCAGCTCCGTCGCCTTCTTCTGCAATAAGGGTAATTGATCGGTGAACTGCATGATCTGATTCGCCAGGAAATACCAGATCCCGCTGATGGCAAGGATAGCGGCGATCAGCGATAACGTGATCGCCATGACCCGCGGAACCTGCCACGCGAGCAGTCGCTCCATCAACGGGTTCAACAGGATGGCCAGGAATAGCGCAAAGGAAAAAGGGATCAATATCCCCCGAAGATTGGCCAATGCATATGAGCACAGTACCAGCCCAAAGAGAATGATCGTCGCCCGGATGTAGAAGGGATATTTATGGCTAGTACTCATACCTCTCTATATAGCTGGCTCCGTGCCGGATTTTTACTATCTTACAACCCTCGGCTGGTCAGCCAAAGCCAACCGTATTTACCCAAAATGAGTAGAATTCTCCTCATGGTGCTGCTTTCGGCGGCGTTCCATTCCGGATCTTCAACCGGCGCCTTCCCGCCCCCTTCCGGCCGCGACATTATCAAAAAGATGCACGATCGATATGCGGGCAAGTGGTATCACTCTCTCACCTTTACCCAAACCACCCAACGGTATCGGAATGACACTCTCCGATCCACTCAGACCTGGCACGAATTCATCCGCTTTCCCGATCGGTTTCGCATGGACTTCGGTCCCGCCGACAGCGGCAATGCCGTCATCTTCCGCCTCGATTCCTCCTATCGCTTCACCAATGGGCAGTTGCGCTCCACTACCATCAACAACAATGAAGGCCTCATCTTTCTGCTCGGCGGCATGTTCTTTTACCCGTTCGACCAAACCTGTCATATCCTCAGCGATTCCCTGCATTATGACCTCACTCAGGCTCGTGAAGACAATTGGAAGGGCCACCCCGTCTATGTCATTGGCAAGGAAGGTGCCAATCAATTGTGGATCGACAAGGAGCACCTCTATCTTGTCCGCATGATCAAATCGGACGACAACATGGACGCGCGTTTTGAAGACTGGCAACCCTTCGGCGGCGGATTCTGCGAGACAAAATGCCGGTTCTATATCGATGGCAAACTGATACAGACCGAGATATATCACGATTGTAAGACCGACATCACACTGGATGACCAAATTTTTGACCCCTCCAAACTGAACAGGTCCTGGTGAGCGTACCGCGAATATCCAAGTCCCCCGGCAAGCTCCGGCCCCTGCAACTGGCTGCCGTCATCTTCCTGACCGTATCCGGTGGTCCTTATGGGCTGGAACAGCTTTTTGCCGGTGTTGGAACCCATGGCGCGATCCTCCTGCTCCTCGTCACTCCCTTATTGTGGGATATCCCCACCATCCTCACCGTCCTCGAGCTCAACAGCCTCATGCCCGTGACCGGTGGATATTACCAGTGGGTCAAACATGCCCTTGGTCTCCGCTGGGCCTTTTTCGAAGGCTGGTGGACCTGGCTTTATACCTTTCTTGACCTCGCTATCTATCCTGTTCTATTTGTTACGTATACCTCTTTCTTTTTCCCCGGGATCGCCCACTACCGGCTGATCATCTGCCTCGTTATCATCTGGTCGTCCGCTCTCCTGAATATTCTGGGCATCGTTCCCGTAGGGAAGGTCTCCATGCTGCTTGGCGTAATAGTACTGGCCCCCTTTCTCATCCTGTTCGGCTGGCTGCTTCATACCGGTCATCCGACGCCCGTCCCCATCCCTTCCCTAAAGGGAGTGCAGCTGCCCGCCATTTCCCTTGGGCTCTATTATGTGATGTGGAATTTTTTGGGTTGGGATAACGCTACTACCTACGCCGGCGAGGTCAAGCGGCCCGTGCGGTCATATGTGCTTTCCATCGGCATAGCCTTTATCCTCATCCTCGGCATCTATCTCCTTACAGCCCTCTCCGTCCATTGGTCCGGTATCGACCCGACAACCCTCGATAGCGAGAACCGCGGCTTTCCGGTCCTCGGTACCCTCATAGGCGGCCGGTGGCTCGGCATCCTCGTGGCGATCGGCGGCATGGCCAGCCAGATGGGCCTCTACTCGGCCGTCCTCCTGAGCGTATCCCGCGTGCCCCAGGTTATGGCCGACGACCAGTTGCTGCCCACTTGGTTTTGTAGCCTGCACCGCCGGTACAGGACGCCGTATGTCTCCATCCTGGTCTCTTCGGCTATCGTTAGCATCCTGGTTCTTTTTACATTCTCCGACCTTGTCGTCATGGACATCATCTTATATGGCGCCGGCCTCTTCCTTGAATTCCTCGCCCTCATCGTCCTCCGGGTCCGTGAGCCGGACCGGCCGCGGCCATTCAGGATCCCCCTCAATATCACCGGACTGATCATTATGATCCTCCTGCCCACCGCCATCTATTTTATCGCCCTGACCGGCGCCCTTTACTCGGCTGAAAAAATGTGGGGGCCCATTACCCTCGCGCTGGGCATGCTGCTATCGGCCGCCGTCGCCTGGCGGCTGGTCCGCTGGCGCAACCCGAATCTCGCCTGAATACGTATCTTGCAATCTCAAAAAGCATCCGTAATGAGCCAGCCATTGATTATAAAAAACGCCATCGACATCCATGCCGCGGCTTCCAAAGTCTGGAACGCCCTCACCAATCCCGAAGAGACAAAGAAGTATATGTTCGGCTGCGAAGCCCTTTCCGACTGGAAAGAAGGCAGCCCTCTCATTTGGAAAGGTAATTTCAACGGCGTCGAGCTTGTCGCCGTCAAAGGGACTATCGTTAAGATCCAACCTGAAAAATACCTCGAATACACGGTTATCGATCCCAACAATCCTAAGATCCCCGACCTTCCCGAAAATTACCTGACCGTCACCTGCCAGCTCACCGAGGCAAACGGAATAACCACGCTCACCGCCACCCAGGGTGATTATAGTACCGTCGCTGAAGGCGCTGACCGTTACAAGCATTCCGTCGACGGCGGCGGCTGGGCTCCAGTCCTCGAAGCCATAAAGGCCCAGGTGGAATCAGGCCAATAATTAAAAGTTATTTCATTCGCCGATTTTCTTGTAATTATCCCCGTTATTCCTGTCGATCAACAACCCCAGCGGATCGACCGCTACCGCCTTCGGCACTCCTTCCACGACAACCGTTATCTCATGCTCGCCACGCGTCAGCAGGTATTTTTTGCGATATAATAGCTGCTTCTCCGTCCGACCGGCCGCATCGGTCCTATCCGCGCCAAGTACCCCGATGTCGATATAATCCTTCATCCCCGCCGCCGGCGTCTCATTGCGCTTGTCATCGATCCAACTCTTATCGATCTTTACCCGGATCGTCACCTTATACTCATGCGGCCGGCCCGTTGCAACCGCGGAAACCCCCATGACCTTGTTATCATATAGCGTCACTTTCTCCCAGGTATCCGTCAGATAGTATTGCAATGAATCCGGGACATGCCGCTTCAACACCGCATACAGATCGTTGGATCCCGCAAAAGGACCGTGAGCCCGGAACCGGTATATATCCAGGAACTCCCGCAACGCCGCGTCTATACTATCCTCGCCGATCAGATCGCGCAGCCCGTACATGATCACTCCCGCCTTTCCGCCCCATTCGATCCACTGATTTGCCGTCAGCACCGGATGCTCCGGTTCCGTCATTCGCCGCCGGATCATGTCGTATCCCCATCGCCGGTCCAGCACGTACGGCCGCATATTCGCCAGCCCACATTTCTTCTCGGTCATCACCAGCGCATCGTAATCGGCCAACCCTTCCGAAATGACCATCGACCCGACCGTATTATTAGGCGCTACCTGAAATCGCCACCATTGTTGCGCCAGGTTCCGGACCGCGTCGAGATAAATGTAATCCCACTGATTAGGATCGGTAAAATGCGCATTCCACCCGTTGGATTCCCCAAATGCCTCCAGCGTCGTCGTCGATGCTTCCCGCGGTCCGTAACTCGAAGTCTCCGCGATCCGCAAATTCCTGAATGGATAACTGCCATAGGCGTGAGAATAATAGGTCAACCCATCCCGGACGGCCCTCATCCGCCGGTCTACATTCTCATCGTGCCCGGGATGATAGAAAATATCAATGGCGACCGGATGATCGAGCTGCAAGGAATCCCGCTTGTCGGCAAGCCGCGCCGCGAAAACCATGAATGGCGAATACATCCCCGGCCTATCCAACCTATAGTGGAAATAATTTCGCCCATTCGACGTCCACTGATCCATCAGATCACCCTGCCCCACGGCCGTCTGATCACCCGGCGTGCCCACGATGATATCCATTTTAACCTGGTCCGCGCCAGCATCTCCCCGCAGCGTATTCATGCCTACCGGATCATTTGGCGCAAGCTCTTCCTCCACTTTTGGCGGCAACCCCGCCTTGGCCCGCACATAAGGACTGCTGACTTCATCGTCATCGTCATACCCCAACCCGGGCAACCCCCCGGCAAAAAATGTCCCGTTATTTAACAGCGTAGCATCGTATAACTCATTCTTGAATCCCCTTTGACTGAACGTGGAGTATACCGACAGCCTGGCCGAATCACCAGGCGCCAGCGGCTGCGGGAACTGGTACAGCCGGAATGGAGCGGTATCCGCCGCGGGTCGGAACCAGCTGAACTTCCCCTGCGGATACAACAACGGATAGCTAAAAGGCATCACCCGCTCATTCTCCAAAAGCGTATAGCCGGTCAGGTTATCCCCATCCAACAGCATTTCCGTGATCGGCCGGTTCGTCCGGTTGACGATCGTCAGCTTGGCGTGAACCAGCACCCTCTTCTCTTCCGGATAAAGCTCGACCGTCTCCCTGATGCTCGTCATCTTTGGCAAAGGCAGCGCCTGATACTTCTTCAGCGCCTTCTCATAAGCGATCGCCCGATCCTGCTTCTCACCTTTTGTCAGCCACTCGTTCAAAAAACTTACGTTATAATAAATATACCCCCCGACACCAAGAAAACCTATCGCCACCACAACAGCCGTCCAGCGCGTTGCCCGGTTAAACCGCTCCGGTATAAGCTTCCACCGCTCCTTCAGCGACGAGCCCACCCCCCGGTAATACCACAATGCCGCGATAATGATCAGCAACCCCGCGCCAAGGACCCAGTAGAGATCGTACCAACCGATCGGCCCCGCCATATGGCCGATCCCGTCCATATCCGACATCCCCGTATTCGGCGTGAAAGAATATAACAGCAGGTGATAATTGAACGTCCCCGTCGAATCCAGGAAGAACATCCCCACCCATAACGGCACCGCCACCGCATACCCGACGAATTTATTGTTGATGATAACCTGGATGACATAGCAGAATACCGCTCCCGTCAGGAACTTTGGCAACAGGATAATAAAGATATAGGTCAGCCATCCGCTCCAATTCAAATGCGTGTACCCTTTTGCCAATTGCACGATAATCCCGGTCGCCATTGGCAGAAATGCCAGCCCCGTACTGATGACCAGCAGCGAGATCAGCTTCGATCCATTAAGCACCCAGTTTGGCGGGGGAAGCGAGTCGTTGATAAAAGCATACCGCGTCAGCTTGTCCCGCTGTAAGGTCTCACCGGTATAGAAGAGGATAATAAAGAAAATAAAGAAGGGGAAGCCGTCCCCGAAGAAGTTCAACAGCATCACCGTCCGCGGCCGGTCCGGCACGCCGAATGGCTGATTACCTATCCAGAATACGAATCCGAGGAAGACGCTGCCGGCCCCGATGATGACCCAGAAATAATTGTCCCGGATAATGTTCAACAACTCCAACCGGATCAGTCCCGCCAGGGTGCGCCGGTTGTACCTGCCCGTGAAGTTCAGTACCGGTGTTTTCAGCGCCACATTCGATCGGATGCTGGGCTCGTCCGCCGCCGCCTTGTCCCGCCTGCCCGCAAAAAAGGTCTCGAAATTGAAGCGGAGATAGGTGATGACCAGGATCGCCAGCCCGATCCCCGGCCACAGCAACCGGTTGGTCAGAAGTGAGCCGGAGATCCCGATCAGGTTGTTGTTCTGCTGGATATAATTAGAAGTGAACATCTGCATCCGGACTCCGTTCAGCGCAAAGGGGTCGGCCACATTGATAACCGTGATATTGTTTGTATGATTGAGAAAGAACAACGTCATGAAATACAGCAGGAACAGCAGCAGCCCCCCGAAATAGATCACTTTTACGTTCCGTAGCACGGCCACCAGCCCAAAGAAGAGCGCAGAAGTGAAGAAGATGTTCGGCAGCACCAGCGTGACAAACGGATGAATGAAATATATCAGCTTGTTCGGTCCATACTGCGACGCAAACGATTTCCCGATGGCTGGCCCGAGATGGCTGCCCAACAAGACTCCCAATGGGATGGCCAGCGCGATCCCGATCATAAAGACAAAGGACCCAAGGAATCGCCCCCAGAAATATCCCGGTTTGGTGATAGGGTAGGTGAGGTAATAATCCTTGGTCTGATATTCGATATCCCGAAAGATGGCCGTCCCCATTATCGCCGAAGTGACAAGACTCATCAGCATCGACATGCCGCAGCACCAGAAGCTGATCAGGTAAGGCGAATTGATATGCTCCCGATCGCCCACCGGCAGCGACCCCGTAGAGAACGAAAAGACCGTGAATGCCAACAGGGCGAGAAAGTATAGATAGACGGCGGGCCGCCGGATCCGGTTTCTGATCTCGAACAAAAAGATTTCGGTGAACATGTTACAAGGTATTTACATCGACACGAGTGGAAATTGTACTGAAATAGACGTCTTCCAGATTCGGAAATGCAGGCAGGAATCCATCCTGCGGCTCGGTTCCCCTCGACAACACCCGAATATGCAGCTTTCCGCCTTTGAGTTGCGTCGAGATCACTTTATAGATCTCCCGGTAATACCGGATCTCCGTCTGCTCGATCGACTTTGAAAAGATCGAACCCTCCAGCTCCCGGACCGCGGCTTCCGGATCGCCCGCATACAAGACCTCTCCCTTACAGATGATCGCGAAGCTCGAGCACAGGGTACTCACATCCTCCACGATATGAGTCGACAGGATCACGATCGTATTCTCACCCAGCTGACTCAGCAGGTTGTAAAAGCGGTTCCGCTCCGCCGGATCGAGACCTGCCGTCGGTTCATCCACGATGATCAGCTTGGGGTCGCCGATCAACGCCTGCGCAATCCCGAAACGCTGTTTCATGCCTCCTGAATAGGTGCCCAGGTGTTTCCGGCGGTCTTTAAAAAGGTTGACCTTCTCCAACAGCCCAAGCACAATATCCCGCCGTTCTCCGGAATGTTCCACTCCCTTCAGCTGCGCGATATGGTCCAGCATCCGCTCCGCCGGGATCTTCGGGTAAACCCCAAACTCCTGTGGCAGGTACCCAAGCAACTGCCGGACCCGTGTCTTGTCCCGCAACACATCGAGGTCGTCCAGGAATACGGTGCCCTTATCCGCTTCCTGCAGGGTGGCGATAGTCCGCATCAGCGAGGACTTACCGGCCCCGTTGGGGCCGAGCAGGCCAAACATCCCGTTGCCCATCCTCAGCGTCACATCTTTCAATGCATGGACCCCGCCCGCATAGGTCTTCGAAAGTGAGTCGATAACTAATTGCATAACTAATGAAGATTTAGATAACGTGCCGAAACGCCATTGACAGAAATACTGGCGCTGTCGGCAAGGTGATAAGTTAACTGTCGGATATCAGTCCCTTTGACCCAAAGCCGGCCGTTGCTTAGGATGTCCAGGTTGGTACTGTCGAAATGATTGCCTTGCCCGAGGGTCAGGACCGGCCCATTCTCCTTATCGGCTTCCGCCCCCAATACCGCGGTAAATCGCTTTATGGTATCGCCCTCCATCACCACATTGCTCGCATGCTCCTCCCTGATCGTCATGGTATCCTGGCTGAACCCGCGTATAGTGGTAGGCCACCACCAGAGATTCCAGTTCACAAAGTCCTTGACCCCGACCGAACCGATCTGATATTCCGCATCGGATTGAAAGACCTTAAGTTTCGGACAGGAGATAAAGAACATATGACGCGCATTTACCGAGCGAAGATGATCCTGGAACTTCGCCTCGATGATCAATCGCTTCCCTTCCTGCCGGACAACCACGAAATCCGATGCCTGCGGATGCATGAGCACCTTGAAATCACCCCGGACCAGCATTACATTCGCCGACGTGGCGGACCGCAGTTCGACTTCATCGAAATCCTTATATTTCATCTGCACGTAACCGTAATATGGATTGGTATATTCCCCTTTTCGAAACTCCGCGGCGAGCTTCTCGTCATAGGAGCCCAGACATACTGCCAGCACCAGGAGGGCGAGTAGGAATATTTTAGTGCTTATTCTCATGATTTTTTACAAATTGTTCGTATTGCTTTCGCATTTCTTCCATTGAGATCCCCAGCAGAAAGATATTCTTGAAGAAACCAGGAAGATATTGCTCGATAAAACTCTCCTTTCGCCAGGCGATCGCCCGCTCCAATCCATCTTCCGCCACAAAAAGCCCCTGCCCCCGCCGGTTATAGACGATCTTCAATTCCTGCAGGAGGTCATAGGATCGCATCACCGTATTCGGGTTCACTTCCAACTCCACCGCAAGGTCCCGCACCGAGAGTATTTTCTGACCGGCCGTCCATTTGGCCGTCAGGATATTCTCGCAGACCAATCCTGCGATTTGCAGATATATCGCTTCGTTATCCTTGAATTCCATGACTAAACCTGCTTTTCCTTTAATCTGAAAAAAGCCGCTACCCACAGCAACACGGTCACCAGCCAGAGGATATCCAGCACCGTCCACACGAATGGGCCCATGACCGAGATCGAATAGTTAGAATTGTTGACAAAGAAGTCCAGGAAACCGAAAGGCACCGCCAGCCTGACTACTTTCAGCCCCGTGATGATCTTCAGGAATACCGTGTTGGCCATGATGACAATAGCTAAGGAGATAAAGAAGGCAAATCCCAATTTGATAAAATGCAATTTTCGGAAAAAGACCGCGCCATACAATGAAAGCGCGTGTATCGCCGAATATGCGACATATACGAGAGTCATTCCCGGCTGCAGGAGATTCAGGATATGGAAATGCTGATCGGCGTTCCAATGCTTAAAGCTGCTAAGCCCGCCCAGCGTCAGATAAAAGATCCCGATATATACGGCCAGAAAGATGGGATAGGAATACAGCCAACCGACAAGGAATTTCTCCAACGCCGTCGCCGGGAGGGTAAGGGCCGGGATCGCTTTCTTGCTGTCCCCGTAGTCGGCAAATATCGTACTCGTAAAAAACGAGCCCGCCAAAAACAGCAGGATCACAAAGATGCCCGTCTGAGTGGTCGTTTCAGCCGCATCGGGGATCATATAGAACATAAAGGCGCCGCCCAGCAGCAGCACGCCCAACAGCACCCCGATCGACATCAGATAAGTACGCAGGTGCTCCATCGTATGCTTGACGAAAAGCCGCCGGAAACGGGTGAAGCTGAACACCTCATTCATGGGCGCCTCCTTTTTCCAGCGTCGGGAGCAACCGGTTCCCCTCCAATGTCACCGCGTTGAAGAAAAGCTCGAGATCCATCTTACTGTACTTACCGGAGTCATTCCGCACAATGGCATGCTTCCCGCGAATGCTATCCTCCTCGTACAATACATCCAACCCCGTCGTATCGGTCCATACCCCGAACAGCAGTCTCTCCGTCAATTCATCCACCGGCCGGTTCACCACGATGCGATGTTTATCCAGGACCAGGATCGTATCGATCAGACTGTCCAGGTCACGGACCTGATGGGTGGAAATGATAATGCAGCGCTCTTCATCCAGCCCCGAAGCGATCAGTTTTCGGAATTGCACCTTGGACGGGATGTCCAGCCCATTTGTCGGCTCATCCAAAATGAGCACCGAGGTATTCGTGGCCAGCCCGAATGCGATCATCGCCTTCTTCTGCTGGCCAAAGGAAAGGCTGTTCATAACCTCCGCCGGATCGACGTCGAGTGTCCGGAGATGGCTGTAGAAGTCGGTAATACTGAATCGGGGATAGAAGCTTGCCGTGTTCTTCAGGAATTGCCCCGGGGTCAGTTGTGGTATATAGATCTCCTCCGGCAGGAAATACAGATCCTCCAGCAGCCTGACGGATCGCCGGACCGCGGGAATGCCATTGATCGTGCATTTTCCGCCGGCCGGGAAGGCCAGCCCCGCGATGCTCTTCAGCAAGGTGGATTTGCCCGATCCGTTTCTGCCCAGCAATCCGTAGATATGACCCGAACGCAAAGAAAGGCTTAGGTTCTTAAAGACCGGCCGGCTTTTTTTATACCAAAAATCCAGGTGTTCGATTTGAATCATAAGTCTCACGACTTTCGTCGAATGTTAGTGTATTAGTAAACTAGTACACTTCAAACATAGAGACAAAAATTAAGACTTGCAAATATTTTTTCACCCGGCCCGAACACTCCGTGTATCGAAACCGGTCAGCGGAAACTGGCCGCCATTTCGCCAACCTCCTGATCCCCAATCACCTTGCACATTGGCACTCCATTCGCAGTCTCACCGTAATCATTATTTCTACACATGTTCCGGAATTACTTCACCATCGCCTGGCGGAACCTCATCCGCAACAAATCCTTTTCGATCATCAATATCCTCGGCCTCGCCATCGGCATGGCCAGCGCGCTGCTGATCTTATTATGGGTACGAAACGAATTGAGCATCGACCGCACTTATCCGAAGACGGACCGGATATACATGCTGTACAACCGGGCAAAGTTCAACGGTCAAATGATAGTCTGGGACCAAACCCCCAAATCGATCGCCCCGGTCCTCAGGAAAGAGTACTCCGGTGTAGAGGACGTTTGCCGTTGCGTCGGTGACCGCTTTCTTGTGTCCGTGGGCGACACTCACCTTAACAGTTCATGCGGATTTGTCGACAGCGGTTTCCTTAGCATGTTTGGCTTCCCCCTGTTAAAAGGCGATCCTGCGCGTGCCCTCAGCGGCACCTACAGCATCGTCCTCACCCAACAGATGGCAAAGCGATTATTCGGCAATGAGGACCCAATGGGCAGGACCGTCCTTCTCGACAGTGTGGATAATTTTACAGTCACCGGAATACTCAAGGACCTTCCCGCCACCACTTCCTTTCAATTCGAATATCTCGTTCCATGGCAATTCATGACGCATCTCGGCTGGAATGACGAGCAGAACTGGGGCAACAATTCCATTTCCACCTATGTCCTGCTAAGACCCGGCGTCACCCAACAGTCATTCGACAGCCAGGTCAGCGGGATCACACGCACTCATTCAAAGGAAGGGGCAGAGGTCTTCACCCAGCCCATTAGCCGCCTGCATCTCTATTCGAAACCGGACAATGGCCGGCTGGTTGGGGATAAGATCGTTACCGTGAGACTGTTCATCGCCATCGCCGCTTTTATCCTGCTCATCGCCTGCATCAATTTCATGAATCTTTCCACCGCCCGCAGCGAACGCCGGGCGCGCGAAGTAGGTATTCGTAAGGTCGTCGGCGCTGTACGCGGGTCGCTCATCGCCCAATTCATTGGTGAAAGTACGCTCATCGCGACCTTTGCTTTTATGATCGCTCTTTTCCTTACCCGAATAAGCCTCGCTGCATTCAACCAATTGGTTGGAAAGGAGCTTACCATTGAATACAGCAACCCGGATTTCTGGCTATTCAGCATTAGCTTCATCCTTTTCACCGGTATCCTCGCCGGCAGCTATCCCGCCTTCTATCTCTCCTCCTTCCGGCCGGTTAGCGTGTTAAAGGGTTCCGTCAGAAAAATGAATGCCGCCGTCACTCCCCGGAAGGCCCTCGTCGTCCTTCAATTCTCTTTCGCCATTATCCTGATCATCTGCACGGCCATAGTTTCCAGGCAGCTCCGTTACGGCATGAACCGCGACGCCGGATATAACCGGGATCAGCTCGTTTATTTCTATGTCGAGGGTCAGGCGCATGATCATTTTGACGCCATCTGCGAGGAACTCATCCGCAGCGGCGCCGCCATCTCCGCCACCGCGTCGCCGGGACCCATCACGCGGCACTGGAGCGACTCCTGGGGATTCCAGTGGTCCGGCAGCACGCAGGCGGAGCAGCAGGTCGACTTCCTTACCTATGCCACTCGATCCGATTTCGTAAAGACAATGGGCATCACCCTCCTGCAGGGGCGCGATATCGACATCGACAGATACAAGAGCGACAGCGCCGCCGTACTTCTCAATGAATCCGCGATGAAAGCCATGCACTTCAAAGCTCCCCTCGGCCAGATCATCAGGCAGGGCACGGCCACGCCCCTTCATGTCGTCGGCGTAATAAAGGACTTTATCCTCGAATCTCCCTTCACCAGGAACATCGCCCCGATGATGATCGGCGGCCCTGGCGGCGTGTGGTTCCAGGTTATCCATTTCAAGCTCAACCCCGCGCATTCCACCGCCGCCGACCTTGCCCTTGCGGAAAAAATATACCACAAATACAGCCCCGCCTATCCTTTCGAATATAGTTTTGTCGATGAAGCCTATGCCGGGAAATTCAAGGCCGAACAACAGACTGACAAATTATCGGCGCTGTTTGCCGTACTTACCATCTTCATCTCCTGTCTGGGACTCTTTGCCCTTGCGATGTATACGGCGGAGAACCGGCTGCGCGAGATCGGTATTCGCAAAGTCCTTGGCGCCAGCGTAACCAGCATTACCACCCTGTTAACGAGGGATTTCATTTATCTCGTCCTTATCTCTTTTGTGATCGCCACACCCGTTGCCTGGCTGGTAATGAATAAATGGCTGCTCAACTACGGCTATCGCATCAGCATCGGCTGGGATATCTTTGCATTGTCGGGCGCCCTCGCCCTGCTCATCGCAATTGCGACCGTTAGCTACCAATCCATCAAGGCTGCGCTTGCCAATCCGGTAAAGAATCTCCGGACAACGGAGTGAGTTGAAAGTCCAACGTTTTGCCCTCGCATTCGTAAAGGAAGATCATGGCACCGCCAGATAAAAACAGGCCATCCACATCAGCAGCTCGACCGCCCCTATAATATATAGTAGATATTTCATAGCCGGCTTTTATTGGGCATCATCCAGATACCCGTGAAAAATGCGATCGTCCCGAGTACTCCGCCGGCGAACGCCAATTCCAGATGCTTGGCCACATCTCCCGTATTCACTACCACAAAGGAGGCCACCAGACTGATAATTCCAAGAACTGCCACAACTGTCCCCCAAATCATCTTTTCCATATTTCTTAGTTTTATTTCTATATTTCTTTAGTCAAAAGCCGTTCCATTGGGGAAGCCCTGCGTCCCATCGCCCTGGCTCCCGTTTAAACCCCCCGGAACCGCTCCTCAATTAGCCCGCAATAACCCGAAAACCCCGCCAGTATTTCCCAATATTTTCCCAAAACCGGGGAGTTTAAGCAACATTCTTACCTCATCACGTTACTTTAGTCTATCATGCTAACCATTCACGACCTTCATTTTAATAATGAGATCGTCCCGTTGTTTGATCACGTTTACAACGAGTTCGCCCGGGACGTGCTGCTACAATGGATGGCCGACAGACCTTCGTCCGTTGATGAGATCTATGCCCGCCAGGCCATCCTGAAGGCCCTCATAAAGCATGACCACCTCTTTCGACCTTTTGCCTATACTCGGACCGAATTCCATGAGACATACAGCTATTTGAAAGAGATTGCCGCCCGCGATAAAAGCAGCTTTCTTTTCTCCCGCACCCGGCGAAGCCGCGAGATCGGCCAGCTGAGCAACATGTTCATCTTCTTCCACAAGATCGACGAGGCCTGGTTCCAATCGCTTCGGCCGGACGAATTCCCAGATGAATTCCGGGCGAACACCGACTGCATCCGGCAACTTTTCGAAGCCCTCGATGTCCGTCGCTACTATGATATCGTCCGCACCCGCAGTCTGGCCGCCACGGAATTACCCCGGCTTACCCGCCTGGTCAAAGACAAGGTTGCCAGCGGCGAGGTCGATGCCTTTTGGAATGCATTTTTCTTTTTCGAAGCCTGTCTTTCTCTGTCAAAGGGGATCGTGAAACACCAATTCCAGTTCCCCGCCTTTGTCAAAGAAGGGCTTTCCATAAAGGGGTTCTATCACCCCCTGATCCACAACCCCGTCCTCAATGACATCGAAGTCACGGAGACGGTCACACTCATCACCGGTCCCAACATGTCCGGCAAGTCCACCTTACTGAAATCCATCGGGCTTTGCGTAACGCTTGCCCACCTTGGACTTGCCGTACCTGCTGAGAAATGCGAATTGGCATGGTTCGACGTCATCTCCATTGCTATCAACCTCAACGACGATATCCTCAACGGGTATAGTCACTTTATGACGGAAGTAATGAGTCTCAAGCACGTCCTGTTACAGGCCCATGAGACCCGTCGCTGCTTTGCCATCTTCGACGAACTTTTCCGCGGTACCAACCCCGAAGACGCGCTGGCCATCTCCACCCGGACGATCCATGGCCTGACCCAATTCAAACAATCCTGCTTCTTCATCTCTACCCATCTCCACCAGCTAAAGGAATCCACTGTCGCCGACAGGCATGTCCACACGCACTACCTCGACTGCCAGCTGCTTAAGAATAAACCCATCTTTACATACGCCCTCCGCAAAGGGTGGTCCGACCTTCGCATCGGCCAGATCATCTTCGAACAGGAAGGGCTCAATGACCTGCTGGCCGATGGCGAACACTCCGCTGTATCACAATCAAACAACCACCTTTCTGCATCCCGGCTAATCCTATGAAAAAGAAACTTTTATAAAATTGGCATCCTGCTTGCCCCACCTCTCTAACCAACGACATTCTCATGCTGCGCAACTTCTTCAAGATCGCCGTCCGCAATCTTTGGCGGAACAAATCCTTCTCTGTCATCAACATCCTTGGTCTCGCCATCGGCATGGCCTCCGCCCTCCTGATTGGCCTCTGGATCAACAACGAACTGAGTTTTGACCGGTTCTATGTCAATAAGGACCGTATTTACCAAATGTATAGCCGCGAGTTTACCAACGGAAACCTCGACGTTTGGGGTCGGACGCCCTCGCCTCTCGCCGCTGAATTGAAGAAGGATTATCCCGAAGTCGAATTCGCGTCCCGGTTTCGCACAGTTTATTTCCTTTTGACGGAAGAAGAGAAACATCTTAACCTCGAAGGCGCCTTTGCCGATTCGGGCATTCTCTCCATTCTCGACTTTCCGCTTCTGCAGGGTAACGCCAAAACCGCCCTCAACGACTATCATGGCATCGTGCTGACCGCCCATCTTGCCAAAAGCCTCTTTGCGGATCAGGATCCCATGGGCAAAACGGTTCGGATCGACAGCGCCGATAACTTTACGGTGACCGGTGTACTCAAAGACCTGCCCACCAATACCCAATTCACTTTTCAATATCTGCTGCCCTGGTCCTATGTCGACAAGCTCGGCTGGGATGCCGTAGGCGGGACATGGCAATACACGAATTCAGCGGCGTTCGTTTTGTTGAAACCCGGCGCTTCCGCATCCGACTTCAATACGAAGGTCCGCGATATCAACAAACGGCATGTGGCGTCCGGCGAAGGCGCCCAACGCGAGATTTTCGCCTATCCCATTACCCGGGACCACCTTTACGATAAAGTGGAGAACGGCAACCTCGTCGCCGGCCGCATGCATACGGTCCGCTTCTTTATCCTCATTGCCGTTTTCATCCTTGTGATCGCCTGTATCAACTTTATGAACCTTAGTACGGCCCGTAGCGAACGACGAGCCCGGGAGGTCGGCATCCGCAAGGTCATTGGCGCTCTCCGCACCTCGCTCATCGCCCAATTCATCGGTGAAAGTCTCATCATTGCCACTCTCGCCTTCCTACTGGCCATGGTTATCGTCAGGTTCAGCCTCCCTGCTTTCGACCAGATCATCGGCATTCCGCTCACACTCGACCTGGGCAGTCCCGCATTCTGGCTGTTTGCAACCGGGTTTGTCGTATCCACCGGCATTCTCGCCGGCAGCTATCCCGCCTTCTTCCTATCCGCCGCCCGTCCGGTCAAAGTCCTGAAGGGCGTGAGGACACAGGTCAACGCTCTCATCAATCCCCGTAAGGTTTTAGTGGTCCTGCAATTCACTTTCGCGATCATCCTGATCACCTGCACGCTCATCGTCGAAAACCAGCTTCGCTATGCCCGCAACCGGGATTCCGGCTACGACAAAGATCGTCTGGCCTTTACTTTTGTTCAGGGCGACGTCCTTCCGCACTATGACGCGATCCGCCATGACCTCCTGGCCAGCGGCGCCGTACTTAGCGTTACAAAAACATTTTCACCTATTACCCGGGTATGGGGAATGACAACAGGCTTTTCCTGGCCGGCAAGCATTCCCTCCGATAAGGACTTATTTTTTACTCAGTATGAGGCCGACGCGGATTTCGTAAAAACGACCGGTACTCACCTCCTGGCCGGGCGCGACATCGACCTGCATAACTTTTCCACGGACAGCACCGCCGCGCTGCTCAACGAGACGGCTGTCCGCACCATGCGCCTCGACCATCCCGTAGGCAGCATCATCACCGATGCGGGCGGCATTCATCTCCACGTGGTCGGCGTCATCAAAGATTTCATTATCGCCAACCCATATGCGCCCGTTAACCCAATGATCATCCGCGGTCTCTCCACCGGCTACCCCGTGATCCATTTCCGGTTCAATCCCGATCGCCCCCTTGCCGCCGACGTCGCCGCCGCCGAAAAAGTTTTCCGCCGCTACAACCCGCAATACCCATTCGAATGCAACTTCGTTGACGATATCTATAACGCCAAGTTCCGCGCGGAACAACAGGAAGGCACCCTGGGCATCCTCTTCACTATCCTGACCATCTTTATCTCGTGCCTTGGCCTCTTCGGCCTCGCCGCTTATATGGCCGAAAGCCGCACCCGCGAGATCGGCATCCGCAAAGTCCTTGGCGCCTCCGTGACCGGTATCACCCTGCTTATCTCCGGAGAATTCATAAAGCTGGTGGTAATTGCAGTGGTCATCGCCACTCCCATCGCCTGGATCAGCATGGATAACTGGCTTCAGGATTATACCTATCGGATCCATATAACCGGCGTCGTCTTTCTCCTGGCCGGCCTGCTTGCTATCGGCATCGCCCTGCTGACCGTCGGCTACCAATCCATGCGCGCAGCGCTTGCTAACCCGGTAAAAAGCCTGCGTTCCGAATGACCTTTGAGGAGGTCGCCCATTTCTCCCTATCCGGCACAAGGATTGCGGCAATTAAAAACAGAAGGTCCTTAAGCCTTCCGGCTTTACTATGGAAAGCAGCAACACCGTCCGAGAGACCTATCGACACGGTCAAAGCATCTGGCTCGATCATATTGATCGTCAATTGATCCAGTCAGGCACGCTTGAGCAACTGATCCGCGACCAGGGGCTTACCGGCATGACTTCCAATCCTACCATCTTCGAAAAATCCATCTCCGGCGGCAACCTATATACCCAGGAGATCAAAGACTTGATTGCCAGCGGCAAAGGCAACGAAGAGATCTTCTACTGCCTCGCGCTCGAAGACATTGAAGCCGCAGCCGATCTGTTCCAACCGGTATATCGGCAAGCGGAGAGACCCGGCGCCGATGGTTTCGTCAGCCTCGAAGTCTCGCCAAGGCTGGCCCATGATACGGCAGGCACCATCCAGCAGGCCAACCTGCTATGGCATAAGGCCCACCGTAATAATGTCATGATCAAGATCCCCGGTACCGCCGAAGGGATCCCCGCCATTCGCCAATGCATCAGCGAAGGCATCAACATCAATATTACTCTCCTCTTTGGGCTCAACCGATACCAACAAGTCATCGATGCCTACCTTAGCGGGCTTGAAGACCGGCTTAGGAAGGGCCAGCCTGTAAGGGATATCGCCTCGGTCGCCAGCTTCTTTCTCAGCCGGATCGACGTCCTGGTCGACCCGATGCTCGAACAGAAAGGCCTCCGCGACCTCAAGGGCAAAACCGCGATTGCGCTGGCTAAAAAGGCATATACGATTTATCGAAAGTCGTTTACCAGCGACCGTTGGATGGCGCTGGCACAAAAAGGCGCCCGACCGCAACGCCTCCTGTGGGCAAGCACCAGCACAAAAGATCCGTCGTTTCCTGACACCAAATATGTCGAAGCGTTGATCGGAAAAGATACGATCGACACCGTCCCTCTTGAGACTCTCCACTCCTTCCTCGATCATGGCAAAGTTGCCGACACACTCGAATCTGACGTTCCCGAAGCAGATCGCATCCTCGAATCGGTGCAAAAGAGTGGCATCGACCTCGAAGAGATCTCTCAACGCCTCGAGACAGAAGGCATCGATAAGTTCGTCAAGCCCTATGATAAACTGATGGATTCCATCGAAGCGTACAGGGCAAACCAATAAGCCCAAACGTGGTCGGATCAACCCCTGAAAAAAGTTGACATGCATTCCTGGGGAAAAACCTCCTCAAGTGGCAGCTGATGATTATCAGCTGATTAAAAGTGTGTGTCGACTTGTATCGATTCCGAAATTAATTTTTCTTCATACAGTGGGTAGATAGAATTTGGAAGGGAAGTGAGGGCATAAATTTACCGCTAAATACACCGGCATGCCTGGACCCAGGAAAATATTATTGGTAGACGACGATGTGGATCATTTGTCCATTTGCAAGCTCATCCTGACAAACCGGGGATACAGTGTACTGGTATTGTGGAGTCCCAACGTATTAATGGAAGTGATCAAAGATTTCTTGCCGGACCTCATCTTCATGGACCACCGGATGCCCGATATCGACGGCATTCAGGCCACTGCCATCATCAAATCGAATCCGTTGACCCAGCATATTCCCGTCATCTATTTTACGGGGGTGGAAAGGGGAGAGGAGTACGCTAAAAAGGCAGGCGCCGATGGCTTTCTCCCCAAGCCCTTCAAGATCGATCAAATGATCGCGCTCATTGAAGAGAAACTGCAGGGATCGTAATCCCCAGCGGCAGATTTACCGTCACTTCGAACTGATGGTGTCCGCTGCTGACCTCGATCCGGCCATTGTGCAGCCGCATGATCTCATTGCATAGCCATAGTCCCAGCCCCGCTCCCTTCTGCACCAGGTCAGAGCGGTAGAAGGCTACCTGCAGGTTTTCCGTCGCGACCTTCTCCGCATCGGTCGTATTGGTAAATTGTACCATCAGCTCTTCCACGAAGGCTGCCTTGTCCACCCTGCAGATGATCGCTGTATCTCTCACGCCATACTTGGCTGCATTCTCCAGCAGGTTCAGCAGCACGATCCGGATCTTATCCTCATCCGCCTGCACAAGAAAATCAGCCGCCTCCTCATCAAAATGGATCACCGGTTCAAGATCCTTCTGCCGCAATAAGGGAAGAAGCTGGTTGAAGACTTTGACGATCAATACCGACAGATCGAACGGCTTTTTATAGATGGATGGCGACCCGACCCGCAGCTGGCTGACGACCAGGAATTCATTAACGATCGCCTGTAACCGGCTGATCTCCTCCAGCTGATTGCTCAGCAGCTGGCGCAGCCCTTCTTCCAGCCCGGGTTTCCTCAACCCTACTTCCAGTTCCGTTCGCAGGATGGCCAGCGGCGTCTTCAGCTCATGCGAAGCCGATGCAAAGAAATTCTGTTGCTGCTGTACGCCCTCATCGATCCGCGAGATCATTTCGTTGATCGTTACGCTTAGGTCGTGCAGCTCATCTCTTGTTCCATTGACGGGGATCGGGTCACGCATCTTGTTCGTGGTAATATTCCGGGCCGCATGGATGATCCGTTGAAGAGGTATTAGCAAGAGCCGCGTAAGGATATAGGAGACCAGCGTCGAGATCAGGACACTCAGGATGCAGATCACGAACAATATGTAGCCCAGCGACCGGAGGTTCTCCTCCATGGCGGCATGGCTCGCCGCCCCGCGGATCATCATATCGCGCACTTCATGATAACCTATGAGACCGAATATGCTGCTCAGCACGATAAAGACCACGCTGAACGCCAGCGTGATCTTGAATTTGATGCCCATCGGGAGACGATGCCGCATGGGTTAGTTTTTTGTGACGGCGCCTTTCAGGATATATCCGCGGCCGATAACGGTTTGGATCAACGGCTCATCCGGACCGCTGTCGATCTTTTTTCGCAATTGATACATATGGACCTCTACGATATTGCTTCCCGGATCGAAATTGATATCCCAGATCTTGTCGAGGATCTGCGTCTTCGTCACCACCTGGTTGGGATGGCTCATCAGGTATTCCAGCAACGCGAATTCCCGGTTGCTCAGGTTGATCCGTTGGCCTGCACGCAGCACTTCCCGGCTGCGCAGATTGACATTCAAGTCACCCACGCTGATATGATCCCCCGTCTGTTGCAGACTACGCCGCTGGATCGTCCGGATCCGCGCCAGCATCTCATCAAAGTCGAAGGGCTTGCGCATATAGTCGATAGCCCCCAGATCCAATGCCTGGATGACCTTATCGGCGTCGCTCAGCGCACTGAGCACCAGCACCGGCGTCATATTTCGTGCTTTACGGAGATTGGAAAGTATCTCATAGCCGTTCATGTTGGGGAGCATCAGGTCAAGGATGATCAGATCGAAGTCCGATGTCATAGCCGTCTCCAGTCCCTTGGAGCCGTCGGTGAAATGATGACAGATATGCCCGGCTTCGGCAAGACCGTCGCACAGGAACTGCCCAAGCTTGACCTCATCCTCGATCAGCAGTATTTTCATTCGATTTAGTGGTTTAATTATCCCTCACAAGTTCCTTGCCGTTCCGTCAAACGGCCTGCAAATCGTTTAAAGATAATGAAATACCGAACACAATGACGTACTGGCAATTTATAGTTAAATTTGCCCCGGTCTTCCGGTTCATTTGCGTGAGGAGAATTTTCTACGCTGATCGCTCCAGCTCATCGATCGCCATACCGATCGCTTCACTTAACAGGCTGGTGCAAGCAGTATCCGTCATTATCCAAACGCCATCCTTCTTTTCGACCCTGAAGGGCGGCAATAAGGCTCCGTGGTCCTTGCCTTCCTGACGGATGTTAGTAATTGTATACACGCCGGGATCGGCGCCCTCCACCTCCGCACTAAGCGGAAACTTCAGGGAGTGATCGTCTACGTCATACGTAAAATAGATCGTATAGGATTTCTTTTCTGCCATATCAGAGTTATATCTACTAGCATGCCAAAGCAGACTTCTTCGCCCGACATAACAATCGTTAAATTCATCTTAAACAGCTCTGTATACATTAAACCACCTATTTTTCCCAGTTTTAACACGTGGACCGGCTTTTGCTCTCACGTCTATTAAACCTAACGTTATGCAAACAACAAACAACAGCAGCACCGGCTTGAAGATCAAGGGAAACTGGAATGAGCTTAAAGGCAAGATCAAGCAACAATATGCCAACCTGACCGACGACGATCTCACCTATGAAGAAGGGAAAGAAGATGAATTACTCGGCCGTCTCCAAAAAAAGACCGGCCATACTAAGGAAGAGATCAAGTCGTGGATCGACAAGCTCTAGCCATGCGATAATCAAATGTCCCTAAGGCCCCACCGGGGGCCTTTTCTATTGTGTTCGTACCGCATTGGAAGGTGAGGATCAGGCCGTGGCCGTCGCCAGTGGTTGTGTCACCAGCCGGTATTCCGGAATGGGAATGCTCTCCGGAACAAGGGAGCCCGGATATTGAAAAAGCACGATGCATCGATGCGCTTCCGGATGATAACTTTGCACAATCGCGGAGCCCGCTGGCTTGTGAGTAGTATCTAGTACGATGACTTCCTGACCGGGAGAAAATTTCATGATAGTAAAGTAGTCGTTTTAATGCGACCAACCAAGGTATAGTTATAAACAAGTGTGTATATTATGTAAATTTTAACGCTGCAGGCTTGCGCTCAACCTCATTTCCGCGCGAGCCGTTTACTGATCTCACCCGCAATCCTCCGTTCTACCCCAGTTGCGAAAAGGCAAGTCCGACAACCGTTTGTTCGTGTGCAGATGCAGTAGGAAATTTTTATCTTCACAGGATGAAAAAGGAACGCCTTATCGCCGTACGACCTTCCGGGAAACGGGAAACATCTCCCGTCGACATGATCTATGATGTGGTCCGTCAGATCCCCCGTGGGCGCGTCACCTCATATGGCGCGATCGCCAAATTACTCGACCTCCCAAACGCCCGGATGGTAGGCCACGCCATGCGCTATGTCGACATGACCGGCCAACGTGTCCCCGCGCAACGTGTCGTCACCGCCTCCGGCCGCCTTTCTCACGACAGTACCGGCGCCCGCCGCCAACTGCTCTTAAAAGAAGGCATCCGGTTGAAAGGGGATAAGATCGTTGACTTTGGCAAACTATTCTGGGATCCTGCAAAGGAACTATAATTAGATCGTCATGACCGAGATCTTCGATAACATCAGAGAAATTTATGACTTTAGCCTGCCTTGCGAACCGTTGCGGCCCTTCATCGAATTCTTCTCGGAATCCTCACGGGATAGGACGGCCCGTCTTGCCGCCGGCAATCCCTTCACCGTTGAGATGTTTCCCAGCTGGACGCCCACTTTCTGGATCAACCTTGGCGTTCCTTACCAATTGACCACCGGCCAGGTCCACTACAAGATCTCGACCCACGACGATATCCTCGTACTCCGCGACACCCCTACCGCCCGCTACAATCATTCTGCCGACCATCTTTTTACCGTAAAATTCTTCCCCGGCGGCCTCGAGTCTATCCTGGGCGTCAGTCAAACCAATTTTATCGGCAAGGTAGTACCTCTTCGACACATTCTTCCCGCCCGCCTCCTCGATGACCTCAAATGCGCTTCCTGCACGTCTCAACGAATCGCCCTGCTCGAAGACTTCTTCCTGGCCTCCCTCCCACGCCAGCTGGACAAAGATCATTACACCAAACTTGTCCGCGACAGCATCGGGCTGTATGAGAATACCGCTATGCTGCCGAACACCGGCCAGCTTGCCGAAAGACTTTTCATTCACTCGAAGGCCATCAACCGATACTTCCACCGGGTCGTCGGTCTTCCACCAAAACGATATTTCTCCATCGTTCGTACCCGTATGGCCCTCACCAGCTATTTCGCCGATCCAACGAACTTTTCTGCTGCTGACTTTGGCTACTATGACCAAAGCCATTTCTATAAAGCGGTCCGCCAGTTTACCGGCCGCCGGATCACCGATCGGCTGTAAAATGTCCGTTTTTTACCTGCACCCATCCCCTCGCCCTTCCTACATTTGACCAAAAACCACCCATGAACCGCGTCCTTCCCCTCCTGCTCACGATTTTCCTCTTCGCTCACCTGGCGCCGGCACAAAAACCCGCACCTCACACTCCGCATTACACGCCGTCCATCGAGCCCTCCGCCTGCCCTATCCAGATCGACAGCTCCTTCCAGACCCGCTGCGGCTACCTCGTCGTCCCCGAGAACCGCACCAAGCTCCACTCGCCAAAGATCAAGCTCCCATTCATCATTGCTTACAGCAAGAATCCCGATAAAAGGAAGGACCCCCTTCTTTACACGACCGGCGGTCCCGGTGGCAGTTCCCTCGACTGGATCACGGGTGCCATCCGCCATTCCGTTATCCTCGACCGCGACTGCATCGCTTTCGAACAACGCGGCACCCGCTATGCACTCCCTTCTCTCGACGGCCCCGAGCTCAGCGACGCTATCGTGGAATCCTATCGCAAAAACCTCAACAAAGACAGTATGGTATTGGTGGGCGTCCAACGCTTCAAAAAAGCGCTCCAATCCAAAGGCATCGACCTCACCGGCTATAATACCGACGAGACCGTCGCCGACATTGACGATCTCCTGATCGCCCTTCATATCGACTCCGTCAACCTTTTTGGCGTTTCCTACAGCGGCGGCCTCATGCTCGATGTGCTGAGGAAGGATCCCGCCCGCATCCGGTCCCTGATCCTGGACTCACCGCTGCCCAATTTCGTACCCATCGATGAAGACGAGCCGGCAAATTTTATCGAAGCGCTTAAGATCGTCTTTGGCCGCGCCGCGAAGGATTCCACCAACCATGAACTTTACGAAAACCTATACCCGAAATTTGAGCAATACTTCTCCTCCATTAAAGACAAGATCTTTTCCATTCGCTACGCCGACAAAAGGACTACCGACACGCTGGATATTCAATACACCCGGAACGACTTGCTCGATATCATTGAAGGTCAGATGTTCAATGTCCGCGGTATCAAGGACATCCCCTACATGGTCAACGAAATCATCAACGGCCGCCACGATCCCTACATCCGCCACCGGCTCGACAATTTTTTTGATCCGCCGGACGGTCCCAACGGCATGCGCCTCTCCGTCTATTGCGCCGACCAGACCGCCTATCATGACGAGCGTATCCTTGACCAATTGCACGACCTCTATCCTTATTTGCGCGGTTATCACATCAACGACGTCTACCGTAAGCTCTGTGATTGCTGGCAGGTGCCGCCGATCGCCCGTGAATCCAAAGAGCCCTTCTATTCCAACAGGCCCGCCCTCCTCGGCGACGGTCGGCTTGACCCCGCCTGCCGGCCACTCTATATCGACCGCATCCATCACTATCTTCCGAACAGCCAGCGGCTGGTCTTCCCCAATCGTAGCCATGTCGTCTTCTTCAACGATGAAATGGATGCCCCGATGAGGGCATTTCTAAACGATCCGTATAAAAAAGTCTTGCCGCCTTCCGATGCCGTTCCGGTGGAATAGAACCTCCCACCAGCGCCGCTGTTTCAATAATAGCCCGGTCCCCTCGTCGTTTGCCGGATAATCGATACTTTTAGGGACTATGCCAGGGACAAAATATGCCAAACTGCTCGCCGACTTCGAGGTTCACTCGGTTGAAGGCATCCGCCAATACTTTGCCGAAGGCGGTAACGCAAACGAACGGCACAATGGCGTCCCGCTCTTCACCAACCTCGTCGAAATGTATCTACGATCGCCACGTTTCAGCGACTGCGTAAGCGCATTTATCGAAAATGGGCTTGAGTTCGACGACCCGGCGCTCCTTGCCGTCCTTGCCAATGACGCCCCTCAACTCGAGCAACTGATCGAAACCAACCTCCACCTGGTAGACAAGACCTACGATCGCTTCAACAATCCTTTCACGCCTCTGACCGGCGGCACCCTCCTGCACTATTGCGCCGAATTCAACCATGTCGCTTGCGCCGAAGTGCTGCTCAACTACGGCGCCGACGTCAACGCCCGCGCCGCGATAGACCATCATGGCTTTGGAGGTCATACCCCCGTCTTCCACACCGTTTGCCAGATTCTCAATAATTCCGAAAAAATGCTGCACTTTCTCTTAAGGTATTCCGCCGACCTGTCCATCACCGTCAGGGGATTGATCTGGGGCAGGGGATTCGAATGGGAGACTTTCATTCCTGCCGTCAACCCCATCAACTACGCCTGTATGGGCCTCCTGCCTCAAATGCACCGCGACCCCGCCATTATCTCGAGGACTATCTCGACATTGCTCCACCACGAATACAAGATCGATTATACTCTTCCCAATATTCCCAACGCTTATTTGAAACGATAATCAAATAGATGCCGGGAAATTATTAAAAACTTGCAGCGAATAGTCTCCTTCTTTTCCGCTTCCCTCCCGCTTCAACCAATCCAGCCGCGCGATCTCCGCCGAACACGGCCCATAACCGATCACCCTGATCTGCTTCCGGCGCGTCACTAACCTTAACCGCTCCATCACTTCGTCAAATACCTCTCCTTGAAATGGGGTGAAAAGAAAGAATACCGTCCCCGCCGTCAGATCGGCAATCCGCGCATCGTCCTCAACAATGTTCACCGCCGTTAACCCCAACTCCTCCGAGCACCGGCGGCCATACCTGCAATAAGCCGGCTCGATCTCAACCCCTAAGGTCCGAACGCCCGTTAACAAATGCAGCAATATCACCACCTGTCCCAAACCGGCGCCCAGATCGACAAAGGTTTCTCCGGGGCCGAAGCTTACCCGTTCCGCCAGCTCGAAGACAACCCGCGCCGGCGTTTTATAGAATTCCACCATTTGTGCTTCCAGTTCCATCGTCGGCTCCGGCATCTTTCCGGAACCCAGGAGCCGGTTGACAAACACATCCAGCTCATCATACCCGATTTGCCCCGGAACATCCGCATCGCCAAATCCTCCATGACCGCTGAACTTTGCAACCATCAGCCGTCTAAACACCTCTCCCCTGCATTGCCCCGCCCTGATCTCGTCCCGGATTTGCCTTATTTCACCTTTCATTGCAATGTTCTCAAAATTCGAAATGCCCCCGGAGCGCGAACACATGTACCGGCCCGCGGTCCTTATTGTAAGCCGGGTGATTCACGAATTCATAATCCGCCGTGATCCATACGTTGGTGAAGAGCGCAGCGTTATAGTATGTTTCCAGGATGTCTTCATATCCATAGTTCAGGTACCCGTCGCCGATGATGAAACCATATCCTCCTGCTTTTAGAAAAGCCCGATGGCCGGCCGAGATTCCATTGATCACCCCCGCTACTCCCGCCACATCGCCGATCCTTCCCCACCGGTTCCCTTTAAAGGAGAACCCGCCGCTCACCGTCTGATCGATCTCGGTAAAAGCCCAGGTGGCATATTTCCCATCATTCCAGCCTGCCCTTGCAAACACACTGATGTTATCGGTAATGCCCTGCTCCGCACTCAGCCCAATGGTACGCTTGTGCCCGCCAAAGTGCGGATTCTCCGCATTCCCCGAGATTATTTTGAGCAAGGTCGTATTCTGGTCAGCAATTGCCTCAAGGCCCGCTTTATAGGAGGGCGCCCGCGAATCCGTATTGGAGAACAACAGGCGGACTACCCCCGGTTGCTTACCGAGGTTATAATCCCGCTCAAGCTCCGCCGTCTCAGAAGACGATTTGCCGATCACGTATTCCATAGCCGAGTGATTGGCGACCCTGGGCTCTGCTACGCTCGACAGCCGAAAGGACCATCCCGGCACTGCCCACTCCAGCATAAGCCCCTCCGTGTATCCCTTGATGTTGGCAGGATAATCCCAGGCTCCGTCGCTCATCAGGGCCCAATCCAGGAATTGTGAACGCGGGTCATGACTGAAGCTGTTCTTGTCATAGAAATCGGCCATCGAAAATTTTCCCGCTGTTATAGTGAGCCGGCGCGACGGGATCTTTCCCTCGATCTGGTTGGCGGCATCGGCCACATCATCAAACCCGGAGCCTCCCAACGGAATGACCTGCTGCAAATAGACCCTCGCGACCGAGATGGAAGGGGAGGGGTTGCCGATCCGATAGGTTTCCCCGTTCAATGCACCCGCTACCCCCACCGCGTAGCTAAGCCCCGCCCCTCCCGAAAGTTCCGGGTTTAAAAAGAGCGTGGTATTCTTCCATAACCGGCGGCCCAGGAACAACGTTGTGGTAATACTCGTCGCACTGGGCTCGACCGTGTCGGCAAGGCTGTTCATTCCGCTATACTTCGCCTTGAACCCCGAATGGACCTGGTTGATGATCGTCAACTGAAAATGCGACGACCACGCGCGGCCGACCGTCGAATCAACGACCAGCTGACTGCCCCCCGTATCCACGCGTCTCTCCATTGAATCGAGCGTTTGTCCTTGCGCCCGATAACCTAACAAAAAGATAATACCAATGCTAAGAAGAATTTTTTTATACTCTTTCATAACCCGGACTGAATTTAAAGCCGCGGGCGGAAATTACGAATAAACCGCGCCGGGACAATGGGTCGTATTGCAACTCCGCTACAAAACGCAGCCAGCTGCCCATCGATAGGCCGCTTCGACTTCAGCCACCCCAACCAGCCCAGCCAGCCCAGCCACCCCAGCCAGCTCCGCTACCTTAGCCACCGCAACCACGTCAGCCATCCCCTCCATCCCCTTACTTCAACATCCACTCCACCCCTCCATACCACGTCGTCTTATCCACCTGACGCATGACCGTGATCCGGTCCGAACGCCGCTGCCCCGGAATAAAACCCGATGCAAACTCCGGATTCACCGTCAGCAGATCAACCGTCGTCACCGTATTGAAAAGATTTGCCGCCTTTGCGAATACCCTCCCCCGGCCCTTCAGCCTCTTTTCCAGCATCGCATCCAAAAAGCAATATCCCCGCTGCCAATAGTCCAGTCCATACCAACCCGAGACCGAATAGATCCGCCGTCCCGTATAGATACCCGAAAGCCGCCCCGTCCAGCCGCGCCGCTCATCGCGCCAGAGCAGGCTCAAATTCGCGAGCTGCGGCGACTGCCCCTGCAACGGCCTCGATTCATTCCTCGGCAACGTTACCAGATTGCTCGATGGATCATTCGGATCCTGCCGGACCTTGAACTTCGTTGCAACCGTGATCCGGCTATAGCTATACGTATACCCCGCCTGCAATCCAAACTTCCCGAAATATTTTGCCCCGGCAATCTCAAGCCCCGCAACCGTCGCCGCAGGTGAATTCCGGACCTGCGCAGTCAATTCCTCCGCCGGGGTATAGGGCAACCCCTGTGTCGGCAGCGGGTACAGCTCATCCCCCGCATTCAACAACGTCCTTTCATACGGATCGGCGATATACTTATAGAAGATCCCCCCTTCAAGGAAATCCAGATTTCCAGAATACAATTCATATCGCAGATCCGCATTGTTTGCCCTTGACCGGCGGAGAAATGGATTCCCGGCTTCAAGATAATCCTCATATGTAACGGAATGGAACGTGACGTCATAAAGCGCCGGCCGCGAAATGCTTTCATCCCAGGAAACCCGCAGCTGCTGCGCCGGGCCAAGCCGGTACTTTATCTGCACCGAAGGCAGATAGTCCGCATACCGGATGCTTCCTTCCTTTCCATAACTGACGGCAGGATCCACCGAGGAGACGAATTGCTGCCGCGTATTTTCATACCGTACCCCTGCTATCCAATCCATCCGCTTGCCCTTCAGCGAGACCTCCGCATAGCCCGCACCGATATATTCATGCGCCGTATACGTATTTGGATTGGCAACGGCGCCATAAGGGTCCTGCGGTCCGTTATTGTTTGTCCAGGTCGCATGATAGATATCCACAAATGGCTGCCCGTAGCTACCGGTAATGGCCGGCTGAAAAGTATAGCTGTTATAGAAGTTGTTGCGGTCCTTTGCCCGGTAAAGACCGCCGGCCGATAACGAGATCTCCCTTCCCTTCACGATCCAACGGTGCCCGGCATCCACATACCCCGAAATATCCGCTTCCCGGTTGCGAAGCCAGATCCGCGTAAGCGGGTCGAGTAACAACGGACTTTGTGTAACTGATCCATTGGGCTGCTCGATCAGCGCGGTGCTCGCCTGGAGCTCGGCCCAATCCGGATAAAGACCCGACGCCACGGCATAGGCCAGCGTCCACTTGAGGGACCAGCCGGACGGCAACTGATGCACACCCCGAAGGCTCGTGCTGTACAGGTTCTGGAAATGCAGCCGGCTGCGATCCGAGATCGTGATCCGCCCTGTACCCGGCTCACTCCGCCCCTCGGTAAGACTGGTATCGACACGGTGCCGGCTTTCGATGTCTTCCTGGCTGCTGTACAATTGATAGAGCGCAAAGGAGTTCCTCGCATCCGGTACAAAGTCGACCCGCGCATGCACTCCTTTTCGGATGATAGTAGAAGCATAGCTGTCCAGGTAGAAATCCGTCAACCCCGGCGAATTGCCCAGTTGCGGCTCATTGTTTTGCGGGATGAAAACGCTGTTCACGCCGGTCTTGTATGCCTGATAATCACCGGCGACCAGCACGCCCAATTTCTTGTTCCAGTAACGCCTGCCCCAGGTAAGGCTTCCCACCAGATCCGGGGCGGGCTGATGATCGGTGAAATACAGGTTGGATTTGGTAAAGTCACTCCCCGTGGCGGAATAGCCCGGTCCATATAGTTGGTAAGGTGATTGCTTTTGCACGACCCGGCTGTCAAACTTTAGATAATGCTGACCCACGAACGCATCGCTATATCCCGTCATCAACCTCATTTTGAATAACCCCTCGTTTGGCGCATCGCGAAGCACCACGTTCACTACCCCGCCGATGGCGTCGCCCTCCATGTCCGGCGTGAGACTCTTGGCTACCTCGATCCGCTCGATAAGATCCGCGGGGAAAAGGGAGAGCGGCACGTAACGGCTACGGTCGCCGGGACTGGGAATTTTTATCCCATCCACCAGCGTGTAGTTGTATTTCGGGTCGATCCCGCGGATGATGGTAAGGTCCGATTGACCGGAATGGTCAGTGGTCACGGATAGGCCATTCACGCGCCGGCTGACGTCAGCTACAGACAAGTCGGAAGATTGGTCGATACTCTCTGCCGATATGATGTCCACTATCTTGCCCGACAAGCTCTGCAGCCGAAGCGCGCTCTTATTAGTACCGTTATCCTTATAGCCGGTTACCGTTGCCTTCGGGAGCGTATCGCACCGGTCCATCGCATGAGCCGCGATAGACGTCATCAGGCCAACTACTATTACGCCCCGCTTCCACATAGCTAATGCTGATTACCCGAACCATCCGTTTGAAAAGCGCCGATATCCTTCCCCGGCGGCGTGATCTCCGTTGCTCCAAATACCGGATCGACCTTCACTACGGCATAAGGCGCAAAACCGGTATTGCCCTTACCGGTCGCCGGCGAAGCAGGATTCAGATGAAAATTATAGCTCCCCACATAATCGGCGCTGTTGAAGTTGGTACTTGCCGGTAAAGGCAGCGGATAACTGACAAAAGAGGGATTATTGGCTCCCGGTTTAGTGGCGTTTCCACCGTTGATATCGGAAGGCTGTGCAACAGTGATGAAACCCACCGGAAGGAATTGATCCGTTATCACGGTATCATCGCCGTAATTGTAAGTATAACCATACCGGATATTCGCCGTATCGGCCGCTGGGGTGGCCCCGCCTCCTCCCAGCACGCTCAACCCGTATGCGCAATCAACAATGAAATTATTATAGGCCATGCCCCGCCCGCCGTTCTCAAAATCGATGGACCCGCCTTCCCCCGCCTTTGCCTGGCGATAGCCCGTCGTTATCACCGTATTGTTATAGGTGTTCATGTTGCTTTGCGGCGAAAGTCCGCCCGCATTGGCCGTTTTGAAAGCATTCCCCGTCCCGCCCACAACTAAATTATACCCGATATCTCCGACGCTCCCGCTCTTGACGTTGACACATTCGCCAGCCGTAAAACCCACCTTTTCAAAGGTTTTGCGGAATATCTCGTACTTACAGCCTGCCGGCCGGACCATATCGTTGCTGGAGCCATATAGCCAGCAGTCCTCAAGCACAAAATTTGCAATAGGGTTAGTTACAAAGATGCCGTACCTGGCCTGTCCCGGTCTGCTTGCCGCTGTAGCCGGCGCAATGCCGCCCAGATATTCGAGCCGGGTCCACTTTATGATGATATCGCCGCTGCCGGCGCCACCCTGGATTCCACCCCAATATCCTTTGAAAGCAGGATCCGTATTCGGGTCCTGCGGGTCTTTTGAAGGATCCGATTTGAGCGAGGCATCCGCCACGCTAAAAAGAACCGGACTTGTTTTTGTGCCAAGACAGAAGAAAGTGCCATTTATGACCAGCGCCGGAGCATGTCCTTCCGTGCCGATCATCGCCGGGCCGCTCGAAGGGCCGACAACCAGGACCTTTACCCCGCTCTGCACCACCAATGTATCTCCGCTGTTGACCGTGCAATCGGCAAAATCACTGGATAGATAATAGGCCTGACCCGCCTGCAATGTTCCCTTAACAGCTCTGCCGTTGGAACCGTTCTTTGAGTTCAGCGTGTCCCCGTTCTGGATAAAGGAGCCCGCCATGAATTCCTGCGATGAGATATTGACCTGTTGACTTTTTTTTGAACACGAGATAAGAAATAGCAAACCAAAGCCGGACAGTAATGCAACAGAAAATTTTGTCATACGAAGAACCGATTGGAATGGGAGGCCAAGTTAGCAGAATCGGATTAATTCAATATTATCTGACCATTAAATCGATTCAGAATTTATACAGGATTTATGATACACATTGACATCCTCAGCATCCTCTTCTGGGCCGTCTTAGCCGCCTATCTTATCCATATTGTAGATGAGACCCTGATGGGCGGCGGATTTGTCCAAAAGGTCAGGGAGCACTGGTGGCCGCAATACCACAGTGAAATGTTCTTTTGGTTCAACGCGGCGGTTATCCTCGTTATCATCATTTGTATCGCCCTATATGACCTGTTCGGAGGTCACTGGATCATCTTGCCCCTCCTCTGGACGTTCGGCCGGGCCTTTCATGTGATAACCGTTCATCTTTGGTGGTCGGTCCGGTATAAGGAATATTCCCCCGGCCTGGTGACGGGATTACTGTTTTGGATCCTTGTTTACTTTGTGATCCGCTATGGACTAAGGCCGGGACTGATCGACCGCACCGACTTTCTTATTGGAACGATAGGAGGCTTTGCCGGCGCTTTGTTCCTGGCTTTTCTCCCGACGACGATCATGCCAAGGGTCAGCAGGCGCAAGCAGTCAATTCAGAACTCCAACTCCTCACCGGGTTGAGTGCAGGCTAACCGCGTTGGCGGCTCCGTCTGCCCGGGTATAACTTCTGCATATACGCAGCATGCTCCTGCGCAATTTATTATTCCTGTCAGTATCCGCGCTTTTCTGGACTTGTCAAAAGAGCGATCCGCGTTCCGTTAACGCCATCCCTAAAGGCGCCTCCCTTCCGATGCACAAGGGCCTCAAGCTTGATACCAACAGTGGCGTCTGCATAGGCAACTCCCTTATCGCCGGTCACCCCTGGAGACATTCAGGCCTTGAACTTGGGATCCTTGATTACCCGGACAGTTTCGGTCAAATATCCTGGCACCTTAGCCAACTCACCGGGTTTCAATGGATCGATCACGGCTGGGGTGGTCAGACCACCTTCCAGATCATTAACAGGTTCTTGCGGGATGCTATCGGCGATACCTCCGACGTTGGTGACGGCCGGGGGAGCGTTACCCTTGCAGCACGACCGACTTTTGCGGTGGTGGAAGGCGGCGCCAACGATATTTATTACGGCTTCCCGCTTTCTGCGATCGAAGACAATCTCACCTGGATGGCCTCCGTCTGCAAACAGAACAAAGTCCGTTGCATTGTCCTGAACTGCGTAGGCGAAGCATATGGATTCGACAGTACTATGATCGGAAAGATCTTTGGGCTCAATGATTGGCTGGCAAGCGGCGCGCTGGATACAACCCAGGCCATAGTCGTAGACATCAATTCATTGTGGAACAGCGGCACCTATAAAGGCGTTTCGCCATATGGCAATGACAATCTTCACTTTTCCTCGCTTGTCGATCCTGACGATGGCGCCCACTTCACCCGGGCTGGATATGATTCGGTCGCACATATCATCTTCCGGGTCTCCAAACTGGCCCCGCTTAGCGAAATAGTTCGCTGACGTCATTCCCGATTTCCCGGATATGCAAAAAAGGCTTCGGTTATTACCGAAGCCCCCGTTGTTTCCTTTTTTCCTCCGCTGGCATTACCCAGATCAGGTATTTGGAGTGTGCTCTCAGATCAGTTCTACCCGACCACCCCCTGCAGGAAACTGCTTGCTATAGTTACATAAAAAGCTATGCCAGGGACAACCCGCCATGATCCCCCGATCGGGCTGGGGTGGTAAATTCTCGCCTGGACATGAATACCCCATTTCGCGCTCCGGCAACTACCCCCTCCATCTCGCGCTCCAGCAACTAAAACCCCCATTTGTGGCTCATATCGCCCACGCCTTATCCCCCTTCTTGTATGGGACATTCCCATCATATCGCCCCGGCGTCTCGATATAGCGCAACGCCTTCGTCGCTCCGGCCTCCGAAGAAAAGTAGCCCCAGATCGTCAGCTGCTTCAGCATTTTGAAATAATGCAGATGCTTCTCATCATATTTGGGGTCCCGGGCCTCCTTATCGAGACGTGCGAGAAGATCATGACGCTGGTCAGCGGTCAGGTCCATGAACTTCTGGTCCTTTAGCGCCTGCAGCCCTTTGGTAAAGACATCCTGCTCGGCCGGCGCATAGCAATCCGTCACGATCACTTTCATGAAATCGCCGATTTTCGCCTCCTTCGCACCGGGAATCCCTGGCGCCCCCGGCAGGATCGTTTCTCCTATCTCATCCATCAGCGCGACATCGGTATCATAAAAAAGTCCTTCTTTCCGGGCGGGCGTCTTACAACCGGACAGGAAAGCTTCGGCGCCGATAATGGTCCCGCCCATCAGGACCGCGACCCTTTGTATGGCTTCTCTTCTTTGCATGGAATTATATTGATATGATATTCCCTTCTTTTAATACTTATCTTATAAGTATTAAGTGAGATTCATTTTTTTGAGTTCTTCCACCGCGTGATTGGCTGCCCGCGCCGTAAAGGCCATATAGGTGAGCGATGGATTGACGCAATTGGCGGAGGCCATAAAGGAACCGTCGGTCACGAATACATTAGGCGCATCCCAAACCTGGTTCCATTTATTCAGCACCGACGTCTTCGGATCCTTCCCCATCCGGCAGGTGCCCATCTCATGGATACCGCGGCCGAGGACTTGATTGCCGTCGAAGCCTTTCACGTCTTTCACGCCGACTGCCGTCATCATCTCGATCGCATCGCCCTGCATGTCCTTCCGCATCTTGAATTCGTTGTCCCGAAGCACCGCATCGATAGCCGGAACGTTGAGACCCCATTTATCTTTCCGCGTCTTGTCGAGGGTCACCTTATTATCGTGGTAGGGTAGCGTTTCCCCAAATCCGCCCACCCCCATCGTCCATCCGCCCGGCTCCGACAATGCCGCCCTCAGGTCCGCGCCAATGCTTAGCTCGGCGATCTCCCGGTCCCATCCCTCTCTGCCCGCGCCTCCCTGGTAACCGAAACCCCGGATATACCCGCGTTTATCGCCAAACAAGTTGCGGAACCGCGGGATATAGACACCGTTGGCCCGGCGACCATAGACATACTTGTCTTCATATCCTTCGACCCGCCCATAGGCACCCACATCCAGGTGATGGTCCATCAGGTTATGCCCCAGTTCGCCGCTGCTGGAACCGAGACCGTCGGGCCATACGTCCGTGGCGGAGTTCATCAGCAGCCAGGCCGAATTGATGGTCGACGCATTCAGGAAGACGATCTTCGATTGATACCGGTAGGTCTTATTCGTTTCTGCGTCCAGCACCTCCACGCCGGTCGCGCGTTTCTTGTCCTTGTCATACAGTACTTGCGTCACGATCGACCAGGGACGAAGCGTGAGCTTGCCCGTAGCCCGGGCGGCGGGCAGGGTAGAGGACTGCGTGCTGAAATATGCGCCGAAAGGGCAGCCAAGCCAGCATTTATCGCGATACTGGCAATTGGTTCGGCCCGGTAGTGGCTCGGTAATATTTGCCGTCCGCCCGATGATCATATGCCGTCCGTTCTTATAATGGTCTTTCAGCCGGGCGGCCAGGTCCTTCTCGACAATGTTCATTTCCATCGGCGGCATGAATTGGCCGTCGGGAAGCTGTGGCAATCCTTCCTTCGAACCGCTGACCCCGGCAAATTTCTCGACATGGTCGTACCACGGCTCAATTTCCTTATAGCGCACCGGCCAGTCGACGCCGATGCCGTCCCTGCCATTGGCTTCAAAGTCGAAGTCGCTCCAGCGATAACTTTGACGGCCCCACATCAGCGAGCGCCCGCCGACATGATAGCCGCGGAACCAGTCGAAACGTTTCACCTCCGTGAACGGCGACTCCTTTTCGTTTACCCAGTAGTCGAGATTGGTCTCATTCAGCGGGTAATCCCGGTTGAGCACCGGATAATCCTTGATCATCTGCTGGGTCTTCTGCCCTCTGTGCGGAAATTGCCACGGAGCCTTGGTGGCATTTACATAGTCTTTTACATGCTCGATGTTCCGCCCCCGCTCCAGCAGAAGCACCGTTAAACCTTTTTCCGTAAGCTCTTTGGCTGCCCAGCCTCCGCTGATGCCCGAGCCCACGACGATCGCATCAAATTGATTGTCGGCCATAGTAGTCGGTTAATGAATGTTACGCAAAGTTAGCCTTGACGTATTTATAGCTGTTCGCGATGGCGTCGAACACCGGATGGCTCGTTTCATCCTGCTCGACAAAGAAGTATTCCATCCCGGATTCTTTCTTATGACGGAAGATCTCCTTAAAGTTGATGATCCCGCTGCCCACTTCTGCAAAGTACTGCTGCCCCTCCACCGAATATGTCGGCGGCATTTTCTGGGACATGTCCTTTAAATGCCACATCCTGAAGCGTCCGGGATTGTCTTTGATCAGTTGTAGCGGATCGTGGCCGGCCCTGGTAACCCAGTAAATATCCATTTCGAAAAAGACAAGCGCCGGATCGGTCTCCTTCAGCAAAATGTCGAAGCCGGTCTTCCCTCCGCCCCAGTCCTTGAATTCAAAATTATGATTGTGATAGGCCAGCTTCAGCTTGGCCTTTTTGGCTTCCGCCCCCGCGATATTGAACTTCTTCGCCAGCTGCCTGTAGTCGTCCAGGCTCGTTCGCATATTGTCCAGCAGAAAGGGGATCGTGATGTAGTGGTGTCCCATCGTGGCCGCCACCTCAATATTCTCCTTCAGCACCTTCATATCGCCCTTCGTGAGAAATTCCATCATCATGTAATGCCCGCTCGGGGCCGTCAGCTTATATTTTTTGAGCAGCGCGGAAAATTGCGCCGGCGTGAGGCCAAAGAATTTCCCATTTGCGTAATTGAAGACCTCCACCGAGTTATACCCGGCCTGCGCCACCCGGGCTATCGTTCCCTCGGTGTCTTTCGCGATCTCCCGGCGTACCGTGTACAACTGCAGCCCGATCCGCTCCGTCGCGGTAAAAAGATCCTTCCTGCTTAACCAAAGCCCACTGGTTGCCAGACTGGCTTGCTGAATGAATGTGCGACGGGTGGTCATGAGCAATCGTTTTAATTTAATTAATCAATAAGAGACATTGAAGGATCAATATTAGGATATTTAATCCAATAATCTGCCATCTCTCCCTACTTTCGTTGGCGAATTTCTGCCATTATGAGTTCATTTGTATTTCGCCTTCAAGATCTCGACAAGACGCAAGTCAACCTCGTCGGAGGCAAAGCCGCCAACCTCGGCGAGCTTACCCGCATCGGGGGGATCCACGTACCCGATGGCTTTTGTATCTCCACAGAAGCCTTTAGCAGGACCATTGAGATAGACCCTGCTCTGCCCGCCAACGAGATTCGTCGCATCATCGAAACGACGCCCATTCCCCAGGACATCACCGAAGAGATCACTTCCCGGCTCGATGACACGACGCCTTATGCAATTCGCTCCAGCGCAACCGCCGAGGATTTGCCGACAGCCTCCTTCGCCGGCCAGCAGGATTCGTATCTGAACATTGTCGGAAAGGAGGCTGTCCTGAAGCATATCAGCAAATGCTGGGCGTCTCTTTTTACCGATCGGGCGATAGCCTACCGCGTGAGGAACGGCATCGACTACCGCAAAGTTCGCATGGCGGTTGTCGTTCAAAAGATGATCATCCCTCAGGCCGCGGGAATAATGTTTACCGCCGATCCCGTAACTTCCAATAGAAAGACGTTATCCATCGATGCCGCCTTTGGACTTGGCGATGCCGTCGTCTCGGGCCTCGTGAATCCGGACACCTATAAAGTACACGAGGGGGAGGTGATATCCACCAGGCAACGGAAGGTACTGAGCAATCGACAAATTGTACAGCTCGGGCGTATCGGCAGAAAGATCGAAGCGCATTTCGGCTACCCCCAGGACATCGAATGGTGCCTGGCCGGCGACATATTTTATATTGTCCAAAGCCGCCCCATTACTACCTTATACCCGATCCCTGAATCGAACGATCAGGAAGACCACGTCTACATATCGGTTGGACATCAGCAAATGATGACCGATCCCATGAGGCCGCTGGGATTGTCCCTATGGCAACTGATAGCTTTCCGGCCGATGTTCAAAGCCGGAGGCCGGTTGTTTGTCGATGTCGCACAAAATCTGGCTTCTCCTGCGGGCAGAGCCGCTCTATTGG
>DASRRX010000005.1:0-349056 GCA_035695565.1 Puia sp. | reverse complement strand
GCGCGTCTGGCCGAATTTTCGCAGGAGGAGATCGCACAATTGGAAAAAGAAGGAAATATTACTTTGATTCTTGATAAAGAAGGCATAATATTGTTTTTACAGGAAGTTGATATCACCAGTGAAGACATCCCAGGCTGGGTGGTGGCCAACAAAAATGCCCTTACCGTCGCTCTGGATGTGACCGTAACCCCCGAACTGGCACAGGAAGGCAATGCAAGGGAATTCGTGAATCGGATTCAGAAGATACGCAAGGATAATGGCTATGATCTTACGGATCGGATCCTGGTTAAAGTAGCAGACGTACCCTCACTTACTGACTCCTTGACCCAATTTAATGAGTATATTTGCGCGGAAATTTTGGCAGATTCTATAGAATTGGTTAAGGAACCGGCTAATGGCACTGAAATTGAAGTTAATGATATTCCTTTAAAAGTGTTTGTTACTAAAAAAGCCTAACTGTATGGCAACCAAAAAGAAAGCGGCCAAGCCCGCTGGTAAGAAAGCCGTCAATGTCAAGAAAATAGCCCCGGCTAAAAAAGCGGCTGCCAAACCTGCACACTCGTCAGGTAGCAGCAAGCCCGCTAAGAAAGCCCCGGCGGCTAAGAGTATTGCCAAACCCGCGGCTAAAAAGGTTGCGCCATCTCCGGCTAAGCGAACCCCCGCCCCCCCTAAAAAGGGTACCATTTCCAGCATTTCTAAGCCCGCCGTCGCCAAAACGGCTATCGGGCCTGGAAAGGTTCAGCTCACCGGAAAGCCTGCTGCGCCCCCTTCCTTAGCCAAAACACAACCCGCCGCCGCCAAGACCCCGACTGCCGCCACCCCTGCTCAAAAGCAACCGGCCGCCGCCGTGACCGGCAAGCCCGCTATAGTTACCCCGGCGCCACCTCAGCCAACAACGCCCGCGGTCAAACCTGAACCAAAGAAACCGACAGCCCCACCCAAACAGGTGAAGGTAGTCATCCCGGAAATAAAGACAAAAACGGTTCGCAAATACGAGCCGGAATTTACAAAATCAGTATTAGACACTCCCCAGGAGGAGCAAACTGGACCCATTATGAGATACAGCGATGCAGAACTTGGAGAATTCAGGGAATTGATCAACCGCAAATTGGATGCAGCTAAAAAAGAATTGGCTTATCTGCAGGGTTTGATCACCCGCAAGGATGAGATGGGCGGCGACAACGATGATGCCCGTTACATGACGATGGAAGACGGCAGCATGAGCATGGAAAGAGAGCAATTGAGCCAGATGGCCAGCCGCCAGATCACCTTTATCGATCATCTCGAAAAAGCCCTGATGCGCATTGAGAATAAGACCTATGGCATCTGCCGCGTCACCGGCAAGCTGATAGACAAAGCAAGGCTGAGAGCAGTGCCCCACGCAACGCTGAGCATCGAGGCTAAACAGATGATGAATAAGTAGGCCGGTTCAATTCCTCCTTTGCCTTTAAGATCCAGGCCCGGTTCCATCTTCTCTCCGGGGCGCTCGAGTGCGGCGCCTCATCCGTCATGTCCCTGAAGACTTGCCGGAACATACTCCAATATAAGAAAATTGGATTAAGATTGCACTATAAATCATCATTGCTTATGTTTCGGCTGCTTCTCGCCGGCATCCTGCTGGCTACCACCCAACTCTACGCCCAACAGATGCCCGTAACCAAAGCCAACTACCAGTTGGCCGCCCGCTTCTCCCCTAAGAAACTGGAGAAAATGATCTTCAGCACCCAGGTAGATGCCCACTGGCTAAGACGAAGCGACCGTTTCTGGTATATGTACGAGACCACCGAAGGAAAGAAATGGTATCTCGTCGATCCGGCAAAAGCCGAGAAACGGCAGCTCTTCGACAACGATAAACTGGCCGCCGCGATCTCCAGGATCGTCAAAGATCCCTTCGACTCGAAACACCTCGGATTGGACAGCCTCAAATTCATAAAGGACGAGAACTGGATCCGGTTCGAAGTGAAAAGCACCCAGGACGTTGAGAAAAAGGATACCACAAAGAAGAAGCCCTCTGCACCCGAAAAAAAGATTTACTATTTCGAGTACAATCTCATCGATGGCACCCTCAACGAGCTCAAAGACTACAAAAAACCAAAACACAAACCCAATTGGGCCAGCATCTCCCCCGACAGCAGCACCATCGTCTTCGGTCGCCATTTCAATCTTTATTGGATGGACCGCGCTAATTACGAAAAAGCGCTGATCAATGAGGACGACAGCACGATCGTCGACCATGCCTTGACAACGGACGGCGCCGAGAATTATAGCTATCACGGTACCGGCGCCATTGGCGGCGGCGGCGAGACGAATGTCGATAAGGAAAAGAACAAGGACAAGCGAAAACCCGCCCAGATCTTCTGGAGCCCCGACTCCAGGCACTTTGCCATCGCACGATCGGACATGCGAAAGGTTAAGGATCTGTGGGTCGTCAACTCCATCGCCGACCCGCGGCCTACGCTCGAGACCTACAAATATGAGATGCCCGGGGAAAAAGAGGCGCCCGTTGAAGAACTGCAGGTATTCGACATGACCGCTTATACCCATCACGTCGTCAGCGCCGGCCAATTCAAAGACCAGGACCTGGCTATCTGGGCTGCGCCCGTCCGCGAAGACCACCGCGATGATGACTTCCGCTCGACCCTCTGGCTGGGTACGAATACAAAATTCTATTTTACCCGTACAAGCCGCGACCTCAAGCGGATCGATGTCTGCGCTGTCGACGTCGGCGATACCATAGCCGCCGCCCTTATCCGTGAACGGCTGAATACCTATGTCGAGATCCGCCGCCTCGGCCTGGTGGACGGGGGCAGAGAGCTGATCGAGTGGAGCGAACAGGACGGCTGGGCGCATTTTTACCTCTATGACGCGAAGGGCAAACTCCTCAACCAGATCACCAGCGGCCCCTTTCACTGCGAGGATATCGTTGGGATCGATGACAAACGCAGGATCCTCTATTTTTCAGCCAACGGCCGCGAGCCCGGTGAAGACCCCTACTACCTGCATTTATACAAAGTCAACTTTGACGGCTCCGGCCTGACTCTCCTGGATGGCGGAGATTTCGACCACCAGATGAGCATGAATGACAGCCATCAGTTTTTTGTCGACAACTTCTCCCGCGTCAACAGCGTTCCGCACTCCGCACTCTACAACGAAGGGGGGAAAAAGATCATGGACCTCGAAACGACAGACCTTAGTTCCCTGATGGCGGCCGGTTACAAATTCCCCGAGCCGTTCAAGGTCAAAGCTGACGATGGGATCACCGACCTCTATGGGGTTATGTACAAACCTTTTAATTTTGATTCCACAAAGAAATACCCGATCATGGAGTACGTCTACCCCGGGCCCCAGACCGAATCGGTCAACAAAGCCTTTGGCCGTGGTATGGACCGCACCGACCGGCTGGCACAACTAGGTATGATCGTGATCACCGTCGGCAATCGCGGCGGCAACCCCTCCCGGAGCAAATGGTATCACAACTATGGATATGGCAACCTCCGGGATTATGGTCTCTCCGACAAAAAAACCGCCGCCGAACAACTGGCCGACCGCTATTCATTTATCGACATTACCCGGGTTGGGATCCACGGCCATAGCGGCGGCGGATTCATGAGTACGGCAGCCATGCTGGTCTACCCCGACTTCTTCAAAGTAGCCGTCTCCTCTTCGGGAAATCATGATAACTCCATCTATAACCGCTGGTGGAGCGAGAAGCATCACGGGGTGAAAGAGATGGTCAGCGACAAAGGCGATACCAGCTTCCTCTACTCCATCGAGAAGAATCAGGACCTCGCAAGGAACCTCAAGGGCCATCTCATGCTAACCACCGGCGATATCGACAACAACGTGCATCCCGGCAATACGATCCGGGTGGCAAATGCGCTGATCAAGGCTAACAAGAGGTTTGATTTCGTCCTTCTTCCCGGACAACGTCACGGCTATGGCGAGATGACCGAATATTTCTGGTGGCGAATGGCCGACTATTTCTCGCATTACCTGATCGGCGATGAGACCGCAAGACCCGTCGCGATCGAAGAGATGGACCGCGAACAGGAACAGCTCGGTAGTAAGAGTGGCGCCGGCAACCGTAATCCCGGCGAGGACGAAGATGATATCGACTGGTAAGCTATTTGACCTCCTGCATTTCCACCAGCTTGCTGTAATAGCCCCTCAGCTGCATCAGCTCGTCATGCGTCCCCCGCTCCACGATCGTCCCCCTCTGCATCACCACGATCTCATCGGCATGCCGGATCGTGCTCAACCGGTGCGCGATCACGATACTGGTCCGGTGCTCCATCATTTTGTTGATCGCATCCTGCACAAGCCGCTCACTTTCCGTATCCAGCGACGAAGTGGCTTCATCGAGGATCAGGATCGGCGGATTTTTCAGCACCGCCCGGGCAATGGTCAGCCGCTGCCGTTCGCCACCGCTTAATTTGCTCCCACGGTCACCGATATTCGTCTCGTAGCCATTCTCTTTTTGCAGGATAAAATGATGCGCGTTGGCGATCTCCGCCGCCCGGACGATCTCCTCATGAGTGGCGTCAGGCTTGCCAAGCGCGATGTTGGCAGCGATCGTATCATTGAACAGGATCGGCTCCTGCGTAACGATGCTCATCTGTTCCCGCACCGACCGTAACGAGTAATCCCGGATATTCACCCCGTCGATCAACAGCTCGCCCTCGGTGACGTCATGAAAGCGCGGAACCAGGTCCGCCATCGTGGACTTGCCGGCGCCCGAACTACCGACCAATGCCACCGTCTTGCCTTTCTCGATCACCAGATTGATCCCTTCAAGGATCCCCGCTTCTTCATAGGAGAAGCTCACATTCCGGAACTCGATCCTGTCACGGAAAGTATCCAGCCTCTTCGCATTTGGGTCGTCTTTGATGCTGACCGGCGCTTGTAGCAATTCCTCCACGCGTGTCATGGCGGCAGCGCCCCGCTGGATGTTGAAAATGGAAGTGGACAGCGTTTTCGCCGGATTGATCAACAGGCCGAACACGGCGATATAGGTCATCATATCCCCGCCCGAGAACCCATGTCCATTGTTGCGGATCACCAGCATCCCGCCGAAATACAGGATGATGGTAAGGATCACGACGCCCAGCGTCTCGGTCAACGGGCTGGCCAGGTCCCGGCGCCAGTTCATCTTGTTCCGGATATGGTACAGACTGTCATTGATGCGAACGAATTTCAGCTTCATCATGATCTCCGCGCCGAAACCCTTGATGATCCTGATCCCGCTCAGCGTCTCATCCAGCACCGAAAGGCTCTCGCCCAGCCGGACCGCCGCATCCTGCGACTGCCGCTTTAACGTCCGGCTGATCCGGCCGATAAGGAAGCCCGTCAGCGGCAGTAGGATCAACAGGAATAACGATAGGGTAGGGCTCAGATAGATCATATATGCCAGATACCCGATGATCGTCAACGGGTCCTTGATCAGCCCTTCCAGCGTCGATACCACCGATGATTCGATCTCATAGATGTCATTCGTCATCCTGGAGATAAGATCACCCTTTCTCCGCTCCGTGAAGTAACCGATCGGTAAGGCAAGTATCTTTTCGTATACGTCATTCCGCAGGAAAGTGACCGTCGCGCTTCGGACCGGAGAGGAGATATACGACGACCAGTAATAGAACAGATTGCTCAGGGACCTCGACACCACGATCAGCACACAAACGACGACCAGTAACGTAGGCTTATCGTAGGATCGGGCGACATGCGCCAGCACTTCCTTCAGCCCTCCGATCGCATTGCCGGACAGCCTCACGCCACCGGAACCGGCATTGCCGGTATTGAATATGATGTCCAGGAAAGGGCTAAGCATGCCCAGCGAGATCATTCCGAAAAGAATGGACAGGACGTTGAAGAACATATACAAAACCAATTTGCCCTTATACCTGGACAAATATTGGAGGATCACCTTAAATTTCTGCAATAGATGTAGATTTGGGGCGTAAAGTTAATAGGAAAGTTCACACCGGACGTGGTCCGGTTCGCAATTTAAAGTTAATAGCATGACGGACGGTAAACGGCAAAAGCAGGTAGGCGCGCTGCTACTCGAAGAATTAAGCGATATCTTCCAGCGACTTGGACTGAGTATGATCGAAGGCGGACTGGTCTCGCTGACCGCCGTTAAGTTGACCCCCGACTTGCTTGAAGCACGGGTTTATCTCAGTTTCTTCCAGGTCAAAGACGCCGCTGCCGTGATGAGAACGATCCAGGACCGAAGCTGGGAGATCAAACGGGAACTGGCCGGACGGGTCAAGCATCAGCTGCGCCGTATTCCCAGCCTTGAATATTTTCACGACGATGCCCTCGAACACGCCGACCGCATGCAAGCGCTGTTCCGTAAGTTAAAAGAAGACCGCCCTGACCAGGACAAACAGGACCGGCAAGGTCACGACGAACATCAGCCGGAAGGAGGCGCCCAATGAACCTGCTGTTTGCGTGGCGATATTTCCGGGCAAAGAAGTCCACCAATGCGATCAATATCATCGCATGGGTGAGCATGAGCGCAATTGTTGTAGGCGCCGCATCGCTGATCCTTGTATTAAGCGTTTTCAATGGATTCGAAGACCTGGTGAAATCCCTGTATACAAGCTTCTATCCCGATATCAAAGTCACACCGGCCTCCGGCAAGACCCTTTCGCTTACCCCGGAACAGCTTCGGCAGCTCACCGCAATCAACGGCGTTCGCGCAATTTCCCGGGTGGTCCAGGACCAGGTGGTCCTGATGAATGACAACAACCCGCCCACCTCCCCTTATCTGAAAGGCGTCGACAGCAATTTCACAAAAGTCTCCGGCGTGGCGGATAAGATCGACAGAGGAAAGTTTTCCCTCGGTACGGCCGACCAGCCACTGGCGGTATTAGGCTCCGGCATCGATTATGCCCTGGCGATAGACCCCCAAAAGAATCAGCAGCCTCTCGATGTCTATCTGTTCCGCCGCGGCGGCCCGGATTATTCCGTCGATCCCCTGGCTTCGTATAGTCACGCCTCGTTGGCGACGTCGGGGGAATTCCGCATCCAGCAGGACTTTGACGATCATTATGTCATCACCAACCTGGCTTTTGTGAAGCAAATGATGGGCTTTGGGCCGGATGAATATGGCGCTATCGAGCTGGCCGTGACCGACCCTTCCCGGGTCGTGGCAGTCCAACAGTCCATTCGTCAATTGCTGGGGGAAAGATATAAAGTACAGACCCGCTACGAACAGAATCAGAACCTCTATAGCGTCATGGGCACCGAGAAATGGGTGATCTATATCGTTCTTACCCTGATCCTCGTCGTTGCCGCCTTCAACATGGTTGGCGCCCTGACCATGCTGGTATGGGACAAACAAAAAGATATCCATGTCCTCAAGGCCCTCGGCGCCGGCAACCGGCTGATCCAAAAGATCTTTCTCAGCGAAGGTGTGCTGCTTGCCATGATGGGCGGCCTCGCGGGGATTGGCCTGGCTGCCCTGATCTGTGTTCTGCAGTTGAAATATAAACTAATTCCGCTGGAAGGCGGATCGTTCCTGCTGGACTACTATCCGGTCAAAATGGTCGCCTCCGATTTCCTGTTGGTATTTGGTACGATCCTGATCGTAGCCCTCCTGGCATCCTGGATCCCGGCCCGAAAAGCCGCCGCCACCCCAATAGAATTGAAAAGTTAACCGCTTAATAATCTCCCAATGTCTCCGGCAGTTGCGCCAGCGCCTTCTTAAGCTGCTCATCGTTCGGCGCCACCCCATGCCAATGATGGTCATTTTCCATAAAATCGACGCCCTTACCCATGATCGTATGCATCATGATCGCGATCGGTTTACCTTTACCGGTCAGACTCCTGGCCTTATCGAGCGTAGCCAGCACCTCATCCATATCATTACCGTTCATTTCAAGGGTAGTCCAGCCAAAAGCTTCAAACTTGGCATGGATATCACCAAGGTCCATGACCGATTTGGTGGTGCCGTCGATCTGCTGTCCATTCCAGTCTACCGTTGAGATCAGATTGTCTACTTTGTGGGCCGCGGCAAACATGATCGCTTCCCAGTTCTGACCTTCATCCAACTCTCCATCTCCATGGAGCGAGTACACAATATTTTTATCGTTATTGAGTTTTTTACCTAAAGCAGCGCCGATAGCAACACTCATCCCCTGTCCCAGGGAGCCGCTGGCTACCCTTATACCAGGCAGGTGCTCATGAGTGGTGGGATGACCCTGAAGCCGTGAATTGATCTTGCGAAAGGTGGAAAGTTCTTTGATGTCAAAGTACCCGGACCTGGCAAGGGCCGAATAGAAGACGGGAGAAATATGACCGTTGGACAAAAAAAAGATGTCTTCATTCTTTCCTTCCATATGGAACCGGGGATCATGTGTCAATACCTTGAAATAAAGAGCCGTGAAGAAATCGGCACACCCGAGAGAGCCTCCCGGATGACCGCTTTGCGCGCCATGGACCATTCTTACGATGTCACGCCTGATTTGTGTAGCAATTGCCTTTAAGTCAGCCATCTGGATATAGAGTTTGATTATCGCTTGCAAATCTAAAGGATTTTGTTTGGCTCCCTAAAAACTTTATTCTGCGTAATGAGTTTATTAGTAGCATTATCAAAAAAAGAATTCTAATTTTGTTCACGTACCAAAAGCGAACTGATGTTTGATGTTCTACTATCGATAGCCATTTCTTTTACGATCACCTTCCTGGCAATCCCCGCTGTGATTAATGTAGCAGAGATGAAAAAGCTGTTTGATATGCCCGATGCCCGGAAAGTACATAACTCCCCGATCACTCCCCTGGGCGGTCTGGGGATCTTCGCCGGTTTCATCTTCGGTTGTCTCCTCACGGTACATTTCAATGAATCGACTGAAATTCAATACTTTATAGCCGCAACTCTGGTTATATTCTTCCTCGGGCTCAAAGATGATATCCTGGTGATCTCACCGATCAAAAAGTTCATCGGCCAGGTATTGGCGGCATTTATCATTATTTATTATGGTAATATCCAGATCCGCAGCATGAATGGTTTCCTCGGCATCTATCAGCTCCCGGAAATGTTCAGCCTGCTGCTGACCTATTTTGCAGTCATCGTAGTCATCAACTCCTTCAATCTTATCGATGGCGTGGATGGATTAGCGGGAAGCCTCGGCTTGCTCTCGACCGCTATTTTCGGCACCTATTTTCTTCATATCGGAATGCCATCCTATGCCGTTCTTGCCTTTTCATTGGCTGGCAGCCTCCTGGCTTTCCTGATCTTCAATTTTCAACCGGCAAAGATCTTTATGGGCGATACCGGTTCTCTGCTGGTTGGTACCGTAAACGCTATCCTCGTAGTGAAATTCATCAACGTCGCAAATACCTCCGGCGTGAGCTTCCCGATCAACGCTTCTCCGGCGGTAGGGTTCACCATCCTCATGATCCCTTTGCTCGATACTCTCCGGGTATTCGGCATCCGCATCCTTCATCGCCGCCCACCCTTCAGCCCCGACAGAAACCATATCCATCATCTGCTGCTTGATCGTGGCTTCTCTCACCGGTCGATCACTCTGACACTCGTTGCGATCAACCTGGTCATGATCGGAGTTGTATTCTTCGCCCGTTCACTCAATTGTACTTTCCTCATCCTTTCGGTATTCTTCGTGTTCTTTATCCTCATTGCCTGCATCTATTATCTTATGCCCGCTCCCCGGCTGTTTGTGGCCAAAACGGCTAAGGAAGAGAACGCTCAGTTGACCAAAGCATCCCAACTCGTAGCCTTGAAGGATTCGGTATTGGAACAAAATAACTGAGTTAGGGGAATATTTTCTCCATATTTGCCGTAGGTTTGCACCGTCAATCAAGCATTTATGTCAGACGATCTTGAGCTGATCCTCGAGGATACCCGGGACAGCATGAAAAAGGCACTTAGCCATCTTGAAAGTGAACTAATTAAGATAAGGGCCGGCAAGGCTAACCCCCAGATGCTGGAAGGCCTGACGGTCGATTACTATGGCAGCCCCACCGTCCTCAACCAGGTTGGCAATATTTCCGTGATGGACGCCCGTACCCTCACCATCCAGCCCTGGGAAAAGAATATGCTCCAGCCGATCGAAAGGGCGATCATCAATGCCAATCTCGGCGTTACCCCTCAGAATGACGGAAATATCATCCGGTTGTTCATGCCTCCACTCACGGAAGAACGAAGAAAGGAATTCGTCCGCCGGGCCTCCGGCGAAGGAGAGCAATCCAGGGTCGCCATCCGCAATATCCGCCGCGATGCCATCGAGCAGATCAAGAAACTCCAGAAAGACGGCCTCAGCGAAGACGAAGCAAAAGATGCCGAGAAAGAGATCCAGGACATTACCGATAAGCATATCTCCCTTGTAGACAAACACCTCGCCGCCAAAGAGAAGGAGATCATGGCCGTATAGAATTCATATGAATTCGCTTCCCGCGAAAACAGAATTATCTTCCGGCGAAAACAGAATCCCCTTCCCGCGAAAACTATTATGGCCGCTGACCCCGGCAAGATTATTGCTATGGTGATCAACCTGTCCCAAGAGTCCGGAGCCTCAAAATCATCCGCATTTTAATAACTAAAACATCTATCTATGAGTCTCTTGAAGGATTTCAAGGATTTCGTGATGCGCGGCAATGTGATCGACCTCGCGGTTGCAGTCGTGATCGGCGCGGCATTTACCGCTATCGTTACCTCATTGGTCGATAATGTGATCACCCCCCTGCTGCTCACGCCAGCCCTGAATGCCGCCCACTTACAGGACATCGACAAACTGGCCTGGGGTACGGTGAAATACGGCTTGCTCCTCGCTGCGGTCATTAAATTTCTGATTTTTGCCTTTATCCTTTTCCTGCTCGTAAGACTTTTCCGTAGGCTCGAAAAGAAAAAAGATATCGCTCCCCCCGAACCAACCCTGACGGAAAAATTGCTAACCGAGATCCGTGACGAGTTGAAAAAAGACAATAAAAATTGATGCACAATGACCAGAATTATGAAGATGAACCACAAGGTCATCCTTACCGCTGCTGCGCTTACCTTCGGCTGCATTTCCGCCCTCCAGGCACAAAACTCCCTGGAAAGTGCCGTAAACGGCGCAACAATTACAAAAGACCCGCATGATACGACGAAGATGACCTGGAAGACAGGCGGGCTCTATAACCTGACCTTCAACCAGGCAGCCCTCAGTAACTGGTCGGCCGGCGGCGACAAGTCGGCGATCTCCCTCAACACCCTGCTGAATCTCTATGCCTATTACGTCGACGGCCGCCGCTCCTGGGACAACTTCCTCAATGTTCAGTACGGCATTGCCAGCACGACCAGTCTTGGCACCCGAAAGACAAACGACCTCTTCGACATCACATCGAAGTATGGGTATGACCTGGGTAAAAAATGGTATCTCTCCGGCTTGTTTGATTTCCGGACCCAATTCGCCCCCGGTTACAATTATCCGTCTGCCGATTCCCGGGTGCTGACCTCCGACTTCATGGCGCCCGCCTACCTCCTGCTATCACTGGGGATGAACTACAAGCCGAACACCAATTTCTCGCTCTTCCTCTCCCCGGCGACCATAAGGGAACTGATCGTCAACAACGACTCGCTTGCCGCACAAGGCGCCTTCGGGGTCGACTCCGGTAAGAAATCCCGGTTCGAATTCGGGGCTTACGTTTCGGTCAACTACAACAGCAACCTGAGCAAGACGGCGAGCTACGTCGGCCGCCTGGACCTCTTCTCCGACTACCTGGACAACCCGCAGAATATCGCCCTGTTCATGACGAACGTCCTGAACGTCAAGGTCACCAACGTCCTTAGCATGAACCTTGCCGTCACCCTGATCTACGACGACCGCATCAAGTCCGTCAAAGCGGACGGGACCTTCGGCGGCCCCGCCCTGCAGTTACAGGAGATCCTCGGTATCGGCCTGGCTTACAAATTCGCCAAAAAGACCCGGAAACCGGTGCCACCCCCGACAGCGCCCGCCGCCCCTGCCCAATAACTTGTGGAAAACCCGCCCGTGGCGCCAGCGCCACGGGCGCCAAAAAATATCTATTTTCGGGGTCATGAACACCTCGTACCAGATCAAATTACCCCAATTCGAGGGCCCGTTCGATCTCCTCCTCTTCTTTATCGAAAGGGATGAATTGGATATCTATAATATTCCCATCCACTCCATAATCCAGGATTTTCTGACCTATATCCACTCCCAGGAGAACCTGAATATCGAACTGTCCAGCGAATTCATTCTCTTTGTTTCCACCCTGATGCGGATCAAAGCCCGGATGCTGCTACCACGCAAGGAACTTGACGAGCAAGGCAACGAGATCGACCCCCGTCAGGAACTCATCGACAAACTTCTTGAATACAAACGCTATAAGGAAGCTTCCGCCACCCTGGCCGAAATGGAGGCTATCCGGCACCTGATGGTCAGAAGAGGCAACCTTCAGAAAGAACTTGCGGGCCTCGGCGAAGAAGCCGGCGAAGGCACCGAGATCCAGGCGATCACCCTCTTCAAGCTCATGAAGACCTTCGAACGGCTCATGCTCCGTATTCAGCAGCGTCAGAATAGGCCGGTTCACACCGTTGTCCGTTACAACTACACCATGGAAGAAAGCCGGGACCACATCCTCTCTATGGTGCGCAGCGAACGAACCTTATCCTTTGAGAAGATTTTCGATATCTGTGAAAGCCGGCTCCATGCCATATTCCTTTTTCTTTCCATGCTGGAGCTGGTGCAACAGGACTATATGACCATCCTGACCGGAGAGGGCCGCAATAATTTTATTGTGGAATTTAACCCCGACCGGGCGGATGACCCGACAGAAGGGGCGCCCGGGTTACCGGGAGTCCCGCATCCATCGGCAAATTGATATTCTATGACCAATATCTTTCACCCGGCGCCCGAAAGGGGCCACATCGACTTTGGCTGGCTCGACAGCCATCACTCCTTTAGCTTCGGCAACTGGTACAACGGCGACAAAGTTCATTTCGGTGCACTTCGTGTACTCAATGACGATATCGTCAAAGGCGGAAATGGATTTGACAGCCACCCCCACGAGAATATGGAGATCATCTCCATCCCCCTCAAAGGCGCACTTGCACATAAAGACAGTACCGGCATCGAAGGCATCCTCAGCACGGGCGATGTCCAGATCATGTCCGCCGGAAGCGGCATCCGCCATTCGGAATACAATGCTTCTCACTTTGAACCTGTCAACTTTCTGCAAATTTGGATCTTCCCCAAACAGCTAAATATCAAACCCCGCCACGATAAAAAAAGCTTCGACCCCCTGGGCCGGATCAACCAATGGCAATTCGTCGTCAGCCCCCGCCCCGGCGATCACAGCCTGTTCATCAACCAGGACGCGCGCCTGGCGCTTACCCGCCTCCATGCCGGCACTACCCTCCGTTATGACAACGCGTTCAAAGGTAATGGCGTCTATGTCTTCGTGCTGACCGGAACCGCCGAAGCCGGCGACGCGACACTCTCCGCCCGCGACGGCCTGGGCATCACCGGCACGGACAGCTTCACCGTTCATGCCCTGACAGACACCGAACTGCTGGCGATCGAAGTCCCGATGTTTGCTTAGTTGAAACCGTCACCCCCGAAGAACTGTCAGAACCGCCGCCCCCGAAGAACTGTCAGACCCTCTACACCCCGAAGATCCTTCAGAACCTCCACCCCGCGAAGACCTGGATGATATTGTTCTTTAGATTGACATTGGGGACAAAGGAAGGCGTGGCGCCCCCGCTGGTAAACGACGAAGTATTATACAGATTGTTAAGACTGATATTGTATCGCGCGCCGATGAGCAGCCCGGAATAAGGATGGATCTCGATACTGCCGCCATAACCATATTGGAAGCGGTTGTAAAAGCTGAGCATCTGATCGGCGCTGGCATTCCCCGTCGACGACCGCCCGCTGTCAGCCTTCGCATGCAACAGATAGCCCGTCTCCGCTCCAAATTGGATCTGCACGTACTTGGTGATATTGATACATATATACTGCGCCAGCATGATATAGTCGAGATCGATGGATCCGTTGGCCTTTGCCGTACTGTCCGAATAACTATACCCATGCCGGGAGTAGAGGAGCTCTGTCCTCGAACTAAGAATGGATTTGGACTGCGGGGCGAAAAGGATCCCGAAATGATAGCCCGTCCTCGTGCTCGCATTGATCTGCGACGCATTGGTCACATTTGAAAAGTTGAATCCGGCCTTGACGCCGATACCGATGGAATGCTTTTGTTTTTTATGACCGCTCGAGTCCTGCGGCGCCGGCCATTGTTGACTATAAAGGGAAAGTGGGAACAATAACATCAGAAGACCGGCAATTCGTTTCATAATCCTTTTTTTAGAGGTTACCAGAGCGAAACTACATTCTGCCGAATCCTGAGTCAATAGAACAAAAGTTATTTGTTAATGCTACTTCTTATAGGTCTTGTTAATGGCCTCCGTCCTGTTCTGTACATGCAGCTTTTCATAGATCCGGTGAATGTGCTGCCGGACCGTACTGGTTGAGATATGTAGCTGATCGGAGATCTCCTTGTACAACAACCCGCGCGCCAGCAGCTGCAGGATCTCATTCTCCCTCAGTGACAACGCCGGGTCCCAGCAATCAGGCGCCGCCTTCCGCTCCTTCGCCCCCCGCTCACCCCCATCATCCTGGAACGCCCTCACCAACTTCCGTGCAATCGCCGAACTCATCGGCGACCCTCCCTGGTAAAGCTCCTTCAATGCCTCGATGATATGCACCAGGCCCGTATTCTTTAACAAATAACCCGACGCGCCCGCTTTCAACGCCTCGAATACTTTCTCATCATTTTCATACACCGTGAACATCATGAACTGCGTCCGCCTCTCGCCACCGCCCGCTTGCCCGCCCCCCTCGCTGGTCCGCCCCTCCCCACCAGCCCTCCGCACAAACTCGATCCCGTTCATCCCCGGCAGATTGATGTCGACAATATAAACGTCCGGCTGACACCGCGGCCACGCCGCCAGCGCCTCCTCAGCTGTCTTGAAGCTGTCCAGGACCTGAAAATCGGTGCTGAGCGCAAGAAAATTCCTCAACCCATCCCTCACCTCATCCAGGTCCTCTATGATGGCTAAACTAATGGACATATAGGCACTAAAACTACCATTTAACGATATCCACGACAATAGTATAAAAGTTACATCGCCAGCCCACTCATCCCCCCTCCATCGGCACCTCGATGCTGACCGTCGTCCCCCGCCTGCCCCCCACGACCATCAGCCTCCCACCCAGATCCGCGATCCTCCGCTCCATATTCGCCAGCCCATTCGCATAAGGCCGGATCGTCGCCCGGTCAAACCCGATCCCGTCATCCTGCAATACGATCACCAGATCTTTCCTTACCTCCATCCGGATATGTACCTCCTGCGCCTGCGAATGCTTCACGATATTGTGCAACGCCTCCTTTACCGCAAGATATACGTTGCGCCTGAACTCACCGCTGACGGATCGGTAAGGGAACTCTTCCGGCGCCTCGATCCTCGACCGGATCCCCGCCTGCATCAGATAAGCCGCCGCATACGACCGGGTATAAGACAACAGGTCACTGAGCATATCATTCTTCTGATTGAGCGCCCAAACGATCTCCCCCATCTTGTCGATCATTTCCTTTGAATAATCCCGGATCCCACTGATCTCCTCATCGATCGGCTGCCTTCTCTGCTGCTTGATGCCGATCGTATCGCTAAGGAATTTGATCCTCGACAGCCCCGCACCCAGATCATCATGCATATCCGTTGCGATCCGCGTCCGCTCTTTCTCGATCGCCTTTTGCCGCTCGAGCACCACCCGCTGCGCCTTCAACCGCCTCAACGTATAGCTGCGGATAGCCCACCCGATGCCCGCAGCCAGCAAGACCGCCATCGCCGCCCTGAAAGCAACCGCCTGCCACCACGGCGGCCGGATACGGAAAGCATACGTACCCTCTTCATCAGGATAGATCCCCGACAGGAATTGCGCCTTTACATGCAACACATATTCCCCCGGCGGTAAATTGACAAAATTGATCGCGGATTGATTGGAGGGCGCACTCCATCGCGCCTCACTGCTCCCTTCCAGCAGATAACTAAAACGCGTCTGACTTTCGTCCTTGTAGGTAGGCACTCCGACATAAAAGGAAAGCGCATTCTGATCATATCGCAGCGACAACGGATGCTCCGGCACATAAGGGACGATGTCGTTGCCGACCAGCACTTGTGAGAACAATAGCTTCGGCCGGTACCCATCATTTGGTGGTCTCGAAGGAAAGATCTTCAGATAGCCGCCGCCTGCAAGCACCCAATGTATCCCCCCTGCCGACTGATTGATCTTTTCAACAGTCATTTCATGACCCGCCGCAATGTTGGTCACCATAAAACTGTCGTTCTCATACCGGATCTTATCAAGCCCCGATGGTGTGCCGGCCCATATCGTATTATCTTCATCACAATACAGATACCGGATAAAGTTCTCCGATAACCCGTTCTTGATCGTCAGCTGCCTGACCGACCGCAATTGCAGGCCATCGAATAATAAACAGTAAAGCCCGTGATCGCGCGTTCCCAACCAGATACGCCCTGCATTGTCGATCGCGATGCTCCTCGGACTGACGCCGGATGGCACTGGCCACGAAGTATCCGTTTTGAGCGTTAGCTTTCCGCCTTCCCAATGCTCCGTAATAAGCAGGAGCTTGCTAGACCGGGGGGCCACCCAGATGCGATTGAATTTGTCGATGGCTGCCTGATCGGCAAGGACCTCGAATGGCAACTGTCCGACCCTCCCCGCACTATATACCGTCAACCGCCCGGTAGGTAGCACAAGGTTATCCTTCCGGTCAAAACAGATCCTGCCATCGATATTGGCCGTGTCCTGATACACGACCGTTGCCTGAAAGCGGTTCCCCGGTAAAAAATGAAGCTGATAGATCGCATTCTGGCTGACCAACCACCCCGATTGGCTAAAGAGGATATGTCCGAAAAGGCCACGTACCGGCAACGGCGCAACTCCATGATAAACTTGCCGGCCTCCCGGCGTAAGCAAGAGCAAATTGCCCCTGTCCCAATCATACAACCAGACTGAATCGCTGCCGGGCCTGGCAGTAAGGTCATAGGCGGTGAAATCAGGCTGGACCTGCGCATAGAACTGCACCTGCTGGCTCTGCAACCTCGCAATTCCGTTTTGCGAATTGGTCAGCCAGATGTTGCCTTCCCGGTCCTCGAAGATCGAGTTGATGATTCCGACCGGCAGATCGCTCGCGGATCCAATGACGGTCAGGACCCCATTCCGATCAGCCTTGAGGATTTTCTTCCCGGTCGATAACCAAAGATTCCCCGCGTGGTCATACAACATATAATTGCACCACAACCCGCCCGCCGCGCCATACGGCGAAGGCAGCGGTAATAATTTCACCCTGTCTTTTCTCAAGGCCGCCTGGTCGATCACCCGTATTCCTTCCGGAGTAGAGACATCGACCTCGCCCGTTGGACTTCGGACAATGGCAGTGAAGTTGTCGGGTTTCGCTGATGTCAACACCCGATGAGTTCGCAGGTCGTAAATGATAAGCGACGCACTACCCGGATAACTTTGCAGATGCGGATCCGTTAGAAGGAACAGCTTGCCCCCCGATTCGACAGCATAGATCAGATAAGGGCCTGCTTCCATTCCACCAGCAGTCTTCAAGGCGATCTTCACAAACCGCCCGCCTTCCCACCGGAAAAGCCCGTCGTCCGATATCGCATAGAAGCACCCGTCGCTGCATTTGACCAGTTGATTCGTGACAGGATAATAATGATCCGTAGTTGGGATATTGCGGATGATCCCGTGCACCATGACATGTAGCCCCCGCCCATTCGGGACGATCAATAGCGAGTCATCCCCCAGTTCTATGACATCGTTGACCATGCTGGTCGATAATCCGTTTTCAGTAGTATAGCTGGTAAAACGTGATCCGTCATAGACACTCAACCCCCCATACGTTGAGACATACAGCCGGCCTTTGCTGTCCTGATAAAGGAATCGCGTTCTGCTATTGACAAGACCATCTTTGTGCGTGTAGCGGACGAATAGATACTCCTGCCCCCGGCAAAGCGGCGCAAGCATGACAAGGAATGGGAGCAGTACCCAGACAGGTCGTAGCCGGATGTATTGTATTACCAGACTTGTACTTTGACTTTCATCATTTCCCGCACCGCCGCGACAATAGCCGGCGCATCATACCCGCATTCGTGTTGCAGCTCCTTTGGCGTGCCATGCTCGACAACACGGTCAGGGATGCCCAGGATCTTAACGGTCGCCTGATATCCATGCGCTGCCTGGAATTCCAGAACGGCTGAACCGAAACCCCCAAGAACAGTCCCGTCTTCCACGGTCAGGATGCGGTCAAAGCGCGACAACGCTTCATGCAGCAATGCTTCATCCAACGGTTTCACGAATCGCATGTCATAATGTGCGGGATCGAGCCCCTCCGTCCTGAGCTCGCGGATCGCGGTCGTGACAAAATTTCCCGGATGACCGAGGCTTAAGATGGCAAGACCTTCGCCATCTTTTATCTTACGGCCCTTTCCAACCGGGATCTCCTGGAAGGGAGTTCGCCATTCGGGCATGACGCCTTCACCACGGGGATAGCGGATCACAAAAGGAGAAGTATTGCTATCCAGTTGTGCAGTATAAAGAAGGTTGCGCAATTCACTTTCATTCATCGGCGAACTGACGATCATGTTGGGGATGCAGCGCATATACGCAATGTCGTACGCGCCATGATGGGTCGGCCCGTCTTCACCCACCAGCCCCGCCCGGTCGAGGCAAAAGACGACCGGCAAATGTTGGATCGCAACGTCATGGATGACCTGATCGTAGGCCCGTTGCATAAAGGAAGAATAGATATTGCAGAACACCCGCAACCCCTGTGTAGCCATTCCCGCCGAAAGTGTAACCGCATGTTGTTCACAGATCCCGACGTCGAATGCCCGATCCGGCATGGCTTCCATCATGAATTTCAGGGAGGAGCCGCTGGGCATTGCCGGCGTTATTCCAAAGATCTTTGCGTTTTTCTCCGCCAGCTCGATCAGCGTATGGCCGAATACATCCTGATATTTGGGCGGCTGCGGTGTCGCATAGTGCTTTTTGTAGATCTCGCCGCTTATCTTATCGAAGAGCCCGGGTGCATGCCACTTGGTCTGATCCTTCTCCGCCAGCTCATACCCCTTGCCTTTCACCGTGACGATATGCAGGAGCTTCGGGCCCGGCATCCCTTTCAGGTCATCCAGCGTATCGAGCAGCTTTGTCATATTATGGCCATCGATCGGCCCGAAATAGCGGAGCTTCAGCGACTCGAAGAGATTGCTGCTCCGGCTGACAAAGCCCTTGATGCTGTGATCGATCTTGCTGGCGATATCCCTGCTGAACTGGCTGCCCGGCAACTTGCCTAAGGCCTTCCAGATATCGTCTTTCAATTTGTTGTAGGTCTTCGACGTGGTGATATCGGTCAAATATTCCTTGAGCGCACCGACATTCGGGTCGATGCTCATACAATTATCGTTCAGGATGATCAGCAGATCGGTATCGGCAACCCCCGCATGGTTCATCCCCTCGAAGGCAAGCCCGGCGGTCATGGCGCCGTCACCGATAATGGCCACGGTCTTCCGGTCGGTTTCCCCCTTGTATTTGGCGGCCATGGCCATCCCAAGGGCTGCACTGATCGATGTGGAAGAATGCCCTACCCCAAAAGTATCGTATTCGCTTTCGGCACGTTTGGGGAAGCCGCTGAGACCATTGTATTTGCGATTGCTGGCGAATTGTTCCCGCCGGCCGGTGAGGATCTTATGGCCGTAAGCCTGGTGGCCGACATCCCATACCAGTTGATCGTATGGCGTATTGAAGACGTAATGGAGCGCCACCGTCAGTTCCACCACCCCCAGACTGGCTGCAAAATGGCCGCCATGAACGCTCACCGTATCGATGATGTATTGCCGGAGCTCGTCGCTCAATTGCTGCAACTGCTCCCGGCTCAATTTCTTGAGATCGGCAGGGGAACCTACTGTCTGGAGCAAAGGGCCGGCGGTGATTTCCATTCCATCTGGCTTTAGTGTACAAAATTACATTTTTTCCCCTAGATTTAGGCTTTGGGCCACTGGGCGGCGAAATTTGGCCACTAATACAAAAGAAGGAGCTAAAGGAAGGGGAAAAGCCTAGTTTTGGGCCTAACCGTGCGTAGTGCGGTAATTCATGAATTGTGTGCGTATATGCCTAAAAATGTAAGCAGATATTACTGGTTGTGCCAGATCGGGGGTTGGGGTTTCATGGGGCTGACCCTGATCGTAGCCAGCGCTACTGTGCTGGAATCTAAGCCCATCAACCTGATCTACATTTATACAGCCTTGTACGTGCTGCCGGGCCTGACGGTTACCCACCTGTTCCGGGAGGTCATCCGCCGTTCCGGCTGGCTTCAGTTGCCGGTTGAGAAGGCGTTGCCCAAATTCCTGATCGGTATCCTCTTCACCTGTATGGGGGCCAGCCTCATCCGGATCGGAGCCGTAGATGTCCTGGGGATGATCCGTACAAAAAAGGCCCCTGATTTCTTTGCCGAGCTCATGGCCACGACGTCCGAATACGGTTTCACGATCATTCCCTGGACCCTCATCTACTACTTCTATCACTATATAGAGAATAGCCGGAAGCAGCAGCTGGACACGCTGAAACTGGAGGCCCTCGTCAAAGAGCTGGAACTGAAGACGATCAAAGCACACATCAATCCCCATTTCATCTTCAACGCCCTCAACAGCATCCGCGCCCTGATCGACGAAAACCCCGGCCGGGCCCGCAAGGCGGTCACAGAGCTCAGCAATATCCTCCGCAGCAGCATGCAGGCGGAGAAACTGGAGACCGTGACCTTCGAAAAAGAGTTGAATATCGTAAAAGACTATCTGGCGCTCGAGTATATCCGTTTTGAAGAACGGTTGCAGGTGGAATACGAGATCGACGAAGACACCCTGGATCAACCGATTCCCCCGATGATGCTGCAAACCCTGGTGGAAAACGCCATCAAACATGGTATTAGCCGTCAGGTCGACGGCGGTAAGGTCAAGATCGTTTCCGACTTCCAGGGTAACTATCATGAACTGGTGATCGTCAATACCGGCGCCCTCAACGGCAGCCGCGACGTCGACGGATTCGGCCTCGCCAGCACAAAGAACCGGTTACAGATCCTCTTTGGACAAAAGGCTAATTTCGATATCCGTGAAGTAGAAGGGAATTCCGTTCAGGCCCGGGTGTTGATACCGGTTGACGGAAGTAAATAAAACGAACAATCACGCACAAGCCATGATCAGAGCCATCATTATCGACGACGAACGCCTTGCCCGAAATGAATTGAAGAAACTTCTGCTCGACTTCCCCGAGATCGAAGTGATCGCCGAAGCCGCCAACGCCGCCGAAGGAGTGGAAAAGATCGATAGCCTCAACCCCGACCTCATCTTCCTGGATATCCAGATGCCCGGCAAGACCGGATTTGACATGCTTTCCGAACTGGAAAGGGCCCCCAACGTCATCTTTACCACCGCTTACGATGAATACGCCCTCAAAGCCTTTGAAGTGAACGCCCTCGACTACCTGCTAAAACCGGTCGAACCAAAAAGACTGGCCGACGCCCTCCAGAAACTCCAGTTGGAAGAAGATAAAGAGCCCATCTCCGATCATCCCATTTCCGTCAACCGCAGCATTCTCAACGAACACGACCAGGTCTTTGTAAAGGATGGCGAACGCTGCTGGTTCGTCAAGCTTTCCGATATTCGCCTGTTCGAAAGCGTGGGCAACTACGCCAAAGTATATTTCGGTCCGAACAAACCCTTGATCCTGAAATCTTTGAATGCACTTGAAGAACGCCTCGACGAAAAGGTCTTCTTCCGCGCCAACCGGAAGCATATCGTCAACCTGCGGCTCATCGAAAAGATCGAGCCTTATTTTAATGGCGGCCTCCTGCTGGAAATGAAAGGCGGCGAGAAGATCGAGGTCAGCCGCCGCCAGACGGTAAAATTCAAAGAAATGATGAGCCTGTAGCCCGTTCGCCCTAATCGAACTTTTTCAGAACCCGGTCCATTTCCGCCTTGATCTTATCATTCGACAAATTCCCGATACTACCTTCATGCGTGTGTCGCAATTGTTGATGATAGTCGAACTTAAAGCTACCCTTGTCGATGGCATTACCCACCTGCCGGTACGCTTCCCGGAAGGGAACGCCCTCATTCACCAGCTGATTGACCGCCTCCACGCTAAAGAGATATTTGTATTTCCCGTCCTCCAGGATGTTGTCCCTGACTTCGAGATGATCGAGCATCAGCCTCGTCATTTGCAGACAGGCCAGCTCTTCCCCGATCGCGGGGAATAGGATCTCTTTGGTTAGTTGCAGGTCCCGGTGATAGCCTGACGGCAGGTTGCTGACAAGCAGCGTCAGCTCGTTTGGCGTCGCCTGAATGCGGTTGCATTTCGCCCGGATCAGCTCAAAGACGTCCGGGTTCTTCTTGTGCGGCATGATACTGCTTCCCGTGGTCAGCTCCGGCGGGAAGGAAATGAAGCCAAAATTTTGATTGATATACAGACAGCAATCCATCGCCAGCCGCCCGACCGTCGCCGCCACCGAGGACATCGCCATCGCCACGATCTTTTCCGTCTTCCCACGGCTCATCTGGGCATAGACGGAATTGAAGTTCAACGTCCGGAACTGCAACAGCCGTGTGGTCATCTCCCGGTCGAGCGGGAACGACGAACCATACCCGGCGCCACTACCCAGCGGATTCTTGTTGACAACCTGGTAAGCGGCAACCAGCATTTCCAGGTCATCGACCAGGCTTTCGGCATACGCCCCGAACCAAAGCCCGAAGGATGAAGGCATCGCAATCTGCAGATGGGTATATCCCGGCAACAGCTTGTCTTTATATTTTTCGCTTAACCCGATCAGTTGATCGAATAACAGCCGCACCTCCTCTTTCAACGCAAGCACCTGCGCACGCAGGTACAGCTTGATGTCCACCGCTACCTGGTCATTCCTGCTTCTTCCGCTATGGATCTTCTTTCCAGCCTCGCCGATCCGCTGCGTCAGCATTCCCTCTACCTGCGAATGCACATCTTCAACATCCTTGTCGATGGTGAAGCCTCCTGCCCGGATCTCAACCAGGATCTGCTTTAACCCCTCCTGGATCAATGCCCAGTCTTCTTTGCTCAATAGCCCGACCGATTCCAACATTTCGGTATGCGCCAGACTGCCCAGCACGTCGTACTCCGCCAGCAATACATCGAATTCCTTGTCCCGGCCGACGGTGAATCGCTCCACCAGCGCGGAGGTAGCAGTGCCTTCCTTACTCCAGAGTTTGTTGACGCTCATTATCCCAAAATTACCGGTTTTAACAGCTCGATATATCCTTTAATTCCTTCGGCTATCTCTTCCACGAAAATAAATTCATCGGCCGTATGGCTCCTTGCCGAATCCCCCGGCCCCGTCTTCAACACAGGGAACGGCATCAGCGCCTTATCGGAAGTCGTGGGACTGCCATAACAGGTCCGCCCAAGCCGAAGCCCCGACACTACGATCGGATGATCCACCGGGATCGACGAGGACCGCATCCGCAGGCTCCTTGGCACGACCTCGCACCCCACACTTGCCCGGATCTCAGCAAGCAGCTCTTCGAAGCTATATAGCTCGTTGACCCGCACATCGACCACGAAATGACATTGGGATGGCACGACATTGTGCGCCTTATTGTCCGTGTCGATCACCGTTACGCTCATCTTCACCGGTCCGAGCAGGTCGGAAACTTTCGGCGCCTTGAAAGTCCGGAACCATTCGATATCTTTCAGCGCCTTATAGATCGCATTCTCGCCTTCTTCGCGGGCGGCATGTCCCGCCCTGCCCTGCGCCACACAGTCCAGCACAAGCAATCCCTTCTCGGCGACAGCCAGCTGCATCTTTGTGGGTTCCCCAACGATCCCGAACCCGATCTTCTCCAGCGAAGGCAACAACAATTCGATTCCATTATGTCCGCTGATCTCTTCCTCCGCGGTCGCCGCCAGCAACAGGTTGTACGCCATATCCGAACGGTCATGATAGAATAGAAAGGTCTCGATCAGTGATACCAGGCATCCGCCGGCGTCATTGCTCCCCAGCCCGTACAGCTTGCCGTCTTTTTCGATCGGCGCAAACGGATCCAGCGTATAGGCTTTGTTGGGTCGTACCGTATCATGATGTGAGTTCAGCAGGATAGTGGGTTTGCCCGCATCGAAATGCCGGTTGACAGCCCAGATATTGTTAAGAAGCCGCTGGACAGTAACACCTTTCCGTCGCAAATACTCCTCGATGAGATCTCCCGTCTTCTCTTCTTCTTTACTAAAGGAAGGGATCGCGATCAACTCCTTCAGCAGCCCGATAGCTTCGATATGGTGATTTCCATTATTCATTGACGATGGTTGTCCCGGCCTTTCCCGCAAGCAGAAGCGCAAGTTCCTCCGCCCGGCCGATAATAACCCTTCCCACGCCGCTGCCGAGCGCGGCGAAAGCATTGTCGAGCTTGGGGATCATCCCCGCAAAGATCAGCTGTTTGGCTTTTAGCTCCTGGTATTCCGCCGGCCCGATCCGCGTGATGACCGAGCTGTCGTCCCCGGCGTCCCGCAGTACCCCCGCCTTTTCGAACGAATATACCAGACTGACGTCGAATGACCGCCCAAGCCCCCGCGCCAGCTCCTGCGCAATCGTATCCGCATTCGTATTCAGCAAAAGCCCTTTTCCGTCATGCGTGATCGGCGCAAACACTAAAGTCTTGTCCAGCATCAACATCCCCGTCAAAAACGCCGCATCGACCGAATCCACATCGCCTACATACCCATAGTCGATCTCCGGATGGGCCCGCTTATGCGCCCGGATACTGTCGCCATCCGCGCCGGTAAGCCCTATAGCGTCACAACCGCGGGCTTGTAGCTGCGCGACGATGTTCTTGTTGATCGTCCCGGCATACACCATCGTAACGACCTTCAAAGTCTCCGCATCCGTGATCCGCCGCCCATCGACCAGCTGTTGCCTGATCCCCAATCCTTCCGCAACCTTCGTCGCCAGCTTGCCGCCGCCATGCACAAGGATCTTTTTCCCGGGGATCGCCGCGAATGCATCGAGGAACATGGACAGCTTTGCCTCGTCGTCGATGATATTACCGCTGATCTTTATGATGGATAAATGCATGTTCATTTTCCTTTGTTCCGCAGAATGTCCGCCAGCACGGCCTGCGCCGCCCAAACCCTGTTCGACGCCTCCCGCGTGACAATGCTCGACGGCCCATCCAGGATCTCATCGCTCAACTCGACATTCCGCCGCACCGGCAGACAATGCATGACCCTCGCGTTATTCGTCAGCCGCAGCTTTTCGTTGGTCAGCATCCACTCGGGGTCATTACAGTAGATCTTCCCATAGTCCGCGTACGTGCTCCAATTCTTCACATAAACAAAATCCGCGTCCTTTAAAGCGGCATCCTGATCATGAGTGATAGTTGCACCCTTTGTGAATTGCGTGTCCAGCTCATAGTCCTCCGGATGCGTGATAACGAAGTCGGCCTTTCCCCATGCATTGATCCACTGCGCAAAGCTATTCGCGACGCACTGTGGCAAGGCCTTGACATGCGGCGCCCACGTCAGCACGATCTTTGGGCGATGGACTGGTAGTTCCTCCCGGATCGTAAGGATATCCGTCAGGCTCTGGAGCGGATGCAGCGTCGCACTCTCCAGGCTCACCACCGGTATCCCCGAATATTTGATGAATTGTTTGATATAAAGTTCACTATAGTCGTCTTCCTTGTTCTTTAGCGATGGAAAAGTACGGATACACAGGATATCGAAATAATTGCCCATGATCGGCGCCGCATCCTTCACATGCTCTACCGTATTGCCGCTCATAATTGCCTCTTCCTCGAATTCAAGCGCCCAGCCTTCCTTGTCGACATTGAAGACGATTGGCTCCGCACCGAGGTTTTGCGCCGCGATCTGTGTCGATAGCCTCGTTCGCATGCTCGGATTGAGAAATAACATGCCCACCCGGCGGTTGGCGCCGAGACTCTTGTCCTTTAACGGATCAGCCTTGTAGGCCAGTGCCTGCCGTACCAGCCCGTCAATGTCCGCTACATCATGCGCGGAAATGAAATTTGTCATGGTCTGTCATTTATTTTGCCGTAGCGCCTTCCATAGCGTGTATCTCTTCCTGGATCGCCTCCAAAAAGGCGTCCGCATCTTTCTTCCGGAGCGCCAGCGACGGCAACAGCCGGATCGTATTCGGCTTGGCCTCACCGGTAAAGATGCGCTGACCGAACAGCAGGTTCTTCCGCAACTCCTTCAGATTATCCGGCACGTCGAAGCCGATCATCAGCCCCTTACCCCTCACCCGCTTCAACTGCGGGATCTTCCTCAGCTCGGCCATAAGATATCCGCCAACCTCCCCGGCATTGGCGATCAACCGCTCCTGTTCGATCACCTCCAGCACCGCCAACGCCGCGGCGCAGGCCAGATGATTGCCCCCAAACGTCGTTCCCAGCATCCCATGCTTCGCCTGCAACCTCGGCGCAATAATGATCCCCGCCACCGGAAATCCATTCCCCATCCCCTTGGCCATAGTATAAATGTCGGCGTCGACCCCGGCATGGTCCTGGCTAAAGAATTTCCCACTCCGCCCATAACCGCACTGGACGCTATCGGCAATAAAGACCGCGTCGTATTTTTTGCAAAGCCGGCTGATCGCCCGCAGAAATTCCGCGGAAGCCTCATTGATCCCGCCGACTCCCTGAATGCCTTCCACGATCACCGAAGACGTTTCACCTCCATTTGCAGTAAAATATTCCTCCAACGCCGCCTCATCATTGAATGGCAGGAAGACGACGTTATCCGTTTGATTGACCGGCGCGACGATCGCCGGATTATCCGTTGCAGCCACCGCCAGCGAAGTCCGCCCATGGAAGGATTTGCTGAAAGCTACCACCTTCTTCCGGCCATTATGAAAGCTGGCCAGCTTCAGCGCATTCTCATTGGCCTCCGCTCCCGAGTTACAAAGGAAAAGACGATAATCAGGCCGCCCGGATACCTTGCCCAGTTTTTCCGCCAGCTCTTCCTGCAACGGGATATGGATGGAATTGGAATAGAAGCCCACTTTATTTAACTGATCCGTTATCCGCTGTACATAGTGCGGATGAGTATGCCCTATCGAAATGACCGCATGGCCGCCGTACAGGTCGAGGTATTGTTGCCCTTCCTTATCCCATACATAGGAACCCTTTGCTTTTACGATCGTGATATCATTGATCGGATAAACGTCGAATAATTTCATAGTTGTGTTTTTTAGAAGGCGGTTGGTTTGAGATGCAGCCCGGCCGTTTCATCGAGGCCGAACAGCAGGTTCATATTCTGAACGGCCTGACCCGAAGCCCCTTTCAGCAGGTTGTCGAGGGCCGAGTGGACGACCAGCTGGTCCCCCGCCTGCTCGAGCTGGATCAGACATTTATTGGTATTGACTACCTGTTTCAACGAAATAGGCGACCGGCTTACGTGCGTGAACGGATGGCCGCGATAATACTCCTCATACAGCCCGTACACTTCCTCCGGGCTCTTCTCACATCGCAGCTGACTGCTGACAAAGATACCCCGGGTAAAATCGCCTCGCCACGGGACAAAGTGCACCGCCGGCACGCTCCCCTGCAACTGCCCAAGCGTCTGTCCTATTTCGTTCAGATGCTGATGCGTAAGCGTTTTATAAGCCTGGATATTATTTGCCCGCCAGGAGAAATGGCCCGTCGCCGATAACCCCTGCCCGGCTCCCGTCGATCCGGTGATCCCCGTAGTATACACGTCGCTCAACAGTCCTGCCTTCGCCAGCGGCAAAAGCCCTAACTGGATCGCGGTTGCAAAACAGCCCGGATTGGCAATTCCCTTCGCCTCCCGGATCGCCTCCCGGCTCAACTCCGGCAACCCGTATACGAAAGTGTTCCCTTCCCTCTTCAACCGGAAATCCTGCGAAAGATCGATGATCGGCACCCCATCGAAGCTGCTTCCCGCTTCGTCCAGGAATTTCTTCGCCTCCCCATGCCCAAGGCAAAGGAAGAGTACATCGATATCGCTATTCCAATCCGCATCGAAGCCAAGCTCGGTCTCGCCAAACAGATCCTCATGCGCCGAATAGACCGGCTTGCCGGCATTGCTCTTGCTGTGAATAAAACGCAACCCGGCATTCGGATGCCGGATGAGCAACCTGATCATCTCCCCGCCGGTATAACCGGCGCCGCCAATAATACCGGCCCTTATCGATTTCATGGATTGTTCTCATTGATCTTATGGAAAATGCTGGTCTGATTGCCGAAGATCTTCGCAAAACCTTTGACGTCATCACCGCTCCAGCCCTTGTTCATCTCCCCATAGCTGCCGAATTTGCTGCTCATCAGATCATGGGCGCTTTCGATCCCCGTGATCGTGTACCGGTAAGGTTGCAAGGTCACAAAGACCTTCCCGCTGACCGTAGCCTGGGTATCCTCAAGGAATTTCTCGATATTCCGCATGGTCGGGTCCAGCATCTGCCCCTCATGCAGCCAGTTGCCATACCAGCTGCTCAGTTGATCCTTCCAATAAAGCTGCCATTTGGTAAGCGTATGCTTTTCCAGCAGGTGATGCGCCTTGATGATGATGATGGGGGCGGCGGCTTCAAAACCGACGCGGCCCTTGATCCCAATGATCGTGTCGCCTACATGAATATCCCTTCCGATGCCATACGGCTGTGCGATGGCCTGCAGGTATTGGATCGCCTCCACCGGATTCCCGAAGGTTTTCCCATCCACGCTGCGCAATTCCCCTTTCTCGAAACCCAGCTCCAGCTGCCGCGTTCCCTTCTCGGTAACCGGCGTAGGCCAGGCTTCTTCCGGCAGGTATTCTCTGGAGGTCAGCGTCTCTTTTCCACCGACCGAAGTGCCCCAAAGACCTTTATTGATACTGTATTTGGCCTTTTCCGTGTTCATCTCCACTCCATTCTCCTTCAGGAAAGCGATCTCCTCCTCGCGGCTTAGCCGCAGATCACGGATCGGAGTAATGATCTCTACTCCCGGCAACATGCTCTGAAAGACCATGTCGAACCTCACCTGGTCATTGCCCGCACCCGTGCTGCCATGCGCGACGGCGGCAGCGCCGGTTTTCCTGACGTGATTCGCGACCGCGATGGCCTGGACCATCCGTTCCGCGCTTACGCTGAGCGGATAAGTGGCGTTCTTCAGGACGTTGCCGAAGATGAGATACTTGATACAGCTCTCATAATATTCTTTGGTTACATCCACGCACTCGAAGGAAGTCACTCCAAGACTCTTCGCGCGGTCCGCGATCTGCCGGATCTCCGCCGGACTGAAACCGCCGGTGTTGACCGTAAGCGCATGGATCTCGAAATTCCTGACCTTCTTGAGATAGATCGCGCAATATGTAGTATCCAATCCGCCGCTATAGGCTAAGACGACTTTATTGCTCATAGCTTTCAACAATAATTTTAGAAATGAAAGAAGGTATGGAACAAAGACCTGGACCTGCCCCCTGCATTGCCGCTGTTTCCGCTATTCTCACCGGCCTTCTTTTGGAACGGGGCCAGCAGCTTCCACTGTTTGATCCGCATGAATCGCTCATACAGCTTCGAGTGTTTCCTGAACTCCTGGGTGGTCTCCTCCGGCTCATAATGGTCCTTGGGATCATACAACATGGCCGTACACATACAATTCTTCCGCTCCTTTCCCATGAGGATCTCATAGTTGACGCAGCTCTTGCAACCGGCCCAGAAAGCATCGTCCTGGGTCAGCTCGGAATAGGTCACCGGTTCATATCCCAGCTCCGAATTGATCTTCATGACCGCCAGACCGGTAGTAAGCCCAAAGATCTTCGCTTCCGGATAGGTCGTGCGGCTGAGCTCGAAGATCTTGCGTTTGATCTGTTTAGCCAGTCCGCTTTTCCTTAACGACGGGGATACGATCAGCCCGGAATTGGCCACATACTCGCCATGGCTCCAGGTCTCGATATAACAGAACCCCGCCCAGATCCCGTCTTCCGTAAAGGCGATGACGGCCTTGCCTTCCCGCATCTTCTCCTGGATGTATTCCGGACTGCGTTTGGCAATACCGGTCCCCCTCGCTTTGGCGGAGGACTCCATTTCGTCACAGATGATCTGCGCGAAACTCTGATGGGATGCGTCAGCTATAAGTATTTTGAATTGTTGCTGTTCCATTGTTAGATGTGTACGCTTAATGATGAGATCTCATGCCCCGCTGGAATTCTTAATGCCGGTGGACGGAAAGGACCGCCGAAGGGGTCGCTATATTGGTGAGGAAGTATCAACGTCGTACCCAAAAGGGGATGGTACGCCCGTACTGAGTCCCGGGGATGGGAAGGACGGAAAAAACTGTGCCCGCAGGCGCAGCAAAAAACCCACGCTTATTCAAGGCGTGCAATATCACAAGGTAACGTGATATGGGTGAGTTTTTTTTCATTTCAATGTCGGATAGATTTGTGAGGATGCAAAGTTGCACATTTTTTTGAATTCGAGGGGATTAAATTGAGATTTTTACATAAAATTTACTCTTCCCGCAGCCGCGCGCCAACCCCTCCCGTCCGCAAGCCACACGCTCCCGTCGGGCGCGCCTGTTAAACATTCCATAAAAGCCCCTTTCCCGGGCATCCCCAACCCTGACCGCCGCATTTTGCCCGGTATGCCAGCCAACTACCTGAAAATTACTGCCCGCCGCCTGCTCCGGCAAAAGACCTTCTCGCTCATCAATATCCTCGGCCTCTCCATCGGACTGGCCGCCTGCCTGCTGATCTACTTATATGTCCACAGCGAGATGACCTATGATGCATACAATCGGTATGCCAACCGCATCGCCCGGGTAACTTCCATCCTCCACTCCCCGGAATCCAACCTCAACCTGGCTACCAGCCCCCAGCCTCTGGCCCGCACCCTCCTCGCCGAATTCCCACAGCTCGAAGCAGCCGCCCGCCTTCAGGATAGCACCGTAGTGATCCGCCAGGGCGCCGATCTCTTCAATGCACAAAATTTCTATTTTTCCGAACCAGCCGTTTTCTCGGTGTTTGACTTTCGCTTCCTGGAAGGCGCCGCCGCCGGTGCGCTTACCATGCCGCATTCTATCGTATTGACCCGGAGCATGGAGAAGAAATACTTCGGCAACCGTCGCGCCCAGGGCCAGACCCTCATCTGTAACGGCGCGGCCTGGCAGGTCACGGCAGTCGTCGCTGACCGCCCCGCCAACTCGGATCTGATGATCGACGCCCTGCTGTCCAAAGACTACTCGCGTATCGACTGGAGTTTCGACGATTTCGACACCTATACCTTTGTGCTGTTCCGCCAGTCGCCGGACGCCCGCCAGCCGACGGACCTCCGCCGGTTTAACCGCGACCTCAACCGGATGGATAAATATACCCGGCCCCTGCTCGACCAGGAAGGTGCAAAAGGATGGGCCCTTAAATTTGAAGCCGAGGCCCTCACCGAGGTACACTTCAGCCAGGGCAAACTCATCGACACGACAAAAGGTAACCGCCAATTCAACACCATCTTCTCCGGGCTCGCCCTCTTTATCCTCATGATCGCGCTGCTCAATTATATCAACCTTTCCACGGCCCGGGCCGCCGAACGAAGCAAGGAAGTTGGGGTTCGCAAAGTGATCGGCGCCCTCCCCGGCCAGCTGATCCGCCAGTTTTTAACAGAGTCGGCGCTGCTCGTAGCGATCGCCTGGCTGATCGCCATCGGCCTGGTCGCGATCGGCATACCTCTCTTCAATCGCGCGCTTCAGACGCGGCTTGGCCTGAATAGCCCGACAGCCATCCTTTTTCCGATCCTCCTTTTCCCCCTCACCGTCCTGCTTGCCGGGGGCTACCCGGCCTTCATCCTGACGCGGTTCCGGCCCGTCAAAGTCCTGAAAGGAATGGGCAGCGCTCCCTCCGGCGGAGCCGCACTCCGAAAGATATTCACCACGATCCAGTTCATGATCGCCCTCGCCATGCTTGCCGGCGCCGTCATCTTCTATCAGCAGATGTTCTACATGTTCCACAAAGACCCGGGTATCAGCCGGAGCGGGATCCTCGAAGTAGCCATTCCACCCGACTCCGTTAGCCGCGCCGCAGCACCGGCATTCTTCGACGCCCTTCGCCATGAGACCGCCATCCGGGCAGTATCGGTAGGCAGCGGCCTGCCGACGGATGGAGCGGCCATGGCCAGCACTAACCTCTGGTCTAACGGGAAAAAAAGGGAGATCCTCGTCAACTACTTCTACATCGATCCCAAACTCCTGCCCATGGTCCATATCTCGCTGACGGCTGGGCGCAATTTCTCGGATAGCCTGCCCACCGACCGGAAAGAAGCCTTTATCGTGAATGAAGCCTTTGTCCGGATGGCCGGCTGGGCCTCGCCAATCGGCCAGCCCATCGAGAATGGTGAAAATAAGGGTAAAGTAATTGGGGTGGTGAAAGATTTTTTCTATAAATCCATGCACAACCTGATTGAGCCCATGGTCATGATCTATAAGGTGGACCCGCCCCTGGCCGTAGTGCTGAAAATGTCCCCCGACGCCGTCCCGCGCGTGCGTCAGATCTGGAAACGGTTCTTTCCCGCCACCCCATTCGACTATGACTTTTTGGAAAAAGACTTTTCCGATCAATATCGGAAAGACCGGGTGACGATGATCCTCTTCAACGGATTCACCGCCTTGTCGATCTTCATTTCCTGCCTGGGGCTCTATGGGCTCGTGTCCCTTATCACCCTGCAACGCTCCAGGGAGATCGCCATCCGGAAGGTGCTTGGCGCTTCCGTCTCCCGCCTTGTGCTACTCCTCTCCGCCGGTCAACTGTGGCTGATCGCGATCGCCGCGCTTATCGCCCTTCCCTTCGCAACGCTGGGCGCGCGGAAATGGCTGACGTCCTATGCCTATCACACGACGATAAATGTCTGGATGTTCGTCCTGCCGGTTTGCGCTCTCCTGCTGCTGACCCTCACCGTTACCGGTTATCGTATCCTGCGCTCGGCCCTGGCTAACCCGGCGGATAGTTTGCGCGCCGAATGACATAATGCAGCGATTGATCCTGGACCGCGGATCAACGACAAAAAGTCAACCGATCGGCGCCAGCGGAACGGAATGAACCGCCGAAGCCATCTCCCGGATCAGCCCGGGATCTTTCTCGATCGCATTCCCAACGACGATGATATCAGCGCCCGCCTTGCAATTGCGATACGCTTTCTCCGGATCCCGGATGCCGCCGCCGACCACCAACGGAACTTCGATATTTTTTGCAACACAGGCGATCATCTCTTCCCGGATCGGATACCGCGCCCCGCTTCCCGCGTCCATATAGATCAGTTTCATTCCAAGCATCTCGCCCGCCATCGCCGTACAAAGCGCAATCTCATTCTTATCGGCCGGAATAGGCGTGGCATTACTGATATAGGATACCGTCGTCGGCGCACCGCCGTCAATGACCATATACCCCGTCGAGATGATCTCCAGTCCGCTTTTTCGGACTGCCGGCGCCGAAATGACATGCTGGCCGATAAGCAATTCAGGATTACGGCCGGAGATCAACGAAAGATACAGAAGCCCATCGGCATAACGCGATACCCCGGCCGGCGTACCCGGAAAAAGAATGACTGGGATCGAACAATTCCGGCGGATATGCTGGACTACCTCATCGAGATGATTCGAGATCACCAGACTTCCCCCGACAAGGAGATAGTCCACTCCCGCTCCGACCGCAAGCGCCGTCAGCTCATCCAATTTCGCAGCATTCACATTATCCGGATCGATCAGCACCACGAAAGAACGCTGGCCTTTTGCCTTCCTCGCCAACAGGGCTTCATAGATAACTTTCTTCATTCGGTAAACCGGACTGCATCCGGTCAATGCAAAAATGCGAAAAGTTTTCGGCTTTAAAAGAGGAATTCGACGAAATAACAACCCCTCGTAATATTACGAAAATGAACTAAATTGACTGCCAACATGGAACCACTCAAGATTTTCAACAACCCGGAACGGCAACAATTCCAGGTCTCCGTCGACGGCGAACTGGCCTCGCTCGAATATCGGTTATACGAGGGTAAGCTGGTCCTCATGCACACCGAAGTCCCCGAAAAACTCGGCGGCCACGGGATCGGATCCGCTTTGGCTGACTTCGCACTTAATTATGCACGTGCCAACCATCTGCCCATAAAGGTCTATTGCCCCTTCGTACAAGCTTACCTCAAACGTCATCCCGAATACAAGGACCTCGTGGTGGACGCTGATTAGCAATGTGTTAAAGCAGGCCAACACGGTCATGCTCCGGTTGGACGCATGTGTATAAAAAAATAGCCGAACTTTGCACGAAATCCCAAAAGCCGCGATCCACCTCATCTTTGAAATTACTAACATCTGTTTTGCACATCCGTGGATATCTCGGCGAAGGAAATATGAAAATCAAAAAATACTTTCGTTAACCGCCGACCCGCCGCAAAAACTATTCATCATTTTCTCAACAAAAGGTACTGACTCATGGCACCAAGAAAGCATTCTGTGAAGGGCTTGCAATTTACCCGTCGCTTCACCAAAGAAGACATCGATGTATTCGATCAGTTCACGTATGACTATCGTAGCTCGGTCATCCGCAACCCCAGTGGAGAAGTCGTATTCGAAATGAACAATGTCGAAGTACCTGCCCAATGGAGCCAGATCGCTACCGATATCCTTGCCCAGAAATATTTCCGTAAAGCCGGCGTCCCCCAGGCGGATGGCTCCCTCGGCCGCGAGACCTCCGTCAAACAGGTCGCCCACCGCATGGCCAACTGCTGGAAGGTCTGGGGCGAACGCTATGGATATTTTGCGTCGGCACAAGACGCGCAGATCTTCTACGAGGAACTGGTCTATAGCATCCTCAACCAGGCCTGTGTGCCCAATTCCCCGCAATGGTTCAATACCGGTCTTCATGAAAGCTACGGGATCACCGGCAAGCCCCAGGGTCATTACTTCGTGGATGCGGCCGACGACCAGCTGAAAGTGTCTACATCCGCTTACGAACGTCCTCAGCCGCATGCCTGTTTCATCCTCAGCGTGGAGGATGACCTCGTCAATGACGGCGGTATCATGGATCTCTGGGTCCGTGAAGCCCGCATCTTCAAATATGGGTCCGGAGTAGGAACGAATTTCTCCCATATCCGCGGCGAAGGAGAGAAGCTGAGCGGTGGCGGGACCTCCAGCGGATTGATGTCATTCCTGAAGATCGGCGATCGCGCGGCAGGCGCGATCAAATCCGGCGGCACGACCCGCCGGGCCGCGAAAATGGTCTGCCTCGATCTCGACCACCCCGAAGTCATGAGCTTTATCAACTGGAAAGTCGAAGAAGAGAAAAAAGTAGGAGCCCTGATCGCCGCCGGTTATGCAAGCGACTACGAAGGTGAAGCCTATCGGACCGTATCCGGCCAGAACTCCAATAACTCCATCCGCATCCCCAACGAATTCTTCCACCGCCTCGACAACAACGAAGACTGGGAACTGACGGCCCGTCACGACGGCCGGATCATGAAGCGCATTCCCTCGCGCGAAGTCTGGAACCAGATCGCCTATGCCGCCTGGCGTTGCGCCGACCCGGGTACCCAATACGACACGACCATCAACGAATGGCATACCTGCCCCGCCGGCGGCCGCATCCGCGCCTCCAACCCGTGCAGCGAATACATGTTTCTCGACAATACGGCCTGCAACCTCGCCTCCGTCAACCTCCGCCGCTTCTATAACGAAGGCACCAATATGTTCGACGTCGAGGGTTTCGAATATACCTGCCGGTTGTGGACCGCCGTCCTGGAAGTGTCCGTACTGATGGCCCAGTTCCCCTCAAAAGAAGTCGCCCAGCTGTCCTATGACTACCGGACCCTTGGCCTCGGCTATGCAAACCTTGGCTCCATGCTGATGGTGATGGGTATCGCTTACGACAGCGAAGAGGCGCGCGGAATCGCCGGTGCCATCACCGCGATCATGACCGGGGTCGCCTATCGGACCTCTGCGGAAATGGCCGAAGTTCTGGGCGCCTTCCCCCGTTATGATGACAATAAAGAGAATATGCTCCGCGTCATGCGCAACCACCGGCTGGCCGCTTACGACGCCGATGAGTATGAAGGCCTGGAGGTAAAGCCACAGGGCCTCAAAGCAAAATACTGCCCCGATTACCTGCTAAAGGCGGCGACCAAGGCCTGGGATGAAGCCGTCCAGCTCGGCGAGAAATTCGGCTATCGCAATGCCCAGGCTACAGTTATCGCCCCCACCGGCACGATCGGCCTCGTCATGGATTGTGACACTACCGGCGTGGAACCTGATTTCGCGCTGGTCAAGTTCAAAAAGCTGTCCGGCGGCGGATATTTCAAGATCATCAACCAGTCCGTGCCAACCGCGCTGCGCAACCTGCGCTATACCGACAAGCAGATCGACGCCATCGTCAAATATGCGGTCGGATCCGCCACCTTCGCCGGCGCACCCTTTATCAACCATCAGACGCTGAGCGAAAAAGGTTTTATCGCCGATGAGATCAAAAAGCTGGATGCGGCCGTGGGCTCCGCCTTCGAGATCGGCTTCGTATTCAACGTCTATACGCTCGGCGAGGAATGCCTGCAACGTCTCGGGTTCAAACCTGCCCAATATTATAACTTCGACTGGAGCCTCCTCGAAGCGCTTGGCTTCTCCGACGCGGAGATAGAAGCGGCTAACGACTATGTCTGCGGGACTATGACCATCGAGGGTGCGCCATACATCAAAGAAGAACATCTGTCGGTCTTCGATTGCGCCAACAAATGCGGCAAAAAAGGCCAACGATTCATCCACGCCCATGGCCACATCCGGATGATGGCCGCCGCCCAGCCTTTCATCAGCGGGGCGATCTCGAAGACGATCAACCTCCCCAACGAAGCGATGGTGGAAGAGATCGCCGACGCCTACATGCTCAGCTGGAAACTCGGCTTGAAAGCCTGCGCCCTCTATCGCGACGGCTCTAAACTATCCCAGCCGCTTAGCACCAAATCCGACAAAAAGAAGAAAGAGGAAGACAAAGAAACCGCCGTCACGCCCGAGCCTGCACCCGAACCGGCGATTGAATCGAATATCGTCGACCTGGGCAAACTAACGGTGCAGGAATTACTTGAGGAAGTACAGAAACGGGTTCAATCCTCTCCGGATACGAAGCTGAAAAGAGCCCTTGCTACGATCGTGGAACGTCGAACGCTGCCGGCTAAGCGCCGCGGCTTTACCCAAAAAGCAAAGATCAACGGCCAGGCCATCTTCCTGCGCACCGGTGAATACGCCGACGGTACGGTTGGCGAGATCTTTATCGACATGGCCAAAGAGGGGGCTACGATGCGGAGCATGCTCAACTGTTTTGCGATTTCTATTTCCATTGGCCTCCAATATGGAGTGCCGCTCGAAGAATTCGTGGAGAAATTCGTCTTCACCCGGTTCGAACCATCCGGCATGGTCGATCACCCGAATATCAAGAGCACAACCTCCATCGTCGATTTCATCTTCCGGTCCCTGGCCTACGAATATCTCGGAAGGACCGACCTCGTCCACGTCCTCGACCGTCCCGAGGTGTCCAACACCGGCAAAGAAGACTGGGACCTAAAGGATTCCGAGAATCCCCGGTCCCCCGAGCTTAGCGATGTCCGGATCGTGGCCAAGGCGGCCGTCAATCCCACCCCTTCCGCTACCCGGCCCGCAAAAGTTGGCCAATTGGATGCCGTTAATGCAGCCGCCCGTAGTATGCAGAGCGACGCTCCTGCCTGCAATACCTGCGGCCATATCACCATCCGAAGCGGCACTTGTTATAAATGCCTGAACTGTGGTAACAGTATGGGTTGCAGTTAATTAAGTAAGTATCCCCGCCCCTGGAACTTTGTTCCGGGGGCTTTTTTCTGCCCCTCCGCCGACCCGCCCCCGCCTTCGCTCCGATGCCGCCCGCCTCGAAATTGTCTCCTTTTCAGCCTTCCCTTAGGATTCCGGTTATTTTTTTACATCGTTTCCCCGTACTTTACCGGCCGATTCGGACGTTATTTACGACGTCAATCGCATTAGATCCCATAAACCCAAATTGAAAAACATGAAACGTATCCTCGTGGCCGCCATTCTCATCATCACCAGCACCACCTTATTTTCCTGCAATCGTAGCGTGACGCCCGGACAGGCTGCAAGCAACCATTATTCGCATTGCAGGGACATGCGGTAGCCGCCTGTATTCATATTAAAAAGGTTTAGGGCAAAATTCAATTTTGGATCCACTCGCTGGGCAGCGAGTGGTTTTTCGTTATTTTTACCGCAATGACAGTACAATTCGGCTACAATAAAAAGGAAGTAATGGATGGACTTAGGGGCCATTTTATCGGCCGCCCCGAGATCCGGACCCTGATCATCGTCATCAATGTCTTTGCCCTCATCTCCTTCTTCCTGCTGGTTTTCAAAAAGATCCCATCCCTGCCCTTTCTCATCTTCGCCTTTCTCTGGTTTACTCTCTGGATCAGCATCCGCTGGCTCCTTCCGCTGAGCATTTATAAACGCTCGGCTACCTTCAAAGATAACTTCGTCCTTAGCCTTACCGACCAGGGGGTCCTTCTTAAAACAAAGAAAGGCAATCAGTTATGGCGCTGGGAAGATTTTAGTGCATTCAAGGAGACTATCTACTTCTTCCACGTCTACTTCACCCCCCGTTCCTTCTTTATGATCCCAAAAGACTCGTTCAAGGACATCACCGAGATCCAGGCGGCCCGCAAGCTCCTGAAAGAGAGGATCAGGAAGTAGTCCCTATCTCGGTTTATACCTCGACTCTTCAAATATCGTCCTGGCCGGCACCCGCATCAGATCCACCGGCCGAAGCTTCGGATGCCTCTCCAGATATTTTCTTACGATCTGCCGGCCTACCCAGGCGCCGATATTGCCGGGCGAAGGATCAGGCATCCCTAACGTCTTCGGGCCCTCCCCGATATAGTTCTTGAGGATATCGGGATCGATCGTATACAGATCGGTATTTTGCAAAAAATAACCCCAGATCTCGCTTTCATTCGCGGCACACCAGTTGAGCTGCGCCTGCGAATAGCCCGTCAAAATACTGTCCGGAGCATCCGGCATCAATTTACCCGCCAACCACCAATACCGGCCCTTGATCACCATCTCCTCGATCAGCGGCCTGCCATCACTGCTGTCCGGAAAGATATCCTCCTCCAGCGCGCTCATGCAGTTGGCATCGATGAATTCCGGCTCGAAACGACGTGAAATATACGCCGGATACATGTCCTGCCCCTTGCCGGTCAGATAGAAAGAGAAATTCTTGCCCGCATAAGCCTGCAACCCGATCGCCAGATCATGGGTCGTAACGGCAACCCCCGGACCATCCATCGGGCCAATAAAGGCCACCACCCGTTGCGGCAGGGGATAGAGGGGAAAATAGTATTTGATGTATCGGAACCCCTGCTGTAACTCCCTCTCCAACCAATCCAGCCGTTGATATTTGTATTTCAGCGAATCCCGGATCGGCAGATAGCTGACAAGAAACTGCCTCGCCGCCTCGAATGCCAACATGCTCGTATCGGACAACGGACCGGCGCCAAGGATATTGCCGACAAAATCACCGGTGAAATCCGGATATTCCTTATCCAGCCGGTGGAGGCCTTCCTTGATATGATTGGGATCCAGGTTGAAGAAGGCGGTGTCGAATCGTTCGATATGGATCTCCGGTACGGTGATTCCCGACAGCTCGGGATGATTTTCATTATTGCCGCAGCCGGCCAGCAGAACGATCAGAAGGAGTAGGAGAGGAGCGGATGTGCGATACATAGCCACCAAAGATAGAATATACATAGCCAACAAAGCTTTAATTTTGCAGCATGAACATCGCCTTAGCCCAACAGAACTACCACATCGGGAACTTCGAAGAGAACACCCGTAAGATCCTGGAAGGCATCGATAAAGCCAAAGCGGCAGGCGCCGACCTGGTTGTCTTTTCCGAGCTCTCCATTTGTGGCTATCCGCCACGCGACTTCCTTGAATTCGAAGATTTCATTTCCAAATGCTATGCGGCAGTGGACCGGATCCGTGAAGCCGCGGACACGATCGGCGTGATCGTTGGCAGCCCCGCCCGCAACCCCCTCAAAAAGGGAAAGGAGCTATTCAACGCCGCCTGGCTCCTCTATGAGAAAGAGATCAAAGGAGTAGCCCACAAGACCTGCCTTCCCAACTACGACGTCTTTGATGAATACCGCTATTTCGAACCGGGTTTCGAATGGAAAGTGCTTCCGTTCAAAGGGAAACACATTGCCCTTACCATATGCGAGGATATCTGGAATATGGGTGATAACCCGCTATACCGGAGCTGCCCGATGGATCACCTGATCCGGCAGCATCCCGACCTGATGATCAATATCTCCGCCAGCCCGTTCGATTACGATCATGACGACGATCGCAAGGAAGTAGTGCGCCAGAACGTGTTGAAGTATGGCCTCCCCATGTATTATTGTAACGCCGTCGGCTCCCAGACCGAGATCGTCTTCGACGGCGGCAGCCTGGTCTATGATAAAAAAGGGAACCTGATAAAAGAATTGGCTTATTTCGAGGAGGACTTTGCAATAGTACCCCTGCCCGAGCCCCATCAGGGCCACGAGCCCGAAGGCCCCGTACCGCCATTATACGAGGAGCTCCTGCCGGGACTTTCGGTTGCGATCAATACTTCGGACACCGTTACCCAAAATACCATGCCTGCGGCCCCGTCAATGGCCGAGATCTTTGATAAGGACATGCGTGTCGCTAAACAGAATGACCCTGACCGCATCCTGCAATACCTCGTAGCTGAAAAGAATATCGCCCAGATCCACCAGGCGCTGATCCTCGGTATCCGGGACTATTTTTCTAAAATGGGTTTCAGGAAAGCTATCCTCGGCAGCAGTGGCGGGATCGACAGCGCCGTGACGCTTGCCCTTGCCTGTGAAGCGCTGGGCGCCGGCAACGTTCGGGCGATCCTGTTGCCTTCTCCCTATTCGAGCGGTCATTCGGTCAGCGATGCCGAACAGCTTTCCCGCAACCTCGGCAATCCCTATGACATCATCCCCATCCGGGAAGTCTATGAATCGCTGCTACATACTCTCCAACCGGTCTTTAAAGACTCGCAAAAAGCCGCCGGAAGTGGCTTGGCCGGCCAGAAATTAGAGATCGGCTTAGCCGAAGAGAACCTGCAGTCGCGCACCCGCGGCAACATCCTGATGGGCCTCGCCAACAAATTTGGTTACATCCTCATTAACACAAGCAACAAGAGCGAACTTGCGACCGGCTATGGCACGCTCTATGGAGACATGGCCGGCGGCTTAAGCGTGCTGGGAGATGTGTATAAAGGACAGGTATATGCGCTTGCGCGCTACATCAACCGCAAGAACGAGGTCATCCCTGTAAATATCCTCGACAAAGCGCCATCCGCCGAACTTCGGCCGGATCAGAAAGACAGCGATAGCCTTCCGGAATATGATATCCTCGACAAGATCCTCTATCAATATATCGAACGCCGTCAGGGGCCCAAAGAGATCACCGCCATGGGTATCGATGAAGCGCTCGTGACAAGGGTACTGAAGCTCGTGAACGGCAACGAATACAAAAGGAACCAGTTTTGCCCCATCATCCGCGTTAGCTGTAAGGCATTTGGAATAGGCCGGCGCGTTCCGATCGTCGCAAAATATTTGGGCTAGTGCTTTAGGATGATAATGTAACGGGTGTTGACGCCTCCCCACTTTTCATCCGCATAGATCTCCAGCCGCTGCTTGTTGAGCGTCCTTACCCGGTAGTATTGATCCTGGAAATAGATCGTGCTGTCGCCATTCTGGAATGCCCAGATAAAGGGAAGACTGTTTATCGTTCCGGTGCCATCCTTACAGAAAATGATCGTGTTATCTTTTTCACTACCCGCTATCCGGGGATCGAGCGCGTCGAAAATTCCGTCGTCATTGGAGTCGAATCCTGCCTTTTCATATTTCCAGGGCGTATTGGTAAGGAGATCGAGATCTCTCTTGTTGCCGCGCATCCCGGCACACCCGGCCAGGGAAAGACTGGCGGCGACTAATAGGACGCCGGTAGCTGTCAATAAAATCGTTATGGTGGTCCAATTGGCTTGCATCCTGCTCTGCTTATCCGTTAGAAGGTCTGGCGACCCCCTGGGTTTAAAACTCCCGGATCAAATAATTATTGCGTATTTTCGGGGCTTATATAACTGTCACATATAATATGCTTTATACCGCGGAGGATATCAGACAATTGAACAATAAGATCCAGTATCAGGCAACATTTATTGACCGGCTGCGTGATGAAGTAGGACGGGTCATCGTGGGCCAGCACCAAATGCTTGACCGCCTGCTGATTGGCCTGCTCACCAATGGCCATGTTCTCCTCGAAGGCGTCCCCGGTTTGGCAAAAACATTGACTATCAAATCCTTGGCGCAAGCCGTCCACGCCCGGTTCAGCCGTATCCAATTCACTCCGGACCTGTTGCCGGCGGATGTCATCGGCACGATGATCTTCAACCAGCAAAAACATGAATTCGTGGTCCGTAAAGGCCCCATCTTCGCAAATTTTGTCCTGGCCGATGAGATCAACCGGGCGCCCGCCAAAGTTCAAAGCGCCTTGCTCGAAGCCATGCAGGAACGCCAGGTCACCCTGGGCGATACCAGCCACCAACTCGAAGACCCATTCCTGGTGCTGGCTACCCAGAACCCGCTCGAACAAGAAGGGACCTATCCTTTGCCCGAAGCGCAGCAAGACCGTTTTATCATGAAAGTGATCGTCGACTACCCTACCAAACAGGAAGAGCAGCTGATCATCCGCCAAAATGTCCAGGGCCTCCAATCCCCCACCGTCAGCCAGGTAGTCTCCACCCAGGAGATCATCCAGGCTAAGGAATTGTCGCGTCAGATCTATATGGACGAAAAGGTCGAACATTATATTCTGGATATCGTCTTCGCCACCCGGACGCCGGAAAAATACAAGCTGGAGAAGCTGAAGCCGCTGATCGCCTATGGCGGCAGCCCCCGGGCAAGCATCAACCTGGCGCTGGCCGCAAAAGCAAACGCCTTTCTCAATAAACGCGGGTATGTCATCCCGGAAGATGTCCGCTCCATCTCCAAAGACGTGCTTCGCCACCGGATCGGGCTTACCTACGAGGCGGAAGCAGAGAACGTAAACGTAGAGCAAGTGATCGACGAAGTGCTGAAAGCAATTCCGATCCCCTAAAAAGCGCACCTATGCTTACGACGGCTGAAATACTAAAGAAGGTTAGGGAGCTGGACATCAAAAGCAAACGGCTCACCCGCCACCTCTTTACCGGCGAATACCACAGCGCCTTCAAAGGACGCGGGATGAGCTTCCGCGAAGTAAGGGAATATGCGCCCGGTGACGATATCCGGTTCATCGACTGGAACGTCTCGGCCCGGTTCAACCATCCCTTTAGCAAACTCTTCGAGGAAGAACGCGAATTGACCGTGCTCCTGCTCGTGGATGTCAGCGCCAGCTCGCTGTTCGGAACCGTCCACGCCCGTAAAAAGGACCTGATCACCGAAGTCTGCGCAGTGCTGGCCTTTTCTGCCGTTAATAACAACGATAAAGTCGGAGTGGTCTTCTTCAGCGACCGGGTGGAAGCATATATCCCGCCAAAGAAAGGCAGAGATCATGTTCTGTATATCGTCAGGCAACTGTTATCGATCGAGCCGAAGCACCGGGGCACCAATCTCAGCGAGGTGATCCGCTTCTTCAATCACTCGGCCCGGCAAAAGGCGATCGTCTTCCTGTTGAGCGACTTCCTTGATGGAAATGGCGGCGCCGGCGCGGGACGCATCGAGACAAATTTTGAAGACGCCTTGAAGGTCGCCGGTAAGAAGCACGACCTCATCGGCATCAAATTCTACGATCGCATGGATATGCAACTGCCCGGGATAGGAATGATCGAAGCCGAGGATTCGGAGACGGGAAGCCGCTATTGGGTCGACACTGATGATTACCTGGTACGCTCGAATTATCAACAATATTTTTTCGATCAGACGGAACGATGTAAAAGCATCTTTCAAAAAGCCGGCTGCGACCTGCTCCACCTGCGAACCGACGAGGACTACGTTAAGATCCTGCAACGCTTCTTTGTCGGCCGCCACCGGCCGGGATGATCCATGAGACGATCCTTATTACATATCATAGTCCTCTCCCTATTGCTGTGGCCGGCCGGGTCTCTGCTCGCACAGGTAAAGGCTACCGTCGATAAGCAACAGATCCTGATCGGCGAACCGGTCCACCTGATGCTCGAAGCTACGGTAAATGGGAATGTCCCCTTCACCTGGCCCGCACTGGACACCTTACCCCACTTTGAATTCGTGGAGAAGCATCCGGTGGATTCAACCGTTTCCGCCACCGGGCGATCCTACCGGCAGTACCTGACCGTGACAAGCTTCGACTCCGGGACATGGTCGATTCCCCGGCTGCCCTTTATCGCCGGCAAGCGGACGCTTCTTACCGATTCGATCCCTATCCGTATCGTATATACGAAGGTCGACCCGTCAAAGGACTATCATGATATCAAAGATATTGTCGAAGTCCCCAACCCTTTCGCCCGCTGGTTTGGCTGGATCATAGCGGCATTGACCCTCATCTCGGTCGCCCTCGTGGTCTGGCTCGTGCGAAAGAAGAAGCTCCTGAGAGTCGTCGTGCCCCGGCAGCCGCCTCCGCGGTTGTCGCCCTATGAAGAGGCCATCCGGCAATTGGATGAGCTTGCCGCCCGAAGGCTGGTGGAAGATGGCGCGGTTAAGACCTATTACAGCCGCCTGGGTGAGATCCTTCGGGTATACCTCTATCGCCGCGTTGGAATCGCCACTCTCTCGGAGACCAGCGAAGAGCTGATCGGTCAGATCCGGCAGTTATCCCTGCCTCAGCAACAATTCGAGGAGCTGGCGGACGCCCTTCGGATGAGCGATTTTGTAAAATTTGCAAAATATCAACCCGGGCCGGCTGATAGCGATGCCCACTACCGGACAATCCGCGCAGGGATCGAAGAGCTGAACCGGAAGATCGACGCGGACCAACGCGCGCAGGCGGCAATCAGCGGTCAGCCTGTCGGTGATCGCGAACCGACGCCAATAAAATGATATTATAGACAACGTGCTATACGAGTGGTATCAACATATCTATTTCAGTCAGCCGGCCTGGTTTGGGCTGTTTGCCCTCGTGCCATTACTCGTCTGGTGGGAGATCAGCCGCTCCGGCCGCGCCCAGGGGACGGTCATGGTCTCGACGGTTCGGGCATTCAAAGGCTCCCGGTCATGGAAGAGCATCCTGCGACCGCTGCCCTTTATCTTCCGTCTGCTGGCCTTCTCTTGTCTGATCATCGGTCTCGCCCGCCCGCAATCCCGCAACGACGAACAGCTGGTGAACGGGGAAGGCATCGATATCGTGCTATGCCTCGATATCAGCGGTAGCATGCTGGCCCAGGACTTCACGCCCAACCGGATGGAAGCGGCCAAGAATGTCGCCCAGGAGTTTATCGACAACCGCCCCACGGACCGCATCGGACTTGTCATCTTTTCCGGCGAAAGCTTTACGATGTGCCCGCTGACGACAGACCGGAATGTCTTGAAGTCACAGCTGGCTCAGGTCCAAAGCGGACTGCTGGAAGACGGCACCGCGATCGGCTCGGGATTGGCGACCGGCGTCGACCGCCTGCGGAATTCACCTTCCAAAAGTAAGGTCATCATTCTTCTGACGGATGGCGAGAACAACGGCGGGCTGATCGATCCCAACACCGCAAAAGAGATCGCAAAGGAGGTGGGAGTGCGGGTATATACCATCGGCATGGGCACCGAAGGATTTGCGCCGGTACCGGTTCAGACCCCCGGCGGCGTCGTCATGCAGCGCGAAAAAGTGAATATCGACGAGAAGCTTCTGACCCAGATCGCAAACGAGACCGGCGGTCATTATTACCGCGCTAAAGACAATGAAAGCCTGCGGGACATCTATGCCCAGATCGACAAGCTCGAAAAGTCAAAGATCGAAGTGACCACGCTCCGGCGTTATACCGAACAGTTCTACCCATTCGCGCTGGCCGCCGCGCTATTCGTCCTCCTCGAACTGCTGCTGAAGTGGACATTGCTTCGCAAATTCCCATAATTTTGGCCTCTTATGACCAACTTGACACCCATATGACCAACTTTACCCCACATATGTCCAACTTCACCCCCATATGACCGGGAAGATATATAAGTCGACAGGCAGCTGGTATGTAGTTCGGACAACCGACGGCGGCCTGTGGGATGCCCGGCTCAAAGGCACGTTCAAGCTCGACGGGATCACCTCCACAAATCCGCTCGCCGTGGGCGACGACGTCGACCTGGAACCGGAACCCGGTGACGCGCACACCGCGGTTATCACGAGCATCCATGACCGAAGCAACTATATCAACCGCCAATCCCCTTCCAACCGCTTTCAACACCATATCGTCGCCGCAAATATCGACCAATCGCTCCTGCTGGTCACGCTGAAAGAGCCCCGGACCTCACAGGGTTTTATCGACAGGTGGCTGGTCACCTGCGAGGCGTACCACGTGCCCGCCATCCTGCTGTTCAACAAGGCGGACCTGTATCGCGCAAAAGAAGAAGAGAAATTTTCGGCATTCCGGGAGATGTATTCCGCCATTGGGTATCCGCTCTTCCGGCTTAGCGTCCGGACCGGGGAAGGGCTTGATACGGTGAAAGCGCTCCTGAAAGGCAAGATCAGCCTGCTCAGCGGCCATTCCGGCGTAGGTAAGTCCTCTTTTTTGAATGCCCTGTTCCCCGCAATGAACCTGAAGACACAGGAGGTCAGCGGCTGGAGCGGTAAAGGCATCCATACGACGACCTTTGCCGAAATGTTCGACCTGCCTTCCCCCCCGGGCCGCATCATCGACACCCCCGGCATGCGGGAATTTGGTTTGGTAGATATCTCGAAACAGGAATTATCCGGTTATTTCCCCGAAATGCGGGCCCTGGTAGGTCAGTGCCAGTTCAACAATTGTCTTCATGTGGAAGAACCCGGCTGCGCGGTAAAAAAAGCCGTGGAGGAAGGCCGGATCCACCCGGACCGGTATACCGGCTACTGCAACATCCTCGATTCCATCGGTACGATCTATTAAGTCGCGCTATTGAGCCGGCTTTTCCGGCGCATGCGTCACATCGGCGCCCTGCTCACTAATCTCCTGCTTCAGCGGCTCCGGTTGCTTCTCATCCCGCTCATCTCCCAATAACAATCCCCATGGCTTAAGCGGTTCCACCTTGTCGAAAATGATCTTGGTTATGGCGATGATCGGAATAGCGAGGAAGGTTCCCGAGATCCCCCAAACGCTTCCCCCGATGATGACGCCCAGGATGGTGATCAACGCGTTTATCCGGACCTTCGACCCGACGATCATGGGAAGAAGGACATTGGAGTCTATCAGGTGAATACCGAGAATAGTGCCGATAACGACCAGCAGCTTGGCCGTCCCCGCCGTGGCAAAAGTAACAAGCGTGCTCAGCACAAGCGCCGTCGCGATCCCGATATAGGGGATCAGATTGAACAGACCGATGAGAAGCCCCAGCAGGATTGGGTAGTTGACGCCGATTATCCACAGGGCGAGACAACTGGCCGTAGCGACGATGACCATCTCCAGCAGTAACCCCAGGATGTATTGCCGGATGCGGGACTGGATCTGCGCAATGATGTCATAGACGACATTCGAGTTCTCATCCCGGAAGACCGACACCAGGAAGCGGACGATCAGCCGCCGGTAATACAACAAAAAGAAGGTGTCGATCAGAATAAAGACCAGGAACAGCAAAAAGGAGGAGAACGAGACGAACACGTCCCCGATGACCGAACCGCCGCTCTCCAGCAGCTTGGAAGTGGCATTGTTCACATAGGTCATCTGCTGTTTGATCCGGATGTGGAATTTATGCGAGATCCAGACCTGCAGGTCATTCACGGAACCCTGGACCTGTTGTTTGAATTGCGGCCAGTCGTCGGCCAGGCTGCTGATCTGCGCCCCGACGACATACAACACGGCGGCAAGCGCCGCGACAAGCAATATCACCGCGACAAGCGAAGCCACGCTACGCGGGAAGCGTAGCTTCCGTTCCAGGAAATTGGCTACCGGGAGCAACAGGACCGCGAATAACAGCCCAAACACCAGCGGGGCCAGGATGCTTTTCCCCAAAAAAGCAATATAGAAAAGGGCGATCAGGCTGACCAGCACCATCGCCAGCCGGGTATAAAAGGGCGTGGCTTGTCTCATACCGGCAATATACCAAAAAAGAAAAAGGCCCACCCAATTTTTGTTGGATCAGGCCTCTGATAAGTTTTGGCAGGCAACCGGTGACTATGGACGATCGGCGTTAAGTGATAACCCGCGTTAAGACATATACCGCTTGGCAGTGTTGATAAGCAATTTTCCTTCAAGGAATTTTGCCACTTCCACTACGGCGTCATTGTCCTTCCGGGGAGCCTCACGAAATTTCCGGGGATAGATCGAAATACCGGTGTAGATGTTGTAATGAAGGGTCAGGATGTGGCCCTTATACATGAAATCCCACATCAGCGAATCGAAATCATCGGTCTTTTGGGTAAACTTGATGTCAAGGTCGTCGGAGAGAATATTAGCGACTTCATAAAAGCGCTTTAGTCCGCAATCATCGTCGATAACAGCCTCTGTGCAACCGAAATCGGTGCGAAGGGTTAGAGGGCTCATAGCTAGGGATTTTAATCGTTTATAATAGGGTATATGATCGCTATTTTTTAGCCGCCTTTGAACTTTGGATTCCCCACTTTCTCGCCGCTCAATACCCGCTCCGCGCCCACATTCCTGCCATCGGTGGGACAGCCATACTTCGGTCCGAATACTTTGTGTATCCATCCACACGAGGAAAAACCAATCGAAAAAATAATAAGGATGATCAGGAAGAAAACGCCGTTCGGTCGTCTGTGATTATATCTGTGGGTCGGTTTCATGGATACTAATAGAAACGACTTAAACCTACGAATATTATCCCTTATTTGCAAGAGGGGAAACGAGAATTAACCTCAAAAATCTGCGGGTAAGTGGGTAGTAAGCGCCTATTTTTTTGGGGCAGCATTGGCTTCCTGAAACCAGCCTGCATAGACAAGATAGTGATTGGCAATCCGCTCGATCTGCCCGGAAATGAGCTCCGGCGGAATGTCTTTGATCTTCCTGGCCGGGATACCCCCGTAAATCGTCCCCGATTCGATCCGCGTGCCTTCCAGCACCACCGCTCCGGCGGCAATGATCGAATTCCGCCCGACAACCGCATTGTCCATGATGATAGCCCCCATTCCCACCAATACCCGGTCCTCGATCGTACAACCATGGATTATCGCGTTATGGCCTATCGAAACGTCATTTCCGATATGGACCTTGGTCTTCTGATACGTCGCATGAATGACCACCCCATCCTGGATATTGACCTTATCGCCGATTTGAATGCTTCCAACGTCTCCCCTTACAACCGCATTGAACCAGACACTACAGTGATTACCAAGCTCCACCTCGCCGACGACAGTGGCATTGGGTGCGAGAAAACAACTGTCCCCAAAGCGCGGGGACTTGCCTTCTACCGGTAGAATTACTGCCATGGCTGTTTTTTCCCAAATTTACGAACTTTGTCACACGATGAATGGGAATTTATCAGAGGCGCACCGCCTCTTCCTTCGGCATGTAGCGCAGACTTCACCAAATCCTTTGGGCCTCGAGATCGACAAAGCGGAGGGCTTATACCTGTATGATACTTCCGGTAAAGCCTATCTGGACCTGATCGGCGGCATCAGCGTCGCCAATACGGGCCATCGTCATCCGGCCGTCGTGCAGGCGATCAGGGATCAACTGGACCGGTATCTTCATGTCATGGTCTATGGCGAATTTATCCAGTCGCCACAAGTGCAATATGCAACCCTCCTGGCAACTAACCTGCCGCCCTCGCTGAATGCGGTCTATTTCACAAACAGCGGCGCTGAAGCGACCGAAGGCGCGATGAAACTTGCCAAGCGCGTGACCGGTCGTCCACAGATCATGGCATTTGCAAAGTCCTATCACGGCTCCACTCAGGGCGCCCTAAGCATCATGGGGGATGAATATTGGCGAAATGCTTTTCGGCCTTTGCTTCCTGGCATCCTGCATGAAGAATACAACTCCCCTTCCGCACTCGACGCAATCACGTCCGACGTCGCCTGTGTCTTCGCCGAAACCGTCCAGGCCGAAAGCGGTGTCCACCCGCCGGACAGGGAATGGCTGCAACAGTTACGCGCGAAATGCAACGAGACCGGCGCGCTGCTGGTCCTCGATGAGATCCAGGTCGGATTTGGCCGGACAGGGACCCTGTGGGGCTTTCAACGATTTGATATCGTTCCCGATATTCTCCTGCTGGGCAAAGCCCTGGGCGGCGGGATGCCGATGGGTGCTTTCATCGCCGGTCATTCCATGATGACTACGCTGACGGACTCCCCGGTATTGGGTCATATCACCACTTTCGGCGGCCACCCGGTATGTTGCGCGGCGGGGCTTGCTTCGATGCAAATATTATTGGCGGGCGGCTGGATCGGCGAGGTCGAAAGAAAGGAACGGCTGTTCCGGCAGTTGCTGATACATCCGGCCATCCGTTCGGTTCGCAGTTGCGGCCTGTTGATCGCCGTGGAGTTCGAAAGTTTCGACCGGAACAAGCGGATCATCGACGCCTGTATCGGAAAAGGCGCATTGACGGATTGGTTCCTTTTTGCTCCGGAATGCCTGCGGATCGCACCGCCATTGACGATCACCGACCAACAGATCCGGTCCGCCTGTGACATCATATTGGCCGCGATCACCGAAAATTAAAAAACATTCCCCTCTATTCTTTCAATTCATTAATTTTACAGGAGATTTCCTTTCCTCACTTTGTCTTCCCCTCTGTTCTCGCGGATATGTGTAGCGTCCGCCGGCCGCAGTCGGTAGTACCGGCGCTAAGAATATCTAACCTTAAAATGATTTCTATGTCACAGTATCTTGAACAGAAGGACCTGTTCGATAAGATCCTTCACCTGAAAACAGAGGAAAGACAAGATCCATTGCTGGTCCTCGAAAGCTTCTTTTCCGATTATCGGTTGCATGAATGCCGCCATCACCTCTGGACCATGGTCGAAACCTGCCTCACGACAGAAAATGCCGAATTCAGCGACGCCGGGGAACGCGGCAATCTCTTACTCCATTTTCGGGACCTTGAGCGCCTCCTCGAGGCCGGCGCCCTGCTCCTGGAAAAGTACGGCCGAAAGCCAGGCCCATCCGTTTGCCCATCCAAAGGCAAAGGTCACCCGAAGTCGGAAACGACCGGTTATCCGGAAAATTGACACGGTTATTCCAAAAATCGACACGGTTATTAACTCCGGAAAAAATTTGTAAAGCAGCAATCCAAACCGGCCCAATTTTCGTATATGCATCCGAATGTGAAGAATAATTTGGCTAGGAATTTGATTAGTTGATCCCCGCTTTACGGCGGGGATTTTTTATTAAATTCGGGGATGAGAAAAAGCCCGCTTCTGATATTTTCATTCCTGCTATCCATTCTATTTTCCACCTTGACATCCGCCCGGAGCCAGCCGCCATACTCCGGACAGTACTTCGGCTATATCGCCAAAGCCCGGGGCTATCGTTCGCAGACGCAATACCGGCTTTCCGGGCTTTACTATGACAGCGCCTTTCAGTCGGCAGGCGGTCACGGCCGTCCCGCCGATCTCTATGATGCCGCCTGCGCCTGGGCTCTCGCCCATGATACCGAACATGCATTCACCGACCTCTACCAGGCCGTTCGCCAGGGGAAATGGGCAAGACCCGAAGAAGCCGCAAAAGATGAAGACCTTACGACATTGACCACCGACAAACGCTGGTCTGACGTCCTCGAACGGATGAAGGTGAACAAGATGGAGCGGGAGGGCAAATTCGATCGCGCATTGCAAGATACCCTGAACCGGATCTATACGACGGACCAGTCCGGCCGCCTTGCGATCGATAGTATCCAAAAGCGCTTTGGCAATGACTCGAAGCAAATGGATTCACTTTGGGAATCTATCAGCCGGGATGATTCGGTCAACCTTATGTGTATTCGCGGGATCCTTGCCCGGCGTAGCTGGCCATCCCCCGATGAAGTGGGCGAACGCGCCTCGATGGCCGTCTTTCTCGTGATCCAGCATTCCGACTCCCTGACCCATGCGACCTTCCTCCCAATGATGCAGGCGGCCGTACAACGCGGCGCCGCACGGCCGGAAGACCTGGCACTGCTGCAAGACCGCCTGCTGACCGAACAAGGCAAGCCGCAGATCTATGGCAGCCAGGTCAAAATGGACCCCAAAGGCAAAGCCATGTTTTTCCCGATCGCCGACGAGCCAAATGTCGACAAACGAAGGGCCTCGGTCGGCCTGGAGCCGCTGGAAAGCTATGCCCGTTATTTTGGGATCGATTACCACCTGCCCGCTCCATGATCACTTGAAGACCTCTCCCCAAAAATGCCACCCCAATAGCTGAAACACCAATACCGCCAGCAAGCTGCCGAATATCGGCCCCAGCACCGGCACCCACGAATAATTCCAGTCGCTATCGCGTTTCCCCGGTATCGGCAGGATCGCATGCATGATCCGCGGACCCAGGTCCCGCGCGGGATTGATGGCATAGCCCGTCGGCCCGCCGGGCCCAAGCCCGATACCCAGCACAAGCAGGGCCACCGGCAGCGCATCGAGGGCGCCCAGACTGCTCGAAGGACTGGCGATGAACAGGACGGCCAGTATGAATACGAATGTAGCGATGGTCTCCGTCATCAGATTGTTGCCATAGCTACGGATAGCAGGCGCCGTGCAGAATACGGCCAGCTTGAGATCGGCGTCCTGCGTAGGACCGAAATGTCCGCGGAAGCAAAGCCATGCCACTGCCGACCCGATCATCGCACCCAGGAATTGAGCGGCCAGATAGATCGGCACAAGCGTTAGCGGTATCTTCCCTAACGCCGCGAAGGCAATGGTCACCGCCGGATTGAGATGCGCCTTGCTGGCCGACGCCGAACAGAAAACGGCGATGAATACCGCCATCGCCCAACCGAAGCTGATAACGATCCAGCCGCTGTTGTTTCCCTTGGTCTTCGCCAGCACGACATTGCTGACTACGGTTTGGCCGAAGAAGATGAGGAGCCCGGTTCCGATCATTTCACCAAAAAAAGGGGTCATATTGCTTAGATTATAGGTGGTGGAAGGTCCGGCAGATAGTTGCCCGCCAGCTCCCGGAAAAAATCGATTTGTTCTGTCTTCCAGGCCTCATCCCGCCCCAGCTCCGCCGCAAGCAGCGAAGCCACCAGCGGCGCACATTCGATAGCCGCCGCCGCATCCAGCAGCAGCGACCGTGTCCGCCGGCTCAGCGCATCTTCCACGGTCATACAAAGCTCCTCGCGAACCGCCCAGATGACCGCTGCCTGGATGTAGGGCAGCCGGGGATGCAACGGCTTCCCCCATTCCGGATTGGAATCCGCCAGCGCGCGTATCCCTTCAGCATCGCCGTCATAGATCGGCAAGGTCTCCGTCACGCATTTTCTTTCGGCTAGGTCACCCCGTTGGATCGCCTTATTTACCGTATCCTCGGCCATCCGCCGGTACGTCGTCCATTTCCCGCCCGTGATCGTGATCAGTCCCGAATTGGCCACCAGGATTAGATGGTCCCGCGCCAGCTCCGCGGTCTTCTTGCTGCTGCTCTTCACAAGCGGCCTCAGTCCCGCAAATATGCTGCGGATATCCTTACGGGTTGGAACCTTCTGCAGATACCGGCTGATCTGCTGTAAGATGAAATCTATCTCCGCCGGAAGCGCCCGCGGCTCGATCGCCGGCTGACTGACCGGCGTGTCCGTCGTACCGATGATGATCTTGTCATGCCAGGGGACGGCAAATAGCACCCTCCCGTCATCGGTATGTGGTACAAGGATCGCGGCCTGCCCCGGTAAGAATTCTTTATCAAGGATAAGATGCACGCCCTGGCTCGGCGAGATCACTGGCTCTGCGCCCGGATCATCCATCCGGAGGATGCTGTCCGTGAAGACGCCGGTAGCATTGATCACCACCTTCGCGGCTACCTCGAAGGATCGCATCTCCAACCGGTCGGCTGCCCGCACTCCGGTGACCCGGCCGGCCGTCTTTATCAGCCCTTCTACCCGGCAATAATTCAAAAGCACCGCTCCATGACCGGCGGCGGTTTGCGCGAGACCGACCGCCAGCCGCGCATCATCGAACTGGCCATCATGATAAAGCACCCCGCCCCGCAAACCCTCCCCGTCCAGCGTCGGAGCCAGCTCCAGGACTTCCTCGCGCGACAACCGCCGCGACTTCCCCAGCCCGAGCTCTCCTGCCATCCAGTCGTATACCTTGAGCCCCACGCCATAATAGGGCCCTTCCCACCATTTGTAATTGGGGACGATAAAGGACTGGTTTTTGACCAGATTCGGGGCATTCCGGCGAAGGATGCCGCGTTCATGCAATGCTTCGGTTACCAGCTTGATATTACCCTGTTGGAGGTAACGGACCCCGCCATGGACAAGTTTGGTAGCGCGGGAAGACGTTCCCTTGGCAAAATCGTATTCTTCCATCAACAGCGTGCTGAAGCCGCGGGAAGCGGCGTCCACCGCTACTCCCAACCCCGTCGCGCCGCCGCCGATGATACAGACGTCCCAGGGCTGATCACGTTTCGCAGTCGCCGCTCCGATCATATCGTTTCGTTTCATCATTCGGTCCAGGCGATCGCCGCTTTGATGGCCCGCCGCCAGCCTTTTAATAGCTCGTCGACATGTGCCTTATCCATTGAGGGCCGGAAAGACCTGTCCACCGCCCACTGCTCCTGAAGCTCTTCCACCGATCCCCAGTATCCCACACCCAGCCCTGCCAGATAAGCCGCACCCAACGCGGTGGTTTCGGTCACCGTCGGCCGGATGACCGGTACCTGCAGGATATCGGATTGAAATTGCATCAGCAGATCGTTGGCTGTCGCCCCGCCATCCACCCGCAGCTCCTTGAGGACGATGCTGCTGTCCGCCTCCATCGCCTTGAGGACGTCGTAGGTCTGATAGGCGATGCTCTCCAGCGCGGCCCTCGCGATATGCGCCTGTCGCGTGCCGCGGGTCATGCCGAATATCGTCCCCCGCGCATATTGGTTCCAGTGGGGAGCCCCAAGCCCCGCAAAAGCCGGCACGACATATACCCCTTCCGTATCGGTCACGCTCTTTGCCAGCGCCTCCACCTCACCCGACGACCGGATGAAATGCAGACTGTCCCGAAGCCATTGGACTACCGCCCCGGCAATGAAAATACTTCCCTCGAGTGCATATTCGGTCCGGCCTCCGCGCGTCCAGGCGATCGTGGTGAGAAGATTGTTACTCGACCGCACGGCTGTCCCGCCGGTATGCATAAGGAGAAAACAGCCCGTGCCATAAGTGTTCTTCACCATTCCGGGTTGCGTACAAAGCTGACCAAACAAAGCCGCCTGCTGATCGCCCGCAATACCGGCGATCGGTATCCCCGGCGAGCCCGGCGCCATGATACTGGCCGTATTGCCATAGACCTCGCTCGAAGCCCGCACCTCCGGCAGGATCGCCGCCGGAATATTAAAAAGCTGTAACAATTCCGGATCCCACCCGCCCGTATGGATATTGAGCAGCAACGTACGCGACGCATTGGTACTGTCGGTGATGTGCAGCCTGCCCCCCGTCAGCTTCCAGACAAGCCAGCTGTCTATCGTGCCAAAGGCCAGCTCCCCCCGCTCCGCACGGGCGCGCGCCCCCGGGACCTGGTCCAGCATCCATTTTAGCTTGGTAGCCGAGAAATAGGCGTCGATCACCAGCCCCGTCCGCTCACGGATCATTGTGGATAGCCCTTGTGCCTTTAGCTCGTCACAATAGCCCGCAGTCCGCCGGTCCTGCCAGACTATCGCGGGATGGATGGGGCGGCCCGTCGACCGGTCCCAGACAACAGTGGTCTCCCGCTGATTGGTGATGCCGATGGCGGCAATATCCCGGGTAGTACAACCCGCCTTTGCAAGGACTTCCGCCATTACCCCATATTGGGAGGACCAGATCTCCTCCGGATCATGCTCAACCCACCCCGGTTGCGGATAATATTGCTGGAATTCTTTCTGGGCTATCTCCCGGATACGGCCGGCCCTGTCGAATAGAATGGCCCTCGAACTGGTCGTGCCCTGATCCAGGGCTAAAATGTAGGAATCGGGCATGTAATCGTTGTTGGTCCCCTAAAGTAGGGAAAATCACCGTCAAACTTGTCCGAATAAAAAAGATCGCCTATATTTATGTAACTACTTACGTAAGTAATATCATTTAAAATGGACTTTTATTCGAAGACCGGAAAAATGGCGCTTGGAAGCCGGCTCCGGCGCCTCAGCGAACAGATGACCGAACAGGCCGCCGCCATCTATGATCTCTACCAGGTCGACCTCCAGCCAAAATGGTTCCCTGTCTTCTATTCGTTGTCCGTTGACACGGAAATGACCATCACAGATATTGCCCGGGAGATCGGCCATACCCATCCTTCCGTAAGCCAGATCGTCCGCGAAATGGCTGCACGCGGTTATGTGATCGAGAAAAAAGGGACCGCGGACGGCCGGAAGAATTTTGTCCTTCTCTCGCCGGCCGGACAAAGCTTGCGGGAAAAAATGCAGCCTCAGATCGATGACGTAACCGCCGCCATCGAAAAAGCGATGAAGGAAACCCATCACGATCTTTGGAAAGCCATGGCGGAATGGGAGTTCCTGCTGGATCAGAAGAGCCTGCTTCATCGCGTCCGGGAAGAAAAGAAGACCCGCGAAAGCCGTCAGGTCGCGATCGTCAGGTTCGAAGACCGCTATCAATCCGCCTTCCGGCAATTGAACGAAGAATGGATCACGAAATACTTCCGGATGGAAGAGAGCGACCACAAAGCGCTCGATCACCCGATTGAATATATCATTGACAAAGGCGGATATATTTTCATGGCCCTGTATAAGGACGAGCCGGTTGGCGCCTGCGCGCTGATCCGTATGGAGGACGGAGGTTTCGAGCTCGCCAAAATGGCCGTGTCACCCCTCGCACAAGGCCTCGGTATCGGCTACCTGCTCGGTAAAGCATGTATCGAACAAGCTCGCGCTGCTGGCGCTCCACGCGTCTATCTCGAAAGCAATACGATGCTGAAGCCCGCCATCAACCTCTATTACAAGCTGGGTTTCCGCAAAACCGCCGGCCCGCCTTCACCCTACGAGCGAAGCAATATCCAGATGGAACTTGTTTTTTGACCTCCCCAATCGCCCGCGCCAACCTCCCCCCAAAGCCCGCGCCAACCCCCCCAAGCTCTCGCCAAGATCGCCGCCAAGCTCTCGCCAACCTCCCCGCAAAAGCTCTCGCCAACCTCCCCGCAAAGAATTTCCTCTCAAAACTTGTCCATCTCAATTCTTTCTATTTACTTTGTACTTCAAAGTACTTTTTATGGATCATCAGACCCCGGCGGATCAGTCCCTGGAAACCTTGCAGGACATCAAGCGGATGATGGAGCGTAGTTCACGCTTCATCTCCCTCAGCGGATTGAGCGGCGTCAGCGCCGGCATCTGCGCACTGATCGGCGCCTGGATCGCCCACACTTACATCACCACCTACTACGGGAAGAACGGATATATCTCCCGCAATGGCTATACGCACGATGAGGCGAATGTCCTTAAATGGAAACTGATCGAACTGGCCGCAGTCGTACTCATCGCCGCTTTAACCACATCGACCCTGATGACATGGCGGAAAGCCCGGAAAAGCCGCCTGCCTATCTGGGATCCTACCTCCCGGCGCCTGGCGATCAACATGATCATCCCCCTGGCCGCGGGCGGCTTCTTTGTCCTCGGCTTGCTATACCGGTCGGACTGGGAATACGTTGCCCCAAGCTGCCTCGTATTCTATGGGCTCGCGCTGGTGAACGCCAGCAAGTATACGCTGACAGATATTCGTTACCTTGGACTGCTTGAGATCGCGCTTGGTTGCGTTTGCATGTATTACCCGCATGAAGGACTGTATTTCTGGGCGGCAGGATTTGGCGTCCTGCACGTCGTATACGGGTTGATCATGTGGTGGAAATATGAGAAGTCATGAAGAATCCGATCGGAAACCTTAATAAAGTATTCGACAGCCGCATCCGGATGGGGGTGATGAGCATCCTGCTGATGAATGCGGAAGTCAGCTTCAACGAACTGAAGCAACTGATGGAACTGACCGACGGGAACCTGGCGTCACACCTGACCAACCTCGAAGAGAACGGCTTCGTAAAGGTCCACAAAGGTTTCATCGGCCGGAAGACGAATACGACATATTCGATCACAAAAGCAGGGGAGAAGGCGTTCAAGGATCACCTCCAGGCGCTGGAGAACATGATCCGCGGCGTAGGCAAGCGAAGCGAAAGCTAATTTTTTTTACCCATTTACTTTGAAACTCAAAGCACTTTTAAAAAAACAAAAATATGAGAACGCTCAATCAATTTCGCTCGCTAAGCTCAAGCCTCCTGGGCATCACCCTCCTGGCCCCCGCCAGTTATTTCATGCTTACCATAACAGCCCGCATCTGCCTCGGCGCAAAAAGCCCTTACTATTTCATCGCACCCTCATTCCTTCAATCACCCTTTAACCCGTTCGAATTGCACAAAGCACAAGTCATCATCGGTTCCCTCATCCTGGCGATATTATTCAATCTCTCCGCATTCCGCGGCCGCAACCGCCACTGGCTCAACTCGGCAATCGCCTTCCAGGGAATATTGCTGTTACTCATACTGATCTGCTACACATTCATCCAGCACCTTCGCTATTAACAGCCCATCACATGAAAATTAAAATGATCTTGCCCGCACTGACCGAAGCAAAAAGCCCCCTCTGGCGGCCTATCAAATATTCCCTGTTCCCACCCCTGGGCCTGGCCACCCTTGCCGCCTACTGTTCACCCGACGACGAGATCGACCTGCAGGACGAACACGTGGAAGACCTGTACACCGATGACCGGCCCGACCTGGTCGTGATCCAGGTCTACATCACAAATGCCTTCCGCGCCTACCGGCTGGCGGATCATTACCGTTCGACCGGCGCCTACGTTTGCCTTGGCGGCTTGCACGTTACCTCACTTCCGGAAGAAGCGGCCGGTCACGCCGATAGCATCTTCATCGGCCCAGGCGAAGATACCTTTCCTCAATTCCTCACCGATTTCCGGCGTAAGGAGCCGAAAAAGATCTATCGCAACAAGCAACGCGATATCTCCGGTATCCCGCCGATCCGCCGGGACCTCATCAAACGGAACCGGTACCTCGTGCCCAATTCCATCGTCGTCTCACGCGGCTGCCCTCATCACTGCGATTTCTGCTATAAGGATGCATTCTTTGACGGCGGAAGATCGTTTTACACGCAACAAGCGGACGCGGCCCTGGAAGAGATCGACCGCCTGCCCGGAAGACATCTCTACTTTCTCGATGATCACCTGCTGGGTCACCAGCGCTTCGCATCAGCCCTCTTTGCAGGTCTGAAGGGCATGGACCGCGTTTTCCAGGGCGCCTCGACGATCGACGCCATCCTAAAAGGCGACCTCATCGAACAGGCCGCCGAAGCAGGCATGCGTAGCGTCTTCGTCGGTTTCGAGACCCTTAGCCGAAACAACCTCGAACAAAGCAACAAGCGCCAGAACATCGGAAAAGACTATGAAAAAGCGATCCGGAGACTCCATTCGCTTGGGATCATGATCAACGGTAGCTTCGTATTCGGACTGGATGCCGACGACCCCGACGTCTTCCGGCGCACCGTGGACTGGGCCGTCAAAAATTCCCTGACCACCTGCACCTTCCATATCCTTACCCCGTATCCCGGAACCCGGCTCTTCGCAAGCATGGAAGCCCAGGGTAGGATCATTCACCGGGACTGGGATCGCTATGATACCCGCCAGGTAGTCTACAAGACCATCGGCCTATCCGCCGAAGAGTTGAAGCAGGGATATGATTGGGCTTACCGGTCCTATTATTCCTGGTCCAACATTGTCAAAGCCAGCCTGGGTCACGACCAGTGGAAACATATCATCAAGCATTTCGCCTATGCCGGCGGCTGGAAGAAATTCGAACCGCTATGGAACTTCCTGATCAAGACACAAGGTCTCAACAACATGCTTCCCCTGCTGGAGTCCATCCTGTCAAAGGTCAAACGAACCGGCTCAGGCGACCAGCCCTTATCCCCATTCCCTGCCATCGCCTGATTACGAAAAATTAACCGATATGGAAAAACAACGATTCTCTTTACGCAGCCGCCTCAGAAGCTTCAACTACGCTTTCGCCGGCCTCCGTGAACTGCTGATCCGCGAGCACAACGCCCGGATCCACCTGGCAGGCACTGTCGCCGTCGGCATCGCAGCTTATTTGTTTCGCGTAAGCTACCTCGAGGCCGCTGCCCTGACGATCGTCACGGCCGCCGTATGGATAACGGAGATCCTGAACACCGTTGTCGAACGGACGATGGACTTTTTCTATCCGGAGGAACATCCCCAAATAAAATATATCAAGGACCTGGCCGCCGGCGCTGTGCTGGTGGCTGCTTTAGCGGCGGTTGTTGTCGGCTTGTTAATCTTTATACCCAAATTGTTATGACTACCTTACCTCTTCCATCGCCGCTCCGGCGGCGATGGTTTTTCAAAAGATCGGCGACCGGTCAGGTCCTCACTCTATCCGCATTGTTCAGTTGCCTGCTCGTAGCGGCGCGTATCTTCCATACCGGAAAGCCGGCCTTTATTTTCATGCCCTGGAATCTATTCCTGGCCTATGTACCGTATTTCATCTCGACCATGCTTATGCGCGCATCCTCGCGCGCCCACCTAAGCGCACCTTCCGCCACCGCTATCCTGCGAACAGCCGCGTTCCTCCTCTGGCTCCTCTTCATCCCAAACTCCTTCTATATCCTCACCGACCTATACCACCTCGCCGACGGCCACCGTGATACCCGCGTACCCGAGTGGTACGACCTCATCCTCATTCTCTCCTTCGCCTTGAACGGCCTCCTGCTGGGCGTCCTCTCGACCCAACAGGTCGAAAAACTTCTCGCCCCCAACGCCTCCTTCCTCGGCCGATGGGTCTTCCTTTACCCTATCATGTGGTTGAACGCCCTTGGCATCTACATCGGCCGCGACCTCCGCTACAACAGCTGGGACATCGTAGCCAACCCCATATCACTGCTGAGGGACATCTTCTCCCTGATCGCCCATCCGCTCCGCCATCACACCGCCTGGGGAATGGTCTTCTGCTTTTCGATTCTATTAACCTTTATATATAGCCTTTTAACTAAACGTCACGAACCATGGAAAATATGATCAGTCAATTCTGGAACCGCAACCGCATCGTCCTCAAAACTTTCTGGATCGGCTTCCTCATCCTCATTCTGCTTATCCCGGCCTTTCTTATCGGCAGCCTGGTCACCGAACGCCAGGACCGCCAGCGGGAGGCGGTGGCCGAGATCAGCTCCAGATGGGCCGGCGCCCAAACGATCACCGGGCCCGTCATCGGCGTCCCCTATATCGAAACCGTCCCAGGCGCTTCAGGCGGATCCGAATCGCAAAAACGCTGGGCCTATTTCCTTCCGTCCAAACTGGAGATCACCTCCAGGATCATCCCCGAAAAACGATACCGGGGTATCTTCCAGGCTGTCGTTTATACGACGGAGTTACAGGTCCGGTGTCACTATGATAGCCTTCACTTACTGGAACTGGATCTTCCCGCCGGCAAGATACTTTGGCCGCAAGCCGCCGTTTTCTTTGACCTCACCGACCTTCGCGGCCTCAAGGATGAGATCAGCATGCACCTCAACACCCATTCCGGCAGCGCCGATCTGGACCTTGCCCCCGCTAAATTATCCACCGATCAATTCAAAAATGCCCTTAGCGCATCCCTCCCGGCTTGGCTTCCCGCCGCAGCCGGCAACCCCCTCGAATTCTCGGCGACCCTTCAGTTGAAAGGAACCGGTAACCTGTCCTTCATTCCTGCTGGCCGCGAGACCAAAGTCGAAGCCTCCGCACCCTGGCCGGACCCAAGCTTCACCGGCAGCAGCCTCCCCGATATTCGCACCGTCCATGACAGCGGCTTTGTGGCCGACTGGCGCGTGCTTGCACTGAACCGCAATTTCCCGCAACAATGGAAAACGGGCACCTTCGATCTCGAACCCGCCGCCTTTGGCATCAACCTGATCGTCCCGGTCGACATCTACCAGCAAACCAGCCGTTGCGTGAAATACGCGATCCTCATCATCCTGATGACCTTCACCGCTTTCTTCCTGATCGAATGGGTCTATCAACGTCCTATCCATTCCCTGCAATATCTCCTTGTCGGGTTTGCCCTCTGCCTCTTCTATACCCTGCTGCTTTCCTTCTCGGAATATGTCGGCTTCAACCCGGCCTATGGCATCGCCGCCGCTGCAACGATTGGCCTGATCACCTGGTATGTCGGCTCCATGCTGCGTTCGGGGAAGATGTCATCCTTTATCGGCTTCTTCCTGGTCGTTCAATACGGATTTGTCTATACGCTGATCCAACTGCAGGACTATGCGCTCCTGATGGGAAGCATCGGACTGTTCCTGACTCTCGCGGTGGTCATGTATTTCTCCAGGAAGATTAAATGGAGTGGCGCATGATCGAAGCTGTTGTATTTATCCTTTTACTCGCGGGCGTGGCCCTTTCTTTGGGAATTGTGTTCCTGTATGTGGATTTCGTCTGCTGGATCCTGTTTGGGGAACGGCATTTTGACGGGGTGCGGATCTTTACTGACAAAGTCCTGATCGTCCTGGCGGTCTTCGCGCTCGCCTACGACTATCGGGGCTCCGCCGACGCGTGGGGTCTGCCGCTGTTTACTCCATCCCATCAACCATACTTTGGACTGCTGACGCTTTGCTGTATTATAGCCTATTTTTATTCCGCCGTCCGGAGCAACCTCGGGCCGGCATTACTGGAGATAACCGTCAACAGCCTCCTGTTCATCGCCATTCTGCTGAACACGCTGACCGGCGTTAACGAAAACCATGGCCTGAGCTGGGTCTTCTGTACGATCCCGATTTTTATGGTGCTGATCATGACACTTGCCAACAACTACCGGCTGGCCCTCGACGGCCTGCGCAATAGGCCGCCGCCTTAAAAATCCACCCCCATCGACACATTCAGCACCGGCTTCTCATCAAAGAAAGTATTCATCTGCCAGCCCGCATCGAACCGCAGGAAATACCCCAGCAACGTACTCCGTACCCCAAAACCATATCCTCCGGCAAAAGGCCCGATGCCCCCCGCCTTCAATAGCACATTCAGATACGGATAGCTCGGGCTCGTGATCACCTGCTCCGGCCGCTTCAACGCATTGTACTTGCCGTTCCACGCCGTCCCCAGGTCAAAGAACTGGACGACCGAGAGATTGCGGAGAAACGCATTGTTGATCGGCTTATTGAACAACGTCGTGAAGATCGGCAGCCGCAGCTCACTGTTGATGACCACATCATTATTCCCGTTCGTGATATTCTGATCGAACCCCCGCAGGTTGACGGCCAGCGACTGGAATGCATAGGTGGGATCGATCGGCTGCGGGCTCTGATAGGCCTTCGGGAAAAGCCAGCCATCCGTCCCGCCAAGATAATAGACGATCTTCTGATTGCCCCACGAGAAATCACCCGCCGCCCGCAACGCCCAGATGAAATTGCGGTATATCGGCAGATAATGCCGGGCGTCGAACCCAAAATTGTAAGTATATCGCCCTTCAGCCGAGCCCAGCGTCGTATTCAACTGGCTCATCCAGTCGAAATACACTTTATACCTCAACCCATTCCAGATATCGGTCGCCTTCAGCAAGGTATTGTCATAGACATACTCGATATGCATGAGACCATACGTCTGCTTGTCCAACGGCCCCGACAGCAACCCCGCCGAATCCGCCTGCCCCAGCGGCGGGAAACCATTGATATCCGGCCGGATCTGCACATAGTCGCGGCGTACCCCCGGCGACAACCGGATACTGGACACTTTGTTGAACGGATATTTGATCACCGCTTCCCACAGGTTCGTATATGCTTTTGCGTCATACTGATACATGTTGTTCAGGGCCACGGGATCGGTATATAGGCCCACTTGCGTCTCCCGGTAATAAATGGCCGAGAAATCAAGTAGCTTCTTCAGGTAATCGAACCGCAGATAATATTCCCCGCTGCCATCGAAGAAAGAGCCGCTCCCCGGCTGAAAAGAGGCTTGATTGGTCGTGGTGACCTGCGAAGGACTGGTGCTGCCGAAGAAGGGTAGCCGCACCGCGCCCGTGAACCGGATGTCTTCGAACAGATCGAAGATCGATGCCTTCAGCATCCCGCTAAAAGCATCCTGACCGCTCAGATTGATCGGCAACGCACCCGTATACGGCTGATATTTGGTGACCAGAACGTCATTATTGAACCCGGCGGTGAAATTGTCGACCGAGAATTTCAGCTTATAGCCGAACAGCTTCGCCGTCTTCAGTACCGGCTGCTCACCCACCGGCCCCTGCTGGCTTAACGGCCGGACGCTGGCAAAAGGATTGTTGACCGGCCGGCGCGCATTCGCCTTGCTCGTATCCTTGCCGAACTCGCTGTCGAAGAAATCGGACGTAGGCTGCTGCCGCCGCGTGGCCGTATCGGGTTTGCGCAGGAACGGCGACCGCTGAAGCTGATTGGCATTCGAGATCGTCGCCTCGGAAACCGTCTTCTTCCGGTAGTCGGTCATTTTGTCGACCAGATTGTGTTTGGTCAGCGCATTCTCATCGACTTTCAGCTTATACAGGAATTTGAGATTGCCTTCCTGCCGGACCTCGCTGACCTGCCCGTTCTCTCCCGCACTCACCGTCTCCGTCAACCCGCTTTGATAATTGGTGATCGGAAATACAAAGGAAGAATCATTGGTGATGGCGAACATAAAGGAAGTGTCGGGCGCCTGCTTTCCCGCGGCCTTTAGCACGGAATCCAGCTGGGCAGGATCAGGATTGTGCAACAGCTCATCCCCGACCTTATAGACGGTATCGATGCCCGCATTGCGCGTGGTGAAATATCCGGCATAACGGTTCGCGATCCCGTTCTCATCGCTCACGAATGTGAAATGCCTGCTGTTGTATTGCGTCGGGTACCGGGCATTACCATAACGCATATGCGTAAGCTGAGTAACCTGTTTTCCAAGGTCATCGCCCACCGCATTGACAAGGAAAATATTATAGCGGTAGTTGGGCAGTACGGTATCCTTATTGGGCGCCATACCCGCCGGCCTGTCTGAAGAAAAAATGATCCCCGTCTTCCCGGGAAAGGCGACAAAGGAAGCATCGAGATCGTCATAGATATCATTGGTGATCTGATGGAAGGTGAAATTCGTCAGGTCGTAAGTGAAGATATCCGACTGCCCGTTCCTGACGGCGCTCAGCAGCAGCGTACTTTCATTGAGCATGTATTTCACGCTTTGGACCTGCTGGAAATCCGGAAGGTCCATGTTGATCGTCTTATAACGCTTCACGAAGTCGTAGACGAATAATTTGACCGAGCCCCGGCTCCAGTAGATACACGCCAGCCGGCTTCCTTTCGGATCCCAGGCCAGCAACGGATAATGCGGCGCAAGCTGATCCTCCAGCGACCGCTCGCCCACTTTCAGCAGCACCCGGTCGACCACCGCTTCATGCAAGGTCACCGTATACTTTCCGCGGTTCCACTCCACAACCGCATACGCCTGGCTCCTCGGCGCCGGATTCGGCACAAAATGGAAGAAATCCTTATGGTCATTGACCTCTTCTACCACCTGTACCGTCCCCTTCGGAAAATTGCGTCGCCCGCGCAGCTCGCCCTCATACTTTTCTTCCTCCTGCAACATAAAGTCCTTTAGCACCTCCTTGAACTTCTTTTTGCAGATGCGCATCGACGCATTGTTGAGATTGCGATAGACACGGGCGAGATACAGGAAGTAAGTGACATTCTCTTTTTTATATTTTTCAGCAAGATATTCCCAGAACGCATGACCGGCGAGATTAGGCTGTTCATAGGCAAACTGATAGAAGTTGGTGTACCGCCCCGACAACATGGCGGACCGGAGCTTGTCGTCCTCGATCGTATTCCAGTTCTCCGCCGCATACTGGATATAGCCGTCGGTCAGCCATTGGGGAAGGTCCAGAAGGGCCTGGTTAGCGGCAAACTCTCCGAGGTCATCGCCAAACAGGATATTCTCTACCAGGATTCGCGCAATTCCCTCACGGACCTGGATGCGGAGATGGTTGTGATCCCCGTCGAAGTAAAGGACCATCTTATTGTTGACCAGCTTGGTGATCCCTCCCGTCGTCTGCCAGTCCAGGTTGAGCCCGATATTGGATTGCTCCATATCGTTATAGGAATTGTATATGACCAGGTTGGCGCGGCGCTGCAAACCATATTCGACAAATTTCTCAAGCCCCGGCAATTCCTTTTCCGCCAGTTGGGCGACATATTTGGCAAGGTCCTGGCCTCCTTGATTAAAATAGGTATTGAAATTGGTGGTTTGGTAGTATTTCCACTTGAAGTTCTTGAATTGCAGGCGGTTTTTTCCAAATTCAACAGTATTTACCTGAGCGAGGGTACGGCTGGAGAAAAAGAAAAGTCCCGATAAGATCAAAAAAAAATAGCGTGACTTCAACCTAAACTGAGGAAATTGCATACCTGCTTTTCTTTTAAGAGTTTTAAAGTTATAGAAAACGCGGGGAATCGCATCAAAAATCTTGAGCTATGCTGACCGTTAAATCTTTTGAATTCAACCCTGTACAAGAGAACACATACGTGTTATCCAACCAAAAGGATGCTTGCATCATCATCGATCCGGGTTGTTATTTTGGCAACGAACGGCTGGCCCTTCAAGAACATATTGAGCAGCAAGGATTAAGCCCGCGACTGCTCCTCAACACGCATTGCCACCTGGATCACGTATTCGGGAATCAATTCGTCGCCGCAACCTGGGACTTACCGCTTTATCTCCACGAAAAAGAGCAACAGGTCCTGGCCCTGGCGCCCGCAATGGGCCTGCAATGGGGAATGCCGTTCGAGAACTATAAGGGGCCGCTGAAATTTCTCGTGCCCGGCCAGTCCGTCGATCTGGATGAAGACCGCCTGGATATCCTGTTCCTGCCGGGCCATTCCCCCGGTAGCGTAGGGTTCTATTACCCCGAAGGGGGATTCCTGATTGGCGGCGACGTCCTGTTCAGGGGAAGTATCGGCCGGACTGACCTGCCCGGCGGCGATCACGCTGCTTTGCTGCGAAGCATCCGGGAACAATTGTGGCCCTTGCCGGATGAAACCGTAGTCTATCCCGGACATGGCGAACCGACGACGATCGGGTGGGAAAAGCGTAACAACCCCTTCCTGGCCGGGACGCCCCCCACCTAAGCCCCCGCCGGCCCGGGCTCCAGATACTTCCCGATATACGGCAGCCGCCGGAACTCCTTCCGTTCCACGCGAAGAATGAAGAGGGCATAACCGCAAAGCAACACCGTCGCAAGCGAGAGCGAGAATACCCGGTTCCCCCACACCGCCGTTAGCCCGGTATACAAAAAATACAGCAAGCCGACGATCACCATATAGGCGACAAGCTTCTTCCAGGCATAAGGCACAGGATATACTCTTTGCCCCCAGATATAGGAAATTACCATCATGCTGCCATAACAAAGGAAGGTAGCCCACGCAGAAGCCATATACCCGAAGGCGGGAATAAAAAGATAGTTGATCACCAGGGTGATCACCGCCCCGATCAGCGTAATATAGGCCCCGGCGCGCGTGCTCTTGGTGATCTTGTACCAGATCGAAAGGTTATAATAGATCCCAAGGAAGATATTGGCAAAAAGCAGGATCGGGACCACTTTAAGCCCCACCCACATACTATGGTCGGCAATGAACCATTTCCAGACGTCGATATAAAGCGCGACAAAAAGAAACATTCCGCTCACCAGTATCACAAAGAATTTCATCACCCGCGCATAGGTCCGCTGCGCGGTATCCTCGACACTCTGCCGGAAAAAGAACGGCTCCGCGCCCATCCGAAACGCCTGCACGAAGAGCGTGATCAGCAGAGATAACTTATAGCATCCACTGTAGATCCCCACCTGGTATGCGGCATAGTCGTTGGTATGTGGCAGCCGCCAGTCCAGCATTATGCGGTCAAAAGTCTCGTTGATCATCCCCCCGAATCCGGCGACGGTCAGGGGAAGCGAATACGCCATCACCTCCCGCCAGAGCGTTGCGTCAAAAGCCCAGCTGATCCGCCGCCAAAGCGGGGAGAGCAGCACAAGCTGAAAGGCATTTTGCAGCACGTTCGCCAGCAGCACATACCCGACGAAACCAAACTTCGGCTGATAGATAAACGCTATTACACTGTTGGGATGACTCTTCAACAGCGGCGGGCACGCCGACAGGAAGAAGAAGGTAAAGGCGATATTGACTACGATGCCGGAGACCCGGATCAATGCAAACTTCCGCGGCCGGCCTTCATGCCGCAGCCGCGCAAACGGCAAGGCGGAAAGCGCATCGAACGCGATGATCAGCGCACTCAGCGTGATATATTCAGGATGATTCGCTACGTCGATGAGCCGGGCGAACGGCACCCGCAATGCGACGATCAGGATCGTGATCAGCGTCGTGCTGGACACCATGGAGATGAGAAGGGTCGGATAAAGCGACTTCTGATTCTCCTTCCGCTGGATGAAGCGGAAAAAGGCGTAGTCCAGCCCAAACAACACGCCGATATTGACAAAAGAAATAGCGGCATACACGAGGCTCATCTCCCCATATTCGGGCGTCCCCTTGAATTTGTGGGTAAGGTAAGGGGTCAGCATGTATTGGAGGAACCTGGCAAAAATAGAACTTGCACCGTACCAGATCGTCTCCCCCGCCAATTTCTTTATACTGCTCAAAATTTCGTTTTGTCGCTCAAAAATGCAAAATTAACCCATTAACGCATTTCTCCCCAAAATCGGTATGTCAAAGGATGTCCGCTTCCGATATGAGATGATGTCTCAAGGCAAAAATGACTACCCCGGCCGTATTCTTTACCTCCATCTTTTCCAGTATCCGCGTCCGGTAGCCCTCCACGGTCCGCTTGCTCAAATAGAGCAGATCGCCGATCTCCTGCGCCGTATGCTGACGGCAGATCAGCCGGATGATCTCCTTTTCCCGGTCTGTGAACAGCGGTTCGTGCGCCTTTTTGTGAAGATCCAGCTTGCTCCTGACGATCAAAGTGGCCAACTGCGCGGTCGTATGCTTACAGTAGAAGATGCTGCCGTCATAGACCGTCAAAATGGCCTCGAGGATCTCGTTCTTGTGGGCGTTCTTCAGCAGATAGCCCTTCGCTCCGGCTTCCAGCATTTCCACGATCAACGCCTCCTCATCGAACATCGATAGGGCGATGATCTTCAGATCGGGATACCGCTGAAGCAGGATCTTGGTCGCCGCAATTCCCCCGAGCCGGGGCATCTTGATATCCGTAAGCACGATGTCAGGCCGGGTATCCGCCACCAGCCGGAGCAGTTCTTCGCCGTCGGCCGCCTGTCCCGTTAGGACGACAGTGTCCTGTTTGGAGAGCATCAGTGCCAAACCATCCCGGAAGATTTCGTGGTCGTCGGCGATTACCAGCCGGATCGTTGCGTTCATTCCCAAAATTTACTTCAAACCGGTATCTTAATAAAATAATTCGTCCCAAGCCCCGGCGCGGATTCCAGCGTAAGGATGCCATTGAGGATCTCACACCGGCTTTCCAGACTGCGCAACCCGAGACCCTGAGAGCCCATAAGCGCCTTCTCCCTGTCAAATCCCTTTCCATCGTCTTTGGTCAGGCAAAGCAGATGGCCGTTCTCCTCACTGAAGCCGATCTGCAGGTTGCGGGCCTGCGCATGTTTGATAGTGTTATGTACGATCTCCTGGATCATCCGGAAGATGTGGATCTCCTTTTCCTTCGGCACCCGGATCTCCTTGACGATGTACAGCTGGATATTGACCGTCTGTTTGCCCTTTACCTGCTGGATGAATTCCCGGACGGCTTCGATCAACCCTTTCCGCTCCAGCGTATTGGGAAGGAGGTCATGCGAGATGCGCCGCATGCTGCCAATGATCTCGTCGAGATAGCCCGCCGTTTTATCGAGGATTTCCCGGTCGGAGTCGGTTTCAATGTCGACACTGCTGATATTCAGCTTCACCGCAGACAGCAGGGGACCAAGACTGTCATGAAGATCCCCTGCAATCCTTTTGCGTTCGTTTTCCCGGATCGTGATCTCCACAAAGATCTTCTCCCGCTGCAGTCGCATATACCGGCGATGATACCGGATGATGGATACGAAGAAATAGACAATGATTATGGTAATAATCAGCGCTACCAGCAGCGTGATATAAAGGATCCTGTTTTCCACTATTGACGGTTGCCTCCTATTGACTACCCCCCGATGTCCGCCTTGCACTTACCAGAGCGTGTATTTCCTTGGGTCCTGTATCCTCAGGAATGCAATAGCAAAAATAATGTTTGTCAGGGCATTAATGTAATTGAACAGATATATAATAGTTGAAGTGATCCCGGTGGCGGTGCTCCTGGCGCTGGACTGGTATGCCCATTCATAGACAATGTCATATATAAAATAGATTATGAATCCGATACAGATCAGGAATTCCGGGTGACCCAGCAGTTTCCGGTTGTCGTGAGTGATCATGAAATTGATCTTATTCACGCTGAACAGGACGATGAGAAAGCAGGCAAAAATGCGGAAGAACGGTGAGAAATTGGCCATTTTCCCAAAGATCAGGTTCTCGGCGACCCAGACGATACATGGCGCGATAAGGATGATATATCCCAGCTCCTTATGCGTCCGAAAGGCCCCCCAGACCCGAAATTGCCAGAAGATGAACATCCATTCCAGCAGGGCATAGGTGTTGGAAACCCCGGCATTGCTGATCCAATAGTAAGAAAGATAATCGCTGGTCGCCTCGGTCGCCAATCCGGCCAGGGACATGAAAAAAAGGGGCTGATAAGTTTTACCGAGCCGGCGGAAACGAACCAGCCCCGCAATACAGGGTATGACCGCAACGATAAGCCCAAGATACTTTAGAAATATATGCATAGTTTAATTAAGACCGCTGCTGTCATTGCCGCAGACAGTGGGACATCGTGCGCCGTTCTCGAGCGCCTGCCCATTGCTGACCTTCAGGGCTTCTACATGAGCGCCTTGCTTCGGCGGGTTGCTGACATCCGCATAATGGGTGACAATGTCGTTTCCATTCGAGTCGTAGGGGACTAGGATCTGGCGAATCTTTCCATTGGGATCGCGCCCATAGTAGATCCGGATGCCAACGGCCGGTGAACCTGAATCGGACTTTTGCCGGAGTAATTCCCGAAAGATATCGGCCGGAAACGCCTCCGCATGGCCGAAGTCCATCGAATCATGGAAGTTTGGGACCTTCTTATCGAGGGTGTCGAGCGCAGCCCGAAAATTGGCGGTCATCGCATCCGCCTCCTCTATCGGGATCACGTGATTTTTGACGGTATCCGCACTGATGTCCGGTTCCACCCTGGGTCCGCCCCCGCCTTGATTGCAGGCGACTAAGTAACCTGCCGATGCGATCGTTGCCAACAGAAGGACTACTGGTAAATGCCTTGTCGGTTTAAGGATTTTACTCATAAGAATTGCTTTAGTGAGAAGATAGATGATTGAATAGCAAAATACTATTTCCGCGAATACCGGGAAACAGGTATATACTCCTAAATAAATAGGTATAAATACTTATGGTTTTTGCGTAGGAGTTCGCTTGAATAGCTGAGTGCAATAACTGAACTTTGCTTACCCCCCTAATCCCCTCACCGGGGTCAGATACCAAAAACCATTAAACATCGACAGTAGATCCGGCCGAAAGGTTGGGTCTGCTGTTTGATCTAATCCTCCCCCCGGATCCTCCTCCTTCCCTCCTTTACCCCCGACTGCCGCCGTTTCGCCTCTATCCGCCTTTCCTTCGAAGCCGCCGAAGGCCGCGTAGCAACCCGCCGTTTCTCCCGTACCAACCCCCGCCGGATCAGCTCCTCCATCCGCCTCACCACTTCCGCCTTATTGGCTAATTGCGTCCGATGTACCTGCGACCTCACCCTGAGCATCCCGTCCGAATCGATCCTCGCCGCCAGCTTCTTCTCCAGCAATACTTTCTCCTCAGCCGTAAAAAAAGCCGAATTCCGGATGGAAAAATAGCCTTCCACCATCGTCTCCACCTTATTCACGTTCTGACCGCCCTTTCCGCCACTGCGCGCAGTCCGGAAAACAATTTCTTTTATAATCTCCATCTTCATGCTATTTTCGGCGCTTAAAGATAACCTAAAACCCGAAACCCGGCAGCCGGCCGTCGAAGCTGGTCCAGGAATTGCACTTGTAATGGCTCCGGTATGTACGTATAAACCGAATGAAACTTATAACAAAGGATCTGCTCCTCCGTGTTCTCCCTCATCTTATCGCCGTCCTGCTTTTTGCGGGGATAGCCTATTTATACTGTAAACCCGCCTTTGAAGACAAAGTGCTGTCCCAGGAAGACGTAATGGAATGGCAGGGAATGGCGCATAATTCCTTCCAATATAAGGAAACCCACGGTCACTTTCCCCTCTGGTCAAATAGCATGTTCAGCGGGATGCCGGCCTACCAGATCGCCCTGGATTCGCAGTCGGTGGGCATTCCAGGGATCTTCTACGGCTTGCTCACCTTCTACCTCGCAAAACCGGCGAGCTTCTTCTTTATGGCCTGCATCTGCTTCTATTTCCTCTCGATCGTCCTCCGGGTCAACCCCTGGATCGGCATCATCGGCGCGCTGGCCTACGCCTACGCTACCTACAACCCCGTGATCGTATCCGTCGGTCATGATACCAAAATGCAGTCGATCGCGATGCTGCCGGGAGTGATCGGGTCCCTTATCCTGATCGCTGAACGGCGCTATTGGCTGGGAATGATGCTGCTGGCCATGTTCACGGCGCTGCTGGTGTCGTTCAACCACGTCCAGATCATCTATTATACGATGATCATCGCCGCCGGCCTGCTGCTGGGCTATATCATCCCCTGGCTCCGCAAGGGCAATAAGCGCCGGGCCATCCACGTAGTTGCCGGGGCGTTGGGGGCGGGGCTCGTGGGCGTCCTCTGTAATGCCGTGGTACTGTTCACCACCTATGATTCCTCTAAAGAGACTATCCGCGCAGGCAGCGAGCTGGCTGCAAGCCCGTCAAACCCCGGCGCGTCAGGTCAAAACGGCCTCAGCGATTCAGCAGCATTCGAATTCAGCATGTTTAAATCCGAGCCGCTGGTAATGCTGGTCCCGGATATCTATGGCGGCAGCACCGAGCTCCAGCTGTCACCGCAACAGTCACGGGCGGAACGCGTCCTGAAGACCATGCCGCCGGACCTGGCGTCGGAGATCGGGACGGATGGCCCGCGATATTACTGGGGTGGCGTCGGAAAGTTCTTTGCCGGGCCGCCCTATGTCGGGGCAGTCATCGTCATGCTGGCGCTGATGGGCCTTTTTGTGCTGGATAGCCGCCATAAATGGTGGATACTGGCGGTTTGCACCCTGACGATCGCCATGAGCTGGGGCGCATATTTCTACGGATTCAACTCCTTCCTGCTTAAGTGGCTCCCGATGTACAACAAGTTCAGAGCCCCCAGCATGATCCTTGTAGTTCCGACTTTCTTGCTGTGCATGCTGGCTACCATGACGCTCGACAAGATCCTCACCGCCGGCGACCGCACCCGCCTCTGGCGGCAATACCGGTGGGGGATAATGATCACGGGCGGCATCTTCCTGTTCCTGATCGGATTGTATTTCCGGTTCCACTATTCCAGCGAATGGGAATCCGACCTGCTCAAAAGCGCGGCCAGCCACGGCAGCTCCGCCATCGGGTATATGGAAGACTTTGTCCGGGCAATTCGCGCGGACCGCAGGACGCTCTTTGGCGAAAGCCTGATGCGGTCCCTGGGCCTCGTCGCCGCTGCGGCATCGATCATCGCCCTCTATATCCGGAATAAGATCCGCCCCGCCGCCCTGCTCGGGGTCATAGGGATTTTGGTCTTCGCCGATGTCATGACCATCGATCTGCGATACCTCAACAACGGGAACTACTTGGAACGGGATGACTATGAACAGAATTTCGAAGCCACCGACGCCGACCGGGAGATCCAGCAGGACAAAAGTTATTTTCGCGTCCTCGATCTGCGCGACAGCTTATCCAATTCTCTCAGCTATGGCGCCATGACGGCCTATTTTCATTATTCGATCGGCGGCTATCACGCCGCCAAGCTGAAGATCTACGAAGATCTGATCAACCGGCAACTTTACAACTTCCCCAATTGCCGCCCCGTGATCGATATGTTGAATACGAAGTATCTCATCAAGCGCGGCAGGCAAGGCGGTGATTCGGTAGTAGTGAACCCGAATGCGCTCGGGCCTGTCTGGTTCGTCCATGGGGTCCGGTTCGAATCCTCGGCAAACGACGTCATGAACGCGCTTAGCCATTTCGATCCGAAGGATACCGCAATCCTCTTTTCAGCCGATAGCAGTCGCGTCAAATGGGGCTCCGCCAGTCCTGCCAGGCTCACCGGGCTCGCTAACCCCGCCGGGCTCGCCAACCCCGCGGGTCCCGCCGGAGATTCCCTGGGAACGATCTCTCTCGTGAACAATGACAACGATGAGATCAGCTATCTGTCCCAGGCGCCGGGTCAGCGCTTCGCCGTCTTTAGCGAGGTTTACTACAAGCGTGGCTGGCGCGCCTGGATCGATGATCACGAGGCGCCGATCATCCGCACGAATTATGTCCTCCGCGGGATGACCGTTCCGCCGGGCCGCCATGTGATCCGCTTCTTCTTCCGGCCCTTGTCTTATTACCTGGGCAGACAGATCCAATGGATGGCGAATATCGTCTTCCTCCTGCTGATGGCCGGTGCATTCATCGTTGCAGTCCAGGAATACCGGCGGTTGCCCCGGCCAGTTAGTGATGATGCCCTGCTGCAGGCCGCCTGATGGCAGCTGCCTGATGCCGGCCACACAACCGCATTATCCCCGCCCGGTCACCCCAATGCCACACCCAGGCGCTCCAATGCCGTATATTTGCGAAAAAAAATGCGGGTTGTCATTCAACGGGTAAGCCATGCAAGCGTCACCATCGACGATCAAACGCGAGCCTCCATTCAACACGGTCTTCTGGTGCTGGTCGGCATAGAAGACGCCGACACCCCGGACGATGCAGCCTGGCTGAGCGCCAAGATCACCAATCTCCGCATCTTCAACGACAAAGCCGGCGTGATGAACCTCCCGGTGAAGGAGACCGGCGGCGACATCCTGCTGATCAGCCAGTTCACACTCCATGCATCCACGAAAAAAGGTAACCGCCCCTCCTATCTCCAGGCAAGTAAGCCCGACGTGGCGATCCCATTGTACCAAAAAATGATCGCCTGCCTGGAGGCTGACCTGGGAAAGACTATCTTTACGGGAGAGTTCGGCGCCGATATGAAAGTGGAGCTGCTCAATGACGGCCCAGTGACGATCTGGATCGACAGCAGGAACCGGGAATGACGACACTTCATCAGATCTTGATCTCGAATTTGTACCCCATCCCATAGAGCGAACGGATATAGTCGCTGCATCCGGCCTGATGCAACTTCCGCTTCAGATTCTTCATGTGGGAATAAATGAAGTCGAGATTGTCATAGCTCATCGCCTGCTCGCCGGAAAGATGCTCCGCGATGGCATTCTTTGAAATGACCCGATTTTTGTTGGAAGCGAGATAGAGTAAAAGATCGTATTCCTTCCGCGTCAGGTCCACAGCCTCATTCCCGACGGTAACCGTCTTCCCGACCAGATCGATGACCAGCTCATTGAGAACAAGGGTCCTGTTGCCGTCGAACCTCCGGCGCCGGATAACCGCAGCGATTCGTGCATTCAGCTCCGGTAGATGGAAGGGCTTGCTGAGATAATCATCAGCGCCCATATTGAGACCGTCGATCTTGTCATCGATGGAATTCCGGGCCGAGATGATAATGACGCCGTCCGTTTTGTTGTTGGCTTTTAATTCCTTGAGCACGCTCAACCCGTTGCCGTCGGCAAGCGAGATATCGAGCAGGATGCAATCATAGTCGAAAAGGTCGATCTTTTCAAGGGCCGATCGGCAGTCACTGGCCAACTCACAAAGGTAGTTCTCTCCTTTAAGATAGGTAGCCATACTCTGAGCCAGGTCCAGCTCATCTTCGACGATCAGAATTTTCATCGCCGTAAAACTATATATCTTTTCTGTAGGAATTCTGTAAAATACATAGTATGAAAATATATCAGGTGGATGCTTTTGCAAAAAGTTTGTTCCAGGGTAACCCTGCCGCCATCGTTCCATTGGAGAAATGGCTTCCGGATACGCTTATGCAACAGATTGCAATGGAAAATAATCTGGCCGAGACCGCTTTCCTTGTCGAAGAAGGTAAGGATTTTCAGATCCGCTGGTTTACCCCTTCTACCGAAGTTGACCTCTGCGGGCATGCCACCCTGGCTTCGGCGTTTGTACTATATCATTATCGGGACTATAAGGAAGATGTCATCCGGTTCCATTCGCGGAGCGGCTTGCTGACGGTGACCCGGCAGGGCGAATCATTAAGCCTCGACTTCCCGGCGGATACACTCACCGAAGTGGAATTATCCCCTGACTTGACAATTGGACTGGACCCCCGACCAATAAAGGCTTTCAAAGGGAAGACCGACTATATGCTGGTCTTTGAGCGAGAACAGGACATCCGCGATCTGCGGGTCGATCTCACCGAGCTGTCCCGCATCCGGGCAAGAGGCATTATCGTCACCGCTCCGGGGGAGAAAGTGGATATGGTGTCGCGATTCTTTGCCCCGCAATCCGGGATCGACGAAGACCCCGTGACCGGATCGGCCCATACCACCCTGACGCCTTATTGGGCAGCCAGACTTGGTAAGACAAAGCTCACCGCGATCCAACTTTCCGCCCGCAAAGGTTGGCTGGAATGCGAACTAAAGGACGATCGCGTCCTGATCACCGGCCAGGCCCGTCCTTTCCTCAAAGGGGATATCCTCCTCGACCAAGCCGGCCAACCCAACGACCCCAACCAATCCAATCACCCCAACCAGAACGATCAACTCGATCACCCCAACCAATCCCCGCAGCCCGCATCCCTGACGATCACCGACGCCCAGCAACTCGTCGACAAATGGATCCGCACCGTTGGCGTTCGCTACTTCAGCGAGCTCACAAATATGGCCATCCTCACCGAAGAGGTCGGCGAAGTAGCCCGCCTCATGAGTCGCCTGTACGGCGACCAGTCGTTCCGACCATCCGATAAAGATCGCAACCTCTCCGACGAATTAGCCGATGTATTATGGGTCCTGATCTGCATTGCCAACCAGACCGGCGTCGATCTCACCGCGGCGCTCCTCGCCAACTTCGCCAAGAAGCAGTCCCGCGACAGCACCCGCCACCAGACAAACGCGAAATTGACCTGACGCCGCCTCCATATCGGCGACAGACATTATCTTTGCCGCCATGGCAAACGACAGCAACAGGTTTCAGGCGATCATTTCGCATTGCAAAGAGTATGGATTTATTTTTCCTTCCAGCGAGATCTATGACGGACTTAGCGCAGTCTACGACTACGGCCAATATGGCAGCGAACTGAAAAAGAACATCAAGGACCATTGGTGGAAAAGCATGACCCAACTGCAGGAGAACATCGTCGGGATCGACGCCGCCATCTTTATGCACCCCACCACCTGGAAGGCCAGCGGCCACGTCGACGGATTCAGCGATCCCATGATCGACAACAAGGACTCCAAGAAACGCTACCGCGTGGATCACCTGATAGAGGCACGCGCGGACCAACTCGAAACGGAAGGTAAGAAAGCCGAGGCCGATGCCCTTCTCGCTGAAATGGACCGTCTTCTGGCCGCCGAGGATTTTCCGGCACTCAGGCAACTCATAGAAGATCAGAAGATCACCTGTTCCGTTAGCGGCACCTCAAAATGGACCGATATCCGGCAGTTCAATCTCATGTTCTCGACCCAGTTGGGTAGCGTCGCCGACGAAGCAAGCGAGATTTACCTGCGCCCCGAGACGGCACAGGGCATCTTCGTCAACTTTCTGAATGTCCAGAAGACCGGCCGGATGAAGATCCCCTTTGGTATCGCCCAGATCGGCAAGGCCTTCCGCAACGAGATCGTCGCCCGTCAGTTCATCTTCCGCATGCGCGAATTCGAGCAGATGGAGATGCAGTTCTTTATCCGCCCCGGCACGGAAGACGAATGGTATGCACACTGGAAGGAAGCCCGCATGCAGTGGCACCTCGGGTTGGGGATCCCGAAAGAGAAATATCGCTTCCACGACCATTCAAAGCTGGCTTTCTATGCAAAAGCGGCCTGCGATATCGAATACGAATTCCCGATTGGTTTTAAGGAAGTGGAAGGCATCCATTCCCGCACTAACCATGACCTGAGCCGGCATCAGGAATTCAGCAAAAAGAAAATGCAGTATTTCGACCCCGAGATCAATCAGAACTATATCCCATATGTCATCGAGACGTCCATCGGTCTTGACCGGACTATCCTGATGGTGCTAAGCGAAGCTTATACCGAGGAAGACCTGAGCACACCCGAAAAGCCGGATAGCCGCGTCGTCCTCAAATTCCCTCCCCGCCTTGCGCCTGTCAAACTTGCTGTCCTGCCCCTCAACAAAAAAGACGGCCTGCCCGAGATCGCCCGGGAGATCATGGACATGTGCAAACCAAAATTCCGCTGCTTCTACGAAGAAAAAGATACGATCGGAAGACGCTATCGGCGTATGGATGCCATCGGCACCCCCTTTTGTATAACAGTGGATTACCAAACTAAAGAGGATCAGACCGTTACGATCCGTTATCGGGATACCATGGTCCAGGAAAGGATCGCGATCCGCGAGATCCCTGACCTTATCGCCCGGCTGCTCGAAGAATAGATGGAGCTGTGAAAAATAAAAAACACTTACTTAGTGTACGTTCCGGATTTTGTATCATTTTATTGTTATATTTGAATGCGGATCAGGATTTTGAGCCGATCCAACTATCCCCTGAAAGCAACCGTTGCTACTCCCTTTTGTTGATTAGGAGCCTGTCTTTATCAGTACCAATAATTGTTAACAACAAGCTTAAATTGTTAAATCAAGATGTCATTCACATTTGATGTTGTAATTAATCCGGTTATCCTTTTGGGGGCTGCGATCTTAGGAGCGATATTTGGATATTTCATCTTCAAGGCCCAACTCAATAACCGTAAAGCCAAGATTCAGCAACTCGAGAAGGAACTGATGATCAGTAATGAAGAGACCCTCGAAGCCCAACGCGCCTATGTACTTCTTGAAAGCAAATTCAAAGATCAGCAGACCAGTCCGGTCATTCCGATGAAGATAAATGGAAAGGAAAGTTCCAAAGAGAAGGCCTCCAAATAGATCTTTTACCCATACAATTCCTGGTGGATCGACTTCCGCTCATAACCGAGCGCGGTGATGCGTTGCTTTGCTTCGTCGATCATATTTTTCCAGCCGCATAGAAAGAAATAGGCCGGTTGCTTCTGGCTGCACAACTCCTCATATACCGGATGCACATAACCCGTCCGGATAAGCGGGCCGCCAGGAGTGACCGTCTCCCGGGAAAAGGTCGGAATATAATGGAAACGGGGGATCTGTTCGGCAAGTGCTGTCAGCTCCTTCCGATATAGCGCGTCTTCCAGCTTGCGGCACCCAAAGATCAGATAGATATCCTGATGCGGAACATTATGATCCAGGATAAAATGAGTCATACTCCGGAAAGGCGCAACCCCTGTGCCGGTGCAGATCAGAAAAAGATCCCTTTCGATCTGATCGGGTAAAGTGAAGACCCCCTGCGGCCCCCTCAGCGTCAGTTGACTGCCTACTTTCACCTCATTGAACAGATAAAAAGTTCCCGCGCCTCCCTCCAGAAAGACGATCACCAGCTCGATGACATTCGTGCCGTCCGGCCACGAGGCGATGGAATAGCTGCGCAGGCGTTTGGCCGGCTTTTCATGTATAGGGAGGTCAAACGTTATAAATTGCCCCGCCTCGAAGTCAAAAGATTCCAACTCCGGAATTTGTATCCAGAACCGACGGGTCATCACCGCCTCCTGCTCGATACGGATGACCGTACCTGTTCGCCAGGGCTGAGGCATCGTCCGCTGATTTCCTTAGTGTTTGATCAATATCTTTTGCTCATAAGTACTTCCTCCATGGATGATCTTCACGACATAGATACCCGCTGACAGGCCGACAGCATCGATCTGTTGCGAGAAGATCCCTGTGAAACTGCCCAGCTCCTGGTCATAAACCCTCTGCCCTATCATATCATAGATCTGAACCGCGGTATTGTCAGATGTAGTGAAGGCGAACTCCAGCAGGAACGCACCATTGCTCGGATTGGGCGCAACCGTGAGCCCGATCCCATTGCCCTGACTTGTATAGTTGTATATGTTGGACTTGAGCACGCATCCCGTGACCGGATCGGTGACCATCGTGTAATACATGCCGGGCAAATGGACCGTATCCGTTTGACCCGTCGCGCCACCGATCAGCGTGTCGTTAAGATACCACTGATTCCCGCTGTCCGCACTGCTGGTAAGGACATTGCTGCCTACCAGCGTAATTTGCGGCGCCGCTTCGGTCGTCGCGGTAACCGCCGTCCGGGGCCCCGGGCATTCATCGAGCGTAAGCCCGATATCATACATCGGGAAATAGTAGCCCCGGTCGTATGTGGTATCCGAAGAATTGTTGGGATTGTATTTATTCGAATTGCCCGTGATCGAGAAGACCCCAGGGATGGTGATCGGATATGGATTGGCGGTGATATTCGAGTTGAGGAACAGATTGGATCCGTAACATTGTGCGATCAGGATATAGGTGCCCGGATTGGGAATGGGCAGATTGAGATAATAGATCGCGCCGGTATCGTTCATCTGCCCGGCGTTCACACTGACCCGTCCCGGCGTCGGCGTCGGATTGGTAGCATAGACATTGATGCTCACGCTATCGATGGGATAATACGAATATCCTTGCGTGGTGAAGCTGGCAAGCGAGGCCAGGGTAAAGACCACCGTTCCCGGATAGGCCGCATAAAGCCTTGCGCTTTGGATCGTCAGCGGGACACTGGTAGTGAATTCCACAAACTGGCCGTCGAAGGGATAATAGAAGCCCGGACTGCCGGACGCCGGCGCCAGTGCAAGCGCACTTGGCGAACCACCCTTGGCCTTGAGATCGTTCAATGCTACATAATAGGTCTTCTCGATATCTGTGGTGCTCGTATTGTTGCCGGCCGCGATTGGCATCGAAGCCGTCTGGCTGTTATACCAGAGCACGACGTTATCCCCGGAGGAATTTGCCTTTAGCTGGACGCTGGTTGCGTTGTTGCCGCAAATGGTAGCCGATCCGGTTGTGCTTGCACCCGCGGGATTGGCGGTCACGGTAGTCACGTTGCTGTCGTTGGCCGTATTGAAGTCGCCGCTCAGCGAAGTATGGCTGGTGAAGGTATAGCTGGCGCCCGGCGTAAGATTGAGGCTGGCCCCGCTATACGTGAAGACCACGTCGGAGTCGGCCGGGATGCTGTCGCGGCAGGTAGTGCTGTACGTTGCAATGACATTCCCATTCTGCGTTACTACCGTCGTAACGGGCACCGCATCCTGAATGATGTTACCATAGTTATGGATGCGCACCGCAATGATCGTCGAGTCGTTCGGACAAACGCTGGTACCGGGATATTCAAGATCGGCGATCCCTACATCGGTAGACGGATTCGTAAAGGCGACCCGGTAATCCTGGGTCTCGCCCGCGCCATACGTTCCGCATGGTGAGACGGCGGCGGGGTTGCTGGTTTCCTCGGCGATGACCCGCATCCGGGCATAGGTACCGACGACCGCAGTGGTGGGCACGGCGATGGAGCCGCTGAAGCTGCCACCCGGCGAGGCGGCGCTTTGATATGCCAGTTCGTTCGACTCGAATGTTCCGTCATTATTGAAGTCGATATAGACGGAGATGATCCGCGTGTTGTTGGATCCGTTACAGCTGGTGCTGTTAATGGAGATGGGCACCGTCTGACCGACAGGCAGATTGGCCGGGGTCAGCGACGAGTAGTCGGTATAGCTCCGGCAGGTATTGGCCGGCGGATTGTTGGTGAGATTGCTCAGGGTGATCTTATCGATGCTCGCGCCACTTGCCGTGGAAGCCGATACGCACGACGCAAGTCCGCCCGCGCCGCTGAGGATCAGGGAGTAGGCCTGCGTACCGCCATCCTTAAGCGTGCCTTTATGCGTGATCGTAACGGTATAGCTTCTGCCGGGGATCAGACTGTCGGTGAGCTCCACCTTCTCCACGTTGTCGCGGAAATTATCGCTCTTGTTAGCCGCCGCGCCGGGACTGGCCGGATTCAGCGTCCAGGGCATATATACTGCGCCCGTCGTATTGTCCTTGATGCGCAGGTCCAGGTCATTGATCAGCTTCAGACCATTGTCTTTCAGATTGTGCTCGGTGGCGGGAATATTGATGGGCACCCCCGGCGGATCGATCCAGCAGATGGTAGCGCTGACCGGCGTCTTTCCGCTGGCGGTGATATTCCAGCTCTCGCTGTCCTTCGTCCCGTTGGTCAGACTGCTCTCGTGGATCTGCTGCACCTGATCGGTATTGTCGGACGTAATAACGGCGGCGGCTTTGGCGATATCGATCAACCCCCAGCCAAATACATAGTCGGGGCCCGGATAGGGCCCGGCTTCATCGGCCGTATGGATCAGCAGCGCTTTCAGCGTGGAGGAACGCATAAAGACGCTGTGCAGTTGCGAATAATACTGCTGTAGCAGCAGGGAGGAGCCGGTGGCGGCCGGAGTGGCCATCGAAGTGCCGCTGTAGATGTCATAGGAATTATCCGACGTGGAGATACATGAAAGCACGTTCACCCCGTCGGCTACCAGATCGGGTTTGATCCGTCCGTCGCCGGTGGGCCCGATACTCGAAAATTCCGCCAGCACGACATCGGACGGTTTGTTGTACCCGCCCGGGATCGGTTGGACCGCGCCGAGTGTCAGGGTATTCTTGGCATTGCCATAGGTCGCGAGCGTCATATATCCGGCATTGCTGCTGATACTGGTGGCGGTGCCAAAGGCGGGCCGCGGACCGGCGTTCACGAGGCTTCCCTGGGAATTGTACCGGTAATAATTCGTGCCCGCAGGGGGGCCCGTATCGCCACGGTTGTTGCCACCGGCCTTGCAGATCAGATAAAGCGGATTCAAATAGGCAATGGAATCCCATTGCTGCGTCTCCGTATCATAAAGGCCGAAATTGATATCCACCGTATCGCCGGGATTACCGAACCAGTCCCATTGATTGGGGTTGGTAGCATCCGGGTTCCAACCCGCAACCGTGGCATAGGAATGGTTGGAAAGCAGCAAGCCCTGCTTGGCCGCCGCCGACATTTCATTGGCGTCATTGTAAAAATCATAGCACTGGAGGAGCTGTTCGCCAAACGCCATGCCCTTTGCCACCGGGTTGACGCCCGCGGCGATCATCGTCCCCGAGACGTGAGTGGAGTGATCGCTGAGCGCGGTGGCATTATCGACCTGGATCACCCGGCCCGTCAGTTCCACATGCGTGGGCCGGACAAGCCCTTCATCCCAAATAGCTATCTTACCTTTGACGTTGTCCGCCGAGCCGTTCAGGGACAATTTCGCCGCGCCCCCCGGCCATAACTGATTGGTCCGGATCGTGGCGGCGGATATGATGTTGTCGACCGTGGCAACATAGACCGGTTTGCCAAAATGATCGACGCCCGTAAGATAAAGATTATGCCCTTTTTTACTGGGGATGACAAGCGGCCACCCCTTTTGAAGCGCGGTCCGGACCAATTGCTGCTGCTGGACGAGAAATTTGTCTTGCAGGCCCTTGACGTTTTGTTGAAGAGTTCGTATATCTGTAGTAGGCGCCTGAGCCCGGGAGGTCAATCCGGCGAGTACGAAAAAAGATAGGGCTACGGGTAGGAAAAGTAAGGACGGGACCTTGCTTCTATTCATAAGCGTGTTTTATATACTTTTTCTAAAATTACAGATTTTATGGACTTGTCAGCTTTAATTATCCTCTCCGTTTTGGTAGCCTGCCCGCTCCCACGGCCTATCCCCACCCAATCCTCCGGCATCAAAGGCAAAGTATACCTCCTTGCCGGAAACCATATGCCTTCACCCCCCCGTCGTCGCCCCAGCGATACCATCCGCCAACCCGGCGATAATCCCCACCGCCCCGGCGATACCCTCCGCCAACCCGCCGAAGGGCCCGGAGTACGAAGTACCGTCTGCGTTTTCGAACTGACCAACGACAGCCAGGTTACCCGGCAGGGAACTTCGCCCTGGTGTCAAGCCGTCCATACCCGGTTGATCCGGCAAGCCGGTACCGATGACAAGGGGAACTTCATTATCCCGCTCCCTCCCGGGACTTACTCTGTCTTCACAAAAAAAGGTAATTTGTTCTATGCTACCCGAAGGGATCAACAGAACAACATTGCGCCCGTTCAAGTCCTACCGGGCAAGATGACCCGGGTAGATTGCAGCGTAGAGTCCAATCAAAAGGTGGTTTATTAAGATTTACGTGAATTTGAGGATATCGGTTGCTTGGAGCCGCCGCACTTTCATGTCTCAATCCGCCCGCTTTTTCGTATCTTTGCGCCAGGAATGAACAGTGAGGCTTTACTCGCATCTTTTATTTCTTCACCCCGCCTTTTCCAGTTGGCGGACAGGCTCTTATTGTCTGCTCCCCAACGGATCGCCTGCCGGGGCCTGCACGGCAGCTCTCCCGCCTTCGTCATCGGCGCCATCTTCCAGCAGGAAATGACCCGCGGGCTCAACCACCTGGTTGTCTGCGAGGACGCCGAAGCCGCCGCCTATCTCCATAACACTGTCGAGAGCCTCACGGGCGCCCTGGACCTCTTCTACTTCCCTTCCTCGTTTAAGAATAAAAAGAACTACAGGCTGCTGAACAGTAGCCACGTCATGCTTCGCACCGAGACGCTGACCCGCCTGACAGCCTCCCGGGGAACCGGAAAGAAACTCATCATCACCTATCCCGAAGCCCTTTTTGAGAAAGTAGTGCTCCCGTCCACCCTGTCCGGCAATATCATCTCGATAAAGGCCGGCGATACCCTGGATCTGAACGGATTGCTGGGAATCCTCGTGGATAAAGGGTTTGAACGAACCGATTTCGTCTATGAACCGGGCCAGTTCGCCCTCCGCGGCGGCATCCTGGACATGTATTCCTTCGGCAACGAGAAGCCCTACCGCGTCGAATTGTTCGGCAACGACGTCGATTCGATCCGCATCTTCGACCCCGAAACGCAGATGAGTGAACGCAAGCTATTACAGGTCAATATTATCCCGAACGTCGACAACCGCCCCGATAGCGGTGAAAAGACCTCTTTGCTGCAATTCCTGCCCGACAACACCGTTATCTGGATGCAGGACTGGACGTTTACCCGCGAAAGGCTGCTCATCCAGGAAGAAGAGCTGGAAGCCTATATCCGCCTGATCGAACCAGGTAAGCAGACCCCCGCAAGCCCCACCCAGCGGCCCACCCGCGGGACCCGGCCCGGACAGGACGAAGAAGACGAAGATAAAATGGAGAAACTGGCCGTCAACCGCGACGAATTCGTGACAGCCGCCCAGGTCGAAAACGAACTGTCCCCCTTCCACCTCGTAGAATATGGCCCCTCCGCCGGTAGCCGGGATGGCGGTCTTCCGGGTGCTACCCCGTTCATACTCGAATTTCACACCCGGCCCCAGCCCGCATTCAACCGCCAGTTCGACATCCTGATAAAGGACCTCAAGTCATGGGAGAACAAAAAATATACGCTTTGTCTCTTTGCCGAGAACCCCCGCCAGCTGGAACGCCTTCGCACCATCTTCGAAGACCTCAAGGCAGAGATCACCTTCAACCCCATCCCGCAATCCATCCATGAAGGATTTATCGAAGAGGACCTGAAGATCGTCTGCTATACCGATCACCAGATCTTCCAGCGCTATCACAAATACAAGGTTAAACAGGCCTACAACAAGAACAAGGCCATCACCCTTCGAACCCTGCGCGAACTGCAGCCGGGAGACTACGTCACGCATATCGATCACGGCGTCGGCGTCTACAGCGGGCTGCAAAAGATCGATGTGAACGGCCGCCTCCAGGAAGCCGTCCGGATCATCTACAAGGACAGCGATATCCTTTACGTCAATATCAATTCACTCCATAAGATCTCGAAATACACAGGTAAAGAAGGCTCCGTACCCAAAGTCAATAAGCTCGGCAGCGACGCCTGGCAAAAACTGAAGGAGAAGACGAAGACCCGCGTAAAAGAGATCGCTTTCGACCTGATCAGGCTGTACGCCCAGCGAAAAGCGGAAAAAGGTTTTGCCTATTCTCCCGACAACTACATGCAAACGGAGCTGGAAGCGTCATTTATTTACGAAGACACCCCGGACCAAAGCAAAGCGACCGGCGATGTCAAGAAAGACATGGAGGCCCCGGCGCCAATGGACCGCCTCGTTTGCGGCGACGTCGGTTTTGGCAAGACGGAAATCGCCATCCGCGCAGCCTTCAAGGCCTGCTGCGACAATAAGCAGGTGGCCGTGCTCGTCCCGACGACCATCCTGGCTTTCCAGCACTACAAGACCTTCAGCGACCGGCTAAAGGATTTCCCCGTCCAGGTCGACTTCATCAACCGTTTCAAGTCGTCGAAAGAAAAGAAGGACACATTGAAACAGCTCGAAGAAGGGAAGATAAATATTATTATAGGTACGCACGCGATACTCGGAAAGGAAGTGAAGTTCAAAGACCTTGGACTGCTGGTCATCGACGAGGAACAGAAGTTCGGTGTTGCGCATAAGGAGAAGATAAAGACCCTGCGGACCCATGTGGATTGCCTTACATTAACGGCGACGCCTATCCCGAGAACCCTGCACTTCAGCCTCATGGGCGCCCGGGACCTGAGCATCATAAATACCCCGCCGCCAAACCGGCAGCCGATCCAGACCGAGCTCCATGGCTACGATGAGGACTTCATCCGGGATGCGATCTATTATGAGACCGAACGCGGCGGCCAGGTCTTCTTTATTTATAACCGCATTCAGGGCCTCGCGGAAATGACCGCGACCATCCGGGGTCTTTGCCCCGATCTGAGTATCGGCTATGCCCACGGACAAATGGAAGGACATGAGCTGGAAGACCGCATCCTTAATTTCATCGACCGGAAGTATGACGTACTCGTCTGCACGAATATCGTCGAGAGCGGCGTGGACATCCCGAATGTGAACACCATCATCGTCAATAACGCCCACCACTTCGGGCTGAGCGACCTTCACCAATTGCGCGGCCGCGCCGGCCGTAGCAACAAGAAGGCCTTCTGCTACCTGCTCGCCCCCTCCCTCGCTACCCTGCCCGCGGATTCCCGAAAACGGCTGCAAACCCTGGAGCAGCACAGCGACCTGGGTAGCGGCTTCCAGATCGCCATGCGGGATCTCGATATCCGGGGCGCCGGCAATCTCCTGGGCGGAGAACAAAGCGGCTTCATGGTGGAGATCGGCTTCGAGATGTATCAGAAAGTGCTGGATGAAGCGATCAGGGAATTGAAGCGCACCGAATTCCGCGAATTGTTCAAGGAAGAGATCGCCAAACAGGAAGATTACGTTCAGGATTGTACGATCGATACCGATCTGGAGATCCTGATCCCCGACGACTACGTAGAAAGCATTACCGAACGTCTGTCCCTCTACACCCGGCTGGATAATTGCGACAACGAGCAGGAACTTCAAGCCTTGCACACGGAAATGATCGACCGCTTCGGGCCGGTTCCGCCACAGGTTGACGACCTTTTTGACACCGTGCGCATCCGGAAGCTGGCAGTCAGTATGGGCTTTGAAAAGCTGATCCTGAAACAGGACGATCTGCGGTGCTATTTTATCGACCGGCCCGACTCCCCTTATTTCGAATCGGAAACCTTCCGGCTGATCCTCGAATATCTCCAGAAACATACGAATAAAGCCAAACTCAAACAGACCGGCAAGCACTTCCTGCTGGTCGTGGACGATATCCGCTCGATGGCCGACCTGCTGGTATTTCTCAGACGCATGGCGAATTTCGCGCTCGCTGATGCTGTTCCCGCATGAAAAATCGGTATGTTCACCGGAGCCGCCCTCCGCTCACCTCCCCTGAAGATCCTTCTCCATTACATAATGCGGGATCGTCACCTCGGTGAACTCATCACCGGTAACACGATATCCCAGCTTCTGATAAAAACCGACGGCCGTCTTTCGTGCATGCATACATAGCCGTTTGTACCCCAGATCACGCGCGATATTCTCCGCGAAGATCATGAGCGCACGTCCGACCCCCTTCCCCTGCATATTGTTTGGGACCGCCATTTGCCGGAGCCGGAGAGTGTCCGCATCCACCCGGGTCATCAGGCAACAACCCAGCATCCGCTCATCTTCGAACGCCCCCATGAGAATGTCCTCTTTTTCCTGCTCCAGCTCCGCCGCGTCGAAGTCAAGTCCAAGCGGCTTGCGCAGCATATCATTGCGCAACTGTACCATCTGCTGGTATTCCTTTGTTCCGTGATCGATCATCCTAAGCGCCATACCGTTATTGGCGGCCTGTTGGCCGGGAGGCCGAAGTTATACAAAAACCGCTAAAGTCCCGTCTACTTCAGGTTTCCCATAAGGGAACCCTCATTTTTAAAATTAAAAATGCCTTGTTTGTTTGGTTTAGCCCAATTTTAATACATTTGCAGCCGTATAACTAATAAAAATCAAAATTGCTATGTCGGACATCGCTACAAGAGTCAAGAAAATCATAGTGGACAAGCTCGGCGTGGAAGAAGCCGAAGTGACAAACGAAGCCTCTTTTACCAACGATCTCGGTGCAGATTCGCTGGACACCGTCGAACTGATCATGGAGTTTGAAAAGGAATTCAATATCTCCATTCCGGATGAACAGGCTGAGACCATTACCACTGTAGGTCAGGCCATCGCTTACCTGGAAGAACACGCTAAGTAAGCAGAGACTGCAATTATTGGTTCGCTGCAATAAATTCGTTGGATCCGCCTTTTTCAAGCACCTGGGCTTAGAAGGCGGATTTATTCCTTAAAACAACCTGAGGATCCCAACACAAAATCCTTGAAAAGGCCTATGCATTTGAAAAGAGTCGTCATAACGGGGATTGGCGCCCTCACTCCACTCGGCAACAATACATCTGACTACTGGACGGCATTGCTGAACGGTACACCCGGCGCCGGCCCCATCACCCTTTTCGACGCCTCCCGGTTCAAAACCCGTTTTGCCTGCGAGTTGAAAGGCTTCGACCCGCTCCAATACCTCGACAAAAAAGAATCCCGGAAAGTAGACCGGTATACCCAGATCGCCCTTGCAGCAAGCGACGAAGCTGTCCAGGACGCAAATATCGATAAGGAAAAGATGAACCCGGACCGCGTCGGCGTCGTTTTTGCCAGCGGCATCGGCGGGCTTACCACCTTCCAGGACGAAGTGATCAATTTTGCGAAAGGCGACGGGACGCCCCGCTTCAACCCCTTCTTTATTCCCAAGATGATCCTCGACATCGCGGCCGGCCATATCTCGATGCGCCATGGATTTCGCGGACCGAACTTCGCCGTTACCAGCGCCTGCGCCTCCTCCACAAATGCGATCATGGAAGCCTTCAACCTGATCCGGCTGGGAATGGCCGACATAATAATTGCCGGCGGATCGGAAGCGGTCGTGAGCCAGTCGGGTATCGGCGGCTTCAACGCCATGAAGGCCCTCAGCGAACGGAACGACGATCCGGCCACCGCCAGCCGCCCCTATGACAAAGACCGCGACGGTTTCGTAATGGGCGAAGCAGCCGGAGTACTGGTACTGGAAGACCTTGAGCACGCCATGGCCAGAGGCGCAAAGATCTACTGCGAGATAGCCGGTTGCGGCGCTACGGCGGACGCCTACCACCTGACGGCCCCCCACCCGGAAGGCCTCGGCGCCAAGAATGTGATGATGGCCGCCCTCCGCGACGCCCGCATGCAACCCGAAGACATCGACTATATCAATACGCACGGCACCTCGACCCCGCTCGGGGATACGGCTGAGGTCAAGGCGATCACGCACGTCTTTGGCGAGCATGCTTTTGCCGTTAATATCAGCTCGACTAAATCCATGACAGGCCATTGCCTTGGCGCCGCTGGCGTTATCGAGGCGATCGCCGGAGTGATGAGCGTCGTCCACGACCTGGTCCCGCCAACGATCAATCATTTCACGGACGACCCCGAATTGGACCCACGACTGAACTTCACTTTCTGGAAACCCCAACAAAGGAAAGTGCGGGCCGCGCTGAGCAATACTTTTGGCTTCGGCGGCCACAACGCCTGCATAATAGTCAAGAAGTACGAAGCGTAAAATATATTTGTTATTGGCCAAAAAAATTGTAGCTTGTTGGTGTGGGAATCATCGATCGAATTATAAAGGGCGATGCCACGGTCGCCTCTTTTAAAAGACAGCTTAGAAATGTGCTCGGTTTCGCTCCGAGCAAAGCGGTCCTGTACAAGATAGCGTTGACCCATCGCTCGGTCAAGGATGGAGCCGACGAGAACAACGAACGGCTCGAATACCTGGGGGACGCCATCCTGAGCGCCATCATCGCCGACTTTCTCTTCAAAAAATATCCCTACAAAGAAGAAGGCTTTCTGACGGAAATGCGTAGTAAGATGGTCAACCGGAACCAGCTTAACGACATTGCCATCAAAATGGGCCTGAAGAAGATCAGCAATTTTAATAAGTTCGACAGCAGCCTGAAAATGAGCCAGATATTTGGGAATACCCTGGAGGCCATCGTGGGCGCTATCTACCTCGACAAGGGATTCGAGAAGACCCGCCAGTGGGTGATTGAACGGGTGATCCAACCCTACCTTTTCCTCGAAGACCTGGAGAACCTCGAGATCAACCACAAAAACAAACTCTACGGCTGGGCCAATAAAAATGGAAAGAACCTCGAATTCGAAACCCTGGACGAAAGGGTGGAAGGGGGGCGGCGGCTTTTTACGGTCGGCGCGGTAGTAGACGGAGAGTTATTGTCCCAGGGAAAGGCTTATAATAAGAAGGATGCCAGCCAGATCGCCGCCCAACTGGCGCTGGATAAGCTGGGCCTCAGTAAGATAGATTCGGGTGAAGAGACGGTCTGACCGCCCTCGTCCCAAAATAACCCGGCAGGGGTTGAATTCCCGGATAAATATTTTCCCCCGGGACTTGCAAAATCGTCGTTTTCTTTCTATGTTTGTCCACAAGTCCATCCGGCTGGGGCCGGACGACCGAAAGGTCAGACGTTAAATTAGATTCCCTCCTACCGAAAGACATCAGTTTATTCTCCCGACTGAGCGTGCAGTACCCCAATCATCCTACCCAATCATCCTACAATTTATTAAAACCACCAATCACCGTTTGGCGAAAAACCTTTTTTTCATCAATCGGCCAGGTTGATCGCGTATACTTACGTCCAAAATCGCATTGAAATCCTCCCATTCCGTTCCTGGTTAAGAAAAGAACCACATTTATTTATTAAACAATGCGTTAGCGATCATGAAACAGCTTTACTCTGGGGCACTTTTCGTGTTAACCCTCTCCTTTTTCACCCTCTCTTCCTCTGCCCAGTCGGGCGGAACGTACACCGCCGTTCAATCCGGTGACTGGCATACAGCATCCGGTCCGGGCATCTGGCAGGCAGCCGAGCCGCCCCAAAACTGCAGCAACTGCCTGATCATCCTGAACGTGAACGGAACGGTCAACCTGAACACCAACGTCAATCTCGCCAGCAGTTCCCAGTTGGTCGTCGGCGGAACCGGCAACACCACCCGGCTTGCGATCGGCAATTCAGGCGCCACGAATTTTGCGAATTCTTTCAGTCTCATCATGGTCAACGACGGGACGAATAGCAAGATCGCGCTGCAAAACGGCGCCTTTGTCGATGCTTCCTCCGCCGGCGCCTATGATGGCCTGCTGACCAGCTTCCCTTCCGGGAGCACTACCTCCTACTTCAAACAGGTCGGTAACGCCCCCAATGGTTTTGTCGACAACACTATCGCCAGCAATGGTAACGCTTCTTTCGGTACAACCCTGGTTGGTGCGGCCAACCTGAGCTCCACCGGCACCCTGCCGATCATCCTCGGCAACTTCAGCGCGGTAGTCGATAATGGCTCGGTCGATCTGGCCTGGTCGACGGACCTCGAGATCAATTCCGATCACTTCACCATCCAGTCCAGCACCAACGCGGGCGCCACCTGGAATACCGTCGGGACCATCCCCGCCGCCGGCAACTCCGCCAGCGTGCTCAACTATTCCTTTAACGATAGCCACCCGGCTTCCGGGACAAGCGAATACCGGCTGGTACTTGTAGACCGCAACGGCAGCACCGCATACTCTCAGGTGAAGGCTGTTCGCCTCGGGGCCGTGAGCGCCATCAACGTCTACCCCAACCCGGCTTCGGATTATGTCAACGTAACCCTGACCGGCGACGCATCGGTTAGCGCCAATATCCGCCTGGTCAACCTGGCCGGACAGGTGCTGATGGAAAAGAACGTCACCAATGCCGGTGGTACCACCGTTCCGCTGGCGGTCAGTTCCTATCCCACAGGCAACTACCTGATCGTGATCACCGGATCCGACGGCAGCAAACAGGTAAATAAAATACTTATCACTAAGTAGTCCCATCTACCAAAAATAAAATTGGAAAGCGCCTCCTATCGGGGGCGCTCTTATTTTTGCATGAAGCCACATTTTGGGCAGTATTTTTCCCATCTCCGGCCCCATTTTTGATAAGAATTGGGAACCCTCCTCAAACCTCAGGAACCACAGCTAAATCTCTAATCCCCTAATCGTTACCAGGAAACGCTGATTTTTGCCAGAACTGCCGCATAAGCAAAATAAATAATGGGTCAAATGAGTTTATAAGCTGACTGTGACCCAATATCCTTTTTAAGATGAAACAAAGCTACATTCCACTTGTCCGTAAAATTGTGTGCGTCGTAATGCTGGCCGGATCGATCCTCGGCCAGACCGCTACCGCACAGAGTGCAGCCAATCAGGGAACCCGTACCTATGATACTGCCTTATCGAGTGATGGATTCGGTATCTATCATCTCCGCATCCCCCAATTCAATCCCGACTCCGGTACGCTGGTGTCGGTCCGGATCTCGGCCCAGACCAATACGATGTACGGCTTCACCCTCCGCAACGCCGATTCGATTTCCGGCACCTATGCGCTGGCAGTGGGCGTTCAGGATCAATTCAGCGGCCCTGCCTTACCCGCCACCTACTCCAACGTAGCCAGCCAGTCCCTCGGAAATTTTTCCCTGAATCCCGGTCAGGAAGTCACCCAGTCGCCGACAAGCCTGCTCCAGAACCACGTTTCGACCGATACCGTCACCGCAATCACCTCTTTCCTTGGCACAAGCCAGGTCAACCTTCAATATCAGGCATTTACCTTCACCAACCTGAATGCCGCAAACCATGCCTCCTATTATTATAGCGCCGGGATCACGAATACCATGACCTTTTCGGTCCAGTACCTATACAACAAGAGCGCCGGCATCCTCCCGGCCACCCTCACCGGATGGACCGCCGAACCTCTTGGTCCGCGGAGCGTGCAGCTTAGCTGGGCCGCAACCGATGAGCCGGCGGGTCGCCAATACGTGATCCAGCGCAGCAGCGATAACAATAACTTCCAGAATATCACGACTCTTCCCGCCACCGCCGACGGCAACATCGGCCAATACCGCTATCCGGATGAACTGCCGCCCGGCGTAAGCAAGCAGGCAAACGACAACTGGTATTACCGGTTGCAGATCCAGGATGCCACGGGGCAAGTGACATATTCCCCGATCCGCGAGGTAAAAATGGACGGGACGACGATCACCGCTCAGGTCTATCCAAATCCCGCGACCAATTTCATCAACCTCGTCCCGGACCTTACGGATGTAACGGACTGGCAGGTGGATATTCTGTCGGCCGCAGGGACGGTGGTTCAACGAAATGTCTTCATGCAAACCAAAATGATGACCGTCAATTTCCAGAACCGGCTGGCCGCAGGGACCTATTTTGTCCACGCTGTCGACTTGCGGGGCCAGCGGACCATTTCATCAACTTTCATTGTGCCGTGACCCGCGTGACCCGCGGTTCAAATTACCACTTTTATGGTATTGCACGGAAGGAAGCGAAGGCATAGTTTTGGAGCATGAAAAACTCACTGCCTATTCTGACCGTTGCTATCCTTAGTCTTTTTCTTGCTCCTTCCTGTAGTAAAAAGAGTAGCAACCCTGCCCAGACCTGCCGGATCGTTACCATCTCGGACCAGATCGGAACGAGTACGACCGTCTATAATATCTCCTACAACAACTCGGGAAAGATCTCCACGGAGCAGTATTCGCAAAACAGCACCAACTATTCCCGGGTATTCACCTATATCGGCAATACGGAGATCATGACTACCTCGGACGGTACGACGACCATCACCGATTCGATTACGTTGAACGGCAATGGGATGATCGAGAGCGATTACGCGACGGACGGGACCAACACCGATGTCACGACCTATACCTACTCGGGAACCGAACTGCAGAAATCGGTGGAAGTCCTCGACGGCGGTACTCCGACAACGAGCACCTATACCTGGACAAACGGCGACCTGACAGGGGCCAGTCTTAGCGGCAGCCAGAGCGGTACCTATAGCTATAATTCAAAAGCAAGCGAAGCCGGAGACTATTGGCAGATCGTCCAGCTGGTCAATTATGGCGCCGTCTTCGTCAGGACCACGCATCAGTTGTCCGGCTATCAGGCTGGCACGACGGTCGAGAATGTCAACTACACTTACGACAATACCGGCAAGATCACCGCGGTTGCCGCCACGACGGGAGCAAACGTGGAGAATATCTCTTATCAGTATAACTGCAATTAAGACGATCCACCCCCGGTTTGTCACCGTTTCGGGCCCCCGTCTCAACCGGCCGGCTTGAATTTGCCTTCCGCTCGGTAACTTTGCGGTATCAATCTGCAAGTCATGCCCGATCTCCCGGTCTATCTCGACTATAACTCGACTACCCCCTGCGACCCGCGGGTGGTTGAAACCATGCTCCCTTACTTCACCCGCCGGTTTGGCAACGCGGCAAGCCGCAGCCACGCACGCGGCTGGGAAGCCGAAGAGGCGGTGCTGGTCTCCCGGGAACAGATAGCCTCCCTGATCGGCGCGGAACCAAAAGAGATCGTCTTCACCTCGGGAGCGACGGAGGCCGACAACCTGGCCATCAAAGGGGTCTTCGAAGCCTATGCCTCGAAAGGCAATCACATCATTACCGTGGCTACGGAACATAAAGCGGTGCTGGATACCTGCCACCATATTGAAGGGAAAGGCGGTGAAGTCACGTACTTACCGGTGAGTAAGGAAGGAATGATCAGCATCCCCGGCCTCGAGGCCGCCATTCGCCCGGCCACCATCTTGATCGCCGTGATGTTCGCCAACAACGAGATCGGGGTGATCCAGCCGATCCGGGAGATCAGTGCGATCGCCCGGCGCCACGGCGTCCTCTTTTTTACCGACGCCACCCAGGCGGTAGGGAAGGTCCCTGTGGACGTGAATGCGGACGGCATCGACCTGATGGCGCTTAGCGCCCACAAACTGTATGGGCCCAAAGGGATTGGCGCCCTGTACGTCCGTCGCCGCGGCCCGCGCGTCCGGCTAACCGCACAAATGGATGGCGGCGGCCACGAGCGGGGCATGCGCAGCGGTACGCTGAATGTGCCGGGTATCGCCGGTTTCGGAAAGGCGTGCGAACTCTGCAAACAGGAAATGGAAGCCGACCGGCAACGCATCACCCCCTTACGCGACCGGTTGGAACAGGCGTTGCTGGAGATCCCCGGCGCCCAAGTCAACGGAAGCCGCGAGCATCGCCTGCCTTATACGACCAACATCTCGTTTGTCAACGTCGACGGGGATGCCCTGCTGGCGGGCCTTGGGAAAAATGTGGCGCTGTCTTCGGGCTCGGCCTGCACCTCGGCTTCGATGGAACCGAGTTATGTGCTAAAGGCGCTGGGACTGGAGGACGAACTGGCCCATGCGTCATTACGTTTGGGGCTGGGAAGATTTTCAACCGCGGAAGAGGTGGATTACGCTATCGGGGAGATCGGAAAGACGGTCACAAGATTGCGGGAAAGCAGCGGCGTTCGAAATAATCTTCCCTAAAAAGAAAAACCCGCCTCTAAGGCGGATCTTTGCATGCAGTTGGTTTCGGTTAAATAATTTCGACCTTTAAACCATTAATATCTTTTCTAAGGAAGGTTGTCTGATTGAGTATGCGAATATAGGTATTCCCTTCATATAATTTTGTTTTCCATTCATCTAATTTAACTCTTTTTTCCACATTTTTTTTAATATAATATCTGTCCACGGCGTTAAACAGGCTGCTTTTTGAATATTATCTAACAAGCCGGCGATCGATTATTTGGCCCTCATTTGAATTTCTCACCTTGTTTCCGGACCGGGGGCCGGAAAGTGGATTTCTCGCACTATTTTCGCAGCTATGTGGGCCGTTTGCAAAAAAGAACTCCGTCAATTTTTTAGCAGCCTTACGGGGTATATCGCCATTGTGGTCTTTCTGCTGTTGAACGGGCTGTTGCTCTTTGTCTTCCCCGAGACCGATATCCTCACCAACGGCTATGCAACCCTTGAGAAATTCTTCGAGCTCGCACCCTGGATCCTCCTGCTGCTGATCCCCGCGATCACGATGCGGAGCATGGCGGACGAATTCCGGATGGGAACCTATGAGATCCTCCAGACCCTCCCGCTTTCCCGGGCCCGGCTGATAGCCGGGAAATACCTGGCCTGCCTCATAGTAGTCCTGATAGCGCTCCTTCCCACGCTGGTCTATTTCCTTTGTATCCAACGGCTGTCGGGTCAGGGCGGCATCGATACCGGCGGCACCATCGGAAGCTATATCGGATTGGCCTTTCTTGCCGCGGTATTCACGGCGATCGGCGTCTGGTGCAGCAGCATAACCGGTAATGCGGTTGTGGCCTTTATCGCCAGCGCATTCGCCTGTTTCATCCTCTACAGCGGGTTTGGCGCGATCAGCGCCCTGCCGGTCTTTGCGGCGGGCCTCGACTATTATCTCGGAATGCTGGGGATCGATTTTCACTACCGTAGTATCAGCCGGGGGGTCATCGATACCCGGGACGTCATCTATTTTGGCTCACTGATCACCCTCTTTCTTTATCTCACCAACCGGTATCTGTCCCAGCGGACGCAAGGCCAAAAGACCAACTGGCGCTGGGCTACCCTCCTGATAATATTAATAGCCGTCAACGGGGTCGCAGCATTCGCTCACTACCGGCTCGATCTGACGGCCGAACATCGTTATACGCTGAGCAAAGCCACCAAAACGATGCTTTCCAAGCTCGATGACGACGTCCAGGTCGACCTCTACCTGGCCGGTAACCTGAAAGCCGGTATCCACCAGCTTGCCAAAAGCGCGCAGGAAGAGCTCCAGGACTTTTCCGAATACTGCGGCGGCCGCATCCGGGTGCATGCCTTCGACCCGCTGACGCATCTCGACGACTCGGCGAAGCAGGCCTTTCTGGATTCGATGTCGCAAATGGGCATCCAGCCGATGACCCAGGTAGCGCAGGCCGGCAAAGGAGCGGAGGAGCAAACGGCACGGATCGTAATCCCCGGCGCAGTGCTGCGGTACCGGAATCGCATCTATCCGGTCGATCTCTTAAAAGGAGTCCAGGTCCCTCAACAGGGCGCGCAGGAACAGCTGTATACGAACGCCGAGACGCTATTGGAATATAAGTTCGGCAGCGCGATCGACAAGATCAGCAGCAAGACCCGGCCGCTCATCGGCTATGTGAAGGGGAACGGCGAACCACTGGATCCCCGGGTAGCCGATCTGGTCGAATTGTTGCGCAGCAACTACCGGTTCGGACTTGTCGCGCTTGACAGCATTCCGCTGATCTCGCCGAAGTTCAACGCGATCATAATTGTAAAGCCGACGCTCAAGTTCACCGAACGCGAAAAGCTGACCCTGGATCAATACCTGCTGCACGGCGGTCAGATCATCTGGGCGGTCAGCAATCTCTATGCGGAGCAGGACAGCCTGCAAATCCAGCACCAAACGATCGCGTATGACCGCGGGCTGGGTCTTGAAGACCTGTTCTTCAAATATGGTGTTCGGGTGAATCAGGACCTCGTTGAGGATATGCAGTCGGCAAAGCTGGTGGTCGTAGTGGGGATGGCGGGCGGCAAGCCGCAAACGGAGGCCTTGCCCTGGCCGTACTATCCATTGTTGAATGGCAGCCCCACTCACCCGATCAGCAAGAACCTCGACCCGGTGATGGCGGAGTATCCCAATTCGATCGATACCGTAAAAGCGGAAGGGGTCAAAAAGACGGTCCTCCTGCAAACCTCGGCAAACGCCCGCCGGATGGGGACCCCGGCGATCATCACGTTCGACATCCTTAAATATAAGGACGACCCCAACTATTTCAATCAGCCCAACATCCCGGTGGCGATGCTGCTGGAGGGGAATTTCCGTTCGCTGTTCGAGAACCGGTTGCCGAAGACGCTGGCGGACAGCCTGGCCAATGTCTATGGGCAGCCGTTTGCTCCGGTATCGGCGACTCCCGGTCGCGTGATCGTGGTAGCGGATGGGGACCTGTTCATGAACGTAATGACGGAGCAAGGTCCCTTACCGCTTGGGTTCAGCCGCGCTGACAATAATTATACGTTTGCAAACGAGGACTTTATTAATAACTGCGTAGAATACCTGTTGAATCCTTCAGGTATCCTCGAGACCCGGGCAAAGGATTACACGCTCCGGCTGCTGGATCCATCAAAGGTGGATAGTGAGCGGGGGATGTGGCAGTTCATCAATATCGGCCTGCCGCTGATCGTGGTCGTACTCGGCGGGTATTTGTATCAGCTCCTCCGCAGACGGAAATATACGGTATCTTTGGAGGCATAAACCGGGCGGAGCCGGTTTGTCAATATTCCGGCATGGACCGATCGACTGTATCGTATCTTACTTTTGGTATTGTCTTGATCCTGGCTGTTGTTTTTGACCTGGGGTTGCTGAGTAGGAAGGGGACGACAGTTTCCTTGAAAAAAGCGCTGTCGCTGACCCTGTTCTGGGTGACACTCGCAATGATGTTCTTTGTCTTCCTTTGGTTGCAGGAGGGGCATAAGCCCGCACTGGCTTATTTGAGCGCCTACCTGATGGAGTGGAGCCTGAGTGTGGACAATATCTTTGTCTTTATCCTGATCTTCACATTCTTTGGCGTGAAGCCCGCCTACTACGCGCGGGTATTGCTGATCGGTATCCTCGTGGCTATTTTTTTACGGATCGTCTTTATAACGGTGGGGATCGTACTGGTGAACGAAGCGCATTGGGTTCTGTATATCGGCGGGGTAGTGCTTATTATCAGCGGCTGCCGGCTATTCCTTACGCGTCACGACGAGGAGCCGGATATCGAAAAGGATCCGGTCTATCGGTTGCTGCGCCGGTTTGTGCCGTTGACCGGGGAGGATGGGGGCGGCCGGTTCGCGCTGGTCCGCGGCGGCAGGAAGCTCTATACGAGCCTGTTTGTAGTGGTGGTACTCCTCGCGACGACCGACATCGTATTTGCGGTGGATTCCATCCCGGCGGTGTTCGGGATCACCCGGGACCTTGTGGTTATTTTCACTTCGAATATTTTTGCGGTGCTTGGACTGCGGTCGCTGTTCTTTGTATTGCGCGGGGCGGTGGACCGGTTCAGGAATCTGCAGGAAGGGATCGCGGTCGTCCTGATCTTTGTCGGGTTGAAGATGCTCGTGGAATATTTCGGCATTTACCTGCCGATCTATGTGTCCCTGCTGGTGATCCTGTTGTGTATCCTTTCCTCTATCCTGTATTCGTTGTATGCTGCGCGCAGTTCGAGATCATGAACTACACCATCCGTCATATCGCCGGGATAATTGCGGGAGAGCTGATCGCTTTTCACGCGGATGACCCCATTGAACATCTTTTGGCCGACAGCCGGCGGCTGATCTTTCCAGCGACCTCGTTATTCTTTTCACTCCGCGGACCGCGACGGGATGGGCGGGCCTACCTGGAGGAGCTGCACCGGCGCGGCGTGCGCAACTTCGTAGTGATGGACCCGGTCGGCGGCGCCGTCGACGCGATCGCGGCCAAACATTTGCCCGGATCCAATCTCATCCGGGTCGCCGATACTCTTGCCGCCCTGCAACGTCTCGCCGCCTTTCACCGGGCGCAATTTTCCATCCCGGTGATTGCGATTACCGGTAGCAACGGCAAGACCATTGTCAAGGAATGGCTGAACGAGCTGCTCGAGCCGGACTATTCGATCGTCCGCAGTCCAAAGAGCTATAATTCCCAGACCGGCGTACCTCTCAGCGTCTGGCAACTACAGCCGGTCCACACCCTGGCTATCTTTGAAGCGGGCATTTCCCGGCGGCAGGAGATGGAACGGCTGGAGGCGATCCTCAAGCCGACGATTGGGATCTTTACAAATATCGGGGAGGCCCATAGCGAAGGATTCAGCAGCCTGGCGGAAAAGGCGGCGGAGAAACTGAAACTTTTTGATGGGGCGGAAGTGCTGATCTGTTGCGGCGATCAGCGGGAGACCTCCGAAGCGATCTGGAAATGGAAAGGCGAAAGAGCAGGCTGGGATAAGAATACGCCGCAGGTATTCTCGTGGGGCCGTGAGAAGGCGAATGACGTCTGGATCCGGGAGATGGAAACGCTTGCCCATGCCACCAAAGTCCGGGTCAGATATGCCGGGTCCGGTGGAGAGCTGATCCTGCCGTTCACCGAACATGCCTCGGTCGAAAATGCGATGCACGGCGTCGCCGTCTGCCTTTGGCTAAAGCTGCCGCTGGACAAGATCGCCGCCCGGGTGCAGCAGCTGGCGCCGATCGCCATGCGCCTCGAGCTGAAGAGCGGGATCAATCACTGCTCGATCATCAACGATAGCTATAGCGCCGATCTCAGCTCGCTTTCGATCGCACTCGATTTTCTCTCCCAGCAACAACAACATGAAAAGCGTAGCGTGATCTTGTCGGATATCCTCGAAAGCGGGCGCCCGGAGGCGGAATTATACGGCGAGGTCGGTCGTGCCCTGCAACTCAAAAATATCGACCGCCTCATCGGGATCGGCAACCGCATCGGCGCAAACGCCGGGGCGATCGGCGAGTGGTTCACGGGCGAGCAGGTATTCCTGCCTTCCGTCGCGGCATTCCGCGAAGAAGTGCACCGGCTGCATTTTCGCGAAGAGACGATCTTGTTAAAAGGTGCACGGGTCTTCGAGTTCGAGGAGATCGACCGGCTGCTGACGGAGCAGATCCACCAGACGGTGATGGAGATCGACCTGGAGGCGATGGCCGGCAACCTGCGCGCATACCGGCAGCTGTTACAGCCGGCGACACGGGTTATGGCGATGGTAAAGGCCTTTGCGTACGGCAGCGGCAGCTTCGAGATCGCCAACCTGTTGCAGTTCCATGGGGTGGATTATCTTGGCGTGGCCTATGCCGATGAGGCGGTGGCGCTGAGGAAAGGTGGTATTCGCATGCCCATCATGGTTATGAACACCGAGAATGCGGCGTTCGATTCGCTTGTCCAATACAATCTCGAGCCGGTGATCTATTCGATGCCGCTGCTGCGCTCTTTTGAGAAATGGCTGAAACGGCAGGGGATCGCGGCTTTCCCGATCCACATCGAGCTGGAGACGGGCATGAACCGGTTGGGCTTCGCGGCGGCGGACTGGGATGAGCTGCTGCGCGTATTGCCCGCCGCACCGCTGAAAGTGCAATCTGTCTTCAGTCATTTTGCGGCAAGCGAGGAGGCGCAGCAGGACGCCTTTTCGAAACACCAGGCTGCCGCATATTTGGAGATGGCGGCGCGGCTGGAAAAGGCGTTGGGGTATACTTTCATCAGACACCTTTCGAATTCGGCCGCGATCGCCCGGATGCCCGAATGGCAGCTGGATATGGTGCGGCTGGGGATCGGCCTGTACGGCATCGACAGCGCAGGCACCGGCAAGCTCGAACTTCAGGAAGTATCCACGCTAAAGACGACTATCGCGCAGATCAAACGTCTCCATACCGGCGATACCGTCGGCTATAACCGCAGGGGAGTGGCGGGGCCGGGCACGGTTACGGCTACCGTCCGGATCGGATATGCGGATGGCTATTCCCGCAAATTGGGCAACGGCGTCGGTAAGATGTGGGTGAAAGGGCGGCTGGCGCCGACTATCGGCAGCATCAGTATGGACCTGACGATGATCGATATAACCGGCATTCCGGACGTCCGGGAGGGCGACGAAGTGATCGTCTTTGGTAAGCAATTATCCGTCAGCAAATTAGCCAACTGGGAACAGACGATCCCCTATGAGGTCCTTACGGGCGTCTCGCAGCGGGTAAAACGGATTTATTTCGAGTAACCCATCCATCCCTGCGCGCCACAATTGTGGCTCGGATTGCCTATATTTGAGCTTTTGAATATGAAGGCGAGAACAATTGTATTACTGGTCCTGGCTATCATCGTGGCGGATCAGTCACTGAAATTCTGGGTCAAGACACATATGCCGTTGAGCCGTCCCGCGGGCGACTATTTCCATGAGCAGGTGTCACCATATGATAATGGGATAAAGTTGCTGGGCGATAAGGGGCAAGTCTATTTTGTGGAGAACGAGGGGATGGCCTGGGGCTGGAAGTTTGGCGGGACCTGGGGGAAGATGGCATTGACGTTGTTCCGGCTGGTCGCGGTGGTATTCGGAGTCTACTATATCCGGACGATCATCCAAAAGAAATATCATCCGGGTTTTATTGTTTGTGCGGGGCTGATCTTTGCGGGGGCGCTGGGGAACCTGCTTGACAGTATGTTTTATGGGCTGATCTTCGAACGCAGTACCTATGACCATATTGCCCGACTGTTCCCCCCGCATGGCTATGCGTCTTTTCTGCACGGGCGCGTGGTCGATATGTTGTATTTTCCGCTGATCCGGTCGCACTATCCGTCCTGGTTCCCATTCCTGGGCGGTGAGGATTTCGAATTCTTTAGTCCCGTCTTCAATATTGCGGATGCTTCCATTTCCGTGGGCGTGATCGCGATCCTGATCTTCCAAAAGAGATTCTTCCACCGGCATCCCCATCATTCACAAGGGCTGGATACCGGCGCGGCAAAGGTAGATGCGGTGCCTGTGGAGATCAAGTGATTCGCCCTACTCGATAAGCACCTTCTGAGTCAGGACCGGCACTTCCGCGCCATTGGTCAGCCGGATGACGTACACTCCCGGCGCGCAGCCCTGAATATTCAACGTAGATTGATCTTCCCAACTTTGCTGTGACTGCACCAAATTCCCGCCGACCGTATACAGTTGGATGAGGAACGGCTTTCGCTGGCCGGGGGCACAACTGACATTCATCTGCGCATGAGCCGGATTGGGATAGACCAATGCCGGCGGCTGTTGCACGGTTGCCTGCTGTGGCGGGATCTTGTACACGCTGTCCAGCGCAAGCGGCGCCAGATAGACCATCCGGAGGATCATCCCCTCTGCCGGCGAAGCCACCGAATTGCCGATAGTCCCGGTTGGCCCCAGCGTACAACACGAATTGTCCACGCTTATGAAGAGCGTGTCCCCCGCGGGCGAGACCGTGATGTTGCGCAGCCGGTAGCCGGTCAGATAATGCAGGGTATCATAAGGATTGACGGTGCTGTCGACGCTGAGCCCATCCGATTTGAGCTTGAGCCGCCAAAGCCCGTTCTTGAGCGAGGTGATCAGCAGACTATTGTCCCAGCCGGCGATCGCCCCCTGGCCGTAGAACGCCACCGACGTCGGCGCTACCGTTGGCCAGTGCATATTTGCGGAAGGGTAGTTGCGGGCGATCAGATCGTTTTGTGCGCGGGTCCAGTTGTAATAGCTGAAAATAGGCGCCGCAAGCGTTGTCTTTGTCGTATCACAGAACCCGGTCTCCGAGATCACCGCCTGGCCTGCCAGGTAGAGCGAATCGCCCGACACGGAAGTATAGTTGTCATCGCAGAGACCCGATACTTTCGGCCATCCATAGTTGGTATGCGGCGTGAGGATATTGACCTCGTCGTCCGATCGGTCGCCATGCTCGACGCTGTACAGGATATAGGACGCCCCGCCGTCTAGGGACCCGAACGCCAGGCCCTGCGGATTGCGGTGCCCAAAGGTATAGATCGGGCCCGGGGTTGACCCTCCGGCCGTCGCGGGGAAGGGATTGTCCGCCGGGATCCATTGCTGGCCTGCCGGCTGCGTGGCGTCGGGCTCGGTATTGAGCCGAAGCGTCTTGCCTTCGATGACGGTGGTGTCCTGCGCGAATTCAGCCCGGCAGATATTGGCCAGCTGGCCTGCTCCCATGTCTCCGATGGTGTAGTACAAATGGTATTTGCCGTCGCTTTCGGGGATCGGGCTGATGCGCAGCCGCCCCGAATTATGGTCGTTGCTCCCATCCAGCTTCGTAATTACGGTATCCATGGGCGTTAGGACGCCGTTATTGTAGTTGAAGCGGACGATCTGGGTATTGTAACTGCAACGGGCCCCGCTGGTACTTCCCGCACAGGTGGAGCAGCCGATCAGGTGGTAGACATATGCGATATAGACCCAGGGTTTGCCGCTTTTGAACCCGGGGTGGATCGCAAGCCCCATCAGCCCGCCCTGCGGCCAGGGATTGGCGTTGGCGGCGGTGAAATCCTTCATACCGTTCATGTCCAGCAGCACCCGGGATCCCTTGTTGCCGGGATGGATCTTCCAGACTTTGTAATCATGAGAGGCGGTGACCCAGAGGGAATCGTCAGGCCCATATACCATTTCCCATGCGGAGGTCATCCCCGAGGACCCGGTGGCCGGGTAGAGGGTATCTATCTTAAATGTCTGATTGTAATAGGTTAAAGTCTTTTGTGCGGATAGAGGTGCGCAGAGGCACAGGCAGGCGCACAAGGAGGCGAATAGCCGCGAGCACAGACAGGCGAACAGACGCGAGCACAGGCGAGCGAATAGGTACGCGTAAAGACCATAGGACCAGGGTTGGCTGGTTTTCATGAGGTTTGGATTATTTCCTATCGGTCTAACCGGCTTACGCCGGCTTTGCAGGAAGACAATAAAAAAACGCAATCTCCTTAACATTTGGAATAGTAGTTCTACGATTGCGGATTAAATTTCCAGGGGTTACCTTTATACCATTATTATTGCCGGCAGACCGTCCATGCCGGGGAGTGATAAACCGGCAGACCGCCCATGCCGGAGTCGAACCGACCCGTAATCCGATAACCTTTGAAAAAGGTCGTATCATATGAAAACACATTTACCCGGTAATTCTGCTGTAAGCAGGATTGTGGGAACCTTCATGCTGATCCTCTTCTTTCGCGACCTGGCGCTCTCGCAGGCCTCGGCTCCCATCAAGTGGGGGAACAGCTATGTGAACCTCAGCAAGAAGACGGTCGGCGGCCCTGTACAGCCGGGCGATACGCTCGAGATCCGCACGAACTTCTATGTGAATGGCACTTACAACGGGACGGGAATGATGTATGATGTCCGTTACCTGGACAATGTTCCGACCAACACAACTATTCTTCCCAATGACTCTTTACGGCTGGTGACCAATGAAGGCCTGACCTTCCGCCACTATACTTATGCAACCGGTGACGACGCGGGCTCTTATGTGGCTACGCCGCCGCTGCCCGGTGACTATCAGATCCGGATCAATATCGGTAAGACCCCAACGACGCCCAGCGGGGTGGATCCGATGGGCACGGCAAATATCAATGGCTCAAGCACGGTCCAGGGAAATGTGAGCAAGCCTTTGTTTGGCGGCGGTACGATCATGGTGACCGAATTCCGGGTTGTGGTCTCTGGTAACTATGGGGATACGATCAAGCTTGGCGCAGGCCAGATCCGTTACCGGCAGAAGACCACAAGCGTGTCGGATACCGTCTTACAGGCCACGCAATATAAGATCCTGATCAGCGCGCCGACAACATTGTGCTCAAGTACGACCAGCACGAACTTCGCCGCGGAATTTGGCGGTACTTTCGGGACAGGCGTAGGCCGTAACAGAAGCACGGGCCCGACCTTTTCGATTCCCGGCTACACCTATCTGCCTAACTCGGGGACCAACCCATCCATCAACGACGGTTATTATGCGATCGTCAACAATACAAGCCCGGTAAGCAGCACGTATGCGAATGCCGCGCGAATGAACAACTGTACCGGCTTCACCGGCGTGCAGGCCTGCTCCAACCGCGAATTCACCGGGTTCTGGTATATCAGCGGCGACCATAGCGGGACGAGTACGGCGGCAGGCAATCCCCCTCCCGATAACAGCACAAATGCGGGCTATATGCTGGTGGTGAATGCCGACCTGGCTACGAGCGAGGCTTATCACCAGGTGATCACCGGTCTTTGCCCGAATACCTATTATCAGTTCTCCGCCTGGGTTAAGAATATCTGTCCGAACTGCGGTATCGACTCTAACGGGACGGCGACCTATAAGCCGGGCGTATTACCCAACCTGACCCTTGTCGTCGACAGTATCGACCGCATCTCCACGGGTGCGCTGGATACGTTGGGCTGGCAACAACGCGGTTTCGTATTTCTAACCGGACCCACCGAGACTTCCATTACGATCTCTCTTCGTAACAACGCACCGGGTGGCGGCGGTAACGACTGGGCGCTGGATGACATTACGCTGGCTACCTGCCCGCCTAACCTGCTGCTGACCCCGGACAAGCCGGATACGCTTTGTCAGGGCGCGGACGATACCGTCCGTTTTGCGATCTCTTCCTATGTGAATAATTATACGGAATGGCAATTGAATAAAAGTACGGATGGTGGCTCCACCTGGATACCGGCCGGTAAGGATACCCTGAACCGGGCCGACACAGGAACGGTGGTGCCGCTGTATAATGGAGTGACGGGATTGTATGTCGATACGATCACCCGCTATTTCCAGGTCCCGGCGACGACTTCACTGACGATCTATCAGTTGGTGGTGGCGAGCACGGTGGCCAATCTGGCTACCAGCAGTTGCTCCTACACGACGACCCAACCCAAGTATGTCTATGGGGTCAATTGTATGGTCGCCTTGCCAACTACCTTGCTGTCCTTCCGCGGCCAGATGCTTAACAACGGGTTGGCCAATCTGCAATGGACGACAACCGGCGAAGTGCCGGGCCTGCAGTTCAATGTCGAGCGCAGTGACGACGGCATCCGCTTTACGACGATCGGCGCCTTGCCGGGTACGGCCGTTCCCGGGGAAGGTGCGTCTTACCAATTCACCGACCCGGCGCCGGTGGCCGCCCAAAGCTATTACCGTATCCAGATGACGAGTAACTCCATATCCCAATATAGCGCGCTCGTGCTGCTCAGCAATGGCAGTATCAGCTTCAACGTCCGGTCCATCCAGAATCCCTTCATAGATCAGATCAAGATGGAGATGACGGCGCCCTCGACCGGAACCGCTACGATCACGCTCATCGACCTCTTCGGCCGCTCGCTCCGGCGGGTGATCCAGCCGGTGACCCAGGGGCTGAATAGCGTTAGCATGTACGGATTGGGCAATCTGCCCGCCGCGACTTACGCGTTGCAGATCCAGTATGGCGATCACCTCATCAGCCAGAAGGTAATAAAGGTAGATAAGTGATTTGGGTGAAAGCGGAAATTGCGGTACCTTCCCTCAAACCATTTTTTATGTCATCAACAACAACGACAATGACGACGGTGGAGATTGCCAACCGTCTCATCGAACTTTGCCGGAAAGGCGACTTCGAAACGGCTCAAAAGGAGCTATTTGCCGAGGATGCGGTCAGTATCGAGCCACATGCTTCGGAATCGTTCGAGAAGGAAACCAAAGGACTGGATGCGATCATCGAGAAAGGGAAAAAATGGAGCGAAATGGTGGAAGAACAACATGGGGGGGAAGTATCCGAACCGCTCCTGGCGGATTCATCCTTTGCCGTGACCATGACCATGGACGTTACCATGAAAGGCGGCCAGCGGATGAACATGACGGAGCTTTGCATCTATCATGTGAAAGACGGTAAAATCGTCTCGGAACAGTTCTTTATGTAAAACAAACTGCTACTACACCATGCGTTATCAACTCTGCATTTCCAGGGCGGTGCTATGTGGCATCGCCTTTTTAATTTTGATTGGCCTGCAGACCAGCGCCCAGAAGTTCGAACAGCTGGCAAAAACGCCGCCGATGGGCTGGAACAGCTGGAATAAGTTCGCTTGCGACGGGATCAACGAGACCGTCATCCGCGAGACCGCCGATGCAATGGTGGCCAGCGGGATGAAGGATGCCGGCTATCAGTATATCGTCATCGATGACTGCTGGCAGGTAAGTCGTGACAGCGCGGGGAATATCCAGGCCGATCCGGTGAAATTCCCGCATGGCATCAAAGCGCTGGCGGACTATATCCATTCGAAGGGCCTGAAGTTCGGCATCTATACCTGCGCGGGCCGGAATACGTGCGCCGGCCGGCCGGCAAGCGCGGGCTATGAATTTCAGGATGCCCGGCAATATGCCGCCTGGGGTGTGGACTATCTGAAGGAAGACTGGTGTAACGCCTCGACCCAGAACGCCCCCGCGTCTTATACGCTGATGCGCGACGCCTTATACAAAGCAGGCAGGCCGATCGTCTTTAGCCTTTGTGAATGGGGATCCAATAAGCCCTGGGCCTGGGCGAAAGACGTCGGACATCTGTGGCGGTCCTGTGGCGATATCGGGAATACCTGGGACTTTATGGAAGCGGGCAATGGCAGCGCCTATGGCGGCAGCGTGATCGGCAACCTGGACCTGCAGAACGGATTGGAGAAATATGCCGGGCCCGGGCATTGGAACGACCCTGACATGCTCGAAATAGGTAACGGCGCACTGACGACCGAGGAAGAGAAATCGCATTTTACGCTGTGGTGTATGCTGGCGGCGCCGTTAATGGCGGGTAATGATCTCCGCCATATGGGGGCGGAAACCCAGCGCATCCTGACAAATAAGGACGTGATCGCGATCGATCAGGACCCGCTTGGGCAGCAGGGTTATCGGGCAAGCATCAATCAGGACCTGGAGATCTTCATAAAGCCTTTACAGGGCGGCGATACGGCCGTCTGTCTCTTCAACCGCGGGGATCAGGAGAAGAAGCTGGACGTATCCTGGAAAGACCTGTCGATCGCATCCGGCCACCGGATAAAGGACGTCTGGAAGAATGAAGTACAGGGCAACACCTCGGCGAATTATCGCGGCACGATCGCGCGGCATGCGGTGATCCTGTTAAAATTGACAAGAGAATGAGACGTTGGTTCATTGGAGCTGTCTGGATTGTCGTGCTGGCAAGCTGCCACGGCGACCCGAAACCGGGACAGGGATCTCAGCAGCCGCCGCAACCGCAGGCGGGATCGCAACCGCAGGCGGGATCGCAACCGAACCCTCGGAAACCGCCCGCCGATACCTCAACCGGCTGGGCATTGACCCCATTTACGAAAGTGGATAGCGTTAACCCCGTCATGGCGCCGGGCGGAGCCATCTTCTTCGACCCTCTGCGGCGCGAGCCGGTGAAATGGGAAGAGAAGGACGTATTCAATCCCGCGATCGCGGTTAAAAAAGGGAAGCTATATATGTTGTACCGGGCGCAGGACAAGGTCGGCAGACCGGCAGGGACGTCCCGGATCGGGCTGGCTGTCTCTGACGATGGCTATCATTTTACGCGGAGACCTGCGCCCGTATTGTATCCGGCGGAGGATGCGCAAAAGAAGCTGGAGTGGGAAGGAGGTTGCGAGGACCCGCGGATCGTACAGGATGAGCGGGGCGTTTATTATATGACCTATACGGCGTACGATGGTCAAACGGCGCGATTGCTGGTCGCGACCTCGGCGGACCTGGTGCATTGGGCCAAGCATGGGAGCGCCTTCGGCGACGCCTATAACGGCAAGTATAGCCGAAGCTGGTCGAAGTCGGGATCGATCGTCTCACGCTATATTGGCGGCAGGATCGTGGCAACGCGTCTCAACGGAAAATACTGGATGTACTGGGGCGATAAGGACATCTGGGCCGCGACGTCCGATGACCTGATCCATTGGACGCCGGTGGAAACTGCATCTGCGTTGCAAGTTGTCGTCGCGCCACGACCGGGACATTGGGACAGCCGGCTCGTCGAATCCGGGCCGCCCGCGATGATCACAAAGGATGGGATTCTCCTGATCTATAATGGAATGAACCGCAGGGCGGATGGCGACACCAGTTTGCCGGAGGGGACGTATGGCGGCGGTCAGGTCTTGTTGGCCAAGGACGATCCCACGAAAGTATTGCGGCGCCTGGAACATAACTTTATCCGTCCCGACAAGCCTTATGAGATCACGGGTCAGGTAAACCAGGTCTGTTTCCTCGAGGGGCTGGCGGATTTCAAGGGGAAATGGCTGCTATATTACGGTACCGCGGATTCGCGGATCGCCGTGGCGGTGGGACCGAATAAATTCCTGGCGTGGTAGCCTTCGGCCGGTAACCCCCTCGCCCGGGATCGCCCTCGCCAGTGATCGCCCACCCCCGCCCGGCGTCAGGGATTGTACCTCGTCGTCGCCGGATGAAAAGTACTCCACGAATGCCAGAATTCCTGATAAGCCTGCAGCGGTTGTAATTGCTGTCCCTTTAGCGGGCCGCTAATACAAAGGCCTGTGGGAGTCCAGACGGATCCCGTACTGGTATCCTGCAAGACTGCCGCCGAATCCGGCTTGCTGTTGAAGCCGATAATTTTGCCTCCGGCGACCCGGCCGAAGACATGGAAATCATCCGGGCCGTCGCGGAATATGATAACCGGGAGGGAACCGATCGTATCCTCGACGATCCGGTGAGCCGAGAGCCAGTTCCAGTCATATGCCTTGGCGACATTCCCGGCGAGCACGCCGACAACCCATGACTTAGCCTTCCAGGAAGTGGAATCCCGATGCTCGAGCGATCCTTTGATCGTGCCGTCATCATAGTCCGCCAATTGCGAATAGTGGCTGGTGTCGGCCGGATCGGGCTGCATGACCTTTGATCCCGGATGAATGCGCAACCATTCTTCCAATGTATATTGTCCCGATGGTAACTCGGCAAGCCGCTCGCCTTTGAGCGGGCCCGCGATGGCGACGCCGGTAGCCTGCTGCCACCAGCTTTTGGTCGTCTCGTCTTCGAACATGGCGTTGAAATGGTCCATCCCAACCAGCCGGAACTCCTCGGGCCTGCCATGCACCCGCGGGACATAGACGCGGCCGGTCCGGCAGACGGTACAGTAGGTGACCATGATCGGGGTATGCCCCACCGTATCTCTGACCTGATGATGGTAGCCGATGAGTTGGATGGGATAAGCCTTTGCCTCGTTGTTGATCGCAACGCCGATCACGAGCCGCTGCGGCGCGATCTTATTGGTCGTGGTATCCGCGAAGCTAAGCTGCTGCGGCTGATGGAACATCTTGTCGGCTTCCGCGCGGTAATTAAGGAAGTAGAAGACCGCTGCATACAGCACCGCCACCACGAAAAGCCCGATCGCCGGCCAGCTGCTCTTTTTGCGGGGCGTAGCATAGGGATTGCCGCGTTCGGCCGGATGGATCAAAAGCGCATACCCCACGAGGATCCAACCTGCAATCCGCAGCCAGAGCCGGTTGCGGTCAATGAAGTAGGCAAGGTCGATGGTGTTGGAGCGTTGGCTGCCGGGGAACGGCATTATGAAGTAGACGCGGAGGATCTCGGTGGCGAAGAGAATGAGAATGCCGATAACGAGAAGCATGCGTTTCATCAGGCAGTAGAGTTTTGGGTAAGGTACGACAATTTGCCGGGTTCGCCGGGCTTGCGCGATCTTTTTGCGGGTAGGCCGGCACAGGAGAATCGGCTACGGTTAACCGAGTTTTTCCCCATGGATCATTCCCGAGACAAGACCCTTGTGATGACCAATGTCGGCGCGGATCACGCCGATCAGGTGGATCACGATAAATGCATAGACGGCGTATTGCAGCGCGGCATGCAACTGTTTGGCCGGCTGTTGCAGCTCCTGCAGCCGCGGGATATCGTCAAAAGCGAGAACGAGACCGGTGACGGCCATCAGGGCGAAGATGATATAGAAGAGGACATACATGGTCTTGACGCCGATATAATGTCTTGCCTGATCCATTTCGATCGGGATGACCGATCGGAAACCACTCGCTCTTCGCAGCCGGTAGCGCAACCGTTCCGCCCGCGGTTGGCCGAGCTCGATAAGCCAGCGGCTGATCAGCAGGATACAGAGCCCATAGCCGATGAACCGGTGAAGATCCCAGAGCTGATCATTGAATTCGTGGGCGACCGCCCGGGCCTGGTCGTCCGTGACGGTTATCCCATTCTCCCCCAGCTTTTGCTCGACAAGCGGGATCGTATTGCGGGTACGAAAGACGGTGGAGGCGAGCAGGACGATGGCGATGGTGGCGGTGACAAAGATCACAAACGTCCAATGCCAGATACGAATAGCCCTTGAATGGGGTTCTAGAAATGAATGCGGATTCATATGGGGCAATACAGCAATTAAAATATAAAGATATGCAATAATATCTAAAAAGCCACCTGCCTGTAATTTGTAACTGAAGATTTGGAAATTCCAGAATTTGATTTATCTTTGATCCGTAATTTGAGTTTGCATCAGTAATCATTAATTATCTGCCTCGCATTTTAGTTAGTATTCCCTTTGCCTTCTCAGTTTATTCATTTTAATTTTTAAGTTTTCGTATGAACATTTATGTTGCAAATTTGAGCTTCGCCGTTCAGGATGAAGATCTCAGGGAATTTTTTACGCCTTATGGCGAAGTTACTTCTGCCAAGGTTATTATGGACAAAGTATCGGGCCGGTCCCGTGGATTCGGCTTTGTCGAAATGTCCGATGATGAAGCTGCCCGCAAGGCGATCACCGAGTTGGATGGCGCTACTGTAGAAGGCCGCGCTATCAAGGTGAATGAAGCCAAGCCGAAGGAAGATAAGCCTTTTGGCGGCGGCGGCGGCGGCAGCCGTGGCGGTGGCTATGGCGGCGGCGGCGGTCGCGGTGGCTATGGCGGCGGCGGTGGTCGCGGCGGCTACAGCGGCGGTGGCGATCGTGGCGGCTACAACCGATATTAAAATTCTGCAAAAAAGACCGGCTCAGGCCGGTCTTTTCTTATTGCGATAGTTTCCCCACCATGTCCTCTGGTCTCACCCATTCATCGAATTGTTCCGGGGTGAGATACCCTAGCTTCACGGCCATCTCTTTGAGGGTCGTCCCCTCCTTATGCGCCTTCTGGGCGATCTCGGCGGCTTTATAGTAGCCGATCTTCGTATTCAACGCCGTCACGAGCATAAGCGAGCTTTCCACATGTTTTTTGATATTGGCCCCGATGGGCTCGATGCCTTTTGCACAGTGGATATTGAAGCTGTTGCAACCATCGCCGATCAGCCGCGCGCTGTGCAGGAAATTGTAGATGATGACCGGCTTGAAGACATTCAGCTCGAAGTGACCGGTCGCGCCGCCGATATTGATGGCGACGTCATTCCCGAGGACCTGTGCGGCAATCATCGTGAGGGCTTCACATTGCGTGGGGTTGACCTTTCCGGGCATGATCGAAGAGCCCGGCTCATTGTCGGGTATATGGATCTCGCCGATCCCGGCGCGGGGACCGGATGACAGCATCCGGATATCGTTGGCGATCTTCATCAGGCTCACCGCAACCGTCTTCAACGCCCCATGCGCCTCGACGATCGCATCGTGCGCGGCAAGCGCCTCGAACTTATTCGCCGCCGTCACAAAAGGCAACCCGGTCAGCTCCGCGATCTTCCCTGCTACATTCTCCGCATATCCCGGCGGCGTATTGATCCCCGTCCCTACCGCGGTACCTCCAAGCGCCAATTCAGCCAGGTGCGCAAGACTATTCCGGATCGCCCTCAACCCATGCTGCAACTGCGACACATAACCGCTGAATTCCTGCCCTACCGTCAGCGGGGTAGCATCCATAAAGTGCGTCCTGCCGATCTTCACCACATTCATATACTCCTTACTTTTCGCCGCCAACGTGTCGCGCAGGGCTTCTATCCCCGGGATGGTGGTGTGGATCAGCATCTGATATGCCGCGATATGCATGGCGGTGGGGAAAGTGTCGTTGGACGACTGGGATTTGTTGACATCATCATTCGGATGAAGGGTCTTTTCCTTATCGGTCAGTTTGCCTCCGGCAAGGACGTGGCCGCGATAGGCGATGACCTCATTGACGTTCATATTGCTTTGGGTCCCGCTTCCGGTCTGCCATACGACAAGGGGGAAGTATGCATCGAGGGAACCGCTGAGGATCTCGTCACAGACCTGGCCGATGAGGACGGATTTTTCCTTTGGGAGCACTCCCGCTTCCACATTGGTGAGGGCGGCGGCTTTTTTCAGATAAGCAAAGGCGCGGATGATCTCTTTCGGCATTTTGTTGATGTCCTGGGCGATCGGGAAATTCTCTACGCTGCGTTGTGTCTGGGCGCCATAATAGGCGTCGATGGGTACTTTCACCTCGCCCATCGTATCTTTTTCGATCCGGTAATCCATGATTAATGTTTTGGAGGCGTAAAGGTAAGTCGTTTTTTGACGTATTTTTATCGCCTATGCAAAACAAGATCTTCTTCTTTACGCTGCTGATCACTGTCGGTGCAAATGTACTGATCACCGCCGGCGCAAGCGCCCAGACGAAATACGAATGGAAGACCGATAGCTCCGCCGGTTACAAATATCGCTATGTCACCAACGACCCTTTGCAGGCTCGGGTCTATACGCTGTCCAATGGCCTGACGGTGTTGCTCAGCGCCAATCACAAGGAGCCGCGGGTAGCCGTGCGGATCGCCGTTCGGGCGGGCAGCAATACCGATCCGCGGGATCATACCGGTCTTGCGCATTACCTGGAACATCTGCTTTTCAAAGGGACCGACAAGTTCGGCTCGCTGGATTGGGCGAAAGAGAAGCCGTACCTGGAGAAGATCGACGCCCTTTATGAGACCTATAATTCCACAAAAGACCCCGCGCAACGCCGCGCGATCTATCACCGGATCGATAGCGTCTCCGGGCTCGCCTCGCATTATGCGATCGCCAACGAATATGATAAACTGATGGCGGATATCGGCTCGCAAGGTACTAACGCCCATACCTGGGTGGAGGAGACGGTCTATGAAGAGGATATCCCCGCCGGCGCCATGGACAAATTCCTGGCGGTACAGGCTGAACGCTTTCGCAACCCGATCTTCCGGCTTTTCCATACGGAGCTGGAGGCGGTCTACGAAGAGAAGAACCGCGGGCTCGACAACGACGGGACGAAGGTGAACGAGGCGTTGAATGCGGCTTTGTTCCCGACTACCAACTATGGACAACAGACGACGATCGGGACGATCGAAGACCTAAAGAATCCATCGCTACGCGCGATCCGGGCATATTATCATCAGTACTATGTGCCGAATAATATGGCGGTGATCATGGCGGGGGATATTAACCCGGACTCGCTGATCCGCAAGATCGACCAGGCATTCGCCTATATGCAACCCGGGCCGGTCCATGGATATGAACATGCTCCTGAACGTGACTTGACGGCTCCGGTCACCCGTACGATCTATGGCCCAAGCGCGGAGAGCGTGCGGATCGGATTTCGGACCCCCGCGGTGAATACCCGCGATGCGGTGGTGCTGGACCTGATCTCGAGTATTTTTTCGAATGACAAGGCGGGATTGCTCGACCTCAACCTGAACAAGCAACAGAAGCTGCAGGCCGCACAGGCGGAGCTCGAACAGTTCAAGGATTACGGGATCATGCTGTTCGGCGGATCGCCGCGGCAGGGGCAGACGCTCGAGCAGGTTCGGGACCTGCTATTGCAACAGATCGACCTGCTGAAGAAGGGGCAGTTCGACGACAGCCTCGTCCACGCGATCGTCGCAAATGGCAAGCTGTCGTTGCTGGAAGGACTGCAAAAGAACGACGCCCGCGTCGGCGCCCTCATGGAAGGCTTTATCCTGACCAAGGCGCAAAAATGGGATGAGGATGTGGCCCAACTGGATGAACAGGCCGGGATCGGAAAGGATGAGATCGTGGCGGTAGCCAATAAATATTTAAAGGATAACTATGTACTTGTCTATAAGCGGAAAGGCGTCGACAAAAATGTCGTGAAAGTGGAAAAGCCGCCGATCACTCCGGTAGAGACTAACGCCGGTAAGCAATCGCCGTTCGTGCGCCGGATCGAGGCCATGCCCGTTGCCCCGGTCGCTCCGCAGTGGCTGGATTTCAACACGGGCATCGTACGGGCAAAAGCGGGAATAGCCAATGTGCTGTACGTACCCAACAAGGAAAATGACCTGTTCCATTTGTATTACCGGCTCGACATGGGCAGCTGGAACAACCGGCTCCTGCCGATGGCGGCCCAGTATCTGCAGTACCTGGGGACCGCCGAACATCCGACGGCGGAGATCAGCCGCGCCTTCTACTCGATCGCCTGCAATTTCAGCGTGAACACGACTACCGAGACGACGACGATCAGCATTACGGGGTTGCAGGAGAATTTCAGCCGGGCCGTAGCGTTGTTCGAAGAGGTCATGCGCGGGTGTCTTCCCGATTCGCTGGCGCTCGCGGCGTTGAAGGACCGGCTGCTGAAATCGCGGGCCAACAATAAGCTGAACAAACAGGCGATTATGCAAGGCCTGCTCAGTTATGCGCGTTATGGGCCAAAGAATCCCTTCAACAGCGGACTGACCGGCGAAGAACTGAGCGCCCTGAAGCCCGAAGACCTGACGAACGTCCTGCATTCGCTGCTGGACCATCCGCATACGATCATCTACTATGGACCGCTGAGCCTGGATTCCTTTACCGGCGCGATCGTCAAGGCGCATCCGCTGCCGGCCGGCTGGGCGCCATATCCCGAAAAGACGCGGTTCCCGTTTGCCGAACAATCCTCGAATAAAGTGTTGTTCGCCGACTACGATATGGTGCAGGCCGAGATCTGCTGGATCCGGAATTCGGGGCAGTACGATGTCCGTAAGGAACCGGTGATCGACGTCTTCGATAACTATTTTGGCGGGAATATGGGCTCGGTGGTGTTCCAGACGCTGCGTGAGTCAAAGGCGCTGGCCTATGCGACCTTTGCGTCGTATGAGACGCCTTCGAAGAAGGAAGACCCGTTCTATATCCTTGCGTATATCGGTTGTCAGGCCGATAAGCTGAATGAGGCCGTCGACGGAATGAACGCCCTGCTCAATGATCTTCCGGTATCGGAAAAAGGGTTCGAGCTGGCGAAGACGAGTGAGAAGAAAGATATCGAGACGCAGCGATATACGGGCGATGAGATCGTATTTGCATACCTGGGCGATCGGCAAAAAGGATTGGACTATGACCAGCGTAAGGAAGAATATGGGGCGTTGGATAGCCTGACGATGGAGGACGTGAAGCGCTTCCACCAGCAGGAGATCGCGGGCAAAGCATATACGTATTGTGTGGTGGGGTCTGTAAAACGGATCAAAACGGATGACCTCAAGAAACACGGGGACGTCAAGGCGCTAACCCTCGAAGAGATCTTCGGGTATTGAAGGCTTAGGGTTTAGGGGTGGGTAGCAAGCAAGGGTCGGAATTGGACGAAGGGGTTTAGGGGAAATTAATTCTTTATTTTGGAGAAGGTATGGCTGATGATGACGAACAGGCCGATCGCGCCAAAGACGAGCCAGTCGCCGGGGACGACGCAATTGATTGGTTCCGTAGTATTCTTGTAGAAAGCAAAGTCGCGGACGTTACCGCTTTTTATTTCATAGACTCCCAACAAAAAGATAATGAAGATGATAGTGTAGATAAGCGCTTTTTGCAGCTGCATGATATTGGCTTTAAGCGGCTGTAAAGTAACGATTTTTTTGTTAGCGGACAGCATGTATTGCAAAAGCGTCCAACGGCCAGCCTTGAATCTGCGATAAGCGCCTGATATTCAGGCCCCGCGAAAGCGGGGCTTTCTTTTTTCCAAAAAGGCCGCCGTCCCCTCCTGCATATCGGCGGTGCCGAAGCATTCGCCGAAGGCTTCCTGCTCCCGTACAAACCCGTTAACCGGCGCATCCTCGCTGTCATTCCCCCCGAACGGATCGGGATCCCAGGTTTCCGAGTGGACGATCCCATCCCCTGCCGCGATATTGGCGCATTCGATTATGCGGGCGATCGCCAGCGGCGCTTTTTCATTGATGATCGAAAGGAGCTTGCGGGTCTCGGTGAGCAATTCATCCGCCTCCTCGACGACATAGTTGACGAGACCCATCGTGTGAGCTTCGGTGGCTTCGACCATCCGGCCGGTCAGCATAATTTCGATGGCCCGGCCCCGGCCGATGAGTTTGGTTAGCCGTTGAGTGCCGCCATAGCCGGGGATGAGGCCGAGGTTGACCTCGGGTTGGCCGAACTTCGCTTTGGCGACGCAGAGCCGGATATGACAAGCCATGGCCAGTTCGCAACCGCCGCCCAGCGCAAAGCCATTGATGGCGGCGACGACCGGTTTGGGACAGGAGGCGATCCGGAAGAAGATATCGGAGCCTTTCGCGGAAAGCGCCCGTCCCTCTTCCTTACCGAGGCCCTGGAATTCGGCGATGTCGGCGCCTGCCACGAAGGCCTTTTGCCCTGCCCCCGTGAGGATTGCGCTCCTGACGTCCTTGTTGGCATAGATCTCTTCCACCACTTCGCCAAGCTCGCTGATCACGGTCTTGTTGAGCGCGTTCAGCTTGTCCGGTCGGTTGATGGTGACTGTTAGGATGTTGTCGGTCAGATCGGTGAGTAGTGTCTTATACATGGGATCGAAGTTTAATTAACTAAAGGATGCTCAGCACATGCCGGATGCGGTGAATGGTCTCGTCGCGGCCCAGCAGGGTAACGATATCGAAGACATGGGGGCCGAACTTCCCGCCCACCAGCATGATCCGGAGCGGGGCGAGGAGGTCACCGGGCTTGATGGCCTTTGCTGCGGCCATTTCCTTGAAATTCGCTTCGAGGGCCGCGGCTTCCCAGGTGGACGCCAGTTCCAGCTGACGGATGAATTCCACGAAGAAGAGCTGTTTGGCCTCCGACCATTTTGGCCGGATCGAGTCGAGGTCGAACGTCTTCGGCGCTTTGAAGAAAAAGCCTGCCTGTGCGACAAAGTCGGGTAGCAGATGACAGCGTTCCTTTACAAGGTCGAGGACCTTTTCGAACTGTTCCTTATCGGGTTCCGCGAGGGCGGCTTCCTCAGGCGTTTCAGTGGCGAGGTTCTCGTGGAAATAGGTCCTGACCAGGCCGCTATAGGCGCTCGCGGGCAGCCATTTGATCCATTCATGGTTGAACCATTTGGCCTTCTCGTAGTCGAACCGGGCGCCGCCCTTATGAACGCGGTCCATCGAGAAGCATTCGATCAGCTCCTCGAGCGTGAAAAGTTCCTGACCGCTGCCGTCATTCCAACCCAGCAATGCAAGCATATTGACAAAGGCCTGGGGGAGGAAGCCGGTTTCACGGAAGCCGGTAGCCGCTTCGCCGGTCCTGGGGTCGGTCCAGTTCATGGCGAAGACGGGGAAGCCAAGCCGGTCGCCGTCGCGTTTGCTGAGCTTGCCGTGCCCATCGGGTTTCAGGATCAGCGGGAGGTGCGCCCACTGTGGCATTTTGTCGGTCCCGAAGAGCCAGGTCCAGAGGAGGATATGGACGGGGGCGCTGGGGAGCCATTCTTCGCCGCGGAAGGCATGGCTGATATCCATCAGGTGATCGTCGACGACGACGGCTAGATGATAGGTCGGCATCCCGTCGGCCTTGAGGAGTACTTTGTCATCCACGCCGTCGGTGGAGAAGACGACCTCGCCGCGGATCATATCGGTGAAGCGAACCTCCTGGTTGGGTTCGACTTTTATCCGGATGGTATAGGGAGTGCCGGCGGCGAGGAGGTGTTGGGTCTCATCGGCGGGCAGGTGGAGCGAGTTGCGCATCTTACGGCGCAGGTCGAAATTATATTGTGGCGTGGGGTTCTCCGGTGTTTTGTATTTCTCCCGCATGGCGTCGAGCTCCTCGGTGGTGTCGAAGGCGTAATAGGCGTGGCCTTGATCGACCAGCTGGCGGGCATATTTTTCGTAGATGCCGAGGGCTTTCCGTTCGCTTTGGCGGTAGGGGCCATAGGCGCCGCCATTATGCGGGCCCTCATCGGGTTCCAGGCCGCACCAGCGGAGGGAGTCGAAGATATATTGCTCGGCGCCGGCTACATAGCGGCTTTGGTCGGTGTCTTCGATCCGGAGGATGAAGTCGCCGTCATGGCGGCGGGCGTAGAGGTAGTTGTACAGGACGGTTCGGACTCCACCCAGGTGGAGGCCGCCGGTGGGACTGGGTGCAAATCTGAGGCGTACTTTTCTGGCCATAGGATGCAAATATATGTACTATATTGTAGGCCCAATCGTTATCGAACAGTGAGATCTCTTTTCACCTTCTGCCTGTCGTTATTCCTGGTCTCGGCCTCCGCGCAGATTACGTATGAGACGGTATACGTTGACTACGACAGTGCCTGGCAATTCAAAAATCTGAAAATTTATCCGATCCGCCGGAAACCCGGAGGCGGGATGCCTGCCGCGACCGGCACAAATGTGGTGCCGCTTGCCGAGGCGTTGAGCAAGGGCCTGGTGACGGTGACGGAGCGGGGCACGACGTCCTTCGAGAATGTGCATTGGCTGCGATTCAACACCAAATCGAATAAGTCGGTGTATATCGGCGGCGGCGAGATCGTTATGGGTGGAAGGCAGGACCGCATGATCGTCAGGGATACGATCCTGAACCCGTCGGATAAGGATCAGTATGTGCCGGTGATGTGTGTGGAGGAGGGGCGGTGGAGTGAGAAGGAGAAGAAATTCGGGTACGGCAATTATGCGAATAATGATCTCCGTAAGGTCATGGACTCCGGGCGTAATCAGGTGTTGATCTGGCGGGAGGTGGACCGGCAGTTGCAGGCGGGACAGTTCAAGAATAAAAGCCTCGCCTATGAGTCGCGGTTTCTGGATAAGAAGCATGTGTTGGCCGGGAATGAGTATGTGAAATATTTTATGGACAAATTCCGGAATTCGGATAGTACGATCGTAGGCTTCATTGCGGTGTCGGGCGATAAGGTGATCGGGAGCGATGTTTTCGACGGGACATATTTATTCTATCACCAGTTGGAACCGTTGTTGCGCGGGTATGTCGATGAGGCGGTGACGTCGGGGTCGCCGGTGACGCTGAATAATGATGCGGTGAGACGGTATGCGGACAAATTATTGAAGGATGAGAAGACCCAGGAAAAATTCGTAAACGAAAATGGCAAGATATTCCGGGTGGCGGCGCATGTGGTGCATATCAATACGTTCTTTAAGGAGACGCCGTAATTCGGTACCTTTCCGTCATGTATTATTTTATAAAGACGCCGTGGTGGTTGCGAAAGATCTATGGTGGGTTGGTGTGGAAGATACCGACGGCGGAGCTGGTGCTGTATCTGAGCTTCGATGACGGGCCGCATCCGGTGGCGACGCCGTTTGTGTTGGATGAGTTGGGGAAGTATGGGGCGAAGGCGACCTTCTTTTGTCTTGGGAAGAACGTCGAGGCGCACCCGGAGATCTATCGTCGGATCCTGATGGAAGGACATCGGGTGGGTAATCATACGCAGGATCATTTGAATGGCTGGAAGGTAGATGACCGGCGGTATCTGAAGAATATTCGTGCGGCGGCGCAGCGGATCGATTCGCAACTTTTTCGCCCGCCATATGGCCGGATCGGACCGCTGCAGTCCTCGCTCTTGCGATCGGCGCCGTTCAATTTCGATATTATCATGTGGGATGTCCTGAGTGCCGACTTTGATCAGCGGATGACGGGTGAGCGCTGTGCCCGGAACGTGATCAGGCATGGGGGGCCGGGTTCTATCGTGGTATTCCATGACAGTGAAAAAGCCTTTGAACGATTGCGGGAAGCGTTGCCGATTGTGCTAAAAGATTTTTCGGCGCGGGGGTATCGGTTCGGGGGGATCGATGTAGTTCGTACAGCCGTCCCGGGGTGATTTGCATGTCCCTCTCTACGAGATTTGCATAGTCCTCTCTGCGTGATCTGCACACTCCTCTCTACGTGATCCGCATACTCCTCTCTACCTGATCTGCACACAAAATAAAATTGGGCCTGGGTAGACACCCTGGCCCGTTTTTAATCCGTACCCTATGAAAACTGAATTAAAGGTAAATCTTTTTTTGAAACATGCAAAGTAAAATCGGCAGGCGACCTGACGAAACTTCTGGATTTGAGGGGTTTTGAGGGGTCCGGCGGGTCGATTTTATGAAAAAATCACGGCTTTTGGGGATATTTGTTGAATGAAATTGATCGACACGCATTGTCATTTGTACAGCAAGGAATTCGACCGGGACAGGGAAGAGATGATACAGCGGGCTGAGAAAGAAGGGGTTGAGCGGTTTTATCTGCCGATGGTGGACAGCGGGTCGCGAGCCGCGCTGCTCGACCTGGAGGCGCGGCATCCGGAGAAGTGTATCGGGATGACCGGGTTGCATCCGACTTCGGTTAAGGAGAATTATGTAGCGGAGTTGCGGTTGGTCGAGGAAGATCTTGCGCGGCGGCCCTGGGCTGCGGTAGGGGAGATCGGGCTGGACTTCTATTGGGATCGGACCTTTGAATGTCAGCAATACGAGGCGTTTCATCTGCAGATCGAGTGGGCGTTGCACTATGGGTTGCCGATCGTGATCCACTCGCGCGACTCGATGAAGGAGAGTATTGGGGTGATTCGCGAGCATCAGAAAGGGGAGTTGCGAGGCGTATTCCATTGTTTTGGGTCATCTGTGGAGGATGCGCTGGCGATCGTTGACCTGGGTTTTTATTTGGGGATCGGCGGGGTGTTGACATACAAGAATTCGACGTTGCCCGCCGTTTTAAGCGAGATAGCGCTTGGGTCCATCGTGCTTGAGACCGATGCGCCCTATCTCGCGCCGGCGCCGTTCCGCGGCAAGCGCAATGAGCCGGCGTATTTACGTTACGTCGTCGAAAAGCTGGCGGAGGTGAAAGGGATTTCAGTGGAGGAGGTCGCGGCGGCGACGACGGCAAATGCGGAAAAATTATTCGGAAGGTAAGGGCGGATGTTGTATTTTTGCGCCCCTTGCGACGGGCCGGCAATCGGTGTCATCGCGACAATTGGAGAGGTGTCCGAGTGGTTGAAGGAGCACGCCTGGAAAGTGTGTATACTCGAAAGGGTATCGCGGGTTCGAATCCCGCCCTCTCCGCAGATGAATTGTTGCCCCACCTTTGGTGGGGTTTTTTATTCCTGGACGCGGGCGAGCTTGCTCGCCAAAGCGGGAGGGGATAAAAAATGGAAGGCGCGATAGCGCCGGCAACGATTCATCTGACGCCCCCCTTCCGGGATCGCCGAAGGCAATCCCGCCCTCTCCGCCAAGTTGTTTATCAAGTTTTTCTTAAAGCCTGTAAAACGTGGTGTTTACGGGCTTTTTGCTTTTTTGGGGGTGTCGAACTTTGCTTCGTTTTCCCTCATTTTCTCCCGTTTTCCACGGCGTAATTCGTGAGTCACCACCAATCGCCGGAAAATGACTCACTGGAGAAACCAAAAAGCCCTGACAGAACGATCCTTTCCGCGCGCTAAACGCCTATCTCGACACCTTGCAAGCCAAAGTCCACGAAGCCCGACCAGCTTCCATTGGAGAAAGTTGCGGGTGTGTTTCAGCATCAGTGAAAAATGGGGAATCATTCCGATTTCAAATTTTTAATCGGGCTGGTCATTGCCGCTTTCCATGCCTGTCTGCCGACGGTAAAAAATGCAACCATCAAAGCCAATGCACCGGCCAGACCAAATATCCACCAGCGGATCTCTATTCGATAAGCAAAGCTTTGCAACCATTTGCCCATTACTATCCAGGCAACAGGTACAGCAATCACCAAGCCTGCAACGACCAAGAGGAGGAAATCCACAGATAGCAGGTACAACAAAGAGATTTCATTAGCGCCCAGGATTTTACGAATACTGATCTCCTTGGAACGCTGCAATACATTGTATGCCGAGAGCCCGAGTAGGCCGAAACATGCTATCGCGACGGCAAACAAGGCAAACAAGCCAAACACCGTTCCGAATCGCTGATCCGCCACATACTGCCGACCGAAAAAATCATCCAGAAAGAAATAAGAGAAAAGGTCATCCGGGAAATTCCGATCCCACACCGTCTTGATTTTCGGTATTAACGCAGCGATATCGGCAGCTTCGATCTTTATCGAATACCGGTCCCCGCCCCCACCACCCGCGTGAGGAACAAACACCAACGGCTCAATGACTTTTTGCAGCCCCTCGTAATGATAATCGGCGACAACTCCCAACACCTTGAGCGAATCCAATCCAAATTCCTTACCCGTGGAGACCAACTGTCCGATGGCCGCTTCAGGCGAAGGAAAGTCCAAGCTTTTCACCGCAGATTCATTCAATAGAACAGATCTCCGATCCGAAGGAATACTGCGAGTGATATTCCTGCCGGCGATCATCCGAATTCGGTATGCCGGAATGAAGTCTTCATCTATCCCCAGTATGCGCGTCTCGACAATATGCCTTCCATGCGGATTTCCGATCCATTCCCAATCAGTCGAAAAAAGGTTCTCCTCACCCATTACAAGGGAGGATGCGGTGAAACTCTTTACGCCGATTATTCCCAAAATCTCCTCCCTGAAAGCTGCGTTAATAGGACCGTTAGGGGCGCCGCCGGTTGGGCCCTTCAGAACAAGGGTCTGATCGATATCGGCCCCCAGCCGCTGACTTCGCATGAAACTGACCTGCTTGTACACAATGATCGTACTCGCAATGAGAATGATGGAAATGGCAAATTGACCAACAATAAGCCCCTTGCGTACCCATTGGCCCCGAGTTGAATTCTTAAATGCCCCCTTCAGAACTTTCATCGGCTGATAGCCGGACAGGATCAAAGCAGGATAGAGACCCGACAGAAACGTACCCGTTAGAAAAACAACCGTGAATAACGCCCAATAAGGCAGCGGCAGGGTGAAGGCCGTGCCCAGCGGCCTTCCGGCCAGCAGCCCAAACGGTCGGTTCAAGCTAAATGCCCCGATCAACGCAACGAACAATGCCAGACCATTCAACGCCAGGCTTTCCATCATGAATTGGCGGATCAGCTCGAGCCGCTGTGCTCCCAGGACCTTTCGGACGCCAACTTCCCGCGCTCGTTCCAAAGAACGGGCGGTAGCCAGATTGGTGTAATTGACCCAGGCGATACCAACGATAAAAAGCGCGATCAGAAACAGAAAGGATACGGATTTGCTGTCTCCATTCGGCTCGGCTTCCTGGATAAAATGGGAGTAAAGGTGGATATCCGGCATCGGCATCATGACCAAGCGAAACCGGTCCCGATTGGCGAGATTTTCTGGTTGGTCATTATAATGCCTATCGATGAAGGCAGGCAACTTGTTTGCAAATCCGGCCTCGTTCTTCTTGTCTTTCAATAAAACATATGTATAAAAATCGGTCCATCTCCAGCGAGTTTCCATCGGATCAATCGGGTTGCCATAGGTTCTGATGATACGACCGAAGGTTTTATAAGCAACCAGCAGATCGAACCGGAGGTGTGAATTCGCGGGCAAGTCCGGAAAAACGCCCGTCACCTCCAGCGGCAGTTTCTTTCCCTCGCTGCGAATAGTCAGTACCTTTCCCAGCGGATCCTCATTTCCGAAATACTTTTTTGCCTGGGTGGCGGACAACAGTATTTTGTCCGCGCCGCTCAGTGCCGTGCGACGGTCCCCCTCCGTTAATTGCAGATTGAAAACATTCAGGACAGAAGAGTCGGCATAATAGATGTTTGATTCGCTGAACCGCAGGTCGCGGGCGTCGTTTGACAATAAAAAACTGGATTTATAGAGCCTGCAGGCAGTTTCAACCTCCGGGAATTCCTTAATCATTAACGGCGCTAAATTCGGCATCGCGGAAGCACAAGGAATGATCAGTTTTCCATTCTGGTACTCTTCATCCTGTATCCTTACAATACGGTCACTCATAGGATTAAACCTGTCATAGCTGCGTTCAAAGGCAACGTATTCGAAGATCAATAAACAACAGGCAATCCCCCCAGCCAGACCGGCTATATTCAGAAAAGTATATCTCCTGCCTTTACCCGATTGACGGAACGCAATTCGTAATAAAACTTTTATACCCATTGCGGTTGAGAATAAGATTTAAAATAAAATGCAATGGAATTTAAAGAAATACCCTGTATCCCCCAAAAAATAGAATAACTATTGATCCCGGATCTTGCTGTCCGTCGATGGCCTATGACCGGTGTCGCCTCAGAAACATGATAAATAGGTTTATCGGCCGCACTCTATCCTAATCGTTTTTTACTCGGATCTTGTTTGGTCATAAATACACTATATACCACAACCGATTCGTCAAAAATTTCGAATACGACCGCATATGGGAACCGATTCATTTTGCCTTGGCGAACAGGCCTATCGTAAAAACCGAAGGAGGTGGGATTGCGAAGTATGCTGGTGTAAAAAGCACTCGTACCAAGTCATATGCTTCAAAAACCTCCATCGCAGCCAGAGGGCGGATCTCCAACCTATAGGACATTCCTTTTGTCTTTATTAAGTGCCATCGGCTTCACCTCATCCCAGCTAAGGGATTTACCTTCTCCTCGAAGATATTTTTGTCTTTCTTCCTGAATAAGTTGCTTGCGGAGATCTACTGCGTCGGTTTCTTCGCGTAAACCAACAAAGTTTTTGGCGACATTTAACAGCGATTCCTTCTGGCCCAGGGAGAGTTTCAGCCAATATTGCATGAATTCATTATCTAATCCTGAAGTTGCTGCCATAGGAGCGTTTTTACAATTTAGCCTGAAATTATTGCTAATCCAAACGAAGATGCGATGGAATCAGCATCTAAAGGCAAATCAAATATCTGATAACCAACTTATTGAGAGCTAGGTTCGAATCCCTCCCTCTCCGCCTTACGGCACAAGTCGAAATCTTTTTCGGCTACAGCGCCCAGTATTTCCGACGTAACCGGAGCGGCAAGAGCGCCCGTATCAAGGATAAAAGAATGGCGGTGGCAGGGAAATAAGTTTAACTATGCGGCGTCCATCTAAGGAGTAATTTTTTTGTTTTCAATTTATCTGTTTACCTTCCTTGCCACTTTAAAAAGTGGTTATGGATTTATTCAATGGTCCACAAATCATTCTGATGGCATTTGTATTGCTCCTTTTGTTTGGTGGCAAAGCGTGGCCTGGGAAGAGGAATCCGTGAGTTCAAGGACGCAAAGGACAACGTACAACGTGAAATTGTAGAACAAAGATAATCTAAGCCAGCGCAGGGTCGCATCCACGTCAATGGGATGGGATATATGAATAACCTGGGACTGTTCCTATTCAAGGATCTGATCAATTTGGGCGCCTCCTTTTATTTGATCGCTTACTTTGGGAAAAAAGCGATCGGGTGAAATACCATGCTGGACTCATTTCCGGTAAGAATATTAAGCCTCTCCCTTAAAGGATCGGCGGTGGGCTTTGCCCGGATTGTTGAGAAATTTGTTCACTAATATTCTCAACCGCTATCTTTAACTTGGGAATATCATTAGTAATTACCTGCCAGACAAGATTTTCATCAACTCCAAAGTATTCGTGAATAAGAATATGGCGCATCCCAACTATCTGTTTCCACTCGATATCAGTAAATAGCATCTTAGTTTCCGGGGTAATATAATTTGCTGCCTCCCCAATGATCTCAATTTGTTTTATGGAGGCAAATCGCATCATAGAATTGGCCAGAAAATTCTTTAAATTGATATTTGCTGTATAAGCCTCAATCTCAGCAATCGCGTCGAGAATATGACCCAGCCTTTCTTTATCTCCAATTTTTCCTCTCATATTGGTGATTAATTTCGTTGAGAGGTATTTTATGCTTCGTAAGGGGAATTAAGAATTGTAGAATCGTAAATAAGCATTTTATCTTGATTGATATACGGCTGAATCCTTTTGGAAACCCCATTTGAGGAGACCAGGTCGACCGGCTTTTTCAATTTATCTTCAAGATCAAGTTTCATCTGAACAAACTCGAGCCCAATATGCCGGGAATAATCCAGATCGACCAATATATCCACGTCACTATTCTCGTCAGCCTCATTTCGGGAATAAGATCCGAATAAGTAAGCTTTCAAGACAGGCTTATCGACAAAGTAGTCCCGGATGATCTGTATGTCGTTCTCCTTCAAATACATAAGGCAAATCTAATCATTTTTGGCAAGATTTATTATATGGATCTCTGGTTCCCAAGCATCGCTCAAAAAGGGTGTTTTGACGGTCGCCGACCATGTGAACCGATGTACCCACGAGATCCAGTAACACTATCCGACGCCGTCAAAGTGTACAAACGGAAAACGTGCAAGTTTTGCGAGTGAGCTAAAATAAATTTGCGTAAGTAAATCCTTACGCATAAATTTGTAAGCAAGTACTTACATAATAATTCCCATGCAAACCCGAAGAGACGTATTCCAGGCAATCGCCGACCCGATCAGAAGGGACATTATCGGCCTCGTCGCCCGCCAACCCATGAACCTCAACTCGATCGCGGAGAATTTCAGCGTGAGCCGCCCCGCCATCTCGCAACATATCAAAGTACTGACGGAGTGCGGACTGATCTTCATTGTTCGCCAGGGGCGCGAACGTTTTTGCGAAGCCCGCCTTGCACCGCTGGGCCAGGTGGCCGACTGGATGGAACCCTTCCGTCAGATGTGGGACCGGCAGTTCACCGCCCTCGACCAATTACTGGAACGAATGCAATCGGAACAACTGCCTAAACATAAAGCGACCAAAAACAATAAAAATCACAAGCCATGAACAAGACAACATTGACGATAGAACCGGGAAAGCAGGAGCTTTTCGTCTATCGCGAATTCGAAGCGCCACGGGACCTCGTATTCAAGGCATTTACAGATCCCAAGCTGCTCCCGCAATGGATGGCGCCCTGCGAAAGGACCCTTCACATCGACCGGTTCGAATCCATCAACGGCGGCATGTATCATTTCACACATACCGACCCCGCAGGGAATCAACATGTCTTTCGTGGCGTAATGCACGAAGTAAGCGCACCGGAAAGGCTTATCAGAACCTTCGAATACCTCAACCTGCCGGAACGCGGTCATGTCCTGCTCGATACCCTTCGCTTCGAGGCCCTACCCGATAACCGGACCAGGCTTACCATCCACTCTGTCTTCCAATCCGTATCCGATCGCGACGGCATGGTGCAGGCCGGAATGGAAAACGGCGTCAATGAATGTTATCAAGCCCTCGACGAGCTACTCACGACTATGACCACCCGCAGCCTGGCGTTGCCGGCACTTTGAGCCGGGGCATAAATCACAACCCGATTTAGTTAAAAGAGTCACCATGTTTATCGAAAGCGCCAACATTTATGATCTGGTATATAGTTTCAAGGACTACCAAAAGGAAGCCGGTGAGATTATTGGCATAATCAAAGCAAAACATCCCGGCTGTACGACCATTCTCGATATCGGCTGCGGAACGGCAGAACATCATAAATACCTGAAAAATGAATTCCAGATCGACGGCCTCGATATCAGCGAGGAATTTATCAACGCCGCAAAGCCTAAAAACGAATCCGGCAGCTACTACATAGGCGACATGGCGAATTTCAATCTAAATAAGAAATATGACGTCATCCTATGCCTTTTCAGTTCAATTGGCTACGTAAAGACCATAGAAAGAATGGTTTCTACTTTCAAGCGCTTTAATGAACATTTAGCGGATGACGGGCTGGTGCTCCTGGAGCCCTGGTTTACGCCGGAGACCTGGTATAACGGGCGGCTTCATATGCTGACGTACGACAAGAACGACATAAAAGTATGCCGGATGAATATAAGTGAATCCAGCGGAAACATGTCGATCATAAATTTTCACTATCTGGTCGGCACCCCGGACAAAGGAGTAAGGCATTTTGAAGAACGGCATGAATTGGCCATGTTTTCAAAAGATGAAATGATGAAAGGGTTCACTGAGGCCGACTTTGAAGTGTCATACAACGAACAAGGGCCCGCCGGAAGAGGACTGTACATAGGAACCAAAAGGGGAAGTTAGCCTGAACCACATCCCCCGATTTCATGCGCTCATGCAATGGCGGTATGCGCCAAATTTAGTATCTTTATACCCATAATCACCGACTATGAAATTCCCAACCATCTGCCTTTTACTATTCGCCCTCGCTGTGAGCTGTAAGAAGACCTCCAACGCCAGCCTCGCCGGCAGCTATAAGGTCTCCGGTACCATCACCACGCGCAGCTATCCCTGCTGGCCCTGCCTGGATAGCGTAGCCCCTACTTATAATACAGTCCCATTTGACACGCTCATCAAGGTCGTGCATGTGAACAGCGATACCTTCCGGCTATATGGACTTGACTATCATAATATGGATACCCAGGACGGACCCTGTACTTATTCTTATCTATGCGGCTTCTTTGCGATTGGAATGGCCGATTCGCTCAGTTGGATACCCATCAATGATGACCCCGGCGGTACTATTGGCGGAGGCGCACTGATCAAAGGCGATTCGGCATATTTCACTTACTACCAGAATTTTAGAAATGTTCTTACCACTTACTCGCTGTCAGGACGGCGAGAATAAGAGGGATTTGACTTAGCCAGACTGCTTGTAAGGACCCCGTCACTCGTTTATGATAATCTTTCGCAATTCGCGGGAGACTTCCGCAAACAGTTTGTCTTGCTCCCTCTCGGTAAAATTTCCAATAAATTTAGCGTCTCTTGGTATTCCCTGGATACCTTCATAAGGCATTCCGGAAAAATCACATTCTTTAATAAATACCGGGACTATAAGCGCAGTCGCTTGATTGTGCTTTTTAATAGCCGAATCCAGTTCAGTCTTTAAGATGTATAATGAGTTGTTGAAGTTTGCGCTAATCAGCAATAGAATGATATCTGCTTCTTCTATCTCTCGCCTGATGGTAGCGTCCCAGTTTTGACCAGGTCCGATCTTTCTGTCATTCCAAACATCGATCGATTCACTCCGCTTTAAAGGAGCCAGGTGGACGTCAAGTTTATCTTTGAAATCTTCATCCTTGTGCGAATAGGAGAGAAATACCTTGCGTTTTTGGGGTTTTACCGCGCCTGCACTCGATGCGTCCCCTACACCCGCATCTTCCAATAGTAACTTGACATTCATTACCTGGTAGCTTTTGCTGCATTCGACGGTCTCTCTTTTGTTGAAAAGCCGCCTTTCCAGGTCCTCATAGTCAAAGAAATGCGGGGTAGCCGCCTTTGTACAAGTCTTGCAATTACACGGTATCAGCTTCTTTACCTTTAGCCTTTCAAACGTGGAATGGATCATGTCCAGTTCATAAATGATCTTTGTCAATAAGCTTTTGGCATTGAACCCGGAAGCGATAATTTGTATTTCCCTGCCTTCGAATGTCTCTTTAATTAGCGCGCTTGCGGTGTTCTCATTGAGAAATACTCCTGTAGCCCAGACTAACGACTGATTGGTGATAAACCGATGCATCCGTACCGTCAACCTGGATGTAATCCCTTTTGGCATGAAGTCGTATGAATATCGGATGGTGATGCCGGTTACACTTGGTATCTCAGGCTCATTTTTTGGTAACAGCATCGGTACGATATACAGATCTTTATCCTGGACCTTGTAACACATTTCAAATTTCATCATTAGCGCCAGCAGATATGACCTCTTCCGGGCGTATTCTCTATTCCTCTTTCTTTTGTCCGGATCAGTCTCATCCGGGTCTTCATTCCAAATGTGCTCGAAATCACTGCTGTTGAACCTTCCTTTCTCCTTTTCTTTTGGGAAATCGTGTACCCTGTAAACGGCCTCCGTGGCCCAGGTGTTTTGTAATATTATCCAATCATCGAGCGCCGGCTCGCTCTGGAAATGGAGGATTACCCCGAGGTCGTGCAGGTACCGGCTCAAAAATAAAGCCCTTTCAAAGTTTACAATTTCATTTTCCTCACAGATCTTCAGATAGTCGTCTTTACTGATAAAATTTTTGGTCAACGAAATTTGCTCCAGCGCTTTCCTGATCTTTACCCACTGTTTTGGCAATTCTTCGCCAATATGTTCCAACTGCTGGATCTGATGCTCGAGCTCCTTTACAAAAACAGCGGTCTTCTTTGGATCATCCTTTAAACTCAATTTGAAAAAGCCTTTTACATTAAAACGGCTTATGATACTCTTTTCATCAAACTCCCTGGTTCGATCCTGGTGGACATTTTGTAGAATGACAATGGGGCTTGAAGCGCTGAATAGCTCAATTACATTGAGCCAGTAACTAAAATTGTCATTTTCCCGCCGGGAGTCTGTCATCAAGACGTAAAGTGATCTTTTTGTAAGGAAGAACTGATGTGTTGTATGGTATATCTGCTGGCCGCCAAAATCCCAGATATTCATTTTAAACGTTCCGTTGCCATCATTTCTTATGAACGTGTGCGGCTCGACTGTTATTCCTCTGGTGGTATAATCCTGCTCCGGCAAAGGGGAGTCGATATCGATGATCTTTTTAGCCAAAGTCGTTTTGCCAACCCCGCCTTCTCCTACAATCAACAGCTTTGCTTCATATAAATAATCTTTTCCCTGAACGACAATTTCTTCAAAGTAGTTGAGGATGGCCTTATTCCCCTGCAGGGCAATTTCAACAGGCGGATTAGTAAATGGATTGCTGCCCAAAACGATGGCATCCTCATAATTTACTCGATAGGAATAAGTGCTCTGCTTTACCGGGATGCCTTTCGCAATGATAGTTCTAATAGGAAGCAGGTCGGCGACATTATTATCGGAGATGTCGAGGAATTTGAGACTGGTTAGATTTGTTAATGGTGAGATATTGTTTATGTTGGTACGGCTTATGTCAAGAAATTCGAGCCTGGTCAGCGAAGAAAGGGCGGAGATCTCTCCCAATGCATTTCCGCAAAGATCGAGATACACGATGTTTTCAAGTGAAGGGAAAGAAGGGAACTCGTCAATTCCGTTGTCCCTAAGGTCTAACAGCCTGATCTTTTTTAGATTTTGCAATATCGAAAGATCGGTTACCCGATTATGGCCAAGACGGATCTCTTCAAGATTTTCAAGGTTGCGCAATGCTGTTGCATTGCTCACAAAATTGTTGGTCAGGTCGATGAACTTTAGCGACTGAATACCGGCTATCGGCGAAATATCTGTTATTCGATTTGACTTTATATTGAGATAGGTAAGGTTTGGAAGTGACGCCAGGATCGAAATGTCCTCTATTTCGTTCTCACTTAGATCCAATGATACCAGGTTAGTCAGGCCGGAGAGAAAGCCGATATCCGAAATACTGTTCGCGGAACAATCGAGTACCTGAAGTGATTGTAGATTTCCAAGCGATGGAATATGGGAGAGCCGGTTTTTTCTTAAGAATAGTTTCTTAATTGTACTGTGTTCTTTGTTGAATTCGATTGCTTCGAGAATGTTGAAGTTAAGGTTAAGGTGTGTGAGATTTGGGGCGCTGGGAAAAGGGCAGGCAGCCGATAGCATATTACTGCTAAAGTCGAAAGCTTCAAGCGAGCTAAAATATCTTTTGTCGTCGAAAGTATTTGCAGCCCATCGCGTTAAATCATACCCGCCGAAATAGAAATTCCTGATGTTGGGTAATTTGCCGATCAGCGATGGGATACGATAGATAAAATTTTTATTGCCGATGTTCTTTGACTTTTTAGGGTTTAAGGCCCCCTTTGCTTCGTCCCATTCACCCCATTCGTTCTTTAGGATCAGCGTTTCAATATGCGTGCATTTCAACAACCGCCTTGCAATCTCACTCCCTTCATCCAGATCAGTAGTCTTGAGCTCGCAATTCCCGAGATCAAGGCATTTTTCGCCCGATTTGATGCATTCCTCGATGATGGAGATAATGTTCGATGTTAGATTGTTTGGCATGCCGGAATTTAGAGATTTCCAGCCGCACAAAAAACAGGAAAAACACCTGGTTTTCTCAACCTAAAAAGCCTTATATCCCATTTAGCTTAATCCGCCCCATCCGCCCCAACAGATCCCGGTAAGCTCCCGAGCGCTCCAGCGTAGGCGCATGACCAACGACGATCAACTGCTTGCTGGCGCGGGAGATGCTGACCAACAGCTTGCGGTCCGTTTCACCCTGTTCGTCGGCATGCAGGCTTTGAATGGAAGCGATCTGCCAGGCATTGGTAATAACGGTCGAAAATATAATGATATCCCGCTCGTCTCCCTGATAGCGCTCGACTGTATCGACTACCAATCCCTTTTCAGCAAGCAAGCCGGCATTAAGATGACGTCTGATGGCCGCGATCTGTGCCCGGAACGGCGTGATTATCCCGATCCTGCCCGCCGGAATCCCCGCCTCTTCCACCAAACAAGTTGCAATATCCGCCACCAGCCTGGCCTCTTGCTCATTCCGCTTGAACCCGGCGTCTTTTGCGCATTCGACGAATACCGCACGGTGAGAAATAAGCGGATACAACCGATGCCCTTCCGGCAACCGATATGGCGGGCCCGCCTCCTTCTGCCCCTCGCCCCCGGCAACCAATTCTTTCCGATAGTGATGGGAGATCAATGCGGCGATATCATTATGCATCCGGTAATGGTCATCGAGCTGGCCATAAGCGTCATCCCAGCCCTTATCTTTAGCAGTACGAATAAGGCGCTCGAACATCGAGATCCGCAGGTCTTTGATCCCTAATTGCTGAAGATAATGATTGCCGGTCAGGCACCTTCTGTCATCCTGGGTGATCACAGGCGGTAATTGCTTGTAGTCTCCGACCAGCACGAACTTCTTAAAAAGCGCCAGGATGCCGGCCAGATTGGCTTCTGTCAATTGCGAGGCTTCATCGATAACGACCTGATCGAACGGAATAAGTTTGGCCAACAGCAGACAGTTGTTCTGAAACGTTGCCACTGTGCAGACAAAGACCCGGTTGGAGTCGATGATCTTCCGCCAGTTGTCGGGGTCGTCATCCATCAGTAACTCCGTAAAAAGCGATTCATCCGATACATGGCGGCTGCCTAGCCGCAAATAACGGACTTGCTCTCCTGTCCTCGGCTCCCGAAGAACTTCGCAAATCTTATCTACCGCCCGGTTGGTGAAAGCCAGTACTACGGTTTTGTCGCCGGTCCGATTCAGCGATTCCCTCAGGTAGTTGATCAAAAAGGTGCCGGTCTTGCCGGTACCCGGCGGGCCTTGTAAGAGATAATAATCCTCTGCATTCAGCGCTTGGCCGATGACGTTTGCCTCGGTGTCGGTCAATAGATCGTTGGCATACGCCGGACCGGTTGCAAAACCAGGTTTCTCATGCCCGAAGAGCAGGCGCTTTTTTCGTTGGTCAGCCCGCAGCACGTTGAATAAGCAGGAAATTTGGCTCCAGTAATTCCGTTCAAAAATATCGGGTTGAATGGCCCATTCCCTATGCTCCCTGATGAATCTGTATTCGGTTTGCTTGTTGTTGAGGGATACGGTCAGTGCATCGGTCCCGATCTTACTAATGCTTCCTTTAAGGATATGCCGGGTGAGGGCATCATACCGGTCATTTATTTTCGGATGCAAGATCACGGGGTCGCCTTTTCGGAAGGCGTGTGCGATGTCCGTTCGGGTAATGGCCAAATCGATCTCGCCTTCTTTTTCCCGGATCCGGAGCACTTTCAGCTCATAAAGGATGCGAAAATCATGCTCTTTTTCCGGCAGGCTATCCAGCCATAAACCCGCAAATCCATTTGGCCGGTCTTCTTCCTCTTCCCTTAGCTGGTCGCCCACTTTGTCGTTGATCAGCTCCCGCAGAATGAAGGCCATCATTTCCTCGTAGTAGCCGGAAGTAATTTTTTCCGGAAGATAGAGACGCTGCAAGTCGTGAAGGGCGCCTTCCTGGTAAGGCGGCAATCCCGGGACGCCGGCCGTTCTTATCTTATGCAAAAACGAAAAGTCACCGGCGGCCAGCTGATAGATCTTTGCGACAAGTTCATTGCGGATAGCAAGCGCTTCTCTTTTCTCTTCGTGTTTGCTGATTACATTCCGGTACGGCGAGATCCTGCAGGCGGAATAGTAAACGTTTCCCGAGCCCCGGCTGTCTTTCCCGTAGGTACTCTGCAGCATCATATCATAGCAAACCACCTGCATGTAATGGTTCCGCCATGCGACGGAAATGTTGGGATTGGACGGGCTGCCGCTTTTTAACTCGATGATGTCTTTCGCATCCGTTGTCCTATCCATGGCAAGCAGATCCAACCGGCCCTGCAACCCGAATTCGACGGAGAAATAGGTGGGCTCTATCCACAACTCTTTTACTTTTTCCTTTTCGATCAGCCCCGCGATATTTGGCAAATGATCGCTGTAGATGGAAGATCGGATATCCTTCATATTAAGGCTGCCAAGTGCAGCCGCCCTCATGGCAAAGCTTCGTTGGGCTTCCAGGAATATCGAATCCCTGTCGTTGGTACGGTTACGGATCATCTCATCCAGAAAGTACCCTATCATGCTTCCCTTCAGGGCAGGCGCGCCGGGAAGATCCGGGATCAACCGCGACAGAAAAAAAATATCGCTGTTGAAGCCCCGGCCGCTGAAACACTCGCCCACCGCCGTCGCTTCGACCAGAAAATCCGGTTCTACGACTATCAGCGTGTCATAAGTTGTCTCATAACTGTTGGTTAGCCCCTCCCGGTAGCGGATATGATAAAGCCCCAGGATCATGTTGGAGGTCAGCAAGGACCGGATGCTCGTATAGTCATACCGGTCATCCTGCCAGATGCAAACTTCCAGCTCGCCCGATAGATTCAGCAGGTCGAGCCCTTTGAGGGTAAAATAATTCCTGCCATTTGAATGTTGGATGGCGCTCCATGAGGAGCAAAGGAGCTTGAGGCTGGAGAGAGCCGAATAATCTCTGCGCGGAAACAACCGGCTGAAATATCCTGAGCTGATCGTTGTTGTTTCGGCGGGCCCCTGACCGGATAAAAGTCCGATCAGGCCCTGCAGCAGGCTGACTCCCTCCCGGATATCCCCGGTCGTTACATTTCTTGTATTCCCTTCTTTGATAAATCTTCTGAACGCGTCTAAATTCCTTTGGCCGTCGGCCGTAAGGGGCAACCGGGAAAGCAGATATTGGAATCGTGCATAGAAGTTACGATAGATGATCCCTTCCGTATTGGTCGTCGCTTTGACCAGCCGGTACAACAGCTTGGCAAGCAAAGAAAGCTGCTCGGCGGGCGTCGAGCGGGAATTGAGGATCTGATCGCCGGAGTTGCGGAACTCATCGGCTTTTTCGGGACTTAGCAATTCTTCGGAAGAAGGTTCAACAATTAATTTAGGCTCGGGCATGTCATAAAGGTAAAAATAAGTACCTTAATGCATGAATAAACCCAATCCTCCCGGCTATGCAACACGAGAGCAAAAGCGATAAAGAAGGTCATTCGATTTCCCCGGCCAACCGTGCTGCTTCACAGGCAACCAATTCAGGCGCAAGGGCATTGAGCAGACCTCCGGCAAGGGAGCCGAGTGAGGGCGCCGCTCAGTTGGTGGATAGTCAAGCCGGCCAGTCAGACAGCCGAACCGCACTGCCGGACAACCGGACTGCACTGCCGGACAACCGAACCGGGCTTCCGGACAACCTGAAATCGGGCGTCGAAAACCTTTCCGGTCTTTCTCTCGACGACGTGAAAGTACATTACAACTCGGCAAAGCCCGCAGAGCTCAATGCACATGCCTTTGCAATGGGCACGGACATTCATGTGGCTCCCGGTCAGGAGCGGCATTTGCCGCACGAAGCCTGGCATGTGGTCCAGCAAAAAGAGGATCGGGTTCAACCCACTACGCAGATGAACGGCGTGAATGTCAATGATGACGCCCGGCTTGAGCGTGAGGCGACGGCGATGGGCGACAAAGCGGTTGGCGGATAGCCGAAACTGCGGCCGGCGGATAGTCGAAACCGCGGCCGGCGGGTAGCCGAAACTATTGCGTCACCTTCACCCAATCGACATACATTCTGGCTTTGTGCGCTCTTATCAGCTCAACTGTCGATTCCGGCAACCCATTGTACGGCTTCTCCACTCCATTGATCTTTGCGGGATATGCGCCGCCCAGCGCATAATTCAGGATCAGGAATTCCTTTTTGTCAAACGCCCACGGGCCATAATGCTCGGCCATGGCCTTGGTCACGCGGAACATAGGACGGCCGTCATAACTGAATACAAGACTCTCAGGCGTCCAATCCACCGCATAAATATGCCACTGCGTGACGTCATCGGCGCCATTGAAATACCAGCGATTCACAAATGGCGTCTCCCCGCTGTAATGCGGCCCATGGACGGCCGCGCTCGCCCAGTCATGTTCGCCGACGAATTCCATGATATCCGTCTCACCACAGGAGGGCCAGTTGCCATAGCCCAGCATCCACCACGCCGGCCAAAGACCGGCGCCACTATCCATGCGGATCCGCGCTTCAGCATGACCATAAAGGAAGTCGAACTTATCCTGGGTATTGATCCGCGCCGAGATGAAATCGAAATGCTGACCGTCCTTGGTCACAAATCCCGGTGAATAGCAAGGCTGCAGCACCAGCTGACCATTCTCCACGAACAGGGTCTGCGAAGAGTCGACATAAGCCTGCTGCTCATTGTTGACATGAAAGCCGGTGATCACTACGTTCCATTTCGAGCGGTCGAGCTGGCCGGATTTGAAATCGTCGAAGAAGACGACTTTTGGGGATTTATGGGGTGCAGGCGCAGGGGAAGAGCCAGGTGCAGGGGCAGGGGAAAAGGCAGATGCAGGCGTGGGCGAAGAGGCAGGTGCAGGCGCCGGCGAAGGAGCCATCAGGCCGAGCATCGCGGCTGCGAGGAGGAATAGATGTCGCATGAGGAATGTTTTAATGCATTGTTCAAGTTACTGGAAAACCCGCACATAGTCTACATACATGGTTTGCGGGAAGGTGGTTTGCGCCGTAGGAGGCCCGGGCCAGTTGCCGCCGACCGCCACATTGAAGATCAGGAACTGCGGCTGATCGAAAGGCCAGGTCCCGCTGGAAATGCTGGTGCTGGTCTCGCTCATATATGGCCAGTCGTCGACATACATTGTGATCTGCGTCGGCGTCCATACCAGCGAATAGACGTGGAATTTCTGCGAGTAGTCCGCACCGGCCGGGAGGGTGTACGAATTGTTGAGCGTCCCTTCCTGACCGTTGCCCTGCAGCCAGTGGATCGACCCCACTACCTGATGCGGGTTGCTTCCTACGAGCTCCATCAGGTCCGTCTCGCCACAGGCGGGCCAGCCGGCGGTCCCGAAATCATTGCCGAGGAACCACAATGCCGGCCACATCCCCGGCTGCACCGGCAGCTTCGCGCGGATATCGACACGACCGTACTGAAAAGAGAATTTCCCCGCGGTATTCATCCGCGAAGAGGTATAGTTGCTGGTCACGCCGTTGTAAGTTACCGTCTGTTGCTTCGCCTGGATCTGCAGATAGCCATTGGCGACAGTGGCGTTGGAATCGGTGTAGCACTCGAGCTCGTTGTTGCCCCAGCCGCTGTTGCCGATATCGTACTGCCAGTAGCCGGTGTTGACCGCCGACTCGGTGAATTCGTCGCTCCAGAGCAGCTTGTAGCCGACATAGCTTAGGGGGGTCTGATAGCCGGTGGTATCCGGGCCCAGGTTATTCCCCTGGTTCTCGATGACGCCCTTGCCCTCGGGGGCAGCCAACGTGCCGTTAACGGCGCCGCTTAACCGAACCACGAAGATCGCATTGGCGGCGCGCAGATCGCTGGGCGTCACCTGCACCTTGACGACCCCAACCGAGTTGCCCGGCAAAAAAGTCAGCGTGCCGCTGGCGGCCGTATAATCCCGGCCCGCGAAGGCGCTGCTGTCGGCCGTCGCATATTGTACGGTCACGGTATCCGTCGTCTGCTGGCTGAGCGTGACGGCGAAAGTATAGGTGCTTGTGGCATTCGTATCGCGCACTTGCGTTACGTTGTTGATGCTGATAGCCGGGATTACGGCGGGAGTTGTTGTGCCGCCCCCGCCGCCGCCCGACGAACCGGACTTGCTACAGGAGGCCGCGAGCAAGGTCCCTGTAAGCCAGGCCGAGTAAAGAAAGAAATGCTTCATTAGGGTTGTTTTAGTAGCTCCAGAGCGTCCAGGTCCAGTATACCCCGCCGCCGGTGTCGATCCCGAGCACCAGCTGGTCGTGTCCCGCACCGCCGCCATTTGGCGTCATCGAGACGATGTCATAGGTTACGGAAGATACGGAGGCGGAGCTTAGAACGGTATTGTTTGCTTCTTCCGGCAGCCCGATGTGCGCGCCAATTCCATTCAGGGTGATCTGACCCAGACCGTTGACGCCGGCGTTCGGGACGATCTGATAACTGAAATTGCCCGACGCCCAGGCCGCCTGATTGGCGGGGAGATCCGAGTTGACGTCACATATATAAGCACCCGATAGACCCGCGTTGCCTTCGGCGCCATTCGAATAGAAGGTGCCCTGATTGTTATAGACCATCGTCTGCTGGGCGTTGAAGTTGAACGTCCAGACGTCATCCCAGTCACAGGAACGATCACCGGCCGGTTCCGACGCGCCGTTACCCCACCAGCTGGTGTTGCCCATGGCCGGCCCTACCCCTTCCGCGGCGGCGATCGGCGCAAGCTGCCAGTTCTTCGATCCGCAACCGGTCAGGAAGCCGATCACGGTGCCGTCGCAGGCGTTGGGGTCGTTCTGGTTGACGGTGACCTGTTTTGTGATGGAGTCGATCCCGCCCTGTCCGTCGGCAAGCAGCTGTACGGAATAAGTTCCTGCAAAGGTGAAGCGTACCGTCGCCGTATCGCCCTTTAGCTTCTGACCGGTGGAAGGAATGATCCAGTATGGGATGGAGGCGCCCGGCGTAGTGCTGACGAGCGTCACGCTATTGGAATCGCCGCCGCCGGAGATGGTGAAGCCTGCATGCGGCTTAGCGCCGAGGGAAGCTTTATCGTCTTTTGTACAGCCATAGATAAGGGCCGCGGTCGCACCGATCATAAGCAGCGCGCCAGGCCATAGAATATGTTGAGTAAGTCGCATTGGTCTTTGATTTTTGAGTGTATTAGTACCCTTTGTTCTGTTGCAGCTTGGTATTGTTGAGCTCTGCCAGCGGGATAGGCAGCTTGTCATTCACCCCGTCCTTGAACCCTTTGAACGAAAGCGCGGTGGCGGCCTGGCCCGTCCGCACCAGATCATACCAGCGGTGGCCTTCCGTTGCAAGCTCGAGCCGACGCTCATTGTAGATGTTGTCCAGCGAGGCGGTGACGGAAGGCAGCCCAACCCGCGCCCGAACCTTGTCGAGATAAGACTGCGCAAGGCTTTGGTCGCCGCCGCCGCGGACCAGCGCCTCGGCCTCCATCAGATAAGTATCCGCCAGCCGGATCTCGATATAGTCGTTGGGGAAATTGAGGTGCGCGTCTCCGGCGGTATTGTTGGCCCATTGGTTCAGCGGCGCGTACTTTTGGATAAAGAAGCCGGTGTTCGCATAACCCTGAACGTAGCTAACCGAACCGCCGCTGGCGTTGACGATCGAGTCGATATTGGCGACGGTCGCGGGATACCGGGGATCGTTCTTGATGAAATCGACGAATGCGGGAATGATCGGATTGAAGCTCCATCCCTGTCCCCAGTAGAGCGGGCCGTTATAGCTGCGGGGGCCGACCATCGCGACATAGACGTTACCCTGGTTGTTACCCCAGTTGCCATAGCCTGCATCCTGCGTCGAGGTATGCTCGATTTCCCAGATGGACTCGGAGTTGAACTTATTCGAGGGGCTAAAGATATCCGCAAAGTTCGGCATCAGGCTATAGAGCCCCGAACTATTTACTTTTTCCAACCAGCTTGCCGCTTCCTGCATCCGGCTATCGTTATTCTCATAAAGGATCACTTTGCCCAGTAAAGCCTCGGCGGCGCCCTGTGTAGCGCGGCCAAGCTCGGCCGGAACGACGACGGGCGGCAGGACGGGGATCGCGGCATTGAGGTCCTTCTCGATCTGCGCATAGATGGCGGTATCCGCAACCTGCACCTGGTTATACTGATCCGCGGGGGTCAGCGGCTCAAGGATCAGGGGGATATTCCTGAACAGCCGCACAAGTTCGAAATAATAATAGGCGCGGAGGAAACGGCATTCGGCCGTATAACGGTTCTGCAAGTCCGAAGACAACCCCGGGACAGTGCCTTTTCCCAGTACCTGCAGCATCAGGTTGGCGCGGTAGATCCCCTGGTAGTCGATGTCCCAGAAGTCCCAGCCCGGGTCTACGGCGGCGCTCATCGTATTGGTATTCCATGCCTGCCAGGTATTCATGTCGGTCGAGCTGCCGCCCCCGGCATAACATTCATCTCCAGCCGCATTCAACGGCCCGAGTTTGTTGGAGTAGCTGCCGTCGCCGACGCTGGACGTCTCGATGTTGAGATCGTGGTAGACGGCTACCAGCCCCGCAAAAGCCTGATCGGGACTGGAATAATAGGTGGACTGCAACTCCTCGCCGATAGGGTCGCCCTGGAGGAATTTTTTCTTACAGCCCGGCCCGAGGATCATCAGCGCCATGGCAAGAAGGCTGACCCCGGAAACGCGCCCCATCCGGGACAACCTTGCGATCCCGGACAATCGCGTGTATTTGTTATACTTGATTTTCATCTTGAAGAAAGATTTGTGTTAGAAAGTAATGTTTGCACCTACCATATAGGACCGGGCCTGCGGATATACCCCGCGATCGATGCCAAGCAGGCCGCCGCCGAGCTCCGGATCGAAGCCGTCATATTTGGTGAGGGTTGCCAGGTTGTTGCCGGCGACGTAGATGCGGACCTTTTCAAATGCCGTGGTGTGAAGGAATTTGCCGGTGAGGGTGTAGCCGAGCTGGAGCGTCTTGAGGCGGAGGTATGCGCCGTTCTGCAAATAGAAATCACTGGGTTTGGTGAAATTGCCGTTGGGGTCGCCATCCACCAGGCGGGGCATGTCGTTGGTCGAGCCCGGACCGGTCCAGCGTTTCAGGAACTTCGTGCTATAGTTGGCCGTCGGGATATCAAGACGGCGGAGCTCGGAGAAGATCTTGTTGCCTGCTACCCCCTGGGCGAAAGCTTTCAGATCAAAACCTTTGAAGTTTACGCTAAGCGTCGTCCCGAATGTCCAGGTGGGCAGCGGATTCCCGATAAACGTGCGGTCATTCGCGCCGATTGCACCGGTACCCGGGGCGGAGAGTTTCGCAAATTTGAAGTCGCCGGGCGCGGCGTTCGGCTCGAGGATGGTTCCCTTTGAATCCACATAGCTGTTGATCTCGGCCTGGTTCTGGAACACGCCCAACACCTTGAAGCCGTAAAAGGACCCAAACGGATGTCCCACCATCGTCCGGCTGACCTCATAGGCGCTGGCCTGGAAGGTTTGACCGGTGATATATGCGGTGGCGCCGAGGCCGGTCACCTTATTCTCGATATGCGACACGTTACCCGACCAGTCGATCGTGAACGCCCCGATCCGCTTGTGATAACCAAGCTGGAGCTCTTCCCCTTCGTTGTACATGGATGCGACGTTACCCCATGGTTCGCTCGTGGCGCCGACGTATCCCGGGATCGCGACCTGCATGAGCATTCCGGTGGTCGTCTTCCTGAACCAGTCGAAGCTCATCGTAATATCGGTCAGCAGGCTGGCGTCAAAGCCGGCGTCGGCCTGTGAGGTTTGTTCCCATTTGAGACTGGGATTTGCGATGGTCTGCGGTGCATAGCCTGTGACGATCGTGCTGTTGGAGTTATTGTTGAAGACGTAACTGCCCGCGCCTGAGATCACGGATTCATATTGGAAAGGGCCGAGGTTGTCGTTGCCGTTGACGCCATAACCCGCGCGGATCTTGAGCGACGTGAGGATCCGGTTGGGCGTCCAGAAATGCTCGCGGGTGGGGTTCCAGCCGATGGACGCCGAGGGGAAAGTAGCATAGAGGTTATTGGTGCCGAAGTGGGAGGACCCGTCCCGCCGGATGATGCCGGTGAAAAGATAGCGTCCGTCATAGTCATAGGTCACGCGGCCAAAGGCGGATGCGATCGTGTAAGGCTGATTCTCGTAACCATAGCCGTTCGTATTGGCGGTCGGTACGGAATAGTTCATCGACGCCTGGCTAAAGCTCGTCGCCGGGATGCCGAGATAGGTCAGGCTGTTGCCGAACTGGTTGGAGAGGTTCTCGGACTCATAGCCGATCAACACGGAGAAATTATGCAGGTCGACCGTGCGGGCGTAGGTCGCCGTATTGGTGAATACCCAGTTGTTGGCCCGGTTGAACTGACGGGTATAGTTGTTGGTGGTCGTGTTATTGATCGTAGGGCTGAGATAATAGAGCGGCGTGAATGAATTGCTGCCCCAGAAGGCGAGGTCGGTCCCGATATTCGATTTTATTTTCAGTCCTTTTATCGGCTCGATCTCTACAAAACCGTTGCCGACGATCTTGTCGCTCCAGCCATAGTTGCCGATCTGCGTTTGCACATACGCGACGGGGTTGGACATCTCCTGCCCGACATATTGGGAGATGCCATAGGGCTGTCCGGCGGCATTTCGGACCAGCAAGGCGGCATTATTCGCATAGATCGCGTTGCCCGCGATGACGTTGGCGTCGGTTTCCACGACGGGCGTTATCGGATCGAGGTTGATGGCGGAAGCCAGCGGGCCGCCAAAATAGCCGTTCTCGGAGAAAGGCGACTGACTTTTGATATAGGCGTAGGCGACATTCTCGCCAAAGGTCAGCCAGGACTTTATGTGGTGAGTACTATTGACGCGGACTGTGAAACGTTTATAGTTGGACACTTCAGTCGCCACTATCCCATCCTGCTGATAAAGCCCGACGCTGGCGTTAAAGACGGACTTGTCGGAGCCCCCGCTAAAGCTCAGCTCGTGGTTCTCGATCATTGCATGCTTGTTGAAGATGGCGTCCTGCCAGTTGGTCCCTTTTCCAAGCGCATCGGTATTGGTAAATACCAGTCCGTTGCCGGCGGCCAGCGACGACTCGTTGCGGAGGACGCCGTATTGCTGCGCGTCGGCCAGGCTTAGCTCCCGGGCGGGGGCCTGCGTGCCATAATAACCGTTGTAGTTCACTTTCAACGTACCGGCCTTTCCGGATTTGGTCGTGACCATGATGACGCCGGCGGCTGCTTTTGTCCCATAGATCGCGGCGGAGGCGGCGTCCTTGAGGACTTCGATCGATTCGATATCCCCGGAGTTGAGGTAGTCGATTCCCCCGTCGACCGGCATTCCATCGACCACATAGAGGGGTGAGCTGCCGTTGATACTGGTAATCCCCCGGATAAAGACGGCGGGGTCTCCTGAACCGGGCTGACCCGAAGCGGCCACGATCGTGACCCCGGCGGTCCGGCCTTTGAGGGCGTCCTCCAGCCGTTGGGCCGGCATATCCTCGATGTCGGCGGCCTTGACACTGGCGATGGCGCCGGTGACATTGCTTTTCTTTTGCGTGCCGTAGCCGATCACAATTACATCTTCCAGGGCCGCATTGTTACTCTTCAAGGTGACGGAAAGCCTGCTCCCGGTAATGGGGACTTCCATCGACTGGAAACTGACGGAGGAAATAACAAGGGTGTGAACGGAGGTGGAAACGGTCAAAACAAAGTTGCCTTTCTCATCGGTTGTGGTACCGGAATTGGATCCCCTGGCAATGACAGAGGCATGGACTACCGGCGCCCCATGTTCGTCGGTAACGGACCCGGTGATCCGCTGGTTTTGCGCTTCCGCCGCCGTGCTGAACACGGCCAACAGAAATAGGGGTAAGAGCCTTCGAAAGAGCTTCAATCTTTTCATAATGCAAGTTTTCGGTTAAGGCGTCAAAACTATATCCCCGTTTTTCTCCAAACGAACAATCCGCCTCAGTATAACTACGACAAAAAGCTATTGTCTTAGCCTGATACGGGGATTTGAACTACGACATTACTACGACAAAGGGGGATCCGGCAGGCAGAATTTACGGTCAGACCCCCTACAAAACCGGTTCATTTACTATTTTTAGCCGATGAAAAGACCCGGACTTGTCCTTCTCCTACTACAGGTAGTGATCGGGATACTTCACGGCCAGAATACGATCGGGCTTCCGATGATCGTCAACTATACCAAGGCCGATTTTCATGGCGGCGCCCAGACCTGGGATATCGGCCAGGACCGGAATGGGTTTATGTATTTTGCCAACAATGAGGGGCTTCTTTCTTTTGACGGGACATACTGGAAGGTGTATCCGCTTCCCAACCGGACGATCATGCGGTCGCTGGCGATTGATAATCAACGTATTTATGCGGGCGGCCAAGGTGAGGTTGGTTATTTCGAGCCCGATGGGAAGGGGTTTCTCCGGTACAATTCGCTGGTCGATCTGTTGCCGCCGGAACAGCGGTATTTCGCCGATGTCTGGGATATCCGGCTATTGGGGGGAGCGGTCTTTTTCCGGACGACAGATCGCATTTTTGAACTTCGCAACAACGCTTTCCGGGTCTACCATCCCCAAAGCCAGTGGCAGTTCATGACAGTGGCTGGCGACCATCTCTTTGCGCAGGACCGGAAAAATGGCCTGTTGCGATACGAGAACGGCCAATGGATGCCGCTCCTCAATAACGGCGTTCTGCATGACAAGATCGTCGCGGGCATCCTGCCTTTCCCCGGCGACAGTCTTCTCGTGTCGACGATCAGCCGGGACGCCTTTCTGCTCCATCAGGATTCTCTCTACCCTTGTAACACCTATAAGGATCTGCCCTCCGGCACGATCTTCAAGACGACCCGGCTCAATGCCGCGGAGTTCGTCGCGGCCACGACTTCGGAAGGGTGTCTGATCTTAAACGTCACCGGGAAGCTTGTCCAGGTGCTGTCGCGCCGGGAGGGGCTTCTCAACAACAACGTGCTCTGCAGTTTCCTGGACCGCGACGGCAATCTCTGGACCGGTCTCAACAATGGGATCAGTCTTATCGCTTATAGCTCGGCGATCAAATATATCCGCCCAAGCAAAGACAATGAGGTCGCGGGCTTCTCCGCCCGGATCTATAATAATGAATTGTATATCGGGTCTTCGGATGGCGCATATGTGGCGCCGTTGTCCGCCGACCAGAAGGACCTGAGCTTTTCAAAAGGGGATTTCCGGCTGATCCGTAACAGTGACGGGCAGGTATGGCGATTGGATGAGGTCGATCAGCAGATGGTAATGGGCCATAACCGGGGGACGTTCATCATCCGGAATGGCATAGCCGAAGCGATCAGTCCGGAGGCAAGCTGGACCTTTCTGCCTTTGTCACCGGTGATCCCCAGCCGGTATATTGTGGCCGGAACCTACACGGGATTGAAGGTACTCGATTTTTCGGGCGGCCGGTTCAACGACCTGGGCGATCCGCAGGGCAACTATGAGTCTTATCGCTACCTGGCGATGGACAATAATAATAATATCTGGGCTTCGCATCCTTACCGGGGGGTCTACCGGCTGCGGCTGGCGGCCGACCGGAAGACGTTCAGCAGCCGGCTTTTTACGAGCAAGGACGGGCTCCCTTCCGATCTGAATAATTTCGTGTTCCCGGTTGATAACCGGATCGTATTCGCAACGGTGCGTGGAGCATATGAGTGGGATGCTGCGACGGGGCGATTCATCCCGTCGGCATTCCTGGCGCCGGTGTTTGGGCAGATGGAGTTGCGGTATCTGCATGAGGATGGGAACGGGAATATATGGTTCGTCAGCGGGAAGAGGCTTGGCGTTGCGGCGCTTGCCGGTGCAGCTCCCGGTGCGGCGGGCACCGGTGCGGCTCCTGCCCGGCGCTACCAGATCACCTGGTTTCCGGAAGTGACCGGCGAGATCCTTTCGGGGTTTGAGAATGTCTATCCTTATGACAATGAGAATGTCTTTATCAGCTCGGAGAAGGGGATCATCCATCTGAATTATGACAAATACCTGCATACCCAGGCGGATATGAGCGTGCTGTTGAGCAACGTGCGCCTTCCCGGGAATCCCGACAGCACGTTGTCAGGCGGCTACTATCAGCAGACGGCGCCGCGGCTTCCCTCGCGGCAGAACGCCTATCATTTCGAATTCAGCACGCCCAACTACGGGCTGCACAAGAACATAGAATTTTCATACCGGCTGGAGGGCTCTGACGACGACTGGAGCGCCTGGTCCCGGCGCACGGAAAAGGATTATACCAATCTGCCGGATGGGCATTATGTCTTTCGGGTGAAAGCGCGCGACAACCTGGGCAATGAGTCGGCGGCTGCGGGGTATGCGTTTTTTATCGAACCGCCGCTTTATAAGACCGGTTGGGCATATGCGGTATACGGGCTGCTGTTTTTGTTCCTGGTTTACGCGGTGCGGCGCATGCAGGACAGGCGTCTCCGCCGTCAGCAGATCAAGTACGAGGAAAAGCAGGCGCAAATCATCGCGTTGCATAATTTGCAGATCGAAAAGAGCGAGAAGGAGATCATAAAGCTGCAAAACGAGAAGCTGGCGCAAGAGGTCCTTCTCAAAAAGCGCGAACTGGCCGACGCGAGCATGCACCTGGTCGAACGGGAGGATGCGCTGAACCGGGTGAAGGACGAGCTGCAGAAGCTGTATAAGAAGACGGGGAATAACCATGACGTGAAGACGGCATTGCAGTTGTTGAACGGCGTGGAGAAGAACAGTGCCAACTGGGAGCAGTTCGCGTCGCATTTCAACGAGATCAGCGATGATTTCCTCAAAAAACTAAAGGCCGGTTATCCGATGTTGAGCAATTCCGATCTGAAGGTCTGTGCGTATCTGCAACTCAATCTATCGTCGAAGGAGATCGCCCAGTTGATGAACATCTCCGTGCGCGGGGTCGAGATGAGCCGGTACCGCATCCGGAAGAAGCTGGGGCTGGCGGCGGAGCAAAGCCTTCATGAATTTCTCAACAGTATTAATTAGGAATATTCAATTGGTCCCGGTCGCAACGGTCACAGGCGATCCAGAGAATCAAACTAGCAAGACTTAAGGAGCTTCATAAAGGCTTCGGCTTGCTCCTTGGTCCTGATAATTCTATGTAAAGAAGAGCCGTTCCGCGTTGCGGATGACGTCTTGGACTTTCGCCCTTCCTTTTTTGCCCGTTCGGTCAAGGCATCGATCTTTTCTTGCACACTCGGATTCATACGCAAATTTACAAATTAAATCTAGGAACGAAACTAATTTTTATTGAAGATAAAATAGTTGAACATGAACTTTGGATCCACGATCATCTTCTTTTCAATGCTTTCAGGAATAGCTTTAACATCTTGAAAGTCAAAAGGATCATCATATTGAGTCTTCCCAAAGCGCGTTACACGAACATAGTATTTGATTCCAAAAAGGTTGAAGAACCGGTTCAGGTAATCATAATTCTTTTGCAGAAACCTGTAATACAAATAAGCCCGGGAATTACTGGAGCCGTCAATACCCAAAAAATGGCCCGGATTTGAATTCAAATAGGTTAATCCTGTAAAAAGTATGGTGGAAAAAACTTTGGAGTAGTTGCTGTGCTGCAGTTCTGCTTTGTCATCGATCTTACCGCGGACATCGGGAGGGCCGAATGCGAGATTGTATACATTATGTAGGAGACGATGAGGTTCGGAACTGATCTCGATTTTCAAAGGGATTTTGGAACCATCGAAAAGATCGGACTGAAAATCCACTTTCACTCACTCCTCAAACTCTTCACCGGGCTCACCCTCGCCGCCCGCACCGTCTGATAGCCCACCGTCACCATGGCAATGACAACGGCCATCGCACCCGCCAGAACGAACATCCACCACGCGATCGCAACCCGATAGGCGAATCCGTCCAACCAGCGGCCCATAACGAAAACCGTAACCGGTGAGGCGATCAGCAGCGACAGCAAGACCGGCCGGATGAAGTCCCTCGACAACAACGCCAGAACGCCCCGCGTATTTGCGCCAAGGATCTTCCTGATGCCGATCTCTTTTCGCCGGGTCTCCGCGGTATAGGCGGCCAGTCCGAACAACCCGAGACAGCCGATGAAAATTGCGATCCCGGTGAAGGCCCACAACAGGGTCTGGAGCTTGTCTTCGGATTCGTAGAGCTGCCGGAAGTTATCGTCCAGAAATTTGTACTCCAGCGGATAGTCGGGCGAATATTTATTCCAGACGGCGCCGATCCGGGACAGGGTAGAGGTGAGATTGGCCGTACTCAGCTTGACGGCTACCTTCCAGGCGGCCTGTGGATAGATCTGCAATACCGCGGGCTCGACCTTATCATAGAGACTTTTATAATTGAAGTCCTTTACCACTCCAATGACGGTTCCCACCTTTAATGAATCAGGATTGTTGCCATCCCAGGGGTGCCAGGACAAGGTCTGGCCCAGCGCCTTCTCCGGAGTGCCGAAACCCAGTTCGCGGACGGCCGTCTCATTGATGATCCAGGCGTGGTCCTGGTCGGTGCCCATTGCCCTTGAAAAATCGCGGCCTGCGACGAGCTGTAGTTGCAACGTCTTGATATAATCATAGTCGATCGTCAGTTGGGTCACCGACTGGGTAACCTGCTGTCCGTTCCGGTTGACGATGATCTGATCGCCGGCTACGGCGTCTCCGGGATAGCCATAACCGATAGAGACTGATGAAACGCCCGGCAAGTGCAACAGTTCGGTCCGGAAGGCATCGGTGTTTTTCGCGAGATTGTCGCCGCGCAGCGGGAAGAAGAGGATCTCATCCTTATTGAAGCCAAGATCTTTATGGTGCAGGTAGTCGACCTGGCGGAAGACGATGATGGCGGAGAGGATCAGCAAGATCGATAAGCTGAATTGGACCACCACCAAACTGTGACGCAGCCAGGGGGTCCGGCCGGGCGAGCCGGGTTGAACGGCCCCGCTCTTGAGCACTTTTACGGGATCGAAGCCGGACAGGACAAGGGCGGGATAGAAACCGGCCAATAGGCCCACCACTAGCACAAGTACGGCTACACCGGCGACGGCCATGGGATGGAGCAACATGCCGGCGGGGATCGTCGTACCGGCGAAGTGATTAAGAACGGGCAGCAGCAAGGCGGTCAATGCCCCTGCCAGGATCACGCTGAACAGCGTCAGCAATAGCGTCTCACCGATAAATTGGCCGATGAGTTGTCGCCGGGCTGCGCCCACGGCTTTGCGAACGCCTACTTCCCGGGCTCGCCGGATAGCCAAGGCCGTGGAAAGATTTATGAAGTTGAAGCAGGCGATAAGCAGGATGAAGACGGCGATAACGATCAGTGCATTCACATAGGTGATATTACCGCGTTCACCGTGGTCAAACTTTAAATCCGAAGAATACAGATGGATAGCCCACAGCGCCTGAAAGTGCGGCAGGTAGGTGAAACCATGTGGTTTGGTATCCGGCCAGGCCCTTTGCCGGATGAGTTGCCGGAAGTTTGCCTCTAAGGGCTGGATGTTGGTGCCGGGGTGAACTACGACATATGTGTAGAATTGTTGCCAGCCCCAGCTTTGCATGCGATCGGCGGGGAGGTCGAGCGACGACAGGGGGCGTAGATAATCGAACGACAAGTGGAATTTGGGGTCTTTTTCGAAGACGCCGGTTACTTCCACGGGCTTTTTCCCGATCAATATTTTGTGGCCGATCGGATTGTCGGCGCCGAAGTAGCGGGTGGCCATCTCGCGGGAAAGGACGACCGAAGCCGGCTTATCCAGGGCGTTTGCGTTGGACCCGTAGTCCATCGTCAGCCGGAAAACCTTGAGAAAAGTGGAGTCGACAAAGAGACCGCCGACTTCATATAGTTGTTTGTCCCCCGCTTCAAAAAGTTGCTTATCCTCGGATGTTGACAGGACGCGGGTGACCTCTTGAATTGCCGGGTACTCTCTTTGGAGCGTCCCGGCGAAAACCGGCGGGGTGACGGCAAGATCGGCCGTGCCATGGTCATTGGTAGTCGTCAGATAGACCCGGTAGATGCGGTCTCCACCGGGGATAGACCGGTCGTACTGATGCTCGCCCCATACGAACAATGCGATCAACAGGGTGGCGGTCAGCCCAAGCGTCAGACCGGCGATATTGATGACGGAAAAGCTCCGGCGGCGGCTGAGGTTGCGGAGTGCGGTCTTGAGGTAGTTGCGGAACATGATGTTGTTAATGTTGGTTTGAGTTAAATTCCCACCAGACCGGCACCCGGATCCGGCAGTGATCAACCCGCCACCGGATGTGCAGCGGATCGCCCGAGTCGCGGATCGTCTCCGTGCTGACGTCTTTTCCGGTACCATAGTTAACCTCCCAGTCCTGATTTTTGTTGACGCCGACGAGCAGGATCAGCCGGCTGCCTTTTTCGATATGACGGCTGGTGAAAAAACTGTTGTCGAAATACAAATGCGCCGGTTGGCCGGGGGTCAGCAAGTGCCGCCGTGACAGATCGGCGAGATAACTGCACCGAAAGACATTATTGCTTAGCTGAAAATATTTTCCGTCGGGCGTCTCCTGATAGAGCTCGACCGCAAGGTCCATGTCCTTTTTGTTGATGGTAGCCTCGAGGTCGGTAATGAACGATCCATTGATGTCGAAGGCCCGGCTCACCGGATCGCTGGCAAACGTCAGATATGCCAGCTTATCAGCGGCGGCGATCTTATCGCTGAGGATCGGGCCGTCACCGTTGATATAGTAGGCCTCATTATCCGCGGAGTCGCCGCGGTCGTCGAAATAAGCATATTGTTCCAACGTAGAGCTTGTGTCGGGAGCGGAAAGCAGGCGGCAACGATGATCGACGCGTTCGGCGCCGAGATAAAAAGTCAGCGTGTCGTTATTGAGCTCCCGCAGCGAAGCCACATGCCGCCAGCGGTTTTCGCCCATGACCTCGACATTGATCTTGTCTTTTAGCAGATCCGGCAATGGCGCGCCTTTCAGCACATGATCGAACCACGCAAATACCACATCCATGATGCTTATCTGTGCTACGCTGTCGAGGGAATAGCCAAGCATTCTGGGAAATGGATCGGCCGGGTAGCCCTGAGCTGCGCCGTGGTCATAAGGCCCGATCAGCAGATAGTGTTCCGCATGCGGGTTGTAACGATGGTGCTGATCGAAATAATAGAAGGCGCCGCGCTGATCATCGTCATAATAACCGGTAATGGTCAGGACCGGGATGTTGATCTTCGCAAACTCAGTCCCTGTCGGGATCATGTTTTTCCAATAGCTGTCGAAGGCGGGATGGCGCAGCAACTCCTGATACTCTGCATTAGGATGACCTTCGAGGCTATCGAGCGCCCGGTAGGCTACTCCGCTGGTATAAGAGCGCAGCGCGACACTATCCCAGTGCGCTTGCGGGCCGCGACCATTCGGGTCGGTAAACTTGTTGTCCATAACGAAGCGCAGCCAGTGGAGGATGTCCAGGCCGCTTTCACCGACGCCATACAGGCCGGGCCAGTCGATGCCGGGGCCTACCGCTGCGATAGGAACGATGGTCTTGAGGGCGGGATGGAGATGCCGGGTCGCCGCCCAGGTGGAGAAGCCAAGGTAACTCCCGCCATACATCCCGATCTTGCCGTTACACCAGGGTTGACGGCTGATCCAATCGATGATATCATAGGCGTCGTTCGCGTCGTGAACGAAAGGTTCGACAGGCTGCGGGCTCAGCCGTTTGCCGCGGGTATCGGCGATGATCCCGATATAGCCATGGCCTGCGATATATTTGGTCTCGGGCACTTCGGTCGGGTTGGCGTAAATGCCGAATTTGAGAACGACGGGCTGCGGGCCGCGAAAAGCGCGGCTGCGGATGATGGTGGCCGCGATCTGTGCGCCGTCGCGTGTCGGGATGAGGACACTGTCTTCAATAATGTATCGCCGCATTGCGATGCCGCGGATCAACCCATCGGCCAGCGGAAGCTCGGCGCCATATACGACATAGTTCATCCAGTAGAAACAAAGGGCGCGGGCGTCATTATAGGAAATGCTGTCCTTTTGTGCTGCACGCAACCGGGCGGCCAGGGCAAAATAATTCTGCGTCCGGGTCGTCAGATCGGCTTTGTAGTAGTTCTCGGTCCAGTCGGCGGCTTTGACCGGCAATGGTTCATAAAGGCTGGTGAAGACGGGGTCGAAGGATCGGGGGAAATCATCGTCGCCCAGTGTTGCCATGACCAGCCTCGTAGCCGCATATACCCGGAAAGGGAAAACGTTACTCGCAGCCAAGCCCGAATCTTTTGGTTGGAAGAGGGCCTTTGCACTGTCTGCTGCGGCAAGCGCTTCGGCGTATTCTCCGGTGATGAGGCGATATCGGAGGAGCAGGCCGTAATTGGGGATGTCACGATGCGGCCTGGTCATAAAGATGGCGATGGCCTGCCGGGCGAGGGCGGGCATGGCCCGGGCCATGGCGGTGCTGTCACGGAATGCGTCATGCGGAAAATATAGCTGTTGCGACCGGGCGGTGAGCGTGAAGAGGATTAGCAGTAAGAGGAGCCCCCGGCCTTTCGCCCTTGACGGCTTCCCTCCACCCCTCGACTTCCATGGCGGCTTGATCCTGCCAATCCGCGGATCGCGATGGACGATCAACTCGCAAATGCGGATAGCCATTTGTTCGAAATTATCTTCGTCGGGCGAGATCTGAAGCCAGCCGTTATCTTTCTTATTAGGCCGCGCTCCCGGATATTCCCGAAGCCCCGGCATCTCGAGCTTCAGCGCTTCATGACCTTTGTTCATGGCGATCCAGACGCCGTTCATTTCCGGCTCGTTGCTACGGTCGCGAAGCATCAGGAGAAGCTTATCGCCGGAGTAGATCGAGAACATCCCAAAGAAGGGCCGGATCTCCATCTCGATCGGAAGCAGATAGTCCAGAATGAATTCAAAAGGTATTTCGCGGTTCACGATATGCTCCACAATAGTTCGGTTTCCAATGATGTAAATGTCCGGCAGGCCAAATGAGGCGAAATGTTAAACAATTGTTAACAATAACCTATAACCTTTTTCGTACGTTGAAAATTATATCTTTGATCTATGAACAAGGAGACCTATTTGGAAGAATTGCCGGAACCGACCCGGGCGCAGTTGGAGATCCTCCAGGTATTGTGGAAGCACGGCCCATCCACGGTGAGGTTTGTCAACGACCAGCTGAATCGCCAGAAGCAATCCCTTAGTTACACCTCCACCCTCAAGCTCATGCAGATCATGCACGAGAAGGGGATGTTACAACGCGATGAAAGCAGCATGACGCACATCTATAGTACCCGGCTCGAAGAAGGGAAGACAAAAGGAGTGGTGTTGCGCAAGTTCGTCGACGCCATGTACAACGGGTCGGTAAAAAGCCTCATGCTGGAGCTTCTGGGCAACCAGGAGACTTCCAACAAAGACTGGGACAAGATCAAGGACCTCCTGAACCGATTGGATGAAGAGCACTAAAACTTCTTTAATATGACCACCATTTCCGAATCGATCATTCGCGCGCTTTGCTGGACCCTGCTTCATTCCCTCTGGCAGGGCCTGATCCTGGCCGTTGTTGCCGGTGCAGTCATGCTCCTGACAAAGCGGGCTTCCTCCGCGACGCGATATGGTATCCTCGGTATCCTCGTAATAGGATTCCTCGCCGTGAGCGGATATACCTTCCTTCTGGAACTTCGGATGCCGGTAGCCGCCACCGCGACGGCGGGCACACCTGCCGCATCCGCGGTGACTCAAGGCGCGCAGGCGATCGGAGCTCACGCGATCGGAGCTCACGCCCAACCCGCCGGGGGATTGGTGCAGCTGCCGGGAGGGATCCAACAGCTGGTACAATACTTCAACGCGCATGCATCGATCGTAGTGGTCGTCTGGTTCATTGTCGTCCTGGCGCGATTTGTCAAGCTACTGTCCGGCCTCGTCTATGCCCAACGGGTAAGACACTATAAGACCGGCCCGGTCCCCATCGAATGGCAGGAGCGTTTAGCCATGCTCGTTCAGCGCCTGCGGATCACCCGGCCCGTGCAGTTACTGGAATCGGCCCTGGTCAAAGTGCCTGTCACCGTCGGCTGGCTGAAGCCCGTCATCCTCGTGCCGCTAGGCATGCTGGCACAGCTTTCGGCCGACCAGGTGGAGACGATCTTATTACATGAACTGGCGCATATCCGGCGGCGGGACTACCTCTTCAACCTCGTACAAAACCTCATCGATACCTTGTATTTTTTCAACCCGGCTTTGCTGTGGGTCTCATCCCTGATCCGGACGGAGCGCGAGAATTGTTGTGATGACGTGGCGATCCGGGAGACGCGGAGCCGCCGCCAGCTGATCGAAGCGCTGGTATCCTTCCATGAGTACCAACAGTCGGTGGGAAGGTTCATGACCGCCCGAGGTCATGCCCTGGCCTTTGCCGACGGGCATAACGGGATGGTTAAGCGGGTTGAAAGGATCGTGCGGAAGCGTAACCATTCGCTGAACGCGGGTGAACGGCTGGTCCTGATGGGCGGAGTGCTCTTGCTCTGCGGGGCGTTCATTACTATAAACAGTGGCCGGGCAGCGGCCAACCCCATTACCGCGAGCCAAACAGCGGAAGCAAAGACCATTAAATCCCTGCCACAGGTTACTCCCGGCATCCTGCCCGCAACGATACACGTAGCCACTCGCGTCACCACTCACGTCGCCGTGAGCACCACCACCGCCCGCGCCGACACCACAAAACCGGCATCGGCGTCCACACCGGCATCCGCGCCGGCGCCGGCATCGCCCTCCTCCGACTCGACCAATGTCGAGAAAATAATCGAAGCCCACGATCACGGCGTAACGCCCGAATTTCTCGCTGAACTGAAAAGACTTGGCTATACCGCCAACCTGGACATGGCAATCAAATTGATGGACCATGGCGTCAGCATAGATTTCCTTCAATCGCTGAAGAAGGAAGGTTACGGCCTCATCCGCCTGGAGAAAGCCATCAAGCTGATGGATCACGGCGTATCGGTCGAATTCATCCAGCGGATCCGCGCCGCGGGTTTCCCGAACCTGACGCTCGATGAAGCAGTTACCCTGGTCGATCATGGCGTGAGCAGTGATTTCATCGAACAATGGAAGAAAAAGACCGGTACCCTGATGGCCCTCGAAGATTATATAAAATTACAGGACGCGGGAATCGACCCGTCATAATGCGGGGACCGACCTCTTAATATCACCAATTAAATACCACTTTTTATGAAGAGAATATTTCTTTACGGGATTTCCATGCTTGCCCTGACGACCTTGCTGTGGTCGGGCGCCGTGGCACAAGACACTCATTCGAATGACGATGACAACTATGGCGGCGACTTCGCCGATAACCCTGGATTGTGGAGCGCGATTGTGGTGGGAGACCAGGTGCATATCCAGTTTGGCGGCCATCATTGGAGCTCGGGCGCATCCTTCGCATTAAGCGAGCTGGGCCCTTTGCCAACCGATAAGCAGGGATCGTTCACCGTTAAACGGGATGCAGGTACGGTAACGTTCAATGGCGTTTTTGACGGCAAGCGCGGTCATGGAACCTACTCTTTCGAGGAAGACCCGGCCTTCAAATCCTATCTGGCAAATGAAGGCTTCTCGACGATCACCGAAACCCTGATGATCCACCTCTATTTCACAAATATCAACCGCGCCTACTTTTCCTTTATGAAGGAGAACGGTTACACGGGCATCACGATGAATGAATTAAAGCATCTGGCGGAAGAGAACATGAACCAGCATGTCATGACCGGTTACTTTGAGCTGTTCCAGAAGGACAACTATGGGAAAGTGACGCTTGATAAGGTCGTTGAGCTGAGGGAGCATGGGGTGAGCCCGTCCTTTATTACCCGCTTCCACGAGATGGGCTATACCGAGGTGCCGCTGGACAAGGCGGTCGAGCTGGTGGACCATGGGGTCGATCCGGAATTTGTAGCCGGTATGAAAAAGATCGGGCAGCGGAATATCACCCTGGATGAGGCGGTCGAGTTGCGGGATCATGGCGTCAGTGTGAGTTTTGTCAAGGAGCTGACCGAGATGGGCTATACCGATATCTCGCTGTCGAAGGCGGTGGAACTGGTGGACCACGGCGTGAGCGCAAATTTTGTCAAGGGCTTTCGTGATCTGGGCTTCCAGAGCCTCTCGCTGGATCAGGCGGTTCGCCTGGCCGATCACGGCGTAAGCGTGGAGTTTATCAAGCGGATGCAGAATAAAGGGCTAAGGAACATGACCCTGGATGAATATATCCGCCTGCGCGACGGCGGGATGTAAGGGATGGGCGGCGCACTTCATCGGCTGGAATTTCCTATCTTCCGGCAATGAAACGCTCCCATCGCGGCTTCTTCTACGGCAATACGACAGAATTGATCCCGCTCGACGGGGTGACCCTGACAGACACCGTATATTCCCAGGGAAGGGTAGACTGGCATTTTCACGAGGACAACTATTTTACTTTTCTGTTGACGGGCGGCATGTGCGAGGGCAACAAAAAGGAGGTCTACGAGTGCGTCGCGGGCGATCTCCTCTTCCATAACTGGCAGGACGCTCATTACAATCTCGGGTCGGGCCGCTTCACCCGCGGGTTTCATGTCGAGCTCTCGGGCCATTGGTATGAGCGGCTCGATATCCGCGCGAGTCTAACGGAGGGAAGTATCCGGCTTTCAGACCCGCTGGTGAAGACCCTGATGTATGATCTCTTCAGGGAGGCCAAGCTCTCGGGTACGGGAGGCCAGCCGGGCGTGGATGCGTTACTGACACAGATCTTTGGCGTCCTTGGCAAGATCCGCGAGAGTCGTGATTCGGCAAAGCCGGCCTGGGTGGCGCGGGTCCGGGAGATGCTGCGCGACGACCGAAGCGAAGGAAGCCTGATCAACCGGAGAGAATGGAGCCTTGTCGACATCGCCAGAGAGGTTAATATTCATCCCGTCCATCTTTCACGGGAGTTCCCCAAACATTTCCATACGAATCTTGGCAACTACCTGCGGATGATCCGCATCCAGCGGGCCATGACGTTGCTACCCGATGCGACAAGGTCGCTCACCGATATCGCCTTCGAATGCGGGTTCGCCGATCAAAGCCATTTCATCCGCTCCTTCAAAGCCCAGTTTGAAGTGCCGCCCCTTGCCTATCGTAGGCTGCTTTGCACACGTTAAGATTATTCTATTTTGTATGGAGGCGGCTGGATAATTTTGGCGATCAACAATTATATTATGCGTTCGCTCCCGCTCCTCCTCTTCGTACAACTATGGATCCTCTGGCTTCCCGCTAGATCGCCGGCCCAGGCATCACTACCCGGCAGGATCATATTTACTGACCACGGCGTCGCCGCAGGTCGGCCGCGACCAGCCAAAGCCTTGCGGCAATACACGCTCACCAACACAAGCAACCTCTTTATCACCGCCCGCCTGGCCCGGACATTGCGGGAGGATATCCGGCAGTTGGCGCCCACCCTCGATATCGATAGTTTAACAAAAGGAAATTTTACAAAGGACGCCGGTTATGAGTTTACCCTGTTCGTAGACAATCGCCTCATCTACCGAAGCGACATCTGGACGCCGACCCAGGCTATCAGCAACCCTGTGACGACGCTGACCGAGCCGCTTCTCGATTACCTTCATCCCGGCGAGTCGTGGGGCCAGTGGTTCTGGGTCCGGTTCGCCCACAATGGCGGCGACTCGGCGTTGAAGGAAGGACCGCATAAGCTGCGCCTCGAGATCCGGTCTTATCTCCGGCAGGGGACGGATACCCTGCACGGTCCGTTGCTGGCGGCCGGTGATCTGCCGTTGCTGGTCAGGCTTAACGTAACCGTTGACCCGGCGAAGATCCGGCTCACGCCCCTGCAACCTTATGACGGGTTCGGGCTTTCCAAAGACAGCTATGACAGTACCAGGATCAAGCAGTTGAAGGGATTGATCGAAGCGGGCTTCTTTAAGCAGATCAGCAGCGTGGTAGTGATCAAAAATGGAAATATCCTGATCGAGGAGTACTTCAACGGTGAAACCCGGGATACCCAGCATGATCCGCGATCGGTCGGAAAATCCTTTGCCTCGACCATGATGGGGATGGCAATCCGGGACGGGTATCTGAGGAGTGAGGATGAGGCGATATCCGCCTTTTACCGCCTGCAATCGTATGCGAACTATTCGCCCGAAAAGGATTCGGTCAAACTGAAGGACCTGATGACCATGTGCTCCGCCTTTGACGGCGATGATGATGATGGTAATTCGCCGGGCAATGAGGAAAATATGTATGACAAAGAGAATTGGGTGAAGTGGACGCTCGATCTGCCGCTGAGCACGACGAGGCCAAGAGACCGCTGGCATTATTTTACCGCAGGTGCAATGTTGATGGGGGATATCCTGAATAGCAACGTTCGTGGCGGTCTTGAGGCCTATGCGGATCTGAAGCTGTTCAGCCCGCTGGGGATCCGCGACTATCAGTGGCAGTATACGCCGCAGCATGTGGTCAATACCGCGGGCGGCATCCGGCTGAAGGCGTTGGATTTTGCAAAGTATGGCCAGCTCTATAAAAATGGCGGCGTATGGCAGGGACGGCAGATCCTCCCCGCCGAATGGGTGCGGAAGACTTTTTCCAAATATCATCCCATACCTTATGGGCCCGATCAGTATTACGGGTATTTCTTCTGGAACAAGAAGTATCATGCCCGCGGGCAGGACTATGAGACCTGGTATTGTACGGGCAATGGCGGCAACAAGATCTTCATATTTACGGATCAGCCGCTGGTGATCGTGGTCACGGCGACGGCATACGGCATGCCCTATGCGCACCCGCAGGTGGACAAGATGATGACGGAGTATATTTTACCCGCGGTGGTGGGCGGGTCGGCAAATGTGGGTCGCTAGATGAAAATGTCGTATCTTCTCCGGCAAACGCCGACTACACATGAGAAAAGCCGTATTGCTCTTCCTGTTGCCCTTCTCGCTGGCAGCACAGGCACAGCCAACTTCATTCCTCAATTTTAAAAAATATCCCTATCCCACCGAATTGACCGCCGCACCGGCAGGCGAAAGGATCGCCTGGGCCATGGACGAAGAGGGACGACGGAATATCTATGTCGCGGAAGGCCCCGACTATGCGCCACGGAAGCTGACGGATTATTCAACGGATGACGCTCAGGAGATCACGGGTCTTAGCATTTCAGCCGATGGGCAGTGGGTGGTATTCGTTCGTGGCGGAGATCATGGCTCCAATTGGGACGGCGGTTTACCGGTGGATCCGTTATCCGACATCCAGCCGTTCAAAATGCAGGTGGCCAGCATCCCCTGGGCTGGAGGAGCTGTAAGATATCTCTCCGAAGGCGATGCTCCCGCGATCTCGCCGGATGGGAAACAGGTAGCCTTTATCAAGAACGGTCAGGTCTGGATAGCGCCGGCGGATGGGAGCGCTGCAGCCGGCAACCTGTTCACGACCAGGGGCGCCGTCAGTGGATTGCAATGGTCGCCGGATGGCAAACGGCTACTGTTCGTAACCGCCAGGACCGACCATGCCATTATCGGTATCTATACCGCCGGCAGTCCTTCGCTCAAATGGATGGGCGCTACTTTCGCCTGGGATGCTTCGCCGAAATGGTCGGGGGATGGAAGCAGGATCGTGTTTGTCCGCCGGGCAGGCGTAGGGGGCGCGCCTGATTCCCTGACGGTCAACCGGCCGGTTCCCTGGAGCATCTATGTCGCGGATACGGCCAGCGGTCAGGCGGTACTGTTATGGAAGTCGTCCAACACTCTCCGCGGATCTTACCCATCGACGGATGGCGGCGCCAATCTGCATTGGGCAAAGGGCAATACGATCGTCTTCCTTTCCTATCAGGATGGATGGCCGCATCTTTATTCGCTGGATGCGGGTGGGGGTGGCGGCGATGGCGGTGGCGCGCCTGCAAAGCCGTTGTTGCTGACACCCGGCAATTTCATGTGCGAACACATCCGCCTGAGCGCCGACGGGCGATATCTCGTCTGTAGCGCAAACACCGGCGACGACGCGTACGACATCGAAAGAAGACATGTCCTGATGGTGAGTGTGGACAAGCCCGATATGCATGTAATGACGCCCGGCAAAGGTCTGGAATGGACCCCGGTTATCACCGGCGATGGAAAGACGCTTGCTTTTCTTAGCGCCACGGTACAGCGCCCGCCGCTGCCGGCCGTGATGGGGCTGGGGACAGGGGCGGCTCCGGGCGTCAACATCCTCTGTGCAGACCATATCCCCGCGGACTTCCCGCTGCAAAAGCTGATCGAGCCGCGGCAAGTGATTTTCACCTCCGCTGACGGCGTTATCGTTCACGCGGACCTGTTCTTACCGCCCGGCGGCGCGGCCCGGAAACCGGCGATCGTCTACCTGCATGGCGGCCCGCCCCGCGAAATGCTGCTCGGCTGGCACTATTCGGCCTACTACTCCAATGCTTACGCCTCCAATCAATACCTCGCCAGTCTGGGCTTTGTAGTGCTGGCGGTCAACTATCGGCTGGGCATCGGCTATGGATATGAGTTCAACCACCCGCCGCATGCCGGCGCGATGGGGGCGTCGGAATATCTGGACGTCCGTTCGGCGGGTCTTTGGCTACGCAAACAGAACTTTGTGGACACGGCAAGGATCGGCGTTTACGGCGGATCTTATGGAGGATTCCTGACCGCACTGGCGTTGGGAAAAGACTCGAAGCTGTTTGCCGCCGGCGTGGATTTCCATGGCGTTCACGACTGGCTCAACCAGTCTTCGCTTATTACGGCCTTCAGAGACAGATATGAAAAAGCGCCGGACTACGACAAAGCGCTGAAGACGGCCTGGCTTTCTTCACCGGACGCCTATGTTGGCGGCTGGACGTCACCGGTACTCATTATCCAGGGCGACGATGACCGGAACGTTCGCGTAGGCCATAGTATCGATCTGGTCAACCGGCTGGCGAAAAAAGGTGTGCCTTATGAGGCCATGATGATCGTGGACGATACGCATGAATGGATGAAATTTTCCAATGCGGTGAAGGTTTATGGGGCGGCCGCGGACTTCTTTGTGCGGAAGTTTTTGAAGTGAGGTTGGCCCCGCCTATTTGAACGAACACGCGGGGATATGATCGTTGACCATACCGACCGCCTGCATATAGGCGTAACAGATCGTCGTGCCGAAGAAGGTGAATCCCCGCTTTTTCATATCCTTGCTGATCGCATCCGAGACCGGCGTGCTGGCGACGAGCTTGTCGCTATGATTGACGATTGGTTTGCCGTCCGGCATCCAGCTATACAAATACGCATCGAAGCTCCCAAACTCCTTCTGAACCTCCAGGAAGAGCTTCGCCGAATTGATGGCTCCGCGGATCTTGAGCTTGTTGCGGATGATGCCCTCATCCTGAAGAAGCCGCTGGACATCTTCCTCGGTAAACGCCGCGACCTTTTTCGGGTTGAAGTTGGCAAAGGCTTTTCGGTAATTGCCACGGCGCCGCAGGATCGTGATCCAGCTCAACCCGGCCTGGGCGGATTCGAGGATAAGGAACTCGAACAACTTCTTCTCATCGTGGGTCGGTTTACCCCATTCCTCATCGTGATATTTGATATAGAGCGGGTCGTTTCCCGGCCAATGACACCGGACAGTCTCGGCGGACATTTTACAATTATTTATTATTCGTTAGCAAAAGGGGCTTAAATATACTATAATTTGGCACCCACTTAATACTACCTTATTTTATGTTGACGTATTCCACGCGCACGATCGGGCTTATTGGTTTTGTATGGATGCCGGATGGGAAGGAACGGTTGCAAACCCTGGTGATCGAGAAAGGGAAAATTGTTAGGGTGATCGAGGGGAAGGCGACGGAGGGGGCAGGCGGGCTTAGCGATTTTCCAGGTATCATCATGATCGAGCTGGATGCGGAGACGGTGATCTTTCCGGGGCTGCTCAATCTCCACACGCATATCGGGTACAATATCCTGCCGGTCTGGGAAAGTCACCAGGTGTGGAAGAACCGGTTCCAGTGGCGAAGCAACTCCGCGTACAAGCAGCAGATCGGCGGCTTGCTGGATTATATAAAGGAGGGCTGGAAGGAGGATGCGGAAGTGAAGGCCACGCTGGCGCAGGTTGCCGGGGCTACAGCCGCTGCTACGGCCACATCGCCGCAGGTTGCCGGTATCATCCCAACGTCTCTCCCGCAAGTCGACCTCGCCCACGCGATCATCTCCGAGATCCAGGCGGTAGCGGGCGGAACCGTGGTCATCCAGGAAACCCTTGACCTCGATAAGGAACAGGCGGATGACCGCTCATTTATAATTCGCAACACAGGCGACCAGGCCGGCCTGCCGATCCCGGCAGCGGACGAGGTGAACTCGGTAGTGGACTTCTATCGCCCGAATGTCACACCAAGCGGAGATTCAGCGGAAGACACCAGCAACTGGGCGCCCGTGGCCCAGTCTACCTATAATAGTTACATCCGGAGTGTCAATAATAACAATACGCCCTACTATGCCACGCTGATCCATGTTGGCGAGGGTAAAACGGGTTTTGTAAAGGGAAGTACCGCTGATCCCTATTCGCGGAAGGAGGTGGATCTCCTGTTTGGGTCCTTGCAAAAGGACGTCGGTGACCCGGGGAAATTGACGCAATCCAGGCTGGGCATCACCCATGGTTGCGGGATGGATCCCGGCAATGCGGCCTGGGTGGATTTCGTGAAGACGCATCAGATCAGTTGGATCTGGTCCCCGGTATCCAACCTGTTGCTGTACCGGGATACGTTGGACGTGCGCCGCCTGCTGGACAAGGGGATCAATGTCTGTCTTGGCTCGGATTGGAGCCCGAGCGGCAGCAAACATGTGCTGGACGAGCTGAAGTTTGCCCGCTTCGTCAACCAACTGCTGGATCTCCAGATCGGCGACCGCGAATTGTTCCGGATGGTGACAGCCAACCCCGCGCAGGCCCTGGGACTGATGGGGAACGGGACGATCAGGGAAGGCGGGAACGCCGACTTGTTCGTACTACGACGGTCCGGAAAGGAGGACGATCCCTTGACGGCTTTGTTGGAAAGTGGAGATGCAGCCATCGACTTTGTCATGGTGAATGGACGCATCGTGTTTGGGTTGACCCGGTATTTCGAGAATGAGCTGAAAGTAGACTATCAGGGGTTCCCCCCGGAGGAAGGCGAAGCGGTTGCGCGACGGGGGGTGAGCATCAATTCGGAGATCAACTTTGATCTGGTCCGGTCGCTAAAGATCATGGATACGCTGCTGGAACGCTATGGTTCGACGGTCCTGCATGAGCCGGCGTTGCGCCGGACGAGGATGATGGCGGCGGATGATGAGGTGTACCGGCGGCGGATCGGGGCGCTACGGGATGAACTGATGCATTTATACTGGTGAGGGGAGCCAACCGGCGCTGATCATGTCGAAGGCTCGGAAGCGGCAGGACAACGCTGGCGGCGGAAGGTCGAAGGCTCGGCGACGGGCGGGGCAACGCTTGCACCGGGGGGCAAAAAAGAAGCCCGGATGAAAATCCAGGCCGTTGCTAAATTCCAATATCCTATTAAGAGTCGCAAACTATTAATTCAAATTCCGAGCCTTTCATAAACAATTAACACATAATATCCGCTTGATATATGAAATGGATTGATAATATGAATCTACCCAAATAACCCACAGAATCGCTGCAGTTTCGCGGTCTGTCTTAATGCGTATCTCGGGTAAAAGATTCCACATTTTGTGGGGAGAAAAAAGCGGAATTCTAGTACGGTGCGATATAAGTATACGTCTTGCCGCTCTTATTCAGCACCCAAACTGCCTTGTAGTAATAATATCCCTCTCCGGGGCAGCCGGTAGGATCGCCATTCGCGTCGAGCCCATAGGTGATTGTCAGGGTAAGGGCGGGCCGGATCGTCTCGGTCTGGCCGCTGGTCAGCCGAAAGTCGCAGGACTGCCCGATGACCATAGGCTGGGTGATAAGGGTCTCGAACGAGTTACCATAGCGGTTCGTCCCCCAGATGGCGACATCGTTGTTGGTGCCGTCCGAATGCGTGCCGGTCGTGGTGATCACAACGCCGTCATTGTAAGTGAAGACACGTTGTTTGGCCACGCTCCAGGCCCGGGTAGCGCTGTCGGCGAATTCGATGGACACGCTGTCGGCGCCAATTGTATGCGTGATAGTTCCGAGAGTAGCAAGGTCTTTCAACAAACCGCCGGTTACGTTCGTATAGGTGTACGTACCGTTCAGGGTAATGGTCTTGTGGTCCGCGATACGGGTGATCTTCAGGTTCTGAATGCTGACAGTGACGACGGCCCCGGAATCACGCCAGCGGACGCCGACGGGAATCGAAATGACAACGACGCCGGTGCGGATACGGTTGCCCCGGCAATTCGTACCATTGTAAGTAATAATGATCTGACGCAGCCCATTAGCAGTGTCCGTGGTTACGGTGGCATCACAAATACTTAGATCCAGGTTGAGGGAACCGGTAGCGCCACTGAAGGTCGTGGAAGCATTGAGGCTGTTGTTCACATCGTCGGTCATGGCATCCATTTCGTTGGATACCTGGGTAATGTCATCCGCCTGGGTCTGGACCTCAGTAGTGGTGGTGCCGCTCGAATTTGAGCCGGAGCCACCGGTGCTGTTGTTCTTGGTACAGGCTACGATCAGGCCCGATGCGGTGACGACCGTAGCGAGCAATAAATGTTTAGCTTTCATAATTGAGAGTTTTTAGAAGTTTATTCTGTTGGTTGCAGGCATGAGATTCGAATTAAGGGTTATTGGTTTAAGCGGATTTATATTATTTTTTTATGTTATAAATAATTGTTAGCAGCGGTTAAACTAATCCGATCTTTGCCGGTCTCAGGCCGCCGTTCACAAATTCAGGAGCCGTTCGTAAATTCAGGAGCATGGATCAATCGCAACACATGAAGAAATTGTCTACCGCGGGCTTGCTGATCGCGCTGGGCATCATTTATGGGGATATCGGCACTTCGCCGCTCTACACCTTCCAGACGATCATGACGGAGGGCGGGGAGGCCAACCGGTTACTGGTATTGGGCGCGATCTCCTGCGTCTTCTGGACCCTCACTCTTCAGACCACCTTTAAATATGTCATTATCACCCTCCAGGCGGACAACCATGGGGAGGGGGGCGTGTTTTCCCTTTATGCGCTGGTGAGAAGGTACAGTAAAACATTGTTTTATATCGCTATAGTCGGCGCCGGCACGCTCCTTGCGGACGGCATTATTACCCCGCCCATCACAATTACCTCCGCGATCGAAGGACTTAGCATGGTCAAGGGTCTCGAGCAGCATATCATCCCCGGCAATACGCTGACCGTGGAGATCGTCATGGTCATCCTGTTGCTGCTCTTTCTCTTCCAGCGTTTCGGGACCAAGATCGTGGGCGGATCGTTCGGGCCGGTCATGTTCCTGTGGTTCCTTATGCTTGGAGCAATGGGGCTGCGCCAGGTCGTCCAGAACCCCACCGTGCTGGAGGCGCTGAGCCCGGTCTATGGGATCGAGCTGCTGACCATGCATCCAAACGGCTTTTGGTTGCTGGGGGCCATTTTCCTGTGTACGACCGGCGCGGAGGCATTGTATTCCGACCTTGGGCACTGCGGCCGTAAGAATATCCGGGTCTCCTGGATCTTCGTCAAAACAACGCTGGTGCTCAACTATCTCGGCCAGGGCGCCTGGGTGCTGATGCAACACAAGACCAACCTCGGGACGGTGAACCCCTTTTTTGCGATCGTCCCGACCCAATTGCTGCTGCCTTCGATCGTCCTGGCAACCGCGGCCTCGATCATCGCTAGCCAGGCCCTCATCAGCGGATCCTTTACCCTGATCAATGAAGCGATGAGCCTTGGCTTCTGGCCGCGGATCAACGTAAAATATCCCTCCAATATCCGGGGGCAGATCTATATCCCGAGTATCAACTGGATCCTTTTCACCGGCTGTGCATTGGTACTGCTGTATTTCCGGACCTCGGAGTCGATGACGGCGGCCTATGGCTTCTCGATCACGATCGCGATGTTGATGACCACGTTCCTGATGTGGTATTACCTGCGATATGTCCGGCGAATGGCGTTCTGGATCGTCGGGGCGATCCTCACCATCTTCGTTTGCGTGGAGACGAGCTTCTTTATCGCCAATGCGGTGAAGATCGTAAAGCGGTTGTTCTTCCTGGTCTTCGAGATAGGACTGATCTCGACGATGTATGTCTGGTATAACGCGCGACGGATCACGCAACGGTTCCTGACCTTTGTGAACCTATCGGATTATATCCCCATGCTCGAAGCGCTGAGCCGCGATCCGTCGGTCCCCAAGTATAGCTCGCACCTGGTGTATTTCACGCGGTCGGCCTATTCGAAGCTGATCGAGAAGCGGGTGCTCGATTCCATCTTCGACAACATCGAAAAGAAGGCGGACCTGTATTGGTTCGTTCACATCGACCGGACGGATGATCCCTATACGATGGAGTATGGCGTGGAGGAGATCCGCGATGACAAGATCATCCGGGTGGATTTTCGGTTGGGCTTCCGCGTTCAACCCAAGATCGGGCTGATGCTCCGGAAGGTGGTGCAGGAGATGATCAATAATAAGGAGCTGGATATCGTGAGCAGGTATCCGATCTTCTCGCATATCCGGCCGAATGATTTCCGGTTCGTGATCATGAAGCGGTTCCTCTCTTATGATAATGAGTTCTCGGCAAGGGAGGGCTTTATCCTGAATGCTTATTTCAGTATCTCGAAGCTGGCCCAGTCGGATAAGACGGCTTACGGGCTCGACAACAATCAGACGGTGGTCGAATACGAACCGCTGGTGGTGAACCCGGTGACGAATATCCAGATGAAGCGGGCGTTTTATAAACTATCGAATTCGGGGGAGGAGGAGCAGAAGCAGGCGAATTGATAGCCTCCGGGGGCGCCACGGGGAGGATGCTCAAAATAAAAAGACCGCCCCGGGAACGGAGCGGCCTGTCACAATTAACATGAAAACTCAACAAACTAACTTTCCGAGTTATTTTTTAAAGTCGTTGATCCCATAGTAATAAACCTCTTTGCTATCCGGGTAGATCCCCTGGAGCTGGAAGTTGCTACCTTGTTTGCTCAACGCATCTTTGAATTCGTCTACTGACTTCACAGGCTGGTCGCCGACTTTTGTAATAATGAAGCCGGGCCGCATGTTGGTCTGATTGCTGAGGACGCCGCCATCATGGATGTTGTTAACGACTACGCCACCGGTAATGCCGAGCTTGGCGGCGTCATCCTTGCTAAGGTCGGTGAGATCAGCGCCGAGGGATTGGACGGCAGCCTTCGTGCTGGCAAAGGAACCCATGTTATCCTTCAACGTAGCGGTAACGGTCTGTTCGGAACCATTGCGGTCGTATGTGATCTTAACCGCGTCGCCGGGCTTTTCGCGGGCGATGAGCTCGGCCAGTTGAGCGTCTTCATCGACCTTCTCCCCATTGATCCGGGTAATGACGTCCCCTTTCTTCAGCCCTGCTTCACCGGCAGCGCCTTTCGGGTCGACGTCGATCACGAATACTCCGTCTACATCGCTATTGATCCCCATTTCTTTCTTCTTCGCGTCATCGAGGCCTTCCGGCGCCATGCTGATGCCGAGATAACCTCTTTCGACCTTGCCATATTTCATGATGTCACCAATGACCTTTTTCATCAGGTTGGATGGGATCGAGTAGGCATAACCGGCAAAAGCACCGGTGGGCGAAGCGATGGCGGAGTTGATGGCAACCAGCTCGCCGTTGGTGTTGACAAGCGCGCCGCCGCTGCTGCCGGGGTTAACGGCTGCGTCGGTCTGAATAAAAGCTTCGACCGGGGCAGCAGCTTGCGTATTGATGCCGATATTCCGCGATTTGGCGCTGACTATCCCCTGGGTAACGGTGACGTCGAGGTTCAGCGGATAGCCGATGGCCATTACCCATTGACCGAGCTTCACCTCATCACTGTTTCCAATGGTCATAACAGGCAGGTCGTGACCGTCGATCTTGATCAGCGCGAGGTCGGTATTCGGATCGGTGCCGATGACCTTCGCGGTGTAGTTTTTCCGGTTGTTCAGCGTGACAGTGATCTCGGTGGCGCCATTCACCACGTGGTTATTGGTGACGATGAAGCCATCCTGGCTGATGATCACCCCGGAGCCCGAAGCGCGCTGGTCGGGTTGCTGGAATTCGCGGCCGTTCCCGTCGCCAAAGAAATGGCGGAACAGGTCGTTGTTGCCCCCGAACAAATCCCCAAGTGGATCCTGCTCGGGCGCCTGGCGGCCGGCGGTTTGCTTAAATTTCGTTAAGGTCTTGATGTGCACGACAGCGGGTACGGCGATGCTGGCGGCTTTTTCAAAGTCTACCGGCTGAACGCTGGGCCCGGCCGGGGCGTAACCGGTCTTGACGACCGGGGCAGCCGTTGTGTCAAGGATCGTGTTCAACGGCTTTTTTGCATTGGTAAAAAGGGTCAGGCCGCCGATGGCTATAGCGGCGCCCAGTAGAGCGGCCCCAAGTTTGGATTTCATCTGTGATAGTTGTTTTTTGTTAGAGATCTTTTTATACACCTTTATTAACGTAAGCCTTCGTAGATCGTTTGACGGGGAATGTTAAACAATCTATAAAGACATGACAGCGTGCGAGTTATGTTAATGATTGGTTAGGAAGAATTGAAGGAATTGTTAAAGGGGAGGAGGTTGGCGAAAAGGACCTTGGAAAAAAATTCCTAACTTAACCAGACTTTCCAATGCCCCGAGATGGCACCAACAGCGCTTTCATATAGTCTAAAGGTTTGGATCAGTTCCGTGCTGATCGGGCCGTTACTTGTCTTTGCGGTTCTGCTGATCGTGGCCAGCGGGCCGGTGGATTGGGGGGTTGTAGATTTTATCTTGTATTTTGCGTTGTTCGCTTTTGCCTTTTCCATTCCCAGTTTCTTTCTCTTGTGGATAGGTTCGTCCTATATCTGCCGGACCGTGTGGCCGGCGGCGATGAAACGGCTAATGATCGCCCTGCTTGCCTTGTCATTGACCGCCCTGGCGTTCATCATCCTGATCGTATTTTTCTGGATGCCCGATTGGTCGCTGATCTGGACCGTCGTGGGTACTTATTATCCAGTGCTGGTTGCCGGGATCTTCTTCTACCGGTTGCCGGAACCGGTCGCGGGCGCGGTCGCCAGTCTTTCCTGAACTGGTACCCCCTCCTAACACTTCACCGTCTTCTTCTTTTTCCCCAGCGTGCCCCTGTCTTTTGCTTTCTGGATATACTCGGTCGCAACGGGAACATTGCAGCAGGTGCCATTCATATCCACGGTCACGATCCCGATCTTCCCGGCGGCGGCAATCGCCTCTGCCGAAAGCGGGGCGACATAGGAGCCGGCGCAAATCACAAAATTATTCATGGTATACTTCACGCGGTTGGGCGCCGTATGGATCTCCTTCACCGCGCGGGCAAGGAGGGCCCTCAACCCGGGAAGATCCAGCTGGTCATCGGGCCGGAGGGCAGCGAGGTTGGCGAGGGTGGACCAGCCCGCGGTGGCAATGTGCTCTTCCTTTGAGTCGATCCATTTCAGCGAAAGTTCATATCCATGCGGGCTGCCAGCGGCGACCCAGGGAACGGTGTATTCGTTGATCGTGTTGGAAAAGGCTTGTTTGACCCAGGCCTGGAGGTCGGTCATTGTCATTTTACCGTCGTCGGCGATGAGGCCGGCGAGGTATTGGGCATCGGCATTGCCGGTGGCGTAGAGGTCTTTGGCGAGTTGATAGTCGGTCTTTATTTTCTTTTGGATCGGCTTCATATCGCCGATCTTGACGCCGAAGAAGGGCTCGCGGACGCCATGCTTGAGAAGGACCTTCTTTATGCCGGGGGACCCGAGCTTCTCCAGCTCGGTCATTATCTGTTGGACGGTCATATGGAGTGGGGATTGAGTGTAGTAAATTTAAGAAATTTCCCCCTTCAAAACACTTTGATCTCGACCCGCATGTTGGCGTTCATTTCTTCCCTGGTCGTGGGCGTCGGGTTGATCGGCGAGGCATTGCCCATCCCCTTGTAAGTAAGCTTGCCAGGATCGAATCCGGCGTTGACCAGATAGTCATAGATAAATTTGGCGCGGCGGACGGAAAGGACGAACAGCGGGTCTTTTGTTCCGCGAAGCGGCACGATGGAGTTGACATAGCCGTCGATCTCGAGGCGATGGTCTTTATACCGGCGCAGTTGCTCGACGTATTTGGGGAGGATCATGCTGGTGGAGTCGGTGGGGATGGGAGTATCGACGATAAAATTGATATGCTGTAACGAGATGATGGCGCTGGGTTGGGTGCTGTCGCGTTTCCCGCCTGCGCTCTCGGGGACGGGGGTCATGACGACGAGGGTATCGGCGGAGGTTGGCGGGGTTTGGCCGGGAGGAGTTCGCCCTGGCAGCCGCATCCGGATCGTATCCCGCCCGGTACTATTGCGACCCGCCTCACTGTCTTCGCTCGTGTGAGCCACCCCATTGCCTTCGCTCGTGCGACCCACCCCATTGCCTTCACTCGCCAGGTCATTATAATAGAATACGATCTCCACGCGGCGGTTGTCACTGTCGGAGAGCTCCGGCGTCGGAGCGACGCCCCGGCCGATGGCATGCCCCTGCGGGGCGGTGCGACTTTCCCCACGGCGAACATACCGAAATGCGGCATCCGCCCGCTGCTGTGACAGCCGCTGATTGTACGCCACGGTTCCTGTCTTGTCCGTATAACCGATGATGGAAATGGAGTCGGCCTTCCGGTCGTCCAACGCCCCCTGAAGCCGCGCCCGGTCCGCCGCCCGGAGCCGGTAGCTGTCCAACTGAAAATGAAGGATAAGGGTATCCTGGCGCCGTTGCTGTGATCGCAGGAGAAAGGGAACCAGCAGCAAAGGGACGAGCAGCAGAGAGACCAATAGCATGGGGTACACCAGGATCAGGTATCGGCGGTGACATGGCAGCATAGACGTCAAAATTACGAAAATCGTGCGATTGCGTCCTGCGCAGCTCATTTGACGCCCACCGAGTCCCTGCCAAAGTTCCCCCAACTTTCCCCGCCGCAATTGCAATCGCAATCCTTCGGCCGGAACCGGGCGATGGCTTTCAGCGAGGTTTCGATGGCCCGGATCTCCGCGAAATTTGGAGTTTTACCAACCCGGACCGAGAGCCGGTTGAGATCGAGGCGACTAACGGTATCGGTTATCTGCTGCATGGTCATGGAGCGCGGCTGAAGGTCGATCGTCTGGCTGCGGCTGAGCAGGAAGCCTTTGATCGCAAAGACGGGTTTGCCCTTGTATTCTCCGGTGGCAAAGACATATGCCTGTTCGCCTGCCGGCAGCGGGATCTTGCCGTCGTCGGTGAAGAAGCAGAATTCCGTTTGCGAGCGGACGAAGAGGCCGCCTTCGACGATGACCTTGCGGCCGGGGATGATGAAAAAGACGTTGACTTCACCTGGATATGGTTTGGGGACGTGCACCCATAGTTCGCCGTCTTCGACGCCGGATAGATCTTTGAGCAGGGCGTCGACATTGTACCACCCAAAACTTTCGACGGTGAACTTATAGTAGTTGACGGGATGCTCCTCGATGGTTACGGGTTCGGAGTTGACGAGCGCGATGGCGGTATCGGTGATGGGTTTGCCGGCGGCGTCGAGGCGGACATTGTCGGTTCGATTACCGTTGGCGGTGATCAGGGCCTGACGGCGTTCATTCAGCGAGTCGTAAAGTTTGTGGTAAAGAACGCAGCTGTCGAACGTCCGATGGTAGTCCGGGACCTTATTGCTGTCGATAAGCCGGCTTTGATTTTGGATATAGTAGAGAAGCCGGTCGATGTCCTTATCGGTGAGGTTTGGATAGAGGGGCATCGGCGTTTTGTTGTATGACAGGTATAGCGAATAACTATAACAGTCGCCGGAAGCCATGAGCCGCTGGTTGTCCCGGATATATTTGTTCAGCCATGACCGTTCGCGCCGCTGGGGAATGTAGGCGAGGGCAGGACCGGTTACTTCCCCCCGCACGGCGTGGCAGGCTGCGCAATTCCGCATGAACAGGGTACGGCCGATGGCGAGGTCACTGAGCCTGGAGGTATCGGCAAGCGGGATCGGGTTGATCCAGTTGATCTTGCCGCCGCTATCCGGCTGACCTTTATACAGCCGCATGTTCGCTTCGACATGGTCGGCCGGGATGGACACTTTCACAGGCTTGAGTATCCGAACCGTGCCGCTATCGACGGGCTCGATGTCGATCATCCCGCCGCTGCTGAGCGGCTGACCGTTACTGCGCGTGGTCAGCCCATTGCGGATCATTTCGGTAATGGTATACGCCTCCTTGACCTGGAGCCGGAAGCTGGTGGCGCCGCCGGCGTCGAAAGTGCCGCGGGGAATCCCAAGGATGGCGCCATGCGCGGTTGTAAGGGTCGTATCTTTTGTCAGGTCTATGGTATAGATTTCGGCGGCGGGATGCGTTGTTGCGCCGGCCGCCAGGGTTGCATTGGCCGCTGCGGATTGATTGGCCGCGGGCGCATGAGCATGATTGATAGAGAGGATCGTAATCGCGGCGATCACTATGGCCCCAAAGGCGGCGCCCCCCCACCGGGTGAGGTAGCGGGCGCGGTGATAATGACGCCGCGCGGTCTGAATGTCATGGCGGAGGGGGATGCGGTGGATGGCGGTACGGATGTCGCCAAGCAGCCGGAGGTCTTCACGGAGGACAGGCTCGGCTGCCAGCCTGGTCTCGAAGCCGGCCCGGCCGGCGGCCGTCAGTTCGTCATTCAGGTATTTATCGATCTCTTCGATGAGTTCCAATTCGGGTCGCATGACTGGGAATTAATAGGTTTTGGAAGTTGAATGGAGTTCCTTCAGCCGGAGTTTGGCCGCTTCGAGACATTTGTATTTCTGGTTCTTGGCTACGTTCCCGGAACTGTAGTTCATCCGGAGGGCGACCTCCTTTAATGGAAGTTTGTCGCAATAGAACAGGAGGAGCAGCTCACGACAGCGATCCTTTAACTCGTCAAGTACGCGTTCGGCAAGCCGGATGCGTTGCTCCTTTTCGAGCTCGGTATGGAGCTGGGTTTCGTCGGCGGGATCGAGGCCGGTTTCCGCACTGTAGGGCAGGGTCGGTCTTCTTCGCCTCAGCTCGTCGTTCCAGAGGAAACGGCAGACGCTGTAGAGATAGGTGCTGAGCCGGGCGGTGAGTTGGAAGCCGTGTTTTTGGCTGTTACGGATAAGGATGAGAAGCGCCTCCTGGAAAACGTCCTCGGCGTCCTTGCCGGTGCCGCCTTTTGAGCGGATGAGCTTTCGGATGGCGGGAAAGTTTCGATATAGCTCTCTGAGGGCCAGATCGTTATTTCCAGTACGGATCAATTCGAGAAGTCGGTGGTCGTCCATGTTACGGGGTAATTTATATGGAGTATGATGGTTATATGAGTATATGGCGGATAATGAAAAAGGTCACCCGGAAATCTATCTTCCAATTATCTTCTGGGAACAATACTTCTTTGATCTTGAAGGATTTGCTCGGGGATTACGACATCGTTGGCTTCCACCAAAATGATATAAAACTTCTCGTAGCCCATGCCCGAGCCCCTGATTCCTGACATCGAAGGATACGCCAGCCTGGATGCCATCGCCCGGACCTCATTCCCGAACGCCTCGTTGGGTTGGTACAGCCGAACATAACTGCTGATGACGCGGCCCGCGGAGTTGATGTGGACGTCAAGTAAGATCCAGCCGCTGTAATCTCCGTATTTGCTGGTGCTCAGGATTTTTTGAATACCCAGCTTGACATCTGGAAAGAGATTGTTCAACATCACTGGGGAATTTCCGGTCCGGCAGGCCAGGTCCTGGCGGTAGTGGTCGAGGTATTCGTATGGGTGAATGCTTTCTATGCGGGAAAAGATCCTGTCGGAATAAGTCTGTCGTCCGGACATTGAGTTGGAGGTTCCATGGAGGAACTTGCCGCCGGAGAAATATTCAACATTACTTGGAACCGTCTTCTGGTCCTTGCTCACCATTTGGATCGTGTTGATATAAAGGTTCCATTCGCCGTCGGGCAGGCCGTTTTTGACATTACCGGATACCTGCATTTCGTATGGGTTGACGGTGGTATTTGTGACGACCGTTCCTACGAAGCGGCCATTGCCGCCCCTGGCAAGCGCTTCGCCGTTTCTGGTATAGCAATCTACCACATAGGCGCCCCCATTCTCGAATTGGAGGGTCTTTTCTTTCTGGCCATTGTCGTAGTAGTAGTCCCACTGTCCGGATCGGTCGTTATTTTGATAGTCGCCGTGTTCTTTGACCTGGCCGTTAGGATAATAAATATAGGCCGGATCTTGCAGGTTCCCCTTGACATAATTGAAAGAGGCCTCGATTGAATCGTTGGTCATGTAGTAATCGTTGACCTGCCCGTCCAGCTGGTAGTATTTGTTGACTGGCGCTATGCGGTAAATGTCGCCGCAGCCGATACCTGTCATCCAGCCGCTATTGTTGCGCAGGAAAAGGAGGATCGTGTCATGCCCCACGAATCCCAGCTGATCGTCGATCAGGGTATCGGGGCGGATCCCTCCATGGAAGGAGCGGGTGGCAGCGCTTTCGGCCGGCCGCATGGATGCCGGCGTCCCTACGAGCCTGATCGAGGTGAAGGCGATGAGCGGCAGACAGTCGCCCTTGGAACATTCAAGCGAGATGGGAGCGTTTTGAGCTCCGGACGCGCGGAACGACTCGCTGGTAAGCAATGCGGCGGTATAGTCGAGGTCAACCTGATGTGCGGTATATTGAGTTTTGTCGCTGGGACGGAGGACGGCGTTGGCCGGATTGCCGGCGGCGTCATAGAAGTTGATCGATCTGAGCCGGTTCAGCCCGTCATAGCTGTATTGTACCCGATGGAAGCCGGAGATCGACGCAAGGTTGAGGCGGAGCGTAACAGGTTTGTCGCCTGCAAAGAAGCTCCATTCGCCGGGCAATCCTTGCTCGTTGTAGCGCGTGATCATTCGCGAATACCCAAGGGGTCCCGCATAGGGATTGCCGGTACTGTCGTTGTAGTCCGTTTCCGCGACTTGCCCATCATCGTTATAGCGGTGGACGATCTCCTGGTAGCCGAAGTTGCAGGCCATTTTGGCCGAATCGGTCCGCCAGCAGCTTTTGGCGTGAATGCGACCCCAGGCATCATAGCTGGTCTTGGTCAAAAATGCGCCGTCTTCGGGATCCCGGATTACGATGCCGGTATTGGTGGCATACCGGGTGCCGGTGACCAGCCCTTTGTCATCCCGTTCGAAGTTCACCGATAGATACTGCTTGCTTTCTCCCCAGGTTGATTGTGCGTCCAGCCTGAACCTTCTGATCGTTGAAAGCATTCCGGCGGCTGAATATTCATATTCGAGCTTGTGCACTCCCTCGGCGTTGGCGATCGGATATTCGAGTGGATCGAAATAAGTGGTCTCGGTCTCATTACCGGCCTCGTCATATTTACGCCGGATGATGGCCACCGAATCTGCCAGCCTGTTTGAACGGACGATCGTATTCTGATCGTAATAGTAAGTTTCCGCGGCGAGAAATCCATGCTTGTAGTCGCGGACCTTTTCCGCATAGCCCCATCCGGCGACCGTCAGGTTGTCCTTTGTATCGTAATAGTCCGCTTCCGTTTCGTTGTCATCGCCGTCGTATTTGTATTTGGTCCGGAAGACCCCGTATCGGTCAAGGATCGGCTTGTCGTCCTGGTCATAGGTACTCCGGGAGACCAGGTTGCCTTTGGCATCGTAATCGTTGACCAGCTTGTGACAGTCAGCAGTACGCGAAAAAGCAGGCGCATCGATGTTGCTGAGAAAGGTTTCGGTCCTGATGAGACCGTGACGGTCAGGGTCGGTGTAGCGTTCGAAGACATAATGCGCCACGCCTTCCTGGTTGTCGCCGGCCCGGATCGAGTCACGAAAACAGAGGATGTCCGTAAGGAGACCTTCTTTGAAAGTGTATTCGAGGTATTTACAGGGGATAAAGGGATTGACGCCTTTTTTCCGTTCGGTGACAAGAAACTTGCCCTGCTCTTCGGGTTGGTACCAGATCGAGTCGTAGGTATAGCCCCAGCGGTCGGTCTCGGTAGTAAGGCTCAGCAGGCCATTCTTAAAATATACCCGGGTGGTATTGACCAGGACGTTTGCGGGACTGAAACTCCGGACCATTGCAAGTCCGGCGGAAGGGTGCGAGACTTTTACGAACGGACGGTATTTGGTCTTTTGCAATGGCATCCGGCCGTAAACGCCGGTGGGCGTGAAGTACCAACTCTTGTAAGCGGTGTCGGCAGGGGTTGCGACGGGGCGGATTGCCGCGAGAGCGACAAAGAGGATAGACAACATTGCAAAATATACTACTATTTCCCGGAAGTTACAAGCCGGTACAGCATGGCATTCAGCTCTGCCGTGATTGGGCCGGCCATCCTTCCCCCGCCAACCGGTTGATCACCTGCCGCCGCTCCGCCAACCGGCTGATCATCTGCGGCCTCCCGGCCAACCCACTGATCACCTGCCGCCTCCCGGCCAACCGGCTGATCATCGATGTGGGAGACCGGGACGAGATGCCGGCCGGTAGCGCTGATAAAAGCCTCTTTGGCGCCAGGGATCTCGGCAAGGAGGACGTCTCTCTCCTCGACTTTTGAATTTGCCGCCGCAAACCCGAGGATCTTGCTACGCGTAATGCCTTTCAACATATTCCGCGCGGGCGTGACAAGGGTGTTGTCAGCGGTGACGAGAAAGAAATTGCTTCGCGGACATTCCGTAACGACGCCATTGTAATGATAAAGGACGTCTGTGGCCCCACGTTCACGGATATGCGGTTGCAGATGGATAGCCATCAGGTAGTCGATGGTCTTGACATCCGGGATCTGGCGTTGGTGAGGGTAGCTGATGAGCCGGATGGGCGGCACACATTCTCTGCCGGGTATGGGCAGGGGAATCTGCGTGATGATAAGATTGGGCTGGGCAATGCTATAGCCGTCGGGAGAGTAACCGCCGGTAAGCGTGATCCGGATACCGGAATCGGGGATGTTGTTGAGACGGATGAGCTCCGCGAAGATTGTCTTTAGCTCTTCGCGCGTCTTGCCGACAGGCAGGCGCATGCGATCCGCCGAATGAAAGAAGCGGTCGAGATGGTCGTCGAGGAAGACCGGCCGGCTATCAACGGTCTTGAAGAAGTCGAAGATGCCATAGCCGCGCTGGATGGAGAGATCGCTGACACGGAGCGCGGCGTGGCCGGCAGGCAGGAAGTCATTATTAAGGTAGGTATGGTTCATTTGATCCGATTGTATTTTTTCAAGATCCGCCGGACGTCATCGAGCGGGAGTGCCTGGACGAGATGGCCGTCCCTACCCTTTGTCGTCTCAGCGGCAAGCAGCGAGTTGACGATGGCTTCCTCGGCGGCTTCGATGGTGGCCATGAATAGCGGGGTGACGGCGTCATTGTGCAGATCGCGACGCATTAGCACGGGTTGATCGGGCTGTTGCGGAATACGGCACGTCGAGTCGGTGGAGAAGGCGATGACATAGTCGCCGCTGCCATTGGAGGCGATGCCGCCGGTCTTTGCCAGACCCATGAAGGCCCTTTTCGCCAGCCGGGCGAGGTTTCGGCTATCCAGCGGCGCATCGGTCGCGACCACGATCATACAGGACCCGTCGACGGGGTTGCTCAGCTTGTCGCTGAATTCGAACCGCCCCAGTTCTTTGCCGACAGGGACGCCGTCGATCTCGAGGACGCCGCCAAAATTGGTCTGAACAAGCACTCCGACCGTATAGCCGCCGAGCGAGGCGGGCAGCTTTCGCGAAGCGGTGCCGATGCCGCCTTTGAATCCGAAGCAGATCGTGCCGGCGCCCGCTCCCACATTTCCTTCGGCTACGGGTCCGGGTTGGGCGTTGGCGATGGCCGACCAGACGTCCTGGCGGGTGACATGCATGCCGCGAATGTCGTTCAACCAGCTGTCATTGGTTTCCCCGACGACGGCGTTGACGGATTGGACGTTGCCGTTGCCTTTAAGTTGCAGGGTATATTGTACGACGGCTTCGATGGCGGTGCCGACGCTGAGGGTGTTGGTCAGTATGACCGGGGTCTCGAGGTTGCCGAGTTCCTGTACCTGGGTGCTGCCGGCGAGCTTGCCGAATCCGTTGCCGACAAAAATGCCTGCGGGGACCTTCTGTTGGAAGATGTTGCCGTCATAAGGGAGGATGGCGGTAACGCCGGTGTGGATGGAGTCGCCTCGGATGAGGGTGGTATGGCCGACCGTGACGCCGGGAACGTCGGTGATGGCATCGTAAGCGCCGGGAGTGAGAACGCCGATAAGGAGGCCGAGGTCGCGGGCGCGGGGGTGTGGAGTGCTATCGCGCCGGCTTGGCGCGGCCGGCGGGCGTTGCGGTCGCGGGGTGCCACTTTGAGCCGCCGCGGCGAAGGTGCAGGATACCAGGAGAAGGGATAGGAATGTAAAGGGTGGGCGCATTGGTAAGTGTTTTTTAACCAGCTGATTTTGATCCCGAAGTTCTTCGATTTTTCCATAAATTCATTGACAATTCAAACTACATTATGAGAGCCCCCCTTCCGACCATTATTATCCTAAGCCTTCTAAGCCTTGCCGGAACCGCCAACGCGCAGCGTCCCACCGGTGAAGGCGCCACCCGAAACGGAGACGCCCGTCCCGCGGCAACCATCGCATCGATCACCCAAAACCTGAAAAGATCCGACGGCTTCTACCCCTTCTATTATGACGACAAATCGGGCAAGATCTACCTTGAGATCGACCGGTGGGGGGAGGAATTCCTCTATTTCAGCAGTTTACCGGAAGGCGTCGGGAACGGCGGCTCGGAACGGGGCCAGGCATCGGCGGTGATCGCAAAATTCATCAAAGTAGGACCCAAGGTCCTGCTGCTGCAACCCGACTACCAACATCGGGCGGTGACCGGCAGCGCGGATGAGAAGCGGGATGTTGCAGACGCCTTCTCGCAGTCGGTGTTGTTCGGCTTTTCGCCGGCAGCATTGGAGGGGGATAAGGCCCTGGTCGATCTTACCCCCTTTGTCGTGCGGGATGCACTGCATATCGGCGAAAACATCGGATCGGGCCGGGGCAATCCGGGAAGCGCGTTCGCGGCGGCGGCGGCTGGTGGGCGCGGGGCCGCCCCTTCAGGTGGGAGCTATCGCCTGGATGATAGCAGGTCGGCGGTATATATCGATAACACAAGGAACTTTCCAAAAAATACCGAGTTCGAGGCGCTCGTGACATTCACGGAGAATGGCGGGGGCGCGGGCGGGCGGCGCGGCGGTGTGGCCCCGGATCCAAGCGCGGTGACCGTCCGGATACACCAGGCCTTTGTCCAGCTGCCGGATAGCGGTTATCGCCCAAGGATGTTTGACATCCGGTCGGGCTTTATCCCATTTAGTTATTATGACTTCTCGGCGCCGATGACCGAGCCGCTGGAGAAACGCTTCATCATCCGGCATCGGTTGCAGAAGAAGGACCCCAACGCAGCCGTCAGCGAACCCGTGGAGCCGATCGTTTATTATATCGACCGCGGCGCGCCGCCGCTGATCCGGAAAGCGTTGATCGAGGGCGGATCGTGGTGGAACCAGGCATTCGAAGCCGCGGGTTTCAAGAATGCATTTATCGTAAAGGAACTGCCGGAAGGCGCCGATCCCATGGATATCCGCTACAATATGGTGAACTGGCTGGATCGCAGCGGCAGCCCGCAACGCGCCTTCTCTTACGGCGCGGGATATGTCGATCCGCGAACGGGCGAGATCATCAAGGGCGTGGTGACCCTGGGCTCGGACCGGCATCGCGAGGACTACCTTATCGCCGAGGGTTTGCTGCAGCCCTATACCGATGAGCCGGATGGGGGGAGTGCCGCCGGTGGCCGAAACGCTGGAACCTCCGGTGGCCGAAGCGCGGGAACCCGCAGTGGCCGAAGCGCAGAAACCCCCGTCGACCCTCGGATGCAGGAAGTGGCGCTGGCGCGTATCCGGCAACTGTCAGCTCACGAGATCGGTCATACGCTGGGCCTCGAACATAATTTCATGGCCAGTATAAAGGACCGCGCTTCGGTCATGGACTACCCGTTCCCGCGCTTCGCACTAAAGGAAGACGGATCGATCGATGTCAGCCAGGCATATGCTACCGGGATCGGCAGCTGGGACAAACGCGCGATCATCTGGGGATATTCGGATTTCCCGCCGGGGACGGATGAAGACGTCGCATTGGAGAAGATCATGAAAGAGACCCTGAAGGAAGGATTCAAATATATCCCCGACGTAGGCGGGTTGGCCCATCCTCTCTCCAACCAATGGGACGATGGGGTCAATCCGGTCGACCAATTGAACAAGCTGATGGCTGTCCGGCGGCATCTGCTGGATAATTTCTCGGAGAAGGCGATCCCCAAAGGAGCGCCCATGGCGACCCTGCAGGAAGTACTGGTGCCGATCTATCTCCTGCAACGGTACCAGGTGGAAGCGGCCGCCAAATCGCTGGGCGGACTTTATTTCACCCATGCCGTGAAGAATGACGGTCAGGAACCAACGAAGATGGTGGAACCTGCCGAACAGTGGCGGGCATTCGATGCGCTGATCGCAACTATCACGCCCGAGGCGCTGGAATTGCCGGAAGCGCTGATCCGGAACATCCCGCCGCGTCCGACGGGTTATCCGGCGACGGTCGAGGTTTTCCATGGGCATACGGGGCCGACCTTCGATCCGATGGCGGCGGCGGAGGCGGCCGCGGACAATACCCTCTCCTATCTGCTGGATGCGGAGCGGGCGGCACGGCTGATCGAATATCAGGCGCGGGATCAACATCAGCCGGGACTGATGGCGGTGCTGGACAGCCTCGTGGCGCAGACATGGAAGGCGCCGGTGCGCGCAGGCTATCGGGGGGAACTGCAATTGCTGGTGGATAACCTCGTGCTTAACCGGATGCTCGCGCTGGCGGCGGACCCGCGGCATGCAGATAATGTTAGGGCCGAAGACCTTGCGGCCGTGGATGAGCTCCGGGACTGGATGCAGTCGCAGTTGAGCGGCGCGACGGGGAAATGGAAGGGGGAATTGTTGTTTGGGTTGGAGCAGATCGGGGAGTTCAACAAGGAGCCGGATAAATTTGTGATCCAACCGGCGGTCGAAATGCCGCCAGGCGCGCCCATCGGGATGCCGGGCATGGATTGGTGAAAAAGGAATTAATTGTAAATTACCTCTCTATGAGGGTGCCCGTTGGGAAACAGTTGAATAATGGCATCATTGTCGCAGTAATAATCGTACTGGCGCTCGTCGCGGGGTCGATCTGGCAGTACTACTCGATCCTGGCGGGCATCCATGCCGATGAGCGCACTTCGTTATTCCACCGGCGCCTGCTCGATCCGACAACGGCATCCAAATTGCAGTGGACACTCTGGGCCCTCTCGGCCGCAGTGCTCATTTTGGCCGTGGTGATCTTCAGAAAGCTCAGGCTCGATCTGAGGCGGGCGAAAGAGGAACGACAGGCCTCGGAGGACAAATACCGGATGTTATTCTTCAAAAGCCCCTTGCCAAAATGGATCTATGATGAGGAGACCCTCCGGTTCCTGGAAGTGAACGATGCGGCGGTCCGGATGTACGGATATACTCAGGACGAGTTTCTGAAGCTAACGCTGGCGGATATCCGCCCCGAGGAGGACGTCGGTCTGCTGATGGCCGATATCGAGAAGGTCCGCAAGAACCCCGTAAGCGTCCGGGCCAGCCAGTGGCGGCATGTACGGAAGGATGGGGAGGTGATCGACGTGGAAGTGACCTCGCATCCCGTAGAGCTGGATGGCCACCGCGCCAGGATGGTGGCCGTGGTGGATGTCACGGAACGGCGCGAGCATGAGCGGCAGCTTCAGCGGCTTTATGGGGACCTGGCGAAGCGGGCGGCGGAGCTGTCGGCCTCGAATGCTGAACTGGAACGATTCGCCTATATCGCCTCGCATGACCTGCAGGAACCGTTGCGGATGGTGAGCAGCTTTCTTCAGCTACTGCAGAAGAAGTATGGGGGCCAGCTGGATGCGAAAGCGGATCAATATATCCATTATGCGGTGGACGGCTCGGAGCGGATGAAGGCGCTTATCATGGACCTGCTGGAGTATTCGCGGGTCGGTACCGGTAAGGAAGGTTTCGACTGGGTCGACTGCGGAAAGATCATGACGGAGGTGGAAGACGTCTTTGGAGAGCAGATCGCGGCGGCCGGCGCCCGCCTGGAGATCGGTCCGTTGCCGCGCGTCTGGGGGGATAAAGTGCAGTTCGCCCAACTGCTGCAGAACCTCCTCAGTAACGCTCTCAAGTATGCGAGCGACAAACCGCCGGTCATCGTGATCAGGGCTGAGGACCAGCCGGACTGCTGGCAATTCTCGGTGGCGGATAACGGGATCGGCATCGACCCCCCCTTCTTCGACAAGATCTTTATTATCTTCCAGCGCCTTCATAACAAGAACGAATATTCGGGGACGGGTATAGGACTTGCGATCTGTAAGAAGATCGTTGAACGCCACGGCGGCAAGATCTGGGTCGAATCGCGGCCGCCACAGCAGGGAAGTACTTTCTATTTCACTATCAATAAAAAAGAATGAGCCAACAGATTCATATCTTACTGGTCGACGATAACGAAGGGGATATATTCCTGACCCGCGAGGCCCTGGATGACGCCGGGATCGTCAATAAGATCTCCATCGCTACCGACGGCGTAGAGGCGATCGATTTCCTGAAGAGCTGTCTGGCCAGCGGCGGCCAGTCCATGCCCGACCTTATCCTGCTGGATATCAACCTCCCGAAAATGGATGGCACGGAGGTACTGGGGATCATAAAGAACGATCCCGATCTCAAACGTATCCCCGTCATCATGCTCACCACCTCCTCGTCTGAGAAGGATATCCTGGCCTCTTACGACAATTATGCGAATTGTTATATCACGAAGCCGGTAGACCTGAACCGGTTCATGGACGTGGTTCGGACGATCGAAGACTTCTGGGTCAGTATTGTGAAATTACCCAAAACCCATGCCTGATGGCCGGCGATAATCATCCGCTCCGAATCCTCGTGGTAGAAGACAATCCGGGCGACCTTTTCCTGTTGGAAGAATTTCTGCGTTCAACCGATCTGGATATTGCGGAGATAGTCCATGCCGGCCAGCTTCGGACGGCCAGGGAAATGCTGAACAATGGCGGGATCGATCTGGTATTTCTCGATCTGTCCCTCCCCGATAGTTACGGCCTGGATTCATATCTTGGCCTGCAAGCATATGCGCAAAAGGTGCCGATCATCCTGCTGACGGGGATGACGGATGGAAAGCTCGCCCCACAAGCGCTGGTGTTGGGGGCGCAGGATTATCTGACCAAAGGGGACTTTGACGAGAAGCTGCTTGCCCGGGCGATGCGCTACAGCCTCGAGCGGATACGCAATCTGCAGCACCTGCAGGAAAGCGAGGAGCGATACCGGGAACTGTTCAACAACAACCCGATGCCGATGTGGGTCTTCGACGCCGCCACTTTCCGGTTCCTGGAGGTCAATGCCGCCGCGATGCGGCATTATGGCTATACCCGCGACGAGTTCCTGACAAAGACGCTGGCCGATATCCGGCTGGATGGCGATCCGGAAGAGCTCCGTGAAGAGGTGGCGGCGGTCCGGGGATATGTCGACGGGATCAAGAAGGGCATTCGCCAGCATGTGAAACGATCGGGCGAGGTCATTTTTGTAGACATTGCCTGGCATAATATCCGGTACAGGAACCGGGCGGCGATCCTCGTGCTGGCAGGCGACGTGACGGAGCGGGTCCAACTGGAGGAAGAGCTCAACGAGCAACGGCTGTCGCGCCAGAAGCAGATCACGGAGGCGGTGATCCTCGCACAGGAGAAGGAACGGACGGAGATCGGCAAGGAGTTGCATGACAATGTCAACCAGATCCTCGGGGCGAGTAACCTCTATATAAACACGGCCATGACCGACGAGGAGATGCGACAGGAGCTGCTGGAGCGTAGTACGGAACTGGTGAGCAACGCCATCAATGAGATCCGTAAGATCTCGAAATCGCTGATCACGCCGGGATTGCGGGAGATCGGGCTGATCGAGTCGATCGAGGATATCATCGATGACCTGAAGATGGCAAAGGATAAAATGGTGATCGACCTGGACCTGCAAAACATCTCCGAGGAGCAGATCGAAGACCGGCGCAAACTGACGCTGTTCAGGATCGTCCAGGAGCAATTGAACAACATTGTCAAGCACGCCCGCGCCACGCGGGTCCTCATCCGCCTCTCGGGAGAGCAGGATCATATCGTGCTGACGGTGACGGATAATGGAGTGGGCTTTGATGTGAGCCGGCACCGGAAGGGGGTGGGGATAACGAATATCATTAGCCGGGCGGAGCTCTTCAATGGGAAGGTGGATATCCAGTCGATGCCCGAAGAAGGGTGCACTTTGACGGTGAGCTTGCCAATGTAAAAAGCGATTTGTACATTTACCGGGTTAACCTAAACCTAAATCATGAGATTCCCTTCTCTACAATCCCTCGCCGGCGGCGCCTGGCATACTTTCCGCCGGTTTCCCATCGCTATTCTTCTGGCTGCCAAGGCTACGGCTCTTGGAATTTGGTTGAACCACGTGAATGAAACACACAACGACTACGTGATCAGTGGCGCCAGAACGGCGATCCCGGCCTGGTTTTGGAATGCGATCGTCAGTTGCTATCTTGGAATGTTGCTATCGGTGGCGGCGTCCGTCTGGGTGGAAAAGAAGGGCACCCGCACTCTGGCCATCGCCTTGCAAGCGGCCGTCCTCATCCTCGCCGGATTATATTACTGGTCGCTACCGGCGGAACATAACGTGCAGATGGTGCTCCGCACTGTCGTCCTCGCATTGGGCCTGCACTGGCTGATCGCGGTGATCGGCTTCGGCCGGGGCGAGGTCAACGGGTTCTGGAACTTCAACAAGCAATTATTCCTTCGCATCCTGATGACCTGGCTGTATGCCACTGTCCTCTATATCGGAATTGCCCTGGCCCTGCTGGCGATCGACCGCCTGTTCAACGTAAATGTCCATTGGGAAGTCTACTCGGATTGCTGGTGGGTATTGGCCGGGATCTTTAGCATCTGGCTCTTTCTGGCCGGTTTCCCGACATCATATGCGAACCCCGAAGTCATCAGCGACTATCCCAGAGGGTTAAAGATTTTCACTCAGTACGTCCTCCTCCCGCTGGTGACGGTCTACCTGCTGATCCTGTACGCCTATATGTTCAAGATCATTTTCACCGCGCACTGGCCGTCGGGCTGGGTAGGTTGGATGGTGATGGCCTTTTCCGTGGCCGGCATCCTGTCGCTGCTGCTCATCTATCCGTTACGGAATGAAGAAAGCAATACCTGGATCAGAAGCTATTCACAGATCTTCTATTTTGCGCTGCTGCCGCTGATCGGGCTGCTCTTCTGTGCGATCTACAAACGGGTGGTGCCCTACGGCATCACGGAACAGCGGTATTTTCTGCTGGCGCTGGCCTTATGGCTGCTCTTTATCACCTTGTATTTCCTACTGTCGCGGAAGAAGGATATCCGGCTGGTGCCGCTGACGCTCTGTATCCTGGCCTTCCTGTCGTGTTGGGGCCCGTGGGGGGCCTTCTCGGTCTCTATGCATAGCCAGCGGCATCGGTTGCAGGGAATGCTGGAAAAGTATGGGTTGTTGGTTAACGGAAAGGTGGTGGCAGGCAAGACGCATGTGGAAGTCTCCCTGAAAGACCGCAAGGCGATCAGCTCGGAAGTTGATTACATCGTCGGCAATCATGGGTATAAGCCTTTACAACCGTGGTTCAACAGCAACCTGGATTCGCTGCTGAAGGGAAAGGATGACAGATTCGGCGGCCCTTCGCAGGACGTGGTGAAGCTGATGGGCGTCGAATACGCGTATTCATGGACCGGTGAAATTGATATGGATTCGACCTCCGCTGCGACCACTAATTTTTATTGCAACGTTACTCCCGACGATTCGGTCCTGGTCGCCGACGGGGCGGTCTACGTGGCGAACTTCAAAATAATGTCCTTAAGCTCCGGTGTCGCCGCATCCCTTGGTATTCCGGGCGCCAGGTTAAAGATCAATCTGAGCGATGACCAGAAGCGGATCGAGGTGGGGCTGGAATCCGGCGATGGCAGTAAATCCGTAGTCGATCTGATGCCGGTTAGTAAGCTCGTGATGGCGTCGAAGGATGTTACGGTCAATTTTTCACCAGGCCAGCTGACCTTGCCCCTGACCGGTGGATCCTACACGGGGAAAGTAGTATTGACGGAACTCAGTGGGACACGGGCAGACAGTACTGCAAGTTACACCCGCATCGGGGGGATGATCCTTTTTAGCCCGCGACATTAGTCTGCCGCGAAAACCCACGAGATTGGCCGCAACAAAAACCCGCGGCGAAAATGAACAGGTGCATAAGCAATTGTATCGATAGCGGACAATCGGCGCCGATCAATTCGCCAGTAAAACACTGATTCCCAGCACATCCCGAATCCGGCATTGAATTCGCAAAATCTCCGGTAATACATCTATTATGTTCCTCAACTACTTCAAGGTTGCCTGGCGCAATCTCCTTCACAACAAAGTATACAGCCTGCTCAACGTCTTCGGTCTCGCACTCGGCATGGGCGTGGCCCTGCTCATCGGCCTGTGGGTCTATGTTCAGGTCTCTTACGACCGCTGGTTGCCGGGTTCCGACCGGGCGGCAAGGGTGATGTTACGGTCACGCGTCAACGGAGATCTGGCGGTTTCGCCTGCCACTGCATTGCCGTTGGTGGACGTCGTGAAAAAAGAAGTTCCAGGTATCCAATATGCGGCGGTGACGGATTGGATGGGACCGCACAGCCTGGTTGCCGGCGAGCATAAGCTGTACCTCAGCGGGGCGATGGCAAGTCCCGAATTCCTGCAGATCTTTCGCTATCCGCTGGTAAAAGGCAACGCCGGCGAAGTGCTAAAGGGGATGTATTCGATCGTGCTGACGGAAACGACGGCGAAAGGGTTGTTCGGCAGCCGGGACCCGATCGGGAAGACCGTGCGGATCAGCAATGCCCAGGACCTGACGGTGACGGGGGTGTTGAAGGACCTGCCGAACAATACGAGCTTCGGGTTCAACTATATCGTTCCGTTCGCCTTCAATGAGTCCCAATTCGCCTGGGTTAAGAAAGACCTCACCAACTGGCGGGACCGGTCCTTCCAGACCTTTGTGAGCCTGGCCCCCAACGTGACGTTTGCCCAGGTGGCGGCGCCGCTGCAGACCATACTCAAGAAATACAACTCCGTAGACTTCGCCGTTACGCACGATGAGCTCTTCCTCCAGCCGATGAGCCACTGGCATCTGTATGCCGATTTCGAGCATGGCCGGGAAGCCGGCGGGTTTGTGGAGTATGTCAGGCTCTTCAGTCTTATCGGCGCCCTCGTGCTGCTGATCGCCTGTATCAATTTCACCAATCTGTCGACGGCGCGGTCGGAGAAGCGGGCGCGTGAGGTCGGGGTCCGGAAGGCGATCGGCTCGTTGCGGGTCCATCTGGTGATGCAATTCCTCATCGAGTCGCTGGTGATCACCATGCTGGCGTCCGGGCTGGCCTTGTTGCTGGTGCAGTTGGCGTTGCCGGCGTTCAATGCCATGGCCCATGACGAAGTACGGATACCCTATGACAACTGGGCCTTCTGGGCGGTGATGGCGGCGTATGTGCTGCTGACGGGACTTCTCGCAGGAAGCCGGCCGGCATTCTATCTCTCGGGGTTTCGGCCGGTGAAGGTGCTGAAGGGGGCTGTACAAGCGGGACGCGGCGCCACACTGCCGCGCAAAGTGCTGGTGGTGCTGCAATTCACCTGTAGCGTGGCGCTGATCACAAGCACGGTGATCATCTACCGGCAGATCCGGTATGCCAAGGACCGGCCCACGGGTTATGACGCAAACCGGCTGATGATGACGGACGCGAGCAACGACCTCAATAAGAATTTCGATGCGCTGAAACACGACCTCCTTCAAAGCGGGCTGGTGACAAGCGTGACGCGGTCGTCGACCCCGGCCACGGATATCTGGGCGAGTCAACGGATCGATGACTGGCAGGGCAAGCTGCCGGGTGAGGCGCTGGAAATGCCGACGGTCGCGGTTTGCGATGCGGATTACTTCAAGACCATAGGGATGACCATGAAGGAGGGAGTCGGGTTTTCGGGTAACCTGGCGAAGGATTCGCTGAATGTGGTGTTGAACGAGGCGGCGGTTCGGCGACTACGTTATACCGAGGCGATCGGACAGGTGATCACCTGGCATGACATCCCGCAGCGGGTACATGTGATCGGAGTGGTGAAGGATGCGTTGATGACCTCGCCATTCGACCCGGCCGAGCCGACCATATTTATCTATGATCCGGGCTGGACGAATATCGTGCTATACCGGCTAAGCCCCACCGTAAGCACGCAGCAGGCGCTGACAAAGCTGACCGCGATCTTCGATAGGTACAATCCGAGCTATCCGTTCGGGTATAGTTGGGTAACCGACAGTTATGCCGGCAAATTTGCGCTGGTGACGCTGATCGGGACGCTTTCGGGGTTGTTTGCGATCCTGGCGGTCCTTATTTCCTGTCTGGGATTGTTCGGTCTGGCGGCCTATATGGCGGAGCAGCGGACAAAGGAGATCGGCATCAGAAAGGTGCTGGGCGCTTCGGTCGGGCAGGTTTGGGTGCTGCTGTCAAGGGAGTATCTCATCCTGGTAGGGATCAGTTGCGCGATTGCCGCGGCGCTCTCCTGGTATTTCATGCAGGGCTGGCTATTGCGGTATAAGTACCGGATCGATATCGGGTATGGCGTATTCCTGTTGTCGTCGGGACTGGCGCTTGCGATCACGGTGCTGACGATCAGCACGCAGTCGGTACGGGCGGCGATGACTAAGCCTGTGACCTCTTTGCGTAGTGAGTGAAATATATGCCTTTATTCCGAACGCAGGCTTTTGACCGGGTTGGTAAAGGCCGCCTTCAACGCCTGGAAGCTGACCGTCAGCAGCGCGATCAGGATGGCGATGGCGCCCGCAAGACCGAAGTACCACCATTCGATCCGGATCTGGTAGGCATAGTCCCGGAGCCAGTTGTGCACGGCCCACCAGGCAAGCGGCGAGGCGATGACAAGCGCGATCAGCACCACTACCAGGAATTCGCCCGAGAGTAAGGTCAGCAGGGAGAAGACGCCCGCGCCAAGGACCTTCCGGATGCCGATCTCTTTGATGCGTTGTTCCGCGGTGAACATGGCCAGCCCAAGGAGGCCCAGACAGGAGATGAAGATCGCAAGGACGGCGGCGCCATTGGAGAGATGGCCGACGACCACGTCGCTTTGATACAATTTACGGTACTCGTCGTCGGTGAAATAATAGGTAAAAGGGAATTGAGGGTTGAGTGCGGTGCAAAGCCGTTCAAGGCTGTCCAGCACTGCCCTGGTATGGCGGGCGTCGATCCGCACGAGAATATAACCGCCATCATCCGGATTGCGCAACCTGATCACCAGCGGCATGATCGCCTGGTGGAGCGTGGTCAGGTGGAAGTCTTTCACCACGCCGATGATCTTACCCTGGCGACCCCAGAGTTTGAGCGGCTGTCCAACCGGGTCTTTATAATGAAAGAGGGCGACGGCTGCCTGGTTGACGATATAGCCGGAGGTGTCGCCGGGGAAATCGCGGTGGAAGTCTCTTCCCCGCAGCAATTGAAGCTGCATCGTCCCGATGAAATCATCCCCCGCGGCGGTAACCGCGAATGGAGTATAGCTATTGGGGTCCTTCCCGCTCCAATCGATGGAGGTAACGATATCGCGACCGATATGGACAGGCCGGTCCTGAATTGCCGCTACGTTCCTGACGCCGGGCATCTGCGCGGCCTCCTGGCGAAATACGCCGTACTTGCTGCCGAGATCACCTTCCATCGGGATATAGACGAGGTTGTCGCGATTGTAGCCGAGGTCCGCGTTCTCGATATAGTTGATCTGACGGGTAATGACGATCGTGCCGATGATCAGGACGATCGAAAGGACGAACTGGAAGACGACCAGCCCTTTTCGGAACAGGATCGAAGCGCCGGTGAATTTCAATGAGCCTTTCAGTACCCGGATGGGATGCAGGCCGGAGAGGAAAAAGGCCGGGTAGCTGCCTGCCAGCATTCCGGTGATGAAGATCAGCGCGGCGAAACTGGCCCAAAAGGCGGAATGCGACCATGGCATAACGATATGTCGCTCCGTTAGCAGATTGAATTGCGGAAGGCAGGCGGTTACGATCAGCAGGGCGATCCCCGCAGCGATCGCGGTAACGACGACCGCCTCGAAAAGGAACTGCCGCAGCAGCGCGCCCCGGACGGCACCGGCTACTTTGCGGACGCCGATCTCCCTCGCGCGGCGGGCGGAGCGGGCCGTCGTAAGGTTCATGAAATTGATACACGCAATGCAAAGGATAAATATCGCGATCACGCTAAACAGCCGCACATAGCCGATGCGGCCGCCGGCGATCTTGCCGTTGGCGAATTCACCGTGAAGCCAGGCGTCGGCATACGGTTGCATGGCGAGATCGAGGCGAAAGTTCTTGGTGAAGGAATGGTTATACTGATCGAGGAAATGGTCAAGCTTGGCGGCTACTTTTTTGGGATCGGCGTCGGGACGCAGGAGTATGGCCGTCGAAGGGCTGTTGTTGTCCCATTCCCGCAGCCATGGATTGTCGTCCAGCTCGGCGGACCAGTTGATCACATAGTCGAAATGCGCGGAACTGTTGGCGGGCGGTTCGGCAAAGACGGCAGTGACGGTGAAGTCGCGCTTGTTCTCCCAGCGGAGGGTCTTGCCCATTGCTTTATCGGGGCTGCCAAAAAACTGCGCGGCCATTTTATCGGAGATAGCGATGCCCGAAGGCGTATTGAGGGCGGTGGTTGCATCTCCCTGCAAAAGCGGATAGGTGAACATCCTGAAGAAATCCGAGTCGGCGTCCATGCCGTCCTCTTTAAGCCTCTTATTAGCCGCCTCGAAGTTAGTGCGGTCGTGGGTCATCATGCCGGTGGCGTACTGCACTTCGGGGATCTTCCGCTTCAGCTCCTGTGCCAGCAGTCCCGGCGTCCAGTAGCCGGAGAACATTTTCCCATCGGTGGTTTCGTTCTCATACATCAGGTATAGCCGGTCGGCGTGCGCATGGAACCGGTCGACGCTAAGCTCGTCGTTGACCCAGAGAAAGATCAGCATACTGCAGGCGATGCCGAGGGCGAGGCCGGAGATGTTGATGAGGGAGAATGTTTTACTGGCGATGAGGGTTCTCCAGGCGACGCGGAAGTAATTCTTGAGCATGAAAAGGGAGTTTAGACAGTCGAATTTCCGGCCAACGGAATGCCATTTGTTTAAGTTGCTGGCGGTGAGTGGGTTGGATTTCAGGCGACGATGGAGGGTGTTCGCTTTTGAGACAGGGAGTGTACGGTGGGGACGGGGGTGATGATCCGGGCGCCAAGCTCAAAATGCCGTGCGGAATCCCTGCCAGTTATAGACCCTTGCAACGCTGTTGACCACCTCGCTGAGCAGCTTGCTGTGGATATCGCAGTTCATCATGACGACGACCCCGTCCCCGCTTTCAAGACAACCGTAGTAGCTGCCGAGGAAGCCTACGTCGGAGCCGCTATGGTTGAAATAGTGGTCGTTGCCGCGTTGGAAGAGAAAGACGCCAAGCCCCGTCTGAACGCCGTTATCGGAGATCGAGTCGACGTAGGGCGTTAACCGGAGCCTGGTCGTGGCCTGGTCCAGCACTTTTGCCGATTTGCCTTCAAAGGCCAGTTGGGTTTCGATGATGTATTTACCGATATCGGTCGGGGTCGTCCACAAGCCGGCGGCGGCCTGTTCGGGGTAGATGTGATATTTGCCGGGAACCACGGTATCGCCCAGGTAATAACCGGTGGCGCGGTCCTCGGACGCCGGCGGCGGCTGTGCATAGCTGCTATGGTCCATGCCCAGCGGTTGCAGGACGTTGGCTGCCATGAATTCGGCGTACGGTTTCCCGGTGGCATCCATTACCACAACCTGGGTGATAGTCGTCCCTCCGCCCGAATAGATATATTTCTTCCCCGGCTCGAGCATCGATCGCACGGCACTCGTATTCGCGGGTCTTTTACCATCCAGCACCTCCTCGAGCGTCGGAAGGCTGTCACCCTGCTGGTATCCCGGGAATCCATGTACGCTGAGGCCGCCGGTATGACTTAACAGATTTCCAAGGGTGATCTTTCGCCCTTTGCTAAGCGAATCGTAGGGAAACTTCCAGCTCCGCAAATAGTTGTCGATGTCGTCGTTCAATCCGAGCTGGTGTCTTTGTACGAGCAGCAGTACGCCTACCGCATTGAGGGATTTGCTGATGGAGCCCGCTTGGAACAAGGTGTTGGTAGTCACCGGCCGGTGTTCCGCAACATCCGCCCAGCCATAACCGCGGGCCCATTCGAGCTGATGATTGTGGATGACCGCGATACTCATTCCTTCTACCTGGTAATATTTCATCCGGTCCGCCAGCGTCCAGGTTTCTTTAGCGGTGGGATCGGCGCACAGCCCGGCCTCGACCCGGCTGATCTTGTCCTCGACGTCTTTCGAATAGACCTTGGCGGGGCGTTGGGCCCGGCCGCATGACATGGTCAGGGCCAGAAATGCGATGGTGATGATTGATAGGCGATTCATACGCTTAAAGATAAAGATAAATTATCCCCGAACTCGGCGCTTGAAATAAAGATAGAACGGAACCCCGCTCAGGATCAGCAATAACCCGATGGCAGATTGCCGCGGCTGCGTTACGATCGTATTGATCATCAACGTCGCGCAAAAGAGGATGATGACCCAGGGGATCACCGGATAGCCGATCACTTTTGACGTTATCCGGCCTTTCATCTTCATCCGGACAAGCCCGAAAGCCGTGATGCCGAAGTAGCCATAGGATGCGAATACGATGAGGTTGGTGATCTGATCGAAGGTGCCGCTGCACACCAGTACCATACTTGCGATGGCGGAATAGATCAGCGAGATATGGGGCGTCCGGGTAGTGGGATGGACCTTGCCGACAGGCTTGAAAAAGACATTTTCCTGCGCCATGCGGAAATATACCCGGGCATAAGTGATCAGGCATCCGTTGAGCGCGCTGAACGTACAGGCCATGATCAGTGCGCTGATCGTCACGGTACCGGTCTTGCCCATCAATACCCCGGCCACCTCCGCCGCGGCGATCTGGTCCGTGCCCAGCCGTGAGAGCTGGCTGACCGGCATTACCCGCATATAGCCATAGTTGAGCAGAACGTATAGCGCCATGGCGATGCTCACGCCGCCGAGGATGGCGTAGGGTACGTTGCGCCGGGGATTCGTGATCTCGCCCGTGATATAGGTGATGTTCGCCCAGCCGTCATATGCCCACAAGGCGCTGAGCATTGCGCCGATAAAACCACTTATCCAGCCGGTGCCGGATATTTGCGACAACCCTGCCGCCGCCGCTCCTGCCGGATCTGATGCGAGGCCTGATGCGGGCGCCCATAGCGCATGAGCCGCCGCCGTGCGGGAAAAAAGCAGCGCTGAAATGATCAGCGCCAGGATGCCGGCGATCTTTGCGGAGGTTACGATGTTGTTCAGGATACCGCCGCGCCGAATTCCGCGGATATTCCACCACGTTAGTACGGCGATGGTCAGTACGGCCAGGATTTTGATCCCCCAGCCGCCGAACGGGAGCGGGATCAGCGTATTCACCGATTGCGCAAAGACAAAGGAAAGCGCCGCCAATGCGCCGCTGCCAAAGATCGTGAACACGGACCAGCCGAACAGGAAGGAAACGAGATCGCCATAGATCAGCCGGAGGTATTCGTAGATGCCGCCGGATTCCGTTGTCAGGGTCGACAACCCCGCATAGGTAAAGGCCCCGAACATGGTGATGACGCCGGCAGCGATCCATGCGAACAGGATGAGTTCCTGGCTCGGGAGGGTCTGCGCCATGGGCACGATCTTTTTGAACACGCCCGAGCCGATCATGATGCCTGCGACCAGTAAGATCGCGGTGGGCAGACCAAGGACCCGTTTCAGGTCTGTGGGGGTCTCGCAAGTGCCGGAGGCTGCCGTCCCGCGGGGAGTGCGACTGTCCTTCATATCAGCACCTCCTCCATTCGCATACTTCGCGATCCTTTGATGAGCAGGTAGCTGTCTTTGAGGTTGGCATTGCGCAGCCATGCGGCCGCCTCTGCACTGCTGTCCAACCCGATAAAAGGATGACCGATCTTTTGAAAATCGCCGCCGACAAGGACGACATGTTGCCAGCCGTGATAGTGGGCGATCAGCTGGACGATACCGGCATGTTCGGCAAGGCTTTCCGGGCCAAGCTCGGCCATGGCGCCGAGGATGAGCACTTTTTGGGCGAGGGACTGCTGCGGGGTGATGGGCTGGTCGAAGCCAGAGACCGGCATGCGGGCGAAGTTGTCGATCGCGGCGCGCATACTCGAAGGATTCGCGTTGTAGGCGTCGAGGATGATGTGCAGGCCGCCTTTCTCGATCAGTTGCGAACGGCTATTGGAAGGGGTGTAGGCTTCGATCGCCTGGCGGATGCGGTCATCGGGCACGCCGAAATTCTTTCCGGCGGCTACGGCGACAAGGACGTTCGGGAGGTTGTATTCGCCGACGAGCTGCGTATGGATGGCGCCGGTAGCGGCCCCGTGAGTGATCCCGACGTGGAGAAAGGAATCCAGGGTGGGAAGGACGTGGCCAATGACATCGGCGTCATGCGTCCCATAGGTGATCACGTGGGGGATGCCGCGGCTCATCTCCGGCAGATCGGGACTATCGGTAAGGACAAAGGCGGTACCGTCGTGGGCGCGGAGGAAATCATACAATTCGCCTTTACCTTTTCGTACGCCTTCGGGCCCCCCAAACCCTTCAAGGTGGGCCTTGCCGATATTCGTAATGATGCCGTGGGTCGGAAGGGTGTACTGACAATATCCTTCGATCTCTTTCTGGTGGTTGGCGCCCATTTCGATGACGGCAAGCTGGGCGTCGGGGCGGATGGAAAGGATGGTCAGCGGAATACCGATATGGTTGTTGAGGTTGCCTTTTGTCGTATAGGTGATAAAGGTCGAGGACAGGACGGCGTGGATCAGCTCTTTGGTGGTGGTCTTGCCGTTGCTGCCGGTAATAGCGATTATAGGGATATTGAATTGTTTCCGGTGATGCAGGGCAAGATCCTGGAGGGTTTGCAGCACATCGGGTACGAGGATGATCCGGGGGGAGGGCTGTCCTGGCGACTGCTCCGTCGGCTCCCCCACGACCTCATCGGCGATCACATAGGCGGCGCCGAGCTCGAGCGCCCTGGCCGCAAAACGGTTGCCATTGAAGTTAGGTCCTTTGAGGGCAAAGAAGAGGTCGCCCGGCCTGAGCTGGCGCGTGTCGGTTTGGATCGAAGGGTAACGGAGGTAGATCTCGTAAAGGTTTTCGATGGTCATGGGATAAAGATATTGAATTCGTGAATTATGACTATCTTATGGATATGGCGCAGTATCAGAACCCCTCTCCAACCCGCGCCGGTGCGACTCACGCCGGTACAGGGCGTGCAATAGCCAACAACATCTCCTCAGGGGGAGGGGCGCGATCGATGCGGGCGGCGCCGGTGTCATTATCCACGGCGGCCAAGGACGCACCGGTCCAGCGGATCAAGATCCTGGCTGGAAAGGAAATAATTCATCTCAATGAATATCATTTTATTCACTTGCTGCACCTGGTAAAGGACATTGGTGCGTCGGGGGAACACGATGTCGTCATTACTATCTTCACCGAATTCAATGAGCTGGGCGATGCGGCAAAAGGCAGTCCGGGTAAGGAATTCGAATTTCAGGGAATTGTGTGGGGATGGAAAGGAGATAAGGAGATCTTTCCTAATGCCGGGAAAAGTAAAGGTAAGGGCGTGGTTACGCTGAGCTCGGCGTTGATCGGCGAGCTGGGTGGTATTGCCAGAGACCCCGCTACGAAGCCGACCGCGGCCCTTGCCGGGCATACGGAAGGCAAAAAGGCCCTGGAAGCGCTGCTGGCCTATTATAAAAAGAAACCTGCGGCCGAGAAAGAATCGGATCCGGAGGCTGGCATCCCGCTGTCCTTTTCAATCAATCTTGCCGCTTTCCCTGCAAGCCTTAAGTTTGCTTCCGGTAAGGAAAAAGAAGCGTTTGTCTGGGGATTGGATGGCGACATTGAAGGCTGGCATTATCATCTGATCTTCGAAACCGCCGTTGCCGCCGCGAAAGACGGTGGCGGATTGATAAAAGTAAAGGAGTTTCTCTTCTCGGCCACTTCGAAGAACCACCGGCAATTTAGGGACGGAAAATGGCGCTGGCAGACTGATCCGCCGGATCCCAAAGATCAGCGGGAATATGAGCGGTCCGGGGTCGTCCTGGAGACATTGATACGCCACGGCGCTGCTACTGGCGGAGAAGGAAAAGAAGAAGAGGAAGATGAAAAGGAAAAGAAGGAAAAGACCCATGATGTGGTGAAAAACGAGGAAAATGCAAAAGCACTGAAGAGTTATGCGGAACGGGCGGGATTAACGGTAGCGGAGTTGACGGCAGCTACCGGGTCGATAGCGGACGCAGCCGATTATGGCGGTTACAACTATTTTTACCAGGCATATAAGGACGAGATAGATGCGGTGGTGAAGGTCAAAAAAGATGCGTCAGCTTTGGCAGCGAAGAAAGCTGAGGCGGAGGCGCGAAAGTCTGCCGACAAGAAGAAAAAGAAAAAATAGCCGTGGCGAGACCCAATGCAACAATTCCCGAACCCAGGTGTCCTTATAAGGCACCAAAACCATCCCTTTATGTTCCGCAACTACTGGACCGTTGCCGTCCGTCAACTTGGCAAACAGAAACTCTATTCCATCATCAAGATCGGCGGTTTCGCCCTCGGTATCGCCACCTGTCTGCTGATCACTTTGTACATCCGGCATGAACTGAGTTACGACCGGATGTATGCCAACGGTAACCGCCTTTTTCGCGTGATCCAGGTCTATGTCCGCGACGACGGATCGGTCGACCACGGCCCATGGATGCCGGCGGGTTTTGCAAAGGCCCTGCTAAAGGACTTTCCGCAGGTGGAGCAGACGGGGCGGATCATGCCGGCGCCGCTCTTCTATGGCGCGGGAAGCAACGAAGTGCGGCCGGAAGGGAAGACGGAGGAGACATACGAAGAGGGGTTCACCTATGCCGACCAGTCGATGCTGGACATGCTGGGAACGCCGATGATCTATGGGGACCGGGCGCATGCGCTGGAGAAGCCGGCGAGCATAGTGATCTCGAAGCGGAAGGCGGATAAATATTTCCCGGGCCAGAACCCGGTGGGAAAGGTCTTCTATCTTAATAGCGACGATGCGCATCCGTTTATGGTGGGCGGCGTAATGGCCGATCCGCCGGCCAATTCCCATTTGCAGTACGATTTCCTGATCTCGCTGGCGGGGCATGAGCTTTGGAACGGCGAGCAGGATACCTGGATGGCGGATAACTACCATACCTATGCGCTCTTGCGGCCCGGAGTGGATGCGCATCAGTTGCAGGGCCAGCTGGTGGCGCTCTTTCAACGTTATTTGCTGCCGCAGATGGAAAGGTCGGGCCAGAAGGATCCGCAGGGCGTTATCAACCGCTGCTCGTTTGTGCTGCAGCCGGTCGCCGACATCCATCTGCGGTCGGCGGATATCGGCGACGGTTTGGTGCACGGGGATATCCGGCTGGTCTGGCTGTACGGGGCGGTGGGCGTCTTTATCCTCCTGTTGGCGGTGATCAATTTCGTCAACCTGTCGACGGCGCGGAGTGCGAGCCGGGCAAAGGAGGTTGGGTTGCGGAAGGTGATAGGGTCCATGCGGAGCGGGCTGATCGGGCAGTTCCTTGTCGAGTCGCTGCTCCTGAGCGCGATCTCGTTCGTACTGGCGGTTGGGATCGCCTGGCTGTTCCTTCCGGTCTTTGGGCACATGACCGGCGCCCGGTTGTCGATGCCCTGGGGGACGTGGTGGTGGGCGCCGATGATCGTGGTTGCGGCGCTCGGGGTGGGGTTGATGGCCGGTTGGTATCCGGCGATGTATCTGTCGAAGTTCCGGCCGGTAGAGGTGTTGAAAGGCGCAGTCAACCTGGGCAACCGGCGGTCGGCATTGCGTAGCGTGCTGGTGACCTTCCAGTTCACGACGTCGGTGATCCTCATCGTCGCTACGCTGGTGGTATACCAACAGATGCGGTATATCCTGGACCGAAAGATGGGTTATGACAAGGACCAGGTGATGCTGATCCAGGGAACGGGGACGATCGACACCGGTAATTTCCCGCACATCCGGTTCCAGGCGTTCAAACACGACCTGCTCGCGCTGGCGGGCGTGAAGAAGGTCTCCATCAGCGACTTCCTGCCGGTATCGGGCGGGAAACGGAATGGGAATTCTTTTTGGAAGGAGGGGCGGTCGAAGATCGATACGCGGATCGGGGGGCAGAGCTGGTATGCAGACGAGGATTATTTTACGGCAATGGGGATGCGACTCGTCAAGGGCCGGACTTTTTCCCGCGATATCGCATCGGACTCGGCGGGAATAATCATCAATGAGACCATGGCCTCGAAGCTGGGTTGGGCCGATCCGGTGGGGAAGGTGATCGAGGACCAGGGCGGGTTCAAGATGCACATTATCGGGGAGGTGGCGGATTTTAATTTCGAGTCGGTGAAGGACCCGATCGGCGCGGTCGTGATCCATCGCGGGACCTGGGCGTCGGTAGTGGCGGTGAAGACCGATACAAAGGATATGGCGGGGCTGGTGAGGAACGTCGGCGCGGTCTGGAAGCGATATCAGCCGCAGCAGGATATGCGGTATACCTTCCTGGACGAAAGCTATGCGCTGATGTATGCGGATGTGGAGCGGACGCTTCGGTTGTTCACCGGCCTGGCGGTGCTGGCGGTGGTGATCGCATGTCTGGGGTTGTTTGCGTTGTCGGCCTATATGGCGGAGCGGCGGCGGCGGGAGATCGGTATCCGGAAAGTGCTGGGGGCTTCGGTGGGTCAGTTGACGGGGCTGCTGACGCGGGAATTCCTGGTGCTGGTGTTGATCTCGGTCGTGATCGCGTCGCCGGTGGCGTACTGGGGAATGAAGGTTTGGTTGCGCGATTATGTATACCGGATAGAATTGGGCTGGTGGGTGTTCGTCCTGGCGGGGGTAATGGTGGTGGGGATCGCGTTGCTGGCGATGGGCTTGCAGGTGGTGCGGGCGGCGATGGCGAATCCGGCGGGGAGCCTCCGAGCGGAGTAACCGAGCGAAGCGAAGGTTACGAACGAGTTTCCAACGGTGTTGGAGACGAAGTTCAAGGCTCGCGAGCGTAAGCGAGCAGACATTAGATGGACAGGGACCGCGTCAGCGGTCATAGCGCGGGACCGCGCAGTGGGACCCCGGCGCGCACGAAGTAGCGCCGGACACTAATTGTATCGGAACTGTACACCGCGGCGCAAAGCGCCGGAAGCACCCCATTGACAGCGAACGCCTTAGCACTTCGGCATGTCCTATGTGGCGTGGACCGAAACAACTGCCGCATGCTTAGGAACTTTCTCCTCGTCGCCTGGCGGAATATCACCCGCCAAAAAGGATATACCGCTATTCATGTGACCGGCCTGGCTGTCGGGATTTGCGCCTGTATGGCGATCTGGTCCATCACCCACTATGAGCTGAGCTTTGACAAATTCCACCCGGATAGGGACCGGATTTACCGGGTCGTCACGGAGATAGGACAAACGTCCGGGGAGCATGCATACTGGGGCGATGTGCCGGAACCAGCGGAGCCGGCGATCCGAAAGGAGTTGACGGGGCTTGAAACCGTCGCGCAATTCCATAATATCGACCCGATGATCACGATCCCCGGCGAACATGGGCAGGTCCGGCGGATCCTCAAGAAGGACGATGGGTACCGGTGGAATGACGTCGTCCTGGCGGAGCCGCAGTATTTCGATGTATTCAGGTATCAATGGGTTGCCGGCGATCCTTCCACGCTAAAGGAGCCATATCGGGTAGTGATAACGACAGGGGCTGCGCGAAAGCTGTTCGGTCAGACAAACCCGGATGCTGTGATGGGGCGAACGCTGATCTATGATGATTCCATTCAAGTGACGGTATCGGGGATCGTAAAGGACCTGGACAAGGCGACCGACTTTACGTTTACGCAGTTCATTTCCTACGCTACGGCGCAGGTGAAGCTGTCCAGGGTCCTATCGCTGGATCAGTGGAGCAACACCAACTCCGCTTCGGAGACCTTTGTGAAGCTGGCGAAGGGCGTAAGCCTCGGCCGGGTGGAATCGGAGATGATGGCATTCACCGCCCGGCACCGGAAGGAGATGCTCGGCGACAACAGCAAGAACTTTCTCCAGTTCCGGCTGCAACCATTGTCCAACCTTCACTTCAGCACCGATTACGATAAGAACTATGGCAGCGAGGTGGATTTGAAGACGATGCATCGGCTGATGGGGGTTGCCGTTTTTATCCTGGTCCTGGCCTCCATCAACTTCATCAACCTGTCGACGGCGCAATCGATGCGGCGGTCAAAGGAGATCGGCATCCGCAAGGTGCTGGGCAGCCGGCGGGCGGGATTGGTTTTGCAGTTCATGAGCGAGACGTTGATGTTGTCCATGGGGGCGATGCTGCTGTCGCTGGTGCTGCTGCGCCCCGTGCTGACCTTGTTCCCGTCTTTTGTGCCCGAGGGGTTTCAGTTGGATCTGCTGGATCTCCAGACGATTGCAACAGCGCTCGGGGTGGTGCTGGCGTCTGCCGCTATATCGGGATTGTATCCGGCGATGGTGCTCTCTGCCTTTCGGCCGGTGGAGAGTCTCAAAGGGGAAGCCAGAAGCCGGGGTAGCGGGCAGAGCTGGCTTTCGAAGGGGCTTGTCGTGTTTCAGTTCACGATCTCGGCGGTCTTTATCATTTCCGCCATCGTAGTCGGCAACCAGATGCGGTACATGTTACACAAGGATCTGGGATACAGCCAGACGGCCAGCATCCGGTTGGACGGCGATTATGCCGATCCGGGCGAGCGCAAGGATCTCCTGGTTCAGCGCATCCGGAATTTGGCCGGCGTGCTGGCAGTCAGCAGGGATGCGCTTCCCCCGACCGTTAATGGCTGGAGCCGGTCGACCTTTGAGATCAAACCGGGAGTGAAGATCGACGTCGACATGCGCGCGGCGGATACCAATTATCTTTCGGTATATGGAATGAAGCTGTTGGCCGGCCGCAATTATAGGTACTGGGGTTCGGATACCCTGCAGGAGTATGTGATCACAAGTACGTTTGCGAAGATATTGGGTTACCGGCGGCCGATGGACGCGATAGGTCAGTCGCCGCTGCCCTTTGGCAAGACCCGGCCGGTAATTACCGGGGTCGTCGCCGACTTTGCTACCCGTTCGGCGCAATACGGGATTACGCCGGTGATGATCTTTCCTGACAAGTGGAATATGCCCGGGTTCAGCGTCAAACTGGATATGGCGGGCAGGACGGTGGGGCAGATGACCTCGACTATCGCGGCGATCGAACGGGAATGGAAGGCGGAGTTTCCCAATGAGGTGTTCCGGTATAAGTGGACGGATGAGTCCATCCGGCATATCTATGATGCGGAGTTAAAGATGTCGACCCTTGTCAACCTGGCGATGATCATTACGATTGTGATCTCCGGGATGGGGTTATTCGGGTTGGCGGCGCTGGCGGCCGGAAAGCGGAAGCGGGAGATCGGCATCCGGAAAGTGCTGGGAGCGGGCATCGGCAGCATAACGGGCATGATCACCCGGGACTTTGCGGTACTGGTGGTGGTTGCGCTCGTGATCGCATCTCCGGTGGCGTGGTATTTTTTGCACGAATGGTTACAGGATTACGAATACCGGGTGGGCATCGGGTGGTGGGTATATGGGTTGGCGGCGGTGCTTGCGGTGGGGGTGGCGGTGCTGACGGTGGGATTCCATGCGGTACGGGCGGCGTCGGTCAGTCCGGTAAAGAGTTTGAGGGCGGAGTGATCTTCTTTGGAAATTAAATAAATCATGAGAAAATGTTAAAGACTTACTGGCTGATCGCTGTCCGCAAGATGCTGCGGTACAAGGTCCAAAGCTTCATCAATATCCTCGGGCTGACGATCGGGATCACCGCCTGCCTGGTCATCTACCTGCTGACCCGTCATGAGCTTAGTTACGATACCTTCCATCCCAACAAAGACCGGATCTATCGGGTCGTCGCGGAGGAGACTGACAATGGCAATTCGGCAAAACGCGGATTCCTGCTCGTCCCGCTACCGGTAAGGCTACGCGACGAGCTCACGGGGGTCAGCCACGTGGCCGCCTTTTATCTCTATAAAGCGAAGGTCAATATTCCGGAAAACGGCGCCACGCGAACGAATGCGACGCGAGCAAATGCGACGCGAGCAAACGCCCCGCGAGCAAACGCCACGCCCGGTAAATTGTTCGACGCGCCGGGTGACGGGATGCCGATCCCGCTGATCGTAACCGATTCGCAATATTTCGGGATGTTCCATTATCAGTGGCTTGCCGGCAATGCCGCCACCAGCCTGATCAATCCCCATTCCGTCGTGCTGACGGAAAGCGAGATGAAAAAATATTTCGGCAACATCGCCCCCGATCAGGCGATGGGCCGGACCGTGATCTATGCTGATTCGTTGGATATGACGGTTAGGGGCATTGTAAAGGATTGGACCGGCAACAGCGATCTGAATTATTCAGACTTTCTGTCCCTTTCCACGGTCCCCGGCAGCTTTCTTAAAAATACTATCGATCTGACCCAATGGGGGGGATGGTGGGCCAGAGCACAGGCTTTCGTCGAGCTCGCCCCCGGCGCCACCGTCCAGCGGGTGGAACGGCAGTTCCCCGCAATCCTCAACAAATACTGGCAACACGGCAAGGGTGATACCGCCGCGCTTGCCCTGCAGCCGCTCCGCGATCTCCATTTCAACGCAGAATATAAAGACTACTTTATCCGAAAGGCTCATCTCCCGACGCTATATGGCCTGATGGGTATCGCCGGCTTTATCCTGCTTCTGGCCGCCATCAATTTTATCAATCTTTCGACCGCGCAATCGCTTTTCCGGACCAAAGAGATCGGGATCCGCAAAGTGCTCGGCAGCCGCCGGAAGGACATCGCCATACAGTTCCTCGGGGAGACGCTGCTGATAACCATCCTGGCCGTCCTCGTCAGCGTTCTCATTACGCCGACAGTTATCTTTTTGTTGCACGACTATCTTCCGCCCGGCGTCCACCTGGATTCCTCTTTGCTCACCCTGGCCTTTCTGGGCCTGATCGCCGTCTGCACCGCTCTTCTTGCGGGTTGGTATCCGGCCCGGGTGATCTCCGGTCTTCTTCCGGTGCTCAGTCTCAAAGGACAAACCTCCAAGTCGGCTATCCCAAACCGGTACCTTCACCGTGCGCTCATCGTATTCCAGTTCACGATCTCGGCCGCCTTTATCCTATGTACGGTCATTGTCGCCCGTCAGTTGCGCTATGTATTGAATACGGACCTGGGCTTTTCTTCGGATGCAATCCTGACCTTTCGCCCGGCGGATAGCGATCCGACGGCCAGTCTGGAAGCCTTTGCCAACGCCCTCAGTAAGATGCCTGAGGTAGAGCTGGTCACCCGGCACATGGAGACACCGATCTCGGCTAGCCATTCCGGTACGGGGTTCGACTTTGAAGGCCCCGCGGGCAAAACAAGCGTAGATGCCGCCTTTGACCTGGCCGACACCACCTATCTGCGGCTCTTCGGCCTAAAGCTCGTTGCCGGCAGAAATTTCTTTGCTTCCGATACGATGCGGGAAATGCTCGTCAATGAGGCCGCTACAAAGCAAATGGGTTTTGGGCGTCCGGAGGATGCGCTGGGTACGGTCATCAGAACCGGCGTCAATCATGGAGGAGGGCCGATCGTCGGTGTCATCAAGGACTTCCATGCCCGGGACATGCACTCGGCGATCACGCCCTTCTTTGTCAGCACAAACCGGGATTGGTGGTCAGTCGTCAGCATCCGCCTCGCACCGGCAGCCCGCAATCCCGAGGCCATCCATGCCCTCCTTGGAAAAGCAGAAAGGATCTGGCATGAGACTTTTCCAAACGAAACATTCAAATGCACGTTCTTTGACGATTCGATCGCCGCGCTCTATTCCAATGAACGGCATTTATCGAACCTGCTTCGGCTGGCCATGGTGATTGCCATCCTGATCTCCTGTATGGGCCTGCTGGGTCTGGCCAGCTTCGCGGCGCAACAGCGGAGGAAGGAGATGAGCATCCGAAAAGTATTAGGTGCGACCGCAGGCCGGATCGTCGCCCTGCTCACGGAAAGCTTCCTTTGGCCGGTGGCGCTGGCCTTCGCTATCGCCGTGCCTGTCGCCTGGTATTTTATGGATCGATGGCTTCAAAGTTTCGTCTATCGGACTACGATGCCCTGGTGGATCTTCGCTTACTGCGGCGTCGCTGCCATCGCGATCGCCTTGCTGACGGTCGGATATCAGGCATTACGCACTGCCATGGTCAGCCCGGCGGAAGGGTTAAGGACGGATTGAATCTTACAAGAATCCTGGCCGGGAGCCGCAACATGACTTCGCGGGTACGGACGCGCCAAATAGAAAAGTAACCAATTTGGTTACTTTTTGTTATCTTTGCATAAATGGACCGGGAAAATGAACATCTACAACCGGAGCTCGATCATCGCTTTTTACAAAAAGCATCCTGACTGTAGGGAGACCCTAGAGAAATGGTATCACGATGTCGAGTCGAAAATATGGAGGAGGCCGGGTGATGTGACCGGAGATTTCAATACCGCCCGCACGGTCAGAAACAATCGGGCGATATTCAAGATCAACGAGAATGATTATAGATTGATAGTAGAGATCAATTATCGGAAGGGTTGGGTATTTATTAAGTTCATCGGCACCCACGCAGAATATGATAAGGTGGATGCCGCAACGGTAACTCAATACAAAGCAAAAAAATAAATTGTCCAATATGACACTCAAAATACTCAAGACAAGGAAACAATATCAGGACGCGCTTGAACGGTTCGAGGAGATATTTCAAGCGAAGCGGGGCTCGGCTGAAAGCGATGAGGCTGATGTTCTTGCATTGCTGATCAGGGAGTATGAAGACAAACATTATATTATAAATGCGCCGACGCCGATAGAAGCTATCCGGTACCGGATGGAGCAGCAAGGTTTATCGAACAAGGACCTCGCCAATATTCTCGGGTACAAAAGCCGTGTATCCGATCTTTTCAGGAAAAGCCGGAAGCTGAGCTTGGGGATGGTCCGGAAACTGTACCGGGAATTGCATATCCCGTTAGAAACCCTGGTGAAGGAATATTGAACTGACACCATACAAAAAACCCCGCTTGACGGCGGGGTTCTTCTATTTTATAATTGTGATGAGTAAGACCTACTGTTTTCGGGTGTTCTGCCGTCTTGTCTTATAGCTGATCCCCGTCTGGCGGCCATTACCTGCCGGGCTGCCTACACGGTCCATGGCGCAACGGAAGCCAACGGTGCTGTTCGCCTGATCTTCTTCAAGGAAGCGGCGGGTGCCGGGGCTGAGCCAGTATGCGCGGTCATTCCAGCTTCCGCCCTTGATCACGCGGGACTTGTTGCTGATGAGGGTAGTGAGGCCATAGCCATAGCTGATACCGGCGATGCTCGAGTCGCCGTCGAGGTAGTTGATGACGTCGCCTTTCTGGTAGTTGCGGCGGTTGTGCGCTTCGGAGTCGGTGACATAACGCATCTTGATACGGCCGAGGCTGTCGCGGTCGGCTTTGCCATCCTTATCCAGGTTAACGGTTTCGAACTTGTTACCGCGGAAGGGGGCTACGTCATCGGCATCCTGACCGGTCATCGGGCGGTATACGTCGAATACCCACTCGCTGACGTTGCCGGACATATTATAGAGGCCAAATGCATTCGGGAAGAAGGAAGTTACCGGGGCGGTATAGACGGCATTATCGTTGAGACCGCCTGCAACGCCCATGTTGTCGCCGGAACCACGTTTGAAGTTCGCCATGAAGGTACCCTGCCAGCTGCCGTGACGCTCTTCGCGGAGGCCATTGACGTTATTGCTCCAGGAGTATACCTGCTTGTTGGCGATCAACTCTTCACCATGGTTCTTGTCTGACTTGCTGGGCAACGGGTTCTGGCCGATATAGCCCAGAGCGGCGTATTCCCATTCCGCTTCCGTCGGGAGGCGGTAGTTGGGAAGCAGGATGCCGTCCTCAAAAGTAACCGTGGTACGCGGGGTACCATTGGGGTTCTTGAGGGGGTTGGCCTTCGACCGGGCCTTTTTATCAGGGGTAGCCTGATATTCGCCCATGAGGTATGCCTTGGTATTGAAGTTCTCCTGTCCAAGACCCTGAAGGTTCTTGACGGAGTTGGCGTTGATATAACCACGTTGGATCAGTTGCAGTTCGTTCACCCGGTCGGAACGCCACAGACAAAAGTCATGGGCTTGTCTCCAGGTCACGCCTACTACCGGATAGAAATTGTAGGAAGGATGGCGGAAGTAGTATTCGACCATCGGCTCGTTGTAAGCCAGTTCGCTCCGCCAGCAGAGGGTGTCGGGGAGGGCGGCGTCACGGACGGCCTTGTATTCGTCGGCGTCAAACACCTGATCGATCCAGTAAAGGTATTCGCGATAGTGGATATTGGCCACTTCGGTCTCGTCGATGTAGAAGGAGTTGACGGTCACCCGGCGGGGGACGTTATTCCAGTCGCGCATGACGTCTTCCTGGGTAGCGCCCATGGTGAAGGTACCCCCCTGGATGAAGACCAGGCCGGGCCCGGTGCGCTGTTCCTTTTCTTTGGAAACCTGAAAACCACCCATTTTGGAATCGTTATAATTCCAACCGGTGACGGTGGATTGGTCCGGCTTCTTCTTACAGGCAGCAAAGAGGGATACGGCAGATGCCAGGATTACTAGGTTTTTCAGTCTCAGTATCATTTGATTGACGCTTTATAATGAACGCTCTTAAACAGGAAAAACGACGATTTCGGTCAGTTATTGTACAAAAATACGAGTCTTAGTTATGCACAGTTGCCTTACCTTCGCGTTTCCATCGCGATTGGGAACCAAGTCCCGGTGCGGGAATTGCAGGCAAAAATTGGGCCGGGCTTTGGGTAAAACTTACCGCGCGCAGGGGACAATAAAATATTAGTGAATCCGTTGGATGGGGAGCTGGTTCGATGTTTGCCGTATGGCCCGGCACGAATCGGGGCCCCAAAACGGGGTGTCGGCATAAAGACTTAAGCATTAACAATTTAGCAGCCTATAAAGAAAATCTACTTAAAAAAATCCTGCAAGGCGAGGAAACCAAATTGCTGAAATTTGCGTGTTTTGCGTGCTTGAGACCGTGGATTCAAACAGAAACAGAAAATTTATCAAACTCATGAAACGATCTTACCAGGGATTAGCTGCTGCATTTCTCTTGTCAATTGTTGGTATCAATAGGGTAGATGCTCAAACGAGCAGTCTGAATGTCACGACCACGGCCGTACCATTCCTGCAGATCTCACCCGATGCGCGGGCCGGCGCGATGGGCGACCTGGGCGTGGCCACGGCTCCGGACGCTTCTTCCACGTGGTATAACCTGGCGAAAACGCCGTTCAATACGAAAGATGTAGGTTTTGGGCTGACGTATACGCCCTGGCTGAAAGACCTCGGACTGCAGGACGTATATCTGCTCGCGGCTTCGGGCTATTACAAATTTGCCGAGGATCAGGCGCTGTCGGCGTCGCTGCGTTATTTCAGCCTTGGCAATATCCAGTTCACGGACTTCAACGGGAATGCGCTCGGTAGCGGACATCCGCGGGAGATGGCATTCGACATTGGGTACTCCCGTAAGCTCAGTGACAAATTCGGGATCGGTCTGACGGGCCGGTATATCTACTCCAACCTTGCTTCGGGTTATGCCGCCGCGGGCGCGACCTATCAGCCGGGGAAGACTTTTGCAGTCGATATCAGTCTCTACTATCACGGCGTGACGGTGGATAAGGGCGGCTGGAATTTCGGCCTCGCCCTGAAGAACCTGGGTGGAAAGATCGGTTATACCAATAGCGCGGTCGACAAGGATTATATCCCCGCCGATCTGGGTCTGGGCGCTTCTTACACGGCCGTCTTCAATGAAGATAACAAGGTGATGTTCGGGTTGGATATCCATAAGCTGCTGGTGCCGGTGGCGCCACAGCCGACCGGAGACACTTCGGTGGATAATGCGGCGCTGGCGAAATATGAGAACCAGAGCGTGCCGTCAAGCTGGGGATCGTCCTTCTCGGGCGAGCCGCAGTTCAAGTCGCTGCAATTCTCGGTGGGCGCGGAGTATTCGTATCAGGATATGTTCTTTTTACGGATGGGTTACTACTACGAAGACCCCAGCAAGGGTGATCTGAAATATTTCAGTACAGGTATCGGCCTCCGGTACAATGTCATGGAGCTCAACTTCTCCTACCTGGTGCCGTCGGGCAGCGGGACCAACCGGAATCCGCTTTCGAATACGCTCAGGTTCGGACTGATCTTCTATCTGGATAGCAAGTCGGATAACAACGGCCAAAGCTCACAGCAGTAAAAAACAATAAATATTTGCGATATCTTTGAACGGTCCCGGGTTCCGCCCGGGACCGCGTTATTAATGTATATGGGGAAATTTATATGGCGACCATCAGAATTGGCTTCGGCATCGATTTTCATCCCCTCGCTGCGGGGCGCGAGTTCCGGTTAGGTGGGGTGCGGATTCCGCATGACCGGGGACCGGTGGGGCATAGCGACGCGGATGTGCTCATCCATGCGATCTGCGATGCATTGCTGGGGTCATTGAACCTCGGGGATATCGGCGTGCATTTCCCGAATACCGATCCTGCCTATAAGGATATCGACAGTTTAATTCTGCTGAAGCGGACCTATGACCTCGTGAAGGGAAAGGGCTGGCGGGTCGTGAACATCGACAGCACCGTTTGTCTGGAGGCGCCGAAGATCATGAAATTCGCACCGGCGATGCGGGAGACGATGGCGGGAGTGCTGGAGATCCCGGCGGATGATATTTCGATCAAGGCGACGACGACAGAGAAGATGGGTTTTGTAGGGCGGGGTGAAGGAGTGGTGGCGTATGCGTCGGTCCTGGTCGAGCGCCAATAATTATCCCATATCTTTGCGCCATGTCCCAAAACACCAACATCAAGGTCAAGATCATCAATCAATCGCCCTACCCGCTGCCCGCCTATGCTACCGAAGGGTCCGCCGGCATGGACCTCCGGGCCAATCTCTCCGGCCCGGTCGAATTACAGCCATTGGAAAGACAAATGATCCCCACGGGCATCTGTATCGAGCTGCCGCCGGGGTATGAAGCGCAGGTGCGGCCGCGTAGCGGACTGGCGGCCCGGCATGGGATCACCTGTCTCAACTCCCCCGGTACGGTCGACTCGGATTATCGCGGCGAGTTGAAGGTTATCCTGATCAATTTATCGTCGGAAGTACAGGTGTTGCACCCGGGGGACCGGATCGCCCAGATGGTGGTAGGCCCGGTTGTACGGGTGGAGTGGGAAACGGTGGAGGAGATCGGGATGACGATGCGAAATACCGGCGGGTTCGGGCATACGGGGAAAAGTTAAACAAGAAAGCATGTGGAAATCAAGGATAGCCATTCTCTTAGGATTTGCATTGGCGACAGCCGTATTGGCCGCCGCAGGCTGTCGTTCGACAAGGTCCCTGCGAAAGGTGATCGCTGCGCCTGCCCCTCCGGTGGATACGACTGTGGCCAAAGCGCCGGATTCCACCCTGCCGGCGAGGGACCTGCACGCCGATTCGATGGCGGTCATTCGCACGGCGCTGACCGGAATTGCGCATAATCACATCGACTTCCAGACATTCAGCGGGACGATGCACGTCCATTACCAGGGCAGCAACGGGCAGGACAACGAGGTCAATGCGGTGGTGCGGATCAAGAAAGACAGTATCATCTGGATCGAGATCTATGCAAAGGTGGGCGCAATCCCGATCAAAGCCTTCCAGGCCATGATAACCCCGGACAGCGTGAAGATCCTGGACCGCATCAAGAAGATCGTCAGGTTGCGGTCGGTCAGCTATCTGCAGGAGCAGATACATCTGCCGGTGGATTTCGGAACGGTACAGGATCTCCTGATCGGCAACCCGATCTTCCTGGATACCGCCAATATCCTGTATTACCGGATGGAGAAGAAGGGGCTGTCGCTCTTCAGCGAGGGGCGCATCTTCACCAATTTCCTCACGCTCAACCCGGATAATACGGTCAACCATAGCAAGCTCGACGATACCGATCCCCTGCGGGCCCGCACCTGCGACATCACCTATGGAGATTACGACTACGGCGGTCCGGCGCCCTTCTCCACCTACCGGAAGATCTCGGTGGCGGAAAAAGGAAAGGTCGATATCGAGATCGGCATCAACAAACATTATAAGTTTAACGAAGTTTTAAACTACCCTTTTTCGATCCCGAAAAATTATAAGCGCAGATGATCGTTATAGCTAAAAGGGGCAAACCCCTTTTTTGTCTTAAATTACTACTCACTATGCTCAAACAACTCCTGGCCGCCGTGATTTTGCTGCTGGCGATCGCTATCCGATCGGAGGCTCAGCCGCCTCCCGTACAGACAAAGGCGGACCTGGAGAAAGAGCGGGCCCAGATCCAGAAAGAGATCGAGGCGGTCCGGCAGTCGCTGGACGAAACGCACAAGAACAAGCGGCAAACGCTCGGTCAGCTGGCGCTTTTACAGCGGCGGCTACGGCTGCGGGAGTCGGCCATCCGCAATATCAACGCCCAGATCGAGGTTATCCAGGGCGATATGAATGAATCGTGGCGCGAGATCGTGAAGTTGAAGGCCGAGCTGGACACCCTGAAGGTCCAGTATGCGCAGAGTGTCGTCTTTGCCTACAAGAACCGGAGCAGTTATGATTTCCTCAATTTTATTTTCTCAGCCACTTCGTTCAATGACGCCCTGCGGCGGGTGGAATACCTGAAGGCATACCGCGCCTACCGGGAGGAGCGGGCGGAGAATATCAGGAATACGCAGCAGCTGTTGCAGGCAAAGATCGACGGATTGAAGCTGACGCGCGCGGAAAAGGACGACGCGTTGAAGAAGCAAAGTAAGGAGCGGACTTTGCTGGAAGATGAGAAGAGGGAGAAGGATGCAGCCGTTCAGCAGTTGCAATCCCATGAGAAGGAACTGCGGCGCGAGATGGTGGCGAAGCAGAAGCAGGATGCAAAACTGGAGGCGGCCATTACGGCGGCGGTCCGGCGCGCGGTCCGGGAAGCGGCCAGGAAGAACGCGGAGGCTAACAAGGCGGCGGCAGCGGCCGCGGCGGCAAACCCGGTGACAAAGACGCCTTCAACCGGATCCAATGAGCCGGTCGCGCCCGCAACGCTGAACACGGTAAAGTCCAGTAACAGGGAAGTATTCGGTACAGCGGAAGACCTGCATCTGACGGGCGACTTTATAAAGAACAAAGGCCATTTGCCCTGGCCGGTATCGGGGACGATATCGATGGCCTTCGGGAGGCACGAATTGATCCCGGGCGTCATCCACGACAATATCGGGGTGACGATCGAAACCCAGCCCGGAGCAGCCGTCAAAGCCGTATTCGACGGGGTGGTGGAAAGCATTTTGTACATTGGCGACGAGCCGGCGGTGATGATCCGGCACGGGAAATATTTCACGACCTATGCTGATTTGTCCGGCGTGAGCGTAGCAAAGGGGGATAAGATCCATATGGGTCAGATCGTCGGGCGTGCGGGCAGTAAGGGGCAATTGGATTTTATCCTTTCGGATGACTTGAGGAATTATGATCCCGAGAAATGGCTGCGGCGCTAGATGTCGGCCGCCGGTGTCCGCGGGGTCGGCATGGTAAGCGGCTAAGGCGTCAGCACCGGCTCCGCCGTCAGGAAGTGATTGTATAGCGCCTCGTATTGCGGCACGATCCGGTGGATGTCGAAATTTTTTGCATGGGCCGCGGCATTCGCCTTGAACTTCTTCAGCGTCGCATCATCCTCAAGGATGCGAATGGCATTCTCGCTCATTCCCTGGATATCCCCAACATCATTAAGGAAACCTGTTTCACCCTGAACGGCGATCTCGGGGAGGCCGCCGGCATTGGTAGAAACGACAGGGACGCCCGCGGCCATGGCTTCGAGAGCGGCAAGCCCGAAACTCTCATATTCCGACGTCAGCAGGAACAAGTCAGCCACCGCCAGGATCTCCTCCATTTGCTCCTGTTTGCCGACGAAACGGACGTCGTCGCAGATATCCAGCTCGCGGCACAGGCTTTCAGCGCCGGAGCGCTCGGGACCATCGCCTACAAAAAGTAACTTCGCCGGCATTTTCCCCCTCACGATCTCGAATATCCGAACAATGTCCTGCACGCGTTTCACCTTCCGGAAATTGGAAGCATGGATAAGGATGCGTTCGCCATTCGGGGCGATGACCCGCCGGAAGGCGTCGATGGGCTTTTTATAGAAACGACGGGTGTCGACAAAATTATAGATGACCTGGATCTCCTTCTCGATGTTGAAGATCTGGTAAGTCTCATCGCGGAGGTTCTCGGAGACGGCGGTGATGGCGTCGGACTGGTTGATGGAGAAGGCGACGACCGGAGCAAATGTCTTATCGCGGCCCACAAGGGTGATATCCGTACCGTGGAGGGTCGTGATGACGGGGATATGGCGGCCCTGGGCTTCGACGATCTTCTTGGCGAGATACGCGGCTGAAGCGTGAGGGATCGCGTAGTGGACATGCAGCAGGTCGAGGTGGTGGTTGGTGATGACATCGACCATCGTGCTGGATAGCGCCGTCTCATACGGCGGATAGTCGAAGAGCGGATAGGTCGTCACCCGGACCTCGTGGTAGAAGATGTTTGCATTGAATTCATTGAGGCGCACGGGCTGCTGATAGGTAATGAAATGTACCTGGTGGCCCTTATCGGCCAGCGCTTTTCCCAATTCGGTCGCGAGGACGCCGCTGCCTCCAAAGGTCGGATAACAAACAATTCCTATACGCATAGAATGTAGTTATTGTAAAATAAGGTTTTTTTACCTTTAGCGGAAAATAACATCGATGAACATAAAATTGTTGACGGGCGGGTGGTTAATATTGCTTTTGACCGGCAGTTGGACGGCATTTGGGCAGGTGGGGGCGGGCGATTCCCTGGCGCCGGTGTTCGACCGGGCGCGGTGGGCGGAAGATTCGGCATTGATCCGGCGGCTGGCGGATACGATCCTGACGGATGGCCGGACGTATGATAACCTGAGGGTTTTGACGAAGAAGGTGGGGGCGCGGCTTTCGGGAAGTCCCGGCTACTATAAGGCGGAACGGTGGGGCTGGCAGGCATTGGAGGAGGCGCAGGCGGATAAGGTCTGGATGCAGGAATGTATGGTCCCGCATTGGGTGCGGGGCGGCAGGGATACGGCGCGCTTCTACGGCGCGGGGGTTTCGGGGGGGCTGGATGTGATCGCCCTTGGGAATTCGGTGGGGACGGGGTCGAAGCCGCTGGATGCGAAGGTGATCCTCGTGCATAATTTCGACGAGCTGGAGCAAAAGAAGGATGACGTGAAGGGGAAGATCGTCTTCTATAACTACCCCTTCAACCCGCTGTTTGTCGAGACCTTCCAGGCCTATGGGGATGCGGTGCGGTATCGGGGGGCCGGGGCGAGCAGGGCGGCAAAATATGGCGCGGCCGGCGTCCTGGTCCGGTCAATGAGTGAATCCGTCGATAATGTTCCACATACGGGGGCGCTGAATTATTCGGACTCGACCCAGAAGATCCCGGCGGCGGCGGTGGGTCTTCGTGACGCCGACCGGCTGGCGGCGTTGCTGGAAGGTCATGCGGATCTCAGCGTCGCGCTCTTCACCCATGGGTATATGTTGCCGGATACGCCGGCGCATAACGTGATCGGGGAGTTGAAGGGGACGGTGTTCCCGGACCAGTATATTACGGTGGGCGGTCATTTGGATTCGTGGGATCCGGCGGAGGGAGCGATGGATGATGGCGCGGGATGCGTGCAGTCGATCGAGGTCCTGCGGGCTTTAAGGGCGATCGGCTATAAGCCCAGGCATACGATCCGGATAGTATTGTTCGCCAACGAAGAGAATGGCGGGCGTGGCGGGCGCAAGTATGCGGCGGCGGCGAAAGAGGCGGGTGAGCAGCACCTGCTGGGGCTGGAGAGCGATAACGGGGGCTTCACGCCGCGGACCTTTTCGTTGTCGTTATCGGATGAGAAGCTGGCGATGATCCGGCCATGGCTGGACCTGTTGCGGCCTTATGGAACGTATGGTTTCGAGAAAGGCGGCGGCGGATCGGATACGAACCCCTTGAAGGGAGCGGTTGGTGCGGTGGTGGGCGAGCTGCGGCCGGATTCGCAACGATATTTCGACTATCATCATGCGCGGACGGATGTGCTGGAGAACGTCAACAAGCGCGAGCTGGAGCTGGGCGCGGTGAATATGGCGGCGTTGATCTACCTTGTCGATAAGTATGGCTGGAATCCTTAATAAAAACGGCTCATTATGAAGCGGGTCATCGCGATAATCGTTGTGGTGGTGTTATTGGTGTTGACGGTGGTGATCGGCGGGCGTTATTTTTTTGTCGTCGGTGACGGCATCAAGGCGGGAACGCTGAATTATGTAGTGAAGAAAGGATACGTCTTCAAGACCTATGAAGGCGAGATGATCCTGAACGGCTTGCAGTCGAAGGGACCGAATTCGATGCAGTCGAACGAATTCCTCTTCTCGGTCGTCGATACCGCGCTTGCGCAGAAGCTGATGCTGAATGCCGGAAAGTATATGCTTGTCCGTTATAAGGAATACAACGGTTCGGTTCCCTGGCGGGGCTTCAGCCGGTTTGTGGTATATAATCTTGTGGCGATCACGACGCCGGATGCGCCGGCGGTCCCGCTGAAATAGCGAGCCGATTACGCCAGCAGACAAAAAATAGCCGGTTGTTTGTGGAGGTCGGGTGGCGGCATTTCTCGCCAGCGGCCGACGGGAAGGGTGCGGATATATTCGCCAGGGCCGGTGAGGTTTGCGGCGATGGTCAGCCGGGTGGTGGGGCGGCAGGTGTTTAAGAGGGTGGTGAGGAGTTGGTTGTTGCGGTAGGGCGTTTCGATAAAAAGCTGCGTGCAGCTGAGCCGGGCGGATTCGGCTTCGAGGTCTTTGAGGGCCCGGGTGCGGGCGGCGTTGTCGACGGGGAGATAGCCGTTGAATTTGAATTGCTGGCCGTTGAGGCCGCTGGCCATCAGCGCCAGCAGAATGGAGCTTGGGCCGACGAGAGGACGGACGTGGGCGCCGGTCTCATGAGCGATGCCCGTGAGGAGTTGGCCGGGGTCGGCGATGCCGGGACAGCCCGCCTCGGAGAGGATGCCGATGGTGGCTCCGCGAGACAGCGCGGCGCGGAAGGCTGCTGTGACCGCGGGATCTTCCTCCAGCTTGTGGATGGAATGCCACTCATATTGGTCGATGACCATCTCTTTCCAGATAGACTTGAGGAAGCGGCGGGCGCTACGTTCGTTCTCGACGAAGAAGACGCTGCAAGCCTTGACGGCGTCGAGGATATAGGCGGGGAGAGCGGAAAGGGCCTGCTCGTCGAGAAAGGTGGGGATGAGGTAGACGGTGGGTGGTGAAGCGCTGGCGGTCATAGATGGTCGGTTGGTTTATGCAGACCTTGAACTTTTTTTACTCCACGTTCTGATGATACAGGCTTATCGTCGCGGCGATGATGGCATACGCGGGGGCAAGGACGGGCACGAAGTGCATGCCATAGAAGACCATTCCGTTCCCCACGGCAAACCCTTTCCGCTGGTTGATATAGGCGATGCTGGCGGCCGGCGAGAGGTTCTGGCGGCGGCAGCTATAGTCGAGCATCGAGAACCCATAGTAGTAGCATTCGACAAAGATGCAGACGACGGGGGCGATCCAGCCGATGAGGGGGATAAAGGCAAGGACGAGGATACAGATGATGTACACGGTTTGCCATAGCGCATTGCGGATGGCCAGCCGGATGCCGCGCAGCATGTCCTGGCGGAACTGGCGGTTGAATTGCATCTTGTATTCCTGGCCGTTCAGAAGGGCGTCGGTCTGTTCGCTTAGATAGCAGAACACCGGGGAGCCGATGATAAGCATGAGGTATTTGAAAAGCGAGAAGTAGAAGAAAATGAGCACGAGGTGGACCATGAGGCCGCCCATCACGAAGAAGAAGCTGAGGACGGCGCTCCTTTGGTGCAGGAGGAATCGATCGATGCCGAGACGACCCAGCCAGGAGACGACGATGCTGGCGGATTCCCAAAAGAAATAGATCCCGGCCACGAAAAGGATCGAATACAGGATACCGGGGATGAGTATCCACTTCCATAGGCGGTGGGTCCTGATGAAGTGATGTGCTTTTGTATAGGACTGGAAGGCAATAATGATTTCTTTTAGCACCGTAGTTTTCTTTTGGTTACTTTGTTGGCTCCAAACCGGGCGTCGTCCGGCTCAAGGACATTAGATTCAAACGTACGGATAAAATATGAAAAAATTGGATTCGTCCTTCTATGACCGGCCGTCGGTGGTTGCTGTCGCCAAAGAGCTGTTGGGAAAAGTGCTTGTAACGGTCTTTGACGGCCGTCGGACGTCAGGACGAATCGTGGAGGTGGAGGCATATAACGGGGTGGCGGACCGGGCGAGCCATGCCTGGTCGGGGCGGCGGACGGCGCGGACGGAAGTGATGTATGGCGCCGGCGGCGCCGCATACGTTTACCTGATCTATGGGATCCACCACTTGTTCAATGTGGTGACGAATAAGAAAGACGTTCCGCATGCGGTGTTGGTTCGGGCGTTGGAACCGCTCGAGGGTATACCGGTGATGCTCGAACGAATGGGAAGGGAGCGACCGGACTATAGTCTGACGCGGGGGCCGGGGAATCTTTCAAAGGCGATGGGGTTGTTGACGCGGCACACCGGGATGTCGTTATTGAGTGATGAGATCTGGATCGGCGACGACGGGTTTAAGCCGCGGCGGTCGGAGATCGTAGCGACGCCACGGATCGGGGTGGATTATGCGGGTGTGGATGCGGGGCTGCGGTATCGGTTCTTTCTGAAAGGGAATAGATATGTGAGCGGGCCGAAAAGGTTAAATGGCGATTAAAGACGTATGAAAGTCGGATTAAATATGTCCCGGGGTATAGAGTTCGTCGTTTAGGAGTAGTAATTTAGTACAAAGACACCATTTATGCACCCCACTATTGCCGGCCCCAGGCTGGCGAAGCCAAAACAATTCTTCCCGGCAAAGCTAATCCAACTTTTCATGGCGCTGGCGTTCCTTGGCATCACGAGCGTCGGCGTTTGCCAGGCGCGGGCCCAGGCCCCGGCGCAGTTGCAGGCGCAGTCTCCGGCACAGACCCAGACTTTGGCGCAGCCGCAGATCCAGTCTCAGCCCCAGTCCCAGTCCTCGCCACCAGGCACCTGGCCCAAGTCCATTATAACCGCGGGTGGCACGGTAATCAATCTCTATCAACCCCAGGTATTGTCATATTCCGGTGATAGCGTGAAGTCGCGGTCTGTCATCTCGGTAAAGGATGCTGACGACGACGATCCGGTGTTTGGCGTAGCCTGGACGACGGCTAAAATCACCCTGGATACGGGAAACCGGCAACTGGAGATCCAGACGGTCCATGTCGATCAGTTGCGCCTTCCGGACGATACCGCCCACGCCGACAACGATTTCATAGCCGCGGCGATGGAAGTATATATCCCCTGGGTCGTGAAAAGCATGCCGGAGCAGGACGTAGAGCAGTCGCTGGCTCTTGGCGATCAGGAGCGGACGATCGACCGCGATACGGCTGTCACGGGCCCCAAAGTATACTTCGCCACAAGCCCCGCCGCCCTGGTACTGATAGATGGAGAGCCGAAGTTCCGGAAGAATGAGCGCTGGGGGCTGGACGTGGTGATCAACAGTCGTAGCGTGATCCTGAAAGGGAATGATGGAAATTACTACCTCTATTATGGAATGGTGTGGTACAAGGCGGCAGCCGCCACGGGGCCGTTCACAGCAGGGGGAATCGCCCTGACAAAAGACCTGCGGAATGTGCAGCGGGACCTGCTCAAAGCGGCCAGGAAGGCGGATGGGCCGCTCGACCAGACCGAAGCGATAGCCCGGAAGATCATCGTCAGCACGGAACCCGCGGTGCTGGTCCAGTTCGACGGCAAGCCGCAAGTGGAAAAGGTCCCGGGCACTTCGCTTTACCAGGTTCGGAATTCGGAGCAGTATGCCTACTACGATACGACGACGCGCCGATACTACGTGTACACGGGAGCAACCTGGTACTCCATGCATTCGCTAAAAGACAGCGTCGGCTGGCGGCCGGAGACGAAAGCCGGCCTTCCGGCGGATATTTTGCTTGCAGTGAGCGAACAGGGGGATGCTTCGGGGGCCGAGTACACGCCGGGTAGTAAAGTGAGCAACAGGTCGGCGGAGAGTGGCGGGTCGGCGGCCGCCCATTCTGCTGCGGCAACGGCGGCCGAGCAAAGTGCGAAGACCGATCAGTATGTCCCGCAGACGGTCAAAGTAGACCGGATGACTACGACGACAGTCGACTATGACGGCGCGCCGCGGTTCAAGCCGATCCCGGGAACGGGCCTGGAATATGCGACCAATACCTGTTCGATCGTATTCCGATATGGCGGGCAGTACTACGCGCTGGACAATGGCGTCTGGTTTATTGCGGCCAGTCCGCTTGGCGCCTGGCGGGTGAGCGACTACCGGCCGCTGGGGCTGGAGCTGATCCCGCGACGTTATCGGGTCTATCCGGCCAAATTCGTTTACGTCTATGAGACGGAGCCCGACTACGTCTTTGAAGGTTATCTGCCGGGTTACGAAGATGCGCCGGCGGATGGATGTGCGCTCGCGGCTTCCTACGACTATAATTGGAATGATGTAGCCTGGGGATTTGATCTGGGTTGTGTGTTTGGCTGGGGTGGCGGCTGGTACAGCGGCTACTACCGGTTCGACCGCGTGAATCGCTACTATGGCCATATGGTGTATGACGGGAATAATCCGGGCTGGCATGAGAAAGCGTATGGTCCCTGGTCGAAGAATCGCGGCGGCGGGACGAATGGGGGTGGCGCCGGTGGTGGCGGATATGCCGGCGGTGGGTCTCCGGGCGGAGGCAGTGGGAATGGAGGCGGTAGGAGCGGCTGGTCGCTGAGAAATGAACCGCGTCCGCATCCGCCCGGGGGATATGGCCTGAGGACAGGAGGTCCGATGGGTGGTCAAACCGCCGGTAGGTCGGTGGGCGGATCGCATAGCGGCTTTTCCGGGAGCAGCGGACCAAGGAATGGTTTCCTCGGCGCCGGCGGCGGATCGCGAAGCGGTAGCGGCTTTTCCGGCGGCGGATCACGCGGCGGGTCCGGTGGTGGCGGATCACGCACCGGTAGCGGCTATTCCGGCGGCGGATCGCGTAGCGGCGGCAGCAGCTATTCCGGCGGCGGTGGCGCATCACACAGCAGTGGCGGCGGCTCCAGTGGCGGTGGCGGCGGCGGGCATGCCAGTTCGGGCGGCGGTGGCGGCGGCGGCACACATCATTGATAATTTACTCTCTATTCCGACCGGAGGCTCTTTATAGGATTAGCAACGGCGGCGCGAATCGTCTGAATGCTGACGGTCAGAAGCGCGATGGCCAGCGCGGTGGCGCCCGCGACAAGGAAGATCCACCACGTGATCCCGGTGCGGTAGGCAAAAGTTTGTAGCCAGCCATGCATCAACCACCAGGCCAGCGGAAAGGCGATAAGGGCGGCAATCGTGATCAAAAGCGCGAAATCCCTGCTGAGCAATCCGACGATGCCGCCGATGCGGGCGCCGAGGACTTTGCGGATACTGATCTCCTTCATGCGTTGTTCGGCAGCATACGTGACGAGACCGAAGAGACCGAGACACGCGATGAAGATCGCGAATATGGCAAAGGTTATAAAGATCTGCCCCCGCTGCTGTTCGGTATGGTAGAGCTTGTTGAAATCATCGTCCATGAAAGTATAGTTGAACGGTATCCCCTCCTTGATGCCATGGAACTTGCTTTCCACCTGGCGGACGAGACCAAAGATGTCATTGGTATTAAATCGTGCGGCCACGGAACCGGAATTGTTGTCAAGATCGAGGATCAGGGGACCGATCTGATCTTTCATGGAATTATAGTTGAAATTCTTTACGACGCCGATCACCCGAAAAGGCTTCGGTTGAAAACTTTGGTTCCAGGGACGCCAGAGGGTGACGCCGACCGGATCCTTCACCGCGAGCAACCGGGCCGCGGCTTCATTGATGATGATCGCCGACGAGTCGGTCGGGAATTGGGCCAGATTGAAGTTGCGCCCCTTGACCATTTGCATCCCGAGGGTAGGGACATAATGGTCGTCGACAAAAAGGGTCGTCATCACCAGGACTTTCTTTGCATCGAGGGAGGCGTCCCTGAACCATCCTTCCGCATCATACTGGCCGCCGCCGACGGTGGGGAGATCGGAGGTGATCGTCACGTCGGAGATGCCGCCGAGGGAGAGGAGCTCTTTACGGAATGTCGCAACGCCCTCCATGCCAAGATCCCCGGTCCCGTGGACGACGAGCACCTGGTCACGGTTGAAGCCGATTTCTTTATTGCGGATATAATTGAGCTGACGGTAGATAACGATCGTGCAGACGATCAGCCCGATGGAAATGACGAACTGCCCGACGACAAGGACGCTGCGAAGCATGCTGCTCTTCATTCCGGCCGCCATTTTTCCTTTCAGCACTTTGATAGGCTGGAAAGAGGAGAGGTAAAAGGCGGGGTAGCTGCCGGCGATGCAGCCGACAAGGAGTGCGAGGGCGACAAGGATGGGCAGGAACCGCATGGAGAAGAGCATGCCTGGGTGGAGTTGTTTGGCAGCCAGGTTGTTGAACAGCGGAAGGAGCAGCACGGCGATGCCCAGCGCAAGGATCAGCGAGAAGAGACTGAGGAGCATCGACTCGGTCAGGAACTGGACGATCAGGTGGCGTTGGGTGGAACCGGCGACCTTGCGGATGCCGACTTCCTTGGCGCGGCTCGCGGAGCGGGCGGTGCTGAGGTTCATGAAGTTGACACAGGCGATCAACAGGATGAGGCCCGCGATCACCGAAAAAATATAGATGTACAAAGCGTTGCTGTTCGGCTCGAGCTCGCCGGAGAGGTGCGAGTTCAGGTGGATGTCGGTGAGGGCCATGATGGGATAACGGAAATGCCCACCTGTTTTATTGAGATCGTCAATGGATGCATGGAGCAGTTGCTGGAGCTCCCCGCCGACATTAGTGTTGATGGTGGCGTCTACGGCTTTCTGTACTTCCGCCGGGCTGGTGCCGGGCCGGACGAGGACATAGGTATAATAATTATTGCTGAGCCATGACCCGTCGTCGTTGTAGGTATCGCGGAGGGGCCGGATGAAGCTGAAGTGGAAATGCGATTGTTCGGGCATATCGCGGATGACGCCGGTGACCTTGAGGATGGTGTTGTCGGAGCCGGTCTCGAGCGTTCGGCCGACGACGTCGGTGCCGTTGAAGTAGCGGCGGGCGGCGCTTTCATCGATGACGATGGAATGGGGGTCGTTGAGCGCGGTGTTCGGGTCCCCGGCGATGAAAGGGAAACTGAAGACCTTGAATATCGTCGAATCCGCAAAGATCTGGTGATGTTCGAGGATGCGGTCGTTACCTTTTTTGATCAGGATGTCGCTGGGATTGTGGAGCCGGGCCATCTGCAGGAACCTGGGGTAAGTGGAGACCAGGGTGGGACCGAGGAGCTTTGGCGTAACGGCGTTTTGGAATGAGGTATTGTTGAAGTAGATGTCCGCGGAGATGCGATAGATGCGGCCGGCCTTGTCGTTGTAGCGATCATAGCTCCGTTCGTCAATGACATAGAGGACGATGAGGAGACAAACGCCAAGCCCGGCGGCAAGCCCGATGATATTGATGGCGGTAAAACCCTTGGATCTCCATAGATTGCGGAGCGCGACCTTTAGATAGTTGCGAAGCATGCGGGGACATTTTCACCTGTGACGGTTGGTAGCGGCGAAATGTTACATGCCCTCAGAACCGCGGACAGGGTATCCCGTGTTTGCCGTCGGACGCCTTTTTGATGTAGATCAGCGAGATCTCGATCCCACCGCGGCTCTGCGAGGCGGACGATAGCGGCGAAATATTTACATCATAGGTAACGCCAAGGCTAAAGTTATTGTAATCGAGACCGACGTAGGGAATGAGTGCGTCGGTGGTATTGTTGGTGAAGCGCGCCCACGCCCCGACGTAGAAGTTGACCGGAGCTGTCTCATCCGTAGCGGCAGCGATAGCCCAGGCGCCACCGAGGACGTATTGGCGGGCTCCGGCCTGATTGCTGGCGAGGCCGCTCACATAGATAGTGCTGGCCGTACCGGTAACGGGGAAGAAGCCGCCGCCATGGATGGTGACCCGGGTCGGGACGTTGATGGTGTCGACGCCGAGGAAGGAAGCCTTCGGACGGTTGAGGTGGTAGGCGGAGGCGCCAAGATAGAAGTTGTTGTTGCCATTGGTCGAGGCATTGTACAGTACGCCGAGGTTGGCGTCGAAGTAGTGGACGGACACGAATTCGGAGTTGATGGCTTCCGTGGGAGAGCGAAGGAAGGTCCCGTCGAGCTGGAGGCCGTCTTCAAAGGTAAGGCGCGTCCCGTCGAGACTTTGGTTGGCATAGGTGCCCTGGAAACCGACGCCGATGGAGTGGTAGCCGTCCTCGTCCAGCGCTTTGTGGTAAGCGGTGGAGAAGGAGAAGTAGTTGCTGTTGAGGATCCCGCTGGCGGTCTTGTCGTTCATGGCAAGGAAGCCGATTCCCCAGGTATCGTTGACCGGCAGCTTGTTGACCAGGATGGGGGCGTCGATGGAGATCGTGGAGGTAATAAATGCGTTATTGATGGCAGGCCATTGATTGCGATAGTTGCCGGCGACGCGGACGACGCCGTTGAATTTGCCGGTCAGGGCCGGGTTGAGGGTAAGCGGGGAAGCGAAGAATTGAGAAAATCCGGGGTCCTGGGCCCTGGAGGGCAGGACGAATAAGGTGCTGAGGAAGGCCAGAATAACTATCTGCTTCATAAACAGTTGGGTCTCTCGTTATCAATATGGGTCTCTCGTTGTCAAATAGACTTAGGTTGTTCCAAGGATGTGGGGAAAGGGGCTGTCGATCCGGCGAGCCGCTACCTGATCGGCCGGTGGCCATCTAATAGACGGATAAATCGCCTCAAACGTTGGCTTTTAGCTGGGATAAGTACGGAAAAATAGCAAATTTAAGGGAATTGAGCAACTACATCTGTACCTTATTCCCATAGGCGAGATCGCCCGCATCGCCGAGACCGGGGACGATAAAGCCTTTTGCGGTGAGCTCATCGTCGATAGCGCCACACCAGATGCGGCAATGGGGCTCCTCACGCAGGACATATTCGATCCCCACGGTACAGGCGATGGCGACGACGACGTGGATCTCGGCGGGATGACCTTCCTCGCGCAGGTATTGGATGGTCTTGACGAGCGAGGCGCCGGTGGCGAGCATGGGATCCGAGACGATGACTACCCGGCCTTCGAGCTCGGGACAGGAGATATAGTCGAGCCGGATCTCAAAGCTGCCGTCGCGCTGGTGTTTGCGATAGGCCGAGATGAAGCCGTTGTCGGCCTTGTCGAAGAAATTGAGGAGGCCCTGGTGGAGGGGCAGGCCGGCCCGGAGGATGGTGGTGATGACGGGTTGCGACCTGAGGACTTTCGCGGTTGCGGTCCCCAGCGGCGTCTGGACTTCCTTGTCTGTGAAAGCCAGTCCCTTGCTGATCTCATAGGCCGCTACTTCTCCGATCCGTTCCAGGTTGCGGCGGAAGCGCATGCGATCCAGCTGGATCTCATGATCGCGGATCTCACCGATCCAGTCGCAGAGGAGGGAATATTGTTCCGAGAGGTTTACAACCATGGCCGCCTGATTTCGGGCAAACCTACACTAAAAATTTTATTTTTGCGGCCTATGGTCTATAAAGTGATCGGTTTGATGAGCGGGAGCTCGCTGGATGGATTGGATATTGCATATGTCCATCTGTCTGCTGTCCATCTGTCTGCTTCCACAAAGGGGATTTCCTCCGCTCCGGGAACTTCCTCCGTCCTGGGAACTTCCTCCGCCCCGGGGACTTCCTCCACCCCGGGAACTTCCCCGGTCTCCCAGGGATCTTCCACAAACTCCCGCGCATGGGAATTTCAATTGATGCACACCGCGTGCCATCCGTATTCGGCTGAATGGCGGGACCGGTTGGCCGGGGCGGCGGGTCTTTCCGCGTTCGACTATCAGCTTTTGCATGTGGAGTATGGACATTATCTGGGCCGGGAGGTCTCGCGGTTCATTGCGGCGCATGGATTGGAATATCAGGTACAGTTGATCGCAAGTCATGGCCATACGGCGTTGCATTGTCCGGCGCGGCGGATGACGGCGCAGTTGGGGGACGGGGCAGCGATTGCGGCCGAGACGCGGATCAATGTGGTAAGCGATCTGCGGGCGATGGATGTGGCGTTGGGGGGACAGGGGGCCCCGATCGTACCGATTGGCGAGGGGATGTTGTGGGGAGAGTATGCCCTGTTGCTCAATTTGGGCGGGATCGCGAATGTGTCGCGACCTCCCTTTGCCTTCGACGTTGCACCGGCGAACCGGGTGTTGAATGCACTTGCGGGAGATGCGGGATTGGCATATGACAAAGACGGGATGATGGCGGCGGCAGGCCGGGTAGATGAGGGTTTGCTGGAGCGGCTGAACGCCTTGCCATATTACGGAATGGGATACCCGAAATCACTGGCCAATGAATTTGGGTTGAACGAGGTGTTGCCGCTCGTGCGGGGGGCGGGGTTGAGTGTGGCGGATGCCTTGCGGACGTATGTGGAGCATCTCGTCGTGCAGATCGGCCGGGCCGTGGAGGTGCCGGGGTTTTCGCCCTCGTCCTCTGCGCCGGCGATGCAAATGTTGGTTACCGGCGGCGGCGCCCATAATAGTTTTCTGGTCGGGCGGTTACGGGCGCGCCTGGCGGAGCTGGGAGTAGAGATTGTGGTGCCCGGGGCCGCGATCGTCGATTATAAAGAGGCTTTGGTGATGGCGTTGATCGGCGTGTTGCGGTGGCGGGAAGAGAACAATGTCCTGGCCTCCGTGACGGGCGCAAGCCGGGACAGCATCGGGGGCGCGGTATGGATTGGTCAGGAAATTTGAAACCACCCCAAGGACCCGATCACAGGTATCCCGACCCGGTTGCCCCGGTCGCCGAAAGCCGATTTTGGGAAAAATTTTCCAGCGGTGGGAACGATAGTCCTTGGCGGCCAAACCTCAAAAATTTGGCAGTCAATCAATTACATCTTGGTCTATAAATTGCAATCTTAACATTAGTTTAACCGGGACCATTCCCTCTCCTTTCCGGTATCCGAAAAAAAGCCTCCCTTCCAACATCCTCCCTGATCAACGTCCGAATCCGACAACCTCTTTCGACCCTATAAAATTACACGCCTCATGAAACATCTTGCCACCTCGTTGCTGCTTTCATTCGGACTTTCACCCGTCTTTGCCTCCGCGCAGGATTTCACTTCCGGCACTTCAAATTCCTTCCAACAGCATCCCATCGTCCTTGCCGGTCCGCTGGTCGCCGCCGTCCGCATCAATGTGCCTGCGGTTGAGACTACCACCGTCCGCGCCGAGTGGTCGAAGGAAGCCGACCTCGTCAACGGGTCGATCAGCAAAGCCAAGCTGACCAAAATGAAAGTGGTTACAGGCGCCCTGGTCGATTTCCTCAAAGATTCCTGCCTGAACGCCGGTATTTATAGCCCTACCTGGCATGGTGAATATTTCTCCGACAAGAACAGCCCGGGCTCACAGCTGAAATTCGGGTTGACCTGTCATTTCGCGGACCAGAACGCCGATCTCAGCATCACCGCCAACGATATTGAACCTTTGCTGGATCAAACGGTCGTCAACGGCAAACACTTCCTGACGATGCGCGTCGCCAGCGGTTTTGATAAAAATGCGTTTTATTACACGGATGCCCGCGGCACGGATACATCTGCCGGCTCGACGAAAATGTGGCTGATCACCGCCAACAACGGTCAACTGCCTTTTACCCCGGTATCACGGAAGGAATACCTGAACGAGGCAAAAGCCGAGCTCATGGCCATGGTCAGGAGCATCGAGACGGGCTGGAAGCTGAAAGTGCCGGTCAGGCCCGCAGCCGCTCAGGAAGCCGAACGCAAGGCGGTGGTCGATCAGTTGAAGTCCATGTATTCCGGGGCGGATCTCGATATCCGGGTTCGGGTCTATCTGCGCAGTTATAAGACGGACGAACAATTTTTGCAAGAAAATATCGACCACGAGACGGCGGGGTTCCGTGCAACGATCCGCGTGATGGACAGCCTCATGGCGCATCTTGGCGCCGTCGAGCTTACCAGGCCGGCGGTGGTGTCGGTTGCTGCGGCGGACTTCCACGGTTTCGAAGACGGTCAGTCGAATTATATGCTTATCCGGGTTAATCCGGCGTATTTCAATAATAGTCTGAGTGAAGAAAAGCCGCAAGTGTTCCTGGTGACCTGGCATTATAACGGATCCAATGCTTCGGCGGCGGACCTGGATCGTCAACTGACGGAAAGACTGGATGGACAGGGGTTGCAGGAGATGCTTTGCAAGTAATGGTTATCTATATAGGAGCCGCCACCCGATCCTCAAGATCTGCGGCCTTCCATCGGTGAAGAACTGGACCAGCCAGTTTCCGGTGATCTCTTTTAGTAAGTAATTGGCCACTCCCGGTGGCCTTTTTTCATTGTAACGCAATTGTAGGGTGTCGTTATGATATTCCCATGTAGGTGTGAAAATTTTCCCTAAGAGGTTGGCATGCGCAAAGCGTTAATGATTTTTTGTTTGCTAATTCATTTAGTATTTTTGAAATAGAATTTGTAAGAACCTTAAGCTATGAGTGGGAAATCATTTTATGATCTTGATTATATCATAGAGATCAATGAGCATCGGTTGGAGCAGTATACGACAGCATATCAGAAGGTCATGGAGCGGTTGACACATATTCTTCTGATCTATTCGGGGATAACTATCTTCCTCATACCGTTGGTGGAAGACGGAGCGTTATTTCGAATCCGAAGTCCTGTGTTTGTCGGATTCTTATTGATGTTCCTGGGATTGCTGGCGGCGTCGGTTGCATATACAGTAAAGTTGATCATACCGGTTAGAGTCGTGTATCTTGGTTTTCCACGGCGATATTACGACGATAGCAGGTCGGAGTATGAGTTGACTATCAAGGATAAAAAAATTGTAAATGATTTATTGAAGTCATCTTATATCACCGAGTTACAAGAAGCGCTGGAAGTTTGCGAACGAAAACTAAAGATTAGAGAGGCCTTGCATAGTAAGGCAGTGATCTTTGCACTGCTATCAGTGCTGCCATATTTGATTTGTGTGGGGTTTCATCTTTCTCAGGGTCAGGACAATAAAAATCCGATTTCAAAATCAGAAAAAATGAGTAATTTTATTGAAACTTATGCAGTGAGCAAAAAGGAAGACGATAAGCAGGCATCAAATGAAACTCCTAAGCAACGAGGCGGACTGCCCGGTGTGGATAATAGCCTGATTATAGTCTCTCACCCTATTTATAGGTTGGAGACTTCGAGCCGGTCATATACCTATGACGCAAATGGCAAGAAGGTGTACCTAAAATAGCATGGGAAATCTCCCCTACCCCTCTTCTGCACCAACACACTCTTTACTTCCCCATTCAGCTCGATCCGCGAAAATATAACCCATCCGGGAATTGATCCATCGGGATCTTTACCGGATTATTACCCGCCACCACCGGCACCTACAACCCCAGCACCGCTCTCAATTTAACATACCCCGCCTTGCTTACCGGCACCTGCGCGCCGGAGGAGAGGACGCAAAGATGGCTGTCCTTTTCATACGGATCGATGCGGGTGACCTGTTGAATATTGATGATATAGGACCGGTGAGTGCGTACGAAGCGATCGGGATCGAGCACTTTCTCGAAGTAGCCCATCGTGCGGTTCTTCAGAAAGGCCCCGTTGTGGGTATGGATCTTGACATAGTCGTCGGCGGCTTCGAGATAATGGATGTCTTCGATCGGGATGATCTTTATCTTTCCCGCGGTCTTGACGACGACGCGTTGTTGCTGGGCGGGAGATTCGGCGGCGGTGTCGAGAAGCGATTGCTGAGCGGTCGCGCCAACCTCCGGTTCATATTGATCGAGCCATTTGCGCAGCGCCTTGTCGAAACGCTCCTTTGAAAACGGCTTAAGAAGGTAGTCCACCGCATGGGTCTCGAACGCGCGAATGGCATACTCGTCAAAAGCAGTGGTGAAGATGACGGCGGGTGGGTTTTCCACCAGCTCGAGCATCTCGAAGCCGTTGATCTTTGGCATCTGGATGTCGAGGAATATAAGATCCGGGTGATGCTGCTGGATGGCCTTCAACCCCTCAAACCCGTCATTGCACTCCTGCGCCACCGTTATATTGGGATACGATTGCAGGTATTCGCGAACGATCAGCCGGGCAAGCGGCTCGTCGTCGATGAGGAGCGCGGTTAACGGCTTCGATGACGGCTGAGGCGACTGCGATGACGGCTGGGAGGAATGAATATCGGCCATGGTTATGCGATTTGTGTCGGATTAGCGGCCGGCCAGTTCGCCGGGATCCTGACGGTCGTGATAAATAGGTTGTCTTCTACCCGGGTTTCGAGGAGGTCGGGCCGCGCGAACAGCAGGTAAAGCCGCCGCTGGATCGACGTGAGCCCAAATCCGGTGCCTTTCTTGGGTCGCGAGGTTTCGGGGTCGAAGGGATTGATGACCTCGATGCGGATATAATTATTATCCAGCCGGGCGCGGATGGAAATGGTAACGGAATCGGTGGTATCGTAGAGCCCGAATTTAATGGCATTTTCGACTATGGGTTGCAGGAGCATCGAAGGAAGGCGGTAGTCGAGACATTCGGGGGCGTAGTCGAGCTCGGTGCTGAGCCGGTGGCCGAAACGAACTTTCTCTATCTCCAGGTATAATTCGAGATATTGCAGCTCTTCGCTGAGCGGCACCCATTGCTGATCCTCTTTCCGGAGGTTGCCGCGGAGGAAGTCGGAGAGCTGTTGGATCATCTTTCGCGCCTGTTCGGGCCGGCTGCCGATCAGCGCGCTGATGGAGTTGAGGCTGTTGAAGAGGAAGTGCGGCGCGAGCTGCTGGCGAAGTTTGAAGAGCTCGGCTTCCCTCGCGAGGCGTTCGGCGTCGTTGCGGCGCTGACGATTTTCCCGGTCCTCTTCGGAGGAATACCACAGTACGCTGAGGATGCTCATACAGCCGATCTGGAGAAAGGCGAAGTCCAACCGTACGCTCCAGGACCGCGAGAAGAACAGCGCATAGTCGACGGCGTCATTCCTGGAGTGGAGGAGGGGTACGAGGAGGGCTTTGCAGATGCCGGTGGTGAGTGCGGCGAGGCCGAGGCTGATGAACAATATATACCAGTACCGTTCCTTATTGGGCAGATAGTATTGCATGTTGTTGCTGACGAAGCCGCAGCACAGCGCAATGATGGTGTTGGATATCGCGCCGTCGGAGAGGGCTACCGTTGTGGACAGACCGAAGCCCGCGAGCAGGGAAGCTTGCAGGAGGGCCCATATCGCCCACCATGAGACGAATATCAATAATACCTTGCCGTTGGAAAGGGGCGATTTGGCCATGGGCTATAGCAACTGTAACATTTTATGAGTTCCCGAGACGCGGATATGGTCGGCGCGGCGGTTGGCCAGGTCGATATAGCCTTCGGGGTCGTCGGTCTCCTGGATGCGGGAAAACATCTCCGCGCCGTCAAGGAGGGTGCTGAGCCGGTAAAGCTCCGCTACATTGATGAATTTCCACTGTACGAGCTGCTGATACTGGTTGTAGAACTGATCCTGCTCTTTCTCCCCGAGGGCTAGGGCCTTCCGGAATGCCTCTTCTTCGTCGGGTGCGGCGATCAGGCGCAACTGCTCGTCGAACTGCGGGGTATGGTTGCCGTCGCCGCAGATGATCCGGAATATGATCTTGGAGAGATACCAATGCATAAGGAGTGTTTTAGTGCTTTTAAGGTTGCGGTTTCAGGGGTTAGAAGTTCTTGAGCTCTATTCCGCCAAGGAGGGAAGTCCCATCGATGACCAGGATCTTTTCAGGGTTGGTGACGGTGGGTTGCTGTCGCTTGTCTTCGAACCCGGCGAAGACGGCGGTGACGTCGGTGCGGATTTCCCAGTGGGCGGGGACGATGATCTTGGTGGCGCCCAGGATCTGGACTACGTCGAGCCTGACCATGCCGGTGAAGTCGGCCTGGCTGAGATCGATCTCGGTGCCGCCCATAATGGTGACGACGTCGCCGCCTTTGAATGTCTTGGACACGATCTTTTTATGGACGCCGCCAAAGAAGGCGGTGGTATCGATATAGTCTTCGGAGGAGAAACCGCTGTAGCCGGAGCCGGTGCTGGTGGTGCCGCCCATGCCCGGGTTAGCACCCATGCCTGCATCGCCGCCGGGCCCGCCCGTAGGAATACCAGGCCCGGGGTTGCTGGTGCCGGGTCCATATGCCCCCGGACTGGGATTTGGTCCGACATTGTATCCCCATTTGCGGGCCCGCCATTCATTCTTCATATCCGTCTTCCATTGCGCCTTCCACCGCTTGTCCTTCCAGTGATTATAGTGATGATACCTGCCCGGGTTCAACACGAACATGATGCCGATAAGGATAAGGATCCCCGGAAAGATAAATCGATGTAATTCAGCCCGGGGATAATAGTCCTGGAATTCGAATGCGGCGCCGATGATTATGAGAATAAGCCAGAAACCTCCGCGGAAGTTATGACGGAAGCCGATGAAAAGACCAAGGCCGATGAGGAAAGCATGCCAGCTGAAGAGCCAGTCGGGTAGCGGAAAGCCCATCTGATCCAAGACAAGAACGGCGCCGACGAGGACGAGGAATAGTCCTGCCCAGATGCGGCCTGATCTTCTTGGGGATGTTTGCGGGTCGTCCATTGAATTACAATTTTTATCAAATCTAGTTCGTTCCGGGGGTCCCGGCAAGAGCGTATCGCCGATGGGGGGTTGGAGGAGCGGTAAAAAGGGGGGTTTTGTCGGTAAAGCGTGCAACAAAGTTCCGGCTCGAACGTCCTACTCAGTAAAATGCCGAAATCATGCTGAGGAACTACCTGCTGACGGCCCTCCGGGGCTTCCGCAACAACAAAATGGCCGCGATCATCAATGTCTTTGGCCTGACGGTGGGGCTGTCGAGCTGTCTGCTGATCGCGCTTTTCATCCGCCACGAGCTGAGCTATGACGATTTCGAGACGAATGGGCCGCGGATCGCCCGGGTCATCATGCAGTACAAATTCGATGGCGGCGGCGAATCGCAAGGGGGGAATTACACTGCCACCAAGGTAGCCACGACTTTCAAAAGGGTCTTTCCCGAGGTCGAATCGGCGGTGCGGATGGACGAATTTGAGGAGTTCGTATCTGTTGGGAGCCAGCTCTTTCATGAGCGGCGGTTCATGTACGCCGATTCGACCTTCTTCACCCTCTTCAGTATGCCCCTGCTGCGGGGAGACGCCCGGGAAGCCTTATCGGGACCCCAAAAGGTAGTACTGACCGCTACGACTGCCCGCCGCTACTTTGGGAGCGATGACCCCTTAGGCAAGCTCATCCGGGTCGGGACGGACAGCGCCGGCTACACCGTCACGGGGGTAATAGCCGACCCGCCATCCAATTCGCAGATCAAATTCGACCTGCTCGCCTCCTTCTCTTCGCTCTATGCCAACCAGGACGAATATTATTGGGATGCGAATTATACAACCTATCTCCTGCTCCGCGACCCGTCGGACCTGGTATCCCTGCAACCAAAGATCACGGCCTTTATGCAAAAAGAGATGAAGGGATCGGGAGCCACGATCAACTTCCTTTTGGAGCCTTTTATGCGCATCCATCTGTATTCCGAATATAATGGATTCGAGCCCGGGACGAGCATCACGTATATCTATATTCTCGGCGGGGTGGCGCTCCTGATCCTGGTCATCGCGGCGTCGACATATATCAATCTGAGTACCGCAAGGTCGGTGGACCGTGCGCGTGAGGTGGGCGTCCGGAAGGTGATCGGGGCGGGGAAAGGGCAGCTTTTCTGGCAGTTCATCGGGGAGTCGATCCTTTTGTGTCTGCCCGCGGTAGTGCTGAGCCTCGTAGTGGTGGCGCTGGCGCTTCCCGCCTTCGACCGGCTGGCGGACCGGGAGCTGTCATGGCGGCTGGTGCTGTCGCCGGTATTCCTCGGATTGTCATTGGGGGTTGCGGTGCTCGTGGGCCTGCTGGCGGGGAGCTATCCGGCGCTGGTGTTATCGCGGTTCCATCCGGTGAAAGTATTGAAAGGGGCCTTCAGGAACACGTCAGGCGGCCAGGGATTGCGTCAGTCGCTGATCGTCTTCCAGTTCGTCATCTCGGTCTTTCTGATCGTGGCTACATCGATCATGGGACGCCAGTTGAGCTATATCCGTCATCGGGACCTGGGCTATGACCGTGAGCATGTGGTCCAACTGCCGATGGACCCGTCGTTGCGGAACCAGATCGACTATATCAAGACCGAGCTTTTGCGCAACCCCGATGTCGTCCGCGCGAGTCTCTGCGGCGCTTCGCCGGTGAGCATCGGGAGCGGGTACAACATGCGCAGCAGCGTAATGCCGTCCAACCGGCAGCTGGCCGTCTTTGGCGACGCGGTTGACCAGGATTTCATTGCGACGACGGGGCTGAAGATCGTCGCGGGCGAAGGGATCTCGAGGCAGGATATGCTGGACGCGCATCCGCTCGAAGCAAGCGGCGGGAAGGACTCCATTACGAAACCCAACTTTGCGTTTGTGCTGAATGAGACGGCGGCCCGGGAGTTGGGCTGGACGCCACAGGAGGCCGTGGGGAAGCGGATGTTCATGGACGATTCGCGCCCCGGCTTTGTGCGGGGGGTGGTAAAAGACTTCAATTTTCAATCCCTGCATTCTCCCATCAAGGGGCTGATCCTGTTCCCGACGATCCGGTCCAACCATTTGCTGGTGCGGATCACGGGGGAGCGGCTGCCGAAGACCCTGGCCTGGCTGGAGACGACCTGGAAGCGGGTAGCGCCGGCTATCCCTTATGAGGCGCATTTTCTCGATGAGAACTACAACCGGCTCTATGCGGCGGAGCAGCGGCTGGGAACGGTGATGAACCTCTTCTCGGCGATCGCCATCGTACTGGCCTGTCTGGGATTGTTCGGGTTGTCTTCGTATTCGGCGAAACAACGGGTGAAGGAGATCGGCATCCGGAAGGTACTGGGCGCTCCGGTGACAGCGTTGGCGATGCTGCTGGCGGGAGGTTTCGTCCGGCTCGCGCTGGTGGCGATGGTGATCGCGATGCCGCTATCGGCGTGGGTGATGCACCGGTGGTTGCAGGATTTTGTATACCGGGCGGAGATCGTGTGGTGGGTATTCCTGCTGGCGGGATTGCTGGTGATGCTGGTGACGCTGGCGACGGTGAGCATCCAGGCGGTGCGGACGGCGATGGTCAATCCGGTAAAATCTTTGCGTAGCGAGTGAGCTACCGCGGGCCCCGGCCTTCGACGGACTGGCTATTTCAAATACCGCCGCAACGCGGGATAGATCTTTAGGACCGCCTCCAGTTGGTCGGGGGAGATCTCGTTCAGGTGTTGGGCTTCCTTGATGACCATGGCGGCGGAATCCGGACGCGCGGCTAGCATGTACGCGTCCACCAGTTTGCCGCTGGCGGGTGCGAAGAGCGGAAAGTGAGCGTGCACGCGTTCGAGCGCGAGCCGGGATTGCAGCGGGTTATTCATCATCTGGTAGATCAACGCGCGGTAAAAGTCGAGGAACGGATCACCTCCCAGCAGCCCGTCGAAGCGGTCGAGCGCCATCTCGGCGGAATCGAAGATATTCTTGCTTAGCTGCTCGCCGCTTGCGTAGACAAAGACGTCGTCGGCTTCATTTGAGGAATTTCTTTATCGATGGATAGGTGGATTCGAGGGCTTGGATCTGTTCGACGGTGATATTGCTATCGGCTTCGGCCTGCTGGATAAGCATAGCCGCGGAGTCGGAATAGCCGGCATTGACATAATTGTCGAGGAGCTCAACCGTACCCTTGCCGAAACGCGGCATGTTCTTGTGGAGTTGTTCAAGGCACATGCGGGACTGATTGGGTTCTTCCTTGAGCTTGTAGATCAGGCTGCGGTAATAGTCGAGAAAGGGGTCGCGGTGCAGCGCGGTGTCGAGGGCGTCGACCGCGTTGAGGGCAGCGCCATAATCCTTTTCCATCACATAGGCGTCGAGCATGAGGAGGCCGAGGTTCGGGTCGCCGGGAAAGTCGGACTTGTATTCGTTGAGTGCGTTGAGGTAGGCGGTGTCGCCGAGTTTCTGGGCGATGCGGAGGTGGATGAGCTGGAAGAGCTTCTGCTTTTTGATATCGGCCGGCAACTGGTCATAATACTGGCGGGCGTCTTCGGAGTTGCCACCTTCGATCATTTCATTGATCTTGCGGATGTGCAGGATCTTTTGCTGGTCGTCGGGGGTCATGTTGGAGATCTTGTCGGTCATGAGCACGAGGGACTGGGCGAGGGTCTTGCTAAGGTCTTCGCCGCTCATATAGACATAGACGTCGAGGGCTTTGACCCCTTTATCGGTCTTCACCAGCTCGAAGTCGTGATAATTGATCGCGGAGCTCGATTCGAAAAGCCGGAACAGGAGGTGTTGATGGCCATCCTTTTCGTATTGGTGGACGAGGGAATAGCTGCCCCCGCCGCGGGTGGCGGCGACGATACGGCCGCCCCAGTGGGCTTCGGTAAGGGCGGTTTGCGCCTCTTTGGCCAGCGTGAAGTTGAAGCGTTGGTGGGCTTCGTCGAGGACGCGCTGGGCGAATCGCTTCTGTTCGAAGATGTCGTCGAGGAAGGCGTTATTGTGGGCTTTGACGGACTGCTCGATCCGGTTGGCAAGATCGAGCGCTTCCTTTTTGCTGACGGGTTTGTCGGGCAGATGACAGGAAGGAAAAAGGAGGATGGCAACCAGTGCGGGGATCAGGATGGCGAAGTGGTCTGTGGCAAGGCCGCGGTTCGTACGAAAGGTCATGGTTAGAGTTTGAACAAAGATAATATATTCCCCCCTACGGGTTAAAATACCGTTGCCCCGGCAGCCGAAAATGGTTATTTTACTGCAACAAAAGGACCCCATGGCCAAGTTATTCATTTCCTATTCCCGTCTCGATGTCGAGTGGGTAACCCCTATCACAGCGGAGTTAGTTAAAAGGGGGCACACTATTTTAATGGATTCCACCTTGCTGAAACCGGGCGACAATTGGGAGGAAACGCTGCGGGGCGCCATGAGGGAAGCAGACGGAACTCTCGTATTCATTACTCAGAATAGCGCTTCGTCGCAAGACGTCAATGCTGAGATCGGACTTGCCCGCGGTCTTATGGATGAGCCGGGGAATAAAAAATTTCTGATCCCCGTGACCGTTGGAAAGGTTGAGGTTCCCTATCTTATCCAGGGGCTCTTCAGGCTGGAGGTCGAAGATGGCGAGAATTTACCATCCACAATCGACAGAATCGAGGCGGCACTAGCCAGTTACATCAATCCGAATAACCCATTTTCATCGGAGAATCCGAATAACCCAAATCCACCGGTGCCCGAAGGCAGCCAGCCGTCAGGTCCGGCAAACTACTGGCTGATCAAAATCAACGGAAGTACTTGGCCTATTGGTCAGATGTATCCCGGCTTCGAAGCGCATTTCAGCGCCTACCATCATGAGAACCAGCGACAAGCCGACTATGGATTGTTCCAGCAGGTCCGGGAAGGTGATTTCATGATCGGATATGCTTATCAGGCTTTTGATGCCATTCTTTGTGTCTTCGAGGTTACCCAGGCATTGCATCACGATCCCGAAGAACAGGAAGTCATCAACATGCGAATCATCCAACGCATAGATCCTCCTCTCTTACGTAGTGAATTCAAAAGCCTGATAACATTTGACAAGGAGCTGGATCCGCCGATCATCAATAAATTGGTGCCGATCACCCTTGAGGTATTCAGCAGGCTGCTATTAATGGCAGGCAGTCCTTATTCCAATCTTTCCTACATCTCGGGCATCGCTACGGACACCGTGAGTGCAAAATCGGAAGACAGTCTTGGGTTTGCCAGTGATTATAAAGCGCTGGCAAAGGTCATCGCCTACAAGGAGGTCAACCCGCCCCTCGCAGTAGGGCTTTTCGGTAACTGGGGCAGCGGTAAAAGTTTCTTCATGGCCAAATTACAAGCCGAAATAAAGGAACTGCAAAAGAAGGAGCCTTATTGCAAGACCATCGTCCACATCAACTTCAATTCCTGGCACTATTCCGATGCTAACCTATGGGCGAGCCTGATTACCCGCATCTTTGATGGCCTGGAGCGGGACGGTAAGAACGAGCCTGACAAGTTGGAAAATCTGTTCAAAAATTTGAGCTCCACCCAGGACCTGTTGAAGGAGACGCGGGTGAAGCAACAGAATGTCAAGGGCGAGATCGAGACGCTGACCCGCAAAAAGGCCGACCTGGAGGATCAGATCACCGAACACGTAAAAGATCTGAAGAATCTCAGCCCGCTGAAGATCATCCTGAAGGTGGAGGAAGACCCGGGTGTGCAAAATGAGATGCAGGCGGTCAAGGATAAATACGAGTTCCTCGATCTGCAGGAATATCAGGAGATCGACAAGAACTTAAAGACATTGGAGACCGGCGGCAACAGGCTCATCGAGACGGTGAAGCTGCTGCTGTCCTTTCGGTACGGCAAACAATGGATAGTGTTGCTGGCGTTCGTCATCATCAGTGTGGCCTGCTATCTGCTGTTGAAGTGTGAGCCGCATTTAAAAGATTATTTCAAGGGATATAAATTGGTCATAGGAGCGATCGCCGGCTATCTGGCTCAGGTTGTCGTCTTGTTGAAACCGGCCCTGCAACATGTAAAAAGCGCGTACAACAGCCTGCTAAGCCTGAAGAAAACCGTTGAAAAGGTCGAGGTGGAGGAGCGCAACAAATATAACGCCGACCGGGAAGCGCTCGTCGGTAAGATCACGAGCGCGAACAAATTGCAGGGTGAATTGCAATTGCTGGTCAGCCAGCTGGAAGCGCAAAGCAATCAAATGGAATCGGAGATCAGAGATATCGAAGCCGGCAGGAAAGTAGTCAAATTCATCGAAAGCCGGGTCGCCGACCAGCGGTATCTCAACAGCCTTGGCATTATTTCCTGGATCCGGAAAGACTTCGAAGAGCTGGACTATCTGTTGAAGCAACAATATGATGCAAACAAACGAGCTGATGCCAAAAGAGAGCTGGTGGAGGGAACCTTCCAGATCGACCGGATCATATTGTACATCGATGACCTTGACCGCTGCGACGTCCCCATCGTCATCAAAGTCCTGGAGGCGATCCATCTTCTGCTGGCCTTCCCGTTGTTCGTGGTGATCGTGGGCGTGGACCCGCGCTGGATGCATAGCGCGCTGACGCAACAATATTCAAATTTCCTGGCCGGGTCGGATGACGTCGCGAAAAATGACGGTAAAGTACTGGCGAGCAGTTTCGATTACCTGGAGAAGATCTTTCAGATACCTCTCGTATTGAAGGCGATCGATCCTGACGGGACAGCAAGTTTGATCGATGAACAGCTCACCGGAAGCATCGATCCGAGTGGCGTCCTGCCCGGCCCTGGCGCTGGGGCAAACGGGGGCTCCGGCACAGGCCCTGGCTCTGGCACAATCTCTGGCTCCGATGCAGGCTCGGGTTCCGGACAGGCGTCCCCGGGTTCGTCAGGTGGAGCATCAACCCCAGGCGGTTCCGCCGCAGCGTCCGCAGATCAATCGGGCCGGCCAACCGATCCCGCCGCTGTGTTGCTTTTAACGACCGAAGAGGTAAAATTTATGAAAAAGATCGGTTTTCTGATCGGCGAATCGCCCAGGACTGTCAAACGATTCATAAATATCTACCGCATCCTTCGAACCCATTCCGAGCTTCAGTTACATGAGGGGTCGGAACTGGAAGACTATTGCGCGGTCATGGTCTTGTTGGCTATCATCACAGGGTTGCCCGAACATTCCAAAGACGTCTTTCAAATGATCGATCTAACCAGCCCATACCAGACAGCGTTACAATTTTTTCAGGCTGAACATCGGGGATTGGACGTCCTGCAGAAGTTAGTCGGGCTGCTGAATTCGGACAAGGGGGTGGAGAAGGCGGCGGCGAATATGAAAATGGCTCAATTTAGGAGTAACATCGACCTGGTACGACGGTTTTCGTTTCGGAATTTGTAACTTGGCCGCCAATAGAGCCCACAGCTATGGATATACCCGACGCACGACGGATCGGCGGCCGAAAGGCGGCATTCGCCTGTCTTATGATGTTTATTTTCTTTGAAGCTCTCATGTTCTTCGTTGGCGCGCATGGCGACTTCCTTCATGAAGGCCGGAGCTTTATGCTGTCGCAACTGGATCCGCTATCGACAAGCGTAGTGGTAATCGCATTTGTCACGGTCTTTTTGCTGGGACGCGTTGCCGGAAGACAGATACTCGCCGGCGGCAGGAACCATATGCTGGTGGCGCTGACCCACTGGGCGATCACGATGGGAGTACTGATCGTGTATGTCTTCGGATTTGCATGGCTAATGCGGCTCATTATCGAGGAATGGGGAAATTTCCTGCTGGTCCTGGCGCTGATAATCGGCTGCGTCTGGTTGATCGCGGTTCGGGGGATCAAAAGAGCGGGGCATACCAAATAAAAATTGTACAGATCGTGACCGCTTCGCGGAGCGGGTAAGAGCCCATGCGATCAACTTCCGAAGCAAAGTATACACCGGCCGCTCAAAAAGGAGATATCCAAGTATCGAGGCGATCCAAAGCAGCGTGAAGTCGTAATCGGGGATCCAGCGGATACGTGACAAAAGAGAATAGCCGATACCGATATGGAGGAGATAGAAGATGTAGGAAGCATTCCCGAGTAAGACGAAGAGCCGGGAGCCAAGCAATTGCTGGAACCTGTTCCTTTCGGTGATCAGGCCGTAAATAAAAAGGGCGATACAGGGAGGAAGCAACAGATTACGGACAAGTATCCCCGCTACCGTATTGGTACCCGGCGAGTAGTAGTGCGGCCCGAAATATCCCATCAGACAACTGGCGGCAATGATCCCGGCGGCTCCGCAACACGTATATCGGATCCCCCTGGCAGCGGCCCAACCGGCCTCCTCTTTTCCCGCCGACCTGGCTTTGATGATCAACGCCAACCGGATACCGGCATAGAATTCAAAGCTTCTGCCAAAGAAAGTGGCGTCAAGGACGAATTGCGGGTTATACAGGAAGGAGTCCCCGTTATACCCGGTAACATGTAGTATCCAGCCCGTCAGGCAAGCAAGGCCGAAAAGGGCAGAAAGCCAGATCAGCGACCTGCGCCGGCTTGCGGCAATGATCGAATAGAGCCAGGGGGCCAGACAATAGAAGGTAAGCTCCACCGTTAGCGACCAGGATTGGGAGATCCCCGTCAGGTTAAGCTTATCACTAAATCCCTTTAGTAAAGTATAATTAAGGAATGTCTCTTTTGCCGAAGGGAAACCCTCATTCCAGTATCTGGCCGTCAAGATGACGAGGTATACGGGAAAGATGCGGGCGAACCTGACCAACAGGTAATACCAGTAGTCCTTCCGCGAGCCAAGAGGTTTGTCGGAGTAAGTATAGGCAATAAGGAAGCCGCTTAGAACGAAGAATATGGAGACGCCGATATGCATCTCCTTTAGTACGCCGGTGAAGACAAGGGGTAGTGATCCGACCCAGGCTTTACGGAAATGGAAGCAATAGACCAAAATGGCTGCAATAGCCCGCAATCCTGTGAGCGAGGAGAAACGGGGCATATCATTTACTTTCATTATATTGGGAAAGTAATTATTTTTGACTGAATAACCTACATTCCCTAACCAATGCCAGAAAAGGTAAAAGTATTCCTTTCCTACTCGCATTTGGACTGCAATGAGAAGTCTGCTTTTCTGTCCCAATTCTCTTCTTTGACAAGGACGGAAAATGTGGTGATCTGGTCCGATGATATGATCTTACCGGGAAAGGTCTGGGATTCGGTCATCATGGAGCAATTGAACAGCTCTCATCTGATCATCTGTCTGGTTTCTTCGAATTTCATTTCTTCCGATTACGCATATGTGAAAGAGCTTGGCCGGGCGTTGGAGATAGAGCAGGCCAACAAGGGGAACGTGATCATCCCCGTGCTCCTGAGAAATACAAGTCTCACCGACATGCCGATCAGTATTTACCAGACCTTGCCGACAGACCCCAGGTATATAGATGCATGGCCTAACCCGAACGATGCATGGGTCGACGTCATCGAAGGGATACGGAAACAGGTCAGACTGATCGCCGATAACCTGAAGGTATGGGACCCGGTCAGTGCAAGTGAGAATATCAGGGGCCTCCTGGGTCAATCCCAGAAGCTCGAAGAAGCCTGCAATAAGATCATCGATTTTGCGGTCAATTACCGCGGGAAGGATGACGAGACCCTTGCGGTGACTTACCGGACAAAGCTCACGGATATCGAATATATGCGTAGTGAAGCGGAGAAGACCCAGGGCAGTTCACCAACCTTCTGGGAGGTGCTGGACGCCCGGCAAAAGCTGCGGCTGGAGCTTTTTCAATTTCTGAATAAGATGATGACGGAACTTTCGAATCAGGCAACCAGGCTAAAATCGGATCGGGCATGAGCAAGGACATTCAAATAGCATATAGGGAGGTGCTCAACGGGCTAAGAGGACAGCTGGCGGATATTGGCGAAAAAGTATATGAATTCTCGAACGACTACAGCGAAGATGATGAGGTCCATTTCCGGTCGCTGTTATTGAGAGAGGATGCCAGGGTATATTTCGACAATCCCGATCTGAAGAAAGGGATCATTGCAAAAATGGACAGCCTTGTCCGCGAAGTGTATGATAAGGCCGGGTCAAATGTGCGATCCCTTCCCGGTAAGTTCAACGTCGTTGCGGTCCAATCCGAATGGCTGGACAAAAGAAAGCCCCGCGAGACGGTATTCACCTGTAGCGGCGTCAACAAGCAGTATCAGGCGTCGGGATTCAGGTTGCAGGATATTTCGCTCAGCCTGAAGGAAGGCGAGATCACGGGCGTGGTCGGCGAGAATGGGAATGGGAAGACTACGTTACTGAAGATCATTGCCGGCGAACTATTTCCGGAGAATGATGGCGGGATCTTGTCCTATGGCTCGTTGCAAAGCGCCGGGGAGGAACCGGATTGGTTCAATATCAAGCCCAGGATCGCCTATCTGCCACAGGAGTTGGGGAGACTCGTGGGCAGTGTGAAGAGATCGATCCAATACTCGGCGGCTCTTCACGGGATCATTGGTAAAGAGAATGAAGATGCGGTCCATTATATTATCGAACGGCTGGGCCTGGGGAAATATAAGGATGCCGTATGGCAGGAGCTATCCGGTGGCTATAAGCTTCGATTCGCCCTGGCAAGGATACTGGTCTGGAAGCCCAGACTGATGGTGCTGGATGAACCGCTTGCAAACCTCGATATCAATACGCAGATCCGGGTGCTGAACGACCTGAGAGACCTCTGTAAAAGCATCAAATATCCGATCTCCATTATCATGAGCTCGCAGAACATCGAAGAGATCGAGGAAGCATCGGATAATATGATCGTGTTGAAGGAAGGAAAGATCGTCTATCAGAATGCCACTCCCAGGATCGGCGAGGAACGCCGGGGGAATATCTTTGAATTTCGTTGCCAGTACAGCCAGAGTGAATTGGAATACTGTTTGAACGACCTCGGCCATACCGGACTGGCCTATAACGGGTTCACCTATTTCATTACCCTTCCCCTGAAAATATCGGCGCTCCAGTTTCTGCGATATTGTTCGGAGCGGAACATTACGCTAAGCTATTTTCAGGACATCAGCATGTCGACCAAAAGATGGATCGCCAAAACCGATCTGTCTGACAATCTATGAGAGTCCCTTTTTTGGATAAGGCGGATGAGAAACTGGTCACGAGAAGACCGCATCTGTGGCTGGCGAGGCTGCATATCGCTACACCCATCGGGTTATTGTTCCTGGTGACGACGCTGCTGCTGGCATCTGGCCTGCCCTTGCATACGGCCATTTATCCTTACCTGATCGGCGCCAGTCTGATCAGTATCTTCAGTATCGCGGCACTGATGCGGTTCCAGTATTTGTACTACAATAAGAATTTTACGCCGAAACAACTGAATCAGCTGTTCCTTGTCAACAGTATCAATATCCTGCTGTTCCTGATCGGGGCCGTTATTATTCCCTGTAACCTTGGACAAAGGGTGCAGTCGGCGCTGAACAAAGAGGATTTCACGGATCTCAGCAATAATATCCGGATCGCGATGATCCCGGCGAAGGACTGCGCCTGGATCCGGGCGGGCGCACTCGATTCGGCGAACCCCGGGCAATTTGCCAGTCAGGCGGAGTATCAAGGATTTCTGAATGATGTGCAGAGCAATAAGTTCATCACGTCGGCGCTGGCGGAACTGAATTTCAACAATTTCACGGGTACTGTGGACTCCTCGGCCACGGCGGCAGACACTACGGCTTTCGTTGGCACGGATTCCACGGCAACGAGGATGGCTGCGGATAGCACGAGGATGGCGCCGGATAGCTCTGCGGTGAGACAGGATTCGTCCTCGAAAATGTTGGCCGATACGTCGAAAAAAGACAATTCGGCAAAAGATACCACCTCCTATCTGAAACACTATAATTACTCTGCTTTTCTGCTCCTGTTGCGGGCGAAGACGGATCAAGATATTGCTCAAATCAAGGCGAATATCGGCAATGACCTTCAGACATTCGACTTTCCGGCCTACCAGGGGGATTCGAGTCTCAGCTCGTTGAACGATTATTATGCGGTGCTCAATCAGCGGAGCTTGAATCTTTATGCTACAAGGACCTTTTACGGTCATGTGGGTACCGTGCTCGGTTGTTTGTTCGTCCTGCTCATGGCATTGGCGCAATTCAGCATTCTGTCTTTGAGCCGGAACAGATATCTGATCCTGGTTATGGCGATGCTGGTCTTCTTTGGAATGGCGGCCGCGGTGATCTTGTCGGCGGATATCTACATCCTGGCCCTTGTCGTTATCGGCGGGGCGATAGTGGCGTCATTGGGCTCGCTGAGAATATTTGGGCGAAAGGCGCGTTACGGGGCGGCGGAGGCATTTTGCTATTACCTCCTACATTTCATGGCCTCCTACCTGGTGGTCATCGTTACGGTTATCGTCTACTGCTTGCTGGCCTGGATCGTTGGAATGTTGTTCGTAGGCCATGGGTGGGTGGAAAATGCGCTGGATTTGATCATCGATGGGCATGCGTACAAGCTATTGATCGTTCCGGTTTGTCTCTTCATTTTTCTCATGTATAAGATATATTACCGTCTTGTCAAACAGGTTGCCTGGATCGGCTGTTTGCCGAAGTTCTAAAAATTATTTCGATCAGAGTAGCTAATATTGCCACGGATTTTTAATGTGGTGGATATGCTACCTTTCCGGGTTGCATGATCTTAATCGAGGGAAGTACTCTCTCAAGAACCAGACTTTATCAGATGAGTATTGCAAAATACTCTGAAGATATTATGCAAATATTTGATATTCATGGTTTGACGAGAAGGGGAAACTGGGTGCCGTTTAAAGGAGGAGAGAACTATCATGCGCTATTGATCGCAAGAAGATAATTTGTACCTTTATGGAAAGGAAGACTATGAAGGAATCCAGACAATATACTCGCAAGACAAAACGGTTAGTTACCGGTGGGAGCAATCAAAAAGCAACGATAAATCCTGATATGGTGGATTTGAGTAATGACCCATATTTTGTTGCGAAGGCGGAGAGTGCGAAGAGATTATTGGCAAAGTACGGGACACCGAAGAAAATGAAATAACTCGTCTGTTAATAAATTACAAGAACCCGCCGAATTCAGGCGGGTTTTTTATTTTAGCGCATGGCTACAACAAAAAAATCAGTGACAGCCGGAAAGGGTGCGGCGGAGACGGCAAGACAAAAGGAGGCGAACCTCCCGAAACGATATACCGGCCGGGTACTGGTACGGCTGGATCCGGCCGCCGGGACGGATCGCGTATTGCGGCAGGCGAAAGCCGCAGGATTGAACCTGGGCTTGGGCCTTGATGACAAGGGGCCGGCCCCGGATGGGTTTGTGCTGGAGGTTCTGCGCATTGCAGTGGTCGAGCAGGCCGCGGCGGATCGCATCCCGGCATTGCTGAAGGAACGCAACAGCGCCTTTTTGTCGGCGGCGCCCGAGCGTTATCTGCAATTGCTGCAGGCAGGATCCAAAGGGCGGGGGAAAAAGACGACCCTGAAAGACGGGGCGGCGGCGACATGGGGGGTACAGGCGGTCAACGTGCCGGACAGCACGTATACCGGAAAGGGCGTAAAAGTGGCGGTGCTGGATACCGGGTTCGACTTTACGCATCCCGATTTTGCAGGCCGGACGATGCATCGCAAGTCATTCGTTGGCGCGCGGCAGGCGATCGATAAGGAAGGGCATGGGACGCATACCGCGGCGGTGGTCGGCGGCGGGAAAAAGACAAAGGGTGGTGCGCGATACGGCGTGGCCCCGGGGGCGCGTTTGTATATCGGTAAGATCATGGATGACAATGGCGAAGGGTCGGACATGCATGCGTTGGCGGGAATCGAATGGGCATTGGAGAAAGGCTGTCAGGTGATCTCGATGTCGCTGGGCGCGTCGGCGGATGAGGGGGGCGGTTACTCGCCCGTCTTCGAGCAGGTGGGGCAGATCGCTGCGGCACGCAATTGTCTTTTGATCGCGGCAGCGGGCAACGAAAGTGAACGGGAGCTTGGTCTGGTCGCCGCGGTCAACCATCCGGCAAACTGTCCGTCGATCATGGCGGTTGGCGGTCTCACCGCGACGCTCGAGGTGGCGGAATATTCGTGTGCGGGTACGGGTGAGGGCGTCGGACAGGTCGATATTGCGGCGCCGGGAGACAATATCCTGAGCGCGAAACCGAACGGCGGATATCGTCGTCAGTCGGGGACGTCGATGGCGACGGCGTTTGTCTCGGGACTTGCCGCGCTTCTATGGGAGCAGTATCCCAAGGCGAGCGCGGGGGAGATCTGGGCGAAGCTGGTACAGCAGGCGCGCCGGCTGGCGTTGCCGGCGTCGGATGTGGGGGCTGGACTGGGGTATGTGCGGTGAGGGTTGCCCACTCCCCCGCCAATTCATTAATTTTGCACTATGGAGTTTATCGCAAAAGTGGAGGAGAGCCGGCGCGCGCACATCCGGGAGATTGCGGAATCACTCGGGAAGATGGGCGTGGAGGTTCGGCAGGTGCAGCCGATCCTCGGATTGATCACGGGAGTAAGTGAGGTCTTGTCGCTGGAACAGGTGAAGATCGAGGGGATCGCTTCCGTGGAGTTGGTTCGCAATTGGGGAGTAGGGATGCCGGAGGAGAAAAAGATACCGGTGGAAAAAAATGCGAATGCGAAGAAGAAAAGATCCTAATAGCCCGTCCAATTGTCGATATCTTTTTCCCATTTTCGACTTACAGATCCTTTGGAGGTGTAGAGTTGCCAGCCTTCACCTCTGTTGCGGAGGTATTCCTGATAAAGCAGATAGCGGAATTCCTGTGTCGTGAAGACGTTGTACCAGGTCAGGCCCGTCTTAGGCAGGATGCCCGCGGTCTGCAGGACGTCATATGACGATGAAGCGCAGCGCATGCCGAAGAAAGCATAGTCGTATGGGGTTTGCGTGGTATAGCTTTTAACGAGACTGTCAAGGGTGTGTCGCTGCGCCGCGGTGATGGGAATGACAAAGACGGCGCGCCGGAGGCTGTCGATGCTGTTGTAGCGGTTTCCAAGACAGGACCACATCCTGTCGACGGAGTAGACCCTGAACCACGAGTTGAAGCTGCGCTTTGAAAAGTGGGCTACAAAGTGGCCGCTGGCTGCGAGGCCGCCGTAAGCCTGCGGCTGAAAGCTGAGGACCTTGTCGGGGGCGTATTCGATCCCGACGTGACCGCCGTGGAGTTTGGCCACCATATTGATCAGGTTGTGAGGGCCGTGATATGGCTCGACCTTCCAATACCCTTTGGCGGGCACGGACCCATAGAGGCAGAGGATGCGGATGGTGTAGCGGGCGTCCGCCGGGCGTGGGGCGGAGGAGTCGGCGGGGGGATGGCGGGGATCGGCGGCTGCCGGCCGGGGTTGGCGTCCAGAAGGCGCACGAGCCGGGGGCGCGCCTTGAATGCTAAGCAACGAAAAGGCAAATAATATAATGGTCAGGTGTTTCATGTAACGGTCAGTCATTCATATAACGGCCAGCCGGCTCATTTCTGATCGGGGTAGAGCGTTTTCCAGTCCTTCTCAAACAGATCGCCCTTCGTCCACCGCGGTTGAACGGGCTCGTCGGCGATAAATTGCGCGGCGAGAATGTAGGCGTCGATCCATCTAACGACATACCGGAAATCCATATTGCCCGTCTCGTCACTTAGACGGTGATAGCGGTTGGTTATTGTGCTGTCAAAGGCCTGCATTCCCATGCTGAATGTAGGCGCGGGAATCCCGTGCTGGGCAAGGGGTGCGTTGTCGCTGTCATAGAACAGGCCGCCGCCGGTAGGATCATTGTTGACATGCAGCCCGAAGGCCCGGCAAGCGGCAATGATCGCGGAGTCTTCCGAGGTCCGGTGAAGGCCGACCAGCGTCACAAGCGTCGTGTCATCGTAACTCGCATTGTCGATATTGATATTGTAGACGATCTGCTTCAGGGGGAGGGCCGGGTGCTCCGCGTTCCACCGGCTGCCGATCAATCCCTCTTCCTCAGCCGTATAGGTAATGAACATGACGGACCGCTTCGGCGGGTACTTGTGAAAATACCGGGCGGCGTCGATCACCGCGGTGCAGCCGGAGGCGTTGTCGCGTGCGCCATTGTAGATGCTGTCGAGCTTGCCTTCTTCCATAACGGGATGGGTGGTGACCCCGAGATGGTCATAGTGGGCGCTTAGTACGATGTATTGGTCGCGAAGTTTCGGGTCGGTGCCGGGAATATAACCCATGACGTTGCGAAGCGCCATGTCCGTCGCCTTCGAACTGCTATCGCGACGGTTCGCGCCGAAGTTTCGCGTGAAATTCTGAAAATAGCCATCGTTCCCCGGGATTGGGCGGACGCCGGCCTGCTTGAACTGACGCGCGATGAAGACGGCGGCGCTGTCGTTGCCAGGAGTGCCGATCATCCGGCCCTTAAGCGCGTCGGACGCGAGGTAGAGGAGGGGCGCGGTGGCTTGCGCGAGCGGATTGCTGGCTTCGATGCGGGCGATGGTTTGGGGCGAGGCGATATAGGTGTTGGATGCAGGCTGTGCAGGCGGCGACATCTGGGCGTTGGCGAGGCTTGCGGATAGCAGGCCGGCGAATAGGAAAGGTTTGATTTTTTTCATAACTATAGATATAAAATAAATATAAGAGTTTTTATTCTTCGGCCGGCCTTCACAGCAGCGCGAACGTATCCCCGTCAAAAAGACCCATATCACTGAGCTTCAGGTGCGGGATGACAAGGAGCGCCATAAAGGACAAGGTCATAAAGGGAGCGGCGAGGGGAGACCCCAATCCCTTGGCGAGGCGGTCGATAGCGGTATAGGCGCCGGCGACGCGGTGGCCTTCGTCAAGGCTCATCAGGCCTCCGACCGGCAGCGGGAGGATCGTTTCGGTGGGCCCGCCGGGGTTGGCCGAAGTCCCGGAGTTGCCCGAGGTCCCGTTCCCGTCCCCCGGGTCAACACACGAAAGCCCGCCCTGATGCGCAATCACGAGATTGACGGCACGGCAGATACTTTCATCATCGGTCCCCACCGCCACGATATTATGACTGTCATGGGCAACCGAAGAAGCAAGGGCGCCGCGCCTCAGCCCGAAACCCCTGATAAACGACTTGGCCACCGGCCGGTTGGGCTGGTAGCGGTTTACCACTACGATCTTGAGGAGGTCTTTTTCCGGATTGGCGTGCAGCCGGCCATCCGCCGGGAGGCAATCGGCGACGGGGACGATCAGCTTGTTGGTGATAAGCTGGCCGTCGAGGGCTTCGATGACATAGACCTGTTCGATATTCTCTTCATCTCCCCATTTATTGAGGTTGTAAGCGAAATCGCCGGGGGTATGGGGATTGCAGTTCCACTGATTGATCGGCTCGGGGGCGATCGTCGAGCCGGTAAGCGGGTCGCGGGAGACGATAAAGGATACGCCGTCCCCGGCAACCACTTGGCCGCGAATGATCGTCTGAATAACGCGGAAGTCGACCAGGTCCTCGACGAGGATCAGATCGGCGGTATGGCCGGGGCGGAGAAGACCGGTGTCGAGCCGGTAATGGATGACGGGATTGACGCAGGCGGCACGGAGGACCTTGAACACGTCGACGCCCTTTGCCACGGCGCGGGCGCAGAGCCGGTTGATATGGCCGGCGATGAGGTAGTCGGGGTGACAGTCATCGGTACACAACATCATCTGGTTGGGGTAGTCGTTCAACAGCCCGATGAGGGCCTCGAAGTTCCTGGCGGCGCTTCCTTCACGGATCAGGATCTGCATCCCGGCCCGAAGCTTGTCAAGGGCCTCTTCTGCGGTCGTACATTCATGATCGGTGCTGATGCCCGCATTGATATATTGCCGGGCCTGCTCGCCGCGGAGGCCGGGGGCGTGGCCGTCGATCGGTTTGCCGGCGCGCTGGGCGGCGTGGATCTTGGCCATGACCTCGGGATCTTTGTGGAGGACGCCCGGGAAGTTCATCATTTCGCTGAGATATTTGATCTCGTCTCGGGCGAGGAGCTGGGCGACTTTGGCGGCTTCAAGGGTGGCGCCGGCGGTCTCGAAACGGGTGGCAGGCACACAGCTGGGCGCACCGAAATTGAAGTAGAAGGGTACGGAATTGCCGTTTCGGATCATGAATTCAACGCCCGGCAGTCCGCATACATTGGCGATCTCATGCGGATCGCTGACGGTGGCGACAGTCCCATGGGTGACCGCGAGCCGGGCGAATTCGACGGGGATGAGAAGCGAGGATTCGATATGGACATGAGCGTCGACGAACCCGGGGAGGATATAAGGTGAATTGTCGGGAAGCAGGATGGGCGCTGGTTCGGCGGCATCGGCGGAAGTAGTGGTGGATAAGGGAGTGATCGATTGGATGCGGCCCGCTTCAATGGTCACGACAGCAGGATAGATATTGCGCGCGAGGATGTCTACTAATTGGCCAATGATCTGCATAAATTATATTAACAAGTGGTTAAGCACGAAGTAAGCACGAATTTATCGTATTTTGTCAACCTGATGCAAACTCACTGTATGTACATTGTGCGGATATTTTTGTTCAGCTTATTTTCTCTTGGTACGGCCACCGGTTGGGCGCAATCCGCGCCGACGGCACAGGAGATCATCAATAAATATTTGCAGGCGATGGGCGGAAAAGAAAAGCTCCAGGCCATCAATTCCCTCTATCAGGAAGGGATAGCCGTGCTTGGCAATGGGACCGAGCTTAGCACGAGGTCATGGCGGGTCTATGATCGCGTCTACCGCCAGGAGGTCGTGATGCCGGCGGGAAGGGTCGTGATCGTCGTGACGCCGCGGCAAGGGTGGAGCGCGGGACCGGGGACGGGCGGGCTCTTCAAACCGCTGACCGATCTTCAGTTCAAATCCCTGCGGCCGGAGATCGATCCCGGCGGCCCCCTGGTGGATTATTCGGCAAAAGGCAATAAGGTAGAGCTGGCGGGAAAGGATACGGTCAATGGTAAGGTCTGTTTCCGGCTCAAAGTCTCTTTTCCTTCGGGCGGGTCGGCGTTCTACTCCCTCGACGCGCGGACGGGATACATCCTCCGGGCCAGCCATTTGGGGGGCAATATCCTTGGGACGATCCTGCCGGGTAACGGGCCGGAAGGGCATCCCGATGGGGAGGTGGTGACGGAGTACGGTGATTATGAGGTCATTCCCGGCGGATATATATTTCCGCATATCATCACCCTCAGTCCATATGGGGCAAGGGTGCGGATCGGAAAGATCGAGGTAAATGGGAATGTGGACGCGGACGCGCTGAGCAAACCGAAGTAATAAATTCACTTTTTTCACGTTTCATAACGGGCGAACCTGTGTTCCCCCATCCTATACAAAAACCAATGCCCGTCGCGTATGAAACAAAAGAGCATCGTATTCCTCTTTGGAATGCTCCTGTGCATGACTGCTTCCTCCCAATCCTTTATCGGGTACGGTTATGACAATTACTCCGGCGTCAACGGCGTCATCCTGAACCCCGGCTCACTGGCCGACAGTAAGTATAAAGTCAATATCAATCTTTTCTCAGTCAGCGTTTTTGCCGGCAACAATGCCTACGAGATCGACCGCAACAAGCTTTTCGGCCTGCACCTCAGCGGCCTGAAAGAAGGCAGCGGCTACGACAAGATCCCGAATACCGACTACAAATACGTCTATTTCAACACCGATATCCTCGGGCCCTCGGCGACGATCAACCTGACAAAGAAGGACGCCCTCGGCCTCATCACCCGGATGCGGACGATCGGGAATGAATATAACCTCGGGAATCCGCTGTTCCAGTTGCTGGGTACGGCGAACCCGACCTTTTACAACACTAGCATCATCAACCGCTCCCTGCAGGCAAAAGTGAATTCCTTTGCGGAGGCAGGGGTGTCTTATGGGCGGGTGTTGATGAGCAACGATCATGCGGAGCTAAAGGTAGGGATCACGGGGAAATACATCTCGGGGATCGCCTTTGGCAGCTTCTCGACCGGACCGCTGCAGATAGAGATCGATCCGACCAGTACCATCATCGATATGACGGGTACGGCGACGGCCCAATATTCTTCCAACCTCGACAACCTGGGCGCGGGCGGCAACATCCAGAAGGCCCTCAACACGCAGGCGGGTCATGGTTGGGGCGGGGATATCGGAATAGTCTATGAAGTGAAACAGCGTGACAACCCGGGCGAAGAGAAGTACCGGCTTGGCTTCAGCATCACCGATATCGGGCAGATGTCCTATCACAACTCGCCAAACGGCGCGGTATATACGTTGAATGTCGACGGCCATAATACAAGCGAGCTTCAGAAGCAGGGGAATGAATCGCTCAACGACTACTTCACCCGGCTGAAGACCCAGGGGCTGATCAATGCGACGAGCCCGCCAAATATGGCGACGGTGAAACTGCCGACGGCCCTGCACTTCAACTTCGATTACGATATCTACAAACGTCTTTATATCAATGCGGATGTGCTGTTGAATATGCTGGCGGCATCCAATCCGGTAACCCCCAACTATGTCACGACCGTTACTGTGACGCCGCGGCTGGAGAAGAAGTGGGTGAGCATCTATGCACCCGTGTCGTACAACGTTCAGGGGCAGCTCAACGCGGGCGCCGGCGTACGGATCGGGCCGTTTTTCGCAGGTAGCGGATCCGTCGTATCGGCGATGTTCCGTAACAAGATCTCGTCGGCCGATGCGCATATGGGCCTGACAATTCCCATCTTCCAGCATCGGAAGCCGGAGGATAAGAAGGACAAGAAGCACGATAAGACCGATACCGTCTATAAGGCCGGCGTTAGCGACCGGGATGGGGATGGCGTCGTGGATGCCAAGGACGAATGCCCGGATTCGGCTGGTCCCGTGGCCCTGCTCGGGTGCCCCGACCGCGATGGCGACGGCGTACCGGATATTCATGACAAGTGTCCGAATGTTGCCGGCTCGAAGAATTTCCAGGGCTGCCCTGCACCGGATACCGATGGGGATAGCGTGAACGACGATGAGGATAAGTGTCCGCTGGTGAAAGGCGTGAAGTCGAACTTCGGCTGCCCGGCGATCAAGCCGGAACTCTTGTCGAAGGTGCGCCACGCCTCGGACCGCGTCTTCTTTGTGCGGGCGAAGGCGGCCATCGAAGCGGTATCGTTCGGCGAGCTGGATCATGTGGTGGAAGTGCTGCAGGAAGATACCACCCTCCGCATGCGGATCGAAGGTTACACGGACAATGAAGGACCGGATGAACGCGAAGTCAAACTGTCGCTCCGCAGGGCCCATGCTGTGGAACGATACCTTGAAATGCAGGGGATCTCGGCCAGCCGGTTGGATGTGGTGGGTTATGGCAAGATGAAGCCTATCGCCCCGAATGATACGCCCGAAGGCATGGCGCGGAACCGGCGCGTGGAGATGGTGCTGATGAACTATCCAAAGGATAAGGCGCCGGCGCCGGGTAAGAAATAACTTAAAGCAGCTCCCCAAGCTCATCGAGAAAGGCGATCTGCGCCGGGTTGATGATAGCACGCGCGGCCTCCAGCGTGTACCAACCTCCCTTATCTACTTCCGGAAAGGCGACGAGACGGCCCGAACCGCGGGGCCATTCGAGGTCGAAGGTATTGCTGACCAGCTTTGCGGGATCTAGGTCGCCGGCAATCGCCCAGGCATAGACGCGTTTCCCGCTCCGCTGGCGAATGGCGGTGAGCGGCTGGAAGTGACCTTTGAGGTGAACGCCGGTCTCTTCGCGGAATTCGCGGATGGCGGCGTCGAGAGCCGGCTCTTCGCTGGTGAATTCGCCCTTGGGGATGGTCCAGGCGCCGGTGTGCTTATTCTTCCAGAAGGGACCGCCGGGGTGGACCAGAAAGACTTCGAGGGTGGGGGTCGACCGGTAAAGCAGGATACCGGCGGATTGTCGGGTTACCATAATGTCAAGGGGTAACAAAGATTTGGCCAAAAGTGAAGGCTTGGCAGGCGGCAGGCGAGCTCCGGGGGTGGAGGACTTGGAAGTCCACAAAAAAACTCCTATATTTAACGGCTCTGGTGTGCTATGAGAAACGTTCCTACTAAAGGTGAAGAACCGCATTTCTCATGCGACGCCAACTAACGCTTTTATTTTTGGTTTTACTGCCGCTTTTATTTGGGGCGGTGGTGCAAGGCTACAGCCAGTGCTCGACAAACGGGGCCGGGATTTCGGCGCTGCAAGTCGCCAACGTCACGGATACGGGCGTAACGTTCCGCTGGTCCACGGTCTCGACGGCCCAGAATTCCGAGTACGCCGTCACCACCGACTCCTCCTATACGGGCTATACCGGCAATCCGGATTTTGTCTATTACCTCAACTATACGGCGGACACATTCGCGACCCAGGGCTCGTTGCAGCCTAACACGAAGTATTGGATCTTCGTTCAGAAGACCAACTGCTCGGGTCTCGATTCGATCTCGTTCACGACCTTGCCATTGAGCTGTACCAACGGGGACATCGATAATCTGACGCTTACGGCCCTGTCAGGGACGACGGTGAATTTCAAATGGAACACGACGCAGCAGGGGGATACGTACCGGTGGGGGTTGACGGATTCGCTGCAGCTGCCGGACACGCTGCGCAGCACGAAGGACACGTTTGCGACATATGGCGGATTGGCGCCCGGGACAAAATATTATCTTTTTGTAACCGACTCGTCGGTCGGGTGTGGTAGCCGCTTCGACACGCTGAGCTTCATTGCCAGGGATTCCGTGGTGAACCCCTGTCCGCCGGGGGCCCTGCCGCCGGTACCGACGATCAGGAGCAGCACGGGAAGCTTCACGGTGTGCGCGAACAGCGCCCTGTTGCTGACATCGAGCAGCGTTACGGGGAATATCTGGTATTTCAATGGTACGCTGCTGGATTCGACGGCCGCCTCGGTGGCGGTGACGCAAGGCGGGAATTATAGCGTGGTAGTGACGAACGCGGCGGGTTGCAGTGATACCAGCATGGTGCAGGTGGTGACGCTCGACCCCGGCCCGCCGACGCCGGTGCTGACGGCATCGGGCTCCACGACGATCTGCATCGGCAGCAGTGTGACCCTTAGTTCCTCCTCCGGCACGGGCAACCAGTGGTATGAAGGGAATGAGCCGTTGCCGGGGATAACGGGCAGCGAATATCTCGTAAACCAGGCGGGTCAGTACTGGGTGCAGGTCACGGACGGCTATGGCTGTTGGGCCAACTCGGCGAGGATAACGGTGAAGGTCAATACCGATACGGCCGGGGAATCCGTGGTGCCGACGGTGACGCCGACCGGGCCGCTGGCTTTGTGTTCAGACACGGCGGTGCTGCTGGTGTCATCGCCGGCGGTCAACTTCCAGTGGTTCTGGGACGGTGCCGCGATCCCCGGTGAAAATGGCGATACGCTGACGGTGACGCTGACGGGCAACTATTCGGTGGCGACGGGTACGACGGGTTGCGGGACGGTGGGTGCGATGTCATCGCCGGTCAAAATCACCTACCTGGATCAGCTGGTGCCGGTGATCACGATGGCGAATGGAGTGCTGGTATCGAGCGCGGCGAAAGGCAACCAATGGTATCTGAACGACAGCATCATTCCGGGTGCGACGCATCAGCAGTTCACGCCCCAGGGCCCGGGTTCCTATACGTTGCGGGTGCAGAATGGGCTCCAGTCGGTGGATACGAGCACCTTCGAGATCGGGGCGGGCGGCTGCTGGAGCCAGTACTCTTTGCCGTATCTCATTTCCGATTCGATATATATTGTTCCGGAGCTGCTGGTCTATCCCAATCCGGTGGCGGATGTCCTGACGATGGTGAATAAGCAGGCCGGACCGGTGACGGTGCGGATCTTTAACCTGATGGGCCAGCAGGTGCTGGCGCTGGCGGGCGTCACCGGAACCGTGCAGGTGGATGTGGCGCGGTGGAGCAAGGGGGCGTATTTCATCCAGGTGATCGATGAGCGGACGCGGCAGCAGGAGAAGATGGTGGTGTTGAGGATGTAGGGGGTGGGGGCCTCAGCGAACGGGGTCGCGAAGCGGTGGCGACGCTTTATGGAAAATTCCCTCCTTCGCATCTAAGCGGATTAACGCAATCCTCTTCTTATGACCAAATTTTGCTTCTTTTCATTTATCGGAATAGCGATCTTTTGGCACGCCGCGGCCCAGACCGGTGATACCCAAGGCGTGACCATGCAACTTACGGCCAAGACGGCCCTTTACGACCGGGTAGCCGTCCTCAACTATATCCAGAACCAGGAATATGAGGAGGCAATAGCCTATCTGGCGCCGATCCTTCAGGCCGACTCCAGCAACACTGGTTTGCTCGGCTATGCGGGTTACGCCTATTATATGAATGAGGATTACCGGTCGGCGGGAGACTGTTACCGGCATCTGTTAAGCATCGATTCCACCAATATTCCCGCATTGCATTATCTCCTGCTGATGGAGATAGATGCGCATCCGGTGGAGGCGATGGATTATGCGACCCGTCTGGTCCGGCTGCAGAAGGACCGGGCGCCCTGGTGGCGAATGATGGGCGAGCTCTACTTGCGTATGAACCAGCGTGATTCGGCGTTGGCCTATTATAACCACGCCTATGTGCTGGCGCCAAACGATGTCCGGACGATCGCCGGTCTGGCCGACCTCCTGATGGGGAGCAAGGATTTCGCCCGCGTGGACACCATGGTGGATATAGCGCAGGCCCGCGACTCGCTGAACCCGACCCTCAATAAGCTTGCCGTTCGGTCGGCTTACTTGTCGGAGCATTTCGACCGGGCGATCTTGCCGGGGGAGCGGCTGGTGCGTGCGGACGAACCGGCGTTACAGGCGCTGACGTGGCTGGCGTTATCATATTATGACCTGAAACAATACCCTGACTGCATCCGCGTATGCGAGCACATGCTGGACCTGGGACTGACCCAGGAGTCGGTATATTATTATGATTCCCGCGCCTGGGCAAAGCTAAAGGACTATCGACGGAGCGACAGCCTTCTGCAGATTGCGCTTAAAATTGCGATCTCCCCAACGGCGGAATGGTATTATTTCGATCTGGCGTCCAATCATGAGGCGCTGAATGAGCACCGGGAAGCGCTCGCGAACTACGATACGGCTTACTATCTCTTCAGGGACCCAACGGTGTTGTATACCTGTGGGCGTATCTGCGAGACGGAGTTGCATGACCTGGCGAAGGCAAAGCGATATTATCTCCGGTATCTCGAAGTGGCAAAGCCAAAGACGGAAGCCGATCGGCGGGCGGTGGCGTATGTACGACGCCGATACAAAGGAAAATAGCTCAACATCTTCAATTTTCAGGAATAAGGGTTATTTTGGGTAAGCTCAGGTGGGATGTACAGAAGCCATTTCTGACATTTCTCCCGTAACCAGCGAGTTGGATCCTTCTTCAGCCGGTCGATCAGCAAGGAGACCGTATCAGGCTCGTCCGGCCAATGCTCGGCGATCGAATCGAGAGCCGCTTCCCTTACATAATAACAGTCTGAATATTGCATATCGTCCGGTTGGGGCGAGGTATCGTGAACGGCCTTATAGAATAAAAGATCGCGTGTCGCAGGCTCGGAATAAAAATATCTGCCAAGCGACTTCACCGCTACCGTCCGGGGGAACTTTTCCTCTTCTTCTTTGGCGATCCGCATCAACAGGTCAAGAACCCCGGGCATCTTCGAATAATTACCCGCAAGCCCACTGATAGCCGCCACCCGGCCAAAATCGTATGGGCTCTGTGTTGCTAACTCGAAGACCAGCGGGAATGTTCCCGGATGATCCCGGTAATGCTCGCTCAATGCGTAGATAGCGGAGTAGCAAACCGTCTTGTCGGGATCTTTCGCCGCCAGCGTGCACAATTTCTCATATGTATCCTGACGATCATGCCAGCCGGTGGCCAAAGCAAACGGACACAATACCCGAAGCGTTGCATTTTCGGAGCCTAACCATTGCCTTATTACCTCATAGACCTCATCCAGGTCATTCCCGATATGGCCGATAAAGCTTCCAAGCACATCATCATAGATATAACTATATGGGTAGAGATCGGTTTTTTCTTTCAATATGGCCGCTAATTGCACTCTTTCCGGCCAGGAGGCGCCAATTGACCTTGCCGCGGGAAGGATGTTGCGCCTAAAATAGGTGAACAACTGCGGCCGGTGGGATGCATCGATAAAGAAGATACTGCAGATAGCTGCAAGCAGATCTTTTGCCGGCTGGGCTAAAAGATTGAACTTTTTGATCTCGGCAAGACATTTGATGGCCAGTGAAAGCTTATGAGGCATGAATCCGACAAAGCCTCTTGACCCGCCGGATAAAGTAAAAGTTGAGCTCACGCCGGCAAAATTGCGATAATCCTCGCACAATGATTGAATGATCTCGCCGGTAAACCGCGGCTGGATCATGCCTGCGGCAAGCCGGAGCACCTCATGCCAGGACTGGTCCTCACTAAAATTACGGAAGATATCCTGCTTCAACTGATCCAGGCTTATCGTCTGTGTGGACTCGAATTGCCGGACGATGGCGCGGGCGCAGAAATATTCCAGGAATGCCCGATGTACGAAGCCATAGAGTTTGGCGCCATACAGCAACAGGATAAAGTTCCTTTCATGCAGTTGTTGGATCATTTTAGCGGCTGCCTGCTTGGCGACCCCGGGTGACAGCCGATAGCGGTCAACCATGTATGTTTCAAACTCGGCCTGCAACTGTCTGCCGGCGATATAGTTACCCGCTGTCCCATTTTCGCCCAGTTGCATCCTAAAAGCGATGCGTTGCAGCATCTCTCTTTTGTCTTCCTCATCGATATAATCCTCGAGCAGGTTCTCGTTCTTCAAATACCGGCTGACATCCCAAATCTCGATGAGTACTGTTGCGGCATGATCATATAGCTTCCAGCGTTCGCGCGGCAGTTCCTGCACCCGGGCGAGGAGCGCCATGATCGTCAGCAGCAGGGGATTGCCGGCCAGTTCGCGGATGGAGGCGCTCTCTTTAATTGCCTGCATGATGAGATTGACCCGGACCTCGGCCTGATCGGGCTTGCTGCTGAAAGCGATCGCATACCATTTCACAATAAATTCCCTGACCTGTGAATTATCAAGGTCTTGCAGGGTAAAGACCCTGTATCGGTTTTCCTGGAGGATCCTGGGTCTGAACCCGATTATCCGGCTGGTAATGATGATCCGGGTTGCGGGATAGATTTCCTTGAACCGGTGGATATACCGGCAGACGTGATCTCGTTGTTCGGGGTCGAATACTTCGTCGAGGCCATCGAAGATCATGACCGCTTTACCGCCGTTCGCCAGGTATTTCTCCAACAAGGGCTTTTCGAAATAACAACCTTCCGTCTTATTAAGGTGATCAAAATAGTCAAGGAAATCTTTATGGCCGTTGCTTCTTTTCAGTAATGCGTCATAGCTTTTGAGTTCCACCAGCAAGGGCAAAGCGTCGCCAAGCGCCTGGTTAAGCCGGATAGAATCGGCTGTCGGGCCGATCATGGAAAGGACCACGTATCTCGTTAGCGTGGACTTGCCCGAACCGGGGTCGCCAAGAATAACAACGTTTGAATAATGCGGGTCCGACAAGACATCCAGGATAAGGCGACTCGGTTTTTTGTAGTAAACGTCGCTTACCCTGCGGACATCCTCCAGCGCGATGTCATCGGGGAACTGACCTTTTTCCCATTCAATGTCGTTCTCCAGCTTTTCAAGTAACTCTTTCGGCAGTTCGATCGGGGGCGGGTCATCGCGGACCCGCTGTTCAACATAAATGGAACTAAGCAGCACTTCGATGTGCTCCATCCTTTGCTGAGGGGTAAGCGTGTCGATATCGAGGCGTTGATACCTGCGCTGCAGCTCCGAGTAGTAAAGGCTGATCGCTAAAGCCAGCGAACCGCTGGTGTCGGGTTGGGCCGACTGTGGATAGTAGTGCTGGAGCGCTTCCCGGAGATCGCTCATAGCCTTCACAGGCTGCTGGTAATACTGCCCATGCTTTTGGTCGAAGGTCAGATGGTCAAGGTCGGCGTCGGCTTCCATCTGAAGCGCAAATACCCTGACGCCGGCGGAGTTCTGTGCGGCGTTGACGAGCATCCTGGACCATTTGGAGCCGGCAGCCTTCGACGTTCCGCAAAGCAGAACGGGGAAAGCCTTTGAGAGATGGTTGGATACGGCCGCAATTATCGATTCGCCGACGAAGAAAGTGCCCCGGTGCACTACCTCATATCCCCATGACCGGATCTGGGTAGCTAATTGTTCTGCGATGTCTTCTTCACCCGGCGCGTGGGCGATCAATAATTCAATTGACATAGTTTTACCTGATGGACCGTAATAGCTCTTTTACACCCTTATTCCAATCCTTTACGAGATCGGCGTACTTGATGTCGGCGATGATAGCGGGAGGGCCGCCACCTGTCAGCAATGCGGGTAGCAGTTTGACATTTACGCCGCTCAACTGACGGGCAAGGGCGGACATCCACTCCCGGCTGATCCATGGTGACAAGACACCGGAGTCAGAGAAGCAAAGGACGAGATAGCCTGAAGCTTCAAGCCCTTCATTCATCCTGCCGGTGATCGAATCGCCTATTCCGATCTCCCAGAGATCAAGCCATACGTCATGGCCGGCATTTCGGATGTCGGTGGCGAGCCGTTCGGCTTCCAGGTTGTCCTTAAGCCGATGGGAGATAAAAACCTTGGCCATAGGATAAATTTGAGAAAATTTCGGTAGATTATCAAGAATAGGACAAATAGTCCGCCCCTACCTCTTGACCGTACTATCCGCGGCCAGATCCTGGGCCTTCCGGGCATACTCCTCCGGGTTGCTGCCTTTGGTATCGATGGTTACCCAATAACCGTCTTTTTTTGCCCGGGCCTCCCCGTCACTAAATGCTTCGGCGGCCTCGTACTGATTATCGATGACCATTTTCCCGGATGCGTCGATATAGCCATATTTATAGTCTTGCCGGACAGCAGCGAGGCCACCGGAGAAGGCGCCTGCTTCGTCATATGTGGCCGGGATGACCCATTTCCCGGAAAGGTCGATGAAACCCCATTTGTCATTGGATTTAGCGGGCGCGAGACCCTCGGCGAAGGAGCTGGCCTGATCGAGCGTGAAAGGAATGACCGTCGATCCTTTTTTGTCGATAAAACCCCATTTCCCGTCCTTCTGCAGCGCAAAGACTCCTTCGGCCAGCACAGGATAGCCGTTATCGTAAGTCTGGTCGGAGAGGGTCTTCCCGGTATTGTCGATCAGCCAGTACTTGCCATCTTTCCCTACCATGTTAAGGGCGTCGATCTGCTGCGCATAGTCATATTCGGCAGGTACCACGATCCTGCCCGTGCTGTCGATGAAACCGAATTTTTTGTTGAGCTTTACTTTGATGAGGGTATCGCCGGTGCCATACTCTTCCTCGAACTGAAAGGCGGTGATCATTTTCCCCGAGCGGTTGATATACCCCCACTTCCCGTCGCGTCGAACCGCCGCGAGCCCATGCCAGAAACTGGTGGCGTCGTCATATTGGGGTGTGATGACGATCTTGCCGGTGGAATCGATAAAGCCGTACTTATCTTTCCGGACGAGGATCAGGTTCTCCGAATACCGGTACATCTCGGAATATTCCATCGGGGTGACGGCGCGGCCCGTTCTATCGATGAGACCCCATTTGCCATTCGATTTCACCGCGCCATAGCCGGAGAAGAAAAAGTTGACGTCCTCATATTTCGCGGGGATGATCAGCCGGCCCCCGGTGTCGATATAGCCATACTTTTCGTCGATCTGCACCCAGGCCCTGCCCTCATTGAAACCTGAAGCGTTGCCATAGCGGGGAGCGACGACGACTTTCCCCGCAGTGTCGATATAGCCGTATTTGTCGTCCTGCTTGATAACCGCGCGTCCTTCGACGAATTCATACACCTTGTCGTATGAAGGCGGAACGACGACCCGTCCCGTCTTGTCGATAAATCCCCATTTGCCATCGAGTTTAATGCGCGCCAGGCCTTCGGAGAACTCATCGATCACGTCATACTGATCATTCTGCACGACGATCCCGCCGTTCTCGTCCACCAGACCCATTTTGTCGTTCAGGGCGATGAGGAAAAGACCCTCGTTCGCATATTTCACCACGTGATGGCCAAAGCCGTTGCGCAGCCGGTTGATGGCAGGTTGGATAAGGGCCAGTTGTTGTTTGCAAAAGCGGATCTTCTTGTCGAGCTCTTTGGGATCGACCGCGGGATAGTTATCTTTCACGCTTTCGAAGAGGCTGGCGGAGTATGCGTAATCTCTATGGGTCAATACCTGTTCGGCTTTGGTGAGCAAGGCGGGTTGGCTGCTGTGTTTGAAGGGCCAGCCCTTCGGCAGCAGGAAATAAGCGGGCAGGGCGATGATCAGGATGATTGCGCTGATGATCGTCAGCACCTTAATGATCCTGCTGCCGGCTGGTCGTGCGGGCCGGGAGGGTCTGCTATCGGGTCGTTTGGTGGTAGTGGTCATGGCGGTTGAGTTTTAGGGAGTTACTTCTTCGGTGTATTTTTGTTTGAGTATGGCCAGGTTTTGATCGGCCTTTTCGACGATGCGCTGGCGGACGATATCGCGATCGGTTGCGGTGAGCTTTCCGATGACGGCGCAATAGTCGTCCATGATCGAGTACACGATGCAGGTGGACTCGAGGATGAGCTTGAGGAGTTTCTTTTCGTTTTCCATATTGTATGTTATTTATTTTATGATCGATTGGGGGTGAGGGGAGTCGGGGTTGGGTTTTGCCGGCCGCGGCTTGAGCGGGGCGGCTGGCGGAGTTTTTTTTACAGCGGGTGAGTCGCTTCGGTGGGCAGGCGTGCTGGCGGCGGCGTCCTGCGGGCGGTTGCTGGCGGCGGCCTCGGGCAAGCGGTTGACGGCGGTGCTGGCGGCGGCCGGTGATTCACGCCGGTTTCTTATCCGGTAAACGGAATCGCTCAGGCGAGAGACGTCACGGGTTGCGGTGTCGCGCCAGCTCTCCAGCTTGTTCAACCGCGAGCGGGTATTGCCTGCCGAGACAAGGATGAAAGCCTGGATGACGACCAGGATCCCGACGATCGCGGCGATAGTCACAAACCTTTGCCGGTTCCTTGCCCGGCTGCTTGCTCCGGTGTTCAGCACATAATTCTTCAGGTCGCCCAGCTCGGCTTTGAGTGATCCAAGATCCGATGGGGGCGGTGGGGATGGCGGCGTGAACGGTGGCGGCGGGGGCGTGAATGATGGCGGCGGCGCGGCCGGGGAGGCGACATTGGTCGTGCGCGACGCGGGCCAGGGCGCGGCTGCGGATGGCATGGACGACGTAGGCTCTTGCGAAGAAGGCTCGCGCGAAGGGCTGTAAGCCGGCGGCGAAAAATTGAACGAAAACCCCGTATGCGGCACGATCCTTTGCACCTTGACGCCCTGCTCGCGAACATGCGTAATGCGGACCAACGTCAGATCGTCATTGTCCAGCCTGCCATTCTCCCAGTTGCGGGTGGCGAAATCCAGCAGTTGCTGAAAATCCGCCAGGGCATTGAGCCGGTCGAGGGCCCCCGGGTCCTGGAATACCATTCGGGCCAAGGCGTCGGTCATCACATATAGCTCATCGCTGTCATCCACGAAGAGCTCTTCCGTATGCAGGATGCGCGGGTCCCACCTATTCTCGCCAAGAAGCCGCGAGCTGATGAAGGCGGTATTCGCATTTAGCGATGACAGGTCCGCGAAGGGGAACAGATGGTTCGATTGCAGCCCGGGCGTCCGGCGGATCAGCAGACAGTCGCCACAGGCAATGACATCGCAGGCGCCATTACCGGAGATGCGTATCCCAAGAAAGGTAGCGGAAGCGCCCTCTTTCCTTTTGCTAAGGTCAAGGATGGCAAGGGCCTTATTGGCCGGCGCGGGAATGGAATAGGCGTGCGAGTTGAATTTGGTCAGACATTTTTGCAGGATGGCACTGTCGAACTGCTCTTTGTTGAATACCGGCTCCAGAATAAATTCCCCGGCCAGCAGATCGGCCCAGAAGCCGGACTGGTAGCCCTGGGTTGCGCCATCGGCGATCGCAACGGACCGGTTGTCGGGGTTGAGATGCACTTTGTCTTCGATGTTGTCGAAGGTCCCGGCGGCTTTTTTGTGGAGCTGAATGATCTTGATGTCCATATTGATAAATTGATACGTTTTATTGCGCTCCCGGGGAGCCGATGTTTAAGAAATTGATGAGGTCGATGCTGTTGCCGTTGAAGATGTAACCGCGTGAATTCTCGCTGAGGTTGTATTCGCGCGTTCTCGCCCGGTCGATCATGGCCTTGTACAAGGGGCTGGAGATCTCGAAGAGCAGCCGTTCATGCTGGTCGTTGCTCATTGGCCGGTCGGGGAAGAGGATGCGGTTCGCATGCCGGGAGGAGATGTGGATATTGAGAACCATGGTGGGGCCATAATCGGTCTGGAGGTTACGGATGTCCTGAACCACGCGGCGGATCCCTGAAAAATTCTGGTCGTCATCCGTTGCGGCGCCGTCAGAAACATTGATGATGATCGGCGGGTGGCAATCCTCTCTGTGGCGGCCCCAGTTGATCCAGTCGTCGCAGAGCTCGCGGACATTCTTAAAGGCGGTGAGCATGGGCGTGGCGTCGTCGGCATGCGGCGTCACCCAGGTGATGGTATCATCGCCCACCTGGTAGGGGTTCTCGAGGATATCCCGGATGGTATGCAGGAAAGTATTGTTTAACGTCCCTTCCCATCCCGGCCTCACGGTCGTGCCGCTGTAGGCAAAGAGGGCGATCTCAAAACGGCTTTTAACCTCTCCCGTCCTCATACAACGAAGCCCGACCTCATAGATGACGCTATTGATGGCGTTGCAGAGCTCCTGGGCTTTGCTATGGCTGTCGTTGCCGAAATCTTCGGACATCGAGCCGCTTTGGTCGATCATATATACCAGCAGACAGGGATTGGTTGAACCGATGGCGATAGTATTGATGTCTTTGAGCATTTCAGGGGGTTTAGTTGTACAGGGAACCTTTCTTATAGCCGTTCTGGCCGTCCTGGCCGGCTTGTCCGTTCTGTCCGGGTTGCCCGGGTTGCTGGGGCGGCTGCGCTGATGAGCTGTTTGTCGACGAGCTGCCGGCCGACGAGCCGCCGGTCGACGAGCCACCGGCCGACGAGCCACCGGCCGAGGAGCCGCCTGTCGAGGCGCCAGTCGACGAGCCGCCGGCCGATGATGCGTTCACGTTATAATTTGCCGCCGCGGCGTACTGACCGTTGTCCGCGCCGTTATAAGTACCCGGCTGATATTTTGTACTGGACGATGCCGGCGTGACCGGCTGGGTCTGCTTGTATTGCGGCTGCGGTTGCAGCTGCGGGCCGGCGCTACCGGGTTGCTTAGGATCCGGCCCGTATTTATTATCCCCCTTTGTCCCCTCCGCGAAGAGCATCACAATGCCATAAAAAGGTATCAACTGCCACCATCCCGACTTCCCCAGATCATGGCAGCGTTTAGTCGCCGTCGCTAACCCGAACCACGTCAGCAGGCTGAAAGGAAGGAACAAAGCAACCCGAAGGAAATCCGAATCGATGAAGATGAAGCACAGCACGATGAAAGTCGAGAGCCCCGAGATAAGGAGGCAGCGGAGCGCATAGTGGGTCCGGCGGATGCGGCCATCGAAGAAGAAATAGTTGTTCATTTTTTGATGTTTGGCGGTGGTCGATTTTATTTCAGGTAAAAGACGATCTTGTTCTCAATTTGGGTGGTGGTGTTCTGATAATCCATGACGAGCCCGGAAAGGATCCTTTCGGTATTATCGTTGCGTTGCTTGCATTGGTTGTATTCCTGAAGCGCCGACTGGTATTCCTTCTCCGCCTGCTCGAAGCGTGTCCTGCGGGCCTTGTTGTATTCCGTTACCATGTCATCGAGGCGGGCGCTTAGTCCTTCGTTGATCTCGTTGAGCCAATTGGAGAGGCCGTTCAACCAGTCCCTGGTCGCCTCGTTGAAGATGCGCTTGCCTTCCGATGTGAGGGTATTCCGGGCTTTGGTCAGTTCTTTTGTGTAGATCTCCTCTTTCATGAGCGGGATCTTCTTTTTGAGGTCGACGAAATAGTAGATCGCCAGGCCCAGCGAAAACAGGCCCATAAGGCAGGTGAAATCGGTGATATAGCCCTGGAACGATCTTTTGGTATCGTCGTGGTTGTCGAAATAATCTTTCCAGATAATAGACGGCGCCGTCAGGAGCGGCGAGACCAGCGTCAGCAGCATAAAGACAAAAAAGGTCTGCTGGCGCACCTGCATGAGATAGGTCTGGAACGTAACCTTGGGGATCTCCCCCTGATACAGCCGGTTCATGTCGACATAACTTTGGATGATCGGGTCGATATCGGGAGCGCTGGCCGGGGCAGTGCTCATCGGGTCCGAGCTCCGGATGATCGCGGGGTCTATCTTCAGTGCGTTGAGCATTTGCCGTTTAAGCTCGCGGGTCTTTGCGGCCATTTCCGCCAGGTCGGCGGTGAATTCTTTGCGAAGCTCGCCCGCGATCTGCGATTGCATATATTGGATAAAATCGGGCGGAATGGCGGTGAGCTTCTTTGGAATGCGGTCGTTGCTGTCCTTTTCATCGAGGCGGTCGAGCTGGGCGACGCATTGGTCGACGAGGATGGAAAAGGCGCCGATATTCTGGGAGAGGAGCCGGGTATACTTGCGTTTGAACTGCCGGTCCAGATTTCGCAGCTCCGTTTGCAGATCCAACTTCGCTTTGCTGACGAGCTCGCCGATGCTGCGGTCGTTCTCGATCTTCTTCAATTGGTCGGCCAGCTGATCTTTTCGGGCGGCCAGGCGCTCGAGGTCCGTCTTGTCAGCTGCGGCTTGCCGGTAGATGGCGTTGATCCGGGGCCGGAAGAAGCGGAGCGCCGCCAGGGTCTGGAGGTCCTTCATCTTTTCTTTGGTGAGCAGGAGTTTTGTCTCGAGGACTGCGGATAGCGTTTGCCGGGAGACGCCGGCCAGGGGTAGGGCCAGTACTTTTCCCGCGCAGTCGTACCTCAGCCGGGCCAGTTCCGCGTCCGGCAGGTCGTCATTGAGGATGATCATAAAGGAATAGTTACCGGAGTAGAACTGCAACTGAGACAGCAGGTGAGGGTCGGCGTTGAGGGCGCTGCCCGCGATGACAAGACAGACGAGGGGGCGGCAATTGTTTAAAGAGTCGTCCCGGGTGATGGAACCGACGAGGTTGAAGCTGATATAGCCGCAGGTCAGCTCCCGCAGCTCGTAGGAGTCGAGCAGGGGAGTAAGTGAGGTGCGGTTGTTGTTCAGCCACGCGGCCGGAGCGTAGAGGTCGCAAAAGAAGCTTTCGGTCGAGAGGGCAAAGGAATTGAGCGAGTAGGACGTATTCTGGACGAGGGGTTGATCCGTGACCTGGGTGTCCAGCTTGTCGAAGAGCCGGGCCGTTTTGTCGATGATATCGTAATAGAAGTTCATTTTTTTCTGCCATTCGCATTTATAGGAATTCCACGCGGTAGTCCTGTCGTTCGGCGGTTAATTTCAAGGTCTTTGTCCGGTTGCCATAGGAGAGGATGATGTGCTTGCCCGTGAATTTTTCGCGATCGATTTCGCAGGGCGTGGTGCCGAGGCGCTGGAGGTTGACGGTCAGGACGACGGCGGGCGGATCGGAGTGGATGCGGAAGGTAGAGCCTGGCGGGGGAGGAGGTGGAGGTGCGGCTCCGCTGGTGGTCGAAGCCCCGACGGTGGTGTTGTGGGTGCCACCCGTGGTGCCGCCGGTGGCGCCCGCTCCCGCCCCGTTGTCCAACAACCGCGGTCTTTCCACGCTGCCAAGCCCTTTCCGGACGAACGTCAGCAGCTTGTTGGCATAGAAGCTCAGCCGCTCGTCGTTCTTGTCGAGCAGGATCTTGAAAAGCCGCGACTGTTCCGGCCGGATAAAATCATCGGCCACGAAAAGAAAATTATCCAGCGTATTGAATCCGCCCTGGTAGACCTGTTTCCACAGGTTGGGGTCGGTCTTGACTGCTTCAAGCGCCGTGATGATGACCCAAACGGAGAACCAGTCCATCGTTTCGTTGAAATCGGCGGGAGTGCGTTGCGGATGCTGATATTCGGGCCGGCCGCGTTCGAAAGAAGTCCTTCCTTTCAGCCCGGGGACATAGAGGCCGTCATAGTCGATGAGCTTCAGCCGCTTGTCCGTTGCCGTTACGAGGATATTCCCGCCCTGCAGGTCGCCATGGCCGATCCGGTTATCGGTCAGCGAGGTGGCGGTATCCAGGAGGTCGTTTTGCAGCCGCGTCAGGGCTTCCACGTCGGTCATGTTGCGGGTTACGTAGTCGTTGATCGCGATCCCTTCGATCCATTCCATAAGGACGACGGGATAATAGTTGCCGTTGACAAGGATCTCGCCATCCAGGTAATCGAACTGGGTCTTCCAGGGAAGGTGGGGGTTGTCCTTCAGATATTCATAATAGAACCGGTACCGTTCGCTGACCTGCTGGTCGGCGGCGAGGAAGCATCGCAGGGCGTAGTCCTGGCCACCTACGGCGATCCTGAATACCACGGCGAATGATCCGGCGCCATAGGAGTAGATGCGAAGGGGTTTTGTTCTTGAGGGAATGAAGTGTTCAGCCCGGACGTTGCGGAAGACGGAGATACCGTTTTGCTGGATGGCGAGGTTGTAGCTGGCGATCGTGGGGAACATAGATCAGGGGATGACTTACGGTTTAGGGTTTAGGGGTTTGGTAAAAGGGCTAGATAGTAAGGGTTTGGGTTTAACGGTTAGAGTGCTGCGATGATCCCTCCCGCGATGCCTTCGAGAGTTCCCATAAAGCCGCCCCCGCCGCCGCTCCCGCCGCTAACGGCCGAGGATACGCTGGAAGCCGCCGACTGAATGCTATGGATGACGTTGTTGGCGGTGCTTTCGAGACCCTGGATGCTGGAGACGATCTGTTGGGCCTGCTGGAGGATAGACTGAAGGGCCTGCTGCGCCTGTTGCTGGAGCTGTTGCGTTTCCTGCTGGATCGCCTGATGTCCTTCCTGCAGGATCTGCTGGACCTGCTGTTGCATTTGCTGGGCGGCCTGACTGATCTGTTGGGTCTCCTGCTGGATGAGCTGTTGCGCCTGTTGCTGGAGCTGCTGGGCCGCGGCGGTGATCTGCTGGGTCTCCTGCTGGATAAGTTGCTGGGCCTGTTGTTGCAGTTGCTGGGCTTCCTGCTGTAGCGCCTGGTGGGCTTCCTGGATGATCTGCTGCGCCTGTTGCTGGAACTGCTGCTGGAATTGGGTCAATTCCTGGGTCTCGTGCTGGATAAGTTGCTGGCCCGTTTGCTGGAGTTCCTGGGTGCTGTGCTGGATGAGCTGCTGCGCCTGCTGCTGGAGGTCCTGGGTAGCATGCTGAAGGATCTGCTGGGCTTGTTGCTGGAGGTCCTGCGTCTCATGCTGGATCAGTTGTTGGGTGGCGGCCTGGAGGTCTTGCGTCCCATGCTGGAGGAGCTGTTGAGCGGCGGTCTGCAGGTCCTGGGTCTCATGCTGGATGAGCTGTTGAGCGGCGGCTTGCAGGGCCTGGGTCTCGTGTTCGATCAGCTGCTGGGCGGCGGCCTGGAGGGCGGCGGCCTCATGCTGGATGGCGGCCTGGCCGTTCTGTACTTCCTGCTGGGCCTGTGCTACCAGTTGGTGGACTTCATTGGCCCATGCGGCGGCCTGATTTTGGGCGGAGTGGGCCTGGGACAGGATCTCCGAGACCTGGGCGTGAGCCTGGTTGAGCTCGTTCAGTTGGACGGCGGCCTCTTCCGAGTAGCCGGACGAGGGGGCGGGGGCGGGAGCGTTGGACATATGGGGTTGATGTTTAGTTGATGAATCTGGTTATGAGTGGATCAAAGATGGCTGATCGGCCGGGTCGGCGCAACGGGAAAAAGACCGTATTTTGGAAACAAATTGGGTGTTTTCACGGGGGAGGGGTGAGGGGTAGGGGATGTACCTTGGCCGTCAAACACACTTAATTATGAAAAGACGTGACTTTATTAAAGGAGTAGGCATTGCCGCTCCGGGCCTTGCGATACCGCTGGTAGCGGGAGCGGGCCGGTATTTTCCGAGGATTGAGGGGGAGGCGTGGCAGACAGGTTGTGACACTATCTCCGAAATCCGCTCCGATGTGGCAACTGATCGGGAGGCGAATTTCTTAAATTGGAAAAAAAAGCCTACTCTAGATGGTACATGTTCGGCGGGCGGGGAAAATCTATGTATTCCGGTGAATGCCCAAACTTTTCTGGATATGTTGAACCAATTCGCCACTGCCACTCAGTCCGATTCCACTGATTTTTTGTATAACGGTTTGCGAATGTATTTTGCCGCCGGCGATCAGAACAACGGCAATCCCGCCGGTCTACCGTCAGAGCAGGTCGGCAAACTAACCGTTATATTCGTCCCGACCGTGGCCAATTCCGCCTCCGCAACGAAAGGCGGCGGCCAAGACGATCCTTACCAGTACTGGTGGCTGTTCAATGGTACTCCATATAATTTTCCTCAGATGTCTTCCGCCCCTACCGATAATGATACGGCCTATCGATGGATCTCTAACTATCGTACGAATAAGGCTAACGCGACGAATGGGCTCACTGCATATGGCCGGGCGCCGGGGCACAGTGGGAAGCCTCAGTTTCAGGAAACCAACTCACTTTGGTATAACCGAACCAGCATTTTCGGCGGACCAGTGGGCGATCAAGCGGACTGCGGAATTATGGGGTACATTCAAACCCGGATCGCTTCGATCACCTCAATGACCATCTCCTTTGGCGCCTACGGCCATAAAGAGATACCGCCTTTCACCCAATATTATTACCAATTATTGGCCCAATTCGATATCAAGACAGCAGACGAAACTTTATATTTCGGATCTTCTACCGGCGCAAAATTCTTCGAGAAAAAGCACATGAAGCCATTGACAGACGGTACTACCGATACCGGGCTTCCTTGTCCACCGGCCGACCCCTGTAATGGAAGTCTTTGATATATGACGCTAACCTATATATACCTTTCCATCATCCTCCTCTCGTTTGTTGCCAGCTTGCGCAGCTTCAGGCAAGGATTTTCCAGTCACTTGCGCTTCTTCTCGGTATTGCTGGGGTTGACATTCCTGGTGGAACTTTCGGCGGACCTGACCGTACGGGTGCTTCATTGGAAGAATAACTACTGGATATACCACCTGTTCACGCTGGTTGAATTCCTGGCGTATGGCTACTATTATTACCAAATAATCCGGCTAAAACGGGCCCGGCAATTGTTAATAGGCTTCATGGCCATCTTTCCGGTCTTCTGGATGATCACGGTATTCTTTATCTTCGGCTGGAGCAAGTGGAACAGCTATGTGATCATCGTCGGCAGTTTCTTCACCGTGCTCTTTGTGCTGATGTATTACTACCAACTGCTTGTGGCGCGCGACATAGCCCCCTTGCGAGGCATGGCGGAATTCTGGATCGCAACCGGCATGCTCATCTTCTATATGGCGGCGCTACCCTTTTATGGCACCCTCAATTTCCTGCTGACCTATCACCGCGACGTCGCCAGGACGTTATATAAAGTGCTGTTGATCATCGATACCCTGATGTATGCAATATTTATTTATGGATATTTATGCAGGACAATCAGTATAAAGAGGTCTTAATCGTCGTCACTGCCTGTATCACGTTATTTCTGATCCTGGCCGTGATCATTGTGCGCTTCCTGTTCATGTACCAGCGGCGGCGCCTGTTGCAGGTTAAAGAACTGGAAGAGCTTCGGCAGCAGCTTACCGAACAATCGTTGAAGTCGCAGGTGGAAATACAGGAGCAGACGCTGCATGCCATCAGCCAGGAGATCCATGACAACGTAGGACAGGTGCTAAGCCTGGCCAAAGTGCAGGTCAATATCATGACCGAAAAGGATTCCATGGACCGGTCTTTGTTGGAAGATGTGCGCGACAACATCGGGAAGGCGATGGCCGATCTGCGCGACCTTGCAGGAAGCCTTAGCAGTGACCGCATCCGCTCGGCTAAACTTCTGGAGCTACTGACCCAGGAGATCGCACGGATCAACAAATCGGGCGCAATCAGCGCGGAGATCATGGTTGAAGGCGAAGTTCGCGAACTTGATCCCCGAAAGAAACTCATCGTCTTCCGGGTGGTCCAGGAAGCGATACAGAATTGCCTGAAACATGCCGGGGCGACAACGATCTCCATTTGCTGCACATATCATCAGGGTGGTGTCGAACTCTCGGTCAGGGACAATGGAAAGGGATTCGATCCGGATGCGGTAATGGAGAACGCCGGGATGGGATTGGGGAATATCCGAACGAGGGTCCTGCTTATCGGCGGTAGCAGCCAGGTTGAAAGCCGGCCGCAACAGGGAACGAATGTTTTTTTAAAGATTCCATTTGAATAGTATGAAACAGATTGCCATTGTCGACGACAATATGATGTTCCGTAAAGGATTGGCAGCGCTGATAGGGCTTTTCCCCGGCTGCGAATTGTTGTTCGACGCCCGGGAGGGGGAAGACTGTATCCGCCAGTTGAAAGCGGACATGATCCCCGACATCTTACTGATGGATATCGCCATGCCCGGGATGGACGGCTATACCGCCACGGCCTGGGTCCGCGACCATTTACCGGCGGTTCGGGTGCTTGCGTTGAGCACGATGGATACCGAAGGCTCCATTATCCGGATGATCAGAAGCGGAGCGCGAGGTTATCTGCTGAAGGACGCCGACCCAGCGGAGCTGAAGAAGGCTTTTGACGAGGTAATGAGCCTGGGCTATTATTACAATGACGTCGTATCCCGGAAAATCATGCAGACTGCGAATCTAATGGCGGATGACAGCCGTGAGATACAAACGATGGCGCGGCTTTCCGACCGGGAGCTGACGTTCCTCAGGCTGGCTTGTAGTGAAAAGACCTATTTCGAAATTGCGCAGGAGATGCATGTCAGCGACCGAACGGTTGACGGCTACCGGGACGCGCTTTTCAAAAAGCTGAATGTCGCTTCCCGTGTCGGGCTTGTTATTTATGCGGTGAAGAATGGGATCGTTCGGTTTTAGGTTTTGCCCTCAGTGCGACGCCTGCGCTTATTGTTGCCTAACCCGGCCGGCCGGAAATAGCGCTATCTTTATATAAAGTTCCCATATGCATTTCCTTCTTTTCTCGGGTCATATGATCGACAAGACGAACCGGTCCACGCCACGGTTCCCGCCCGCTAAGGAGGCGCCGGCAAAGACGGCGATCATGAACGCGGTACGGGACATCGTTAGGGATAAGAGTGTGAAAGAATTTCAGGGGATAGCTGCGGCAGCCTGCGGCGGGGATATCCTTTTTCACGAAGCTTGCCGGATGCTGGGTATCCCGAGTGAAATATACCTGGGAATACCCGCAGATGCCTTCGAGCAGACCTCGGTGGCTTTTGCTGGCGCTGATTGGGCGGAGCGATTCCGAAAGCTGGTCACTGAGTTGCCGGTGCATGTACTTGATCCGGCGGCGACCGCCGATGCGGGGGATGAGGTTTGGGAAAAGGCAAATGAATGGATGCTGCAAGCGGCGTCGTGCGAAGGCGGCCCGCATATGACGCTGATCGTGCTATGGGATGGGGAAGGCGGCGACGGACCGGGCGGGACGCGGCATATGGTGAAGGTTGCCAAGGCAGAAGGCGCAACAATCAATATTATAGATATCCTCCGGTTATGAACCTGTTATGTAGTCTGGCAGGCCCTTGAATGGTTGTAATACGAGCAGTTGTTCGGCCGTAGTCGCCCCGAACTTACTCAGGAGTAATCTGGCCTGTTTGTAGGTAGAACCATGTGAGGCCGTCTGGGTCGGTGCCATATCGATCGCCTGCTGATACATGTCTCCTGCCTCAGCATACTTCCCTTGCAGGAGCAAGACCTCCGCAATAGTTGCCGTCCACCAATAATCCCCACGTACTGCGGTATTGCCGACAATGCTCTCGACCCTTTTCGCATACGCGGCTGCTTTATCCGGTTCGCCAAGCAGCAGGCTTTTGGAAGCTGCGTTGACGCCGGTGTAGTAGTCATCAGGCGCTTTCTCAAAGCCTTCGGCATAGAGGTTGCGCGACTGGCGGAGATCGGACGGAATTTGGGACAGCTTATACCGGTCCATCCAAGTTCTGCCGTAGAGGCCGACAGTCTCGGGATCGAGGTGATTGGAGGCGTACAGCTCACCAAGGATGTTTTGGGCCATTTCAAGATCTCCGGGCCCTCCCCTGCGGGCCAGCGCAAGGGCGACGAGTTGTTTGGGGCGGATCGCGCCCGGAAATTCGGTCTGCAGCCGCTGCAGGATGGCGATGGCCTTATCATTGCAGCCGAGCGCCGTCAAACCTTCGGCAGCCTTACAGCCAAGGATAGCCGTCGTTCTCCATGGTAGGCCCCCTTTTTCAAACAGCTCAACCAGCCTGTCACTATAGCCGTTCCGCACGGCGGCGCTGATCTGCGCGGCGGCGACGCCGGAAGCTTCATCCTGCTCCCAGGCAAAATGGACCGCCTTATCGCCAAGCGGCACACCTACCAATGCGGACACCAGCCGGAGCAACTCGCCGCCACCCGGTCCGTCGGGGTAGTCGGTGAAATCTAGGAAGAGCTTGTTGTTGGCAAAAGCAGGCAGGGGCGCGCGCTCGATCTTGATCGGGACGAACCGGAAGGGCGGGTTATTGATGGAGAGGTTTAACAAGGTTTCATATTCATTGGCGACCCATACAGAGTCCTTGGCGGCATTTGACCAGATGAGGACGCCGGCCTGACTGCTGGTAAGACCGTTTTGGAGCACCTGGATGAGGGAGTCGCCCCCCAGGAGGACATATTGGTCGAGAAAGACCTTGAATCCCAGTTGAGTTAGTACATCATATAAGTTGAGCACCCAGCCCCGGTTGACGGAACGGTAGGAAAGGAATACGTGCCATTTTTTTCCCGGTTGCAGCGGGCCGGGGGACGGTAGAAAGGCTTGCCATTCTGGTGGTATCATGGGGGTGAATTTACGATCATGGGGAGAGATAAAAAAGGGTGTTTTACTCATGTCGTTGACTTAAGCGAAAAAGGGTGTTTTAACGGTACCGGTCAGTACAAAAAGGATGTAGATTTAAGCCATGTCCAAACCTAGAATAATTGCGCTGTCGGTAATTGCGATGGCACTTTCAATAATTTTTCAGTCTTTACAAGCTCAGGCCCAGTTAGAAGATCCGGTGAAATTCACCTTTTATGCCGGCGGACGGTACAAAGTGTACGCCCCCGATGAGATCCTTGCAAAGGATGTGCAAATTACTATTGACAATAACATAGCGGGGAGGACTCCCTTTGTCTATCAATTCAAGTATGATAAAAGGACAGGCAAGTTCGCCGATATCTCTGTCGCTACGAATGTCATGTTGAATGCAAAGGAGATAGACAAGTTCAATCAACAGCTTGCCGCTAGAATGACTATAGCTTGGGATAATATCGAAGACTCAGCTGCGCTGGAACGGCTTTATTCCCAGTTTCTTGGAAATTCTAATTGGCCTAGCATCAAAGATGACTTGAAGACCCTTATTGTTGCATTGGAAGCCGGAGGGTTCGATAGAGTCAATTGCAGAACGGACTACCCAAATCTTCGGAATTTTTGCGACCTAGAAGATGCCTTGGTGAACCAGCACGCGCAGTATTCGGTAAGCGTTGCGCTAAATACCGACAGTAGCCGATACGATATCTATATTTCTCAAACCGATTGGCCGCATGAATGTCTTCGGAACTATTGGGCCTCTGTCTTTAACGGTAGCTCACTTAGTCAGAAAAAGATCGATCGAAGCTATAAGATTTCCTGGAAAGAATTGGAAGCTATCGCTACTAGGATATCTTTCTTTTATGAGAATATGCCAAAAGATATGTCGCTTTTCTGTCGATTGCCGGATAAACGCAACGACTATCTGTCAGATTATAACAAATTTAGAACGGATACCCTAAATAATCTGCTGCTGAATAATTCCATTGTTCAGTTGATCAGTCAGAATACGGGCGTTTATCAGCAAAATTTTTGGTTTAACTATGGATTTTTTTCGATTAACCCTCTTGGCTTTACTACACCGGATCGTTCTTATAAAGCTTTCCTATATCAAAAATTGGCAGCCGAGAAACATGATAGTATCCTGCTTAGGAAATTAGATCAGGCTGGAAGCTGTTGTTCGCTAAACATGAATGGTGTAGACAGCTTAATCCGCCAGATCAATAGCGGGCAAAAGGTTTTTTCCACTGACACCACTGTGGTTGACCCGGTCTGGGGCATTAACGATCTTTCTACGTTGCGCATGTCGACCAAAGTGGTGAACGCTTTTCAGGCGCCAGTGACTCTGAACGAATCGCATCCGCAGCTGTCGCTGCAGTTTGATGCAGCAAGGCATTATGTCGGCGACCGGCACAACCGCATTTACAACTCTGTGACATCAACGGATTCCGTAAATTTTGTTGTTTACAATATAGGGACGGGGGCGCAAATCTCAGTTCCGCAAGTCTCTCAGACGACGACCAATACATCTGCTTTTCAGGATGTCTTTGCCAGTCTTTCTGGAGTAAGCGGACTTGTGACGGCGACGGGGCTTCTTTCTTTAAATGGCTTAAATCAGCCGGCTACCGCTTATGTCAATGTGCCTCAACCAATGTCCAACGTTGCCAGAGTAACTCCTCCTGACAGGAATAGCCCCGTCAGTAGGTATATGGCCGCGCACGTCGATGGGACAAACCGCCCGATCTCTTTTACGTCGAGAGACAGCGAAAAAAATATTTTAGAGGGTTATTGGAAAACAAATTTTCCCGCTGACTATAATCAAACGTATATCGACTTCTTTTTTGCTAACTGTCGTAAAAATACAAAGCGGGTAGCGGAAAAATATCAAGGCCAGAAACTAATCGACACGCTTGAGGCGCTTTTTCAACAATTCCATAAGTTTTTGCAGGTCGACAAAAACTTATTTGACAGTTTGACTCTGGCTAGCACAACATTAAAGAGTTATCAATGGGTAGGCGACCTGGCTACAATTACGGACAGGTCCCTACCGCCGCTTCAGGCGGATTTTGGCGTTCAAACCGATTCGACTCCGATTTTCAGATCCCAAATAATTCCAATAGGCGTCAAAGATAGCACGCGCGCTATCCAGGCTTCCGTTGTAGAAAAGAAGGTTAGCAAGAAGGATACCATTATTACAACCTATCCCGTTAACCCCGCAATACGAATCGGCAAGAAGGTGTTTATCACCATAAGCGCCGGAATGGAAGTCACCACCAACACGTATCATCAAAAAACCGCTTCGGTCGTCAGCAATCAGTTGGTAGTAAGCGACAATGCAAAGAATGTAGGATATGAAATCGGACTGAACTATTATCCCGCAGGTTTGTTCCAAATTGACAACAGATTTATGGGAATCGGGAGAAATCACGTTTGGAACCGGGTATTCTTTTTTGCCGGAGCGGGTCTGCCAAATCCAACGAAAGATTATTACACCGGAGCTGGTATAGATCTTGTTCCGGGGCTTAAATTAATGACGGGAGCGCATTTGTTTTTGAATACCCACTATCAAATCGTCAATAATCAAATCGCAGACCAGGCCAACAGTGTCAAATTTGCCGGCCCCTATATTGCCATAAACATTGATCCATCTGCATTAATCACCTTATTCAACTTTTTCAAATAAGCAGCATGAAACTTTCTATAAAGGCTTTTTATTTATTTTTGTTTGCGATGTCTGTGCTGGTTTCCTGTAATAAATATGCTCAAACAAAGAACGATTTAAGAGGCAATAATTATATTTCAGGCATAGTGTATTTGGAAAATGACTACAGCACCAATGGCTTATTGACACCGGTGATCAATCATTTCGTCCAGATCAAGGATACCACTGAGCTTTCGTCGCCTGACTATTTATATGCTGTAAAGACAGATAGTAATGGATATTTTATCTTTCAGAATCTGCGAAATGGGGTTCCTTATATCATATTTGCTACGGATACGCTTTCTGGAGTTTCCTATTATGGCAACCTCAAATTGGTACTCTCAAGTGATACTGCACCCAAGAATAATGCGGTCCTGGTGCTAACACCCGATTCCGCTCAACAAAATGGATTTATCTATACCGTAATGGACAGCGCGCATGATATTATTGCCAATTGCCAGTTGTGCGTATTTAGCAGTCCACTCCTTTTTAATCAGGATTCCTGTTCTGGAGCCATCTTTAGTCTAAAGACCAATTCGTTCGGCCTTGCCAGCCAATTCTCGGTCAGTCCGGGGACATATATGACCCAAGCTATCGCAATATTTGGGAAAGACACTCTTAGGGGCCGAGACAGCAGTCTTATTATTCCTTTTATTGGAACTAAGAAAGATACGATCATTGTGGGTAGGCAATAATTACGGGCGGCCCGAACGGAATAAAGTCGGGAGTGCGCTCTCCATCGCGGTAACGACGTTCGCGCTGGCGGGATATTTTTCCAGTGATTTGGATCAGCCTACCCTGGTATTCACTAAGTCTGCTCTTGTTTTCTTCTATCCACTGTCCCCCGAGCACGATATAGACACTATCCGGCATAGCGCCATTTTTTCTGATCCAACCCGGATTGTTTATAAGCAAGGGTACGGAGGATGAAAAAAGATATCCCTTAACCATGTATTCCCGATCGAGGTTCGTCGACTGGCTATTCATTAAAACCTTCAACTGGGAAATTTCTAAGACACGCTGGCCCCGGCAGGGTACTACCGAAGAAACTGCAAGACAAAAAGCCAGGATCGTCTTCACCCTTCTTTAATTTCTGTAAAGTTACTTATTAGCCTTTAAATAGACATTGGCTGACAGAAAGCCGTCTTTGCCCGGCAGTTTTGGTGGTACATGGGTGCCGTTCCCGTCTCCATCGTCTTCGAGCAGCGGCGTTTCACATGTGGCCGTATCAAATTGACAGGCGAACTGAAAGGCCTCCAGAAGGGATACTTTACCGTTGTGATCGGCATCTGGTATGGTTCCTTGATATGTCGTGTTGTTTAAGGCCATGGTAAGAAAATGCGCAAAAAGGTCGATTTGACCGGAATTGTCGCTATGCGATTCTTGGACCTCCGTCGCAGCAGACAAAAGAACACGGTTCGGACCTTTGAGATGATGCAGCAGGCCTCCACCGAAGCATTCTTCGAATACGCCTATGAGCCGATTAAAATGCAGGCTATTAATCTTATCGGCAAATTCTGTCCCTGAAATGTCTGTTCCGGAAGCTCCGGGTTCAAAGAAATTGTTATAATAAAATACAGTCTGATCCACCAAACCGGGATTTGTTTCGGTAATCGGTTGTCCTACCTGATTGCCGACCACATCAGGCGGGTCATCCTGTGCCAGGTAGCCGCCTCCGTGATTGGTAATAAAAAGAAACAGATCCGTATTAGCACTCAATTTTTGAGACAGATAGGCAATCGCTCGAGTCAACCCGGTTGTGGTGGCGGGATAATTGACGGGCATAGACTTATCCTTTCCACGTCCGTTCTTATATACAACGATGATCTTATCCGGAGTATAGCCGTAAGTACGTATAAGCGTATAGTACATGCCTTTCAGATCCATCCAAAATCTGTCAAAGGCCCGGGTGGGATCGATTCCGCCGGAAAATAAGAGGGCATAATTGTTGTTCTTAGTCACGGCTGCTCCACCATTTTTGCAAAAAATCGGCGACAGTTCGCAAAGCGAGACTTCCTCGCGCTGGATAAACCCAGTTGCAATATTTCCAACTTTTGGCGGGCTGACAATTGAAAGACTGATATCTATATTCGGCGGAGCTGCCGATGGGCCGTTTGAAGTTATTATAGGTGTACTCGCATTTAAAAAACCATTGCACTCGATGTGACGTCCAATGAGGGCATCTACCTCTTTGGCAGTTTTATTGAAATAGTTTCCGTTGAGCGCTATAAATACACTGTCCGGCATGGCCCCATTGAGTCTGATCCATCGAAGATCGGATAAAAGAAGCAACTGGTCGCCCACTTTATAGAGATAGCCGCCAACCGTATACTCATTGTCGCTGGCATCGCTGATAGCGGTGGCTATATTTTCATCGAAAAACTGGCCGACTGAGTCATTTTTAATGAGCGAATCCCGAAGGTGCATGGTCTTCAGCGTCTTAATATTGCTGATGATTGCCTTCATCTTCGCCAGCGAGATTGGTATTTTTTGGTGGTATCTGGGTTTGCAAGTCATGCAAAAGAAAACCGGCAGGAGTATAAGGAATCTGTTCATATTTTGAGGTAATAACGAAAATTACTAAATCCGTCACATAATCTTATCCGTGAAAACAATAATGTTGTTATACTTGACCAAAAAGGGTGTTTTAACGGGTGGATAGTGATTGATACTGAGTTAATTTAATAGAGGTATATTTGAAGTGCTGCATTGGCATTCCCCATCGAGGAACGGCTAATCGCAGAATCCAACGCGGAGAAGCAGTAAGGCAAGATCAAGCATCGCAGAAAGATCAACCGAACGTTTGCCTACTGGTCGACCAAATGTATTTTGATTGGTATGTTCATCAAATAGACGATCAGATTGGCACTCGCGGTCTTTGACAAGCAGTTGGCCGCCAACACGGAAATTGTTCGACCCGGCAGGCATTACAATCGAAAGCAAAGACCGCCCAGGTTGTATCACATGAATTACAAGGACGCGTAAAACCTTAAGTCAACGACATTAGTGTTTTCCCCCATTCACAACGGCACCAAATTCTTCCTTATCGCCTCCAGCGCCATCCCCACCCTGCTCTTTACATTCAGCTTCTGGAACAACGCATCCCGATAGCCATCGATCGTCCGCTCCGACAGGAACATCAGCGCCGCAATCTCTTTATACGTCAGATCAGAGCACGCATGCGTGAGGAACTGCTTTTCCCTGGCCGACAATTCCGGCGTCATTTCCTCCTGCGCCAATTGGGCGAGGCGGCGGTAGCTGAGGTTGAAGGCGTCCGCATTATAATACCCGCGGGCCTGGACTTCAAGCAACGCCTTCTCGAGCTCATCGGGATGGATGTCTTTTACGAGATAGGCGCAGCAACCCGACCTCAGCATTCCAATCACCGTAGTGTCATCCGACTTCATCGACAAGGCGATGGTCTTGATGGAAGGATGATCCCGCGTGATCCGGGCGGAAGTGCGGATACCATTGAGGACAGGCATGTTGACGTCGAGCAGTAGGATATCAGGAAGCGGATTGGCCGTGCGGAGCCTGGACAGAAGTTCCTCCCCATTGAGGGCTTCGAGGATGACATTAAAGGAGGGGAAGCTATTGATAAGCGTGCTCAATGACTTGAGGAAAAGCGTATGATCATCTGCGATACCGATGGTAATTTTCATGTTTGCTGAATTTGAGCCGGGACACAGATTTCCACCAGTGTGCCTGTTGCCGGAGCGGATTCCCAGCTGATCGTTCCGCGCAGCAATTTGGTACGATGGGTCATATTGATCAGCCCGACGCCGCTATCGAGGGCCGCATCGGGATTGAAGCCTTTGCCGTTGTCCCTGACCCGGATAACGATGTTGGATCCTTCGAGACTGAGGTTGACGGCGATGCATCGGGCTTCGGAATGCTTGATGCCGTTGTGAAGCGCTTCCTGTACGATCCTGAACAGCATTACCTGCGCATCGGGTTGCAGTGGTACGTCATTTTCCGTGGCCTCTACGGTTACACTAACGGCGCCGGACAGGTTGATCCGCTGTACTTCATGATGGAGGTTATCGATGAGGTTGAACCGTTCGAGCCACTCCTTATTGAGCGCTTTTGAAAGGGAACGGAGGTCCTGGATGGCCGTGGCGAGGGTATCGATGGCCGTTTGCAGGGCGTCAGGGGCCTGGGCGATCGACCGCTGGGTGATCACCAGCAGGATGCGGGTGCTGCTGATCAGCTGGCCTACGTTGTCATGGAGCTCTTCACTGATCTGCCGGAAGGTATTCTCCTGCGTTTCCAATTGAGTCTTCAGCAATTCCTGCTGGATGGTGTTTTGGAGGTCGGCCATCTGTTGCCGGTGCTGGAAGCGCTTTTTCTGATAGAACAGGAGTACGAACACGATGATGCCCGTCAGGATCACAAACATGAAAGTACCGGTTATCAGAACGCTGATGACCTCATAGTATTTGTCGTTCGCTTCGTATTTTGGCATAGGTAGGCAAGGGTAATTAGGGAATACATAACGATATTCAGGATCTGCAGCAGCATCAACAGGCGCTGTGCTAAAGTAAAGTATTCCTTTGTAATAAAGTTCAGCATGCCCAGATAAGGCAGATTGCAGGTGTAGAAAATGATCAGCCCGGTGGCAATCCAAAATTCGGGGCTTGTCGTTAGCCGGATCAGGTTTGGCGCCGTGAAAAGCTGGTAGTAAAAGGCCGCCGCCATACATACCGTAAAAAGGCTTTCGACAATGTAGACATAACTGTTCCAGGCGCCGATCCCGCCGAAGACAAAGAAGACGAGAACGACCCAGAAGATAGGGAACGTTATCATAAATACAGTGCAGGTCATCTTCAGCGCCCGGTTGGTCAGGATGGTTCTGAAGAACCAGGCATAGGTCATGGTCTCCACCAGCATGAAACTATTGTATAATGGCACGTTCGTCCTGACGTGCAGCCAATTGACCAGGACTGTGCTGCTGAACTCCACCAGGAAGTCCAGCCCCAGCAGGATGGAGAAGACCTTCAGGTGGATCGGGAAGTCCAGCCTGAACGCATTCAGGCTGGACAGAAAGGCTATGCCGATAAAGGCGAGATAGATATAGACTAGCAAAGGGATAAAGTTGTCGTTAGTCAACAATGGTTTCGGTCATGGTTAGCCGCCGCCACAGATAGCCGGTGGGCAAGGATTGCCGGTGTCGGCTCCTTGCAGCGTAGTGCGCGGCCGGGGCGCATCGGGGCGTTCATTCCAATTGGGGGTATTCTCCAGGTCGAAATGATAATAATAGGTGGCGCCTTCGTGCTGTACGGACTTGACCAGCTCGAACACGACATTCATTTGCCAGGAGACGTCGGCCTTTGCATCTCCTACGGTATCCTTTTCACCATAGCTGCCGATGAAGGCGGTGATACCCGCAGCATCGTGCATCGCCATCTCCTGGATGATGCCATGATCGCCATAGAAGTTGTTCAACGGATACCAGAAGGATTTGGTCTCCCTGAAATTGGGCACCCCGGCGTCTTTGATGATGGTAGTGAGAAAGGGCATCTTCTTTGTCTGATAGGCTTGGATCATTAGCTGTGCGGTCGCCCGGGACAAGAGGAGGACGCCGCCAAGAGGCTTGATCAGAAAATACTGACCCGTATCGTTTCGCCCGCCGTCTGTGGCTGCGAATACGGGGGTCATCAGATCCATCCAGCCCTGATGTGCGATGGAATCGATGTCGTGGATGCCGGTGTGGCAATAGCTGGTAAAGTAGAGTTTGACCCCGCCGTCGGGATCGACGGCCCGGATGCGGTTGATCATGTCGGCAAAGTCTTCCGCCGAATAGTACAAGGAGGTCGTCTCGGGTTTGCCGATGAAATGGGACAGGGCAAGATGCTTTTTCTTCAGGTAGTTGCCGATCCATTTGTGATCCTGCTCACGCGGCACGAACATGAGCGGTTTGGGCGGTGGTGTGGAAGCCATGATGGTAGATGGTTGTTTAACGGTGATGAATCAATTATCGGATGAAAAATTACGCTGGTTTGCAACAGTTACAAACGTGAAAATCCCCCTTTTTTATGGATGGCCAGGTGCGGGCGCTTCTGCGGCTGTGCGGGTGGGCGTCCCCGGACAATTCTTCAGGATGGCGCTCATAAGGATCCCCTCATTCACCTTCCCGGTACAACCCGGTCGGTTCAGCAAGGGCAAATTGTCGCCACCGGCATGGTGGATGCCGATCAGCTCCCAGTTCTCATTGAAAACGGGACTGCCCGAGCTGCCATGTTCGGTCGGCGTCCGGTATTGCATCAGCCGGTCATCGGAATCGAGGAAGATATTGTCCTGTAGCGAGATTCTGAGGATGCCGCCAAGGGGATGGCCGATGATATAGACGCGCTGTTTGCTGTCGCCTGCGGGTGGTTGACCGGCGATCGGATAGGAACAAATGCCGCCCCGGTGTCGTTGCAGTTCCGCCTGAGAGTCGGCGTCAAACGTAAGGATCGTCGTGTCGAGATTGTTGATGGAAGAGCAGCAGTAGATCCCCGCGAATTTAAGCTCCACGGTCTTGTCGACGGTCTCGAGCGTTGCGACCGATCGTTGAGGGGTCAGCGACCAGTTGTTGGCCCGGGGGTTGTCGCTTATCACATGAGCGTTGGTGAGCAGGACGATCTGATCCCCCAGTGCGGGCGAGATCAGCTTTCCGTCGAGAAGGAAACCGGAACCGACGCCGACGATGTTGTTCTCACCGATGCGGGCGACCGCCGAGCAGGCTTTCATTCCTTTGACGAGCCATTCATAGGTCATTAAAGTGTTGTTCCCAAAGTTCGCCTGCAGGGTCGCCTTATACTGCTCATCCGGCTTTTGCAGTTGGGCCAGCTCGGTAGTGCTGATCGTAAGGGAGCCGCCTTCGTGCCGGAGCAGGGCGGCATTCAGCAACGGCAGGATGTCATGCCCCACGCCGCTCGACATCTCCAGTCGCCACACTTCCTTGAATTGCCGGAGGGTGCTGCCGATCTCGAAGGCGTCGGCAGAGCTGTTGATATAGCGGACCGTCCAGCGCAAAGCATCTTCGCGTTGATCGCGGGCGATACACGCCTCGATGGCGGTTGCAAGATCGTAAGCGGTGGTGGATTGGGTGATATCGGTGTCCTGTACCCGCTCGAGGATCTGACCGGCGATCGCCTTCTCATCCGGCAACTCGCCAAGTTGGAGGTGATCCGCTTTGGCGCGGGCGATCAGCGCTACCAGGTTGATACCATGCCATAGATATTTGACCGGGTCACGGACATAGGCTTGTTGATAGTGCCGGATTGCCTTTTGCATCAGCGCTGCGATCCGCGGATCGGCCGGCCGGTCCGCATTGACATATTGTTGTTTGTAGATGCGCCCGATGAGGCCGATGGCTTCCGCATTCTCCGCCACGGCTGACGGGCTGGTATCCCGGCGGCTTTCGGCTGCGATCTTCTCAAGGATGGCAAGCGCTGCGGCATAGATCCCCTGGTCGATAAGGGCCTGCGCATACTGCCGCCGGATCCTGTAAGTCTGGAGGTCAAGCTGGATGAAGCAGTCGCCCAGCTTTTGCATCAGCGGGAACAGCCGCTTGTTGCGAAGGGCCTGCAGGGTGTATTCGAGGGTATCGGGTGGGACCTGCGCATTGGGATCATAAAGGGCTTCGATGAGGTGGTTGCAATAGCCGGTGGCGGCTTCCTTGTCAAAGCGGTTCAGCGCGGCGGTCAGATCGGGCTTGAAGGTGGCGATGTTGAACGGCATGGGAGTGGTTTATCTGGGTTCCTGAAACTCACTTCGTCTTCTGCGGCCGGGTATAGAAGTTCAACAGCGGGATATCGACCAGCAACGAAGCGCTGAACCGCCAATACGTCTGATTGGCATAGTCGTTCGACTGGTTGGTCGCGGAGCCTGCGCCATATACCTTGCGGAGATTGGGCCCGACCTGTGCGCCAAGGTTGACCGACAGGGGACATTTGGGTATCCCGATCGAAAGGAAAGCGCCGGGTGAAATGATATCCTTGAGCTGGATCTGGGCGGCGCTGGAGGTAACGGTGTCGTTGAACCGAAAAGAAGCGACGGCGCCAAGATCGATGACGGACACGAAGAGGGAGAAGGACCAATGACCGGGTTGCTTGACCTTTTGGCAGAGATCGGTAAAGGGGAAGTGCAGCCCGCCCCAACTGATGGCCACGCCGATGGGTGCCGTGACGCCATAGCTGTTGATGCCGTTGTTGGGCAGTTTCCGGATGGTCTCCTGACCGGCGAAGAAGCCGGTATAGGCGTTGAGGGAGACGTTAAAGGCGCTTTCACGTTTGACCCGCGAGGAGCCGGAAGGCAGGGCAAACGATTCAATGGCGCTCTCCACGTCGTCGCTGGTCTTAGCCTGGACCAGGGCGGCCATAAAGCTGCCGAACTGAAAGAGGCCGGTCTTCGCGGACGCGGGGTCATCGTTGGTGGCGGGCGGAGTGGTTCCGGGTTTCGTGCGGACGAGATTGTAGATGGCGGTGGCGTTTAGAATGGCCGATGAGTAGTTTCGGCGGTTGATGTCAAGGGCAAGATTGGATGCGTCGGTCGCAAGCGTAAAGCAGGTCTGCATGCGGGACGCAAAGCTATCCGGAAGAATGGCCTTAATAGCGGGGATAGTGTTGACCGCGCCGGCTGATTGCAGGAGGGTAATGGCGGCGTTGAAATAGGTATAGTATTGTTCGAGAGCGATGCTATCGTTGGTCGCTTTCTTATAATTGTTGAGCAGACCGCTCAGTGCAACGGCATTGGTGGTGAAGTTGCTGATATAAGCCGTCAGGGGGTTGACGTTGTTATATTGTTGTACGAGCAGGTCGTGGAGGCTGACGCTGTCATTAGCCTTCGGAAACTTGATCGTCTTACTTTCCTGGCAAAGAAGGCCCAGATAGATCCTGAAGAAATTAGTGTTGCTGAGCAGGGCCTGGACCTGCTTGCCGTTCACCCAATAGCTCGAATCGGTGTTGCTGACGGTGTCCCGAAGTGAACTGCTGACGAGCTGCAGGGTCTTGATCGCACCGATCATATCGCCGCTGAGCGAGTCGAGGTATTGGATAGGAAAGTTCCCGATGATCTGGCCGGGGTGCGTCTTGTCGCGAAGCTGCTGGGCGATATAGAAGCCGCTTTGAAGCGCGGCTTTCAGCCACAGCCACTGACCTTTGAAGAGGTCGGGATGGTTGGTGACGACGGTGGGCAGGTTGGTCAGCAGGGCGCTGAGGTCTTTCTCAAAGCATTCGCGCAGGGTCTGGATATAGCCCTGATAGTTATAGATCTCGTCGCCGATAATCGTGAGGGCCTGGTAGGTTTGAGGAAATACAGTTCGTAGATCGACCAGTTTTGGCGAGTTCAGCAGATCTTTGAAGCGGGAGAAGAAGGCGATGGTGAGTTCCTGCTTTGTGCGTTTGACCAGGAATTTCGCAAAGCCGTCGGCAATGCTTGTGACGTCGAGACCGCCGGCCGCCGAGAGACCCTGTTGCAGGAGGTTGCCAACGGTAGCGGATTGGGAGCCCGGAAGCTTAAGAAAAAAGGAATCGGCGACATTGAGGTTGTTTGCCAGATAGGGGTTGGTGGAATCTTTTGTGACGAGATTCTTCAGCGAATCGAAGCCTGGGTTAGTGGTGATGCCATAATAGTAGCGGATGATCCCTACCCAGTCGTCCTTGGTCAAATATTTTGGGGTGGAGAGGGCCAGGGCGTCGTAATAGATCGTCTTAAGGGCGTAGGGTTGGTGGGCGGCTGGCGTGCGCGTCGTATCGGGCGTATTTTGGGTGTGTCCGGCAGTGGCGGGAGCGACGACAAGGACATAATTAAAGCTGTTCCCGTCAATGGTAACGGTCACCAGCTTGTTGCTCAGACCGGTCAGCGTTGTGCCCGGCAAGTTGTCGGGTATGGTAAATTGCCCGTTCCGGAAGGCCGTGGCCGGTTTGCCGGGGACGGTAACCGCCGCCTGATGGCCGGTGACCGGAGTTATGGTGAAGACGAGCTTGCTACCGCTGACGTTCAACCGCGGGCCGCTCAAGGCGGAAGAGTCAGCCAGGCTGACATTGCCATGGGCGTCGATCCTGAACTGGATGGTGGTCTGGGCATGCGTCAGCCGCAGGCTGAGAAGGAAGGCGAGGGTAATAAGGAGTCGTTGTTGCATAATAGTATTTAAATTGAAAGTTGATATTCTTTATATATTCCATCTTTTGCAAGGATATTGGATAGTTTGGCCACATAGGTGAACATCTCGTCGGCGCCGACAAGGATACCAAGCGGAACGTTGTTGGCGTCAAGCACCAGCGACCCCGAGTCGCCATGATCGGATGGCGGTGTCGGCGTTCCGTCGACCAGCTTCGTGATCGAGAACATATCCGTCAGGACCCGGTTGACGCCATCGGGATATTCGAGACCGCCGGTAATCGATACGGAATTATTGAAGATGACAGGATCGTTCACAGAGCCGCTAGAGGAGCCGCGGAACTGAACGGTCATATGCTGGTTGACGTCTTCCTTCGTCACTTCCCGCCATTGTTTTGTAAAGCTGTTGGTGTTGCCGGAGCCGTTCAGCTGGGCAAAGCCAATATCCATATCCGTGGACAGACAGCCATCGACTACGGTAGCAATGTTGTTGCCGCCGCCGTCGGTGATAATATCCGGCCCCCCGTGTGAGGCCCAGTTCCAGTCGCCTTTCAGGACGTGCCAGCAGGAGATAAGGTATTGAGCGGTACTGCCGTCTTTCTTTACAAAGCAGCCAAGGGTGCCGGTGCCATTATTGGTGACAGGCGGCGGCTGTTGATTGCAGACATCGTTCATGATCGTATCGCCGGACCGCAGATGCGCCTTAGCCCGCGCGGTGACGAGGACATTCAGGCCGTAATTACGATAGGAGCTGCCGAATAACGTCCTGACCTGCGTTGCACATTTTGCATCCACCGCATGGATCTCGATCACGTCGACCATCGAACCTTTCCTGCCACTCAGCCCTGCGTCGATGGAAAGGACGCCCGGAATACCGGCACAACGGGTCCGTGCATTTAACACGGCAACGGTCAGCGCGTCCTGGGGCGGCTGAGCGACGAGAACGCCGGCGGCCGGCGGAATATTGATCAGTACGGGGCCGGAGGTTATCACGACTTCGGTTGGTGGTTTAGGAGGCGCCGGGCTCGTGCCGCTCCCGCGGATGGCGACGATCTTTGCCAGCATGTCGAACCAGAACGGAGCGCCCAGAGAAAGCGCAATAGCGGTCAGCAGGAGACCGAGGAGCCGCAGCCAGCCGGACCCAAACACGCTGTGCCACCAATATCTGATCTTGTGCCAGTTGGAGTAAGGAGTGAGACCATTGATGATTATCAGCGAGTCCGTCGGCTGGATGATCGATTGGATTGGCCCGACCCTGAAATAATCCTTTCCCGTGAGGGTATCGACGCGACTGACGATGGCTTCATATGACCGCAGGCTGTCGTCGAAGAGCAGTAAAAGATATCTGTCAACGCTATCGGTCAACCGCAGGACCTCCTTTCCTTTGACGCTATCCGGCTTGAGATTCAGCGACTGTTGCAGCCGGAAATAGCGGTCGGCAGCCCGGAATTTCGACTGGGTTCTCCGAAGCCCACGGCGATACGACTCCACCGAATCGGCGCCGATGCGAAGGTCATAGAGTGAGTGGTAAGTTGCCGGGGAAGCCGAAACCCTAACCGTATCGGCGACCTTATTGCCCAGCCGGTCCAGGCCCCACCCCAGCCCCAGCACAAAGTTGGCCAGGCTGATATCCTGCGAGACGTGGGCCAGGCTGCTGTCCACGATAGCCGACCTCCGGTCCGGCGGCGCATCGGGATTGCCATAGCTGTTCGCCAGCAGCGTATCGTGAGCGACGCCGACGGCAAGATTGACGAGCTGGCCGCGGGCTTCCTTGTCACGCGAAAGCAATTGGGCGATCCGAATGCTGTCGATATTGAAGGTCAGCGCGAGACCCAGGCCCAGGACGAAGGACATGATGCGCATCATCCGCTTGTACCAGCCCGTATTGCGTTGCATGGATTCGTTGAACCAGCTCTTCAGCTTATCGGCGAAGAAGTTGATATTATCGCTGGAATCGTCGAACATGGCCCTGATGCCCCTGATGGTTTCGCGCTGAAAGTGCAGGGTATTGTAGGTCAGGCAATATCTGATCTTATCCATGTCGGTGTCGCCCCGGCCTTTGTCGCGCATCATATGGATGAGCGTAAGCGCAAAAGTATCGGGATCGATATAGGAAGGCTTGCTGTTGGTGAAAGAGAACTTTGTCGCCTTTTCTCCTTTTGCGAGATATTTTATGGATGGCTCGGCATAGAAGCGGCCTGCGACACTGAACTTGAAATCGCCGAATTCGATCAGAAAGAATCTTTTGATCGCATGCCAGATCTTTTTGGAAGTCCCGGCGCCATGGTCATAATAATTGTCGTTGAGCATCCGCTCGATACACAGCCGGAGCATGCGCTGCCGGAATCCCAGCCAGGAAGCCACCATCTCGGTAAGAATGGTTACAAGCAGGCCATACAACAGAAAGACGAGGACCAGGCCGATGACCACGTCAAGCGCAACGTTATTGAACATACGGTCAGTTAAGATGAATGGGCGGGGTACGCGGGAAGGGACGGTCGTCGAATGTGAATGGAAAAATAGGAAAATAGCCGGGAGAAAAAAAAGGTGTTTTCACGGGATAGGGTCGTCGGCCTGTGGGGCGGGGCGAGGGAAGATTTAACAAATGTGCGGTAGAAAAGGGGGTTTTTCCCGTTGTCCAAGGAATGGGGCCGGGCTACCTTTAAGAAAAAACCTTATGCGCACATTATTTTTAACCCTTACAACTCTTTCCCTGCTGATTGGCCATCTTAATGCTCAATGGTCACCGGGAGTATATATGAAACAGGCCACCACCCGCACGCTGTCGACGGCCAAGTATATCGAGGCGCAGAGCAGCACGCTTGGGTTCAGGAACGGGCTTTGTTTCATCGGCACTTTGCTCAAGGCCCATGGCGGGGCAAGCACCATCAACGTCACGCTGACGGGCGGCACGTCATATGCCTTCATTGGCGGCGGGGATGACGACGTCACGGACATCGATATCAAGATCTCGAATACCGGTGGCACGATCCTGGCCCAGGACACGAAGAACGACAATTACCCGGTGGTCGAATTTACGCCGGAGTATTCCGGCACCTATGAGATCAAGCTGCTGAATTGGAGCCCCACGCTGGCCTTTTGTGCCGTGGCCATCCTGGAGGAAGGCGGTGTGGGCCTTCCCGTCGACAATATCGGAGATGCGGTGGAGAAGATCTTCCGGATGTGCCGGTCTATTAATAACCAGACGACCAGCAAGGTGTGGTTCCTGGATGAGGACAATCAATGGTGCTTCTATGGGTATGTGCTGGGCAATTCGGACAACCGGACGGTCAGTAATATTAAAATGGGCGGCGGTGTCCGGTATGTAATGGCCGCCGCGGACGACAATGCGGGAGATATCGACGCCTGCATCATGAATGGAGCCGCGGATGAAGAGTATCATTGCGACAAGGAACCCGACGCTACTCCTATTGTAAAGTACAATACCAGCGGGTATGCCGACTATGGGATCAAGATCACCGATGCGAAGTCGAGCGGGAAGACGTTCGTGCTGGCGTGTATCCTCAAGGAAGGAAATTAAATAAAACAATTTACCATGAGCTACTCAAACGACGAAGAAGCCTCCGCACGGAACTTTGGCTGGGGAATCTTCTGGCTTGCCGGCGGGATCATCGGCACAGTTGTAACAGACTATCATGTCGTCTTCTATGGCGCTATCCTTGTAGGCGTGATCCGGATCATTCGCGGGATCGCGCAGGCTTTTTAGCCGGCCCGGCCTCATAGCCCGTGGCTATGCACAGCCCTAAGGCTTTCCAATCAGCTTCGTCACGCCGTCGATGGTGACGTCGAGGGAGAACCCAAGAAGGAAGAGATTGATCATCTCATCCATAGTGCCGACGAAGTTGGGGCCATAGGTCTTGTAGAAGATCAGCGATAGGACGACGGACAACACCCCGATCTGCCCGACGTTCAGCCAGAATAAGCGCTTCCGGGACTGTTTCGCCAGTCGATCGATCGTCGCCATTCCGGCGACCGGCTGGTGAAAGGCGATAATCGGCACAAGGTCGCCCGACATGACACTTGCAATGAAGCTTGGCGTCGCGCGGAAAGCGACCGAGGGAGCAGCACCCCCACCCCGGGTATTTCGCAGCCCGGGTACGGGTGGTCCGATGGCCGCGGAAGCATTGTTTAAGGCCCCGACCAAATTGAGATCCATGGTCTGGGCAGGATCCCTGATCAACGCTTCCAGCCGGTTGTCCCAGGCGTCGAAAGCATTCACAAGCGCGGTCATCCTGGCGTCCTGGCTATCGCTGCGAAAGATGGCATTGAATGCGGTAGTCGCGGCTGCCTGGATGTTGTCCAGCAGTTCCTCCAGCGAAGCCTGAGCCTTATCGAGCTGGGCGATGGCGGCCGTGGCGGTCTTGACGTCGGTGTTGTCGTTTTTGATGGACTGGACGCTGTCCTGGATCTTCTTTGCGTCGGCCTTGTCGGCATTGGCAGAATCAGTTGGGACCAGCACCGGGTAGAAGTCGTCCGTCGTCAGTTGGTTACGCAGGTCGCGGGTTTGGGCGCCATAGTGTCTGATCAATTCATTAATGTGGGTGATGGCATCCTGGATCCTGGCTGCGGCATTTGTAGGATCGAAAAGTTGCAGCGCGGCGGCGGCCTGGCCAGCATCGGTTCTGACCGGAGTAAGCTGCCGGGTGACGAAGGCGGAGAGCCTGGTGTTGTTAAGAGCAGCCGTGAGGGTTTTGAGGTCGTCGCCGGTCTTGGTAAGCGTACTTTCAAAAGACGTCTTTTCGCTGTTATAATTATCCGTCGCGGTCTTTAACGCGGTGTCGAGATCGCTCTGCTGAGCGGATCTGTCCAACAGCGTCGCATTCAGCGTGGCGATCAGTCCGGATATCTTCTCTTTGAACTCCGTGTCGGTGATCTTATTCGTCTCCGCCTGGATACGCTGGATCAGCGCAAATCCGTTAGTGCGGGTCTGCGCCGCCAACAGCCGGCTGCGGATCACGTTGCGTACCAGCGCCCCCACAAGGATGCCCAAAAAAGTCGCCAGGACGATCCACCATTTACTTCGCTTATTGATGATATCGATCGGAACGCTCAGGTTATTACTGAGGCCGGGCGCCGATACCTCGACCCAGCCGGTGGTTGTCCCGAGCGGCACCTCGCGCGGATGCCGGCGGTACTCCGGCGAAAGCTCGTAAGGGATCGCAATCATCGACCCGGCGGCTACCGGCCCCGGCTTCGGATGAAATTGAATGAAGTCACCGTCCTTAATGCCGGGCATGTACTGTGGACCGATGACCAAAGACGGGATATCGCACTGCCTCCCGGTCTCCCTGATCAGCAACGGATCATAACGGATCTCATTTCCTTCGATATGGATAGCCATTCGGTGGACGGTATCTAATTTAACCGCGAGGCGGTTAAGGGTGAGGTTGATGTCTACGCGGGCGTGCTTGTGATTATTTGGATCGGTGAAGCTAAAGATGGCCAGATACGAGCCGCTTTCGGGGAGGGAATCGGTGATCACGGTCAGCCGTAGAACGGGCATCGGCCCATCCGCCCTGGCGATCCGGAGGCCGTCTATATAGCCCTGGCGGCACTGCCCGTTTAGGCGGACAAGGGATGGGTGTTCGGAAAGCCGCACGTTTTTAAGGAGCATGCCGCTGTCCAGTCTAACGCGGATGGATACTGTTTCCGTGGCGGCCGTCCCCCGGAGGTCGAAAGGAGACTGATCGAAGAGCGAGATCCAGGGGTCCTGGGCCCGGCCGGTCAAGGCGGCCGATACGACAAGAAAGAGTAGCGTTAGCTTTTTCATGCACTCCAAAGATAAGTTGTTAGACATATTCCACTTTAGCTTGCGGGTTCCCATAAAGCGTATAGGCCAGACGGGTAGGGTCGCCGGGATCGAGCGTGCGGACGGCTTCCCGGCCTGCCTGCATGGCTTCGCCGAGCGTGGAGCCGGTTTTCAGTTTCGTATAGAAGGCCAGCGCGAAGACAGGCGCCGACTGGTCGGCGATCTCCCAGAGGCTGCCGATAAAGGAGCCTGCGCCCGACCGGATATAGCGGTCGGCCCAGGAGAACATCTCAGTGAACAACGAGGCGGCGCCGGCGGAGGTGCAGGCATTCATGAAGATGAGCGGCTGCGAGGCCCCATAGGCGTTATCCGGGACGGCGCCGGTGAAAAGGGTCTGATCGAAGCGGGAGGCGCCAAACGGAACATAGGAGCCGCCGCTATAGGCGGATGCTTCGCGGTTGTGCGCGGCGAAATGGAGCATCCCGAACTTCCCTTCGGCAATCAGCGTCAGCAGGTCATCCATTTTGCCGATCACGCGGGCATTTGGAAAGAGTTGCTGAAGATTGGCGATCTCGCCGGCGGTATATTCAGGCGAGCCGTCGGGATGGACGAGGATCGATGGGATGGCGATGATCTTTGCGGGCGGCGGCGCGCCATAACGCCAGCGGCAGGCGCCGGCGAGCTCGGCGATGAAGAATCCGTCGGCATCCGGGCCAACATCCGCGCTGGCTTTGATGTACAGCAACTCCCATGGCAGGTCATCCCCGTCGTTCATGATCGTGAGTTGTCTGATCTTTTCGCGGATGCGGCGCAAGTTCGCCTGGATGACGGGTGGCACGAGACATTCAGCGAGAATTTTCCCGAATCCCCGCAGCCAGATGGATTGCTGGACGGCGGTATAACGGCTTTCGTTCCTCGCCTGGGCATTGAGGCTTTCGCGCAGATTCTTGTACTGCGTCTTCCGGTCGTCGGTGAGCGGATCGCAGGTAGCGGTGACGCCGTCTTTATCAAGCCCTTCGCCGGCGAGGCGGAAACGATAAGCCTCCTTTGTCTTGTCATAGACGATCTCGAGGGCATATTCGCCGGGCGCCGGATCCCGAAGGATGACCGGGGTGGACTGTTGGACCATGCCCGCGGAGGCGGGAGCGGTATCGATGCCGATCGTGAGGGTGACTCCCGCGACATGGGCCGAGCCGTTCCAGGCGGTGATCTCGAGGCGGTGTTCGCCGGGTTGGGTTGCCCGGAGCCGGAAGAGGAGGGGCGCAGACGGGCCCAGTGCGGGGATATGGAGGGTCTTCATGCTGCCATCGGGAAATTCCACGCCGTTGCCATGGACGTTGATGGTGATGTCGCCCTGGATGCCTTGCGGGAGAAGGGCGCCTTGTTCGGCGGGGCCGTGCGATTCAAGCGTGGTGTCGACCTGAACGGTCAGCCCGAATTCTTCGTTTAGGCGTACCTGTTCGCGGGTGCTGGCGTTGAGGTAGCGTTGTTCGACATCGGCGGGCTCTGCCGAGGCTTCGACGGGTTCGGCCAAAGACGGAAGGTCATCGGGAAAATAGGAGGGCTGTTTATGAATAAATGCCCCGGGATCTTCCTGCACGGCATAGCCCACTTCATAGGATTCGAAATAATTAAATTTTTCTCCGATCATCGGCGACACGGGAATAATTTGCGGAAACAGCGCATCAAGAGCCGCCCGGGCCGCCCGTTCCAGGAAATCATCTTCATCTTCACCTTCGATCCACCAGAAGAATTTGCGATTTTGTCCATTCACGGCCAGCCAGCGGGCGAGGGATTGGATAGTCCGGACCTCCGCTTTGGCGTGACCCCTGAGGAGGAAGGTGATAGCGGCATTGGCGATCTGCAGTTGATCCGCTTTTTCCGTGACGATCCGCGTGAGTTGATCGCCGAGGTACTGCTTCTGGGTATGGAGATCGGGCCCCAGCAGGCCCAGGTACGCGGTCATGTTCCGGGCCAGGAGGGAGAAGAAATAACCCTGGTAATTCGGGGCGGCTGCTTTGGATTGCTCGAGTTCTGGCATAACGCGCTGGGGCGACTTTTATTCGCTCACTTTCTTTGTTGCAAGATCAAAGGTAAAGGTATCGAATGGCGGCGCCGTCTGATCTTTGCCGCTCATATCGTTGGTGAAATACTCGCCTTTTATGGTTGTCTTTGTGACCGTCAGCCGTAAGAAGCCGGGTTGTTCTTCATTGTATTTCCGCAGGGACACGCCGCTATCCGTCGTCTGGAGCGGGGTCGTGATCCGGTTCTTGGTGGTGGGGTCCAGTTGCAGCTTGTGCATCGTCTTGACCGAGGCGTAACCACCGTTGCCGGCGACGATATAGGGATACGTCCCATTGGCGGTCTGGCGGCTGAACCGCTGGTAGTTGTGGACGTGGCCGGAGAGGACGAGGTCCGGGTATCGGTTGCCGGAAGCGGCGACGGCCTGATCGATGGCGTCCAGGATATCGCCATAGCCGCCGTGTTCGCTGTCGAGCGAAAGGGGGCAGTGGTGGACCGTCAGGATAAGCGCTTTATTTTTGTCGGCCGCTTTTAGTTGGCTGATCAGCCAGTTGAATTGCGGATGCTGGTTGTCCGTCCAGTTATCGAGTGAGCCGTCGACATTGGAATAGAGCCCGATGATGGTAGCAAGCGGCGTATTCAGCACCCAATACGGCCAGGGTTGGTCCATGGTGAGCCGGTAGGGTGAGGACTGAGAAGGCTGGCGTTTGCTGTCGCAGAAATTCTCGAAGAACCCTCTTAGGGATGGTTCGGGATCGGGCGGGTCGCCTTTTCGAACGATGACCTGGCCGTCGTGGTTACCCGGGATCGCGAAGATCGTGGAGTTGAGGAATTTGTACGGGTCGTAGAACTGGTCACGATAGTCTATCGACTCGCCGTTATAATAGACGACGTCGCCAAGGTTGTACAGCCAGGCCGGTTTGCTGTTCGCCGGGCTGCTATTGTACAGCGCTTCCATTTGTTCGGCCAGGTCGCGGGTGAAGCCGGTGGCGTTGATATCGCCGGTATCGCCGACGGAAAAGAAGACCATCTGGCCGGAGGTATTGATCGCATCGATGACATCGGCGTCCAAAGCCGATGCGAGGTCGTAGCTCAGGTCTTTCGGTTGTTTGTTTGACGATGGGATCGCGGCGAAGTTGGGGTGAGGCTTGGGGGCCGCCACCGGATCGCCAAAGGCCCGCCGGGGTTTAGACGACGCATTACCCGCGGGTTTGGCGCGGAACTTCATGAGCAGGGGTTTGGACGAAGATTTTTTGCCGGATTTGGCGGAGGACTTCTTGCCGGATTTTTTTTTGGGAGCCATGGTGGTGATGTTTTTTATTTGGCCACGGCCTCGAGGTCGGCCTGAAGTTTTGCAAAATCGAATCCCTGGGCATAGCCCGCGTTCTTAGCCTCGGGTGGCAGGATGGCGTAGGCTTCATCCACGCATTCGTCCCACCAGGACCAGGTAGCAAGTTGGGTATTTCCCCAGGTTAGGACGGTCACCTGATCCGCGTCATAGGCCACGGCGTAGACCGCATGGCCGTCGTTGGTAAGCGGCGCCGGCGTCCAGGGCTTCCGTTCGTCAAAGAGCTGGTCCGCGTTCTGTTGCACCTGGAATCCAAGATAGACGCCACCGAAGAACTGAATGGCCTGTTTGATATGCATATGGTTCTTCGGGTCGATGCTGACAAAGGCGAGGATCTTCTCGGTCCCGATCCCGGTGCTTTGCCAATAGTTGAGCACCTTCAGTTCATCGAGACCGGTGTCGGGGCCGCCAGTCAGCTGAAAGTAGGTCTTCAGCAGGCCGGTCTTTGCCGGGATATCCTTCTTTTTGGTCAGGCCGTTATAGACGGTGATCGCATGACCGGCGGCCGCGATGGTACAGTCACCGTATTGGTCGTTGCCATCCATCGGGAAGAGGACGGCGGGGTCATTTGTGCCAAGGTTTTTGTAGACGTCGTCGAGGACGTTGTATTTGTCGGCCGGTGCGGGGAGGGTGGAGGCGTAATTCCTCAGGAGAAGCGTCCGGTAGTCTTTGACTGGCGGGTGTTTCCCAAATCTGAATTTTGACATAGTGTTTAGGTTTTTTGGTTGGAGAATGCCAAAAGGTAAGGCAATTTCGCGTGGGTTCCTACGGGGAAAACACGGAATTTGGGGAGTGGTTATACTGTTGTGGTTGACTTAAGCGAAAATGGGTGTTTTAATGGGTATGCCATACCTCACTTATCAGGATGAAAATAATAAGCAAAAGATCTTTACAGTCTTTATCATCCATGGCCCTTCTAACTGGCTAGGGGAGGTCGCTATAGTACCGGTCGGCGGAGTTATAGCTTAGGAGGATGATCCACGATATCGGCCTGACCTTTGTCCAGCGCTTCATATGCCGATCGAAGCTTGGATAGCGCTATTTCCGGCAGACTGATCGAAGCCGTTCTTTTGAAATCCCCGAATCGGATCGTGACCGTTTTATTTGTCTTGTTGGCCGATTCGATGTCGCGGATATCCTGTTTGGCGACGGCCGTATTGGCATAGAGCTGTTTAACGGACACGGGATGTAGGAGGATAGCCGATAGCAGGTCAGCATAATAAGGGACGGGCGCCAGGCTCTCACTGATGGAGTCACACTCGCCTTCGCAGACGCCACGGCTGTCGGCGCCGCAAATGGCTACCTGGCCTCGGCGGCATTTTGTGGTTCCTCCGGGAGGGCTGGGCTGGCAGGTGCAGTTGGTCTGGCCGTCGGTTGCCAAAGGGGCGGCAGCGCACAGCAATATCAGGACGACGGCATTATGGGCAAGTGATCTCATATCTGGCTTCTCCTTCTTTAATTACCGTGTAGTTGATCGAATTTCCTTCTACTCTGTCTTTTAGCTTTTGCAAAAAGTCTTCGATGTTTTCACCGTCGTGGTGTCCCGGATCTATCATTGCCTTTTTGATGAGGGAATCACAGGTGGTGTCGAAATAGATTGTTACATTTCTTTTGCGGGCTACCAATCTCACAATACTCTCCAATTGATAAGGGCGGTCGGTGCCCAGGTCCACATAGGTGGGGTTCAACCGGGGATATTTCTTGTCCAGAATCTTTTCTGTAATAAAAGCTGCAGCGCCAAGTACAACACCTACCAAGCCCAGTATAAAGAAGGTCTTGATGATTTTCAACACGATCTTCGTTGTATTAGACGCGTCAACATTATTAAGGGATAGCCGGGAGACAACCCTATAAGCGATAAAGAAGAATGCAAATACAATTACGCCACCCAGCATGAGCGGCGTTGAAATCCTGGTCGCGATTTCAAAGATACTTTCCATGATTTGGAATATTCTTGTCTAAATATACAGAACGCCTTCTGTTCAAAATAGCGTTAAAACACCCTTTTTTCGTCGGATCATTCTATTACCGGACTGGCTGCTACCCATTGGTTATCGACCAGGAGATGTTCGGGAATTGTTCGCGATAGCGGGTGAAGAAGACTTTCGCCGGAAGTGATCAGACCACCAATTGCAGAATCATGAGTCGGGTCAGGAATGATCACGGCGTCACCACCAACTTCCTGCCCTCCAGCCTAAAATGCATCTGCTCATTTTCCAAACCCTTGAGCACATCTGATAACAGCAGATTCCGTTGGATGCGCCCGACGAATTCATGTTCGGGTATCTGACCCTGGTAGACGACGTCGATATCATACCACCGCGCCAGTTGGCGCATGGTCGTCTGCAGGCTGGCGTGGTCGAAGTGAAAGTAACCGTTCTTCCAGGCGATGGCTTCCGCAACATTGACGTCCGGGGTCACGTGGAGTTTGCCACCCGCGTCGAGCGCCGACTGTTCGGCGGGCTTGAGCAGGGCGCTCTGGCTGGCCTGGGTCACGCGAATGCTGCCGTCGACAAGCGTAGTGCGCTGCGCGGGCTCGTCGTTGTAGGCCATAATATTGAAGGAGGTACCGAGTACTTCTATCGTCCCGCCGTTATCGGTGACGGGCGGGGCTGAGGACGAGAGGTCAGCCAGGCTGGCGGCGGCTGTGCCTTTATGTACGATGACCCGGAAGGGATGGGTTACATCTTTGGCCACTTCGAAATAGGCCTCACCGGCCAGTTCGACGGTACGATCCCGGCCGGTAAAAGCGACTGGATACCGGAGGACAGAGGCGTTGTTTAGCCAGACCCGCGATCCATCCGGCAGCCGGAGCGTGAATTGTCCGGCGCGGGGGGTGCTAAGGCTATTATAGGCCAGGGGGGCCGGTTTTTCGTCGGAAGAATTCTTTTCTTTATTGTAGGTCAGTTGGCCATCGGCCAGCTTGGCGATTTTCGTAGAACCCTGATCGGCGAGGACCCCGTTGGCGGTTGCTCCCAGATCGATCTGACGGCCATCCGCAAGCGTTAACACCGCCTTGTTGCGCCCGGGCTGAACGTCGGTGGCTACGGCAGATGCCGGCGAAGTCACCGGGGCGGCAGCATGCTGTCTGGAATGCCAAAGCCATGCACCGCCTCCACATACCGCCAGGATGACGGACGCCGCGGCGGTATAGGACCACCAACGGCGCCTGGAGTTAAGAGGGAGGGGTATAGAGGTTGCAGTTTTGATGCGGGGCTCACTCTTTGGCAACCCGATCTTCGACCAGATGACTTCCGTCCGGACCTGTTGCATCCGGTGCAACTGAGCATGGACCCATTCGGGGTCGGTCCGCATGCGTTCGATAAGCGCCATGCGGTCAGGATCATCGGATTGTGCCAACCATTGGCGGAGCCGGGCTGCTTCGTCGGCAGTCAATGACCTATCCCGAACATACTTAAGGACGACCGGTTCTATGTCGAAGGATGGCTCCATTTGTGCTTATTAAGGTATCCATATCTACCCACGTCATGGTTGCCTTGTTAACCAATCCGATAGGTTTAAGTTTCAATTAAATTCTTATTTCATTAGGTAAAAGGTGATGACCAGCAGAAAGCTGGTTACTCCTTCGAGCAGCCATTTCATTTTGGTCCCGCTTTTCCGGAGGGATTCCAGGGCTTTGGCTTTGTGGTTCAAAACCGTCTGGGAGTTGAGACCCAATTGTTTAGCGATCTCGGCAGTGGATTTCTGTTCAAAGAAATATAGGCGAAGGATGGCTTTGCGCTGACGGGGCAGCTTTTCGATCTCGCTGAGAATATTCTGGAAAACGGCGGACATCACCCGTTCCGTCTCATGGTGGTCGTCGGATTCGGCGCCCAGATAGGCCACTTCGCTATGGCTTTCGCGCTGCCGGGTGCGAAGGCGGAGATAGTCGATGGATTCGTTGCGGACGATGACATAGAGCCAGCGTTTGATGTGCTCGATGGACCGCATTCCGGCGCGGGCGTGATATAGTTTGGAGAAGGCGCTGGCGACGATATCTTCCGCGTCGATGGAAGAGAAGATGATATTTTCCACGAAATAGGTCAATGGGCGGACCATGCGATCATATACTTCCCGGAAGGCATCTTTATCCCCTTCCCGAAAAGCAAGCATAATGGCGTCCTCATTGTTGTTGTAGACCGGCTGCGCTATTTTCGTTGCTTCCTGCATGACAGATTATAAAAAAAATATATAATCACGGATTAATGTTTGCAGGATAGGGTTTAAAGGTGAGAATGGTTCATGCAGCGGAAATGCATTCCGTTCTGCAAATAACCCATTTTTCGCGAATCCGCATAAGAAAATTGCGAATTGTTGACAATCTTCATTTTTTCACTAACCTAATATCGGACATGGACGACACCGCTCATAAAACATTCCACAAAGCGAGTGGTTGGATTAGCGTCAATAGCGTTAATCTACTAAAAGTCGATATGGCGATGGTTTGATTGGGACTATGCAGAGGATCAGGTGTCATCGTCCGTGAAAGGACGATTTAAAGATAATGATTCTCTTTTTGAATCCTAAAAAATCTTTTAAACATCCCTGAATATCCTGGAGAAAAATCCGCCGCGGGGTCCAGCGCTAAACCTTTCAATTTTAACACGATAACCATTAGGTAAACTGATCAGGTTGTCGTTGTATTTCTACACGGGCATCGGACGTTTTTAAATTTCTGCCTATGGCCAAAAAGAACTGTTTGCAAGCTGACCCAACCATACTGTTCCACCGCTTTCAGCTTGGTGATGAGGCGGCGTTTGAAAATTTATATCACCGGTTCTCCGAACAGCTTTATCTCTCGATCCGGCGCATAGTGTCCCGGCAGGATGTGGCTGAGGACATCGTGGTCAGCGCATTCGAGAAATTGTACAAGAACCGGCAAAGCATCAACGAAGCGGGGCATATCGTCGGGTTCCTTTTTCTGACAGCGAGGAATGAGGCGATCAGCCATCTCCGTCATCAGACGAGTCGACGCCGGGCAAGCCATGGCTGGCCGGTGGATGCCGAATATCTTGACCCCCGCGAAGGTGAGTTGGAGTGGGAGCAAACGATGGCTACGATCCGGCATAACATCGGACTGATGTCGCCGGAGAAAAGAGCGATCCTTCACTTGCGTTACGACCAGGGGCTGAACTTCCACGAAATCGCTAAGCGATTGAACGTGAAGGAGCGAAGGGTTCAGGATCAACACCGCCGGGCGATCCATTTCCTGCGTCAGGCATTCCTTTTCTAAAAAAAAGTCACATGAGGCGTGGTCATTGCGCCGGTTCCTGCGTGTTACCGATAGCAGGGGTCTGACCTTTTGCGAAAACTTCTAGTGCTATGGACCATCAATACCTTGTCCGCGAGATCATTGCGAAATATCAGCGGGGCGAACCATTGACAAAGGACGAACAGTCCATATTGGATGCCGAGCTGCGGAATGTGGCGTCGGGGAAGGTCTGGGAGCGGATCCGGTCACGGATAGCGGAGGCTGGGCACAAAGAAGCGGAGATCCGGGTGATTCGGCCCTGGTACACGAAATGGCCGGCGGTGACGGCGGTTGCTTCAACGGCCGCGACTGCCGTAGTATGTTGGTTGGCATTCGGCGTATATCATTATAGGAGTCATCCCAACAATACTCCGCCGGATAACCCTTCGCCGGCACTTGCGGCGGTCCAGCATATCTGGCGGACCATATCCCCCGGGCATTATCACGGGGAGTGGCAGGGGCCGGATGGAGTTGTTGCGGCGGACAGCGTTGGCGCGGGACAGTCAGTACCATATCAGGTATTGCTGCCCGACGGTAGCAAGGCGATATTGGGCTACAACTCCAGCATCCGATATCCAAAGGCGTTTGAAGCGCGAAAGGTCCTGCTGGCGGGTCAGGCTTATTTCGAGATTGCGAAAAACGTGCGGCCATTTATAACGCAATCGGGTAAGAAGGTGGTTGAAGTGCTTGGCACGAAGTTCAACTGGATGGCCTATCCGGGGATATCCGATGAGATCACCTTGTTGACTGGAAAGATCCGGGTTTCGGTGGACAGTTTTCAGCGGGAGCTAAATCCAGGAGAGCGGGTGACGATACTTGACGGAAGCCCTATCCAGCCGCGGAAGATGGGCGATCCGTTAGCGGCGATCGGGTGGCTGCAGCCCCATCCGGTGATCAAATTCGACAGTACGGAGTTATCCGTGGTGATCCGGCGAATGGCCCAGTATTATCAGCGCGGATTTTATGTCGATCCGCGGCTGCAGACAGGGAGACTGGTGACCGGGACCGTGAGTCTGGAGCAGTCGCTGGAAGATAACGTCGGGCATATCCGGGAATTGACGGATGATTATGCGCGGGTGGAGGTGACCCATGGAAGGATCGAAGTCAACGTAAAGTAATAACGATTAAATAGTCAAAAACCATCGACCATTGACCTCCTATTAGGCAGGTGCCGGCCGCCCGGCACCTGATTTTTTCACCTTAGTTTGTGTCCGTCCATGACCGCTCCAAGGCTGCTGATTATATCGTGGGTCGCGTTATCTTCCTGGCTGTGCGCTTCAGCTCAAAAGTTGAGTATCGAAGGCAAAGGCATGACGATCAAAGCCGTGCTGGATGAGATCCAGCAGAAGACGGGCATTACCTATTGGATTGCAGCTGACATTTCCAAAGAAGCGCCGCTTGTCGATCCCGACCTGCACCATGCGGATGTACGGGAGGTGCTGGACAGTTGTCTGGCCGGTACGCGGCTATACTATGTGCTGGAAAAGCATAACATCACCATCAAACGAAATCCCGGCGTCGGCATCTACACGCCGGTTACCGGAAGCATAACAGATACCTCGGGTGAGCCCATCCCCGACGTGATGATCAGCGTACCTGGAGCGGCCGCGCGACTGAGCTCGGCAACCGGCCGGTTCGAAGTGCCGGCGAAAGGTTTTTTGACGCCGGTAACCATCTCCGGTCCCGGCTATTCGAAAACGGTTGTCCTCAGCAATAAGCGATTCCAGTTTGTAGTGCTACAGCCTGAAGCCGAGGAATTGGATAAGGTGCAGGTACAGGCTTATGGGTTGACGACGCAACGGTTGGCGACCGGGTCGATCGCCGAGGTACCGGCGGAAGTGTTGGAGAATTCACCCGTTGATAATGTGTTGGGCGCGCTGGAGGGAAGGGTGCCGGGATTGTTGATCCAGCAGCGCAATGGCGTACCCGGCAGTTCCTGGCTGGCGCTCGTGCGTGGTACGCGGTCGATCGAGGAAGGGAACCGGATGCTGGAGGTGATCGATGGGGTACCGCTTGTCGACAATGACGGCTATATGACGGTGATCGGATCGGGGAGTGCGCAAGGAGCTTATGGTGCGGACGTGCTGAATGGCATCGCACCCGCAGATATCGAGAGTGTCGAAGTGTTAAAGGATGCCAATGCGACGGCGATCTATGGAAGCCGCGGCGCGAATGGAGTGCTGCTGATCACGCTAAAGAAGGGCAAGGCGGGAAAGCCGCGCTGGAATGCGGGCGTGAGCGCCGGGATCGATCAGGTGATCCGGCCGGGCAAGTTGTTGAACACTTCGCAATACCTGGCGATGCGGCGCGAGGCGATCGAAAACGACGGGATGAAGGTGGATTCGTTGAATTTGCCCGAGGGGTATGTCTGGGATACGACGCGGTCGCAGGATTTTCAAAAATATGCCATGGGGCGGATGCGGTGGCTGCAGGATGCCAATGCCGGCTTGCAGGGTGGCAATAGCAATACGGTGTACTACTTGTCGGGCACGTATCACCGGGAGGCGGCGGTTTTTCCGGGGGTGACGCCCGATGACCGCATTTCGATATTTGGCCGCATCCATGAGCGGTCGCGAAACCAGCGATTACAACTGGATCTTAGCATCATGGAGCATTGGGAGAGCAACCGGCTGCCACAGATCGACTATAGCGTTTATCAATACCTGGCGCCGGATGCGCCGGTGGTCGACGGTCAGCGATGGAGCTATAATGGATTGTCCTATTTGAACATCCCTGCGACAGGCAACAACAGTTATCGCAGCTCGGTACAGAATTCCTACGGCCATCTCGATGCCAGTTATGAGCTATTGCCCGGCCTCGTGCTCAAGAGCAGTCTGGGATATTACCGGATCGGGTCGGTCGAGCGTAGCCTCACGCCCATTAGCGGGCAGGACCCGGCGTTGGATCCGACAGGGATGACAATTACGACGAATAACAGCGAGCACAGCGAGGTGATCGAGGGAATGGCGGACTACAAGCGTAAACTTGGCCGGGGCCAGTTCCAGGTCCTGGCGGGCGTCAACTGGCAGGAGCAACAGAGCGTCTATTCCATGCAGAATGCGACCGGCTATACCAGCGATCTGCTGATGGCCAGCGGCGGCGGGAATCCGGCGATCACGGTGACGGGGAACAGTCTTGCGTACCGGTATGCCGCCGTCTTTGGGCGGGTGAATTATAATTGGAAGGACAGGTATATCGCCGAGGTCTCGGGAAGGCGGGATGGGTCGAGCCGGTTTGGGCCGGGAGATCAGTGGGGCAACTTCTGGGCGACAAGCGGCTTATGGATCTTTAGCGAAGAGCCCTGGACGAGGAACGGGTCCGTATTGAGTCATGGAAAGCTCAGGGCCAGTCTGGGGACGACGGGGAATGACCAGATCGCCGCGAACTATATGCAAGTGTATTCGCCGACGAATGCGCCGCAGGGTTATCAGGGCAGACAGGGGTTGATCCCAACCTCGCTGCCCAACAACGATCTCCACTGGGAGTACAACTACAACTTCGAAGTTGCGATGGACCTGGGATTTCTCCATGACAAGATCATGTTGGCGGTTGCGGCGTATCGGGACTGGACGGCGAATCAGCTTGTATCGTCGGCGTTGGCTTCCCAGGCGGGTCAGTTGTCCGTGTATCGGAATATGCCGGCGGATGTGATCAACCGGGGTGTGGAGCTGACGTTGCGAACGGTCAACTTGTCGCGGGGTGACTGGAAATGGGTGAGCACGTTGATGGTCACGGCGCCGGTCAACCGGCTGAAGTCTTTTCCCGGGTTGAGCACGACACAGGAAGCCGGTAAGTTGGTGGTGGGCAAGTCATTGAGCGTGGTGACAGGTCCCGGTTACCGGGGTGTGAGCGTCGACTCGGGTCTCTTCCAGTTCCGCGATGCGGGTCATGGCGGCCCTGATGTGGGCGGGAATCTCGACCCACGGTATTATGGCGGGTTGGATCAGGTGATCACCTACAAACACTGGACGTTGGATGTGCTGATCGAATTCCGGCGGCAGAACGGTCAGAACCCGGATATCATCATTTATCAGAAATATGCACCGGGTTTTGCGGGAAATTATATGGAGGGTAATGCGCCGGTCGAGTGGCTGAACAGGTGGCGGAAGCAGGGAGATCATGCCATGCTGCAGAAGGTGACCGAAGGCGCTGACACGATTGCCTCACAACGGATGCAGGAGTATATCAGCAGTACGGCAAAATCGATCGACGCATCGTTCGTGCGATTAAAGGTAGTGGCCTTGTCTTATCAGTTGAATAAGAATTGGCTAAAACGGGTGGCGTTGAAGGGCGGAACGCTTTGGTTGAAAGGCGGGAATTTGTTTACCTACACGAAGTTCCCGGTGACGGATCCCGAGACCCAGGACCCGACCATGCTGCCGCCGATGAAGACGCTGGTCATAGGGTTACAAGTTAATTTTTGACGATGAGAAGAAGATGGGTATATATCATGGTTGTGCTGGCGTTGTTGCTCGCGGGTTGCCGGAAATTGATCCAGGTGCCATCGCAGCAGGATGAGCCGGGTACGGCGACGGTCTTTAGCAGCGATGCGGATGCGGAGAACGCATTGACGGGGATGTATATCGGGGTGATGAACAGCCCGCGGACGCTGTTGAACGGCGGGATGAGCCTGTATGCCGGGTTGAGCGCCGACGAGCTGGCGAATACGGGGCCGAATCCCGATCCGTTTCGGACGAATGAGCTGACGTCCGGCAATATTATTTGTAGCACGCTCTACAGTACGGCGTACAATGTCATCTATATGGCAAATTCGCTGATCGCGGGTCTCGATGCTTCGAACGGCGTGAGCCCGGCGGTGAAGGCCGAGTTGCGGGGTGAGGCCGAGGTGGTCAGGGCGGTGGAGTATTTCTATCTCGTTAACATGTATGGCGGGGTGCCGGTAGTAACGGGCATCGACTTTTCGGTGACGTCGAAGTTGGCGCGGGATCCAATTGAGGCGGTATATGCGCAGATCGAGGCCGACCTGGCGGATGCGCAGCAAGTTTTACCGGCGGGTTATCTGAGTACGCCCGGGTATCCAGGGGCGCGGACGCGACCGAACCGGCTGGCGGCGACGGCGTTGCTGGCGCGGGTATGGTTGTATCGCGGGCAGTGGGCGATGGCCGAGCTCGAGGCCGACACCGTGATCGGGTGCGGGTTGTATCAGTTGGAGCCGGGGCTGGATAGTGTCTTTCGGGCGGATAGTCGCGAGGCCATCTGGCAGTTGCAGCCGGTGAATGCGACGCTTACGACGGCCGAGGCTACGGCATTTGACACGAAGCTGGGGCCAAGACCCGGATATCAGTTGACGAGCTGGTGGCTGGGCGCCGTCGAGGCGGGTGATCAGCGGCGGGTACACTGGGTCGATAGTGCGCGGCTTGGGCCGGCGATCTATTATTATCCGTATAAGTACAAGCTGACCGCGCTTAGTCCGGTGGATACCGAGTATAATATGGTGATCCGGCTGGCCGAGGTGTATCTGATCCGGGCCGAGGCGCGGGCGATGCAGGGGGATATCGGCGGGGCGCAGGCCGATCTGGATACGGTGCGGGGGCGGGCGGGATTGGGGGCGACGGGTGCCAACGATATTCCCGGCTTGTTAGCGGCGATCCTGCATGAGCGGCAGGTGGAGTTGGTGGCCGAGTGGGGTCATAGGTGGCTGGACCTGAAGCGGCTGGGGATGGCGGGTGCGGTGTTGGGAAATGAAAAGCCGGGATGGGTCGGCACTGATACGCTTTATCCCATCCCGGCGGGGGATCTGACGGCAAATCCGAAGTTGGTCCAGAATCCGGGATACTAATCCCAGTGGCCGTAGAGGTAGACCATAGGCGGCCAGTTGGGGTTCTGGTACGGTATCCCCTTCTCGATGAGGGTACCGCCCGAGGGGTTGGTATCTACGTAGACGTCGTAGTAGATCTCCATTTCGTAGATCTCCCAGGAGGTCGGCTCGTAGTCGTTGTACGACCCGTCGAAGGCGGAGTACCAGTAATAGTAGTTGATGTTGGCGGACTTTGTGGTGGGCGAGGACGGTGCGGAGGCGGCGTCAGCGGCTGAGGGGGGCGCGGGCTTTTTCATAAAGGCGGCGCCGGAGAGGGCCAGCACGGCGAAGGCCGTGGATAGCCATAAGGATAAGCGTTTCATGATAGGTGGTTTAATATAATAAATGATGATACCCGATGGGGTGGTAACAAAGGAGGTGAAGGGGGGATTAAAGGGGGGCCGGAAATGGGCAATGATAAAGTTCGGAATCGGGAGGGCGGGAGGACAAAATCCGGACTACGTATTGGCGGAGCTAAGTGGAAGTGTGTAGGAGGGGAATAGGGTAAGTTGTTATTTTTCTAAAGAATGGCGGCTTGAAGTAATACGTCTTTTTTGGGTATTATTATTATAAAAAATTGACTGTTAGTTGATTATAGAATTGATGGTTCACTGAAATCTGACTGCGGGGAGCATTTTGGATTTGATCTTACCGGTTCGGTGGGTAGGTAACAATTTCTTTAAACTATTTGGTAGTTACTCTTTCAACTGCTGCGTAAAAGCTACCAAAGGTGTGACTTTGCTGTTTGATGAGCTAAATGTTTTGTCTTCTGCTGAGAATGTCTTTCGATTGCCGGGATGATTCCCACCATAGACTCTATCGTCTAAACCATCCATTAGAGGCATTAAACCTTCCTTTCTATGTACAACTGTGTTCGCTTGCTCTCGTGAATTGACATCACGAAGGTGGCGCTTGTTGTGGCCAACAGCTAAAACGATTTTTGACACCTTGAAAATAAAACCAACATGCTGCACATCATCCTTCGGCCACTAATACTAGACGAATAGGGTTAATATCCAACAGAAAGAGAGACACTGGCATGTCTCCCCTTCAAATTGTTGGGCTCCCCATGTCTCCATTTTTGAGAAACAGTTCACAGTTAACCCTCCAACAACAAAAATAATGTATTTTGAATCAAAACGCTTTGCGGAGCTAAAACCCCTAAGCAAGGACCGGTCGCCGGGTAAAATTATTATAAAGGTTGTGAAACTAACCGCGCTTTTCATATTCATCGCCTGTCTGCATGTCAGCGCTCACACGAATGCGCAAGTGCTCAATATATCGCTAAAAAATCGACCATTAGAAACGCTGTTTAAGGAGATCGAAAAAAAGACGAACTACACCTTCTTCTACGATGTGGCGATCCTGAAATCTGCGAAACCGGTGACGGTCGAGTTGAAACAAGCATCGGTGGAAGAAGTGTTGAAAGCCGCTTTGAAAGATGAGCCGCTGGATTTCATGATGACCAGTAATACTATTTTCATTAAGCGGAAGCTGACGTTGAATATAGCTGTAGGTAAAGTCGATCAGGTCACAGGCGAGCCCCATGTACTGCCTGAAATCACGGGAACGGTAGAAGATGAAAATGGGCAACCCTTATCCGGTGCTAGCATAAAATTGAAGAATGGGAAGGTTCTTGCAATCACGGATGAAAAGGGATGGTTTAAGTTGAAGAATGTTAGCAAGGATGCAACCTTGGAGATATCTTATACAGGTTATTCCACGAAATTAATTCCCCTAGGCGATAAAACTTCCATCGAGGTTACTATGACTCTGGCGACGAATAACCTGGATGAAGCGCACGTTATAGCCTATGGACTTACCACGGAGCGGTTGACCACCGGGGATGTGACTAAAGTTACCGCTAAAGAAATTGAAGCGCAACCAGTTGGAAATGTACTGGCGGCGATCGAAGGCAGGGTGCCGGGATTATTGGTCACTCAGACGTCTGGACTGCCTGGTGGTTCTTTTACCACACAAATCAGGGGACAAAGCAGCCTTTTCAGTGGGACTGATCCTTTTTATGTTATCGATGGGGTGCCTTACAATTCGGAACTGCCTACGGCAAATGGTTTCGGACTAATTAATGGTTCGCTTAATGGGGGTAATCCTCTCAATTTTATAAATCCATACGATATCGAAAGTATCGAAGTGCTAAAAGATGCAGATGCTACAGCGATCTATGGAAGTCAGGCAGCCAATGGGGCTATACTTATTACGACAAAGCGAGGCAAGGTGGGTAAAATGGCTTTGAATCTGAGCGTTAATTCAGGTGTGAGTTCGCCGACGAGAGATATTACCTTGATGAATACTCAACAATACTTAAAGATGAGACATGAAGCTTTTGCCAATGATGGGCGTAAGCCTAGTTCGTATTCTGATTTCGATCTGACCTTCTGGGATACTGCCAGATATACAAATTGGGGCAAAGCGTTAATAGATAAGAGAGCTGTGTACACCGATGCGGAAGCATCGGTATCTGGCGGGACCACCAATACTCAATATGTAGTAGGAGGTGGCTACAACCAACAAAGCGATGGAATGCCCGTTTTGGTACCTGGTGCAGGGAAGGACGAGCGTGGTTCAGTTCATTTCAATATCAATACGCAATCGCCAGACAAGCGATTTAAATTGACGCTCACAGCCAGTTATGCAGCGGATAAAAATACAATTGAAGCAAATGATCTAGCGTATAGCCGTTTTTTATTGGCACCTGATGCCCCACCTCTCTATAACTCAGACGGTAGCCTGAACTGGGACCCCATGGCACCTGGACAGGCAGGTACCTGGGGCAATCCGCTCTCTAACTTGCTAACGAGTTATAAGGGGATCACTTCTAATGTCGTAGGAAGCGCGACACTGAGTTATATGGCAGTTCGAGGATTGGAAATAAAGGCCAATTTAGGATATACCAATACACAAACCAATGAAGTAATGACCTCACCAGTATCCGCTTCCGATCCTGGCCTACATATTACTTCTGGAAGCTCCATCTTTAGCGCATTCAATACTCATTCTTGGATAATCGAGCCACAAGCTGAATATAAGGTGAGGTTAGGGAGAGGGGTGCTGGGGACATTACTTGGAGGAAGCTTTCATGAGAATGATCAAGCAGCTCAGGTACAAGATGCATCAGGGTTTATCAGTGATGCACTGTTGCAAGATATTGAGGCGGCCAGCAATGTCGAATATCAGAATAGTAGTGCTCAATATAGGTACGATGCCATTTTTGGTCGCTTAAGCTATAATTGGGATGATAAATATATTCTCAATCTAAATGCGCGCAGAGATGGAAGCAGCCGTTTTGGTGCTGGAAAGCAATTCGGTAATTTTGGGTCGGCAGGCGCTGCTTGGATATTTAGCGGAGAAAAGTTTGTTCAACAGCTTATTCCCGCGTTGAGTTTTGGTAAGCTGCGTGCCAGTTATGGCACTACCGGAAACGATCAGATTGGTGATTATCAATTCCTAAATTTGTATTCTGTTTCTCAGTTTCAATATGAGAGTAGGCAATTGCTTTATCCAACGAGTCTGGCCAATCCGGATTTGGCCTGGGAAATCGATAAGAAACTGGAGGTTGGGATAGAACTGGGGTTTTTAAAGGATCGGATTTTGCTTCAGGCCAGCTTTTTCCGCAATCGGTCGGGAAACCAATTAGTGTCGGAAGGCGTATCACTGGTAACTGGTTTCTACAACCTTCCGATCAATCTTCCGGCTTTGATACAAAATTCAGGGCAGGAAATGACAATTCGTACTACCATTGTCCGGACAAAGAATTTCAGTTGGACAAGTAATTTCAATCTAACTATCCCGCACAATAAACTTCTTTCCTTTCCAGGGTTAGCCACCTCTTCTTATGCGTACTTTTATAAAATCGGTCAGCCAATCAGTTCCCAGCCTGCATTTCATTACCTCGGAGTAAATGATACGACAGGTATCTATCAATTCTCAGATTTTAAGGGGGACCCGACTTATTCGCCAAATTCTACTACTGACGAAATCCATCGGATAAAGTTCTCTCCGAATTATTTTGGCGGCATTCAGAATAGTATTGCCTATAAGAGTTTGAGTATGAGCATATTCTTACAATTTGTAAAGCAGGTCGGCAAGAATATGATCGGTCTTTTGAATTCGACACCAGGGAGCAATAGCCTGAATGTCTCCACTGCATTTTTGAACAGTTGGCAAGAACCTGGAGACAAAGCAAAATTTGAAAAGTTTTCACAACTTCGTTTTCGAACTCCTTATAACGGCCTAAACTTCGCGAAACAAAGTGATTTTGCTTTCAGTGATGCTTCCTTTATTCGCCTGAAAAGCATAGAGATTGCCTGGCAAATACCCGAGTTATGGAAAAGCAAGGCTCATTTACAAAATGCGCGGGTATTTGTCCAGGGACAGAACCTATTGACGCTTACTCGTTATTTTGGTGTAGATCCGGAAACCCGGTCTCTTAATTCTGCTCCGAAGAGAATAGTGACGACTGGGATCCAGGTGTCCTTATAACAAAACAGTATTTGAAGAACTCAACCTAACGTTACGGTTATGAAATTTAATTGTAATTTATTTTATCTGGGTATAATATTTTTATTAGGTACAATAAGCTGTAAGAAATTTGTGCAAATAAACCCACCTACGACGGAGATAACTGCAACGACAGTTTTCTCCAATAACGCGAGTGCTGCTGCGGCAATGTCTGGCATTTATGGTAACATGATGTCAAATGGAACTACGAACTTATCCAGTGGTGTAGGAAGCGTTTCTCTCCAGGAAGGACTCGCTGCGGATGAATTGACTGACTACAGTTCTTCTAATCCGACCCTTACCCAATTTTACGTGGATGCGCTGACGAGCGCCTCCAGCGGTAGTTCAAATTCGTATTATTGGCCGGAAATATTTAACGAAATCTATGCGGCAAATGCAGTTATCGAGGGTCTGCAAAGCGCTTCAGCAGTATCTGATTCTATCAGGCGACAATTGACCGGGGAAGCTAAATTTACGAGAGCTTTCCTGAACTTTTATGCGACGAATCTTTACGGGCCTGTACCAATAGTGACGACAACTAACTATCAGGTGAATAATACAATCAAACGTTCACCTGTATCTCGAGTATATCAGCAAATCATTGCGGATCTGGAAGATGCTCAATCAGATCTGTCCGATAATTTTGTTAATGGAACAGGCGTTGCAACAATCGAAAGGACGCGGCCAAATAAGGGAGCGGCTACAGCTTTATTGGCAAGAGCATTCCTCTATACAGGGCAATGGGATAGCGCGATATTCGAATCAAGTGCAGTTATCAACAATGTTGCTCAATATGCTTTAACAGGTTTGGACAGCGTATTTCTGGCCAATAGTATGGAAGCTGTCTGGCAATTGGAGCCGGTGCAACCCGGATATAATACTTGGGATGCCGTTTATTTTGTGCTGAATTCGCCGCCTGGGACAGGAAACGTTCTTGTGTCGCTTAGCCCATTTATTCTAAATGCATTTGAAAGTGGCGACAAGCGGTACGTCCATTGGGTTGGTAGTTATACTTCGGATAGCGTAAATTATTTTTATTATCCATTGAAGTACAAAATATGGGGTTATGATCCGGGTCAGTCAGTTACTGAATATACCATGGTGTTAAGGCTGGCAGAGCAATACCTTATACGGGCAGAGGCGAGGGCGAACAAGGGAGATATCTCGGGGGCTCAAGCAGATTTGAATATGATTCGGTCGCGGGCTGGTCTATCTCCAAGCAGTGCTAATGATCAGACCTCCCTATTAGCAGTTGTTATGCATGAACGCCAAGTTGAATTGTTTACGGAATGGGGACATCGATGGTTTGATCTGATCCGGACTGGTAATGTAAATTCTATTATGGGAAGTCCAGGGAATATCTGTCAGACAAAGGGTGGATTTTGGAGTCCAGATTGGGCGTTAATGCCAATACCCCTATCAGAAACCCAGATCAATCCAAATTTGACCCAAAATCCAGGCTATAATTGATCGTTTACAATTGTTAAATGGATTTAACAATAAATATTAAGTTAAGGATGGTCTTTCGGCGTAGTTGTAGGAAAACGCCAAAATGAGAAAAACTCTCTTTGTTCTTCTAATCATTCCCATTTTTGTAACCGCACAGGGTTCACCGAAAGATAGTTTGCACAAGGAAGATGGCATCCGGTTTGAGACGGGTATGCTATGGAAAGATATATTAGCTAAGGCCAAAGTAGAGAACAAACCCGTATTTGTAGATTGCTATGCCACATGGTGTGGCCCGTGTAAGTGGATGGCGAAGAATATATTTACCAGAAAAGAAGTAGGAGATTATTTTAATTCTCATTTTGTATGTGCAGCAGTTCAATTGGATAAGACCGCAGGCGATGATCAGACCGTTAAAAATTGGTATTCGGTCGCCGATACGTTGCATTTGAAATATCAAATTCAGGATTATCCTACATACTTATTCTTTTCACCGAGTGGAGAACTTATACACCGATTTACTGGTGCAATGAAAGACGGGAACGAATTTATTGCCAAGGCGACAGAAGCAATCGACACTGCTACCCAATTTTATGCCAGAATCAGCCATTGGGAAGTCCACAGGCACGATTCTGCCTATCTTTGGAAAGCTTATACAGCGGCAAACGAATTGGGAGACGAAGGGCAGGTAAAGGCTATCGGTGATGCTTATTTAGCTCTGCAAAAAGATTTGTTTTCAAAGCGAAATTTGCAATTGATCGTGAAATTTAGGTTGCTCGGATCAAGTAAAAATGAATGGTTTCAATTTTACGTAAACAATGCAGCAAGGATTGATGACTCCTTAGACGGTGTCGACGGAATAAAGCATTACGTCGCTTGGATGTTAAGGCCGACCATTTATGCTGAGGAAATTACTTATTTTCGTGCTGCACATAAGGCTATTTATTGGCAAACAGTAGCCAGTAATTTAGAAAAGAAATATCCGACATTAAAAAACGACATCCCTAAGCTTATCAAGGATTTTTTAGATTATGATATTACTGGAGAGATAAGGAACGCAGCGGTCAAGTTAGGACTTACTCATTCAGATTGGAATGCAATTGTTCAGGCTTTAAAACAGAGATATCCTGATTATGATTTCAGAAGAGACTTACTAGCTACTGAGGTCTGGTATTACAGACGTGAAAAGCAATGGTTGGACTGTGGCAAAGCTGCTTTTGCGCTAATAAAGCATTTTGGTAAAGAAATCGATGGCTTTGATATGAATAACATTGTCTGGGATGATTTGTTCCTGCATTGTGACAATAGAAAGTATTTAAGAGAGGCATCAAAATGGATTAAATTAGCAATTCAGAAAGATGGAGAGTCAGAGGCTTATCTGGATACCTATGCAAATTTGTTGTATAAAATCGGTTACAAAAAGAAGGCTATATTTTTGGAAAGCAAAGCCGTTGAGACTGCAGTAAAAGAGCAGGTCAGGCCGGAAGATATAAAGACCTGTCGATCTAATTTAGAAAAAATGCAGGCTGGTAAGCCAACCTGGCTTGGCAGTGGTACTGCTTCTTGAATTTAATTAACTATCATTTCGTATCTTGCAGCAAAAGTGTGATGTTTTCTTTTAGGAAATGCTTTGGAATATTGTTCCTATTGCAATTAGCTTTTCAACTTTTTGGCCAACAGAAAAAAATCGATTTTGAGACTTACAAATCTTGGCCTACTATTACTCCTCAAGAAATCAGCAATGATGGAGAATATTTGACTTATAATACCAACAAGCCATCGGAAGGAGATTGTCTAACAGTTAAAGCATTGGATTATTCATGGGAACGAGAACTGAAGGGAGTTGTTGAGAGCAAATTTACGGAAGACAGTCGGATATTAATTTTCAGAACTTTACATGATAGCTTGGGCATTCTGGATTTAAACCGAGATACCATACGATATTGGGGAAATGTCAGAAGTTTCAAAATCCCAAAAACGGGCGATGGTCAATGGCTTGCCTATTGGCGGGAAGGATCGGATTCCAAGCTTGTGATATATAATCTATACACGCAGCAAGAGGTATCTTTTGAAAATGTTTTGAATTATGATTTCAATGATGAAGGAGAGAGTCTTTGGATGCAAGTAGAGAAGGAGAAGGATGGCGTTATTTCCACCAGTTTGTCATTGCTAAATTTAGACACTGAAAAAATTGTTGTTATCAATCGGGGGTCCAGAAATAGCCATTTCCAATTCGATCCAGGCGGCAAGTCACTGGGATTTCTGGCTACGGATTCGTTATCTACTACGCTTCGCTATTACACACCTGGGATGGATAGCGCAGTTAGGGTAATCGATCTTTCCATGATTGGAAGAGTGATTAGCACGCAAAGAGATTTTATTATTAGCAAAAATGGAGATAAAATATTCTTTGTGAGCGAAAGGCCAAAAGCTTCGGAGTCAAGTGATTTAGCTGCTAATGCGGCTGTAAAAATTCATAGTTATAGAGACGAATTGTTGGATTATCAAAGTGATTCCGGGCTGGCTTGGTCATACGTGAAGTTGTCGGATCCAAGCCATATTGTTCAGCTGGAAAAGGGAGATAATATTATGCGATATTTAGGCGACTATCGACACTGCGATAATTTTTTACTTGAAGAAAGGACAGTTGATCGGAGCAACGCATATTCAATTCATTTCACCGATAAGGTCAATCTTTTTTTGATCGACGCCAATGATGGTCAACGGCGAGTGATAGCAATAGCATTAAATTATGCCGACCTTTCGGTTTCGCCAACTGGCAAATATATTGTTTGGTTTGATTTGCAAAAGGGGCATTGGTTTACTTATAATGTTGGCAATGGTTTGACGAAGAATATTACTGAACATGTTAAGTCATTATTTAGCGAGAAATTACGCATTCCGAATCGGCCTTTTGGTGGCCCATATGGTCTAGTGGGATGGTCTAAAGGTGATAGCGCGGTTATACTGCAGGATCATTACGATCTCTGGGAGATCGATCCGGATTCAAAACATGCTCCCGTTAACCTCAGCCATGCATATGGGAAGATTCACGCCATTGAGCTGAGATATTTAAATTTGAATTTCGAAGACTCGAAAGCGTTTGCAATGGGGGATACCTTAATTCTTGCGGCATTTAACCATCAAACGAAGGAAAGCGGTTTCTTTAGACTGATTCTTGAAGGTCAAGGTAAGTTGGAGCGATTAGGAATGCAGCCCCGAATGTTTTACTATGAGTTATTTCCGCACGAGTCTCCCGGCACGCAATTTCCATATTATCCTATGAAGGCTAAATTTGCCGATCGATACATCGTTGGAAGAATGAGCGCAACCGAATACCCCAATTTATACTCCAGCAGAAATTTAAGCGACTTTCAGCCTATAACGAATCTAGCACCCGAAAAACAATATAACTGGTATACTACCGAACTCTACCATTGGAGACTACTCGATGGCCAGCGGGCTGAGGGTGTCCTTTATAGGCCAAAAAATTTCGATGCCAAACGCAAATATCCAATCATATTTTTTTATTACGGGAAATATGCTGATGCGCTAAATGCCTATATTCATCCGGCTTTAAGCAATGGAGTACTGAATATTCCTTGGTATGTCAGCAATGGCTATTTGGTATTCGTGCCAGATATTTACGTAAAGGAGGGCCATCCAGGAGAAAGCGCCTACAATTCCGTAGTTTCCGCAGCACTTTTTTTTTCAAAAATGAATTTTATCGATGCCAACCATATGGCTCTTCAAGGTCACAGTTATGGAGGATACGAGACCAATTATATTGTAAGCCGGACATCACTTTTTGAAGCGGCGGCTTCATCTGCCGCCGTTGCTGATCTAATTAGCAGTTACGGAAACTCTTACAACTATTATGAACAAGGGCAAGGGGCGATTGGAGTTTCACTTTGGAAGGGGCTTGATTTGTACATTAGTAATTCGGCTTTGTTTAGGGCTGACAAAGTAACAACTCCTCTTTTGATTATGCATAATGAAGGAGACTACCGGGTGCCATACCAGCAGGGAGTGGAGTGGTTTAACGTGCTGAGCCGCTTGGGTAAGGAAGTGTGGCTGTTATCTTATCCCGGCGAGCGTCATGTTATTATAAATGGAAGTAATCAACTGGATTATACTATACGGTTAAGCCAATTTTTCAATTACTTCTTGAAAGATACTCCTCCGCCAAAATGGATGACTCAAGGAATCAAGCCAGGCTATGAATTGGATATTGAGAATAAAGCTCTTTGGCCTAAAAGGTAGAGGCGTGAAACTAATTAGTGTGAGTCCATCTGAGCGTGGGTTTAGTACAAAGATGAGCCTCGTCAGGGTTTGTGGCTCGCCAGTATGCGCCCAACCCATTTGTCTTTAACCCCAATGGCGCACTGACAGAAAATATCGTGTGGCAAAACCCTGGACCTTTTCCGGAACGACTAGAAGTCAGGCAAGTGGATATTGTACAATGTCCGTTGGCTGTTTTGCCGTATATAGGTCCTTGACCATGAGGATTGCTATGTATTTTAAATGCTAGGAAGCTTCCCATTGTAGTTATGAATGATGCCATGCCAAGGATTAACTTACTCTTTTTCAATTGATTAGATTTAGGTGGTTAGGATATGCTAATTTAACAATTATAATCGCGAGGCATCGGTCAATTTGCTGATTTATTATAACAATAATTTACATAAGCCCATATTGCCGTTGGCGGGGGACACACTTAACCATGAATGGGGATTTTATTGCTATCAATAATCGTCTCCCCCTTAATTATGAAATTTGCTATGCTCTTTTATAGCCACGCACAATACTGGCTGTTACTCGAAGGCGGCGGCGCCCAGAATAATATTACCGTTTTCATTAAGCTTAAGTGGGAAGTTAAAAAAGTTAAATTGGGAAACATGGGAAAAAGAAAGATGGCTACTTAATTATATTGACCAAGTAGCCACTTTCATATGATATTCCACTTGAATGTATAAGAATTTGTGGAATATTAAGATGCTAAATTGGGCTGGATTCTCAATTAGAATACTAATCTACGCGTGTCCATCTAACCGTTGGCTTGGTACATGCGTGTCCATTACTGGGGTTTGTCGCTTTCCAATATGCCCCATTATGTGTCCCCAAGGCTATAGGAGTCGAGTTGTTTACAGTATGGCATTTTCCGCTAGCGACACCTGATGATGGAACTGTAAGACAAGTGGATACTGTACATACCCCGCCACCTTTCGTACCGTAGATGAACCCTTGATTATGAAATTTACTCTGCACTTTAAATGCAAGTACACTTGCTGCTGTAACGACGAAGGCAGCAGCGCCCAGGATAATTTTTCCCTTTTTCATACTGATTTTGCTTTTTGAATTTAAAAAGCTAAACTTTTAATGGTTAAAAAAACCTACTCTATTTACAGGTTTTCGGTATCCCCTGGCGGCTAACCTTGTTAACTCAGGATAGCCGTTTTTCTGTTTGATCAGGACAGAATGATTTATTCATGTAGAAAGAATTTTAGTTCGAAATAATAACGGGTGACTTAACGATTTGGGTGAATGATAGCGCATAAGAAAATGAATGATTCCACTGTTACCTTCCATTAGCCCCGCAGTAGTAAAGGGGGTACCGTCTGGCATCCAATAACAAGAACTGGTTTTTTCCTTGTGAAAATGATGTAATATAAATTGCGCTATCCAATCCGCGCGATCCAGCCAACCATCAGACCCAAATACTCTCGCGCCTTCGAGGCAAATTTCGCCTACTCCGGCTATACCATTCATTTGGGTCAGATCGAGGCTAATTCCATATTTTGGAAATTGTAGCAAGGTATCTTGAGCAAGACGACGACATTCTTCCAACCCGAAGGTTTCATAGGCCTTTATCAGACATAACATTATGCCCAACGATCCATTCTGGAAATCGAAAGAGGATCTTTTTATTCGGTCATTCAATATCCACCGGATTTGGCCCTTTTTTGTATACCATTGACCGCTAAGCCAATTTAGTGCTTTTGTCACTGCTGATTCAACCTCGTGCTCCCGGCTGCATATTTCGAAATAAGATAAAAGGAAGCACACAATACCCGCTACACCATGGCCAAATCCTGTCACTTTTATGTGTCGGCTGTTTTTTTCCGTTAAAACCTCCCAGGAACCGTCTTTCTGTTGTAGGGCCAATAACTGGACAACTATTTGACGCAGCGCACTGAAAATAAAACTGTCATCTATTAGACCCATGCTGCACAATAGTGCCATTCCTTTTCCGGCTAAGCCTTTTGTTATGCCTAATCCATCGAGGTTTTCGGATTGGAGGCAAATTTTGATAGATTCAACAGCGGCTCCCATGTCCGGAATCAAGCCCGCAGATGCTGCTTCCACAAGAGCGACCGCCATTCCTGTTGTACCAAAATATAGACCACCAGGTGTAGTTTCGGAAAAATTGTGGACTCTTTCTTGGATAAAGGCGAGGCTTTTTGTATAGCCGGTTTCACAGGATATGAGAGAAAAGCCCAGCCGTTGTGCTCGAGCCAACAGCCATACAACTCCGCTTAGCCCTTGGTAGAAATCTGGGTAAACAGACATCGACATATTCTGCAAATACCTGAACCCTGAGTGCTGGGCAGTTTTTGAAAGCCATAAATGATTACTGTTGATTAACCCAGGGCTGGCCAAGCCATTTAATGCATTTTCAATGACCGCTTTTGTCTTTTCCCTATTAATGGAGACAGCTACTTTTTTGGCATTGGTTGTCTTCTCATATAATTGTTGCTGCAGAAAGCGATTGATTTCTTCCTTTAGTATTGATATACCGGGACGGGTGGCAGCGTCTTCAGCCTGACTAGCCGTCAATAGATCTATCAACTCGGAAGAAGGAATAAAGAATCGCAATTGCTCATTCAATTCTATCGGATCTTCCTGGGCAAATTTATCCGGCATGATACCGGTCAAAAGATAGATACATAACGCTCCGAGAGCATAAATATCCTGGGCTATCGTAGGCTCTTGTGTTTCACGTTGTTCCAACGACATGAAGCCCGGAGTCCCCAGGCGGAATGGTGGTGTTGGTCGTTTGTTTTGATTGCAAAATGCGAGTTCCAGGTCAATCATCCAAAGCCTTTGGTTTTTGTCAACCAGGAAATTGGCTGCAGTAATATCCCGATGAATATATCCTCTATCGTGCATTTTCTCAACTATTTCAATAACTTGGGACGTATAGTGTAATAAGCTAAGCCTGGCACTGGAGTCCAATTGATTCCAGGTTTTTCCTGAGAAAATATTCCAAGCGATTTTTTCTAGCGATCTTCCATGAATGTATTCCATCACGAGGTAACAGTCTCCGTTTTCAACGAATAGGTCATAAATCCGGGGAAGGGGGACAATAGCTTCGAGGTCTTTATGTACTTCATATTGCCAGCGTAATCTATCGGTAACGTCTCTGCCCCGATGGTCGGCGAGTACATCATGTTTCCCTTCTTTTATGACGCACCATTTGATCCGCCAGAGTTTTTCCAGGTAAAGGCCCTTTCTCACGTTACCTTTGGTATCTTCTTTTAAGAAAGCCATTGGCTTATATTTGTCCTGCAGAACTGTCTCCTTTTTAGGTGCTTTGGATGACGTTATAGCCCCAAAGGGCCAGGTAATTCCTTCAGGCAATTGAAATGGAAGTCTATAGGGCTCTCTTTCAAGATTGCCTTGTTTATCATAAATATATGCCTCTTCGATGCCGGCCTGATTGATGATCTTAACGGGTGTTCCTGCTCCATAGCGGGTGTATACTACCGCACCCAACCTGCGATCGGTAAGAATCTCCGGTCCCCTGAACCCTTTGGTCAGATCTATGAGTTTTTGAGCAACCCAAGATGCCCGTTGTGCTTCTGCAGGATATATGGATAGGACTTTCCCTAAGAGTAAATACCCAAATTCACCATTCAGGATGGCCTTTGCTGTCTTTGCATTCAGGGCAAGTTTAAAGGCCAGACGTTCACGGATCAATAACGGGAGGATGGCATTGAGGAGTTGCGGGATTTGGGTGTAAATAACTGAAATATCGAGGATCCAGCCCTGAACCCACTCCGGTATCCCTACTTCCAGGTAGTAATCTACTTTTTTGTATTCGAATCCAAATTTGTCAAGAATTTCTGAGTAGTCTTGGGTATATCTGACTGCAGTTGTCAGCGTGAAATCTAAATCCTGTTCCATAAGATTTGATTATGATAATAAAATTTTAAATGTTGACAGCGGCAACCAGTTTATCGACCTGGACTTCACCGTGGTATATTTTTAAGAGTTGTTTATGGCTATTGTAAACGGCTATGAACGGTATTACTTCCGATTGAAAGGCATTAACAAAGGAATGCTGATAGTCTTTTCCAACCGTAATGTTTTTATATTGGTCTAAGTGAAATTCATTTACGTACTTCCGTATGGCATCTAGCGAGGCACCTGCCAACATGTAAACGTGGCATTTCTTCCATTGATCATAGGCATTCAATAGGGCTTTTGTTTCCATTCTGCAATAAGGGCAATCAGGACGAAAATAGAAAATGAGAAGCGGTTCACCGATGTCAATATTGACAGCCCGAAAAATGGACGAACTGTCCAGTGATAACATCTCGAAATCAGGCAGGACTGAGATGGTTGCATAATATTGCCTATTTTTTCCCGATTGACATGCAAATAAACTAATCATTGTTATTGCTAAGAAGCTTCTTTTCATAAAGACAAATTTTATGTTCTGTGGGGGAGTCGTTTTTTTCAAGCCAGTCAATGATCAGTAAAGGTGAAAAGATTGAAATAATCATTGGGATGATTTGGTGTCTCATGACAATAATTTCCGAACAGACCTCGGCCCAGAAATTTGCCGTAACAAAGCAGGCCGTTAAGATTATTGCTTGAAACAATTCTCGGTTCGGTTTGACTTCTTTCCTTTTCATGAACCACCAAATGATACACAACGCAAAAAACGCGTTGGAAAAAAGGAAAATATACGGGAAAATGAATAGTACCTGGCCTTGAATTGTATTGGATGCCGCGTTCACATTAGGGATTTGATAATCAAACCAATCCTGTGCAAGGCTGGATACATCGTCTTCGCCAATATTATAGACTGCCAATTCCTGAAGCTCAGGGAGAAAATAATTTTTGACATTGGGCCATAGAAAATACTGGGCATAGGCCGTTGGAAAATTTCGAATTAGCGACTTGCCGAACGTTCCAAACAGGACCGACGCTTTTCCCCAGTCGGAGACCCTCTCATAATCGTTGGCTGGTCTAAAATGTCGGGTAAAATATTGAGTTAATGGGGTGTTAGATTCTCGAATGAAAAAATTAGCGTCGAAAGCTGCTGGGGAATAATCCAAGTTGCCGGATTTATCATAGAATTGAAGGGCGAATCTGTTAAGTTCCTGACTTTCCTGGGAGGGCAAAGTTATATTACTACCCCGGAGGTGTACATACATATGTAGCACATTATTGGCTAATTGCCAGCCCTTGCTCAGGGAAAATTGTGGCTTTCCTGTCATTTCTTTTGCTACATGCCGGGTATGAGCTACAAAAGCCAGGGTCGTTAGAACCGATAAAATGACCCCAGCGAACTTTACGGGAATAGCCTGTCGGGATAGAACGAAGGCTACAATTGCAATTGCAGGATAAAAATAGGCATGGTAACTGACAATGAGGCAAAGAAATAATAGTATCAACTGGACAAGTACTTGAGCAAATGTTGGTCGATTAATGACCCAGAATAGTTCGGCAAACCAAGCCAGGCTAAGAGCTATGAATAAAGAATCATTACTGATATAATTGCCTATGTAAAGGAAAAGCGGATCTAAAAATAAGGAAAAGAAAAGAATATTGCGAGTGATCTTTCCAGGATGATAGAAGTAAAAGATGGTGAAATAAAAATACAAAGCAGCCATTTCCAGGAAAAAGTATTGGAAGGCGATCAGGGCAGTGTCGGAATGTGTTATGATATGAAAGAATCGCAGGAATTTTGAGTAACCGATAGGTGTAATATTGATCTCCAAATTGCTGATTGCTCCGTAAATATAATCGTATGCATCTGAAGAGAAATCCGGGAAAGGGTATAACAATTTAAAGAGCGCAAACTGAACAATTATCAGTACTCCAGCCGTGGTTAGTAGCCGGCGAGGCATTTTCTTTCGGATTACGAAATGAATAAAAGCGGTATTCATATTTTTTTTATGATGGCAATCATGAATAGCCCTGCCTCGGGATACGCGCCATCCTCTTTAATTGAAAAAGATGGCACTTGCTGATCGTATAGACTCACGGTGTGTTGTTTAGGCGGAGAACTGTCTTCTATTATTCTCAAAAATTGCGTTTTGAGGTGTCTAATATCACGCCCCAGAAGAGTCTGAATGTATTTTCGGTTCGATCTGCGCCATTCTTCTAGTTCCTGATCTGATTCGTCGTATAATGCAGTATTGGCAGGGAGTAACATAATCAAATGGCCTTCTTTCCTTAATAGTTTTTTAATGTTGGGCAAGGCAACTGAATTGGCGGGGATGGATTTAACCATGTTTAATAAAATAACGGTATCAAACCTCTCCAAGTAGCGGGAGTAAGAATGCTCAAATGCTTTATTTTCCGGGTCGAGTCGATGGATAGAAACTATCCCAGGGATTTCATCGTATTTTTGCTTTAGTTGGAGACAATAATGGCTTTCCGGATCACTTATTCTCAATTGAAAGTTGCCGCTGACAAAATGGTGCGTAATGTTGCCTGATCTGCTAACTAACTCTAATAATTTCCCCTTTACAAAAGGTTGGATTGTTTCATAGATCCACTTGCTGACAGACCCAGTTTCAATGCCTACCAATGGGGTTGCAGGCCGTTGATCTGGTAATAGCTCCGTGCTCATTTTAAGATAAGGTTTATATGGCTGTCGGCCATTCATAAATAAAGATAAAATAGCATAAGGTCAAGCATGGGTCCAAACAGGTTTTTTTTTCGCCCCAAATAAAAATGGTTTGTCAGTTTCAATGATTCATTTGGTTGGCCTTGAATTTTGCGAATTTAACAGCTACGGTTATCGTAAAGTATCTGCCTACTAAATTGGTGCGACTTTGGGTAAAGCTTGTTGGAGTTACAGACTGGGTGACGCCAACATTTTGATTGAAAATATTATTTACGCTGAAGCTAATGGCGATTTGGTTCATGGGAAAGATATCCCGCCGGATCGACGCGTTCGTCAGGACCGGATTGCTTTTCAGAGATCCGCTGGCCACACTAGTCCAGAACTGGCTGGCCGTATAGTTCAGGATCCATTTTTGAAGGAACGTATGGCGACTACTGATACCCCAGTAGAAGGATGAAAGAAGTGGGCTGCCATTCCCGGCAGCTGAATATTTGGACAGAGACCTTTGGTAACCACCTGAAAGCGTTGATTCTATTTGATCGCGTATTACAAGGTTGATCTGCAGGTTCTCAGCCCAGACCAGGTTACTCACAGTATACAATATATTGTCCGTTAAGTTAGCAGAATGGTTAACGCTTAAATTGCCCGTGGATGCTACCCGAATCCGCTGCTGCCAGAATGAAGGGAAGTTATAGTGATAGTCCAGTTTCAAGCTATTGAAACCATTTAGGTTAACATAAGTAGTTTTTGCTACGACAACACCGGAATCCTGGGGGTGTGTGATACTGCTTGCGATCATATTTTGAGTAGTAGAATATGTCAAACCAAGACCGAAATTTTCATACTGTGTCGGCCTTAGAGAAGACTGCTCAAAATGTAACTCGGTAGATTCAGAATAAGAAGGCAGCAGGTTGGGGTTGCCTTTAATTGGATATTGGGGATTGGTCACATCAATAACCGGTAATAGCTGCTGCAATGATGGCAGGCCGGTATTGGCTCTAAGCTGGAAATTCAGTTTTTGATGATCCGAGAAGACAAAAGATGCCTGAGTGTTGGGTAGCCAATTAAAATAATGATATTTTTGAATAACGCCTTTACTTCCCATTTCCCCACTTTGAATGCCTGGCTGCGCATCGAAGCCCAGGTCTAAATTCAATTTTCCGGAATGAAGGAGATAGCCAGCATGTAGTTTTTGTATGGTAGAAGTGAGCCTGTAATTCGTGCTTAGTGAATCGACCTCATTGAATAGACCAGTCAACCCCAATGGCTCCTGAGTGAGTCGGCCGTCATCCGTATGAGAATAATTCCAGTCATAACCAATTTCCAATAAGGAATTCTTACTTATAGGAATATAATCATGCAGATTGCCCATCAGATCGAGCCGGGTATTTAATGTTTGGATGAAATATTGCTGGTTAGAAATATTGCTTAGACTATCTGCCATGATGTTGGTATTAGCAAAATCCGATTCATTCACTCGTTGCTGAAAACTCTGGAAAGAGAGCTGTAAACTCAGTCTGTTTTTAGACCTTGGATTCATATTTTCAAAATAGAGATTGGAGCCTAATCTTAAAAGGTGGGATTTAGTGGAATCTTGAGTATTTCCCATAACAACTTTCCGGAAGCCGCTATCCTGTTCCTGGCTGGTCACCTCATCAGTCGTGGATTGGATACTATGATCGATGGTGAAGGAGGAACCGATTCTTAAGAGGGTATTTGGGGCTGTAAATTTTAAAGCATAACCGAAATTCGTCTCTCGCCGGGAATACGAATTAAATGCGTTTTCTTGCTGCTCTGTTTGAGTATTAGGGAAAAAAACATCTTGGTTTAGGCTGCTGTGTTGCGATCGGCCTGATGAAAGGAGGTTAGCATAGGTATTTCCTGACCAATGCGGGTTCCATGTATCAGCGTAACCGAGGTCAATGAGTTTATGCGAAGAACTTCCTGCATTGTTATCATTAGTTAGGGCCGCATTGAGGGTAAGTTGTTTGGAACCCTTAAATAGATCGGAAAATATTTTTGTCAAATGATTACCTGCACTTCCCCCACCTGTCTGTAGGTTGGCTATACCCCCATTATGCCGGTCTTTTTTTAGTACAATATTCAATACCTTTTCAGATTCCCCACTTTTTACTCCCGTGAGTCTTGCCTGGTCGCCATAGTCATCTATGACCTGTACCTTATCGATGATGCCTACTGGTAGATTTTGCAAGGCAGCTTTTAAATTGGTAGCGGTAAATTCCTGACCGTCGATCATGATCCGGTTCACAGTCTTTCCCTGAATTATTACATTTCCAGCGGTATCCCAATCGATACCCGGCAACTGCTTCATTAGGCGTTCCAGTTCTGCCCCCGGACGGACTTTAAAACCATCTGCATGATATTCCAGAGTGTCTTGCAGAATGGTTATTGGTTTTGATCTCATGACCATGACAGGAGTCAATTCTTCGTATGAGAGCGACAGTGTGATAGGGGGTACTACGACAGACTTTTTGTCCGAAGCTACATAAACAGGAATAACGAAGGGCTTATAGCCTTGCATATTTATTTTTAAAGTGAATTGCGATGCCGGATGGCCATATAAAATGAATTCGCCGTTTTCATTGGATAAGGTTACCAACGTGTCAGATGAACTTATAAGCTGGAGCGTCGCTTTCGACAAACCTACACCGTCGGCTCCCCTTATTACTCCTGAGATGCTGATCGGTTTTTGCGCATTCACCCACATGAAAGAACCGAGCAACAGTATCAATATTGCTTCAGTTTTTAGCATGTTGTTGAGACCTTATTTGCCTCCTATATTCAAGTGGTGGGATACCTTTTGCTTTTTTGAACTCTTTGGAGAAGGTCTTACCGTCCGAATATCCTACGTCTGTTCCGATGTCGAAAAGACCGCGGTTGGTATCCCGTAATAATTGTATGGCCTTATTCATCCTGATCTTTCGGTGATAGTGGAAGACGGTAGATCCAGTGATTTTTTGAAATCCTACACTTAGCTTGTGAGCGTTCATTCCAATCCTTCTGGCTAGCTCGAACAGCGAGACCGAGCGATTGACCTGCTGTCCAAGCCAATCTTTAGCAACATATATTTTTTCAGCATCCTCCCGACTGATATAGTCTGATTCACCCGGGCATAATCTTACGGGAGGATGTTCGAAGATGCTGACCAACAATTCAATGGCTTTGGCGTTTTGGATGAGTCGTTGCGTGTCTTTGTCTTTGCAAGTAAAATGTAGCAGGCTAAAGAGTATTTTACGTAGGGATTTGGTACTATAGGAATTTGCAGGGAACAAAAAGGCTTCTTTGTTCTTACCCAATGCATCCAGGAAAGTTGCGAGAGGGGGATAAATCAAAGGCCATTTTTTCAGGACTGCGGGCGAAAAGGTAAGTGTTACAAATGAATGGGCTTTGCCTGGCTCGAATTCTGCTTCTAAACTCAAATTTGGTAAATAGCTTACATTATATTGCCCTTCGGCGATCTCCAAAGGCTCAGTTGAGAGAGGTAAAGAAAGGATAAAGCTATTCTGCAGGCAAAAGTTGAGGCTTAAGACACTTTTTTCAGCAATTATGAGGAACTTATCACTTTGAGAGAGTAAGATTGTATGGTGCCATAGGGTGAAATCATCTGTTTCAATTTGCTGGATAAGAATATTCCCGGATGGGCAAGATGCCAGGGAATAGTGTGCTTCCGGCAGCAGCAGTTCTGTTAGCGCTTCGGGAATATTTTGCTTAAAGATTAATTCTCCGTGCATTTGAGAGCGGATATCAACAATGGGCGACTTCATGTGATGGCAGAATTAGGCGTGATTGGTTTTTTAAAGTCAGTGAACTCCAATAGGAACAAGGAGAATGTAAATAGGAAAACAAGCGGAACTACCTGATAGCGCAACACGATAGGCGTCGCCAATACGCTAAATCCAAAATTCAATATAAGATAGCCGGTCAACAACCAGATAGCTTGCTGAAAAGCAGGGCTGAGTCGCCGGAACTTTCGGGTAATCAATAGCCAAACGAGGCAACCTGCGTAAAATACATTTAATAGCAGGAATGAAGGAGGGTAGCTAAAAAATACGAAACTCTGTGCGGTTTTGGATATGGACCAGACCTGTGAAGTCGGGTAGTGAAACCAATATTGTCCGGCATCCCAGACATTATCGTCGCCAACATTGTAGACTTCGAATTGCCCGAGGTAAGGCGTAAAATAATTTTTAACGTTGAACAATAGATAATACCGGGCAAATTCTAGGGGGTAATGTCTGATCAGATAGGTTCCGTAATTTTGATAGAGTGGCGAAACTTTTCCCCACATCGCGAGGCTTCTGGCATGTGGGTCGTTAACGACATACCGCCGCATGTACTGCTTCAATGGAGCATCCGAATGTTTGATGAAAAAGGTTCCGGGAAAGTCGTCGAAGTTAAAGTAACCGGGAGGCGCCCATTTATAGTATTGTTTGACCATCCTGTCAAGTGGCCGCATTTCCTGAGGTAGTGTTGTAGAGTCGACTTGGATATGTCCATACATATACAAAGCATTGTTTGCTGTCTGCCACCCGCCAAAGACGCTGAACTGTGGAGTCCCTGTCACGGCTTGGGTTTGCAATTGCGTAAACCGAATGAACGGAATGATCAGTAGGGCAGGCGCTATCATCCAGGCGATCTTTTCCAATTTTTTTATCCGGGTGAGCAGCAATGCAACGCAGGAAAGGATTGGGTAGTAAATTGCAGTGTATCGGATCGTGAAAGCTACGCCTATGAGGATCATTTGAATTATCAGGCTGAGGCGACTCGGGGATCTTAGCTGCCATAATAAGAGGGTAAACCATGTAACTGTTATGCAGGAAAAGAGTGCGTCACTAAGTACACAATTGGCTAAATAAGGGAAGATAGGATTGAAGATCAGAAAGATATATAATATTTGGAGCGTGAGTCGGCTGGGTCTGTAGAGATAATTAACTGTGAAAAAAAAGTATAGTAGGGAGATTTGAAGCAATGCGTATTGCACTGCCACCAGGAATGTATCACTATAGGTTATTTGATGGATAAGGTAAAGGAATTTGGCATAACCTACTGGCCAAAGGTTGACATCATAGTGCAACGCCGCGGATTCAATGTAATCATAGGAATCGGATATAAAATCGGGAAATGGGAAACATGACTTGAAAAGGCTCAATTGGATTATTGAACCGGCGAGGGCGATCCATAGGAGACGACGATTGGCCTTTGATCGAAACACAAAGTCCTTGAAAGATAGCGGTTGGCCCGTCTCATTTTCTGTCCTTGAAAGCTGGCCTGATTGCGCGACAGGAATGGTTGCGGAGGGATGGTTGATTATACTCATGCAAAAGTTGAATTAGCGATTGTATTTTTGAAATCACTTATCACTGAACCTGATCACGGGGCCGAAGAGTTTCCGCTGCATCAGGCCGTACGCAAGAGAAGCCATTGCTATTGAAAAGATTACTGGTACAGCCAATACCTTAACGATGAATTCGATTAATATTAAGAAGAAGCACAATAAAGCAAAGCAACAACCTGTTGCAATGATCAGTGCTGAAGTGGCATAAGCCGACATGGTCAGATGCGGTGAGGACTGGTGCATAGGAGAAGGTTTGTAGTTATTCTTGCAAGGTAGTCGACCGTTATATTCTATTCAATGCCGTTTTTGTTCTAAAACGGGCGAGTTATTCATCGACGGCCAAATAGCGGAATTCATTGGGTGTCATTCCGACAAATTTTCGGAATTTCTGACAGAAGTGGCTCTCATTCTTGAATCCTACCATGGTTGCGATATACTTCAAGGGATGATCGCTGTCACGCAGCAGAACCTTGGATTTCTCTATCCGAACTTTGAAATGATATTCATGCAGGGTATGACCAGTCTTCTTTCGGATGCCTGCTCTGAGCTTTTTGATATTCAGGGTTGCTTCTATTGATAATTGTTCAGGCGAAAGCGCATTTCGGTAATTTTGGTCAATGTAGGCTAGCGCGCGCTCGATGCATCTGAAGTCATAATGGGTGAGGCGGATGCTGTTGGAACTAAGGGTTGACATAATAGGATGGTTTAATATTCTTAGAAACGAGCTTTCAAAACAGTATATACCTGACTGTTTCGGTATTTAGTAGGCGCGATGTGAAACGCCTTTTTAAAAGCCGTACTGAAACCGTTGTAGGAATTGAATCCCACTTTTGGTGCAATCTGGTCGATGGAATCATCTGTATCCTCCAGCAGTTCCTTTGCTTTTTTTAGGCACAATAATAACCGGTATTGATAGGGGGTAGTCCGGAATAATTCTTTGAAGCCTATTTTCAATTTGAATTCGTTGATACCGGCTCTTTCGGCTAGCGCCGAAACTGGGATATGGGCGATGGGATCTTTTTCAATCAGGGACTTGGCCAATTCGAGGGCTGGGACATCATAGAGTTTGGTGCGTTCGATGGGATACGCGTAACCCACGATTTTTTTCATTCGAGGCATAAGACAAGGTTTGAGTGTATGTGTTGAATTATCTCTACTCTGAAACGTCAAAAATGATAGTAAAACTAGAGCCTGATAACGAATGGATCGCATTGAGGATAGCTATACCTGTGCTACGCAATCCGGAGCCTCGACCTCAACAAAATTACTATGCATACTAAAAGTGGATCTTGCCAACCGCGTTGGGTCTGTATAGCAATATACATACCTAAGAGGGACCTGAACAAATTTTACAGGGTTACTAAAAGACGTAAATATGGTACAAAAGGCTAAGACTGTAGGTTGGCTTCAGAGCCTGAAAGAACGCTTCAGTAGCGGGGTTCGAGATCAATTAATTTACTCACTCAAAAGCGACTTGTCGTAAATATTCTATATCAGTCTCCCCCTTCATTGCCGTTACCAAACGTTTCTTAGCATCGAAGACCACAAGGTAGGGAATGCTTGAAGGTTTATAGTAATGCAAGAAATAATTGCTGGTGTCCCTACCCATAAATATGTTTGGATATTGTGCCAACTTGTAATGTTGGTAAAAGACCTTCATTTCGGCAAACGGTGAGCTAGTGATATAATATATCCGGATGTTCTTCAACTGCTGCATGTGCTGAATAATATCCCGGGTTTCAGCCTGGCAATGCGGGCACCAAGGCTCGAATCTGAATATGATAAATGGTGCGCCGCCGGGAATAGCCGCTGAATTCAAAGTGGTAGTGCTATCTACGAGTAAGATATTAAATGCCGGCAATTTACTGCCTTCCATGCCGGTCTTGACTTTACCCGGGGTAGTAAACGCTGTAAACAGAGTCCAGCCCACTGCTAATAGCAGGCAAATCACAGAGGTGCCAGTCAGCCAACTGAACCTTGGGGTCGACCTCTGACGGCGCGTCATCATAATCGCTATTACGCTGAGAAAGACGCAAGCACTGTTGAAAAGTACATGTTGCTTTGGTGACAGTTCTTCCACAATCCCTCCGCAGCCGCAAGAAATGTGATCGTCTATAGACAGGATTATTAAAACATAAATGGCAAATGACGTCATTAATGTTCCTGTGGCGTAAAGAGCCTTTAGCCGAAAGGCAGGAATTAACAACGCAATGGCTAACAAGAGCTCGCCTATGGGGAGAGCCCAGGCAATAATACTTGCCAGAGGCGTCGGTAATGGGGAAAAGACCAACTGATCCCTGGCTGAAGCCATATCGGTGAGTTTGGTAACACCTGTATATGTAAACAGGATAATGAAGAACCAGGTAATTATATTAATCCAAAAAGCTTTTTTCATAAAATGAGGGTTGAGAATCAGACACAAATTAGCGAGAACAATATTCTCAAAAAGTATAAAACCATCTTGAAAATGGACAGGGGAAATGTATTGAGGACATACTTTTGGCAAAAGTTCAAAATAAAAAGGGCCCTAGTTATCAGTAACACAAGGCCCCGTAGGAATGCAAGGACAAATTTCGTTGGCGGTTAATGCGTAACAAAGATATTGATATTTAACAAAAATATTTAAACTTGCCTCGGGAATCGTCTTTATTGACGGGACCTGCGCCTATTTTAGAGCTTGAATATCAAGGTCTACCAAGGGATCGGTGCAATACTCAACAATGGTAATTTTCATTCTGAAGGTGTTGGAGAGACCTTAAAATGGCATGATTTTTAGTTGGCAAAAACTGTTTTTAGTAGACCAACAAAATTTGGCAGAGAGGGCGAAGTGATTGTAAATTGTAACTGCGTTACGACTGGAACCCTCTATATATAGTAAAGGTCATCTCTACCATAGACCCAACCGGTTAATGCTCAACTCCCCAAATCGGAAGATTAGAAGCAAATTAATTTTATTTCATCCTATTTTTTAACTGGCTCACCATGGCCATTAAACCTTATTAACTATGAAGTCATTACTTCACCGGCTCATCCGCCTCGACCATTTGATTAATCACAAGAGTACCGGCACGCCCGCTGACTGTGCCCAGAAGATCGGTGTTTCTGAACGCAGCCTTTATGATTACCTGAAACTGCTGAAAGAAATGGGTGCCCCTGTCAAGTTCTCCCGGGGCCGCAGAACCTACTACTACACTGAGGGCGGACATTTTCATATTTCTTTCCTGGCGCGGGAAAAGCAAGGTGCGTTTGCCGGGCTAGGGGAGCAGGAGCTGGTTTCGGCTTAGTTTTGGGGATGGGGCGAGCGGCTTAGCGCTTTCGTCTCCTTTTTGTCGATACATGCTTTCTCGAGTTCAAGGGGCGTTCGTTTGTAGGACTTGAGGACGATAAGGTAACGTTCCAAAGTGGATAAGGTGGAAACTAAGTATTAATTTTTGTTTTGCTTTGTAACCAAGGCTAAATATGAGTCCTGAAAAAAAGATAGCCAAGCGTCGATTTTGTCTACGGGTAATTGATAATAGGTTCCGCTTTTCTCGTCGTAGAAATACCCTCCATACCTACTTATTTCGATTTTTCTAAAGGTGCCATTTATTTTACAGGTTGCGACATAGCCACCCATCCAGGCAAGCGGCATTTTAGTATTTAGCACTGCCGCTGATTTTACAAAATATGTCATTGAATCCTGGTTCATGGACAGGCTTTGGTAAAGCTTGAGACTATCTAGCGGGATGGTAAAGACCCGAGAGTCGTCACATTGATATAATGTCCAATTGGCAGATTGATTCCAATGAACCTGGCAAGATGCGAAAAAAGTAGAGAAAAGGAAGCTAATTATTAATATCGATTTCATAATAACCGAGTTATTTTTAGTTGCATTGTCCTACGTTAAGATGAGAATTGCTTGAACCTCCAGTAGTGTTTAGCGACATGCCGGGGACGTTACCTGTTCTCAAATCTTCGCCCAAATCTCCCGGATCATTTCCCGCTCCGTCAAGCCAAGTGCCAATTGTTCGAGGTAAATTGATTCCTGCTTGTGCGATCGCATTAATGACAAAAGTCGTGCAATTGTTGGTGTTCAGATTATATAAATAACCTGGTGTATTCCCTTGGCTGATAAAATTAAGAATGTTAAAAAATTGGGCATTGTCAACGGTGAAAGAGCCACTAATGTTATAACTGTGTGTTTCATCATCATTTAGGCTTCCCTGGCTGTTATTTGACAACGGATTTACATCTCCAGCTGGATAGAAACCTACATTTCGTGTTATGATAGTAGCTCCGTACGCCTCGGTTAAAATCAAAAATGTATGACCAACATTGAACGGATTATTTCCTGCCGAAGAACCCGATGATCCATTTTGTCCGGTTGTCCATGGCGTGCGTTTGCCAGAGACTGGCTGATCAACACACACCGTCACCGTATAGGTATGATCAGTACCGCCGACATTGGTGAAGCATTGAAAATATGCTTTGATCGATTTGATCACACTATTCCCCGGCATGACAGTAACAGTTGCAGCGCCACCACTCGCACCTCCGCCGGCGCCGGAGGCGCCGGCGCTTCCGGCGATGTCGTTAGATGAGCCATCTTCGATAAAGTTGACAGTGCACCCAGCGTTCTCTGTCCAGGAGTAGGTTTCATTTAGCTCAGGAGAATAGTTATACCCGGTTATGGTATAACAGGTTTGAATGACTTCCAGCAGGTCGGGCTGTTTGTTATTCGGCACATAGCGCCTGATCTTTCCATCGGGAGTATACAATAGTTTTTGAACGGGTCGCCCCAACCAGTCTTCGACGAACTTGATACCAGTAAAGGGGCGGGTTGGGTCTTTGAAGTAGTTGGAATCGGGGAAGTTGGTTACAACCCGGGCGGTATTTCGGCCGGTACTGTCTTTATAGAATAATAATTGGGCTAGATAATTCAGATGAAAAAGGGGGTCGCCCACAAAGTTGGCCTGCATTAACAGATCATTGTCAAAGGTAATGGGAACAAGGATGCCTCTATTATGGTTGACTGAAACGACCCGGGCCAGATCCCAGCGGATCGTCTTGGGCTGCGCGGCACGGTAATTAATCGGATGACCTGCGACAGATATAGAATCGATATAGGCCCGCGCGGCGCCGATAAGATCGGGTCTTTCCCCACCGCTATCGGCCACGCGCTTGTTACAGGTAACGCATACTACCACCGCAGCGGCAAGAATAAGTCGGGATAAGTTAATAGGACGGGTCATGGGAAAAGGTTTATCAGTTATTTGTCGCTTGGATAAAGATAGAGGTCAAGCCGCCACCAAAAAAATGATATAAGTCAAAAAAAGTAAGCGGGGTGATACGTGGTTGCATTTAGGATCGGATACGAGGAAATTCCTGTTTTGCGGCAAAAATTTGATGTATCTTCAACCGTTAGGCATAATGGCCATTAATTTGTCGCCAACCTAAAAACCTTATTCAATGGAAGAGATCTTCGCCTTTCTCAGCCAGATCCACTCACTTTCCCCCGGCTGCCTCAATTATCTCCGCGACATAGTACAATATCACCCCATCTCGAAAAAGGAGACCATTTTGAAAATTGGCCAAATCAATGACCGGCTTTATTTTATTAAAAAAGGCCTGCTTCGGTGCTATTACATGGTTAATGACAAAGAAGTCTCGGACTGGTTTTTTGGTAACAATGAGTTCATCGTCTCCATCGGGAGCTTTTACCAGCAGTTGCCAAGCGAGGATTGTATCGTAGTTATGGAGGCGGGTGAATTGTATTCCATCACAAGAGAACAATACGCCTACGCCAAAAAGACCTACCTGGAATTCGCCTATATCGCCAGCGAATTGCTCGAGAAATACCTCGTGACCTTTCATAACCATGCCCGCCTTCTTAGAAGATACCAGGCGACAGAACGCTATCAACTTGTCCTTGAGAAATATCCGGAGCTGATTCGACGCATTCCCAATAAGCACCTCGCAACCTGGCTTGACATGGGAGCGGAGATGCTTAGCCGCGTCCGCAGCGGAAAAATTTATTGATATTTATCAATTGGGAGTTCGAAATTGTTTTGACAACTTGCCTTCATTAAAAATGAAGGTTATGTCAACCGAATTGTGTGAAGGCATGGACTGGAATATGTCATCCAGTGTTGATCTGTCCCAATACAAAGTAACTTACACCGTCGTCCCTTCGGAGCGGCCACCTGCAAAGGCGGGCGGGGAAAAGCCCCTCAAAGTCAATGCGACTGAGACCGAGATAGTAGAGTTTTTCCTGGGGTGGCACGCTGCCGGCATATTCCCGGACTTGTCTCAGGAAGCCCTCATTGAACGCGTGCGGCGGTTCACTGGATTGCCACTAAAGAATTGGCCGCACCTTGCCCAGAATATTCGCAGGCGAAACTCGGGCCTGACATTTTTCGACCGGCTGAAGGATAGCCTTACAGATAGAAATAAAGAAATATTGGAACTTGGCCACGCTCCAAAGCGGCGGAAAATCAATTAAAATATTTTTTTAAAAATAGTTCTGTATAGTATACAATCGCCCCGGTAACATCTTTTCAAATTTGTATCGTCAACAAATTTTCTTCACAAAATCCGATACAAGATGTTGCATCAGATCTCCTGGGGGCCTTCCTTTCAACGATCGCTGGAATCATCGCGATATACTACGTCGCGATAGGCGCGATCTTCTTCCGAAAGCAATTCGTGGCCTGGATCAAAAAGAAGTCATCGATATCTCTTCTGCTGCTCGCGTTTGCCTCGCACGCGCGCGCCCAAACCGCCGACGGCAATAACGGCATCAACGAGGCCAATACCCTCATCCGCTCCTATTTCCAGACCGGCACCCAACTGATGTACGCCATCGGCGCCCTGGTCGGACTGGTCGGAGCCGTCCGGGTCTTCGTGCTGTGGAACAGCGGTCACCGCGACGAAATGAACCGCGCCGCCGCGGCATGGTTCGGCTCGTGTATTTTTCTGGTCGTGGTCACGCTAATCATCCAATCCTTCTTCGGCCTGTAAAACGTAAATAAACAACCATGACAACGAGCGTCTATCCCATCCACCGGGCCATCGGCCGCCCGATCCAATTCAAAGGACTGCAAGGACAATATATCCTCATCGCAGCCGCAAGCCTCATCGCCGACCTGTTCCTCTTTATCCTTTTGTATTGCTGCCATACCCCCGCTTGGATCTGCGTCACGGTAGCCTTATGCACGGGCTCGGGCGTCGTGTCTGCATGCACGGGATTTAGCCGGAAATATGGCGTTCACGGCCTGCGAAAGACGAAGGCCCGGCGACGGCTGCCTTCCTGCATCCGCTGCCGAAGCCGCCGATTGTTCATCGATTAAACCTTAAGCCATGTTTCAACCCAATTTCCCGATGCCTATTGGGGAGGTATCGGCCGACGGAATAATTGCGAGCAATACCGGCTCGATCACCGCCGCATTTGAGATCGCTTTTACCGGCTGTCATCAACCGGCAGAAAACTATGAAAGCCTCAACCAGACCATGGTCAAAGCGATCAGCCTATTCCCGCCCGGTGTCATCGTACTTCAACAGGACCGCTTCTGGCGTAACCGCTGGGAGCCACCCGCCAACACCCAACCCCGGTCCTTTCTGGCCCGCGCCAGCGACGCCCATTTCACCGGCCGGCCTTGGTTCGACCACAAGACCTATATCTTTATTACCCTTCCCCCGCCCGGAAGTAGACCGGCAACCTGGGATAGCTCGATACTTTTTTACCGCCATCTCGTCCCACCCACCCTCCTTGACGAGGAATTAAAGCGCGGCTTCCTCGAGACCATAGCTGAATTCCAACATACCCTTCACAGCAGCAAACTTTGCGCGGTCCGGCGACTGGCCGCCGAGGAATTGATGGGCGGCAAGGATAAGCCTGGCGTGATCGAACAATACTTTAGCCTCACTCCACCCACCCAGCCTCCCGTCATCGGCGACATCACCTTTGTAAAAGAAGGTATCGAGATTCTCGACCGGCCCTGCGTGATCTATTCAATCGCCGACGCCGAACAACTGCCGGAACAATGCAGTCCCTGGTCCCGTTATCATCCGTACTCCACCGCATCAACAACCCTGCCCATCGGCTCGGCCGCCTGGATCGGCCCGCTGCTGAAGATCGACCACATCGTCAACAGCTTTATTCTTGTCGCCGATCAGCCCAAACTTCGGGCCGGCCTGGAAAAAAAGCTCAAAAGACTTACCTCCGTCTCCGGCCACGCCCGGGAGAACATCCGCGCCCGTGACGACGTCGAACGATATTTGCAAGCCAACGCTGCCGGCCAGTCGATCCCCGCCCGGATGCACACGCATCTCCTGGCCTGGGCTGATTCCCGGGAAGAATTGCCGGAGATCCGGCAACAGATCAGCACCGCCATCAGCCAGCTTGGCGCCGTACCCCGCCTTGAGACTGTCAGCGCCGCACAACTATGGAACGCCGGTATCCCCGGCAACGCCGATCAACTCCCCGTGGATGATACCTTCATAACCTTCCTCGATCAGGCCGCCTGTCTGCTGATCAAAGACCGGTTTGACCAGGATTCCACCTCCGCTTTTGGGATCCGATTCTGTGACCGCCATAGCGGCCGGCCATTGTACGTCGACCTTTCCGACGAACCAAAACGAAAGCAATGGATCCACAATCTCAACAAGGCCGTGCTGGCCAGCTCCGGCGGCGGCAAAACCTACCTGATGCTGCTGATGGTCTGTGCCTATCTCGACCACGGCGCCCATCTCGTGCTGGTAGATATCGGTGGCAGCTACCGGCGGTTATGCACCCTCCGGAAGGGACAATACTTCGCCTATACCGAACAACAACCCATCCGCTTCAACCCCTTCCGCCTGGACAAAGATGAACTGCCGGATACGGAAAAGAAGGAGAGCCTGAAAAGCCTCCTCCTCACCCTTTGGAAGAAACACGATGAAACCTTTCGCCGGAGCGAATACGTCGCCCTGTCCAACGCGCTCCACGGGTACTATCAATGGCTCGTGCAGCATCCGGATACCGCGGCCAACTTCAACAGCTTCTATGAATACCTGCGTGACGTCTACAAGGCCGAGCTAATGCAAACCAATATCAGCCAGGATAACTTCGACATCGGGAACTTTCTGTATGTCCTGCGCCCCTATTACAAAGGCGGCGAATACGACTACCTGCTAAATGCCGATAACCTGCCCAGCCTCGTTACCGAGCGGCTGATCGTCTTCGATATCGACGCGATCAAGGACCACCCGATCCTGTTCCCCGTGGTGACCATCATCATCATGGAGGTCTTTATCAGCAAAATGCGGCGATTGCAGGGCGTCCGCAAGGTCATCGTCATCGAAGAAGCGTGGAAGGCCATCGCCAAGGAAGGGATGGACGAATACATCAAATATTTGTTCAAGACGGTAAGGAAGTTCAACGGCGAGGCCATCGTCGTCACTCAGGAGATCGAGGATATCATCTCCAGCCCCGTCGTCCGGAACGCGATCATCAACAACGCAGACCTTAAGATCCTGCCGGATCAGGGTCGGCAAGGCGACCGGTTCGACCAGCTGCAGAAGGTCCTGGGGCTCAGCGAACACGAAAAGGCGGCCGCGATCTCGGTCAACAAGTCGAACGCTCCCGGCCGGAAATACAAGGAGATTACTTTTTGTTTTGCAAACGGCCCATGCAAGGTTTACGCCGTGGAGACCTCGCTCGAGGAATACCTCGCCTTCACCAGCGAAGAATCGGAACGCGTACTCGTCGACCAATACGCCAAACAGGAAGGCGACCTGGAACAAGGGATCACCACGCTTGCAGCCGCAATCCGGTCAGGTGCCGTGCGCTTCCTTTTGGCGCTGCTTTTCACCGGGCTCCTCTCCTGTCTCCCGCAAGGCCACGCCGGCGCACAGGTACTCGAGATCGTCGACCTCATCAACAAGGCCGTCAAGAAAGTCATCGTAGCCGCCGACCTCCAGGTGCAACGGCTCCAGACCCAGACCATCGCCCTGCAAGACGCGGAAAAAGCGCTGGAGAACTCCATGGCCGGCGACCTGCTGGCCGATATCACGGATTGGGTGCAACAACAGGAGCAACTGTACGGCGCCTATTACCAGGAACTATGGCAGGTCAAGTCGGCCCTGAGCACCTATAGTAAAACGGTGACGCTTATTGACCGGCAGGCGCAACTCGTCAGGGAAGAACAGCAGGACTGGGCGGCCGTGCAGAAAGATCCGCATTTCACCCTCGCCGAGCTCGATCATATCGCTGCCGTATATGGCGGGATCCTTAATGAAAGCGCCTGGAATGTTCAGGAGATCGGGCTGGTCATTCAATCTTTCGTCACCCAAATGGATGACGCCGGGCGCTTGACCATTATCGATGAGACCAACCGGAACATTGACGTGAACTTCCAGGATCTCCGCGGGTTCACGCAACAAAACACCCTGCTCAGCTTGCAGCGGGCCAAAGATGCAAATGACATATTAATGATCAAAACGCTTTATCAAATTCCTTAAAAATTAAATGTTATGAAACGACTACTTTTTATCGGCGCCCTGACGGGTGCGGGAGTCCGGACGGTCAATGCCCAAACGATCGCCGCCATGGCGGAGCAAATCAACCAGCTAAAACTGTTCGAACACAGCACAGTGGCCGGCTATCATATGGCCTCCAACGGACTGGACAGCATCGGCCGGATCAACGAAGCGGAATACCTGCTTCACGTCAACTACTTCAATTCGCTGGACGCCGCCAACCCAAACATTGGAGTCGATCCGGCAATGATCAAGAAACTCAACAGCCTCGTTCTTGAGATTAAAAACCTTCTCCATGAGTAAGCTATTTATTCTGCTTAGCCTGTTGGGCACGCTCAACCACACCAGCTACGCTCAATCGATCGCCGACCTGTTGATCCAGCTCGAGCTGGATGAGCAGAAACTCAGCTCTATGAAAAACACCCTGCAGGAGATGTATCAGGGCTATACGGAGCTGAAGCAGGGCTATACCCGCATCCGGGATATCGCAAAGGATAATTTCAATTTGCATGCGGTCTTTCTGGATGCGCTGCTTGCCATCTCCCCGGCTGTTCGGGGCGACCCCAGGATAACCACCATCATCAACTCGGAGTATAGCATCGTATCCGGTTACCGGACGGCCAATGCCCGGTGGACGGCTGCGGGCGTCTTCAACGGGCAGGAGCTGGAATATATCATAAGTACCTATTCGGCCCTGCTTCAACGTTGTCTGCAATCCGTCGAAGAGCTGACGATGGTCCTGACGGCGGACCAACTGCGGATGTCCGATGCGGAGCGGATGCAGGCTATCGGCCGGATAAATGCCGATACGCAAGCGCAATTGACGATGATGCAGCAACTGGACAATACCCTTTCCATTCAGACCGCACAACGGCTGAAGGAGGCGGGAGACATCAACACCTTAAAAGCATTGTATGATTTGCCAAATTGATATCGGCGGCCTCCAGGCTGTCCTGGCGCAGGTCTACAATACGATGATCGCGAACTGCGCGGAGCTCATCGGGATCAGTAGCGCCATCGCCGGACTTGGGACCCTTTGGTATGTCGCGGGGCATATCTGGGTGGATATCGCCGAAGCCCGGCCGGTGAACGTAAGACCGCTGTTCCGGCCTTTCCTGATCGCGCTGGCTATAACCTTCTTTCCTTCGGTGATCGCCATTCTCAACGGAGTCCTGCAACCGGCGGTGGATGGTACGGCTGCTATCGCCGGGAATGCCAATCAGGCCGTGGCCACTTTGCTGCAGGAGAAGCAGCAAGTGCTGCAGCAGTCCGCCGAATGGCAGATGTATACCGGCCCGGACGGCAGTGGTAGTCTCGACAAATGGGAACAGCTTTCCGGTGAAGCGGATTCGGGGGTCTTCTCGGGGCTGTCCAACCGGGTGAAGTTTGAGATTGCCAAGGTCTCTTACAACATGAGGAATTCGGTTCGGGTGTGGATGTCCGAGATCCTCGAGACGCTGTTCGAGGCGGCGGGGCTTTGTATCAACACCGTCAGGACGTTCTATCTCATCGTCCTGGCTATCCTCGGTCCGCTGGCTTTTGCCTTCTCGGTCTACCCGGGTCTCGAAAGCAGTCTGAGCCATTGGCTCTCGCACTATATCCATGTATTTCTATGGCTGCCGGTGGCGAACCTTTTCGGGTCGTTGATCGCCCAGATCCAGCAGGAAATGATCAAGCTGGATATTGCGCAGGTGACGGCGACGGGTCAGGGCAGTTTCGGGGCCACCGATGCGGCATATCTGATCTTTCTACTGCTGGCTATAGTAGGATACTTCACCGTCCCATCGATCACCCATTTTATCGTTCGAACGGGTGGGATGGGAGCAAAACTCTGGCGCCATGTTTCCTAAAGCAAGACGGATCGAAAGCGCGTTTCAGCATATCCGTTTTATCACCGCGTTGGTGGTAGTGGGCTCCCTGGCTTTTTGCTGTATCGTCAGCTGGCTGGCGTATCGGGCTAGTGAGCGGGCAACGCAGCGCATTTATATCCTGGCCAGCGGCAAGGCGCTCGAAGCCTTTGCCCGGGCCCGGAAAGACAATGTTGCGGTGGAGGCGCGGGATCATATCCGCAACTTCCATGAGGACTTCTTTACGCTGGACCCCGATGAGAAGGTGATCGATGCCAATCTGGCTAAGGCGCTTTATCTCGCGGACGGCTCGGCCAAACGCCAATCCGACGACCTGAAAGAGACCGGGTATTATTCCGGGATCATCTCCGGCAATGTCAGCCAGGAGATCGGCATCGACAGCATTAGTCTCGACATGACCAGTTATCCTTATTACTTCCGCTGCTATGCGACCGAGAAGATCATCCGGCCTACGAGCAAGGTGACAAGGGATCTGGTGACGGAGGGCTGGCTGCGGAATACCGGGCGGTCGGACAACAATCCACATGGGTTTCTCATCGAGCGCTGGGCGATCCTGGACAACCGGGATCTGAAAGTGGAAACCCGATAGATCAAATTCATTAACGATTAAACTTTTCATCTATGTTACAACACGCAAAACGCCGATTCTTACTCGCCGCCCCGCTGATCGTGCTGCCTTTTATTTGCGGCATCTTTTATGCGCTGGGCGGCGGGCATGGCAACCCAAACGCAAAAGACATCCGGCCACATGGGCTGAATAGGGAGCTGCCTCTCGCCTTTCCAGACCCACGAAAAACATTCCTGGATAAAATGAACGCATACCTGAAAGCCGACCGGGATTCGGTACGCCGGCAGGAATATGCGCAGCAAGATCCTTACAGGAGGCGGGATACCGGGCGGCAGTTGCTGAAAGCGGATGAATTGCTGCTTCGGCTGAACCGGCTTAAGCAATCGCTGCAACAACCGCGGTTGCAGCCGCCGCACGTACAGCAGCAGCCACTACAGCAGCCGCCGCCTGCGGTGTCGCTGCTTCCCCGAATTAGCGTGCCGCCACGGCAACGTTGGGTCGATACGCCGGATAAAGACCCGCAGTTGGAGCGGCTGAACAGCATGCTGGATAAAGTAATCCGCATTCAGCATCCGGAAGAGGGCAGGCCAACGAGCGGTCAGCTCACAACCGACGCAACCGAGACCGTAACCCTCGCCGATTCTTCCTCAAACGCCATCGCCGCAGTCATCCCCGCTGATCAGACTCTGACCAGCGGCGGCACCCTTCCTATCAGATTATCCGAAGACATCCGGGTTCACGGCATCCGCATCGCCGCCGGCGGCTGGCTCTACGGCACGGCCACGATCACCGGTGATCGGTTGCAAGTCTACATCCGATCGATCCGCGACGGTCGAAACCTGTACCAAACCGATTTGCAGGTCTATGACCTCGATGGGCTGCCCGGAATTCATATCCCGGATATCCTTAGCCAGGATGCTGTAAAACAATCCTCCAGCGATGCCATCAACGGCCTCAACCTCCTCAACGCCGAAGCCTCGCTTGGCGCACAAGCCGCCTCAGCCGGGATCCAGGCAACAAAAAGCCTGCTGGCGCGTAAGGCAAGGCTGGTCAGGGTTTCCGTTCGCGCAGGCTACCAGGTGCTGCTTCGCAATCCAAATGGCGGCTTGCCCCGTTCGATCAAATCTCTACCCAATTTGCGCTCTTATGATTCGGTTTTGGATCTCAAACAGCCGCCCGGTTTCGTCCCGGGTGGCTCCTTTCTCCAACGCCGCAGGTCGGAAGGCGTCGAGCTCACCCTCCAAAGCATCTGCTTAAAGGACAGCCTCCTCTGGTTTGCCCTGCAATGGCGAAATCACTCGGCCATCGACTTCACGCCCCAATATTACCGCTGGGTTCTTCGGGACCGGCGGTCCTTTCGGCGAACCGCTCAGCAGGAATTGCCGCTTGATCCCGTCTGTTCACCCCGTCAAACGACAATAGCCGGAGATTCGACGCTGCAACAATGGGCAGGCTTCCGGCCCTTTACCCCCGGAAAGGACAAACAACTGGTGCTGGAAGTCGGCGACAGGAATGGTGGGCGCGTAATCACCCTGCTTATTCATTTCAAGCAAATTCTTAACGCAAAAAGAATCACAAATGAAAAGGCCGAAACCGGCGCCACGACGTCTTCGCAGGCTCAATCTCTGCTGCACGTCAGAGGAGTTCGACACGATCAGGGCGCAATGGAAGAAGTCCGCTTGTCGGAATTTCAGTGACTACGCCCGGAAGCTGCTCTTGAATGAGCCCGTGGCCGTCACCTGTCGCAACGTGTCGCTGGACAGCCTGATCGATCGGATCATTGAGATTCGCCGGGAACTGAAACGACTTTCTGATCCCGCTGCCTTTTCGCCGGAGGAAAAAGACACGCTTTGCCGCTTGCTGCAAGATCTTAAACACGCGTTCTATCAAATTTCCGATTTATGCATACCAAAATAGTATCCGCCATAAGCCTAACCCGGGTCTTGTGGTATCATGAGCATAAGGTCAGGAACGGTGTCGCCGAATGTATTTACGCTGGCAACATGATCAAAGATGCCGCGGACCTGACATTAAAGGACAAGCGTTTCCATCTCGACCGGTTACTTTCGCTCAATGAAAATATCCGGCAAAAAGTTCTGCACATCTTTATTGCTTTCCATCAGACGGACAATATCGATAAGGAAAAGATGCGGGATGTTTCGCAGGAATATATGGAAGGAATGGGCTGGGGGAAGCAGCCTTATCTTGTCTACTTACATCGCGATGCGCTGCACACCCACCTTCATGTCGTATCGAGCCGCATCCGGAAAGATGACCCGCCCATTTATATGTACAGGACCAACGTTTTGAAAAGCTATGAATTGTCCCGGCAATTGGAAAAGCGACACGGCCTCTATCAGGCCGGGCAGCGCATCCCCGATAAAGAATGGGCAAGCCTTCATCCCCCCAGGACAGTTGAAATGGGTGTTACCCCTCTTCGCCCAACCATGAATGCTGTTCTTGATCTGGTGATCCCTCACTACAATTATACCAACCTCGAGGAGCTAAATGCCGTGCTGGGGCTATATCGAATTCGTGCAAGCATGGGACAGCGGGACGGGCTGATCCGACAAAGCGGGGGACTGATCTACAATCCTCTAGCCGAAAACGGCAAGCCAATGGAGACTTATGTAAAAGCAAGCGCGTTACACAAACGCCCTACATTGAAAGTCATCGAAGCACGTTTTACCGCTAACCGGCTGCAACGAAGCCGGCAGGAGGAGAGGGTCACTGCTGCCATTGATTGGGCGCTATTCGGCGAAACCCCGGATCTCCCGGCTTTCCGGGAGCAACTGACTGCCAAAGGGATCAGCCTGGTGCTCGATGACACCGACCGGCAAAGACCGCGGCTTTGGTTTGTGGATCACCAGACACGGGCCGTCTATGACAGTGAGTCGCTCGGGACTTCCTACACTGCTAAAGCCATTCTTGATCGCCTGGTGCCTGAAGCGATCTACCAGCAACGGCTTCAGGAACGACTGACGCAGGAGCCCAGACAGGGACAACGAATATCCGGCTATCTATAAACGATTAAACCCATTCTATATGACCAGATCCGCTGGTTTTCCATTCGATCGTGTCGCCATGCTAAGTCTGGCGATCAGCCTGACCATATTCGGATTGCATCTCTACTATTTTTGCTATCCCCTGTTTAACGAATGGGATTGGACATGCCGGATTGGCGACAACTTGCTGATGCAGATCAGCAAGACAGGACTATTTAACAGCCTGCTGGAATGCAAGCTCATCGCCGCCTTCTTTCTTGGATTGACTTGTATCGCGAATCGCGGCCAGGCCGATCGCCGCCGCACTCTGAGACAAGCGCTCAAGGTCACCGGGATGGGAATAGCACTGTATTTTGGTAGTTTTCTTGTATTTGCCAGATTAGGTAGCCTGACAGCAACCTCCTGCTGGTATATTTTGTTTACAACGGCCGGATGGCTGCTGATGCTGGTTGGCGGCATCCGGGTCAAACGGTTAATGCTTTCTCCCCGCACATCGACAGATCCCTACAACAAAGCACATTCCGGCTTCCCGCAGGAAGAACGCCAGATAACATCCGAATACTCCCTTCATCTGCAGGGGCAGTACCAGTTGGAAGGCAGACAGCGGTATAGCTGGATCAACCTCGTGAATCCCAGAAGGGGTATCCTTGTTATAGGCTCGCCCGGATCGGGCAAATCGCGCTTTATCATCGAACCCTTGTTGCGGCAATGCATGGAAAGGGGACATACCCTCTTCCTTTACGATTTCAAATATGATTCGCTGAGCCGGCTGGCCTGGCAATTATTCAATCATTATAGAGACCGATACCTCGGGACCGCTTTCTATTCCATCAACTTCACCGATATCTCCAGGTCCCACCGCTGTAATGTATTGGAGCCATCCACCCTCCGTCAGGTTTCCGACGCCATTGGCGCCAGTCGGACCATTATGCTGAGCCTCAACCGCACCTGGGTGCAGCAAGAAGGGAAGTTCTTCGTCGAATCGCCTATCAACCTACTGGCCGCGGCCATCTGGTACCTGCGACAATATGACGAGGGTAAGTACTGTACCCTGCCCCATGTCATCGAACTGCTTCAGGCGCCTTACAATAAGCTGCTAACCGTGCTCCGCTCGCAGCCGGAGGTTCGCACCCTTATCCAGCCTTTTATCGATGCCTATCAGAACAAGAGCTTCGAAATGCTGGATGGACAGATCGCTTCTGCCAGGATACCGCTGGCACGGTTGGCTTCGCCGGAAGTCTATTATATCCTGACGGGCAACGACCTCAACATGTACCTCAACGATCCTGCTGCGCCAAAGATCCTTTGCCTTGGCGGCGATCCAACCCGCCGGGAAGCGCTTGCGCCCATTCTGTCTTTGTATATAGATCAGGTTGGCAAACTATGTAATGCCCCGGATCGCAGGCCCTTCGTTCTGCTTTGCGACGAATTTGCCACCGTCCGTGCGACAAATGTCCTCACCACCTTTGCAACGGCCCGGTCGAATAACGTGATCCCCATCCTGGCTGTACAAGACATCAGCCAACTGAGGATCCAGTATAGCCGGGACGAATCGGACCTTCTGCTCAATATCAGCGGTAACTTCTTTTGTGGCCAGACTGGTGGCGAAACCGCGAAATGGGTGAGCGAACGGTTCCCGAAAATTCTGAAAGACCGCCCTTCGGTGTCCACAAACAGCGCCGACACCGCAATCAGCGTGACCCCGCAATGGGAAGAAGCCGTCACTCCGGCTACCCTGGCGATGCTGTCGTCCGGCGAATTTGTCGGGGTAACCGCCGATGATCCCGATGTCGGTTTAGAATTGAAAGGATTCCACGCCCGGATCATTCGGAAGGAACCCGAACTAAAGGCCGGCCGGTTGCCGCTGATCCATCATCCCCTGGATACCGCACAGCTAAAG